>JAGRGY010000050.1 GCA_020445255.1 Gammaproteobacteria bacterium
GCCAAGAAGAATACCCAGGACCTGTCCGGTGGGCAGCAGCAGCGGGTGGCGCTGGCCCGGTCCCTGGTGATGGAACCCGAGATGCTGCTGCTCGACGAACCGTTCTCTGCGCTGGACGCGTTCACCCGCGCGAGTCTTCAGCTAGACGTGCGGCAGATTGCAAAGAAGCTGGGCATCAACATCGTGATGGTGACCCATGACATCGACGAAGCGGTCCTGATGGCTGACCGGGCACTGGTCATGGCCGGGTCGCCGGGAAAGATCGTGCACGACTTAAAGATTGATCTTGACGATCCGCGCGACCGTGAAGATCCGGCGGTGCAGGAGTATCGAAAACAACTGATGCAAATCTTCGAGGAAGCATCGATGCCGACCAGGCAGAGTGTAATGGTTTAAAGGGGTGTCTGAGTGTGCTGTTGGGGTTTGTACGAGCATTAGACTAAAGGCAATCCGGAGGAGTTATGAGCAACGATATGAAAAAGATTTACGACAGGTACGGTGACGGTGTAGACGATCCAAACCTGGTCGTGCAGACCGACCCGTTGTTCAGGGACGTGTTGGGCAGCGGCGTAACGCGCCGCAGTTTTCTGCAGCGCTCGATTGCCGCGGCGGCCGCGGCGGCCGTGCCTTATTCTTCGCTGGCGGCAGAGGATAAGAAGTGGGACCCGACCATTCGCCTGGGCTACATCCCAATTACCGATGCGGCGGCGCTGCTTACCGCCCACGAGATGGGCTTCTTCAAGAAGCAGGGTATCGATTCCGAGGCACCGACGCTGATCCGCGGCTGGTCGCCGCTGGTCGCCGCTGGTGGAAGCGTTTTCGGCACACCGCTTCAACCTGACCCACTTGCTCGCACCCATCCCGGTGGCGATGCGCTACAACACCAATTTCCCGGTGAAGGTGACGGCCTGGGACCACACCAACGGTTCCGCAATCTGTGTCGGCAAAGACACCGGGATCACAACCGCCGCCGACCTTGGCGGCAAGCAGTTCGCGGTGCCTTACTGGTACTCGAACCACAACATCATCTCGCAGAAGCTGATGCGCCAGGCCGGCATCAAGCCGGTGATCCGGCCACAGGATGCGAAGCTGGCGCCTGACGAATGCAACCTGGTGGTGTTGGCGCCACCGTCGATGCCGCCGGCACTGGCAGCCAAGACCATCGACGGCTACTGCGTGGCGGAACCATTCGCCGCGATGGGTGAGCTCAAGGCAGGCGGCAAGATCCTGCGCTTTACCGGTGATGTCTGGAAGGGGCATCCGTGCTGCGTTGTCGCCATGCACGAGGAAGACGTCATGGACCCGGATCGTGCCGAGTGGGCGCAGGGTGTGCACAACGCGATCATCGAAGCGCAGATCTACATCAGTGAGAACCGCGAGAAGATGGCCGAGATCCTGTCGCGTGACGGCAAGAAGTACTATCCGTTCCCGAAAGAGGTCGTGCAGCGCGCGATGATGTACTACGACGCGGCGTACTATAAAAATCCGCATGCCATCAAGCACACGGAATGGGGTCAGGACCGGATCAATTTCCAGGCCTGGCCGTATCCCTCGGCAACGGAGCTGAACGTAAGGTACCTGAAGGATTCGGTGCTGACCGGCGACACCAAGTTTCTTGACAACCTGGACCCAACGCATGTTGCCGAGGACCTGGTCAATTACCACTTCGTCAAGAACGCGCTCGAGTCCCACCCGAAGTGGCGCAATGACTCCAGCGTGCCGCACTCGGGCGACCCCTACACCCGCGAAGAGTTGTTCGTCCTGTAAGGGGGCAGCGTGGCTGAAACACCGAGTCAGTGGAAAGCGCGAAGCCGCCGCCTGACCAATTGGGTGGCGGGCCTCGCCATTTTGCTCGCCCTTTGGTGGATCGGGGGATACCTGCTTTACATCAACCCCGATACCACCAATTTCGCGGATTTTGGTCCGGGGCCGACGTTCAGTGCGTTCCCGGAACTCTGGAGCGACGGCACCATCCCCGATGCGATCAAATCCAGTGGTTTGCGTCTCGGCATAGCGCTGAGTATCGCGATCGTGGTTGGCATACCGCTTGGGATCCTGCTCGGTCGGGTGAAGGTGTTCAGGGAGTTGAGCAACTCACCGTTCCAGCTGCTGAGAATGGTTAGCCCGCTGTCCTGGGAGCCGATTGCGGTCATCGTGTTCATCTCCTGGGACGGGGCGATCATTTTCCTGCTCGCGATCGCGTCGGTCTGGCCGGTGGCCTTTTCCACGGCGGCCGGCCTGGCCAAGGTCGACCCGGCATGGTTCAAGGTGGCGAAGAACCTGGGCGCCAATCGATGGCACACGCTTACCCAGATCATTCTGCCGGCGATTTCGTTCGACATCCTGACCGGAATACGCGCTGCAGTGGGTGTTGCCTGGATCGTATTGGTACCGGCCGAATTCCTCGGCGTGACCTCCGGTCTAGGGTATTCCATCGCCGATGCGCGGGAGACACTGTCCTACGATCACCTGACCGCCATGGTGCTGGTCATCGGGATCATCGGCTACATCCTGGACAGTTCCTGTGCGCTGGCCATCAAGAAGTTCAGTTATCACCGTGGTCATGACAGCGAGTACTGACGGGTTCTGCCGATCGAACCCATACCCTTTGAATTCGTTACCGAGAAAAACATGCAGACACAGTCAATAACCGAGACCCGAGGACGCTTCCTGCGCGCGCTGACGTTCTCGAACCCTGTACAGCTGCTGGGTGTGATGGCACTGGGCTTCGTCATCGTCTTTGGCACGGGCTTTCTGAATACCGACGCGGTGCACAACGCCGCTCACGACACCCGACATGCTCAGGGCTTTCCATGTCACTAGTGGTCTGAAGCGTTTTTCTACAGGATGGGTTGCCATGCTGTTTCGAAACATTGTTTTCTACGCACTGTTGGCGGGCGTGGTTGCCGGGATCGCGGTTTCGGTCGCGCAGTCGTTCCAGGTCGTGCCGATTATCAAGGCGGCCGAGGCGTACGAACGGGCCGCGGCCGATGAGACGCAAGTGCTCATTCCCTCGGTACAGGCCGCGCAGCACCATGCAGCCGGCGGAGAGGAGGCATGGGCACCCAAGGACGGCATCGAGCGCACCGCGTTTACCGCGTTGTCCAATTCGCTGACGGCGATCGGTTTCGCGTTGTTGCTGATCGGCGCGATGATGGCGTCGCTGGCCCTCGGAAGCGGTGAGGCCGCCATGAGGCGATGGTGGTACGGACTGGCGTGGGGATTGGGAGGTTACGTCGTGTTCTGGTTGGCTCCGGCAATCGGGCAGCCGCCGGAAATCCCGCTGCAGGCAGCGGGAGCGCTGGGGGCGCGTCAGTCGTGGTGGGTCCTGGCAGTGGTCTGTACCGCGGCCGGCCTGGCCGGGCTGCTCTTCGGCCGTTCACCCTGGCGCTGGGCAGCACCGGTTCTGCTGATCGTGCCGCACCTGGTCGGTGCACCGCATCCCGAGGGGGTCATGTTTCCCGACCAGACGCCACAGGCGGCGGCCGCGTTGGAACTGTTGGCGCGACAGTTTATCGGCGCGACGGCCATCGCCAATGCTGTGCTGTGGCTCGCGCTTGGCTTGGTGTCCGCCTGGTCGGTCCGCCGCATCCATGGCGCCATCGGCAGTGGCCTCACGGGGCAGCGCGACCCGGAACCCTTTTCCACCTGATGAACTTCTGAACTGACCCTGGAGGAATGAACATGAACCAAGACGCCGGCACGATTCGCCAGGAATCAACCACTCGCTCCCTGAGCATACCGAGGATACTGCAGCTCTTCGGTGCAATGCTGCTCGGTGGGACGATCGTTTACGCCGCGGGTTTCGTCAATGCCGACGCGGTGCACAACGCCGCGCACGATACGCGACACGCCGAAGGCTTTCCCTGTCACTAGTATCCACGTGTGACGAGCGATAGTGTTTTGGATGCATCTCCGGGAGAGGATTGATGTCCAACGCGACAAACATCATTTGCTTGAGTGGTTCCCGCGAAAAGCTGCAGATGGCCGCAATGGTGGCGTCGGTCAGCGTAGCCTGCGGCGATCAGGTCACGGTGTTCTTCTCGATGAATGCGCTTGAATATTTCGTCAAAGGCCGCGACCACGCTGCACCGATCGAAGGTGAATTCGGAAAACTGCTCGACAAGAAGGGCGTACCAGCGTTCAAGACGCTATTTCAGCAGGCGGTCGATCTCGGAGACGCGAAGTTGCTGCCTTGTTCAATGGCGATGGACCTGCTCGAGATCACCGCGGAGGATCTTGACGACGAGTTGGGTCCGGCAACGGGCCTGACCAAGTTTTTGAACGACGCCGAAGGCGGCAGGATAGTTTCTTTCTAGTGCGGCATGTGTGCTGCCGGGAGTGCGGGCTGATGAGTGAAGAAAAGGTGGTGGACGCGCGAAATACCTACTGTCCAGGGCCCCTCATGGAGCTCATTACCTACATGAAACAGGCGCAGGTGGGCGACACGATCGAGCTGTTGTCGACAGACAATGGTACGGCTGTCGACGTACCGGAGTGGGTCAACAAGATTGGGCACGAAATGGTCAGTAGCGAGAAGATTGACGAGGTCTGGCACATCAAGGTTCGCAAGGCCAGGTAGGGCAAAGCATCAACCCAGCCTTCCCGATCGACCGGGGTCCGGAAGTCAGAACAGGAGTACGAGATGAAGATACTTATCGTCGGCGGGGGTACTGGCGGTACCATCATCGCCAACAATCTCGCACGGCGCCTTGTGAACGAGATCCGCGCTCACAAAGCCAGTATCACCCTGCTGTCGGCCTCCAAGCGGCACATGTACCAGCCTGGCCTGCTCTACGTCGCGTTCGGGCAGATGATGCCGGACGAGTTGTACCGCGATGAAGCCTCGCTGCTGGAAAGCAACATCACCTTCGAGGTTGATCCGGTCTCTAAGTTCGAACTCGACAAGAACCAGGTCGTCACCCAGGCCGGGAAGACGCATAAGTACGACATCCTGGTCATCGCAACCGGGTCGCGGATCATGCCGAAGAAGATCCCCGGTCTCGAAGAAGGTGCGGAGACGTTCTACACCGAGGCCGGCGCGATCAAGATGTTCAAGGCCCTGCGCGAGTTCAAGGGTGGCAACGTTGGCATCGTGGTCGGAGTACCTCACAAATGCCCCATCGCCCCTGTCGAGGTCACGTTCTCGCTGCACGATTACTTCAAGGATCGCGGCATACGGGACAAGGTGAACATCAAGTACCACTACCCGATAAACCGGATGCACAGCATCGAAAACGTGGCCAAATGGGCCAAGCCCGAGTTTGATCGAATGGGCGTCGAGATCGAGACCCTCTTCAATCTCGAGGAGGTCGATGCACAGAACAAGGTCATGAAGAGCATGGAAGGCTCGGAGTACAAGTACGACCTGCTTATTTCCATTCCAGAGCACCACGGCATGGAGGTCGTCGAAGACAATGCGCTGGGCCGGGATGGCTGGATTCCGACGGATCGCAACACGTTGCGGATGGAGGGCTACGACAACGTGTACGTGGTCGGAGATACCACGAACCTGCCGGTCAGCAAGACCGGATCAGCGGCGCATTTCCAAGCCGAGGTGATTGCGGAGAATATTGCCTCGATCATCAAGATTGGCACACCGGTGATCGATTACGACGGCAAAGTGTATTGCTTTATCGAGGCGGGACATGATCGCGCAACGTACGCGATGTTCAACTACGACAACCCGCCGGATTTGAAAGCGGCCAACAAGTCCATGCACTGGTTCAAGATGTCTTACAACAAGATGTACTGGACCAGTGTTCGCGGTTTACTTTAAAGAAGCATAGCCATGTCAACACAGACAGATACGCCGGACCAATCCGAAAGTTTTACGGCTAAGGATCTTCAGCGACTCGTCGAACTGGCGTCGATCGTCGCGGCTGCTCAAGATGCGCTCACAGACGATATGGTCGTGCGCATGGCCAGTGCATTCAGCGAGGGCATGGTCTTGCTCGATCGGTTGACACGCAATGAAGGCCTGATGCGTCTGCTGCGAATCCTCGACCATCCCGATGTTCAGTGCCATCTCATCAGCCTGGCCGACTCGGTTCACGATATTACGCGCGACATTGCGACCGCGCCGCCGTCCAAAGGTGGGCTTGGCGGAATGCTCAAACTGGCGATGGAGCCGGGTACCCATGAAGGTCTGCGCGCGATGTCAATCATCGGCAAGCACTGGGGTGACGGTTTGCGCGAGCTGCATCGCACCGGCGGGAAAAAGGACTAGAACCCGTCTCGAAATGGCGCAGACCGCAGGCACGGTGTGGAAACCAACCAGAAAGGTTCATTTGCTCCATGTAGATGGTGCGTTTTCGGCCGGTTCCGCCTTGTCCCGACGGCATTTGCCAGTTTTGCGACAGGCGTTTGGGCCTGTTCACACTGCGCGAGGTGCAGCGTTGCTGTCCCATAACGCGGCAGGCAAGGCGCGAGGAGAGAAGCCTGAATGAACGACGGGCAATGCCGCGTGACGCAATTTGCGGCGCAACCCTGAGGGATGGGGTCGATTTCCCACCCACCGGCATTGCTGCTCGTACATGTGCATGAAATGCACCCCGCATTCGCGGCGCCTCGCGTAGCGTGAACAGGCCCTAGGGATCCTTATCGTTTTCGTGGTGTTTTTTCGCCTCCGAACGACTCGCGGGTGATGTTTGTCCTTACACGATCAGAGAGAGACTGGGTATGAACAAAGGTGAAATGCGTACGGCGATATTGGCGGCAAAGAAGGAAAAGGGCATGACCTGGGAGCAGATGGCCGCTGCTGCGGGCTTGTCCGTCGAATACGTGGTTTCGGCCTGCCTGGGCATGAACCACCTTGAGCCGGAAAATGCCGGACCTCTTTGCGCCGTATTGGGACTCGACAACGAGGTCGCAGCGACACTGGGCGAGTTCCCGAACAAGAAATGGGACCAGATCGTTCCGACCGATCCGGTGATATACCGACTGTACGAAATCGTCGGCGTCTACGGCGAGACGATCAAGGAAGTCATCCACGAGAAATTCGGCGACGGCATCATGTCGGCGATTGACTACAAGATGACGATTGAAAAGGAAGAGAACCCTGCCGGGGATCGCGTTGTGCTGACGTTGAACGGGAAATTCCTGCCGTACAAGTCCTGGTAGCCCGCGTACAGCCGCATAAACGGATGACCGCGCGCGCACCGCGCGCGGCTCAACCGGGCGGTGCGACGTGTCCCGGCAGACGGTCGATTCGGGCGGTTCAGTGTCGGACTGCCGGGTGGGCGTCCAGCGACTGGTCACCCTGATCGCACATCGCGATAACGCGAAAACAGGCCATGTCCGCGATGCTCGGTTGCCCGCTTGTGAGCAGCCATGTCGAGCGATCCAGTCTTGCGTCCTGCACGGCAAATCCCTCGTTGGCGATGGCTCGGCGGGCGTCGGGTGGGTTCCGGTTCGACTACGTTTGCAACCAGGATGGATAGGGATCTTCCCGACGAGATCCGGCGATGAAATCGAGCGTGCTGATGACCTTGTTTGCCCAGGATGACAGGGAGCGCAGAAATTCGGGGTGTCGCTTGACAAGCGTTGGCGGCGGTACGGGATGAGCCGGAGATCCTCTCTTGCAAGCGTGCCGCCCGGGGATCTTCGACCGTGCTTTATCCATCATCCCGGCAAAGGCCAGGATCCATGAGACCTGGGAGTTTTGACATCCGCCTGCGCCGGGAAGACGCATATGCCAGTGAATAGACCCTCGGCCCGCTGGTTGCCTGCCTTGACATTTCTTGCCGCCGCCGCGGTTCATGCCGACGACGGGGATTACCTGTTCCACATCCAGTGCACCGGCTGCCATCGATTCGGTCAGCACGCTTACGGTCCCGATCTCTGCGGCGTTGAGGGACGTCATGCCGGGAGCGCGCAGGGATATGAGTACACCCGGGCGATGCGTGACTCCGGAATCGTCTGGAGCCGGGAACAACTGGAGCGTTTCCTTGAATCCCCCATGACGGTCGTGCCGGGAACCCGGATGGGCATCTTCGGGTTCGAGGAGCGTTCCACCCGCGAGCGGATCGCCGCATACGTGATGCAGCGATCCCGGGCCGCGGAGTGCCGCCTGCCAGTCCCCGGGCAGCCCGCGTCTCCGTGACTGCCCGCGGAATCGGATGACGCCCCGGCCCGGTTCCCCGGTTGACCTGACGATACGTGGCGGGTTCGCCATGCGGGGCGAAGAACGCATTGGTCGTCCCTGTTCGAGTGTTCATAGTTGCTAATGCGCTAATACCCAAACGGACCCGGCATGGCCAAGCGCGCCGGCTCGACAAAGTTTCATCCGATTAATCAACCGCTTATTTTGATTTTCCTCGTTGTGGACGGCGTGGTATGGCGGCACCTGCGACTCGTCTCGAGTCCGGTCGCCCGCCGCTGATCCCAACGCGATCCGCACGCCGCTCTGGCGCGGAGACGTCGACTGTCCGTTGACGTTGCCAATTCAAATATCTTCAGGGCCATTAGGCATTTGTGCCGATCTCTGGAGTAGACTTAAGTGAAACATTGATGACGGGACCATGACGCAGTGAGCGCCGAGTCCTGCCGCGATTGATGGTGTCCCAGGCATGTCCCGGACACGACGACACCTGTTAACTGGACGCCGGCATCAGCCGTCCCCGCACATGCCTGTGGGTTTACCGACTGTCGACCCACTGGATATGCGCCGGCTGCTTCGACAACCGTAGCGACAGCGTTCAGCTGCAGCGTGGTGCTGTGTGGCCGAAGGGTCGGTACGCGCCGCGTTCGGCGTGCCGCCGGCCAACATCAAGCGGTAGCGTTTGCGATCGTCTGAATACGTGCAATCGACCGACGAGGATGGGAGGGTATGAACACGAGCCTGCTACGTGAAGCCTTTCGGCGGCTAAAGGGCCTCCCTTTCGCTGGCAGCGGGGAGATCGGTCCTGCTGACCAATGTGAACCCTGCATCGAACAGGCGATGGATCTGCTCATCGATGAGACTGAACCACGCATACGACTGATTCCGGGCTACGAGGAGAGGCTGCGCGCACCGATTGTCGCCGCGTTCGGCTACATCGGGAGCATGGTCGACCTGCTGCCCGCTGCGCTACGGTGCAGCCGCAGCACCTACGTGTCCGACGCCCGCACGAATGCGTTCTTCGCCAACCCCGAACAGATGTGCGAGGTGTTCAGCAGCAGCCGCGAGGTTCGCGAATTGTTCAATGCGATGCCTATGGCGGCCGAATGCTGGGGCCTTCTGTGCATGCGCATGAACGAGTCCCGCCGGTTGGGTGTCGCCCTGGACGGTGACCAGATTCGCCGTGACGTGCTGCAGACCCACATCAGTTTTTCCGACCACCAGGTCATGTCACCCGGCCATAGCGAGGACGACGCCAGGGAGGCACTGAAGTGCTGCATCTTCAAGAACCTCGCCGTATTCGTCCAACGTCAGATGACCAAGGCGAAACGGGCGCAGCTTGCGCACGATACGCGCCGACGCGTGCTCGATGGACGCATACGTTCGGCGCACGACGAGGCGGAACGAACCCGACTTCAGGCCGAGTTGGAGGAACTGGACAGGCAACCCGGGCGTGGCACGCGTTTCGGCACGCTCGACGATTACCTGGATTTCGTCGAGAGCACGCTCCGCAATACTGAGGAATTCGTGGCCTGCAGAAACCGCGAAGTGAGGGTATCGCGACTTGGTGTTCAGATCAGCAACGACGACCCCGAACAGGGCCTGGCGTTTCCGGTCACCGAGATCTCGGTCGCGAGCCATGCGCCGCGCATCGCCGCGCTGGCATGCTTTCCGCGCGGGGAACTGCTGCCAGGACGCGACATCGTGAAAGAAGCCAACCTGTTCTTTGCGGGCTGACGTGCAAAACGTGTTGTGCGCATCCAAGCATGCGGGCGGGCTCGCGTGGACGTAAATAATGAAGACCCCGGGTGCACGCCGTACGTGTTCAATGGGGCGACCGAAGGCTGGAGGAGAACATGACCGAAGCATCCCATGACAACGCTGCGGTCCTCGCCGTGCTGGCGAAGGATTTCACAGATCACCGCTTTCCGCGATTGCTCGACCTGAAGGAAAAGGTCGACAACGGTAATGTCCTTGACGACCAGGAGTTCGAGTATCTCGCAAAGGTCCTCGAAGAGGCGGCCAGGGCGATGCCGCTGGCCGTCAACAATCCGGAATGGCACAGGCTGTCGGCTCAGGTGGCGAAGTTCTTTCATACAATCACCGAAAAGGCACTCGAAAACGAGGAAAACCTGCGCTCGCGATGAGGACGTATGCGCCCTTCGTCACGCGCAATGACGACCGAAGGGGTGCGCATTCCACGTCAGCGAGGTACGGCGGCAGATGTTTATCGGTGTCCTGGAATTGTTCAAGATCGGCATTGGCCCATCCAGCTCGCATACCGTCGGGCCGATGGTTGCGGCACGCGATTTCCTGCTCCGCGTGCAGGCGCGCCTTGCCGATCCTGCACCCGTCGACGATCCGCACGTACGTTGTACGCTCAGGGGGTCATTGGCCTATACCGGCAAGGGCCACGCGACTGATCGCGCAGTGAACCTTGGCCTGCACGGATTCCATCCAGCGGATCTGGCCGTGGCCGACGTCGATGCGATTCTGTCGCGAATCGAAGATTCGCATCAGATCGATACCGGTGGTCGGACAACGGCGCGATTCAACGCCGCCGACGACATCGTATTCGATCGTGGCGAGCCCCTGCCTCAACACCCCAACGGCATGATCTTCGAACTGCTGGATGCGTCTGGTGCGGTTTGCCTGGCCGAAACCTATTTTTCAATCGGCGGCGGTTTCGTCAGCACGGCGGAACAGATGGGTGATGTGGTCGCGCCCTTGCAAATCCAGATGCTGGCCGAGGTCCCTTACCCGTTTGATTCGGCGGCCGAGATGCTGCGCATGGCGGACGACAGCGGTCTCGACATTGCCGCAATGAAGCTGGCCAACGAACGGATGCGTCAAGCACCGTCAACGCTCGACAGCGGTATCGATGCGGTCTGGAAGGCGATGCGTCGCTGCGTGCAAAACGGTCTCGCCGCCAGCGGTGCGCTGCCCGGTGCGCTTGCGTTGCCGCGCCGGGCAAAGGCCCTGTACGGCAAACTGCTCGAGCAGCCCGGGCAGGCGACTGTCAACGACTGGCTGTGCGCCTATGCGATGGCGGTCAACGAGGAGAATGCCGCCGGCCACATGGTGGTAACGGCTCCGACGAACGGTGCCGCCGGTGTTATTCCGGCAGTGATGTATTACCTGGTCGAGCACCAGGGCGGCAGCGACGAGCAGGTTCGCACGTTCCTGCTCACCGCGGCGGCGGTCGGCGGCCTGATCAAGCACCGCAGCTCGATATCCGGGGCCGAGGTCGGCTGCCAGGGTGAAGTCGGCTCTGCGGCGGCGATGGCGGCTGCCGGGCTGTGCGCGGTGCGCGGCGGCACGCCGCGTCAGGTCGAGAATGCCGCCGAGATCGCGCTCGAACACCATCTGGGTCTGACCTGCGACCCGGTGGGTGGCCTGGTGCAGGTGCCGTGTATCGAGCGCAACGGCTTCGGTGCGATCAAGGCGTTCACCGCAGCTTCGCTGGCGATGCTCGGCAGTGGTCAGCATTACATGCCACTGGACGCGTGCATCGCGGCGATGAAGCAGACCGGGCTGGAGATGTCACACAAGTACAAGGAGACATCGCTGGGCGGGCTCGCGGTTAGCCTGACCGAGTGCTGAATGCGCGCGGCCGATTGAGCCGTGTCAATGTCCGCGTGACGGGAAAGCCGGCAAGTGTAGCTGCCAGCGCAGCGCGGCCAGGCGCAGGGCGAGCACCAGCGCCCCGGCAATCAATGCCGGAACAGGGGTGGGTATCTGCATCGCATCAAGTAGCTGCAATGTGATCGCTCCCAGCAATGCCGCAGACGCATAGATCTCGCGCCGCAGCACCAATGGCACACGATTCACCAGTACGTCGCGGATGATCCCGCCGACGACGCCGGACATCACCCCGGTCATCGCCGCGATCACGCCGGGCCCGAGCTGGTCGACGCCTATCCGCGTACCGACCACGGTGAACACGGCCAGGCCGAACGCGTCGGCGATCACAAGCAGGTTGCTGCGCGGATGGCGGAAGTGCGCCACGGCAAACGCGGCCAACCCGGAGGCGAGGGCCACCCAGACGTACAGCGGGTCGCGCACCCAGAACACGGGTGACACGCCGATCACCAGGTCGCGCAAGGTCCCGCCGCCGACCGCGGTGACGAACGCCAGCACGGCGGCGCCGAACAGGTCCATGCGCTTCTGACCGGCGGCGAGCGCCCCGGAGCAGGCAAACACCGCCACGCCGAACAGGTCCAGCCAGTAGATCACGCGGGCTCCCGGTATGTCAGCGGTACGCGCCGCGTGACGCCGGTGAACAGCTCGTAGGCGATGGTGTCCGCATGCCATGCGACCTCGTTGGCAAGGATCTGCTCGCCCCAGAGTTCGACGACGCTGCCAACGTGAGCGTCTGGGACCGGACTCAGGTCGACGGTCATCATGTCCATCGACACGCGCCCGACCACGCGGCTGCGCACGCCGTCGATCGCGACCGGGGTGCCGTCTTCGGCATGGCGTGGATAGCCGTCACCGTAGCCGATTGCGACGACACCGACGCGCATCGGACGCTCGCAGATGAAACGTCTTCCATAGCCGACCGCTTCGCCGGCCGCCAGGTCACGTATCGCGATGATCGCTGATTCGAGGCGCATGACGGGGCGCAGCAGGTCGCCGCTCGGGTTCGCCTGACCGAGCGGAGAGGCGCCGTACAGCATGATGCCGGGCCGGATCCAGCCGCCGCGCGTCGCTGGCAAGCCCAGTGTCGCGGCCGAGTTGGCGACGCTGAAGTCGTTCGCGAGACCCTGCGTGGCCGAGCGGAACACCTCGAGTTGGCGCTGCGTGTAGGCATTGTCGGTCTCGTCGGCACATGCAAAATGCGTCACTGGCACGAGCTCTGCGACATGCGCGCAGTCGCGGAGCGTAGCGTAGGCACTATGAAACCCCTCGTTGTCGAAGCCGAGCCGGTGCATGCCGCTGTCGAGTTTCAGCCAAACCCGGTAGGGTCGTCGCGGCCTGCGGTCGAGCAGCCATCTCAGCTGGTGCTCTGCATGCACCACCTGGATGAACTGTTCAACATCGACGTCGACCAGCTCGTCGGGCTCGAAGACCCCTTCCAGCAGCACGATGTCGTTGTGGATGCCCGCCGCCCGCAGCTCTTTCGCCTCTTCAATACAGGCGACGCCGAACGCATCGGCCTCGTCAGCAAGGGCGCGCGACAGTGCCACCGCGCCGTGTCCATACGCATTGGCTTTGACCACGGCAACGGCGCGCGCGTCCGGTGCCAGCGACTTGGCATGGCGATAGTTGTAAACGAATGCCGCTCGATCGATAACGGCGCGGGTTGGACGTGACATCGGGTTCGTCTGTGTCTGGAAATGGCTGGCCCGACGGCGCGGGCCAGCCTGTCGGTTGCCGTTCGTCTATGCGTCCGCGTCTGCGCGCGCCAGGTACTCGCGGGTCAGCTTGAACACCACCGGGCTCAACAGCGCGAGTGCCAGCAGGTTCGGAATCGCCATCAATGCGTTGAGCGTGTCGGCGAGCAGCCAGGCGAAGTCGAGCTTCACCAGCGTGCCGACCATGACACCAAGGATCCACAGGATCCGGAACGGCACGATTGCCTTGACGCCGAAAAGGTACTCGGCGCATTTTTCGCCGTAGAAGCTCCAACCGAGGATGGTCGTGAACGCGAACACCGCGAGCGCAACGGCGACGATCTGGGCACCGACGGTGGGTAGCGCCGAAGCGAACGCGGCCGAGGTCAGAGCGGCGCCGTTCTCGCCGCCGGTCCAGGCGCCCGAGGTCAGGATCACCAGTCCGGTCATCGTGCAGATCATGATGGTGTCGATGAAAGTGCCGAGCATTGCGACCATGCCCTGCTTGACCGGATCCTTGGTGCGTGCTGCCGCATGCGCGATCGGCGCGCTGCCCAGGCCGGCCTCGTTCGAGAAGATCCCGCGCGCGACGCCGTATCGGATCGCCGCCCAGACCGCTGCACCGGCAAATCCGCCCTCGGCCGCAATCGGCGAGAAAGCGTGGGTGAACACCAGACCGAGTGCCGGGCCGATCTTGTCGGCATTGATCACGAGTACGATCAGTGCCGCGCCGATGTAGCCGATCGCCATGAGGGGCACCAGTTTGCCGGCCACGGCACCGATGCGCTTGATGCCGCCGAGCAGGACGGCCGCAGTAAGGCCCATCAGGATCAACCCGGTGGCAAAGGCGGGCACGCCAAACGTGGTCTCAAGGACCTGTGAGACCGAGTTCGACTGCACCGTGTTGCCGATGCCGAACCCTGCCAGCATGCCGAACAGTGCGAACAGGAATGCCAGCCACCCCCAATTGCTGCCGAGGCCGTTGCGGATGTAGTACATCGGGCCGCCGACGTGGTTACCCAGTTCGTCGACCTCGCGATAGCGCACGGCGAGCACCGCTTCGGCGAACTTGGTGGCCATGCCGACGAGCGCGGTGCACCACATCCAGAACAGGGCCCCCGGGCCACCGATGAACACCGCGGTTGCGACGCCGGCGATGTTGCCGGTGCCGACCGTCGCGGACAGGGCGGTCATCAAGGCGTTGAATGGTGTGACCTCACCCTCGCCCTCGACGTCGCTGGAGGTCTTGCGGCCTTGGAACAACAGCCGAAAACCGCGTCCCACGTAGCGGATCGGCATGACTTTGAGGCCGGCCTGCAGGTACAGGCCGACTCCCAGGATCAGGACCAGCATGACCGGTCCCCAGACGATACCGTTCAACGACGATATCAATTCATGGATCATTTCCACAGCGTTCTCCTCCCCTTTGCGGTTACTTTTTGTATTCGGGGCGGGTGAGTGCGCATCGTCACTCACGACCCCGACACGTCGAGGTCCATCGCCTGGTTTGCCCGGGCGTGGACCGTTTCGATCAGGCGACGATCGGGATCACGCCGCCTTGTCTTCTGCCCGGCCGGTATGCCCGCGGGTAGCGGTGCATGGTCAGACCATCGAGTTCGATCTCTGTCGGATTGCCGTTGATGACGTCGGCCAGCAAACGTCCCGAACCGCACGACATGGTCCAGCCGAGCGTGCCGTGTCCGGTGTTGAGAAAAAGATTGTCGTAGGGTGTAGGGCCGACCACGGGGGTGCCGTCGGGTGTCATCGGGCGCAGGCCCGTCCAGAACACCGCCTTTTCGATGTCGCCGCCGTCCGGGAAAAGGTCGCGCACGACATGTGTCACGGTACCTCGCCGGTCGTCCTTCAGCGCCAGCGAATACCCGGTGAGCTCGGCGGTGCCGGCAACCCGGATCCGGTCGCCGAGGCGTGTCACGGCGACCTTGTGCGTTTCGTCCATTACGGTGGAGCGTGGCGCCGCCTCGTCACACGTGACGGGCAGGGTCAGCGAGTAGCCCTTGACGGGATAGATCGGCAGCTCGATGCCGAGCGGCTTGAGCAGCAGCGGCGAATAGCTGCCGAGCGCAACCACGTAGTTGTCGGCCTGCATCAGGCCTGCGTCGGTATGCAGCCCAAGTACGCGCCTGTCGGCGATCAGCAGATCGTGTGCCGTGACGCCGAACTGGAACTCGACGCCGAGATTGCGGCACACCTGGCTCAGGTTGTCGGTGAACTTGTAGCAGTCGCCGGTTTCGTCGAGCGGCAGGCGCAACCCCCCGCTGAGCTTGTGCGCGACCCTGCCGAGTGCCGGTTCGGCGGCGACGCACTGCTCGACATCCAGGCGCTCGTAGGGGACGCCGCAGTCCTGCAGCACGGCGATGTCCTTGTCTGCTCCGTGGAGCTGCTTCACCGTCCTGAAAAGCTGCAGGGTGCCACGTGTGCGTGCGTCATATTCGATGCCCGTTTCGGCACGCAACTCGCCGAAAGCGATGCGGCTGTATTCGGCCAGCCGCAACATCCGGCTCTTGTTCACCGCATAACGTGACGCGGTGCAGTTGCGCAGCATGTTCAACATGAAGCGTAGCATGGGACCGTCGATGCGCGGGTTGATCACCAGCGGCGAATGCTCGCTGAGCAGCCACTTGATCGCCTTCAACGGGATGCCCGGAGCGGCCCATGGCGCTGAGTAGCCGGGCGAGACCTGGCCGGCATTGGCAAAACTGGTCTCGAGGCCTGCACCTGCCTGACGGTCGATGACCGTGACCCGGTGGCCGGAGCGTGCGAGGTAAAAGGCGGTCGTCGTGCCGATGACGCCGCTGCCAACAACGATCGTGTGCATCTTTGGAGCCCCCCCGAAACACATCCGGACCGGGGAGAAATCCTAGGCGCTTGGCAACAAAAAGTTCTGTGCTTTTTGCTTTTCTACCAATAAAAAATCTTGAATAAATTATTTATTCAGTAAAAGATTCTGAACATGGTCAATTCATCAAACCGCAAGCTGGACCGCATCGATCGCCGCATCCTGCGTGCCCTGCAGGAGGATGGTCGTATCTCGTATGTCGACCTGGCCGGCAAGGTCGGACTGAGTACCTCGCCGTGCCTCGAACGTGTCAGGCGGCTGGAAAAAGACGGCTACATTCGCGCGTACACCGCGTTGCTCGCCCCGGATCGCCTCGATGCGAGTCTGCTGGTATTCGTCGAGATCAGCCTCAACTACACATCGGGGACGGTCTTCGAGGACTTTCGCCGCGCGGTGGCCCACTGGCCCGAAATCCTCGAGTGCCACCTGGTGGCCGGGGACTTCGACTATCTGTTGAAACTGCGCATCGCCGACATGGCATCGTACCGGCAGCTGCTGGGCGAGATCCTTCACACATTGCCGGGGGTACGCGACTCGCGCACGCTGGTGGCGATGGAGACGGTGCAGGAGTCGACCCGGCTCGTGGTCAGGGATTGATTGCGCGCATCGCGCGTTCCCGGCCGAACATCGTCAGAAGCTCGTCGCGTGACATCGGCAGGCCGAGGTGAAACCCCTGTCCGAAACGACAGCCCGCCTGGCGCAGGAACGCGAGTTGCCCCTCGGTCTCGATGCCCTCGGCAACGATATCGAGTTCGAATGTGCGTCCGATGTTTATGATGGCCAGGGTGAGCAGGGCGTCCTGCTTGTCGGTCTCGATATCGCGCACGAACGACTGGTCGATCTTCAGGATGCTGATCGGGAATTTGCCGAGATAGCTGAGAGACGAGAATCCCGTGCCAAAGTCATCGACCGCGAGACGGAACCCGTGTTCGTGCAATGCCACGAGCTGGTCCGGATCCTCGACCAGGGTCGACTCGGTGATCTCGATATCGAACTCCTGCGGGTCGCGGCCGTGTTGGCGAAGTATGTCGCCCAGGTTTCCGATGTAGGCACGATCGCGCAGCTGGCGCGCGGACACGTTGACTGCGATCCGAAAGCCCTTCGGCGCGAGGTCTGTCACCGCGCCGAGTAGTTCGCATGCCTGCACCAGGACGAACTCCCCCATCGGACCAATCAGGCCAGACTCCTCCGCGACTGGAATGAATTCGGCGGGCGATACGGCGCCGAGCGTCTTGCTCTGCCAGCGCAGCAGTATCTCGGCGCCGGTGCACCAGCCGGTGACCAGATCGAACTGCGGTTGAAACAACGGGTACAACTCGTCGTTGGCGAGTGCATGCCTCAGCGCCGCCTCCAGTTCGACCCTTCGCTCGGCGCCCTCGTTCAGTTCTTGCGAGAAGTAGCAGTGCGTCTTTCGGCCGCTGTCCTTGGCCTTGTAGAGGGCGGTATCGGCGGCTTTCAGGAGGTCTGCAGGGTCGCTGCCGTCGGTCGGGTAGAGCGCCACCCCCATGCTGCAGTGTGCAAAGATCTCACGCTGGCCGATCTTGAACGGCGAATCGAGGGCGGCATGAATCTTTTTGAGCACGATTTCGGCGTCATCGGTACGGAGCAGCGACTGCAGGATGACGAGAAACTCGTCTCCGCCGAGCCGGGCGACCGTGTCGGCCACGCGTGTGGTCGTTCGCAGCCGTTCGGCGCACTGGGTCAACAGTTCGTCGCCTACCAGGTGGCCGAAGCCGTCGTTGATGCGCTTGAAATGGTCGAGGTCGACAAAGATCACGGCCAGCGACTGCTGTGAGCGCTGGGCCCTCAAGATCGCCTGCTGCAGGCGGTCCATGGCGAGCAGGCGGTTGGGCAGCTTGGTGAGGCTGTCGTACGTCGCCTGGCGGACCAATTTTGCCTCGTATCGCTTTTGCTCGCGGTTCGCCAGGCTATAGATCACAGCCCCAACGACGAGGAAAACCACAAACAGCAGCGACGGAATGGCCAGCTTGGTGGCAAGTTCCACAATCAGATGTGAACGTGGCAGGCTGACGACACCGTAGAGATTCCACTTGTCGAAATACGCCGCGCGATACAGCCTGTCGTTGTACACGAACTGCGCATCCGCTGAGGTTCCACGACGCGCCGAGATGGCCTCGAACAGGCCGGGTTCGACCTCGTTGTCGTAGACGTGGTGCTTCAGGTGGTCTTCGAGCGGTTTGACGAACTGCCAATGGCCGTCAGGGCGCATCACACGCACCTCCAGGTACTCCGGCAATTCGAGCGCATTCCATGTCGCGGACTCGGCGTCGATGTCGATGCCGGCGGCCATCACCTGAACGATGACGCCATCCCCGTCCTTGATGGCGACGCGAATCGGGATCACCCAGCGCTGCAGAACGTCCATGTGATAGGTGCGCCCCGTCTGCATCTGGCCGGTCTCCATGACCGCCCGAAACGACTTCGCGGATTCTGGCTGCTCAATCAGGTTGGGCAGCGGCACACCCGGCGGGACGCCGGATATCAACACCAGTTGACCGTCGGTGCGCGCCAACCCGAATCCGGCGATCGACGCGTTTATCCGGCGCATCTGGTCGATCAAGGGGCGGCCACGTTCGGGGTATGTGACGGCGTCGAGCTCCGCCATTCGCTGACCGAGGATCTGCAGCATCGATTGGTCGTGGTTGAAGACCTCGTTCGTCGCCTGGATCAGCAATCGGGCGACGAGCGCCATCTCTGCGCGTGCGGCATCGTTGATCTCGTCCCACATCCGGCCGGCGAAGATTGCATAGCCGGTGACGATCGCGACCATCAGGAAGATGAAAAGCGCCCTGATCGGCGAACGAGACGAGTGGGTGTCATGCCCTGAAGGCATCGATCCGCCTGTTTCTTGCACTGATCTACGAATATCGGTTGTGCGGATTCGAACTTAAGTTGTGCGCAGACCCAAGCGGGCTCACACGCAACCGCTTCGCACCGCATCCGAGAGAAGACGCAGTCGTCTCGGGTAACCGAAGCGCTGGCGAATTTGGGATCGGAATTCGTCGGTCGCGGTTGACCCGGCCGAAGGACGCCCGGGCGTGGCCGGAAATGGGTCGTAAGCCTGACCGGATTGCTGTCGGTGTGCGTTAAACACGCAGGTGGAGTCTCGATTGCGGGTCATGCACCCGTCCGGACGTCGTAGTGAGTCTGCGACCAGGCCAACGCGTGTCATCGAAGCTTTGTTGGTGCCGTCGTCAGTTTGGCAACAACACGGGTGACGGTTCAGAACCGCGTCACTACACGATTGGTCTGTGCAGACTCGATCGGACGTTCGAGTATAACCACGCGGTCCTGTACGTGGATCTCCGCGCTGAACCCGCGCTTGCTGAAGGCATCCAGCATCCGGGTGTTCTCGGGGTCGGTCTCGGCCACGACACGGTTGATGCCCCAACCAGCGGCCAGCTCCAGGCAATAATCGAGCAGCGTGCCGCCGATCTTCCGTCCCTGCCAGGGATCGGGCACCAACACCGCAAACTCGGCAGTTTCATGGTTAGGGTCGGCGATGAGCTGCGCCACGCCGGCCAGTTCGCGGATTCCGCGCGCCTCTGTCTCAGCGACGATCGCGATCTGGCGTTCGTAGTCGATAACGCAGTGTTCGATCGCCATCCGGTGCGTCGGCCTCTTGAACAACGAGCGGAAACGGAAGCGGATGGATTCCGGCGACGAGTTCGCGATCATGCTGTGCCACAGCGGTTCGTCCTCGGCACGGACCGAGCGCAGCGTCATCGGTGTACCGTCGTGCATCTGCGCGTGGCGGATGTATTCCTCGGGGCATGGACGTATGGCAAGGTGCGGGTAGGGGTCACGGCCGTCGTAGTCCAGGTGCCTGTCCAGCACCATGGCGGCATCCAGCGCCACGACACCATCGACAGTGACCAACAACGGATTGATGTCGAACTCCTTGATCTCCGGATAATCGGCGATCAGCAGCGAAAACCGGATGATGGTCTCGATCAGCTGGTCGAGGTGCAGGGCCGGCATGCCGCGGTAACCGTTCAGCATTGGCCAGAAGCGCAGCGACTCGAGCATGCGGCGCACGAGCCGCTCGTTGAGCGGCGGCAAACCGACCGCACGATCCTGCAGCACCCCGGTGGCAATCCCACCCATGCCGACCATGATGACGGCGCCGAACGTGGGATCCTTCTTGGCGCCGATGATCAATTCGAGACTGTGTTCGGCCGTGACCATCTTCTGCACCGAAACGCCCTTGATATTGGCATGGGCACAACGGGTGCGGCACTCATGCATCACCGTGTTGTACGCCGCGCGCACCGCATCCGCATTCTCTAGGTTCAGTTCAACACCACCGACGTCGAGCTTGTGCAGGATGTTTGGCGACAGCACCTTCAGCACGACGGGATAACCGATTCGCTCCGCAACCGCTACCGCTTCGTCTTCATCGTTGGCGACGCAGGTTTCGCAAACCGGAATCTCGTAGGCACGCAGGAAGGTCTTGGCCTGATTTTCGGTCAGGTAGTCTTCGCCCTTGGTGAGCAGCGGCTGCAGGTGCTTGCGCAGGTTCTTTCGATTCAGATGAAACGGGACCGGTATATCGCGCGGGGTCTCGTACAGCGTGCCCAGGTTGCGCGCGTACGAAACCAGGTGCATGAATGCACGCACCGCCTGCTCGGGCGTCGGGTGTGTCGGCAGTCCTGCCTCGTTGAGGATCTGGACGCCGGCGCGCACATGCTCGCCGCCCATCCACGCCGCCAACACCGGCACGCGCGAACGCGCCGCGGTTTCGGCGACGACACGCGCCGTGGCGGTCGCGTCGCTGCCCGACTGAATTGCGAAGATCACGAGCAGGCCGTCGACGTTGGGATCCGCGAGCAGCACCGGCAAGACCTGCTCGTAGCGGCTCGCCGGGGCGCTGTCGAGCAGGTCGACGGGGTTCTGATGTGATCCCACCGGCGGCAGCAGCCCATTGAGCCGGGCCACGGTTTCGTCGCTCAGTTGTGCCAGCACCCCGCCACGCGAAATCAGTGCGTCGGTGGCGATGATCGCGGGTCCACCGGCGTTGCTGACAATGGCCAGACGCGCACCCTGCGGAAGGCGCTGGGACGCAAGCAGCTCGGCGACATCAAATACGTCGTCGAGTTCGGGGACACGGACGATCCCGCAGCGCTGCAGCGCGGCTTCGTACACCGCGTCTTCGGCGACCATCAGTCCGGTATGCGATGCGACGGCCTGCGCCGATTCCTCGAAGCGTCCCGCCTTGTAAGCGACGATGGGCTTGGTCAACGCGAATGCGCGTGCCGCCGACATGAACCGCCTGGCGGCATCGATGGTCTGTACGTAGAGAATGATCGCGCGCGTCTCGGCATCGTTGCCGAAGTAGTCGATCAGGTCGCCCCAGCCGACATCGACACAATTGCCGGGGGAAATGAAGGTCGAAAACCCGATGCCGCGCTCGGTTGCCCAGTCCATCATCGAATTGCACAGGGCCCGCGATTCGGAGATGAAGGCCAGGTGGCCGGCCTTCGGCATGGTCACCGCATGGCTGGCGTTGAGGCCGATGGCCGGACGGATGATACCGAGCGAGTTCGGGCCGACCACGCGCATGCCCGGAAAGCGCTCGACGACGTCGCGCAGCTGCTTTTCGAAGAGTCTGCCTTCGTCACCGGCCTCGCGGAATCCACCCGAAAGGATCAGCACGCCGAAGATCCCGGCCTCGCCGCAACGCTCGACGGCAGCCGGCACGGACGGCGCGGGTCCGCACACGATCGCCAGATCCGGAACCTTCGGCAGCGACCCGACGTCTGTGTAGGTCGCGATGCCCTGGATCGCCTCGCACTCGCGGCTGACCGGATAGACCACCCCTTCGAAGCCACCGTTGAGGAGGTTGCGCAGCACCTGGCGCCCCAGGTTGCCAGGCCGGTCGCATCCGCCCAACAACGCGATTCGGCGCGGCTTGAACAGCTTTTCGAGATTACGGACGGTCACGCGAAACCCCTCCGCCGACAGCGAGCCGGAGTCTGCAGTCGGAGATCAGGCTATTCCGCTCTGCCCACTGCTGGCAATTCTAGGTGTTCCGCCAAACCGCCAAAAACATTGCCCGGCGAGCGACCGACACCTCGTTCGGCCCTTGTCGGGTCGCCTGGTGCCGGCCGTTTTTGAGCAGCAGAGCGAACGAAGACAGCGACACGGGGGCCGAACACGCGTGCCAGAACGCACTCGATCGATGCCGCCACAGGTTTTCCGGGACGCGGATTGGCACGGCCGGCGTCGAAAGCACACCTGGCGACTGTCCACGTTCTGCTCAGGTTTCGATGGGTCCGTGTGCAGCCAATGTCGAAAGTGGGCGATGGCCGGCGCCTCGATTGCCAGTTGTAGCAAGGCGAACGGCGCCGATCGGACAGCCGCAGCCAACAGACGATGCGCCGACTCGGAGTCTGATCGCGACTTGGTCATGCTGGAGCACGGCCCAGAGGTCGATGCCATCTGAAACAGATTCCCGGCTAATCCCGCGCGCTACGGGTAATTCGTATATCTTTAGCGTGAAGGTGGCGACAAGCCTACAGGGAGGATCCTCGCAGGCAGAGCGCCGTCGGTGTTTCGGGAAGGGCCGAAAGGTAAGGGAATGCGTTTGCTGCATGTAGAAGATGACCGCGGCGATGCGGAGTTGGTGGCCAGGGTATTGCGGCGGAGCGTCAAAGACCTGAGGGTCGACCTGGTCCCGACGCTGAGGGCCGCACGCGAACACCTGGTCAACGCGGCTCGGTACGATGCAGCCCTTGTAGATCTTCAACTGCCCGACGGCAGTGGCCTCGACCTGCTGACCGAGATACGCAATCGGCAGTTGCAGTTGCCGGTCGTGTTGCTCACGGGATCGGGTGACGAGCAGGCAGCGGTCGCCGCGCTGCAGTCCGGGGCAGATGACTACCTGCCAAAGTCAACCGAGTCATACGCGCGGCTCGCCAACTCGATCGCGATCGCGCGTCAACGTTTTGCCGCGCACCGGCGGATTCGAAACCGCAGCCTGGAAGTGCTGTACGTGGCGCACGATGCAAATGAAATTGAGCTCACGCGGCGCCACCTCGCACGCCATGCCCCCTATATTCACCTTACCGTCGTGCCTGACGTGGTGATCGCACTGAGCCACCTTCCGCTCGACGACTCGAGCGCCTGCGAATTCGATATTGTGTTGTTCGACTACCGGCAGTCGCGTCTCGAAGCACTGGATGCCGTACGTACGATACGCAATGAGCGTGGCCTCGACGTACCGATCGTCGTGATCTCCGATCAAGGCGGCGAGGATCTTGCCGCCCAGTCGATCAAGCTCGGCGTGGATGACTACATCGCCCGGCACAAGGGCTACCTGTTCACGCTCGCGCCGACACTCGAAAAAGTGCATCGCCAGCGCGAGCTGTTGCACGAAAGAACCGAGCTGGGCAGGACTTCGCGCCATCTGTCTTTCATGCTCGATGCCAGCCCCGTCGTGCTGTACACCCTCGAGTGGAACGGGGAAACGGCGCACTTGACCTGGGTAAGCTCGAACATCAAACGATTGTTCGGATTCAGCGAAGAGGAGTCCCTGCAGCGAAACTGGTGGGTGACGCATCTGCATCCCGATGACAGACAGCTGGCAATCGACACCAAATCGCGTCTGATTGCCAATGGCGCAGGTGCTCACGACTACCGGTTTTTCGACGCAGATGGCCGATTGCGGTGGGTACGCGACGAGCTTCGCCTGCTGCCGGACAACGGCGACGGCGTGCACCGCGCACTCGGTTCCCTGCAGGACATCTCGCAGCGAAAACGCGAAGATGCGGTGCAGCAGCTGCGCATTGCGGCGCTCGATCTGGTAATCCGGGGAACCGAGCTGAAGCACGTCCTGCAGGATCTGGCCATTCGGCTCGAAGAGGCGATGCCGGACATGCGCGTGTCCATTCTGTTGCTGGACCGCGACGACAACCGACTGTACACCGCGGCAGCGCCCAGCCTGCCGGATTTCTTCAATGCCGCCGTCGACGGCCTCGAACCGAGTGAGGGACATGGATCGTGCGGAACCGCGGCGGCGACCGGGCAGCCGGTGATTGTCGAAAACATCGACACCCATCCTTACTGGGCACCCTATACCCAGTTGACGCAGAAGGCAGGCCTCGCTGCCTGTTGGTCGGTTCCGTTCAAGGACGCGGTCGGTGCGGTACTGGGGACATTTGGTATCTACCACGAGGAACCGCGTGCGCCGGACGGCAACGACCTGATCCTGATGGAGGAATTCGCGCGTATCGCCGGCCTCGCGGTGCAGCGCCACAATGCCGAGGCCAGGCTGCGCCAGGCCGCCGCGGTGTTCGACAGCACGCGCGAGGGCATCCTGGTCACCGACCTCGAGCCGCGGATCATTTCAGTCAATCGCGCCTACACCGAAATCAGCGGCTACACGGCCGACGAGTTGTTGGGACAGAATCCAGCGATGATGCGTTCAGGGCGCCAGGACGAATCGTTCTTTCAGGCCCTGTGGTCGAGCCTCAAGACCGAAGGGCACTGGCAGGGTGAGATCTGGAATCGGCGCAAGAATGGCGAGGTCCACCCGGAATTGCTGACGATCAGCACCGTGCGCGATGACCAGGGTCAGCCAAAGAACTACGTTGGCATAATGGCTGACATCAGTCAGCTGAAGAAGTCCGAGGCGAGCCTCGAACGCCTTGCGCACTTCGATCCGCTGACCGGTCTACCCAATCGTCTGCTGATCCAGTCACGGCTGGCACACGCACTGGCGCATGCCCACCGCGAGTCGGGTCGCGTCGCGGTATTGTTCGTGGATCTGGACCATTTCAAGAACATCAACGACAGCCTGGGTCACCCGGTTGGTGACGATCTCCTCCAGGCGCTGACCGCGCGCCTGAATCAGCGACTGCGCGGCGATGACACGTTCGGTCGTCTGGGCGGCGACGAGTTCCTGATCATCCTCGACGACGTCGAGCGCCCGGAGGATGCGGCGTCCATCGCGCGTGAACTGATCGCATTGCTGGAGGCGCCGTTCACCTTGCCGGGAGGCAACGAGATTTACATCGGCGCCAGCATCGGCATCAGCATGTATCCGGATGACGGTGATCAGGCATCACAGCTCATCCAGCATGCCGATGCGGCGATGTATCAGGCCAAGGAGCAGGGACGCAACACCTTGCGGTTCTACACGCCGGCGCTGACCGAGGCGGTTAACCGGCGCATGGTGCTGGAGTCGCGTATGCGGCGTGGACTCGCACAGCGCGAGTTCCTGGTGTACTACCAGCCTCAGGTCGAGATCGCCAGCGGCCGTGTCGTCGGCTGTGAGGCGCTGGTGCGCTGGAACGATCCCGAGCTCGGCCTGGTGTCGCCGGCCGACTTCATTCCGCTGGCCGAAGACACCGGATTGATCATCCCGCTCGGCGAGCTGGTGCTGGATGAAGCATGCCGGCAGTTCCGCGCATGGCTGGACCACGGGCTGCCGCCGTTCTGCTTGTCGATCAACCTCAGTGGCAGGCAGCTGCTTCGCTACGATATCATCCGCCAGATCGGCGGGGCGATCGATCGTTATGACCTACCCGCCGAGCGGCTGAAGTTCGAACTGACGGAGAGCATGATCATGGGGCGCGGCGAGGAATCCGCGGCCATGCTCAGCGCGATCAAGGCGCTTGGCGTCAAGCTGTCGATCGATGACTTCGGCACCGGTTATTCGTCGCTGGCCTATCTGAAACGTTTCCCGATCGACGAACTCAAGATCGATCGCAGTTTCGTGTGCGATATCCCGAACGACACCAACGATGCAGAGATCGCGGCAACCATCATAGCCATGGCAAACAATCTTCACTTGAGCGTCGTCGCCGAGGGCGTCGAGACACGGCGGCAGGCGGATTTTCTCGCTGGACATGGCTGCAGGGTCTGCCAGGGCTATCTGTTCAGTCCTCCCGTTCCGGCGGAGGCATTCGAAGCCCTGTTCGAGCAGCCGCACGACTGAGTTCATCCCTATTCATGACCGCTGGCTTCAACGTTTCCGCACTGGAGGATTTCCTCGGTGAACACCGCAGGCTGCTGTTGTTGACCGGCGCCGGCATCAGCACCGGCTCCGGTATACCGGGTTATAGAGACGACGACGGCGAATGGAAGCGGTCTCAGCCGGTTCAGTACCAGGATTTCGTGCGCCGGGTCGCTACACGACAGCGCTACTGGGCACGCAGCCTGGTCGGATGGCCCTGGTTTCGACGGGCGCAACCGAACCGTTGCCATGTGGCACTGGCGGAATGGGAGCGCTCGGGCAAGGTTGCGCATCTGGTGACGCAGAATGTCGATCGTCTGCACCAGCGCGCCGGCTCGCGCTCCGTCACCGATCTGCATGGTCGCTTGGACGAGGTTCTCTGCCTCGATTGTGGTCAACGTCTTCCCCGTGAACGGGTTCAGGACTGGTTGCTCGAGAACAACCCCGGGTTGGTCGATCGCACTGCCGAAATCGCACCGGACGGCGATGCGATGCTCGACGACGACGTCTTCGAAGATGTCGCGATCCCGGCCTGTCCCGACTGCGGCGGCATGCTGAAGCCAAATGTGGTTTTCTTTGGCGAGACCATCCCACGAGAGCGCGTCGATGCGGCGGTTGCGGCACTCCACGATGCCGACGCACTGCTCGTCATCGGATCGTCGCTGATGGTCTATTCCGGATTCAGGTTCTGCCGTCTTGCCGCCGAGGCCGATATCCCGCTGGCCGCGATCAACCCGGGTAGGACGCGGGCGGATGCCTTGTTCCAGTTCAAGGTCGCCGCTCGCTTCGAAGACGTACTGGATTGCCTGCCCGCCGCGTCCATCAACCCCGGAACACCGCCAACGCCTGCCTGACCCAGTACGTGAAGCCGCGGCGAAGGCTGTAGCCGCGTGTCGATATGCGTTGTTTCGATTCGTCCTGTGCGATGACCATGCGACCCGACCAGCTGCACAGATTTCCGGGTGATGCACGATAACGGTGCGGCGCTGCACCTGCCCGACATGCGGGCGTCGCCGGTGAACGGCGGTGCGACAGCCCGTCGCCGTGCGGCCCGACGATGCCGGAGTGTGCGGGGCGCCGCAATCCGGACTTGACAGAGCGTCACGACTGGCGTGAATTGAGCGCGCCATTCAGGGCTTGTCCGGGAGTCGCAGTTGTCCTGGCAGATCGGATTCGTTTACGGGTTGATCGTGGTTGCCGTGGTGCTGTTTTTTAGCGGCCGGGTGCGTCTGGATCTGACCGCGGTAATGGTCATCATCGCATTGGCCGTGTCCGGAGTGGTGACCCCGGCCGACGCCGTCGCGGGCTTCGGCAACCCGTTGGTTATTTTGATCGCCGGCCTGTTCGTGATCAGCGAAGGACTCAGCCGCACCGGTGTCGCCGCCTGGGCGGGCCTCAAGATCGCCAGCTTCGCAAATACCAGCGAAATGCGTCTGGTGCTGCTGCTCGTGCCGGTGGTCGCCGTGCTGTCGGCTTTCATGAGTTCCACCGGTGTGGTGGCGCTGTTCGTCCCCGTCGTGCTGAGCCTGGCACGTGAGACGGGTACACCGGCGGCCCGGCTGTTGATGCCCCTGGCGATTGCTTCGCTGGTGGGCGGCATGCTGACGCTGATCGGCACGCCGCCCAACCTGGTCGTTCATCGTGCGCTGGTAGACGCGGGCCTGCCAGGGTTCGGGTTCTTCGACTTCACGATGATCGGTGGCGTGATTCTGGTCGCAACGCTCGTCTATCTCGTCACCGTCGGGCGCCGCCTGTTGCCTGAACGCGTGGGTGCGTCCGTCGTCCACGGCCGCAAGCGCCTGCACGAGATGGCGCGCGAGTTCGGCATCGAGGATCACCTGCACCGGGTGCAGGTACAGGCAGATTCACCGTTAGTCGACGCGACAGTGGGCGAGGCCGGCCTGCGACGACACCATGGCATGACCGTGATCGCGGTCGAGCGTCACGGCATGCTGCTGACCTCACTGCAGCCGGTGCTGATCGAGTCACGTCTGCATGCCGGTGACATCCTCGTCGTATCGGCGACCGCCGATGCGACGGCGCGTGGCGTGGCCGCGCTGGGCCTGGTCGATCTGGGTTTTCCACACGGCATGCAGCGTCGTTATCGTGAATCGTTCGGGGTCGCCGAGGCATTGGTCATCCCAGGTTCGCCGCTGATCGGCAAGACCCTGTACCAAAGCAATCTGCGCGAGCGGCAACGGCTCAACGTGTTGTCCATCCGCCGCGGCGAGGGCCCGCTTGCACTGGACTTCGAACACACTGAATTGCAGCTCGGCGACATCCTGCTGGTCACAGGTGCCTGGAGTGACCTGGAGCGACTGAGCGGGCCGCGCCGCGACATGGTGCTGCTCGAGATGCCCGAAGAAGTGGCCGAACGCACCTGGCATGGCAATCAGGCACCGTGGGCCGTCGTCATCACGCTGGTCATGCTGGTGCTGATGGTGACGGAGACCACGTCGACCCTGGTCGCAGTGATGCTGGCCGCCTTCGCGATGGTCGTGACCGGCTGCGTCGACATGGAAGAGGCGTACCGGTCGATGAACTGGCAGAGCCTGGTGCTGATCGCCGGCATGCTGCCGCTGGCCGGTGCGTTGGAATCGACCGGTGGCGCGGGGTTGATCGTCGCTGGATTGACCACGCTGTTCCGCGATCTGGGCCCACACGCGATCCTGGTCGGTCTGTTCCTGATAACGACGCTGCTCAGCCAGTTCATTTCCAATACAGCCACCACGGTGTTGATCGCACCGATTGCGCTGAACCTGGCGATCGATCTGCACTATCTGCCGGCACCGTTCCTGATGACGGCGGCGATCGCCGCATCGACGGCATTCGCTACACCGGTCGCGTCACCGGTCAATACCCTGATACTGGCGCCCGGACAATACAGTTTCGGCGATTTCGTGCGAATAGGTGTGCCGTTGCAGCTGATCGTGCTGGTAGTGACGGTGATGCTGGTGCCGCTCGTTTTTCCGTTCTCCACCGCGTGACGGGGCCACCCGTAACGCGCTCCTCGGCGTCGTGGCGTCGGAAATCGCGCCGTGTGGACGGGGTAGTCAGGTGTGCAAGGCAGGTTGCGTCCTGCGCCGCGACATGCAACTCAAGGTGAACAGTCCGCCGAGAAACAACGGAAACGCCGCGGGCAGCGGGACCGGCGTAAACGCGAAGTTGTCGAACGTCACGCCGTCGCCGGGGAAGTCATTGGCGAGTTTGGAAAACTCCACCCTGAGAATATTCTGACCCGACACCGTAAGCACGAGGTTGTCGCCGCCGCCGGCGCTCTGCGCGAAATCGACGAGTGAACCGCCGCTTGTCGCATCGAAGGCGTTCAAGACAATCCCGTCCGTACCCACATCGAAACCGGCGACGCTCACACTCGAGACGGCGGCGGCGAACACGGCGATGATCGGGTCGCTGGGATCGATGACACCGCCGTCGACGGAGTGAAATACGGTATTCGGTGCCGTGGCGCCCGGTCTGCCGCCATTGAGCGTCGTGACCTCGGCGTTTTGGAAGGTAACGCCCAGTGCGGCATAGGCCACGCCAACGTCGACACCGGCCGACAAGTCATCGAAGTCGATGGTCACCAAGGCCGCACGGCTCACCGGTGTCAGCGATAGAATTACTAAAAATATCGTGTACTGACAGATATTTGTACGATATTTCTGCGACGTGTTCGAGAACATGGCCTGCCTCGCTCGCCTGCAATTCTTAATCTCAATGCTGGCCGGCATGAAGGAAAAGTCAAGCAAGCCGCTGGTGCCAGTTCGCTGCAATGGGTGCCGCCGGCGTCAGATGAGGTAACGGTCGGTTCAGGATCAGGTCACGTCGCAAGGTAGCCCTTGCGCCTGTGCGGCCCGACGCATGTCGGGACACGATATTGGGAGGTGCTCGTCCGTGAGCGATTTCTGTGTCAGGTCGTGGTCTAGCGGTACCGATCGGATTGTCGATGGATGGGGTCGCCTTCGACGTGTGCGCCGAATTTCAGGTTTGAAACTGGCTGACCAGCTTTTCGAGGCGTTCGGAAAGCGCGGCCAGTCCCGCCGCCGAATCGCTGATGCTCCGGCTGTCGTCCACGATCTCCTCGCCGACGATGTTGATGCGCTCGACGTTCGCCGAGATACCCTGCGCCGCAGTGCGTTGTTCAGAAGCCGCACCGGTGATCTGCTGATTCGCCTCCTGGATCAGACTGACCGAATGCACGATGCTTTCCAGCGACCGACCGGTCGCACCCCCTTTGTCCATGGTGGCGTGCGCCATACTGCGACTCTGCTGCATGGCACTTGCTGCGCGCCGGGCCTCGGTCTGCAGTCGCTCGATAATGCCGTGGATTTCCGCCGTGGACTGTTGGGTACGGTTGGCGAGAGTACGGACTTCATCGGCGACCACCGAGAATCCCCGACCATGGTCCCCAGCACGCGCTGCTTCGATCGCGGCATTCAGCGCCAGCAGGTTTGTCTGATCGGCAATACTGCCGATCACCTCGATCACGCCGCCGATGGTGTCGCTTTCGCGTTCGAGCGACTGGATCGTCGACGCGGCGAGATCAACCTGCTCTCCAAGCAGGTCGATCGCCGCCAGGGTCTCGGTGACGATGCCACGGCCGTCATCGGCGTCGCCGCGCGCGCGGCAGGCGGTTTCCGCGGCCTGCTCGGCGGATTCCACGACGCTGCTAACAGTCTGAGTCAACTCGTTCGCAGCGGTCGCGATCTGTTCGGTTTCGGCGTGCTGTCGACTCGCGCGTGCCATGCCGGACTCTGTCGTGGCGCGCATGGACTCCGCCGACCTCGCGATCTGATTCACGGCATCGCGTACCTCGACGACTGTCTCGCGGATCTTGTCGACAAAGGCATTGAACCATCGACTCACATCGGCGATCTCGTCGCGACCATTGACCTTGAGTCGGGCCGTCAGGTCGCCGTCGCCACTGGCGATCTCGCGCATGCGCACGGCCACATGGCGTAGCGGGACCGCGATGGTGCGCAGGTTGGTCACGTAGGCAATGAAGCCGAGTGCCAGGCCGGCGATAATCAATGCGGTAACGAGCCAGATCGCGAAGCTGCGCGAGTCGCCAGCGTCCTGCAGTTCGGTAGCGATGACGCTGCGACTGGTTTCCTCGATTCGCAGGATATCCGCCAACAAGGCCCCTGCATCCGCACGGTAGCGGCTGCGGAGCTCCTGCAGGCGTGCGTACGTCTCCAGGGCTGCATCGAACTCCAACCTGTTGGCTTCGTACATCTCCATCAATGCTGTATCGAATGTCTTGTCGGCAAATGGGCCCTTGCCGATCGTGATGCCGTGTAGGATCGATGATTCCGAGAGTTGCTCGCTGTAGATCAGCAGGTCACCGAGGCTCATCGACGCAGCGACGTGGAGATCGTCGTTGTTGGGGTCGTCGAGCAGTTGCCGGTAGTCGAACAGACGGGTCATCAGCGCCAGCCGGGCATCACCCGTCGTCAGCGCAACTGCCCATTCTTCGGTTTCGCGACTGTGGGTCTCTTCACCCTCGGCGATCTTGCCGTCCCACTCCAGATTGACCAGTGCCTGGCTGGCAAGCTCTTCGATATTGATCAGCAGATCCTTGGTCTGCATGATCGTCAGAAGTAGGGCGTGATACGCTTTCTGGTAGTCCCGGTGCAGCTTCAAAAGCGATTGCCGGGTATCTTCGAAGCCTGCTGTCTTGCGTCGTACGGCATCGAGTTCTTCCGGTGTCACCAAACCTGCATCCGCCAGCGCGAGGAGTGCGCCAGCCGCTGTTCGTTCACCCGTCGTGATCTGGCTTTGTGCCTCTGCCTCCTGTCCATCCAACGCGAGTTCCACGCCGACCATCTCGGTGAGTACGCCACGCACCGCGTTGCCGACGGCGTGCTCGGTTGAGGAGATGGGCCCGGTGACTCGGCCAAGGGCGTCGCTGATACGGTCGGCGGCATAGAGACCGGCACCGCCGACCACCGCCAGCAGAAGGCCCATGAAGAGGTAGCTGATTCCAATCCGTTGACCGATGGTGAACACTTCCGATGCCGCCACTGAATGAGCTGAACTTACAGGTATTTCGGCGTCGCGACGCGCGCCTTGAGGCTATTTTCCTTGCACGTGCTCCTTCAGTCGCAGGGAGGATGTCTGTCAGGTTGCGTCAAGCCATTGTCCATCGGTCAAAGGTGAGCTCGTGGAGCGGCATCGACGAAGTCGAAACACGACCTTGATCTTCTTTACCCGAGTCTGTGGTCCGGCTGTTGCCACCATCGGTTTGCCGGTTGGCGCAGAAATCGCACCAAAATGCCGGCCGCGCCGGTTCGGCGACCTTTGGACACGCCAAAAAGTTTGCCGGCGCATACATACGGCCTTGCCGGCTCGTGCCGACGCAGCGGTCGTCGTGATCCGATAGAAACGGATCGCAGTCAGACGTAGTAAATCAACAGCGACAGCCCGAGCAGCGCAGCCACCCATATGGCCATGTTGCCGGTCGGCCAGGCCCGCGCAAACACCCCGTACGCGCCGTAGTGACGGGCGGCCGATCGCAGCGTCCGGTCGAGCAGCATGACCGAGCGGTCGCGCAGTGTACGGTCGATGGGGGCAAGCTTGGCCAGCGTGAGACGGATCGCGTTCGGTGCGACACGCCGGTATAGCCATTCGATGTCGAGGTTTACCGACCGGAGTTCGGGCGGATAGATGTGCGCAAGCTTCAGCCAGGTGAACGCCAGCGCCGAGAAGGCCAGTAGCTGAAGTTGCGCCAGCACGTGACTGACGTCGTACGGCGTATAGCCGGTGTCGTACGGCAGCAGACTGTACAACGTGCCGGGAAAGCTGCCGATGCCGATGCACAGCAACGCCGCCAATGCCATAGCGACCAACATGTTGCGCGGTGGCTCGTGGGCGGTCGCGACGAACCGCGAGTCATGTGCGAAGAATGCGAAGAACGGGATCTTGATCCCGGCATGGTGAAACACGCCGGCCGACGCGAACAGCAACGCCAGCCAGACGAACGTATGGCCCTCGCGTATCGCCGCGCTGACCACCATCGATTTGCTGACGAATCCGCTGAACAGCGGGAAGGCGGAGATCGACGCGGCGCCGACCATGCACAGGATCGCGGTCTTTGGCATCTTCTTGTACAGCCCGCCGAGTTCCGACCCGCGTATCTCACCGGTCACATGCAGCACCGCACCCATGCTCATCATCAACAGGCCCTTGAAGATCACGTCGTTGAATGCGTGTGCGACGGCACCGTTCAACGCCAGCTCGGTGCCGATGCCGATGCCGACCACCATGAAGCCGAGTTGGTTGATCAGGCTGTAAGCGAGGACACGGCGCAGGTCGTTTTCGATGACCGCGTAGAAGATGGGGAAGCAGGTCATCAGCGCGCCGATGTAGATCAGTGCCTCTGTGCCGGCAAAGCCGCGCGCCAGCGCGTAGATCGCGACCTTGGTCGTGAACGCGCTGAGGAAAACCGTGCCGGTCGCCGTTGCAGCGGGGTAGGCGTCGGTGAGCCAACCGTGCAGCAGCGGGAAAGCGGCCTTGATGCCGAACGCGAGGAAGATCAGCCAACCGCCCGGCGCGGCGAGCCCGATATGGCCGAAATCCAGTCCGTTGCCGTGTGCGGCGTAAATGATTGCGCCCGCCAAGAGCAGGACGCCGGAGCCGACCTGGATCACCAGGTAGCGCATACCCGTGCGCAGCGAGTCCCCGGTGCGGCGGGCGAACACGAGCAGTGCCGAGGTCGCGGCCAGCAGCTCCCAGTAGACAAACAGCGTGATCAGATCACCGGCGAACACGGCACCGACCGCGCTGCCGGCATAGGCCAGCGCGGCGACATCCTGCAACGGGTCTTTCAGGTGCAGTGCGTACACGACGCCGATGAACGCGGCCAGGTGGAAAAGGTAGCCGAACAACACTGCCAGGCCGTCGACGCGGATCGGGGTCAACGTATTGCCGAGCCACTCGAACTGGGAGGTGATGCCGGGCTCGAACTGAGAGATCCCATAGGCGCCGAGCATTGGTGCGATGAGCATCACCAGCGCGCGCGCAGGCCCACGTGCGACGCCGGCCAGAACGGCACCGGCGAACAGCGGTATTGCGGGTGACAGCTCAAACATCGCCGCTGTCCTCACGATGTTCGCTGTCTGCCGAAGGTGGGGCCTGCGTGTAGTAATCTTCGTCACGCATGACGATCTTGCGCATTTCCTTGGCCAGCAGTACAAGCAGCACGCAGGCGATGAAGCCATACAGCGCATAGAAAGCGAACAGGCCCTCCCAGGCGTGTTCGACATGGCGATGTACGACGAGATCGAGACCGACCAGCACCACGCAGACGGTCAACAGCGAACGGATGACGCGGCGCACGTTGCGCGGGTCGTCGAACAGGTGGCGCTGTTCGTTGCCGTCCTTCATCGCACCATCGCCTGTGTCAGTCGGTACAAGGGCTCGGTCCAGAAGAACAGCACCACGCAGCCCGTCGTGGTCACGGCGATTGCGATCAGGCTGGGCAGTGGTGCCTCGCGGATTTCGGCCGCTGCGGCGGGGCCGGCGACAAAGAAGCCGCGCACCGGGATCGCCAGCAGGTACACGATGTTCAGCAGTGAACTGACCAGCAGCACGGCAGTCAGCGCCCATGCGCCGGCGTCGAGTGTGCCCTGAACCAGCACCCATTTACTCCAGGTGCCACCGAACGGCGGCAGGCCGACGATCGACAGCGCGCCGACCGTGAATGCCAGCATGGTCAACGGCATGCGTCGGCCAAGGCCGTCCAGTTCGCTGACCCGCGTCTTGTGCGCGGCGACCAGGATCGCGCCCGCGCAGAAGAACAGCGTTATCTTGCCGAACGCGTGCATCGCGATGTGCATACCGCCGCCGACCGCACCGGCGGCGACGCCGAGCATCGCACCGAGCACGATGTAGCCGAGCTGGCTGATGGTCGAATAGGCGAGCCGCGCTTTCAGATTGTCCCGGGTCATGGCGACCAGCGAGGCGAGCACGATAGTCAAGCCGGCCAGCGCGGCCAGCCAGTCGGCCGCTGCCAGTTCGGCGATGGTGTCCAGACCGAACAGATACACCGTAACCTTGAGGATCGTGAACACGCCTGCCTTGACCACCGCCACCGCGTGCAGCAACGCCGAAACCGGGGTCGGGGCTACCATCGCCGCCGGCAGCCAGCGGTGGAAGGGCATCAGCGCGGCCTTGCCCGTGCCGAGTACGTACAGCACCAGGAGCACCCCGAGCACTGGGCCACCGATCGTGTCGGGAAACACGCCGCCACGGCTGAACTCGAGCGTACCGGCAAGCTGCCAGGTCCACACCATCGCCAGCAGCAGCATACCGATCGACGTGCCCATCAGCAGACCCAGGTAGATGCGACCGGCGCGGCGCGCCTCGTCGGTCCCGGCATGCGTGACCAGGGGGTAGGTCGCGATCGTGAGGACCTCATAAAAAACGAATAATGTGAGCATGTTGGCCGCCAGCGCGATGCCGAGTGCGGCGGCGATCGACACCGCGAACGCGGCGTAGAAGCGAGTCTGATTCTGCTCGTCGTGGGCGCGCATGTAACCGATCGCGTAGATCGACGTCACCGGCCACAGGAAACCGGCGACCAGCGCGAACAGCAGGCCGAGGGGTTCCGGTTGCAGGGCGAGTTGCAGGCCGGGGAGCGGCTCCGCGAGCACCAGTCGTGGCGGGAATGCCAACTCCACGCTGTGCGCCAGCATTGCGACGAGACCGAACAACAGAACGCCGCCGGCGACCGTGATCGACTCGCGCAGATTCGGCCTGCGCCGCGCGATCACCACACCCATCGCGATCAGGACCGGCAGCGAGAGGATGGCACCAAGCAGATCTGGGCCGCTCACCCGGTGCCTCCAAGCAGCGAACCGGCGGCGTCGCGGGCAACGCCGACGGTGAGGTCGGTGTCGATGCCGAAGTAGAGGTTCGCGCCAACCAGCAACCAGATCGAAACCTGCATCGACCACGGTGCCTCACCGACAACAGCCACGTCTCCGGCCGGCCTGCCGAAGTACGCCGTCTCGACAAGCTTCCAGATGTAGATCAACGCCAGCAGCGAGCCGATCAGGATCAGCACTGCAATCGGCCAGAGTCCCTGCTCGAGCGTCGCCTGCACCAGATACCACTTGCTGACGAAGCCGACGGTCGGCGGTACACCGATCAGGCTCAGGCCACCGATCACGATCGCCGACATCGTCCACGGCATACGCTGTCCGAGCCCGGCGAAGTCACGCAGCGTCACCGAACCGATGCGATAGGCGACCGCACCCAATGCCAGGAACAAGGCGCCCTTCATCAGCGCATGGTTGAACAGGTGCAGCATCGCCGCCGTGACGCCGAGCGTCGACGCGAGACCGATCCCGAGCACCATGTAGCCGATCTGCGCGACGCTTGAATAGGCCAACATGCGCTTGACGTCGGTCTGGTAGATGGCGACGAGCGATGCCAGCAAGGTACCCAGCAGGCCGAGCACGAGCAGGAAGGTGTCGAGCGGCATGCGTCCGAGCGAGAAATCGGCGCCGAATACCTCGAGCAGGAAGCGCAGCAACACGTATACAGCGACCTTCGTCGCGGTCGCCGACAGAAACGCGGTGACTGTCGACGGCGCATACGCGTAAGCGTTCGGCAGCCACAGGTGCAGTGGGAACAGTGCCAGCTTGAGGCCGATTCCGACGGTGAGGAAGGCGAAACCGGCACGCACCGTGCGCGTATCGGATACAGCAGGCAGACGTGCGGCGAGGTCGAGCATGTTCAGCGTACCGGTCATCATGTAAAGAAAGCCGATGCCGATCAGGATGAAGGTGGCGCCCAGCGTGCCCATCACCAGGTACTGAAATGCCGCATTCAGCGCCCGTCGGTCTCGTCCCATGCTGATCAATGCATAAGAAGACAGCGCCGATATCTCGAGGAACACGAACAGGTTGAAGGCATCGCCGGTGGCGATCATGCCGACCATGCCGGCGAACGCGAGCAGGAAGATCGCATAGAAATGCACGATCCGGTTGGCAGCGATCTCGCGTTCCACGCTCAGGCGGGCGAACCACAGCACCAGTGCTGCGATTGCGCACACGATCAACAGCACATAAGCGCCAAGCAGATCGACCCGGTACTCGATGCCCCACGGCGGCGGCCATCCGCCGAGTTGATAATCCAGCGCACCGTTGGCGTGCACCTGCTGCAGCAGTGCAATCGAACCAGCCAAGCTCAGCCACGCGGCGGCCAGGGCGATCAGCCAGGCGGCACGCCTGTGATCCACGACGACGCACAGAGGCGCGGCCATCAGTGGCAGGATCACCACCAGCACTGGCAGGTGTTCGACCAGCGTCATTCGGCCTGCTTCCTATCCGCTGCCTGCGCCGGTTCCGGGGCGCGTGGGGCGCCCTGGTCGTCCGCCAGGTCCTGCCGGTTGATGTCGTCTTCTTCGATGCTGCCGTAGGCTTCGCGGATGCGTAACACCAGCGCCAGTCCGACGGCGGTGGTGGCCACGCCGACCACGATCGCGGTCAGGATCAGCACGTGGGGCAGCGGGTTCGAATAGAGTGTTACACCGGCTTTGGCAATCGGCGCGGTTCCGCCCGCCACCTTGCCGATCGAGATGTAGAGAATGAACACCGAGGTCTGGAACAGGCCCAGGCCAACCAGCTTCTTGATCAGATTGCCGTGCGAAATCACGACATAGAAGCCGGCCATCATCAGGAACACGACCACCCAGTAATTGTACAGTCCGGGCAATGTGCTCATGCGGTCCGCCTGCACTCGGTGAGCGCGTAGAAAATCGCGAGGACGATCGAGAACACGGTCAATCCGACACCCAGTTCGACCAGCATCACACCGAGGTGTTGTCCGTGATGCGGATCGGCCGACAGCACAGAGTAGTCGAGGAAGGCTCCGCCGCCCAACATCCCCAGCACACCGACGCCGGCATACAGCAACACGCCGAGTGCCGCCAGTCGGGGCAGCCAGCGTGGCGGCATCACACGGCGCGCAATCGCGTCACCGAACACCAGGTCGTACAGAATGAAGCCGGTCGCGAAGATCACACCTGCCTGGAATCCACCGCCGGCGCCGAAGTCGCCGTGAAACTGCACGTACAGCGCGTACAGCAGGATCAGCGGGAGCAGGGTCTTGACCACCACGCGCAATACCAGCCGTCCCAGTTCCGGTGAATCGGTGGCTGGCTGCCTGGCGTCGTCGTGCAGACCGAGCAGCAGGATCACGGCGATTCCCGCGGTGAATATCACCACCGTCTCGCCCAGCGTGTCGTAGCCTCGATAGCTGGCCAGCACAGCGGTGACGACGTTGGGCAGGGCGACCTCGATCGGCCCCTGTGCAAGGTAGCGAGGCGCGATATGGTGTTGCGCCGGGGCTGTCGGGTCGCCGACCAAAGGTGCGTCGAGGGTGCCGTACACGAGCGCCGCGCCAGTGACGCCGACCACGACCAGCGGCAGCAAGGCGCTGTGCGCCGACGGGCGCTCCATACGGCCGGTCAGACGCAGCGCCGACAGCATCAGCACGGTGGTCACACCGGCACCGACCGCGGCCTCGGTGAAGGCGACATCGACCGCGTCCAGATCCATGAACAGGACGGCCGTCATCAGGCTGTAGATACCGAACAGCATCACCACGGCGAACAGGTCGCGCAGACGGATCGCCGCCACGGCGATCAGCACCAGGATGCCGAGCAGTACGACGTCTATCAACGGTCCGATGTTGCGTCCTCCTCAGCAGGTTCGCGATCGGCGAGCTGTGGCTTCTGACCACCGTGCAATGCGGCGGTGGCCATCGAATGCGAAGCGGTCGGGTTGGTGGCGAGGACAAACAGCATGATCATCACGACCTTGACCATGTCCAGCGACCACTCCATGTGCAGCATCAGGCCAAGCAGCAGCAGCGGTGCGGCGAGGGTCTCGGTGAGCCCGGCCGCGTGCACGCGGGCAAAGAAATCCGGCATGCGCAACAGGCCGACGCCACCGGTGATACAGAGCAGGCTGCCGGCGATCAGGAAACACCCGCTCAACAGATCGAGCACCGCACTCACGTCTGGTCCTCGTGGTAGGCCTCGTCGGGTACCGGGCTCTGCTCGAAGAAGCGCATCACTGCGATGCTGCCGACGAAGTTGACCATGGCGTAGAGCAGGGCGACGTCGAGGTAGCTATGCCACGAAAGGGCGTGCCCGGCCAACGCAATGAGCAGCACGGTCTTGGTGCCGAAGGCGTTGGCAGCCAGCATGCGATCGTAGACAGTCGGTCCCTTGAGCGCACGGATCAGTGCGAACACCATGGTCACGAGTACGGCTGCTACTGCAGCGGTCAGCATGGCGTCATACCCCCAGCCGCCGGATCCGACGTTCCATCTCGCCGCGTTCGAGTTCGGCGCGTCCGGACCTCGACAGGCAATGTACCCTGAAGTGGTCCTCGCCAACGTCGGTGGTCAGGGTCCCCGGGGTGAGCGTGATCGAGTTGGCGTACAAGGTCTTTTCAACCGGTGTCTCGACTTGCGTGTCGAGCCTTTCCCATACCGGTCGGACCGGTAGCTCCGGGTCCCAAATGCGCCGCGCGACGTCGAAGTTGGCGCGGATCACCCGGCCGGCCAGCCAGGCTGCATAGGCAAAGATACCGGCACTCGGCTGCACCGTTGACGGTTGCCGGTCAATCCGGTTCATGCGGAACATCAACCCGGCGACCAGCAGGACGGAGAGCGCGCCGAGTCCAAGCAGAAGCGGCGAGAACTGCCCGGAAAGCAGCACCCAGAAGGCGAACAGGAACAACACGAACAGTTGCTTGCGCATATGTCAGTCACCACCGGTTCATGACCCGGCTGTTCTTACTGCATATTTCGATCGTTGTCTGTGTGGACCCTAGCCAAATGTGGCTGCCAAGGCAATGGCGGTGACGGCACGTGAGCGAGACGGTGGACACCCCCGATCGTGGGCATGTCGGTGCGACGCCTGCCGAATCGACGGTCTCGGGCATGACCCAGGAAGCCGATCGCCGTGGCCGCACCTGTATAGACTGGGAGCGCGCTGCTCATCGATTCGACGGGACGCTGCGTTGAGTAGTGATTCATCAGATGCCGATAATCACTCGGGTCGCAGCAACGTTTGCTGTGATCCTTCAGGTGTCCAGGGGCTCACAGGCCCGCCTGCGTGAGCGCTGTGCGGGGTCCGATGCGCACCGTGTTGGCGGCAAGATGCAGTTGGCCGGAACCGAGACGGGCAACTGCATTGATTCGTCATTACCGCGAAAGCGGAAATGCATGTGTGTCAATTCTCGGGATCCCCACTGACGTGGGGATGACGGCAGTCCATCACTCGGTAAGGTTTGGATTCTGGCGCTGCGCTGTCGGCGTTGTCTGTTGGCCCTGTCAGCGAGCAGCTGGTCTCGACCCCAGGCGCTGCGTTCCTTTGCTGGTCGATGTCGATCCAGACTGGGAAAACCGCGGCGTGACACAGGCAAAGGTCTCGTACCCCGAACTCGAGGATGCCGCTCCGATGGGTTGATTTGCGGCATCGGCCTGTGCTGTTGATAATCGCCCGCGTCAACCTGCTGCATGCGCCATGAACTGGAATCCCGCCGCGCCCGTTTACCGGCAAGCCCAAATCACGCCAGCGCACCTCGCGCTCGCGGCGGATGGGGTCGAGCTCAGTTACGCCGAACTGGCGGATCATGCCGCGCGACTGGCGTCACACCTGCAAAGCCTCGGCACCCGGCGTGGCGCGCTGGTCGGCATCCTGGGGTCGCGCAGCAGGATCGCAATCCAGGCGGTATTGGGCGTCAGCTGGGCCGGGGCCGCGTACCTGCCACTCGGCACGCGGTGGCCGGAACAGCGCCTGCTGGCCACGCTCGAGCAGGTCGACATCGACACTCTGATCGTCGACTCGGCCGGGCTCCAGCAGCTTGCGCCGTCCCTGCTGTCGCGTATCAGGCACCTGATCGTGCCTCGCGAGGGGCTGGTGTCGCCCTTTGCGGTGCACGCGTCGCCTGACATCCACTGCATCGACGAACTGCCCGATGTCCTTGGCGCATCCGAGCCTGCGATGCTGGATCCGAACGACTTGGTCTACCTGATCTTCACGTCAGGGACGACCGGCGTACCGAAGGGCGTCATGGTCTCGGCGGGCTCGCTGACCGCCTATCTCGATGCGTTGTCGGAACGCAAGGCGATGACGGCCGAAGACCGCGCATCTCAGTTCACCGAGCTCAGCTTCGATCCGTCGGTTGGCGAGATCTTCGTACCATGGCGGGTCGGTGCGTCGCTGCATGTGTTGCCGGCACAGACACATGTCTCCCCGGTGCGCTTCATGCGCGAACACCGCCTGAGCATCTGGGGCTCGGCGCCGGCCGCGATCGCGTGGATGCGCGATACGCGCTCGCTGCAACCCGGCGTGCTGTCGGGCCTGCGTTACTCCTCGTTCGGAGGAGAACCATTGCCGATGTCGCTGGTGCAAGCCTGGCGGGAAGCCGCGCCCAATGCCGTGGTCGACAACCTGTACGGGCCGACTGAGGCAACTGTGGATTGTGTCGGACAGTTCATCCCCCCCGGGGTGACGCCCGTCGTGACACCGGGGCGCGATATCCTTGCGATCGGAACGCCCCATCCGGGTACCGAGCTGGCCGTGCTGGATGACGAACTGCGGCCACTCGCAGCCGGCAACATCGGGCAGCTCGCCATCGCGGGGAAACAGCTTTCGCTCGGCTATCACAACCGGCCCGAGCTCAATGCCGCCTGCTTTCCGCAGATCGCCGGCAAGCGTTGGTACCTCACCGGCGATCGCGGCATGCAGGACAAACAGGGGTTGTTTCACCATCTCGGCCGCTTGGACAACCAGGTAAAGGTTCACGGGCACCGTGTCGAGCTGGAGGAAATCGAGGCGCACCTGCGCGCGATCACCGGAAAAGAGCAGGTTGCGGCCATCGGCTGGCCCTGGCAGGACGGCGTCGCAAAAGGGATAGTCGCCATCGTGGCCGACAGCGACACCGATCCCGACGGTCTACGGTCCGCCCTGCGTACGCGGCTGCCGCCACACATGGTGCCGGGTACGGTACGGATCATCGATAGGCTGCCGTTGAACGCGAGCGGAAAACTCGATCGGCAGGCCCTGGTCAAATGGATGGATTCGAACTGAACGGCTTCCGGTGTCGGTACTGATAGTCCGGTGTCTGCGCGAGCACGGGCAGTTCAATACGCGGCTGTGCACTCGACCTCAACGCAGATCGCGCGATTCACCAATCACCAGGGCGATCGCGTCGACGCTGTCGAAGCGTTCCGGATCGAACTCGACCCGGGTGAAGTCCACATCGAATTCGGTTTCCAGGAACACGACCAGTTTGACGACCACCAGGGAATCCAGCCGTCCGGTCTTGATCAGCGATTCGGCGTCATCGAAGGGCCGGCGGTCATCGAGCTCGCTGAGCAGTTCACCGATGTAGTCCCGAATTCTTTGCTTGTCGTCGTTCGCCATCACTGAATTCCAAGGATATGAAACAGAAAGCCGAAATGTTTGCTGAGCTCGACACTGGATTCGGACCCATCGAAGAACGAAAGCAGACAGTAGAACGAGCCCACCTTCAGCGACGGAAGAAACTGCGCATGGAACCAGGTGTCGTGCCGGCTTTGCGATCTGCCGCGCAGCTGTGATACCACGATACCGGTCACCAGCACTGCACAATAGAACGCATAGGTCTGCATGTGCGCGACTGTCTCGAACAGCCCGTCACGCGGGATGCGATAGTTTTCCATCATGAAATGAAACAGCAGGTTGCCGACCCCTGCAGCCATGAAGGTCGCAAACGCGATACGCAGGCGCGGGTGCTTCTTGAAGTAGCGCAGAAACGTGGGATAGAAATAGACGTTGACCAGCAACTCTTTGAAATAATAGTCGTACCGGTTCCAGAACTCCGCGATCGACCGCGACGAAAGAGGCCGGAACGTGTTGCGCAAAAGGCGAAACCCCGCCAGCCTGGCGGTGGCGATGATCACGTGCCCGGCCGCGGCGATCATCAGCAGTTGTTCGAAATAGTCGACGATGATGGTCAGCGCACCCATGGGGCCCGGGCCAATACCGAACTGCACGTACAAGTTGAATGATTGATCCAGCTGAGGGATGCCGAGCTTCGCGTACAGGACTTTCCTGTAGACCTTGAGCAGCACATACAGGAAAAGCGCCCACGCGATGAGCTTTAGGGCTTTGAGCTGGGTCACTGCCAGCTCGTCCGGCGTGTGACTCTCGACGCTGCGCAGGTACGCGGCGCCTTTTCCCCACGGGCTCGTGGTCGAGCCATAGAAGGGGTGGAACGTCGCCAGCTGGAAGATCAGGCCCGATGGATTCTTGGTGCGCTGGTCGATCAGCGCATAGGCCATGAACCAGAAATAGGCCAGGAACACGGTGAACAGGCTCCACGCGACAATCCTGGACATGCCATGCAGCGGCGCCAGCGATACGCCCAGAAGAAAGAGCAGGAACACTGCGTGTTGAATCAGCACGGGTCGTTGGCCGTACGGGTGATGTCGGTAGTGTCGTGCCAGCCAGATGGAACCGGCGGCGAGCAGTGCGCAGGCCAGCAGTGTGGCCGCCCGGACCTGCCCAAGATGCAGCGACGACAGCAGGGATTCCTGTTCGGCCACGAGATACACCGCGCGGTAATTGAACCAGTCGGGCGCACGGGCCAGGATTGCGCCGGTGCACAGCAGGGCGACGACGTGCCTGTGTCTGCCTGCGAATGACGTGATCGCGGCGGCGGCCGTGGTCCACAGCCACAGATCCCATCCCTGGAGTCGTATCAGCACCGCGAAGACTGCGATCAGGACGAGTCTGCCCGGCACGGTCTTCGCGAACGCGATGGCCCGCGGGTAGGTATCGATCGGGGGAACGCGCCATTGCCGCGGGTGCAACCCCAGGCCGTAGCGTTCAAGCGTCGACGCCAGGGCGTCTTTTCCCCGGGCAATGTCCATTGCGCCGTATGCCTCTCAGTCTCGTCGGAGTGGGGGCATCGGCCGTGCGTGATCGTTGTTCGGTCCGCAATCAGCCATTGGCCGCGCTCGACTCGACAATCTCGAGACGGTGCCCGTCGGGATCATGGAAGAAGAACAACCGGCTGTTCAACCCGCCGTCCGAGGTGATACTGAAGACCTCGGAATCGATCGGTATCCCTTTGGATTCGATGCGCCGCCGAAAGTCATCGAGGTCGTTGACGTGAAACGACACGCTGCCGTGTAACGGGGACGGCGGCACCGGGTCATTCTTGAGCTGCATCAGCTCGAGCGTGGCGCCGATCATTGAGAACCTGAGGATCGCCATGGAACATTCCGTACTCGCTCCCCGGGAGTAGTAGCGAGGGATGTCGCCCTTGTCGACGGACGTGTCGATAACTTGAGCGCCGAACACCTCGCGGTAGAAGCTCACGGAGGCTTCGAGATCCGAGACAAACAGATCGACGTGAATCAGGGCAGGCATGCTGTGACCCAAACCAAATCGCCAGCGGATTCATAGTGGAAGGGGAACCCACCTGATGCCGGCAGAACCGAATCGAACGTGGCACATTGTAACAGGACGTCGACAGGCGATGCTGACAGCATCGGTACCAGGTCCTGCGGCCGTCGTGCCGGCAACCCGGCGATCTTGGGATATGCGTCGAAACGTCGGGCGTGGCCGGCCCGTGCGCACAGTCACGCGGAACGCAGCACCCAGGACCGCACCGCGCTGCTGTCGCCGATGAAATAGCTCTCGCATTGCGCACCGCCGACGTACGGTGGCCAGCGTAGCAGCAGGCGGTGGGCCGCCGGCATGGCGTGGAAGGGCAGTCCGGGGGCAAGGTGGTGCAACAGGTGGTAGCCGTTGTTGTGCGGGTGGAACAGCGCACCCGCTGCGCCACGAAAAGGGTGGTTGCGACTGAATCCGATCATGCTGCCCGGTTTGAGGCCGACATGATCGGATATCTCGCGGAACGTGGTGATGGCATGGAAAGCCGTGGCCCGCGAGACAACCCACAGGGCGGCGAACCACACGGCCGACGTGGCGCCGAAGACGATCCCGATCGTCGTCAGCGTCGTCGCCCACCAGATCGCCATGCCGATCAGCGACTCCCTGTCCGCGCGGCCCAGATGCGAGAAGATCGACCCCTTGAGTGTTTTCAATGAACTCAGTTGCGCCCACCACACCGCCAGCCATCCGTGGTCGAGTCGCTGCTCATCGTGGATGTAGTCCGGGTCGCGTTGCGGATCGCCGAGATAGCGATGGTGGCGCGTGTGTTCGTCGCGGTACAGCGACATGGACACCCACAGCGGCCAGCACAGCAGCAGGTTGACGATCCAGGCGCGTCGTCGCCTGTTTTCAAGATTCCAGTGCGAGGCGTCGTGGAGCAGGTTGCCCAGGGCGCGCTGGCGGTTGCCAATGAGCAGCACCGCGATCGGTGCGATGATCCACCCGAACAGCCAGACTGCATAGGCCGCGAGCGCGATCAGCGACCAATCCAGCACGATCGCGTAGATCATCTGCGACGCGCGCAACCGGTGCAGATCCTTCAGCTCGTGTGCGAAGCCATGCGCATGCGCGAACTGCCACATCCGCGCGGCGTCCTGCATGATGGGGTCACACCGTTTCACGCCCGGGTCACCTCATGACCGGCGCCCAGCAAGGCCTGCCGGGCCGATTCGGACTGATGATCCCGAACCAGGATGTAATCGGTGTCATAGGTGGAAACAGTCAACACGCTGATACCGGCCTCTGCGAGGGTTGTCGTTACGCTGGCCATGACGCCGATCAGCGAGAAGTCCAGCGGACCGAGCATTTTCAGGCAGCGCCAGCCTTCCTGGCGTTGCCCGCTGGGGAAATCGATGTCACTCGGCGCGATTACCGAAAGCTCCTCATCGGTTCGGGTCAGCGAGTACCACGCGGCCGTATCCAGCACGGCCGCGTCGAACCGCTGTCCGCGTGGCAAACGGGTGATGCAGTACCGGTCCGGTAGCCACGTAAAGGCGTACCGTTCCTCGCGCGTCATATTCGATGTCATTGGCAGGTGGGCAAGCATGCTTCATGCCGGAGTATAAGCCATTGATCCATGGTCGGTTCTGTCAGGCAGAAAACGTCGGATTGTAAAATCTACTGACACCGCGCGCATGATCGGGCGCCTGCGCGGAATCGGGTCGCAACGCACCTGACAACGCTATCGGGGGATGGCGGGCTCTTGCCAGGGGGCACGACGGTCGGATCAGGGCCTGCAGGATCATCGCAACGGATTTGCGTCCATCAGGTCATTGGTACGGCTCGACCCTGCCCGCGTCGATGCTGTAACCCGCGTCGCCCATGTCGTTGTTGAACCTCTCGACCCGGATCACGCCGGTCACCCAGACGGTGTCGAACAGCTCGCCCCGGTAGGGTTCGCCGGCCGGCATCGTTACGTGCACGGTCTGATTGGTCGGCGGTGGCGGTACGTGGATGCAGGCGCCGTAGTAGGGTACGAGCAGGAATTCCTTGATGCTCTTGGCATCCATTTCCAGCGGTACGACGAAGCCCGGCAGTTTCACACGTTGGCCATCCAGCGCCTTCACCACCGGCGCCGCGTCCCATACCTGGCGAATCTTCTTCAACATCGCCTTGGCCTTCGGATCGGCGTCGGAAAGACCACTGGCATCGTACTGCTCCATCATTTTCTCCGGGTCCCAGTCGGCGGGTATGAGGGCGTCCCACTCGAGCTCCCGTACGCCGTCGTCGGTGGCGGTGGACGGAGCCGCGTGGCTGGCTGCCGTCAAAACCAGAATCAGGAGAAGCGCAAGGCGTGCAAAAGGTGGTTGCATAAGTCGTTCACTCGTTAGACCCGGATCGAAAGGCCGTCCGCCAGCGACAGTCGGTAGGCGCGGTAGCCCGGGAGTATGCCGACCAGCAGACCGGCCAACAGTACGAGGGCCAGTAGCAGCAGCTCGTGCGATGAGAGACCCGCCTGGGCAAGGTGGATGCCGAAGTGATGTTCGACCGGCTGCCTGATAGACAGCAGGATCGCATAGAGCAGGGCGACACCGGCGAGCACGCCGGCCAGCGTCAGGCCAAAGGCCTCGCCGATGATCAGCGCGAACACGTGTGCCGGACGCGCACCGACCGACCGCAGTATCGCCATCTCGCGTCGTCGTTCGTTGAGACTCGACAACAGCGCCGTGAGCATGCCGATCAGGCCGACGACGACCACGCATACCGAGACCAGCAGCAAGGCATTCTCGGCGATGCCGACCAGGTCCCACAACTGACTCAGCGCCACGCCCGGCAGGATGGCGGTCAGGGGCTCTTCGCGATAGTCATTGATCTGGCGCTGCACCTTGAAGGTGGCGATCCGCGACCTCAGGCCGATCAGCGCGGCGGTGATGGCACGCGGTGTCAGGTCCATGACACGCGCCCGTTGTGCCGACACGGCATGCCCGGGCAACGGTGGGCCACCGCCACGCCAGTCGACGTGAATGGCCTCGATGGCCTGCAGGCTGACATGCACGGCACGATCCAGCGGCGTACCCGTGCGCCGGAGTATGCCGACGACACGGAACGGCTTGTCGGCATGGCGGGCAAAGTGGACGTCCGCGGCGCCATGGGCGATGACGATGGAATCGCCGAGACGATAACCGAGTGACTCGGCCACCTCGGCACCCAGCACGGCGTCGTAGAGGTCATCGAAGGGGGCGCCCTGGGCGAACTCGATGCCCTGTTCGTGGCCGTAGTGGAAATACATGAAGTAGTCCGGGGTCGTCCCCACGACACGAAACCCACGGTGCGAATCGCCGAGCGAGATCGGGACGATCCAGTCCACCAGCGGCAGCGCGGCGATTTCCTGGTAGCTCTTCCAGCTGATGTTGTTGGTGGCATCGCCGATATGGAACACCGAGTACAGCAGCAGCTGCACGGCGCCGCTGCGCGCGCCCAGGATCAGGTCGGTGCCCGAGAGGGTATTGGCGAAACTTTCGCGGGCCTCGGTGCGCAGGCGTTCCACGCCGACCAGCAGCAACACGCTGAAGGCAATCGAAACCAGCGTCAGCAGCGCCGTGGTACGACGGTTCAGCAGGCTCTTCCATGCCAGACTCAGAAACGGCATGGTCACACCTCCGCCTGCATGGCCGCGGCTCGATTGACCGATGACAGGCGCACCGTGCGATCGAACAGCGGCTCGAGCGCGGCGTCGTGACTGACGAACACCAGGGTCGAGCCCGCCTGGCGGCACTCGTCGAACAGCAGCCGAATGAAGGCCTCGCGCCGGCCCGCATCGAGCGACGACGTCGGCTCATCGGCGATCAGCAGTTCGGGCGCACCGATCAGCGCGCGCGCCGCGGCCACCCGTTGCTGCTGGCCGACGCTCAGCGACGTCACCGGCCGGCGCAACAGTGCCGGATCCGCCATGTCCAGGTGACCGAGGAGCCGCAGCGCCTCGGTCTCGAGGCTTTGTGATCCACGCAGTGCGCGCGCCCGCCGCTGACGCGAAAACCGGCACGGCAGGATGACGTTCTCGACGACTGACAGGTACGGAATGAGATTGAACATCTGGAAGATGAAGCCGATGTGGTCGGCACGGAAGCGATCGCGCCGCGGCCCCGACAAGGCCGACAGGTCATGGCCGAGCACCCGCAGCGTGCCCGCGTCGGCACGCAGCACCCCGCCGATCAGCGACAGCAGCGTGGTCTTGCCGCTGCCGCTGGGGCCGTGCAGGAACANNAGATGAAGCCGATGTGGTCGGCACGAAAGTGATCGCGCTGGACACTGCCCATGCCGTCCAGCCGCCGATCGAGTACACGGATCTCGCCGTCTTCGGGCAGCACGACCCCCGCGAACAGGCTCAGCAGCGTACTCTTGCCGCTGCCGCTGGCGCCTTCGATGAACACGCGTTCGCCGCGTTCGATATCGAGTGCATCCAGTTCGATCACCCGAGGCATCGCCGGCCGCCAGCGAAATGCGAGTCGGCGGATGTGGATGACCGTGCCGCGGGGCGCGTCCGATCCTCCGCCATGTTCGTGATCGGCCACGCCTGTCATCAGAGCGCCAGTTCTGGGCTAGCGGCAGTCAGTTCGGCCGCGCCCTGGCGACTGTCGGTAACGAACTGGATCAGCAGCCGCTGGGTGGCCGGGAACTCGCGGAACAGTTCCACGCGTATCCGACGGAGCGCGTCCGGATTGGCACACGCAAAGCGATAGTCGGCGTCGATGTCGGCGTGGTGACCGTGTGCATGATCCTCTTGTTCCTCATGTTTTTCATGTTTGTCGTCGTCACGCTCGACATCAGCGTGACCCGCTGTGTCGGTCGAGTCCGTCAGCGGCGTCTTGACGGTCGCGTCGACCAGCCGGCAGGCGGCCTCCAGGTCGAAATGGAACAGCCGGTCGCCGGCGCGCAACGTCGCCAGCGCCTTATCCAGCACGCGTCGGTCGGCGTCATCGGACGGCATGTGCTCGAAGCCCACGAGGTTCATCGCCGGGCTTTCCAGGTGCAGCTCCACCCGTTTGCCCTGCCGGGCAAGGTCGAGGTGTGCCACACCGTGTTCATGCACGCCTTGCTGGCGGTGCTCTGCGGCACGCAGCCCGCCGCTTACAGAAAGACAGAGAAAGACGCACAGCGTCAGCTTTTCGAAATTCATCCCGATCTCCATGGCCCGATGGCGCGTCATGACGCGTCCGGGTTGGTGGCTGCCGCAAGCGACAGACGGATTCATGCGCTACGGGCAGCATCGGGTGGGCAGCCCCCGGTGGGGCCGCACAGCACTCGACGCCGGGCGCAGTGACTGGGTACCGGCGTTCTAGAGGAGATGGGGTGGGGCGCGCGAGTCGTAGAGTCGTGCAAGGCCTGCGAACAGCGGCCGACGTGGTACGTCGGTGCCGAGTTCGAGCAGCACGAACAGCGGCGCGGCGACGGACGGCGCGGCGTTTGCGGCGGCGAACTGGACGGCGTGCATGCACAACGGGCAGTCCGTGTCGCCGTGCAGCCAGTCGCCGTCATGGTCATGCGCGGCAAACACCCACTGGCTGCCGAGCAGGGCCAGGGTGAGGAAGAAGATCAGCGAGAAGCGGTGCTTGAGCATGATCGATGCGTAGGGTCACCGGGTTGACGGCGAGTTCACGGGGTAACATACGCCAGCCGGCGCCTCGCCGCCAGTGCGGGTGGTGCAGAACCTGTCGGGTAACGCGTTCACGTTCACGTTCCATACCGCGGCGATCCAGCTGTGCCGCCGCGGGCGTGAATCGGCAGGCGGCCAAGGTGGGTTACAGTGCTGGCACCGACAGGGGGATGCCATGAACAACAGCCGTCTTTCCCGGGCGTTGATTGTCACCGCGCTGCTGCTGGTCACCGGTGCCACATCGGCCCGAAGCGCGACCGACGCGCTACGACTGGAGATGATCACCGACCGCGTCTACGCGATCGTGGGACCGTTTGGAAACCGCTCGCCACAAAATCTCGGCAACAACGCCACCTTCGGCTTCGTCGTGACCGACGAGGGAACCGTATTGATCGATTCCGGTGGCAGCTATCTCGGGGCGGAGGCGATCGACCGGCTGATCGGGCAGGTGACCGACCAGCCGGTCAGGGTCGTGATCAACAGTGGCGGCCAGGACCACCGCTGGATGGGGAACGGCTATTTCCAACAGCACGGGGCCCGCATCATCGCCAGCACGGCGGCGGTCGCGGACCAGCATGCGCGGCTTCAGGAGCAACTGTCGATGCTCGGCAGCCTCGTTGGCACCGAAGGCATGGCGGGCACCGAGGCCGTTTATGCCGACGAGACTTACGAAGACGACATGCGCTTCGCGCTCGGCGGTACGACGTTCGTGCTGCAGAAGGTCGGCCCGGCACATACCCCGGGCGACAGCCTGGTCTGGCTCCCGTCGCAGCGCATTGTGTTCAGCGGCGACGTGGTCTACGTCGGGCGCATGCTCGGCATCATGCCGCACTCCAACAGCGCCCACTGGATCGACGCATTCGACGTGATGGCCGCGCTGGATCCGGTCCAGGTGGTCCCCGGACACGGTCCGCCGACCGGTCTCGGCACAGCACGCACCGACACGCGCGACTATCTCGTGTTTCTGCGTGATGCGGTGCGTGCCTTCATGGAAAACAGTGGAGACATCACGCAGGTCGGTACGCTCGATCAGTCCCGTTTCGCACATCTCGTCGACTACGAGACGCTGAAGGGCCGCAACGCCCAGCAGGTGTATCAGGAGATGGAGTGGGAATGAACCCGCCGTGGCGGGCCGAAGTTCCCGGGCTGTGGAATCGACGGCAGCGGGCGCAGCCTGGTGATCGCCGGTCAACGTGGCTGCGAGCGAGCCAGGCAGCGTAGATGGCCTCGTTTCCAGCCGGTGTTGACCACCTCGAGCCCGATCACGTTCCGCGACGAGTCGGTTCTCGGGCGTTTCGGTCAGTTCGTTGATCCATTGCCGCGCAAGCTGCTGCTCCTTTTCACACTTCTGCGCTCATCACCGTCCGGCGTCCGCTCCCCGCGCCATCTCCGAAAAGGTAGTGCGCAATTGTTCGCTGTTGGTCAGCCTTGGGGATGCGCAGGATAGTCGTGCTGTTGCCTGACGACCAAGACGGGTGCCACGCGGCACCCGGGTAACAGCGGTCGCCCCGCGAGAGCAGGCATCCTCGCTTTGCATGCCGGGGGCTGCTTCTGGCCGCAGGCAGGCATTCCCGCTGCGTCGAGCAACGTCCGCTTTCGTTAGATCCTGCCAAAGAGGCTCGTTAAGGCGTGTGGATCCCGACGAAGTTCGAGGTTCATCGTCTGCCTGCGCCGTCGTGCGGATAAATCGCCGAACCATTGAGGCAATGAAGTCCATTGCACGGATGAGCGATCCAGCACGACCATGTTGATTTCCGTCCTTCTGATCGTCTGGTTTGGCGACCGATCGAGCCGTTCGATTGAACGCTTGGCGTAAGGGTTGGCCAGCGAATCAGCTGA
>JAGRGY010000015.1:0-64937 GCA_020445255.1 Gammaproteobacteria bacterium
GGCAAACAAAGAAAAGAAGGGCTGGCGCGCTGAGCCCAGCGCATTCAGAACGCGCGGTGCGCTCCGCCGAGCGCATTCAAATCCGGGTGCGCGCCACCGCGCTCATCAAAAATCAATCTCTGCGCAAAACGAGAACAACGCCACCGTCCCCAGAAGATGTGCGAACACTCCAATTGCACGGATCGCCGACCTCAACCCCAACTCCCGTTCTCATGCCCGCTCGACATGCACCGCACAGAACTTGAACTCGGGAATCTTGCCGTCAGGGTCTAGTGCCGCATTGGTCAACAGATTGGCCGCCGCCTCGTGATAGCAGAACGGCAGAAACACCTGGCCCGGCTGCAGCCCCGCATCGGCGCGCGCATCCACTACGACCGCGCCGCGACGCGAGCGCAGCCGGATCGCATCTCCGGGCGCCACCCCGATTGCCTCGAGTTGCAGCGGGTGCAACGACGCGACCGGCAATGGCTCGATCGCATCGAGGACGCGGGCGCGCCGCGTCATCGCGCCCGTATGCCAGTGCTCCAGCTGACGACCGGTGATCAACACCAATGGGTACGTCTCGTCCGGCAGCTCGTCGGCGTTGCGCACCGGCGCGGGCACCAGCTGCGCCCTGCCCTGCGCGCGCGGAAATCGCTCGGTGAAGATCACTGGCTCGCCCGGATCGCCCTCATTGCGGCACGGATAGGTGACGCTGTCTTCGGCTTCGAGTCGCTGCCAGGTGATGCCGGCGATGCTCGGCATCGCCAGGCGCATCTCGTCGAACACCGCCTGCGGTCCGGCATAGCCCCACTCGAGCCCGAGGCGGCGCGCCATGTCGATGATGATGTCGAGGTCCTGGCGCGCGTCACCCGGCGGCTCGATGGCCTGGCGGCCGAGTTGCACGCGGCGATCGGTGTTGGTGAAGGTGCCGGTCTTCTCCGCGAACGCGGATGCCGGCAGGATCACGTCGGCATAGTGCGCGGTCTCGGTCATGAAGATGTCCTGCACGACCAGATGATCGAGCGCGGCCAGCGCCGCGCGCGTCGCATTCAGGTCGGGGTCGGACATCGCCGGGTTCTCGCCCATGATGTACATGCCACGGATCTGGCCGTGACGGATCGCATGCATGATCTCCACCACGGTCAGGCCGGGGCGGTCGTCGAGCACGCATCCCCACAGCGACTCGAAGCGCTGCCGCGCCGCCGCATCGTCGACGCGCTGATAGTCCGGCAGCACCATCGGGATAAGTCCGACGTCCGACGCACCCTGCACGTTGTTCTGCCCGCGCAGCGGGTGCAGGCCGGTACCCGGTCGGCCGATCTGGCCAGTGATCAACGCCAGGTCGATCAGGCAGCGCGCGTTGTCGGTGCCGTGCACGTGCTGCGAGATCCCCATGCCCCAGAAGATCATCGACGCCGATGCCGACGCGTACAGGCGCGCGACCGTGCGCAGCGTCTCGGCCGGGATACCGCAGATTGCAGCCATCTTCGCCGGCGTGTACGCGGCCAGGTGCTCGGCCAGCGCTGCATAGCCCTCGGTCCGCATGCTGACAAAGTCATGGTCGACAAGGCCCTGCTCGACCACCGCGTGCATGATCGCGTTCAGCATCGCGACATCGGTGTCCGGCTTGAACTGCAGGTAGAGGTCGGCATGGCGCGCGATCTCGGTGCGACGCGGATCCATGACGATCAGTGTCTTGCCGGCGCGTGCGGCGTTCTTGAACAGGGTCGCTGCGACCGGGTGGTTATCGGTGGTGTTCGAGCCGATCACGACGATGACCTCGGCGGCGTCGACGTCGGCGACCGGATTCGACACGGCACCGGAACCGATCATCTGCAGCAATGCAGCCACCGACGAGGCGTGGCACAGGCGCGTGCAGTGGTCGACATTGTTGCTGCCGAACCCGGTGCGCACCAGCTTCTGGAACAGGTAGGCCTCCTCGTTCGAGCCCTTGGCCGAGCCGAAGCCGGCCAACGCCTGCGAACCGTGGTCCGCGAGGATGGCGCGCAGACCGTCGGCGGCGCGCTGCATGGCCTCGTCCCAATCCGCTTCGCGGAAGTCGCGCAAAGGGTTTTCGGGATCGAGATCGAGTTCTGCGCACTTGGGTGCGTCGTCGCGGCGCACCAGCGGCCGCTTCAAACGGTGACGGTGACTGACGTAATCGAAGCCGTAGCGGCCCTTGACGCACAGCCGGCCACGGTTGGCGGGACCGTCGCGGCCGTCCACGCGCACGATGCGGTTGTCGGCGACGCGGTAGGTCAGCAGGCAGCCGACCCCGCAGTATGGACACACCGAGTCGACCGCGCGCGTACCGGCGACGTCGTCGCCAGCCGAACGCAGCGCGCCGGTGGGGCAGGCCTGCACGCATTCGCCGCAGGCCACGCAGCGCGACGCGCCGAGGGATTCGTCGACGTCGAACACGATGCGTGCCTGTGCGCCGCGGCCGGCGAAGCCGATCACGTCGTTGACCTGGCTCTCGCGGCAGGCACGTAGACAACGCGTGCACTGAATACAGGCGTCGAGTTGGACCGCGATCGCGGGGTGTGAGAGATCGGGACCCGGTTGCACGCGCTGTTCAAAACGCGACTCGCCGACAGCCAGGCGGTCGCACCAGTCATCGAGCTCGCCAGCGTCGCCCCGCTGCGCGCCGGCGACCTCGCCTCGCAGCAGCTCGAGCACCAGGCGCTGCGCGTCGCGGGCGCGCGGCGATTCGCTGTGCACCGTCGCACCGTCGACGGGAAAGCGGCAGCACGAGGGTGCGAGCACGCGTTCGCCGTCGATCTCGACCACGCAGGCGCGGCAGTTGCCGTCGGCGCGCAGCCCGTCGCTATGGCACAGGTGCGGGATATCGACGCCGTGACGGCGCGCAGCGAGCAGGATCGTCTCGCCCGGTTGCGCGTCGATGCGCCGGCCGTCCAGCGTGAACGTCACCGAACCTGCCGGCCTCTCCGCCGTCACTGGCACTCCTCCGGGAAATAGCGCATTACGCAGCGCAACGGGTTGGGTGCCGCCTGTCCCAGACCGCAGATCGACGCGTCCTGCATCACCTGGCACAGATCGCGCAACAGCGGCTGATCCCAGACCGGCGCCGCCATCAGGTCGGCCGCACGCACGGTGCCGACGCGACAGGGCGTGCACTGGCCGCACGACTCGTGGGCGAAGAAGCGCATCGCGTTGCGCGCCAGTTCGCGCACCTTGTCCTGGTCCGACAGCACGATGACGGCGGCCGAGCCGATGAAACAGCCATGTTCCGCAAGCGTGTCGAAGTCGAGCGGCAGGTCGCCCAGCGACGCGGGCAGGATGCCGCCGGATGCACCACCGGGGAAATACGCCTTGAACCGGTGACCGTCCCGCATGCCACCACCGTACTCGTCGATCAACTCGCGCGCGCTGATACCGGCCGGTGCGGCATACACGCCCGGTCGGCGCACGCGGCCGCTGAGCGAGAACCAGCGCACGCCTCGGCAACCGCGACGGCCCTGCGACGCATACCAGTCCGCGCCGCTGGCAAGGATCACCGGCACCCAGTACAGCGTCTCGACATTGTGTTCGAGTGTCGGCCGCCCGAACAGTCCGCGCTCGGCGATATAGGGCGGACGCTGACGCGGCATGCCCCTTTTTCCCTCGATCGATTCGATCATTGCCGACTCCTCGCCACAGATGTACGCGCCCGCGCCGCGCCGCAGCTCGATGTGTGGCAGTGGACACGGCGGGTCGGCCTGCAGCGCCGCGAGTTCGCGCTGCAACAAGCGGTGCAGACCGGCATATTCGTCACGCAGGTAGAGATAGATCGCGTCGACACCGACCACCTGTGCCGCGATCAGCATGCCCTCGAGGACACGGTGCGGTTCGAGTTCGAGCAGGTAACGATCCTTGAACGTGCCTGGCTCGCCCTCGTCGATGTTGACGGCCATCAGGCTCGGCCCGGCATGGCCGCGCACGATGCGCCACTTGCGCCCGGCCGGGAAGCCGGCGCCGCCGAGTCCGCGCAGCCGGGAATCGTCGAGAAGATCAAGCACGCGCTGCGCCGCGGCATCGGCATCCGGTTCCCCATGCAGCTGGCGCAATGCCTCGTATCCGCCCTGCCTGCGGTAGGTCGCCAGGTCTACCGCCGTCGCCGGCATGTCCGGCACCGTGCTGCCGGCGTCGATCGCCGCAGCCACGCGCCGCGCGTCCGCGTGCGGCACGGGTCTGCGGCCGACGACCACGACCGGTGCGGCATCGCAGCGACCGACACACGGCACACGCTGAATGCGCACACCCGCACCGACGGCGTTCGTCAACTCATCGAGCAGCCGTTCTGCACCCTGCATCGCGCAGCCGACCGAATCGCATACCCGAACCGTCAGCTTCGGCGGTGCATCCTCACCCTCGCGGACGACATCGAAGTGATGGTAGAAACTGGCCACCTCGTACACCTCTACCGGCGCCAGGCGCAGGCGCTCGGCGAGCGCGACCAGCAACCCGGCCGGAAGGTGGCCGACGTCGTCCTGGATGCGGTGCAGGTATTCGATCAGCAGGTCGCGCCGCACCGGTTTGCCGGCGAGGTAGCGGTCCACCGCCAGAAGGTCCGAGGCGGCGGCCTGGCGGCCCTTGGGGTGCGAGGTCTTGCGCTGCATCAGGTCGACATTCTCGTGGTGTTCTGGCCTTCTTCGGGGACGGCGGCGACGCCGGACCGCGTCGTGCGATAGCCGAGACTTTAGAGGACGCGGGTCGGTTCGTACATGATCGTGGCCACCGTTTATCGTAATGGCGATCGGTATACTCGTGCTCCTGCTGCCAGCGGGCCAGGGGAAATGTGCGACACACATCGAACATCGTCACAGGGGCTGGCCACGGTCATCGTAGGCTGGCTCGCGACCGCCCCGCTGCAGGCGGCCGGGCCGGTGTTCGACACGCATCTGCACTACAACGCGGAAGACGTGGCACACCACCCGCCCGACGCGATTGTCGCGCAGCTGCGCGCCAATCATGTTCTCACCGCAAACGTGACCAGCCGCCCCCCGGAACTGGTGCTGCGCCTGCATGCCCAGGCGCCCGGATTGATCCTGCCGATGCTTGGCGTCTACCGTACGCCGGCTGAAAAGGAAACCTGGACCGACGATGCGCAGCTGCCTGGACGCGTCGAGCAGACGCTCGCCAAAGGGCCGTGGCGGGCGATCGGCGAACTCCACCTGTTCGCCGGGCAACGACGCAGCCCGGTGTTCACGCGGATCGTCGAACTGGCGGCATCGCGCGGCCTGCCGCTGCTGCTGCACTGTGATCCGGCGGTCATCGACAGTGTGTTCGAACAGCTTCCGCCGCCGGTTGTGGTCTGGGCGCATGCGGGCACCTACCCCCATCCCCCACTGCTGCGCGATTACCTGCAACGCTATCCCGGTCTGTACGTCGATCTCTCGGTGCGCGACCAGCAGGTTGCCCCGGACGGCCAACTCGATCCCGACTGGGAAGTGCTTCTGCTCGAACATTCCGACCGTTTCATGGTCGGCGTCGACACCTACCGCACGGAGCGTTGGGATTCCTATGCCGAGGTCGTCGGCGAGATCCGCAAGTGGCTCGATCAGCTGCCGGACAGCGTTTCGGATGCGATCGCCTACCGCAATGCCGCACGACTACTCGGGTCGGCTGTGGGCGACTGAACATGAAGGGTGTTCATTTCGAGGGCGGCGGCGGAGAAGCCCGGTGCTCGGGCGCTGCCGCGTTGCGCGCGACCAGGCCGCGCGCCGACCGTCGCCTTTCGCGCTCGTCCGGGGGATACTTTGCGGCACCACTTGCCATGACGGAACACGTGGAGACCCGGTATGGCCCAACAACCACCCCGGGATGGCCGTAGCGGTCGTCCCATCGACACCGACAGACTTGACCGGGTCGTGGCCAATGCCCGCCGTGACAGCGAACAGCGTGCCGCGGGCTACCGCGAACAGGCGTTGAAGCTGTTCCCCTGGGTATGTGGTCGCTGCACACGCACCTTCACCCAGGCGAACCTGCGAGAGCTGACGGTGCATCACAAGGATATGGACCACGACAACAACCCGCCGGACGGCAGCAATTGGGAACTGCTGTGCCTGTATTGCCACGATAATGAGCATCAGAAGTACGAAGAGCACATGGCGGCGCTGGCGGCTGGTCGCGCCACCGGCGAACGCGACGGTGGCGCCGCTGAAACCAAGCATCGGCCGTTTGCCGGTCTCGAAGCCCTGCTGAACAAGAAGGACTGACGCCGCTGCGACCGTTCACGCACGGATGATCGGCAATCCAGTCCAGGTCACCGGATTGGTCGGCATCGACCCGGCCGGGGACGAAGTCGTCGGACGTTCACAGTCTGTTTGCGCCGACGGGCGCGATGCCCTGCCTCAAGACGACGAGTGACGAATTCAAACAAAGAGCGTTCGGTGAAGTGACGGTCGCGGGGGTCACGGCGCAATGCGCGGCATCGAAGTTTCCTGCAACTCACCACTCCGCCCATGCGGCAACACGTCATGCCAATGCTGAGACCTGCGTGGCGGGTCCCAGAGAAACCGGACGGGATCGACGCCACACGTATCGACCACATCGCCGGTGTGCCGATGGAAACACGGCGGTCAAGCCGCGATCGCCGGTGTGAAGGAAAACGCCGTGCACGACATTGCCGCTGCGAGCGACCGGTGTCCAGCATTCGAACGAAGAGCCCTTGCGGAGAAGGTCATGCGCACCCGCCGGGCCGCATAGCCGCGAACTCCTCTGCCAACCGGTCGAGCGCTGAAGCGGACCGCGGCAAGCGCACCGGTCGTCGGCCGTCGCGACCAGAAGCCGCCCGTTCGGGTATCGGTGCCGGAACAGCGGCTTCGCCATTCGGAAGGGCGTTCTGTATGAACCCGTTCGAGTCCGCACATCTCGATGCGCCAAATCTTCGCTCCATATGGCAGGGCATCTACTGTCTACAAAATTTACATTCCGTATCGTTCGAACCCGGCACCGCTCATACAAGCAGTTGGCCACGGGTAGAATTCCATTCGTGGCATGTGGATTGCTGTCTTACGTGGTTCAGGCAGTCACCGAGAGATGATCGTGACAAGGAAACACGAGATTTTGTCGCTATGGGGTGTCCTTGCACTGTGCCTGGGTACATCGTACGCCGCACCCGGCACGGCGCCGTCCGACTACACGGGTTCCTGGGGAGGGATCATCGTATACGGCGATTTCGATATCTCGGATCCCGCCGCGATTCCCGTCGCAATCAACGCCCATTCCGTCAACCTCGATGTATCCGTGTCGGCGAATCCGTCGCGCGACCTGGACCTTTCCCTCACTGACGCCACGAACAACGCGAACCACCTGGCGACATCATTGGATGTCGTGTGCCCGAATTGCGTGGCCCGTCCACCGGTGCGGAACATGGCATGGCCAGGCGGGTGGCCGGAGATGGGTAACCATCTGGTCGACCTCTTGCTCGTGTCAGAAGGCAACGTGATGGCGATGAACATCGTCGGACAACTGGATACAAATCCAGCAGACACGGGTTTTCTCTACGCGGCATGGCAGAAGACCCCGACTGAAATTGCGCGAGATGATTTCATCGGTACCTGGAAGACCTCCAACAACCACGATAACTACAACATCAGGAACGCCGGCGAGGACTGGAACCTGGAACCTTGGGACACCTTCACCCTCGAAGCCGGGTCGGCGGCGGACAGGATTGCGTTCGGTGACGGACCGCTGGCGGGCGTGGAATTGCTGGTCGAGGGGAATCGCGCACATCTCACCGGCAAGACAGGCAATCTCCTTACGTTCGACATCGTGCACGGTGGCGACGCATTGGCTTTCGTCGTGGTTGGGCAGGAGGATTACGACCTTTCAGACATATCGCTGGGCCTGGGCACCGCGTCAATGGTGCCGGTACCGGCGGCTGCATGGTTGTTCGGCTCCGCCGTCCTCACCCTGACCGGTTTTGCCAAGCGCCGTCGGGTCGGTCGTCTGTGAACCCTGCAGACGGCCGAATGGGGAAGGTGGTCTGGCGCCATGCTGCAAACGAGCCGTTTTCGAACATACGTTTCTTGTCGGTTCGTAGAGTGCAAAGCCCGTTGCTTCAGCCATGTCGTGGCATCAACTTGCATTAGAGGGAGATCCGTTCGATGTTCAACACCAAGCGTCTGCTATCCGTAATTGGCCTGCCGCTCTGTCTCGGCCAGGCAAGTGCCGCCGTCGTCAATTCGACATTTTCGATGTCCGTAACCGAGGTGTCTGTCGGCCAACCGGGTAACGTCGATCCAACGCATCCCCTGTTGGGTACCCTCGGAACGGGCTCTTTCAGCTACGACGCGGATGACATCGTCACCGGGAACGAGGTACTCGATTCCACGCAATTTTCCTTGGTCCTGGAATTGTTCGGCCAGACATTCACCCAGGCCGACGACGTGGAGTTCCCCGATGCCCCCACGCTGGCATTCGCCGGCGGGACCCCGTATGCACTGGATTTCATCGTCGGTGAGCTGCACCCGGCACTTCCTGCGTGGCCAAACCCGGTTGCAATCGACCAACCGGGCGTCATAGCAATCCGTCTGGGTGACTCCGGCTTTGGGGTTCTGAACGAAATCTCGCCCGGCGTTTTCAGCACGGCGGGAGGTGGGCTTCTCGTGACCCCGATCCCGGGAGCCCTGGCAACGTTCCTTTCGGCATTGACCGGGATAGGCGTACTTGCCGGTCGCCGTCGAAACAGATAGCTGCGCGGCAATCCACGCTCCTTCGGCCTAAACCTCCGCCCACATCCGCAGCAGGTTCACGTACGAGCGATCGATGTTTTTCGTCACGTCGCTGTCCGGCTCGGACCTGAGCAGATGTTCGCGCGCCTGGTCCAGCTCGAACAGCAGTTCGCGCCGTGCCGCATCGCGCACGAAACTCTGGATCCAGGTCAGCGCAACCAGACGCTCGCCGCGCGTCACCTCGGCGACCCGATGCACGCTGGCCGACGGATAGACGACCGCGTGGCCGGCCGGCAGCTTGACCTGCTGTTCGCCGAACGGCGTACGAATGACGAGTTCGCCACCGTCGTAGCTGTCCGGGTCGTTGAGGAAGATCGTCATCGACACGTCGGTCCGGAAGCGCGGCCCCTGCCCCATGATCGGGTCATCGACGTGATCGCCATAGCGCATGCCCGGCTGGTAGCGCGCGAAGATGAAATCGGCGACCTTGACCGGCAGCGCGGCACTGCGGAAGCGCGCATTGTGACCGACGCTGGCCATGACGATGCGGTACAGGCGCTGCAGCAGCTCGGGCTCGGGCGCCAGTTCCTGGTTGTCCTTGACCTTGCTCGCCGCCATGCCGGCGGTGAGCCTGCCGTCGACGAAACGCGCGCCCGCCAGCAACTCGTGCAGCTTGTTCAGCTGGGCACTGTTCAACAGGTCGGGAATCTGCAGCAGCATCAGTCAACTTCCTGGGGGTTCGATTTCCGCACCGAGGTGCCGGGCAAACGGCAGCGTGGAGCGGGTAAAATGCCCACTTGCAGCGCACGACGCCGGGGACATAAGGATGATACTCAAGGTAGTGATCGACGACCAATTGCTCGAGCTCAACGTACCCGGGGAGTTTCTCGCCAGGGCACAGGACTTCTTTGCCAGAATGGACGCCGACATGGATCGCGGCTGGCAGGTCAACCGCGAATGGGTCGAACAACCCGACCCGCTGCTGCGCGCCCAGATCGCTGCCGACAAGCTGTTGACGGCGCTCGAGAACGAAGACCACAAGCTCGGCCGCCTGATGGCCGGTTACATCGTCGCGCGCATTCCCGGCATCGACACCCTCGAGCTCAGTCCGGCCGGTGAAATCCGTGATCACCGCATCAATCGCCAGGACGCGCCGGCCACGACGCCATCGGCCGACGGCCTTCCGCTGTCGCACGCAGGCGCACCGACGGGATTGACCAAGATGGAGGCCATGGCACAGGCCGCCAAGGATGTCAGCAAGGTATTCAGGATGGGGCGCCAGTATCGCTACTCGGTGTACAACCACGCCGCCCAGGTCTGGGAGGAGTCGCCCGCGATCGCCGACAAGGAGCAGGCAGAGGCGATGCGCGAGCACGCGTTCAAGGCACGTTTCGACGCCATGTGCGGGTAAAGGCCGTGCGACGGATCACGACGGCACCGCGATTTCCCGTTCCGAACGCGGATCGGCGTCCGAACCGGTTGCCCAACGTCATCGACGCACGCCGATCGACTGCCAAACGCGGCCCCGGTCGATTCTACGCCGATGCCCGCGATCGATAGCGTTACTGCTCCACTGGTACTGCGCCACGCCGACGGCAACGAACAGCTCGTCGCCGCATGCTTTCCGCACCCGCTCGGCCTGCTGTACCTCGACCTCTACTGGCACCGCTCAGGGCCAGAACATGCCGCACACCTGATTCGCGGCGCGCTAAGTGGCGACGGCCCGTGGCGGATCGGCGACGCGCGCCTGCGCGTACTGGGCTGCCACAATACCGATCCCCATCTGCAGGCGTCCTTTGCCGCCTGGCAGCGGTACCTGCGCGAACACGTCGACGAATACCCGCCGCGCGCGCAGATCGTCGAGATCGCGCGCCGACTCGGTGCCACACCGTCCCCCTGACCCTGTCGCAAAAGCGTCACGCCGCCTACATCATCCGGTCACGGCTTCGCCATCCAATGCGCGCAGCATGCGCATCCTCAAAATCTCCGACGTCTACTTTCCACGCGTCAACGGCGTGTCGACGTCGATCCGCACCTTCGGCCACGAACTGCTGCGACAGGGGCACGAGGTCACGCTGATCGCACCCGAGTACCCGCAGCCGTTCGATGACGACCTCGAGATCCTGCGTGTCCCGTCGCGTTACCTCTACCTCGACCCGGAAGACCGCCTGATGCGTCCTCGGGTAGTGCGCCGCTTGCTCCCCGAGCTGCGCGGCCGGGGCTTCGACATCGTCCACGTGCATACGCCGTTCGCCGCACACTACGCCGGGCTGTGGCTCGGCGATGCGCTCGGCGTGCCGGTCGTCGAGAGCTACCACACCTATTTCGAGGAGTACCTGGACAAGTACCTGACCTGGCTTCCGCGCGGCGCGCTGCGATACGTGGCGCGGCGCTTCTCGCGTGGCCAGTGCGGTGCAGTCGATGCCCTGGTCGTGCCCACCCAGCCGATGCTCGACGTGCTGCGCGGATACGGCATTTCCACGCACGCCGAGGTGATCCCGACAGGCCTCCCGGCCGGTGCATTCGTCCGAGGCGACGGAGCGGCATTCCGCCGTCGACACGGCATCGCCGCCGAGCGACCCGTCATGCTGTACGTCGGTCGGGTGGCTCACGAGAAGAACCTGGATTTCCTGCTGCGCGTCGCGGAGCACGTGCGCAAATCCGTGTCCAACGTGCTGCTGGTCATCGCCGGCGAGGGCCCGGCGGTACGCCACCTGCGGCGGCTGATTGAAGCGCTCGGCCTACAGACCCACGTGCAGTTCGTCGGCTACCTGACGCGCGACAAGGAACTGCCTGATTGCTACGCCGCCGGCGATGTTTTCGTGTTTGCATCGCGCACCGAGACCCAGGGCCTGGTGCTGCTCGAGGCGATGCAGGCCGGTACGCCGGTCGTTACGACCGCGGTGATGGGCACCGCCGAGGTCATGGCAGACCGGCGCGGAGGCCTGGTGGTGGAAGAGGATGTTGCGGCGTTCGCCGGGGCGGTGGAGCGCCTGCTCAACGACGCCGCGTTGCGCCGTGAACTCGCGGCACACGCGGTCGACAAGGCCGCTCAATGGAGCGCACCAGCCACCACGGCACGCCTGCTCGCACTCTACCGCGAGTGTGTCGTCTCGCACGCGGCACGTTCGGACGCAGCGACCGAGCCGGGCTGAACACCGACCGGTGCCCCTGGTATGTGACGGAGGCTGTGCATGGCGTCGCTCTGTGGATAGACTTCGGTATCGTCTCCGCTACGCCGCAGGGTTCCCGCACCGATGTCCAAAGCCACGCACAACGCACTCGAGAACCCCCGCAGCCGTCTGCGTGTCCGCAACGCGACGCTCAAGGACGTCGATGCCATCGTCGACCTCAGCGAGCGTGTGTACGGCGGCACCGGTATTCTGCCGTATCTCTCCGGCCAGGTGACCGGCCAGATCAACAACTTCGGTCGTGGCCAGTTCGTCGCCGTGGTCGACGACAAGGTGGTCGGTTACTGCGCGACATTCCGGGTCAGCGAGTCGGTCGGGTTGAAGTCCCACACCTGGACCGAGATCACCGGCAACGGTTATGCATCGCGCCACGATCCGAAGGGCGACTGGCTCTACGGTATGGAGGTCTGTGTCGACCCCGAGTACCGCGGCTACCGTATCGGCCAACGCCTGTACAACGAACGCAAGGCCCTGTGTCAGTCGCTCGGCCTGAAGGGCATCGTTTTTGCCGGTCGCCTGCCGACCCTCGCGAGTCGCATTCGCAAGTTCGACAGTGTCCAGGATTATGTCGAACAGGTGGTGCTGAAGAAGCAGCGTGACCCGGTGTTGTCATTTCAGCTGCGCAATGGCTTCGAAGTGATCGGCGTGATCCGCAACTACCTCAGCAGCGACCGTCCTTCGCTCGGCTACGGCGTCCACCTGGTATGGCGCAATCCCAAGGTCGCGGACGATCTCGACACGGGCGACGCGAAGCGTTACGGCGGCCGCCTGCCCGACACGATTCGGGTCGGCACCGTGCAATACATGCAACGCCGCGTCAAATCGTTCGAGGAGTTTCTGTCGTTCGTCGAATATTTCGTCAACGTCGTCGCCGACTACAAGGGCGATTTCGTCGTCTTCCCGGAGATGTTCGCACTGCAACTGCTGTCGATCGAAGACCAGGAACTGAAACCAGCCGAGGCGATCGAGGCGTTGAGTCGCCACACACCGCGCTTCAAGGAAGCGCTGCGCGACATGGCGATCCGCTACAACATCAACATCATCGGTGGATCGCACCCGACGCACATGCCCAACGGCCGGGTCGAGAACATCGCCTACGTGTTCCTGCGCGACGGTGCGGTTCACGAACAGCCGAAGATCCATCCGACACCGAACGAGGTGTACTGGTGGAACATCGAGGGCGGTCACACCCTGCATGCGATCGAAACCGATTGTGGACCGGTCGGCGTGCTGATCTGCTACGACGCCGAGTTCCCGGAACTCACCCGTCATCTTGCCGACCAGGGCATCCAGATCCTGTTCGTTCCGTTCTGCACCGACGAGCGCCAGTCTTACCTGCGCGTGCGCTACTGCTGCCAGGCACGCGCGGTCGAGAACCAGTTCTATGTCGTGATGTCGGGCAACGTCGGCAACCTGCCCGGAGTAGCGAATATGGATATCCAATATGCGCAGAGCTGCATCCTGACGCCGTGTGATTTCCCGTTTGCCCGCGACGGCATCGCCGCCGACACGACACCCAACGTCGAGATGGTCGCGTTCGCCGACCTGCGGCCGGACACGCTGCGCGTCGCCCGCAACAGCGGTACGGTACAGAACCTGCGCGACCGCCGGCATGACCTGTACAACGTGCATTGGCGCGGCAAATGAACCCGGCTCGCGGAACGGCGCAGCCACGGCGCGACGTCGCGGTGAGTTGACGTATGGAGGCCTGGCTGGTCGGCAACGAACCGGCCGTTCGACTCGCGGCGTTCCTCGGCGTCCTGGCATTCATGGCGACCTGGGAGGTGCTGGCCCCGCGCCGCGCACTCCAGGTATCGAAGACGCAGCGCTGGGCCAACAACATCGGTCTGGTCGTACTGAATACCCTGCTGCTGCGGCTGCTGTTCCCGGCCGCCGCGGCCGGCATCGCCCTGCACGTCGACGCGCAGGAATGGGGTGTACTCAACCAGTTCGAGCTGCCGCCCGCACTTGCGATCGTATTCGCCCTCGTCGTGCTCGATCTCGCGATCTGGCTGCAGCACGTGATGTTTCATGCGATTCCGCTGCTGTGGCGGCTGCACCGCGTGCATCATGCCGACCTCGACTACGATCTGACCACCGGCGCACGTTTTCATCCGATCGAGATCCTGCTGTCGATGTTGATCAAATCCGCCGTGATCGTGTTGCTCGGGCCACCCGTGGCGGCCGTAATCCTGTTCGAGGTCATGCTCAGCGGTATGGCGATGTTCAACCATGGCAATGTTCGCCTGCCCGCACGCATCGACGGCCTGCTGCGTCTGCTGATCGTCACGCCCGACATGCACCGCGTGCACCACTCGATCGACGACGATGAAGCCAACAGCAACTTTGGTTTCAACCTCGCCTGTTGGGATCGAATGTTCGGTACCTACCGCGCCGCCCCGCGCGCCGGCCACGACGCGATGACGATCGGAATTCGGGATTTCCGCGCCCCCAGACAGGTCATCTGGCTGGGCGGCATCCTGGCGCTGCCGTTCGTCGGCAAGGTGCGCGGCTATGCGATCAACCGGCGGCGCTGGGGCAACGAACCTTCCGACAGCGACTGATGTTTCTGTCGACTTCCTTTACATTCGGTGCATCCGCGTGCTGCCAAGTGGCCGCCCGACCGGTCAGGTAAACTCGAGAAAACACCTCAGGTTCAATAACTTGTATCCCATGCGCCGATTCGGTCCGCGAATCGCGGAGCAAAACTTGCATGTGAACGGCGGGACTAACCGCGATGATGCGTGAAGCCGCTGCGCATGATCCGGCAGTTCGCGCCGACCCGGGGGGCGCAAGACCATGACGGCAACTCCAACGCTACGCCTCTCCGCCATGCCGGTGCTCGCCGCCGCTCTTTGGCTGCCGCCCGCGTGGGCCGCGGACCTCAACCATGCCTCGGTGTACATCGCCACGTTACCCGAACCGTTGACATTGGCCCTGATCGGCGTTGGCCTGGTGGCGCTGAGCACGCGCAAGCTGCGTACACGCCCACGCAAACAGGATAATCCGCGCCAGGCCACCCCGCGCGAACGCTCACCCCGCACGCCGGACGGCTCCTAACGCCTCCGGAGCAACCACCCGATCTGACCAGCGCAGCAATTCGAGCGCGCCGTCGAACCGCTCGACGATCGCGGTGTTGCTTTCGACCCAGTCGCCGCAGTTGATGTAGCGGACGCCGTCGATGTACTTCATCTCCGCGTGGTGAATATGTCCGCACACGACACCATCGACCGCGTGACGGCGCGCATCGCGCGCGACCGCCTGTTCGAAGCCGCCGATATAGTTGACCGCGTTCTTGACCCGGCGCTTGAGAAACCCTGCCAGTGACCAGTAACCCATGCCCAGGCGTCGACGTACGACGTTGAGATAGCGATTGCCGGCAAGCAGCACGTCGTACGCATGGCCGCCAAGGCGCGCCAGCCACGGGTGACAGGTCACGACGCCATCGAACTCGTCACCGTGCACGACCAGGTAGCGTCGCCCGTCGCGCGCGACGTGGATGGCACGCTCGACGATCTCGACATTGCCGAAACGGGTGCCGACATGGTCGCGGAACACCTCGTCGTGGTTGCCGGGAACGAACACGACCCGCGTACCGTGCTTGGCCTTGCCGAGTATCGTGCGCACGACATTGTTGTGGGCCTGCGGCCAATAAAGGCCACGCTTCATGTTCCAGACATCGACGATGTCACCGACCAGGTACAGGTGCTCGCATTCGACCGCGTGCAGAAAGTCGAGCAGCATCTCGGCACTGCATCCCCGGAATCCGAGGTGCACATCCGATATCCACACTGTGCGCACGCGCATCGGACGCAATGAACTGACGTTACCCATGCCTCGTCCTCCGTCATGATGACACTGACGGGGCGAGTGTCGCGTGGCCGGATGTAAGCTGTGTTACGAGTGGATGAACGAAATATAGCTGCGCGGCATCGGCCGGTTGATGTCCCTGCTGCCGGTCGCGGCGACATCGGGCGAGTGCTCCGGTGGACTGCATGCAGCACTTGCCAGACAGTGCGTGGACACCACGCTGGGGACCTGCTGCAGCGGACATGATCCGCCGCAGCGCGGGAGTCAGTGACTGAGGTAGAACGGGCGCGGGCCCTGAGCTATGCCCTTGCTCCGGCGACACGCAGCGCCGGCGTCGGGATCCTGCGCTCCTCCTTCTCCAGCATGCTGCGCAGGCTGCGGCGCGCGCGGCACAGCCGGCTCATGACTGTGCCAATCGGCACGCCGAGGATGTTCGCGGCCTCGGCGTAGCTAAACTCCGCGATATCGACCAGGGCAATGATCTGGCGCTGCTGGTCGCCGAGGCGCTCGACCGCATTGCGGATCCTGCGAACGACGTGCAGACGTTCGACGTCCTGTTCCGGATCGTCACCGGGTGCGGCCACGTCAAAGTCGATTCCGACTACCGGCGACTTGCGACGATGCCAGTCGCGGTACAGGTTGACCATGATACGCGTCACCCAGACCTCGAAGCGGTCGTGATCGCGCAAGCCGTCGACCTTTTCCAGCGCCCTCACCAGCGTCTCGTGCACAAGGTCCTCGGCGAGCATCGCGTCGTGACACCACGAGTAAGCGATACCCAGAAGGCGCTGGCGCTGCTGTGTGATCTGCTGGCGCAGCCGATGCGCGGTAGTCAACGAAACTGGCAGTGATGCGCCCATCATCCCCCCCGCTTCGCGGCGTGGTCGATGCCGCTGCCGATACCGTTTTGCACTCGAATCGTTGCCATCAGCTTCCCCCGTCCCGTTCACGCCGCAGATGCATGACGCGTCCGCCAGCCAATGTTGTCGTTACAGCCAGCCGCCATCACATCGATGGCGGGCGCCCACCGGCGTTATCGCGTCGACCTTCATGCACACGGGCTGAGCCGAGGCACTGGGGTGCGGCACAAATCGGAGAGTCGTTCCCGGCAACCAAGGGACCCGGGGACAGCGACGAACCAGTGAGGGTCGGCCGGGATTGCAGGCCGTACGTCGCGGAACTCCTCCATCGCCGGTCGCGCTGCGGATATGAGCCGCGCCGACCTGTTGTTATCGTTCGAGGTACCTCCCGCCGGCGCCGCTACGTGTCGTTTGCCCGGCGCAATAAAAAAAATGGCGTCCCTGCCATGCGATCAATAGAGAGGTACCAGCGCAGACAAACAGACTCGAATTGAATCCGCTCGTTTGTCCGGACTTCCACGCAATCTGCGCGAAGCAATCGAGATAGAGCAAACTGCATGCCATATCGGAAACACCCGTAACAACGGCGCCAGGGCCTCGTTACCGAGGGGGAATCGCGATCGGAACGTTGCACTTTGCAGTACCTGAAACTGCAACATGCAGTCGATGAAACCTTTGCTGGAGCGGAGCATCGGGCGCCGGGTCAGTGCCGGCACCGGAGACGGGATGGCAGGTTTGAACCCGGGTTGTCAGGGTTCCGGCTGCGCCTCGTCGAGGCCGATCTCGGCGTTGCGGTAGCGTTTCAGCTTTCGCCACAGTGTCGACTTGTCGATGCCCAGGATCTCGGCGACCTCGCGCTGGTTGCCGTCGGCCCGGTCGAGGACCCTGAGGATGTAACGCCGTTCCAGTTCGTCGAGCGACGGCCAATCGCTGTCGATCTGGCTCGGCATCATGGAGGCACCGGGCAGGTCACCGAGTTCCATTGCCGGCGAATCCGCAAGCACGACATGGCGCTCGACCAGGTTGCGCAGTTCGCGCACGTTGCCCGGCCAGCGGTAACCCATCAGGCGCTCCATCGACGCACTGTCGAACCCCTGGACACTGCGCTGGTATTTGTCGCTGAAGTAGGCGACGAAGTGCTGTACCAGTGCAGGGACGTCGCGCGGCCGCTCACGCAGCGGAGGCATCACCAGCTTGACGACATTGAGGCGGTGATACAGGTCTTCGCGGAACTCGCCGTCGCGGACCATCTGCTCGAGGTCGCGGTTGGTCGCGACCAGCCAGCGCACGTCGATATCGATAGCCCGCACACCACCGACACGGGTCAGCTGTCCCTCCTGGATCACGCGCAGCAGCTTGACCTGCATGGCCTCGGAAATGTTGCCGATCTCGTCCAGAAACACCGTGCCGCCGTCGGCACTTTCGAGCAGCCCGCGCTTGGTATGGCTGGCGCCGGTGAAGGCACCCTTCTCGTGGCCGAACAACTCAGACTCGAGCAATGTTTCGGTGATGGCGCCACAGTCGACGATGACCAGCGGCGTCTCGGGCGACGACGACAGCTCGTGGATGGCCTTGGCCAGCAGTTCCTTGCCGGTGCCGGATTCGCCCTCGATCACGACATTGCAGCGCACGTCGGCGATGCGCTCGACGACACGGTAGACCTCGCGCATCGCACGCGACTCGCCGATCAGTGCACGCTGACCGCGCTCCTGCTTGAGCTGGCGCCTCAGCAGCCTGACTTCGTGCTCGAGAAGTGTATGTGACAGCGTGCGATCGACCTGCGCCAACAGCTCCTCCATGTCGAAGGGCTTTTTGAGGAAATCGACCGCCCCGAGGCGCAGCGCATTGATCGCGGAATTGACCGTGGAATAGGCGGTGATGACGATCGCCGGGACGTCGCAGTCACGCTGTCTGATCTGGTGCAGCAGTTCGATGCCGTCCATGCCCGGCATGCGCAGGTCGGTGATGACGAGGTCGGCACCGTTGTCGCGGAAATAGGCCAGCGCCTCCTGCGGGCGCTGAAACACATGCGGCCGGTACGGCCTGCCGGTGCAGAAGCGCGCGAACAGGTCGCCAGCCTTGGCCTCGTCATCGATGAACAGCAGGTCGAAGGTCTTGCTCATGGTTCCCCGGCTTGGTTGTCCGCGTCGGAAATCGCCTGGTCTTCCGCAAGCGGTAACAATATCCGTGCCACAGCGCCACCCCCCGGCCGGTTCACCAATTCGAGCTCGCCGCCGTGATGCTGCACGATCCCCTGGCTGATCGACAGGCCGAGCCCCGATCCCTGGCCCTCACCCTTGGTGGTATAGAACGGGTCGAACGCACGATCCGCCTGCTCGGCATCGAGCCCGGGTCCGCGATCGAGGACCTCGATTCGGCACTGTCCTTCGCCATGCCCGAGGCGCACCTCTACCGTACTGCCCGGCGGACTCGCCTGCGACGCGTTCTCGACCAGATTTCGCAATGCACGTTGCAGCAGGTGGTAATCGCCCTCCAGCACACAGTCGCAATCGACGGTCACCACGACCTCGACGCCGCACGCCCGACACTCTTTCTCCGCCAGCGTCAGCGTATCGTGCAGCCACGCGGCCGCCGCGAAGCGGGCTGTGTTGCCGCCGATGTCGCGACTGAAGTTCATGATCGAGCGCACCGTCCTGGCTGCGCGCTCGCACTCCTCGCGAATCGACGCGATGTCGGCGTGTACGGCACCCGCATCGGCCGGGAGTTCGCGCTCGATCAGCGTGGTCAGAGACAGGATGGTGTTGACCGGATTGCTGATCTCGTGCGCGATGCCGGCCGCCATCTGGCCCAGCGAAGCCAGGCGTCGGCTGCGGTACTGGGCGACCATCGCCTGGTCGCGCTCCCGCTCTGCGACCACCAGGCTGGCGGTCATCCGGTTGAAGGCGTCACCCGCCGTGCGCACTTCATCCGGACCACGCAGCGCCAGTTCCCGCCCGCGATCACTGGTCGCGAACGCCGTGAGACCTCCGGTCAGATCCAGGATCGGCCGCGCAATCTGGCGAGCCGCCCCTCTGGCCAGCAGCAGGCTGAACAACAGCGTCGCCACCACACCGCCCAGAATCGCGAGGCGGATGTGCCGGAACGGCTCGGTAAGGCGTGCGCGGTCGATGTGCAGCACGAGCAGCCAACTCGTGAGCCTGTCCGGGTACGGCAGGATCTCCTGGTAGTACACCCGCGTCGCCCGATCGTCATCGTCGAATACACCCGTGCCGCCCAGGCGCTGTTCCTCGACGAGGCGCGGGTAATGCGCCTGCAGCAAAAGCGCATCGGCACGCACGCTCCACAGGTCGATATCGTCCACGTCGTCGTACAACACCAGATCGTTGCGCGACTCGCGCGAGGTGTCGTGCTCGACGACCGTCAATGCGGCGGAGTGCGCGCGCGGCGCCACCGCCAGCACCCGGTTGAACGGACCGAGCGGCGGATCGATGGTCAGGTAGGCGATCACACCTTCGGCATCCGCGAGTGGCCGCACCGAGTTGTATAGCGGCATGGCGCCGCTGCGCCCGGCGACGTACATGTTGCGCGACAGCAGGATCGAGGCCGTTTCACCCGGCTGCAGGGCCGTCAGCTCGGCGGCGAACGCAGGGTCGTCCGGTTCGGCCTCGGCAAAGCGCATCGCACCGAGACTTTCGAACGTCGGCGCGATGCTCTGCCCGTCGCGCACCTTGATCAGTGTATTACCGGCGCGATCGAGTACGCGCACGGTGTCGAGGCTCGTGCGTACCGACTGGAATGTCTCGAGGAAGCGGTTCAATGCGTCCCGTGCGGACTCACCGACCGCCACCGGCGCACCACGCTCGACGGCCCGCAGCGCGTCACGAAAGCGCTCGACCTCCGGAACGCCGGCCAACCCTGCGATCAGGTCGCGTTCGACCAGGAAGCGTCGTTCGACGCCGGCGGCGACGGTTGCGAGATTGTGCGCCATATCCGCGTCGACGCCTGCCAAGGCGCGCCGTTCCATCCATGTCGTTGCGCCGAGGCCGAGAATCGTCAACGGCACGAATGCTGCCGGGAACAACCACAGAAAGATGTAGTTTTTCAGTTGCATTGCCGTTGCGGTTCGATCGGTGTCGTCCGGTTGGAGCCCCCGGCGGCGAGGGATTGCGAGCCCCCAGTCTACACGCACGCCGCATCCGCTTCGGCGACCGCTCCCACGTCCGGCGCCCATTACCCTTGAACACGGGTGCTAAAGTTTACGGTCACGGTGCCGTCTGCCCGGTCAGGGATCCAATCGTCGAAAAGCGATCCGGAATATCCCAGACGCGCGTCCCCGAGGCTGACAGCAGAACAGGCTGTTGTTGGGCAACCAGCGCACAGGCCCCAGGGAGGCCCGCAACGTCCCGAAAACGAGGTCGACAATGGCGTTCATCGAATGGTCAAGCGAACTGGACACCGGCATCCAGGTCATCGACAACCAGCATCAGCGGATCGTCGAGTACATCAACAAGCTGCATCATGCGCAGGAGCACCACACGCGCGAGGAGGTGGCAAATGTGCTGGATGAACTGGTCGACTACACGCTGTCCCACTTCGCTTTCGAAGAAAGCCTGATGGAGGACGCGGACTACGCCTTCGTCAACGCGCACAAACGAGTGCATCAGCTGTTCGTCAAACGCGTCGGCGGCTACCAGCAGCGATTCAAGCTCGGTGAGGACATCGCCGAAGAGTTGATGCACACGCTGCAGGCATGGCTGATCAATCACATCAAGAACGACGACCGCGACTATGCCGATGCCGTGCGCCACAACGTTCAGCACGTCGACGACAAGAAAGCGGGATGGCTGAAGCGCAGCTTCGGTCGGGTGTTCGGCTGAGCCACGGGAAGAACCGCGCATGCCTTCTGTCGAGTGGAACCCGGGCTTCGAGATCGGCATCGCCGTCATCGACGGCCAGCACCGGCGCATCGTCGACTACATCAACACGCTGCACGACCTCGGGCCAACGGCCGACCGCCGGCACGTGGCACACGTGATCGACGACCTGGTCGACTACACCTATTCGCACTTCGCCTTCGAAGAGGCGCTGATGGAAGAAGCGGGATACGTGCACCTGGCGGTGCACTGCAAGACCCACGAGGCGTTTCGTCAGCGACTCGACGACCTGCAGGGACGGTTCAACGACGGTGACGACATCGCCGGGGAGCTCGGCAAGATGCTGGTCACCTGGCTGCTGCGGCATATCGCGAGCGACGACATCAGCTACGCCCCGGTGGTCAGGGAGCGGATGCCGGGCATCACGCAGAAGAACGACGGCAGCTGGCTGAAACAGGCGATCGGCCGCTTCTTCGGCACCTGACCGCCGGGCCGTCAGGACGTCGGCATCGCAGCGCGGCGCAATTCGCGCTCGACGGATTCCGCGGTGACCGGAAACGGGACCTTCGCAAACAACGCAAACCGCCCCTCGAGAATCGCCAGTTTTTCTGCCTGCTCGGGCAGGTAGAACACCACGACCTTGACCTGCGGATGGCGTTGCAGCACCGCCATCAGTGTTTCGAGATTCGAGGTCCGGTCGCGAAAATCCGACTGAAAGATGTACTCGGCAACGATCACATCGGGGATGGTCTTTTTCAGGTAGCTGCGCGCCTTACGCTGCGAGTTCACGACGTCCACGTCGAAACCCAGGCGCTGATACAAGGGCAGCAGGTTTGGGTAACCACCGAGCTCGATGATTGCGAGCAGCCGCACGACGACGCGCCGCTACCTGAAAACGACCCAGGTCGTCGCGATGTACTTAACCCCTTCGTGCAGGCGTGCGGCGCGGTGTTCATGCGTCCAGAACGGTGGGAACACGACCATTTTGCCGCACTCCGGACGCACCGCGACGTCCTGGTACAGGAACTCGGTCTCGCCGCCCGGACCCGGGACGTCATTCAGGTACCAGATCACGACCAGCTGGCGCTGACTGAATTCGTGACTGCCGCCGTCGATGTGCCAGTGATAGAACTCTCCCGGCAGGTAGCGCTGGACCTGGTAGCCCATGTCTTTGAATGGACCCTTGAAGAACGGAAAGGTCTCGCGCAGCTCGGCGAGCGCGGCGCCGACGCAGCGGAAGAACACCTGGTCGACATCCTTCCAGTCGTCGCGACCGCTGACCACCAGGTCCATGGTGCGCTTGATCTCGGTATCGAGCCCCTGCAGCTGGCCGATGCGCCCCTCGTTCTGTTGCTCCGGATTGGCCTCGAAACGGCGGATGATCTCGTCGCACCAGTCGACCGGGATCGTGTCCGGACGCTCGAAGATGAAGCTGCCGGGTTTTATCTCGCGGAAACTGGCCAGCGGCTTGACGCTGCGCTCGATCGGAAACGGGTTGGACATCGGACTGCGACTCGGACGGTGTGCGGCTTTCGATTATCGACGCAGCTGACCGCTACGGCAAAGCATCTGGCTCACAGAAACGCCGCCTCTACAGCGGCCACGATCGGCTTCGCGGCCCGATTGCCGTGCTCACGGTGCAGCGCGAGCATCCGCATCGCCATGTCGTGCCAATGCCCCCGGCCCCGCCTGGCCAGTGCGCTCAGCGGGCGGCGGTCGCCGTGGTCGAGCCAGGCCTGGTACGCGCCCAGCAGCGACGGGAACAACTGCTTGCGCATCGCCCCCAGGTTGGCCATGAACAGGTGCAGTGACGCCTCGCGGCCGTCCTCGAGCAACAGCGGCAGCGTATGCACACAGTCGGCGAGGTGATCGCGCACCGCGCGCGCCATCAACTCGGCCGGTGTCAGACTCAGATCGAGCAGCATCGCCTCCCAGGCATCGCCGAGCGCGACACCAACGTCGAACTCACCGCGTTCGTGTGCCTCGACGACGCCCATTTCGGCGGCGGTCATGCGATCGAGGGCATCATCGAGCGCCGTGTCGAACGGATACGACGCGACCGCGCGCGCCATCGCGCCCTGGGTGCGATTCCACAACCAGGATTCGTATTTCTCCCACAGGTAGCGGCGCAGCGATTCACGACGCAGGAAGATCGTCGATCCGCGCGTCATCGCCGGCGGCGCGTTCAGGCAGCGGGCCAGCTCGCGTCCACTGACGCGCAGGACGAAGCCATCGTCTGCGTACTGCTCGGACTCGAGTTCAGCGAGGAAGAAATGTGGGCGCGCACCCTGCACCAGACCGGCGCTGTATACCAGCCCCGTGCCGCGCAGGGCCACATTGACCGCCTCGGCGTCGAACGGATCGATCTCGCCGTCGTTACACGGAATCCCACGGAATTCGGCGTCTTCCAGCAACTCGAGACGCTGTTCGCGTGCCGTCAGCCAGTCGCCGACGTCGTCCTTGCCCAGCGGCGCGTCGAATGCGAGTCCGCGCTGCCAACGATAGAGTTCACGCATCTTCAGCAGGTACGTGCACATGCCGTAGTCGGCGCCATGGCGGGCATCGACGATGTCACAGTTGTGCTGAACGGCGTCAATCAGGGCCTGCATCTTCCCTCCGCGTCACTGTGGTCGCCACCCCATATTCTGAGTAAAATACTCGACTATTCAGGGCGCGCCAATCGGTAAATCCCGCACGCAATGCGGCCCCGAGAACGCGGAATCGAAGGTATCCGGACCGTGGCATTGAGAATCAAGAGTCGCTGGCACGACGACGAGGCGGACCGTTCGCTGGATGAGATCGCCGGCGCGCTGGCCTTCATCAGCTGGCGCATCGCCAAGGACAAGGCGATCAATCTGCACGGGCAGGATTTCGTCTACGACGGCGATGAGCAGCGTTTCGCGGTCATCGTCGAATACCTGATCTTCCAGCTGCAGATCATCGATCGCCTGGCGCTGCTACGCTTCGACATGAGCGGCGACGACCGCCGCAAGCTGGTCGTCACAGTGGCGAAACACCTGGCCGGCCACCTGCACGACAACAGCGTCGACATCTTCGGGCCGGGTGACCATGTTGGTCCCTTCATTGCCACGCTGAACGCACGCGGCGCCGAATATGCGGAACTGAACTACGCCGAGGACGGCCCTTCCTACCCGTTCATGCGCCATCTCGGCTACGAGATCCAGCAAATCATGGGTCCGTCACACCAGAACCGCTGGGTGATCGATCAGGTGATGGACCGGGACGGGCCGGACATCGACCGCGAGATCCGGCGCGCGATGGACAATCTGTTCGATTGAGCGGTCGACCACGCCTGGGACGAGCGACGAGGCAAGAAAAAAGGCGGGGATCACCCGCCTTTTTTCTTCAGTACCGGAAAAGCGATCAGCTCTTGACCCAGTCACCAAAATTGTCGGTGTTCTTTTCCTCACCGTCGCCGTAACCGGCCTCGTAGGCCTCGGTCACACGCTGTTCTTCGCGTTGCGGGTTGCCCAGGAACCCTGCCTGCCAACCCTGGATGTATTCCTCGTCGACACCCATCTCTTCCATCTTGGTCACGGCATCGTAGTAGGTCTGGTTCATGTCCGATCTCCGAAATTAGCCAACTTCTTTGCCCCTCGCATTGGCCGCATACCCCTGTGCATCTTTGTGTCGTCGATGTCTGCCCGGGATCGCGGTCGCTTCCGGAGTTTTCCGGCGCGGCGGCCGCCACTTAGAGGGGCAGTAGAATACTCTGATTTACTAAATGCTGACAAGCACGCCCAGGTCTCCGCCAGGTGCGCCAGAACACCTGTCGGTGGCGTTTCCCCCGCGGGGCGGGGGTTGACCTCGCCCACGCCGGTTCCCATCCTTGCGCCTCGGATCGGCAGTAGGAGTCACGATGCGTCCCGCCCAGTTGCTCACCATCCTCGACCGCGAATTCGCCAGCACGCGCGACGGTCACCACACCCCGGTCATGCTGTGGGGACCGCCGGGAGTCGGCAAGTCGGACATGATCCGCCAGACCGGCGAACGCCACGCTGCGCCGGTGATCGACGTCCGGCTGTCGCAGATGGAGCCGAGCGACCTGCGCGGCATCCCGTTCCGCAGCGGCGATTTCGTCGAATGGGCGGCACCGGCTATCCTGCCGAACGCCGACCGCCACGGCGACAGCGGCATTCTGTTCCTCGACGAGATCACGTCGGCGCCGCCGAGCGTGTCGGCGGCCGCCTACCAGCTGATCCTCGACCGCCGGCTTGGCGAGTACCAGGTGCCCGAGGGTTGGGCCATCTTTGCCGCCGGCAACCGCCAGGGCGATCGCGGCGTCACGTACACAATGCCGGCACCGCTCGCCAACCGCTTCTCGCATTTCGAGGTCGACACTCACCTCGACGACTGGGTCGCCTGGGCCTATCAGCACGCGATCGACGAACGCGTGATCGCCTTCCTGCGCTTCCGTCCGGAGTTGCTGTTCGATTTCGATCCGGCGCACAACCCGGTCGCCTTCCCCTCGCCGCGCTCCTGGGAATTCGCCCACCGCAGTCTGCAGAAGTTCGGCGACCATGCCGGGCTGTTGCAGGGGGCGCTTCAGGCCTGCGTCGGACCGGCGGCCGGGATCGAGCTGACCGCGTTCTGCAACAGCCTCGACAAGATGCCCGACCTCGACGACATCGTTGCCGGACGCGAGGTGCCCGTACCGGACGAGATCGACCTGCAATACGCCGTCGCTGCGGCGCTGGTCGGACGCGCGATCCGTGCCCAGAACACGCCGCAGGCGCTCCAGACCACCGGCAACATCCTCAACTATGCGCGCAGCTTTCCGCAGCGCGAGATGGGCGTGATGCTGGTATCCGACCTGCACCGCGCGATCGGTGAATCGCTGTTCCAGGTGCCGGAATTCGGGACCTGGGCCAACGCCATCGCCGATGTCATGCTGTACGAGTCCTGAAGGCGCTTACGCGACCCGAAGCATCCGGGCACTCTCCGATGGACCTCGACGCAATCGAAACCAAGCTCGCGGCGGCGCGCACGCGGCTGATCCTCGACAAGCCCTTCCTCGGCGCACTGGTGTTGCGCCTGCCGATGTCCGCCGCCGATCCGCAGTGGTGTGCAACGACGGCGACCGATGCGCGCAAGTTCTACTACAACCCCGAGTACATCGAGTCGCTGTCGATGTCGCAGACCCAGTTCATGCTCGCGCACGAGGCGCTGCACTGCGCACTGTCGCACTTCGCCCGGCGCCAGCACCGCGTGCAACACCGCTGGGACCTGGCCTGCGACTACGCGATCAATCCACTGTTGCTCGAGGACGGCCTGACGCCGCCGCCGAACTGCAACGTAATGCCGCAGTACCTCGGTATGACCGCCGAGGAGATCTACCCGCTGATCGACGAGAACGACCAGACCGAGACCCTCGATCAGCACCTGTTCGACCAGGACAACCAGTCCGGCGGCGGCCAGCAGGGCAAGGCGCCGGACAAGCCCGACAACGCGCAGCAGACACCGGGCAAGGGCGGCAACCAGAGCCAGCGTGACGACGACCGCGACAGCGGCGGCGACACCCCGCTGGACCAGGAGTCGCAGCAGCGCGAGGGCCAGGGTGCGCAGCCGATGGAGTCCGACCGGCAACAGACCGATCGTGAACAGCGCGACGGTGAAGACAACGGTCGCGGCGAACCGACCCCGCCGCCGCTGAGCAACGACGAACGTCAGACCCTCGAGGTGCAGTGGCAGCAGCGCCTTGCCGGCGCCGCGCAGCAGGCGATGCAGGCCGGCAAGATGGGCGGCACGATGGCGCGCCTGGTCGACCACCTGCTGCAGCCGCGTCTGCCCTGGCGCATGCTGCTGGCGCGCTACATGACCGCGATGGCGCGCGACGACTTTTCGTACATGCGACCGTCCCGTCGCGAGGGCGAGGCCATCCTGCCGTCGCTGAAGAGCTCGCAGATCGAGATCGTCGTCGCGGTCGACACCAGCGGCTCGATTCGTGCCGGCGAAATGGACGAGTTCCTGTCCGAGGTCTCGGCGCTGAAGGGCCAGATGCGCGCCCGCGTCACCTTGCTGGCATGCGACAGCAGCCTCGCCGAGGGCGCGCCCTGGGTGTTCGAACCCTGGGAGGAGTTTCGCTGCCCGACCGAGATCCATGGCGGCGGCGGAACCGATTTCCGTCCGGTTTTCGAGTGGCTGGCGGATCACGACCAGCGCCCGGAGCTGCTGGTCTATTTCACCGATGCGCAGGGCCGTTTTCCGGAACACGAACCGAACTTTCCGGTGATCTGGCTGGTCAAGGGCAAGGACAGCGTGCCCTGGGGCCAACGCGTCCAGCTGAACTGAACCGAGCCATCGCGGGCGACGCACGCGGGTTGGTAACATCGAAGCCGCCTTGTCCCTGTTGGCGCCTATGCGTCGGACCCCGGCGAATGACGAGATCCAATGAGCAGACCCCGAATCACCCACATCCTGAACCACGCCGCACTCAGCCTGTTGCTGCTGTTGACGACGGCGCCGCGCACGTTCGCGCTCGACACCGATCTGCCAGACCTCGGCAACTCGGCCGGCAGCCTGATGACGCCGAAGCGGGAACGCGATCTCGGCAAGGCCTTCATGCGCAGCGTGCGCCGCAGCCAGAAGGTCATGGACGACCCGCTGCTCACCGACTACCTGCAGCACCTGGGCCAGCAACTGGTCAGGGCGAGCGACGGCAACGGCTCGCCATTCAACTTCTTCGCTGTCGACGACCCACAGATCAATGCATTCGCCGGTCCGGGCGGAAATATCGGCGTGTTCACCGGCCTCATTCTCACGACCGACACCGAGAGTGAACTCGCGGCGGTGCTGGCGCACGAGATCGCGCACGTCACGCAGCAGCACCTGCTGCGCGCGTGGGAATCGGCAAGCGCACTCAGCGTACCGAGCGCAGCCGTGCTGCTCGCGGCCATCGTGTTGGGAGCCACCGTGGGAGGCGACGCCGCCACCGCGGCGGCGATCGGCAGTCAGGCCGCACTGATCCAGCACCAGATCAATTTCACCCGCGCGAACGAAAAAGAGGCAGACCGGGTGGGCATCGAAGTTCTCGCCGGCGCCGGTTTCGAACCGCGCGCGATGCCGTCGTTTTTCCAACGCATGGGCAAGGCGAACCAGGTGTACGCAAGCAAGCTGCCGGAGTTCCTGATGACGCACCCGGTAACCACCAGCCGCACCGCCGACGCCCTTGGTCGCGCCGAGCAGTTCCCGTACCGGCAGAACACCGACGACCTGCGCTATCAGCTCACGCGCATGGACCTCGTGCAACGTCAGGCCGAGCGTCCCGCTGACGCCGCGCGCGATCTGCAATTGATGCTCGAGGATGGACGCTTTCGGAGCGAGGCCGCCGTCAGGTACGCCATTGCGCGTGCCGAATTGCGTGCCAACCAGCCGCAACGCGCCGCCGAGATCCTCGACGCGCTGCTGAAAGACCGCCCGGACACCGTTGAATTCATCGTCTCCCGCGCCCAGGCCGACGCCGACCAGAGCCGCGATGCCGCGGCCCTTGCCCGGCTCCAGACCGCGATCCGGGCCCATCCCGGCAGCTATGCACTGAATATCGCCTATGCCGAGGCGGCGCTTGCTGCCGGACAGCCCGCCCTGGCGGAAAAGCACCTGCAGGAATTTCTTCCTTATCGCGAGGACGACCCGCGCGTCTACAAGTTGCTGTCGACGGCGGCGGGTGACCAGGACAGACGCGCGGAAGGACACGCCTTTCTCGCCGAGTACTATTATCTGATCGGTGATGTCGAGGCCGCGGTCCTGCAGCTGGATATCGCGCTGGAGCAGAAGGATGTAAGCTTTTACGATGCGTCCCGCTACGAATCCCGGCGCGCGGAATTGAAGCTCGAAGTGGACGATAAAAAAGATAAAAGAAGCGCGGGACCGTAGTTTATTCCATCAGTATTTTTTAATGAAAAATTAGATCTGGCAGGGACTTGCGAAAGCCCTTGGATGCTTTATGCTACCGGCTTGACCCTGATTGGGGTTAATGAAATCGGCCAACCGGTTCGACTGCGATAACGCTAGCAAAGTCGAGACCTGTGGGCGAGACAAAACAAAAAACACCCTGTCCCAAAACGATTACACAGCTCACGATAGCGAAAGGAGGAAGAGCGATGCGGAACACCGCGAAACTCGCGACGACGGCTTTGACCCTGGCCGCACTGTTCGCCGGAACCAGCATGCTGCCCGGCGTGGCCGGCGCCGACGATGCGTCGATCACCAAGGGCAAAGAGGTCGCATACGACCGCAAGAAGGGCAACTGCCTCGCCTGCCACATGATGGGCGACGGCGCCAGCCCTGGCGACATTGGCCCACCGCTGGTCGCGATGCAGGCCCGATTCCCGGATCGCGCCAAGCTGCGCGCCCAGATCTGGGACCCGATGGTCAACAACCCGGGCACCCGCATGCCGGCATTCGGCAAGTACCAGGCACTGAGCGACAGCGAGATCGACGCCATCGTCGATTACCTGTACACGCTCTGATCCGGAATCGTAAGCACACAATTCTGAACAGTTAGGAGAATGTTGATGACCATGAACACCAAACGCCGGGTCTTTCTCAAAGGCTCGCTGGCAGCGGGTACCGTTGGCGTCGCCGTCGGCGCAGGCCTGCTGACGCCGCAGGCGGTCATTGCCGCATGGGACGAGAAGGCCTTCGCGGCAAAGAGTGTCGACGAAGCATTGAATGCCGCCATGGGCATGGCGTCGAACACGGCCTCGGACGCGATCAAGATCAAGGCACCGGACATCGCCGAGAACGGCGCCGTGGTCCCGGTCTCTGTGTCAACCGACATGGCGGGTGTCGAGTCGATCGCACTGCTTGCCGAGGGCAATGCCACGCCGCTGGTTGCAACCTTCGAACTCGGTGAAGGCGCGGTGCCCGACGTCTCGACCCGTATCAAGATGGGCAAGACCGCCGATGTCATCGCGGTCGTCAAGGCAGGCGGCAAGCTGCATTCGGCACGCAAGAGCGTCAAGGTCACCATCGGTGGTTGCGGCGGCTGATCGGTTCGATCACTGCGGCACGCAACTCAGCAAGCATTTCGAGGAAAACGATCCATGGCTAACAGCATCAAGATCCGCGCCAAACTCAAAGGCGACACCACTCAGGTCAAGTGCCTGATGACCCACCCAATGGAGACCGGCCTGCGTAAAGACAGCAAGACCGGCAAGATGATCCCCGCACATTTCATCAGCGAGGTCATGGCGACGAGCGGTGGCAAGACCATCATGACCGCCTACTGGAGCGGTGGTATTTCTAAGAACCCCTACCTGTCGTTCGATTTCAAGGGCGCGGCCAAGGGCGACGAAGTGACGATCGCGTGGAAAGACAACCAGGGTGGCAGCGACTCGGAAACAGCGAAAATCAGCTGATCCGCGTCACCAGGTCGGGCCCTCTCCACCAGGGGCCCGGCGAGATCACCCATTGGGAGGAGACAAAAAGTTATGAAATTCAAATTCCTGGCCTTGGCGGCGATCTACGCCCTTAGTGCCTCGGTTGTCATGGCGGACAAGAAGGCCACTGACACGACGCCGGCGGAAGACCTCAAGGTCTACCGCGACTACTTCCAGAAGCGTTTCCCCGGCATTCCGCTGGACGAATACGCGAATGGTGCCTATGCGCTGGACGCGGTCGCACGTGACAACTGGCTGGCCATCGAGGAGTTCCCGCCGTACGAGCCCATGATCGAGGCCGGTGAGGCACTCTGGAACACATCGTTCGCGAACGGCAAGAACTTCGCCAGCTGCTTCAGCGGTGATCCGGCACAGCGCCAGAACTTCCCGTACTGGGATGCCAAGCGCAAGATGGTCGTGACGATGGAGCTGGCGATCAACGAGTGCCTGGAATCCAACGGCGAAAAGCCGATGGGGTACAACAAGGGCAAGATCGCCGACCTCGCCGCGTACATGGCCTACCAGTCGCGCGGCCAGAAGACCAACGTCGAGATCCCGGACGACGCGGACGCGATGAAGGCCTACAACGCGGGCAAGTCCTACTACTTCACCCGTCGCGGGCAACTCAACTTCTCGTGCGCGCACTGCCACATGGAGAGTGCGGGTCAGCACATCCGCAGTGAACTGCTGAGTCCGGCGCTCGGTCACACGACCGGCTGGCCGGTCTACCGTGCCAAATGGGGCGAACTTGGCACGCTGCACCGTCGCTTCGGCGGCTGCAACGAACAGGTCCGTGCGAAGAAGCTCAAGCCACAGAGCGAGGAATATCGCGATCTCGAGTTCTTCCTCACCCACATGAGCAACGGCATCGAGTACAACGGACCCTCGGCACGCAAGTAAGTCCCAAGGTTCGAGAAAGTCAAAGCCCGGCACCTGCCGGGCTTTTTTTTGCGATGCACTGACCGGGCTTCCGCACCAAACGATCAGCGTCCCGCCTGCGCCTCGCGCCCCGCTTCCGACTGCTCGCCGTCGGCAGCAGTTGCGTCACCGGCATCGCGCTCACCCGCGCCGACGTCTGCCGGCAGATCATCGACACCGTCAAACAGGTCATCGATGTCGCTCGCGACCAGATCATCGTCCGATCCGGAATCGTCGACCTGGAGCATCTCCGAAGGCCCCTCCTCGAAGGCTTCCTCGTCACCCCCCATGATTTCGATCGAATAGCCATCCACCGAGCCACGCGCCGACTCTTCCTGTTCCTCCGCGGCACGCATAATCTCCGCGACCGGGTCTACGGCGGGCGCTGTATCGTTGGTGGGCGTGATCAGCTCTACATCCTGCTCGTCGTCGGCGGGCGCTCCGGCGACCTCGACCTCCGATGTCCACGCGTCGTCGAGGCCCTGTGCAGGTGCCGGTCCGTCGAAGGTCTCGGCGTCAGCCTCAGCCGCGTCAGACGACGCGTCCCGTTCTGACATCGCGGACTGTTCGTCATCTTGCAGCTCCTCGGTCGCCGCACCTTCGGCGACCTCCTCGGTCTCACGCGACGAGATGGGGGTGTCCTCCCCGACCGAGCCGCCGGCGAACATCGTCGAGTATTCGTTCAGCATGCGACTCATCGTCTCCATGGTGATGCGCAGCTCGTCCGACAGGCGTTCGTTTTCCTTGCGCAGCATCTCCACCTCGGCATCGTCTGTACCCTGCTCGGTGGCCTGCGCTTGCGGGCTGGACGTGGAACCGCTGAGTGCCTGGTACGATTCGAGCGCAGCGAACAGGTCATCGTCGAAACGTGCCGCCGCTCCCGCCTGACGTTGCCCATATACACCGGCGAAACGCTTCAGCACACCCAGCTCCGCGCGCAGCAGGGCCACCTTGGCCTGATTCAGCGCATCGCCCGACATTCCCATGTTGTGTTCGAGAAAGTGCGCCAACGCACGTTCGCGTTCTGCCTTGCCGTTCTTGATGCGCGCGATCAGGGTCTTTGCTGCCTTGAGGTCGCGCTTCCTTGCGGCGCGCGCACGCAGGAACGCCACCGTGAGCACCACCAACAGCAGCAGCACCAGTTCGCTGCCGAGTCCAACGAGCATTATCAGCATCGTCGTGCTCACGCGGCATCCTCCTGCGGCGGTTGTTCGGGTTTCGTGGCCTCGGCCGGTGACTCGTCCAACGCGACATCGAGGTCGAACTCGTCGTCGCCACCGCCGCGCCTGCGGCGCACGAGGAACCACACGCCACCGGCAATCAGCAGAACCAGGTTGAAGCCACCGAATACGATCGCCGGCATCAGCCAGCCTGCGCCTTCTTCGTCCCCGGGTTCCTCAATCGGCGCAGGTGCTGCCTCTTCGACAGGCGGCTGCACCGCGGTTGGCTCGACCGGCGGCGGCTCAGCCACCGGCGGCGGCTCGACGGGTTCCGGCGGTTGCGGTGGTGCTTCGGCGACCTGTGCCGGTGCTGGCACACCCGGCGGAACGATCGGACCGATCGTTCGGTCAAGCAGATTGCCCAGACGACTGGTACCGCTGACGTGCACGTACACCGGCGCCTGCGGATCACCCAGCAACGCGGACCAGCCGCCCTCTGCAGCCGTTTGCAGATCGAGCGGGATACGCTGTCCGGTGGCATCCTGCTGCCAGGCACTGACCTCGGTCGTACCCTGCAGCACCGCGACACTGGTCTGCAGGTTGAGTTGCAGCCCCCCTTCGACCTGTTCGACCTTGCCTTCGGCCAGCTCATGCACGGCCAACCTGAACCGCTTCTCGCGCATGAAGGTCGGACTGTCGACGGAGATCAACAGTTCGACTGAATCGTATGGCTCGGTTTCACCGAACTGCATGCTGTAGCGGCCGTCGCCGGCTATTGCATCACCCTGTTGACCGCCATCGCTCATCGCGCGCGGTTGACTGCCATTCGACGTCACCGACTCGGCGCGGACCTCGAGCAGTCGCAGGAAGGCCTGGCGGTCGACGAGCTTGGCGCGGTTGGTGAGGTAGGCCTCGACGTGCATCAACTCCCCAACGGCGAGATGGGAGGGGATTTCTGAGGTCTGCAACTTCAGGTCGGTGACGATCATCACGCGGTTGTCGGGATCGACGTCTGCGTCCAGTCGCCATTCACCCTTCTGCGGTGACGCGATCGTTATCAGGTGGTAACCCTGATCGTGGAACCACGCGACACCGGCGGTCAGGTCGCTGTCGCTGTAGGCGCTGCCATCCGGCGAATGCAGCACGACAGGTGCCGCGTCCGGTTTGCTGAAGACGAGCACCGTGGCCTCGTTGACGCTGCCGTCGACGACGAAACGGTTGTCCTGCAGCGGTACCGCATCCGGTTTACCGACCGTCTCGAACATCTTCAGGAACACACGCTGCAACTCGTCGGCACTGTCGACCTGCTGGTACCAGCCACCGGTCTCACCGGCGAGACGCTTCAGCAATTCATGGTCTGCGCGCTGCGACAGTGCAATGCTGTGCACCTTTACCTCGGCCTGCTTCAGACGTGGCAGCAGGTCATCGACGATGCGCTGGCGCGATGCGCTGTTTTCGGCATCCTGTTTGGAGACGTCGACCATCCCGTCCGTCAGCAGCACCAGGTGGCGCGCATGACTCGACGGCGGTCCTTCCCAGTCACGCGACGCGCGGTCCAGCACCTCCTCGATGTTGGTGAACTGTCCCGGCGACGCGATCTGGTTCGACAGTGACTGGACGCGCTTCTTCCACGCCGCATCCACGTCCGCCACCGGCATGAGATTGTTGACCCAGCGCGCGAACGTCCACACCCCGGCGCGGGTCCCAGGCTGCATCAGGCCCGACAGCATCCGCAGGGCCGGTCGACGCAGGTTATTCGGATCGTTCTGGCGCATGCTGCCAGAGATGTCGATCAGCACGCGGATGTCGGCATGCTGTGGCGGCGCCTGCTGTTCCTCAGCCCCCTGCAATGCCGCCGACGCGAGCAGCGCCACGGTGAACAGGACCGGTTGAAGTCCCTTGGATACGTGCCACATATCGGCCCCGGAGAAGAAAGATGTTCCTTCCGGGGTAACGGCCGACGCCCTAAACGCTTGAGCGGTGGAGTCGCGCCGGTGGTCAACCGTTCAGGCTCGGCTCAGCGCCTGACAGGAATCGCATATGGACTGTCGTGCGCAGACCTTCCGGGTATCTCGAAGCGCCGGTAGCTCCATTGATAGAACAGGGGGGCGGCTCGCGCGCAGCGCTCTACGTCGCGGTTGAGCGCGGCCGCCGCAACGTCGGGCGACGCGGCGCCGATCTCGGGATCGCCCTCGAATCCGTGCGCGCGGAACCTGCCGCTGTCGCCCTCCGGCAGCGCATACCCAAACAGCACCGGACTACCGTGTCGGTGCGCCAGACGACCGATCAGGGTCATGGTCATCGCCGGCTGACCGAAAAACGGTGCGATGACGCCCGAGGCACCGGCCGTCTTGGGCACCTGGTCCGGCAGAATGACTATCGCCTCGCCTCGCTTCAGCGCGGCGTGCATCTCCTTGAGGCCCTGGCGGTCGATCGGTACCGGCGCGACCCCGGAACGGGCCCGCCCGGCACGCATGACCGGGTCCAGAGCAGCCAGACGCGGTGGTCGGTACAGGGCCGTCGTTGGCGCGATCCGCATCACGATGTTGCTCAGCAGCTCCCAGTTGCCGAGGTGCGGCAGGGCGATGATCAGGCCCTTGCCGCGCGCCACCAGTTCGCGACCGAGACGGACGAATTCCTCACCCTCGATCGTCGCGTCCAGATCGAAGTCGTCGGTGGTCCAGAACTGCACCATCTGGGCGAGCGTGCGCCCCGTCTCGGTCAGATTCTGCCGCACCATGCGTTCGCGCGCGTCGTCTTCCAACTCTGGAAAACAAAGTGCCAGGTTGACCCGGGCGGTGTGCACAGAACGCCCGCCAATGCGGTAGGCCACGCGGCCGCCGAACGCGCCCAGTGCGCCGGCCATGCCGAACGGCAGCGCGGCGAACAGGCGCAGGACCCACTTCAGCAGCCGATCGCGCATGCACCCATCCTGCACAATTCGGACGAAGAACGACCGACCGTGTCCGCGGTTGTGTTTATTGTTCTATAAATTCTGTTTGTAGCCATTGCATGGAGCTGAGTCATGAGTGTGCCGGAACCCGCCGAATTATCGCCCAAACAGGCCTACCAGATGTTGCACGACGATCCGCGTGCCGTACTCGTCGATATCCGTTCGACCATGGAGTTCCTGTTCGTCGGTCACCCGGTCGGCGCCGTTCATGTCGCATGGATCGATGAACCGGACTGGGATGTCAATCCCCAATTCATTCCGGAGATCCGCAAGTTGCTGCTCGGCGGCGCCGTGTGCGATGCCGAGGAAGGATGTGCACCGGTCATCCTGATCTGTCGGAGCGGCAAGCGCTCGGCGGAGGCTGGCAAGGTGCTGATCCGTGCCGGCCTGAAGAATGTCTACCATATCGACGAGGGCTTCGAGGGCGATCTCGACGACAGGCACCAGCGGGGCAATACCGGTGGGTGGCGGTTTCACGACCTGCCATGGGAGCAGTGCTGAGTGCGCCGACGGACCCGGATCGGCAAACGCGCCGGGCCGCGCCGGCGGCCGGGTGAGCGCTTTACCGGGCGCATTTCGGCTGGCAATTCGGGCATGTTAGTCTGCCTCCCTTTGATTGCACCCGCTGCTCCCGCATGCTGCCCCAAGTCACATTGTGCACCCCGGCCCATCGCACGTCGCTCGAACACCTGCTCGATCGCTACCGATTGCGCGTGGCGCATGTAGCCGCCAGCACCCCGATACCCGGTTCTTACTGGGGCGATAGCGAGGCGGGACTGGTCGAAGGCACCCTGTACCTGCGCGACGACACGCCCCTGCATTCGGCGCTGCACGAGGCCTGTCACTACATCTGCATGGACGACGCGCGCCGCGCGTCGCTGAATACCGATGCCGGAGGTGACGACGCCGAGGAGAACGCCGTGTGCTACCTGCAGGGTCTGCTCGCCGATGCGATCGCCGGCTACGACCGCGCGACGCTGTTCGCCGATATGGACCGCTGGGGATACAGCTTCCGTCTCGGCTCCGCACAGGCCTGGTTTCACGAGGACGCCGACGATGCGCAGGCATGGCTGCTGCAGCATCACCTGATCGACGCCGATAACAGGGTCACCGGCACTCTGCGAAACTAACGTGATACGCGACACGGCGAACTCGACGATTTCACAGTAGGGTCGGTCCAACGACCCGCTGCCAGTTACCTGGTCGCGCACGCGCGGCCCAAGACAACCGACGGATGACGAACGAATGATCAAGAAATGCCTGTTCCCCGCTGCCGGCTACGGCACCCGGTTTCTGCCGGCGACCAAGTCGATGCCGAAGGAGATGCTGCCCGTCGTCGACAAACCGCTGATCCAGTACGGCGTAGAAGAAGCGATGGAGGCAGGTATGAACAACATCGGGATCGTGACCGGGCGCGGCAAACGCGCGCTGGCCGATCACTTCGACGTCAGCTACGAACTCGAACACCAGATCAGCGGCACCGACAAGGAGGGCCTGCTCAAGGACATCCGGCGCATACTGGAGGAATGCACGTTCTCGTACACGCGCCAGCGCGAGATGAAGGGACTCGGGCACGCAATCCTGACCGGTGAAACCCTGATCGGCCGCGAGCCGTTCGGCGTGGTGCTCGCCGACGACCTGTGCGTCGGCGATGAGCTCGGCGTGTTGAGCCAGATGGCGAAGATCTACGAGAAATATCGTTGCAGCGTGGTCGCGATCGAGGAAGTTCCGCGCGACGAGGTGCATAAGTACGGCGTGATCGCCGGGTCCGAACTCGAGGACGGCGTGTACGTTATCTCCAAGATGGTCGAAAAGCCGTCGGCCGAGGATGCGCCATCGAATCTCGCGATCATCGGCCGCTACATCCTCACCCCCGATATCTTCGACGTCATCCGCAACACGCCACCCGGCCGCAACGGCGAGATCCAGATCACCGACGCACTGCAGACACAGGCGACCAGGAACATGGTGTTGGCCTACCGCTTCAAGGGCAGGCGCTTCGACTGTGGCAGCGTTGAGGGTTTCGTCGGCGCGACAAATTTCTTCTTCGAGCGCTGGAAGGCGGCGCGCGGCTGATTCCGCACGTCCCACATCACGCGTCTGCGCCGAGCAGGCGCAGGAACGCGGCGGCCTTGTCCAGCGACTCGTCGTACTCGGCGCCGCACACCGAATCGGCGACGATGCCGCCGCCGGCCCAGTAGAACAGCTCATCGCCACGCATCAACGCCGTACGGATCGTGATGCTGCTGTCGAGTTCGCCGTCGAAGCCGAGGCGCATCACGCTGCCGCAATAGAGTTCGCGCCGCACCGGTTCGAGTTCGTCGATGATCTGCATTGCGCGGATCTTCGGCGCGCCGGTGATCGATCCGCCCGGGAAACATGCTGAGATCAGATCGAGGGCGTCCCGGCCCGCGGCCAACCGGCCGGTCACGGTACTGACCAGGTGGTGGACCGTGGCAAACGATTCGATCTCGAACAGCCGCGGCACCTCGATCGACCCCGGCACGCAGACCCGACCCAGGTCGTTGCGCAGCAGGTCGACGATCATGACGTTCTCGGCGCGATCCTTCTCGCTGCTCAGCAACTGCGCGCGCAGGTTCAGATCCTGTTCGGCGGTCGCGCCGCGCGGCCGGGTGCCCTTGATCGGGCGCGTCTGGGCGACGCCGCGCCGCAGTTGCAGGAATTGCTCCGGCGACGAACTGAGCACCTGTCCGAACGGATATTCGAGCAGCGCGCCGTACGGCGCCGGGTTTTCGTGGCGCATGCGCTGGTACAGCGACCACGCATCGACCCGGGTGCGGGCCCGGAAACGCTGTGCGAAGTTCACCTGGTAACAGTCGCCGTCACGGATGTAGCGCTGTATCCGCTCGAACCCCACGGCGTAGTCGGCGGCCGACATACCCGATTCGAGCAGATCCCCGGCGACCTCGGGCGGCGGCGTGGGGGCCTCGCGCACCGCGTGCAGACGGCGCAGCGCCGACTGCCAATGGTGCCCGGGTCGTGGATCCCTTCCCTGGCGCACGAAGTAGCTGCGCCGCCGCGAATGGTCGACGATCAACGCCCAGTCGTAGATGCCGATCGCGGCGGTGGGCCAGCCGGACAACCCTGCGCGCGCGGGCAGCATGCCGGTTTCGCGCGCCAGGTCGTAACCGAGAAACCCGATGGCGCCGCCGCAGAACGGCAGGTCGGCCAGCGGCGCGCGAACGTCGCCGAGTTCGCGGCGCAGACAGTCGAACAGACCCCGCGACACCGGATCGACGCGATCGTCACCTCGCCTGACGACCGTGTCGCCAGCCTCCTGCACGATCGTGACGCAGGGATCGGCGGCGATGATGTCGTACCGGCCACCGCCCGACATCGGGTAGCCGCTGTCGAGCCACACCGGCCACGGCAGATCGCGCAGTGGTGCGTAATAGGCGCGGGAGTCGGCCCAATACGGCAGCCTGGCGACGTAGCTGTCGGTCACGCGTGTTCCTCGTGGGACCCGACCATCATGCGAGCGATGCCCGTCGGCCGCAGCGGCCGTTTCCCGCCCGGCCCGGTGTCAGTCGTCACCGGCGAGCAGTCGCCATTGCCCATCGCGCGGCGTACCGTCGAGCGCACCGCCGCTGTCCGGCCGCCAGGTGACCTGGCGCTCGATCATCGCGGCCAGCTCGAAGTCACGGTCCGTGATCGCATCGGCCTCGTGGGTGGACAGATCGACCGTCACGCTGCCCCACGCGATATGCAGATCCGGGTGATGCCACGCCAGCTCGGCCAGATGCGCGATGCCATTCGCCAGCAGCATGCTCGCGCGCCAGCCACTGGTGACGTAGCGGCGCCGCAGATGACCCTGCTCGACTGTCCAGCAGGACAGGGCGCCGCCGAGGCGCGCCCTCGCCTGCTCTTCATCGTAAGCTTGCAGATTCGACATACTGATCCACCCCCTGCAGTCGTCAGGTGTGCGCGATGGGGAGATACGCCGTCCGCCCCGCTCCAGCGACAGACGATACGCCGCATCCAGCGGAGGGTCACGCCGCAGGATCAGGAAGACAGGTTGGGTCGGTGTGCGAGAAAGACCGGCGAAAGGAACCGCCGGCAGTGGCGGTGTCAGATGACACCGCCACGTTTGTCAGCGGATCACTTCAGATCGAGGATGACTTCGACCCGACGGTTGGGCGCCAGGCAGCGAATCGCGGCGGCACCGCGCTCTCCCTCGCAACCCACTACGGGCTCGGACTCACCGCGACCACCGACTTCTATCATCTGCGGATCGATGCCGGCGCTGCTCGACAGGTAGCTGCTGACCGAGCTGGCGCGCCGCAGCGACAGATCCATGTTGTAGTCCTCGGTGCCGATCCGGTCGGCGTGTCCCGTCAAACGCACGCCTTTCACACCGCCGTGTGACTGGGCCTTGCGCACCAGGCTGTCGATCGCGGCCTTCGCATCGCCATCGAGATCGGCGCGGTCGAAACCGAACAGCACGGTGCCATCGGTCGATGCCATCGCCATTGGCGCGGGTGCGGGAGCCGGCGCTGCCGGGGCGGCTACCGGTGCCGGCGCCTCGGCCATCTTGTCGCAGCCGACGATGGCCATCTCGGGTGCGTAGAAGCCGGTGTGCCAGCATTCGCCAGAGCTGTTCTTCCAGATCTCGCCGCTGGAATTCGACCAGTACCCTTCAGCGGCCATGACCTGGGTCACGCCGGTGACCAGCACCCACAGCATTGCAAGTTGAGCGGCACGGAATTTCATTTCGACCTCCTCGCGATCGACGGCTGCGACGTCAATTTGCAGCACTATTAGAAACGTCTGGAATAGTGTAGCGCACGCGAATCGACCGTTGCTCGGGTTTTTTGTACCAGCCACGGCCAAACCGGATGCCCCGTCTGCCGGTGCGATCGACGGCCACCGCCCTGCCGTCGACGCCCGGCACCGGATCACCGGGCCGCCGCGAATTGCAGCGGCACCGTCCTGGTCGACTCGACCAGACCGTGGATCGCGATCGAACAGGCGGTTTGAACATCCAACACCGGGCAGCAGTCATGGATGACCAGGGCGGTCGTCATCGCCGCGGCAGCCGCGACCTCGATCAACGACAGACCGGCCACATCGGCAATCTTGCGATACCAGGGTTCGAGCAGTCGCTGGGTCTCCGCCAACGTCAGGCGCGACATCGCCGTTGTCGCCTGCGATCCGGCCAGGCGCTGCTGATCAATGTCGCCATGACCGAGCTGCGCTAGCGTGACCAGCAGGGTGTTGATCAACTCCGGACCCCGGCGGTTGGCGGCATCGGAGAGTACTACCGTTCCCGGCTCGAGGCGGTCGACCTCGGGAACGACTTCGCGCAGCAACAGGGTGCCAGCCATGCGCGACGCGGCGGCGACGAGGGTCTCGGCGTGCAGGCCGCGATCGGTGACGAGGACCTTGCGCAGCGCACGGTTCAGCAAATCGGCCGTCTCCACGACCGTCTTCAGCTTGTCAGCTTCCACAACTCTTCCTTAAGTTGATGTGTCGGAAGCGGCATGATAACCGACATCCTGGGTCTGCAGAAAACCGGTGAAACTCGGCTCCAGGCTGGTGCGCACGCCGGGATACGCACATCGCTGGTGCACTCGACACGGCCTTCAAACCACCCTCCCGGCAGGCAAAACGACCGCGGCACAAGGCGCCCGGGCCACCCGGGCCCGACGGCCACGCGGCTGGCATGCAAGTTGTATCGTTTGTCGACACTACAGCGACTCGATACAGACCATGGCAAGCATCCAGGGTGTCCCGCGCCGTCCCGTCGTGCTGGTGATACTCGACGGCGTCGGCGTCAATCCGAGCAAACGCAACAACGGCGTCGCCGAGGCCGACACCCCCGTCCTCGACGACTTCTTCGCCCGCTACCCGCACACGACGCTGAACGCGTCCGGACACGCGGTCGGCCTGCCCGACGGCCAGATGGGCAATTCCGAGGTCGGCCACCTGACGCTCGGTGCCGGGGCGGTGATCCGCCAGGATATCGTGCGCATCGACGATGCCATCGCCAGCGGCGAGTTCTACGACAACACCGCGCTGCTCGCCGCCGTTGAACAGGCCGCACGCACGCAGCGGCCTTTGCACCTGCTGGGACTGGTCTCGGACGGCGGTGTTCACAGCCACCTGCGTCACCTGCACGCGCTGATCACCCTGTGTCACCGCCGCCGTGTGCGGCCGCTGCTGCACATGATCACCGACGGCCGCGACACGCCCCCGTGCTCGGCACTCGGCTACCTGCACGAAGTGGAATCGCGCCTGCACGAGTGCGGCGGCGCGATCGCCAGCGTCAGCGGTCGCTATTTCACAATGGACCGCGACAACCGTTGGCAGCGCACCGAGCTCGCCTGGCGCGCGCTGGTGCTCGGCAAGGGTCAGCATGCGTGCTGCGCCGAGACGGCGATACGCAGCGCCTACGCCGCCGGCGACACTGACGAGTTCATCCGTCCGATCCTGCTGCCCGCATTCGAGGCGATTCGCGACGGCGATCCGCTGGTGTGTTTCAATTTCCGCAAAGACAGGCCCCGACAGATCGTCGCGGCGCTGGGCGCCGAGGCCTTCGAAGGCTTCGATCGCGGTGAGGCCCCGCGCGCTTCGGTGACGTGCATGATGCCGTACGACCGCTCGCTGGAGCTTGCGTACGCCTTCGAACCGGAGCAGCCGGCGACGACGCTCGGCGAGGTGCTCAGCGCACGTGGCCTGACGCAGTTCCATTGCGCCGAAACCGAGAAGTACGCGCACGTAACCTATTTCTTCAACGGCGGACGCGCCAAGCCGTATACCGGCGAGACACAGTGGCTCGTGCCGTCACCCGACGTCGCCACCTACGATCTGAAGCCGTCGATGAGCGCCGGCGCAGTCGCCGATGCCGTGTGCGACGCGATCAGCGGCGAGCAGCACGCGTTCATCGTCGTCAACTTCGCCAACGGCGACATGGTCGGTCACACCGCACGGCGCGACGCGATCATCGAGGCCATCGAGACGCTCGACCGCGAGGTTGGCCGGGTGCTGCATGCCGCCACCGAGCATGGCTACTCGGTCCTGCTGACTGCCGATCACGGCAACTGCGAGGAGATGATCGACCCGTTCACCGGGGAACCGCACACCCAGCATACGACCTATCCGGTGCCCTGCCTGATCGTCGATGAATCGAACTGGCATCTGTCGTCGGGTGGCGGTCTCGCCAACGTGGCGCCAACCGTGCTTCAGCTGATGGGCCTGCTGCACCCGACATCGATGTCGGCCGGCTCGATCCTGTTGCGCGAGTTGCAGGGCAGCCGACCGCCGCAGCGACATGGCCGCGCACCGCTGCGCGGCGCCGCGTGATCCGCACGCAGCACCGTTCATATCGACCAAAGATTCAGCGCTGCACAAGCGCCGAATGCGGAACGTCCCGACCAAAGTACGCCGTACCATAACGACCTGCACTGTGATCTGGCCGCTTCAACTGGCCATCGACGCATTCATGAACCACAATAAAAGGGTCGTCGACCACAGCTAGTCGATTCGACAACGTCAATCGCCGGGCGGATCAAAGGTCCGCCGCCTCATCGCCCAACCAGGCGCTGTGTCCGCACAGCCGCGGGCGTCACTGAAAAATAACACTCGGTATCGGACATGAATGAACGAGAATTCGTCACCGGGCAGATTTTACCCAACGGCGTCATGCTCAACGCCTATCCCGACAGTGTCGGCCGTCGCCTATGCGACATGATCGAGCTGCTGAAGCGCCCGGAGTTGAGAGACGCCTTCTCGCTGTTCTACATCCTGCCCACCTTTTTCAACAGCGATCTCGACCGCGGCTTCTCGATCATCGACTACGACATCAACGAGGAACTGGTCGACCCCGACGACCTCACCGAACTCGACCGGCTCGGCATCCAGATCAAATTCGACCTGGTACTCAACCACCTGTCGGTGCGGTCACCGCAGTTCCAGGATCTGCTGGCAAACGGTGAGTCGTCACCTTACAGGGACTTCTTCATCGACTGGGACGAATTCTGGAAGGATCACGGCACACCCGGGGACGGCGGCCAGGTGACACCTGACAAGGAACTCCTCGACAGGCTGTTCATGCGCAAACCGGGCCTGCCGACGCTGAAGGTGCGATTCCCGGACGGCCAGCTCAAGACCTACTGGAACACCTTCTACCAGAAGGTCGACTTCGCCGAAATCACGGCGCTGGATTTCGCTGAGATCGACGGCCTCGACAGTGCGCAGGCACAGTCGCTCGCCGACCACATCAAGATCGTCATCAAGGACAAGGGCTACCTCGACCCCGCCGACCTGAGTCAGCCCGAGCACGTCAAGGACAAGATCATCAAGGCGGTGTGCGGCAAGCGCGAATACCTCGGCCAGATGGACCTCAACGCCCGCTCCGACAAGGTATGGGACTTCTACGACGAAACCCTGCGCAAGCTGGCCGAATACGGCGCGCGGATCGTCCGCCTGGATGCCTTCGCCTACCTGCACAAGGAACCGGGCCAGCCGAACTTCTTCAACCGCCCGGGCACCTGGGAGTACCTGCAGCGTCTGCGTGATATCGCGCAGAAGCACGACCTGACGATCTTCCCGGAGATCCATGCCGAGTATGGCACCGGCATCTACGCCGAGATCGCGCAAGAAGGCTACCCCGTCTACGATTTCTTCTTTCCCGGGATGCTGATCGATGCCCTCGACCGCGGCGACGGCGCAGCGTTGAAGCGCTGGATCGGCGAGATCGTGACCACCGGTCTGCAGACGATCAACATGCTCGGCTGCCACGACGGCATCCCGGTGCTCGATCTGCGTGGCAAGCAGATCGACGGCAGCCGCCACCCCGGCCTGCTGGGCGATGCCGAGATCGATGCGACGATGGATCGCATCATCGAACGCGGCGGCCTGACCAAGAACCTGTATGACGCCGACGGCAGGAAGATCGACTACTACCAGGTCAACGCGACCTATTTCAGCGCGCTCGGCGAGGACGAGAACAAGCTGGTGCTGGCGCGCGCGATCCAGATGTTCATGCCCGGCGTGCCGCAGGTCTGGTATCTGGATCTGTTCGCGGGCACCAACGACTACGCGGCCGCCACGCGCGGGCGCACCGCCGGCCACAAGGAGATCAACCGCACCACGTTGAAATGGATCGACATAGAGCAGGGCCTGCAGCGCCCGGTCGTGCTCGACCAGCTCGAACTGATCCGTTTCCGCAACACCTCGCCGGCGTTCCGCGGCCAGATCGAGATCCTCGAGACCGGCCCCGAACACCTGCACATCGTCTGGCGCAATGGTGGTGAGTCGGTGACGCTCAAGGCCGATCTGTGCGATCACGGATTCACCGTTTATCGCGGAAACGGCGAGCACCACGATGTGGTCATGGCACGCCCACCCGCGTGATACGCGCCGCGCTTTCCACCGAATCCGAGAAAGGCCCGCAGCATGAAGATACTCGCCACCGACCTCGACCGTACCCTGCTGCCGAACGGCAGCTGGCCCGCCGACGCGGGTGCGATCGATCTGTTCAACGAGCTCACCGAGCGGCACGACGTCGTGGTGGTGTACGTGACCGGACGCAATCTGGATCTGACCGAGCAGGCGATCGGTGAATTCGGCATCCGCCACCCACACGTGCTGATCGGCGACGTCGGCACGTCGATCCGCCGCTACGCCGGACAAGACTGGACCGCCGACGACGGCTGGCACGCGCACGTTATGCGCACCAGCCCGGCCTGGGATGCCGAGGCGATCCGCGCAAAGCTCGGCGGCATCGACGGCCTGGTCGAACAGGAACGCGTGCACTGCGGCCCGTTCAAACAGAGCTACTACGTCGATCATGCCGATCGCGAGACGATACTCGAACGTGTCGACGGGCGTATCAAAGGCAGCTTCGACGAGGTGATCATCTACAGCTTCGATTCGGCCAATGGCAAAGGGCTGCTCGACGTGCTGCCGCACAGCGCAACCAAGCAGACCGCGCTCGAATACGTCGCGGAACAGTACAAGGTGCCGAAGTCCGAGGTGGTGTTCTGTGGCGACAGCGGCAACGATGTGTTCCCGTTGACGGCAGGCTTCCGCGGCGTGCTGGTGCGCAACGCCGACGAACAGCTCGTCAACGAGGTGCGCCAGGCCGCCGATGCCAATCCCGCGATCCGTGTCTATTTCGCCCGCGGCGGTGTGCACGGCCTCAACGGCTACTACACCAGCGGGGTCATCGAAGGCGCCTACCACTACGGGTTGTTCGGCGACCGGCGCTGAGCGCGCCACGGACATCGACGGGTCGCACTGGACCTCTCCGCCACCTCAGCGGCACGTCAACCATGTGTTGACAGTTGTTATTCCACTTGCACCCTGCACCAACGGTCACTTTAGTTTCCGACGTGACCCAGCACCTCGGTGGCATCGATGGCCAACACGATATTGCTGCTTTTCTGTTTTGTCGCGGGTATCGTGCTGCGCAGCACGAAGCGGCTGCCCGAGAACACGTCCGCGGCCCTGAATGGGTTCATTATCAATATCAGCCTGCCTGCCATGGCGCTTGGCTACCTGAATCGGGTCGAACTGAATGCGACGTTGCTCTATTCGGCGCTGATGCCATGGATCATGTTCATCGCCGGCGCGCTGCTGCTGTGGCCGATCTGCCGCCTGATGCAGTTCCCGCGACACACGACTGGTTGCGTCATACTGGTAGGCGCACTCGCCAACACCTCGTTTATCGGCATCCCGATGATTGAGGCCTTTTACGGCATCGACTGGACCAGCGTAGGTATCGTCGTTGACCAGCTCGGTTCTTTCATCGTGCTGTCGGTGCTGGGCATCACCGTAGCGCGCCTGTTCGCCGACGGGGCTCGACCTTCGGTCCGCGATACGGCGCTGCGCATCGTCCGGTTTCCACCGTTCGTCGCAACAATCACGGCATTGCTGCTGTTGCCGTTCACCTACCCGGACTGGCTGGACAACCTGCTCGACCGACTTGCAGCCACAGTCGCACCACTGGCGCTGGTGTCAGTCGGGTTCCAGCTGCGTTTGTCCGACATGCGGGGAAAACTCCGGCCCCTGACGCTCGCGCTTTCGTATAACCTGATCCTGGGTCCTCTACTCATTCTCGCGCTGTACGTCTGGCTGCTTGGCCTTGGTGGGCCGATCATCCAGATCACCATCTTCGAAGCCGCGATGGCACCGATGATCAGTGCGGCGATCGTCGCGATGGACAATGACCTCGACCCACCCCTGGCAACACTGCTGGTGGGTGTCGGCGTGCCGCTGTCGTTCCTTACACTGCCCGTTTGGCACGAAATCCTGATCGGGGTTTGAAGCAATGAAGCACAAAGACGAGCTCATTCACGAACTGGTCGGCATTGTGACAGCGGCCGACGGGCACGAGGACTGCCTGTTCCTGCCGCACTGGACCGACTCCACCTGGAAGTCGCTGCTCGCGGAAGCGCAGGCCATGGAGCTCGCCAACGGCGAGATACTGTTGCGGCGTGACGAGGTCAGCAACGACCTGTACTTTCTCGTCGAAGGCGAGCTCGGTGTTTCCATTCCGCACGTAGATGGTGTGACGCTGACGTCCCAGGTTACCCGCTACCCGGGTTCGATCGTCGGCGAGATAGCGTTCCTCGACGGCGGATTTCGCACCGCGAGCGTGTGGTCGCGTGGCCGATCGGTCCTGCTGCGCGTGCCCGAATCGGCATTCGATGCGTTCGTCGAAAGCGAACCGAGACTCGCCTGCGACGTGCTGCGCGCCATCGGAAGAATCGTTGCCGAACGACTGCGCCGGAGTATCGGCGCGTCGCCGCGCGACCCCGTTCGCGCCGGGTAAGCGGTCGCAGAACACGCCACTCGAGTACATGCATTCGCGAAAACAGCGGCAACCACGACTGGGTGAAAACGGCCTGTCAGTCAAGCATTCGACCGGATTGAATGACGCAGGAAACGTTGACATGCACCACCGGTGCCGGTCGACATCACCGATGCCGTGGCCGCGATCGTCATCCACGCTGACGTCCTTCGCGGTGTGCGCACGGCGCGACCGGCGCGATCCTGATCCAGGAAAGGTGGGACGACAGCGTGCAGACCGACGTCGTCGACCTGCTGCGCAAGCTGATCCCCAAGGGCGTCTGGCTGCACGATCGCCAGGACGGCAACGGTGACGCACATCTGAAGGCGGGGCTGGTCGGCCCGTCTGAAACGGTGCCGATCGTCGCCGGCCGCCTCGGCCTGTCGCAGTGGCAGAGCATCTTCTCCTGCGAGTTCGACGGGCCACGCAGCGACCGCCGCGTGCTGTGTACCCTGTCGAGTGACGGCTGAAAACGACTGCGAACGCAACGCCGTCAACCCGCCGACCACGGCAGCCCTGCCTCCGCGCGCATCGCCCACCATGCGACACATTCGTACGACGGCACGACAGATCCACTGGCGAAATCGCACTCGAACACGCAGGCTGGAGCGTACGTTTCGCCATGCGATCGGCGTCAGCATGCTTTACAACTCCGACAGTCTGACGCGCATGTCCCCGGATCGACGCCACTTTCGACCACCAGTCATCGAAAAAGGCACATCGTGTGCATGGTCATTGTCCGCACCCTCAATGATTGCGGAGGCAACATGCATACCCAGCGTCAACTCTTCTGTCTCGTGTGTCTGCTCATTGTGTCGCCCCTCAGCCATGCCGTTACGGTCTGGTCGACCTCGTTCAGCGCCACGGGCACCGAATCCGACCAGCTGATCACCTACGACTCGGCAACACCGGGTACGGTCAACGTGATCGGCAGCACCGGCGTGGCCGAGAACTTCGCCTTCTACGGACTGGATTTCGACGCGACCGGAAAGCTCTACGGCTACACCGCGGACCGCAGCACCGGGTCACTCGAGCCGGGTGGGCTGTACGAGATCGACACCGCGACGGGCGCCGCAACCTTCATCGGCACTGGGGGCGTCGATGCGGGAGGCTGGCTGGTCGACATCAGCTACAACCCCGCCGACGGATTGATGTACGGCCTGCAGTTGCGTGGATCCGCGCAGAATCGCGCCACCATCCTGTACACCATCGACCTGACGACGGGCGCGGCGACCAAGATCGGCGATGTGAGCCCGTTCGGCTTCTTTCCCGGCGGTCTGGCCACCGATGCCAGTGGCGGACAGTCCATCTTCGACGCCGGCGACAGCCACGTCTGGGACCTCGTCGGTCTCAACGCGACCCAACTGCCGCTTTCTACGGGCTTCAACTCGCTGACCGGCAACGGCCTCACCGTGGACTGGTCGCGTGATGGCGCGATGTATCTCAACGGCCACGAAAACTTCTTTCCTGGCGGCGTGCTGCCCGAGGCGCAGTTCTGGACCATCGATCCGACGACCGGTATGGGCACCAAGTTGGGCACCATTGGCGACGGCCAGACCTACCGCGTCGTCACCCTCGCCATCGCCCCCGGCCAGCCAGTCGGCAGGGCCCCCGCACCGGCGACGCTCGGACTGATCGCGATCGGCCTCGCGGCGATGCGCCGGCGTCGTTGAGCGCTGGCGGGGCGATTGCGATCGCTGTCGGCGACGTGCCCGACCCCGTGGCGCGCGGCGGTGCATTCCGCGGCACCTGCATTCGCCGGCATCACGGGTGACGTGCCCGTGTTGCCGACGATACAACCGCAGCCGGATCCGGCAGAATGCGCGGCCTGTCAACCGGGTAGGCCGCATGTTCTTCGAATTCTCGACGCAACAGCTCATCGTCACCGGCCTGCTGTTCGTCTGGGCGGGCTTCGTGCGCTCGGGTCTCGGTTTCGGCGGCGCCGCGCTCGGCCTGCCGCTGATGCTGTTCGTGCACGACGACCCGTTGCTGTGGCTGCCGATCATCGGCTGCCACCTGCTGTTCTTCACCAGCCTGACGCTGCGCAGCCGCCTCGGCAACGTCGACTGGGCCTATCTCAGGCATGCCGGCCTGTACATCGTACCGCCGGCGATCGTCGGGGTGTTCGGCCTGGTCACGCTGCCGACCCGCTGGCTGAACCTGTTCATCTACTCCGTAACGCTGTTCTACGGCGGCATGTGGGCGCTGAACCGCGCACTGCGCAGCCGGCGCGCATGGATGGACAAGGCGCTGCTGATCATCGGCGGTTACGTCGCCGGCACGTCGCTGACCGGTGCGCCGCTGATGGTCGCGGTGTTCATGCGCAACGTCAGCCGCGCGCGACTGCGCGACACCTTGTTCGTGCTGTGGTTTATCCTGGTCGCGATCAAGATGTCGACCTTCGTCGCGCTGTCGGTGCCGCTGCACCTCACCGCGGCGCTGGCGCTGCTGCCATTCGCCGGGATCGGCCACTACATCGGCCTCAGGGCGCACGACGCGATCCTGAACAACGACGCCGGCTTTCGACGCTGGATCGGTGGCGGACTGGTCGCGGTCAGCATCGCCGGACTTTGGCGGGTCGCCGGCGTAGGGTAGGCCCTTCACTCGCCTTGATTGACCTGAGCGGTACTGTCCATGTTGTTCGAGATTGACCACGTCACGCTGTATCACTACTCGTCGCCGGTGTTGCTCGGCGATCACGTTCTGCGTGTGCTGCCATTCACCCGACCACAGCAGCGGATCATGGCCTTCGACCTGCAGCTGGTACCGGACCCGGTCAGCGTTGCACTGGAAAGTGACGACTGGGGTAACCCGCTGCATCGCGTGCAGTTCGCCGGCGAAACCGAGCGGCTCGAGATCCGCGCGAGGCTCGCTGTCGAAACGCTGCCGGCGCCGATCGACGTCACAACGACCGATTTCGCCTTCCCACCCGCTCCCGTGGCACACGTCGAGGTCGCCGATGCCTACCTCGAACGGCTTGAGCAAGCGGCGCTGCTCGAGCAATTCGTCAGTCCACTGGTGTCGATCGCCGGCGGCAGTGGGATGGCCTTCCTGCACGCGTTGAACGACGCCGTGCACACCTTTCACCACCGCGGCGTGCGCGTCGACGGACCGCCACAGCGTCCGTCCGAGACACTGGCCAGGCGCGACGGGGTGTGTCGTGATCTGAGCGTGCTGTTCATGGCCGCATGCCGCCAGTTCGGCTTGCCGGCGCGCTTTGTCAGCGGCTACCAGCAGGGTGATGGCATGCGCAGCGAACGCTACCTGCACGCGTGGCCCGAGGTGTTCATCGCCGGCAGCGGCTGGGTCGGCTTCGACCCTACGCACGCCACACTCGTTGGCACGCAGCACGTCGCTGTCGCGGCGGCGCCGACGGCCGCCGCCGTCACGCCGGTTGAAGGCAGCTACAGTTTTCGCACACCGACCCTGCAGAGCACGCTGAGTACCGAGATCCACATCGCGACGCAATGAAGATCGGATCACGCACTGCATGCCGGCGCCGCCCCACGGGGATATAATTGTGATTAGAGGAACCCGGATCGACATCGGGTCGTAGGGTGTCCGGCGCGCACTGACGGTGTGGCGCGCCGGGGTACGACCCGCCAGGTCGATCCTGGATCGACGGCCCGTGGGAAACGCAGCCGTCCGCCGGGTAGCGGCAAACATGAGCAGCCGAATCCCTGTCGACCGATCCCGCGGCGTGGGTCGATAGGGAGGTTGTCATGAAACGCTCGGCTTTCCCTGCATCATTCAAGGCGTTGTCGGCGGCAGTCGCCGTGGCCCTTGGCAGTGTCGGATGCGTACCCAACGACTACTACGGCGATATCGTATTCGCGCAGGCGGCCGCCCCGGCGATGTGGGGCGACCTGTACGTCATGGACTGGGACGGATTCGGCTTGCGCCAGCTGACCAATAGCGGAGCAGATGCCTACCCGCGCTGGTCGCCGGCCAAGGACCGGATCGCGTTCAACCGCCGTATCGGCGGTCCCTCCGGCCATTGGGACCTGTATCTGATCGATCCCGACGGGAGCGACGAGACGGCACTGATCACCGGGACGACGAACGATATTACGCCGGCCTGGTCGCCGGACGGCACCCGGCTGGCCTACCAGTCCGACCGTCTCGGCGACGTCGCGATCTACATCTACGACATCGCCCGCCGCACCGAGACCCGCATCGACACGCCAGCGGGCGTGACGCCGTCGCACCCGTCGTGGTCGCCCGATGGCGAATCGATCGCTTTCGAGGGCGTGGGGCCGACTGTGACCAACGGCGTGTACACGGTCGACGTCGTGGACGGCGGTTGGCACCTGGTCATCGCCGACGCGCACGAACCGGACTGGTATCGCAAGTCGACGCTGAACGGCGGCATGATCACCTATCGCCAGTACGGCGACATCAAGGTGATCAACGCCGACGGCAGCGGTGCGCGCATCATCGGCAGCGGCGAGCAGCCCAAGTGGTCGGTCGATTTCGAGACGGTCGTCTATCAGTACTACTACGCCCCCGAGGGCAATGACTACGATCTCTACAAGGCCGAGACCGACGGGCGCGTCACGCGTCTGACCGACAACGAGGGTCTCAACGAGATGTATCCGCACTGGTGATCGCGGCGGCGCCGGTCAGGGAGACAGGGCCACAGCGCGTGGCCGGGCGCATCGCTTTCGGCCACGGGGCGAACAGGCGCGCGGTGTCGCATCGTCGCGTGTGACAGGTTAGATTTGGGTTATCGGCAGGATGCGGACCAGGGGAGCAACGATGACCGGCAGTGTGTTTATCAGCTATCGGCGGGAAGACTCCGCCGGTTATGCACGCGCGATCTACAACGAACTCCGCGAACGCCTGGGTGCGGAGAAGATCTTCATGGACGTCGACGCGATCGAGCCCGGCCTGGACTTCGTCGAGGCGATCGAGAACGCCGTCGGCAAGTGCGACGTGCTGCTCGCACTGATCGGGCCGGGGTGGTTGAACGCGGTCGGCGAAGCGCCATCGCGGCTGCACCAGTCGAACGACTATGTACGCAGCGAGATTCGCACGGCGCTGGAGCGCGACATCCGCGTGATCCCGGTGCTGCTGGGCGGTGCGAGCATGCCCGGTGACGACGCGATCCCGCCCGACCTCGCACCGCTGCTGCGCCGCAATGCGATCGAGATCCGGCACACGCACTTCGATGCCGACGTGGCGAGCCTGGTGCGCGTGCTGCTCAAGCTGGTGGACGTGGCGCCCACCCCGACCCCGTCAGTCGCACCACAACCGGCGCCGCGACCGCAACCCGTCGCGGAACCGGCGGCCCCACCCGGACCGGCATACGCAGCGTCTCCCGGCGCACCCGCTGCCGCCCCCCAACCGGCGCCGACACCCGCCGGGACCCGGCGCGCCTGGGTGGGTCCGCTTGCCATGGCCGCCCTGTTCACGGTCGCCGGCATGATGCTGTTTGCGCTGTTCGACGACATGCGCGTCGGCTACAGCAACGACTACCGCACCGTTCCCGAAGGCAATGCCGCGATCTCGGCACTGTTGGCCGGCGTGATCGGCTTCGTGATCACGCTGATCGCCGGCCGCATCGCGCGGCGCCGGTGGAAACTCGGTTTCACGGTCGGCATCGCGGGATTCGCCGCACTCGGGTTTGCGACCGGTGCGTGGACCGAGGAGATGCTGGACGTGCGCTACGGCGACGACGCCCTGTCGGCGGCGATTGCCGTGTGGGTGTTCGGTCTGGTCGTGATCGTCACCAGGATGCTGTGGCTGCGGCGAGCCCGTTGACGGCGTGATCCAGTGACCCGGCGCGGCAAGTACGCCCTGCCTTTGTCCGCGGTCGATTCCGAACTGCAGCCTGAATCCGGGAGAAAATCGCCAGGCCATGCCCCGCCGGGCGGCGGGGCATGGCCCGATCGTCGTCAGCGCACGTCAGTCGCTACCGAACGTGGCCAGATCGCCGAGATCGAGAAACACCGTCTCGCCCGGCGAATCGTCGACACCGTCGTTGTCCGTGACCGCGTACAGCCGCTCGTCCGCGCTCACCGCGAAGCCCTCGAGCTTCTCGGCGGTCCAGATGCTGTTGGCGGCAATGTCCGACACCAGGTTGCGGATCAGGGTCTTGTCGAGCGTAACCAGGTCGGCCTCTTCGCCCGGCAGCGGCTGCACGTAGGGCCGGAACTCGGCCGAAGCCAGGTCGACCTCGAAGATCGCCTTCAGTTCGGCGTTCGGCGGCGTGCTCGGCCCCCAGCCCTTGTCGCGCTCGATGACCCAGAACCGGCCGTTCGGCATCGCGGTGATGCCCGACAGTCCGATCCAGTCACCGTCGCCCTCCGCCTCTAGCGGATAGTGCACGAACGACCAGGTGCCGGCGGCCACGTCGTAGCGGCCGATCTTGGTGTTGACCTTGTCGGTGTCGCCCTCGTTCGGCCAGGCACGCTGAATAACGACATAGACCATCTCGCTGCCGGCCTCGCCGGTCACCGCGACGCCTTCGATGCCGTTGCTGCGACGCCGGTCGACGAGGTCGGCCGGCAGCTCGATCTTCTCGAGTACCGCGCCGCTCGACCGGTCGACCTTGAGCACCAGGTTGTCGACACTGCCGGCGTTGCCCTCACTGCCGAGCCAGAAGTTGCCGTCCGGGCCGACCGCGACACCCTCGAGGTCGAGCGCATCGTCCGACTGCACCTCGAGGCGGTCGGTGATCAACGCCGGTTTTGCCGACACGTCAACCGTATAGACGAAGCCCTTGGCGAGGAACGAGTCGCTGACGGCATACAAGGTATGCGCATCGTCCGGATCGCCAACCAGGTCGGACAGTGCGACCCACGGGATCGGCAGGCCGTTGGCATCGTCGGCCGAGGCGATCTGCGGATAGTTGGACGGCCAGTGACCACGCTGGAAGATGTTGATCATGGTCGGGATGCCGGCATCGAACACATCGGTCTCGGTCGACGCGACGAACAGCTTGCGCTGCGGCACGGCGCGCAGACCTTCTGGCCCGATACCGGTCGGAAGCACCTGCAAGAGCTCCGGCTTGGCGCCGTTCATTTCATACACGCCGACGACGTTCGAGCGCTCCGAGCCGACGAACAGCAGCTTGTCTTTGCCGAAGCGCGCGTACTCGATGCCTTCCGGTTCCACGCCCTTGTTCTCCGAACGGCCTTCATTGTACTGGCCGATGCTGACGATCAGGTGCTCGAACGCCTCGTAGGACTCGAACACGACCTTGCCGGCCTTGTTGAATACGGTGAATCCGCGACTGCCACCCTCCTCGCCGTTCTCGTCCTCGTAGTCCCCCTCGTTGGCGGTTGCCATCAGGCTGTCACCGATCCAGGTGATCGCGTCGGGCTCGCGCCGCTTGGTGATGTCGGAGTCGAGGTTGATCAGGTCTTCTTCCTCGGTGTCGACGTTCATCAGGTCGACCTCACCAGCCGAGAAGTGTTTGACGACCTTGCCGGTGCGCAGGTTGACGACCGCGATGTGGTTGTTCTCCTGCAGCGTGATCGTGGCCATGTTGGCGCCGTTGATGTCGACGAACTCCGGTTCCGGGTCTTGTGCCGCGTACATGCCGGCGAGGCCGGCCAGCTGCACATCACGCGTGGACCATTTACCCGGCTTGCCCTTGAGATCGAGGATCACCAGCCGGCCCGGCTCCGGATCACCCTGCGAGACCAGGTCGCAATCAGGCGTCGGGTCGAGGTCGACGGTCTCGCGACCCTGCGGGATCAGGCCGTCGCCGACATCCTCGTTGCGCTCGCTCTCGATCACGATCGCGGCATAGCGGCCGTCCGGCGAGACGGCGATCGAATCCGGCTGCCCGCCGAGCTCGATCTCGCGCACGATGCTGCGGGTCGTCACGTCGATCACGACCAGCTTGCCGGTCCATTGCGTGATGAAGCCGATGTCCTCCGACTCGTCGTCACCGGTGCCAAACACGCCGTCATCACCGGGATCGGTACAGGTCACCTCGTCGACCGTCGACGTGTTCACCGAGGCCAGCGCGTAGCGGCCATGCACGGCGACGCTGGTCGGTTCACCGCCGACCAGGATGCCGCCATCCGGCTGCGGGTCGGCCGGGTCGGTGATGTCGACGAAGCCGATCAGCCCCGACGCGGCGTCGGTATACACGAGCGTGTTGCCGTCGGGCGTGGCATCGACGATCTCGGCGACCTCGCTGACGATCTCCTCGCCATCGTGCATCACGCGGTTGCGGGTCACGTCGAAGGTCGCGACATGGCGGAACATCTCGGGGCCCTGTTGGTGGCCGTGATGATGACCGCCGTGGTGATGGCCGTGGTCGCGGTCGGCAAACGCGGCGGGGGCGACGGTCAGGGCCAGCGCGATGCTGGCCGCAAGCGGTTTCATACGCATGGGGTTCGGTTCCTCGTGCGGTTGTTATTCGTATCGAGCCGCGCACGCTAGCAAGGGAATGTGACCGTTTTGCTGCAGTCGTGCGCTGCGAGGCGAGGCGAAGCAGCGCCGGAAGGGGGCGCCACCCCAAGCCTCTGCGGCGCTGTGTCCGTGCCGAGCAGAGCGACCATTGGCGCCGGAACGCGACTTCCCAAAACCCGCACAGCCCCGCCGATAGGCAACAAAAGTCCGCTGCACCACACGGGTACGGCGCACAGGCGGCAGGCATTCCGATCAAGGGCGCGTTTCCGACTGCTACACTGCCCGACAAAAATCATCGGTAAACGGGCGGATGCCATGACCCCAACGGACAGCGGCGTGCTGACCGTCTTCATCAGTTACTCGCGCCGCGACGCCTCGCAGGCAGATGCGCTGGTCACATTTCTCGAATCGAAAGGCTTCCGCGTCTTCATCGATCGTCGTGACCTGCCGTTCGGCGAGGCATGGAAATCCGAGCTCGCGTATTTCATCACCGAAGCGGACTGTACCGTTTGGCTCGTCAGTACCGCCTCGATCGACTCGCGGTGGTGCACCTGGGAACTCGAACAGGTGAGCGTCAATCGCAAACGCATCGTGCCTCTTCGCCTGGAGGAGGTTCCAGCGGAGCGCCTGCCTGACAGCATTGGCCGGGTGCACCTGCTGCCGGCGACCGGCCCGTTCGACCTGTCGAAACACGGTGAACTGCTCGCGCGAACGGTCAAGTCAAATCAGACCTGGATAAAGGAACACACGCGTCTGTCGAATGCCGCTGCCTCCTGGGTTGCTGCCGACCGCAGAAAGGATCTGCTGTTGCGTGGAAAGGCGTTGAGCAACGCCGAGCGCTGGCGTGACCACCAACCCGACGGAGATGCCAGTCCAACGGTGCAGACCCTCGACTTCATCTCAGCGAGCCGAACCGCGGCGACGCGCAGACAACGTTACTCCGTGCTCGGACTGGTCGCGGGATTGCTCGTCGCGGCGGGCCTGTCGTCATGGGCTCTTGTCTCGGCAGACAGGGAACGCAAGGCCCGGATCGAGGCGGAGACTCAGCGACGCGAGGCCTACCTGGCCGCATCGAAAGCGCTTTCCGAGGAATCCGAACGCCTGTTCCAGCAGGGTGAGCGTCGCCGCGCATTGGATCTGGCGATCCAGGCCATGCCCGACGCGGACCATCCCGACAGGCCCTATCTCGCCCGCGCAGAGAAGGCGCTCTACCAGGCCTTCGCGTCTCCGCCAAAACCGGTTTTTTTCGACGCACCCGCAGGCGCCGAAGTCACCAAGATACACGTCATCGAAACCGCCAACACCGTCCTGCTCGGCGACGATACACAGTACTTTCGCCCCTTCGACATAGACACGGGCAGGGTCAGGTACCCGTACCCATCCAGACTCGATGCGCTGCACTCGCAGCCCTACAGCGTCGGAGGAGACCGCATCGCATACACGGATGAAATCGACGAAGGCGTGGTCCTGCTGTACGAACTGTCATCCAACACAGCGTCACGCTACAAACCGGATGCCGAATACCCGACGGTCAAGCGTTTCGCCCTTTCTCGCGATGGCAGATTCCTCGCCATCAGCTGGGTGGATGGCGCCAGTGTCGACACACGACCGCCGGTCCTTCTGACGGTCATCGACGTCGAGGAAAAGTCGACGCTCTATCAAGCGGCCCTGCCGTTCAGACAGGACCAAAGACCTTATGATGACATCGAGCTCCGCTTCGCCAAACCAGAAGGCATCCTGGTCGCCAGCATGGGCGACATACTCAGGACACAACGTATCGTTGGCCTGGACTGGAAGAACAACAGCGTCGAATTCGACGTGCCCCTGAGCCTGAAGCATTCATTCGCAAAGACGTATGTTTCGCCAGGGCTGACGTACGCCGTGATCCATGACGACGACATCACCCGGATCATCGACCTCAGAACAGGCGCGACACGGGATGACATTGCCGGCCCCGGCACACCTTTCGATTCGGTCATTACGCCGGACGAACAATTCGTCTTCCAGAACCATGCCCGCAAGGATGGCGAGCAGATACTCGCATCGCCCGACTATGACCGGATCGACCTCGCGACCGGCGCCCTGATCACCATCGACTGCGACTGCACGATCATCGCGAACTGGCCTCACGGTTCGGCACTGCTGGTCCAGGCACTCGATGGAACGTTTCGGATCATCGATTACGACGGGGTGACCAGGATGCGCATCGGGACGGGCTCTCCCGCGAGCGCAACGGACACCGGCGCACGCACCGCTGCGGTACTCGAACGCCCGGATGCCTTTGTCGTCGGCGGTGCATTGCCGCGGCTGATCCGATTGGGCGGGACCGAGACGGTTTCTGCCGCCCGTGACTGTGTCGGATCGCAAGACGTGGTTTGGGGCTATACCAACGGCACCGATGTAATCGGCATGTTCACCCAAAGACTCGACGCGGCAAACCGCTGCGTCGTCAAAAAGGACGGCGAAGCGTGGGACACGCTCGTGCACGAGAGCTATGACCGGAACGCAGCGTTCGTGGGGGCGGTGCCGCAGATACCAGCGCGGTCCGATCTCGGAGACGGCCGTGCACCTGAACTGCAGGAGTCAAGCGTTTTCCTGGGGGAAGGCTCCTGGCAGTATTTCCATGGCAGCAGATTCAGCGACCCCAACGAGTCGATGCATTTTTCCGTTCCGTTCGTCATCGACAGCGTGCCGCTACTGTTTGGATACGAAGACGGCAGCGACGAACTCTTTGCGGTGCGACGGCACGGCGGTGCCGATGGCGTCACCCCCGGCAGTCTGGGCGGCGCACACTGGTACTCGGTGTCGGCGAGCGGCCGGGAACTGCTCGTGTGTCGCGACGATGGACTGTTCACACGCGAAATTGTGGACGGCGAACCAGCGCACGAGGCACGACCATTGGCGGCCGCAATCGACCACTGCGCAACGTGGGCGGCAGGCGCACTGGACGACCGTCACCTGTTCCTGATCGCCTTGGACCCGGTAGTTTCCGTCGTCGATCGCTCGAACGGCGAGGTCGTAAAGACTCTCGACCCCTTCCGCAAGCACGCCGGAGACACCGACACAAACTTCGACAAGCCGGTCGGGTTCGCATTGTCGAAGGGCGGCGACCGCCTGCTGGTGAACGACGGAAACCGGGAGGCCGCCGTGTATTCGACCGACACCTGGGAGCTTCTCGGTTTCCACCACCTGAGCCTCGACGTTCGGTCCGCGCACCCGGACGTGTGGTTCAGCAGTGATTTTCGGTTTGCGGTGGTCGACGGCTTCGCCGACAAGATCAAGCTGTCGGACGTCCTTGCCGGCAAGCCGACGCCCGCATTCGAGATCGATATCTATAGTGAAACATGGCGTACATACCCGGCAGGTTTCTCACTCCACCCCACCGAGCCGCGGCTGGCAGTGGTCGGTCCTTCGGGCTCCGATGTGCTCATCTACGACCTGGTCAGCCGCGCGATCGTCGGTCGTGCGGATTTCGCGAAACGCGTCGTCGCTGTCGACTATTTCGATGACGGTACCCAGCTCGCCGTCATCGCGCAGAACGGTTCGATCGATTTCCTGCCGGCATTCGCGTCGTATGCGCAGCTGCTCCAGGCAGTGAACGACGGCCGGCCCGTGACACGGTAGCCGAAAGCCCGCACACGACAGTCACGCGCAGCAAGGATCAGCCGTGATGCGGCTCGACCTCGCCGGCCACGCCGAAGTCGTCCAGGATCGTGTACACCGCCGGGACCAGGAATAGCGCGATCAGCGTGGTCGCGGTCAGGCCGAAGGCCAGGCTGGTCGCGAGCGGTATCAGGATCTGCGCCTGCAGGCTGGTCTCCAGCAGCATCGGCAGCAGGCCGGCGATGGTCGTGACCGAGGTCAGCAGGATCGGACGGAAGCGCGCGCGTCCGGCCTCTTTCGCCGCCTGTGCGACCGCAACGCCGTCGGCGCAGCGTTCGCGGATGAACACCACCAGCAGGATCGAGTCGTTGACCACGACACCGAACAGCGAGGCCATGCCGACCATGCTCGGCATGGTCAGGTCCAGCCCCATCAACAGGTGACCGAAGATCACACCGATCAGCGCGGTCGGGATCACGATCATCACCGTGACCGGGGCGAGATAGCCGCGCAGCTGCAGCGCCAGCAGCATGTACACGCCGATCATGCCGAGTGCCACGTTGCGCACGATCGAGGCGCCGGTCGTTGCCGACTCCTTGCTCGCACCCTGCACATCGATGCGCAATCCGGGGTAGCGTTCGCGCAGCTGCGGAAACACCGTCTTCTGCGCCAGCACCAGCAACTGCTGGGCGTTCGCCACATCCGGCTGCACGTCGCCCTGCACAGTGACCGCGCGCTGGCCGTCGATCCGGTTGATGCGCGCCCAGCCGCGGCGCTCGGCGACATCGACGAGCTGGGTCAACGGGATCTGTGCGCCGTCCGGGCCGGTGACCGTCAGGCTGTCCAGGTCGGCCGGCCCGTCGCGGTCGTCCGGGCTCAGCCGCAGATCGACCTCGTAGGTCTCGGCGCCGCGCGGAAACTCGTCGACCTTCAGGCCCTGGAACGCGGTGCGCAACTGGTCGGCGACTTGGGCCGCGCTGACCCCGAGCACACCCGCGGTGGGTTTGAGGCTCAAGTGGTATTCGCGCTTGCCCGGACGCAGGTCGTCGCCGAGATCGATCACCCCGGCAAAGCCCTGGAACCAGCTGCGCAGATCGGCGGACGCCTGCTTGAGCGACGTGAGTTCGGTGCCGAGCAGGCGCACGTCGATCGCGCGTCCACCCGGACCGACCGCGCCCTCGGTGAACTTCAGCGCAATCACGTCGGGCAGGCTGCCGACCGCGTCGCGCCAGGCATCGCGCAGTTCGCTGACGCGCGCGTTGCGCGTCTCGGTGGCGAGCAGGTCGGCCACCACGCGCGCGACGTGCGGACCGGTCTCGTAGGCGTCCGGGTTCTCGCCGTAGATGACGGTGACCTGGCGCACCAGGTCCTGTTGCCGCGGCTGGCGTGGACGGAACTGTTCGTTCGCGCGCCCGAGCGCCGCCACCACCTGCGCGACGACCGCCTCGGTACGCGCCAGCGGCGTGCCCTGCGGCAGCAGGATGCGCGCCTCGACCACGTCGCCGTCAATGGTCGGAAAACCGACGAACTTCAGCTTGCCGCCGGCCGGCATCGCCACCGCAACCAGCAGCAGCATCACGACCAGACCGACGGTCAGGTAGCGGTGTTCGACCGCGCGGTCCAGCCAGGGACCGATCACGCGCTCGCGCATGGCGTCGAAGCGGGCATCGAAAGCCACGCGGAAGCGACTCGGCCCGGCCGCATGCGCATGCGCCAGCGAATGGCCGAGGTGGCTCGGCAGGATCAGGAAGGCCTCGACCAGGCTGACGACCAGCACCACGATCAGCACGATCGGGATCACGCGCAGGATCTGGCCGATGTCGCCGCTGATGAACACCAGCGAACCGAACACCATGACCGTGGTCGCAAACGACGACAGCACGCCGGGCAGCACCTGGCGCGCGCCATTGACCGCCGCGTGCATCGGCGCATCACCACCGGCCATGCGCGCGGCGATGTTCTCGGCGATCACGATCGCGTCGTCCATCAGCAGGCCGATGCCGATCAGCAGCCCGACCATCGAGATCATGTTGATCGTGATGCCCAGGTGCGGCAGCAGGAACAGCGCGCCGAGGAACGACACCGGCAGACCCATCGTGACCCAGAAGCTGTAACGAAAACTGAAGAACAGCCACAGCACCAGGAACACCAGCACCAGGCCCTGAATACCGTTGCCGATCAGCATGCGCAGGCGGTCCGCGACCACCGACGAGCGGTCCTGGGTCAGTTCCAGGCGCACCCCGGTCGGCGCGCGTGCGTTCTCCGCGTCGACGAAGTCGCGCACCGCGCCAAATACCGTCAGCGTGTCCTGAGCCGAGGTCTTGGCCACGTGCAGGATCGCTGCACGCCGGCCGCCGAACAGGATCTTCTGCTCATCGAGTTCGAAGCGGTCGGTGAGCGTCGCGATCTCGCCCAGGTGGATGGTCGCGCCGCCGGCGGCCGATATCACCGCGAGATCGGCGAACTCCGCCACGGTCTGACGCTGGTCGTCGAAGCGCAGCAGCACGTCCTCGTTTTCGCCCTCGAGGCGGCCGGCCGGGCTGGACAGGCTCTGGCGCTGGATCGCGGCGGCGATGTCGGCGGCAGACAGGCCGTACTGGCGCAGCCGCGCGGCCGGGATCTCGACCCGGATCTGGTGTGCGGCGAAGCCGTCGATCTCGACGCTGGCGACCTGGTCGAGCGCACGCAGCCGGGTGCGTACGTCCTCGGCATAGGCCTTCAGCACGACCGGATCCTCCGGCCCGGTGATCGCGACCGACACCACGGCGTCGGTCCGCCCGAGTTCCTCGATCACCGGTTTCTCGGTCTGCGACGGCAGGTCGGCAATGCCGTCAACGGCGGACTTCACGTCGTCGAGGAAGCGCGCCATGTCGGCGCCCTCGCGCATCACCGCGGTGGTGATCGCAACGCCCTCGCGCGCGTCGCAGCGGATCTCGTCGATGTCGGTCAGACTGTCGAGCGCATCCTCGAGGCGCCGACAGATCGCGTCCTCGACCTCGTCGGTGGTCGCGCCTTTGTAGACGACGTTGATCTGCACCTCGTCGTTCTGGACCTCCGGGAAGGTCTCGCGCTGCAGGCCCGGCACCGTGACCAGGCCGGCGATCAGGAACACCGCCATGAACAGGTTGGCGGCGGTCGGGTGACGGGCGAACCAGGCGATCATTGGGTCGCTCCGCCGGCCGCACGCAGCGTCGCCAGCGCTGCCGCGTCGGGTCGCGGATCCAGGCGCATGCCGGCGACCGCCGGCACCAGGTCACTGAGCACCAACTGCTCGCCACCGCTGAGACCCGACGCGATCACGCTGGTGCCGTCGAGGTTGTACAGCAGCTCGATGTCGCGCAGCGCGAGGCGGCTGTCGTCATCGACGAGGTACACCTGGCCGGCGTGGATCGCGTGGCGCGGTACCAGGATGCGCTGCGCCTGCGCGCGGCCTTCGAGATCGACCTGCACCAGCATGCCCTTGGACAGCGGCGGCCGTTCACCCGGTCGCACCTTGGCGAACGGACGGTCGACCGCGACGACCACGCCGAGGGTGCGTGTCTTGCTGTCGATCTGGTCGCTGAAGCGCACGAAGCGTGCGTCCCAGGTCGCGATGTGTCCCCCCATGTCGAGGTTCACGCGCGCCTTGAGACCGGTCATCTCGGGCAGGCGATCGGCCAGTGCGGCCGGGTCCAGCGAGATCCTGTCCTGGCCGATGAACAACTTGCGCATCTCGGACAGGTTGAACTGGGCGACGATCTCGACGCGCTCGACCGCATCGCCGCGGAACAGGGTCTGGCCCTTGCCGACGTACTGCTCGGCCTCGACGGCGAGGCCGGCCACGCGCAGGTCGAACGGTGCGCGGATCAGCGTGTTCTGCAGATCGCGTTCGGCCTGCGCCACGCGTGCCTTCTGCACATTGCGCTGACTCGGCAGCAGGGCCAGCGCGTTCTCCAGGTTCTGCACCGCGGCGCGGCTCGCCAGCAGGTTGCGTTCGGCACTGTCGGTGTCGCTGCGCGAGGCCGTACCCTGCTTGGCCAGACTGGCGATCCGTTCGCGCTCGCGCTGCGCCAGCGCCAGGTTGCGCCGCTCGATCTCCAGCGAGGCCTCGGTGTTCGACTGCTGCACATCGAGTTCGGCGAGCGTGGCCTGGGCCTGCGCGAGGTTGAGCTCGTAGTCGACGGGATCGATACGCAGCAACTCCGTACCGGCCGGCAGGATCTCACCATCGCGCAGTTGCGGATGCATCTGCACCACGCGACCCGCTACCTGCGCGACCGCGCTCCACACCTGTGCCGGTTGCACGCTGCCATAGCCCTGTACGTGTGGCACCAGGGTCAGCGCCTCGACGGTGAGGGTGCGCACGGCGCGCACGGGTTCGCCTTCCGCGGCCGCCGTCGGCGCCGGCTTGCGAGAGACCGACAGGGCAAGGACGGCGACACCGATCAGGATCGGCGTCAGTATCCACAAGGCGCGACGGCGGCGGGGGGCGTTCATGCGGAGGCTCCTTCGGCCAGGCCTTGCAGCATGGCCAATGTGTTCTGGCAGATCAGGTCGGCGATCTCGTCGACCTCCTGCGCGTTGAATGTCGTCTGCCCGAGGCGGCGCAGTATGGTTTCACGCGCGGCACGGAACGCGATCACCTGGCCCACGAGGGCATGGGTCAGCAACGTGATATAGCGGCTGTCGGCGGGCACACCCAGCAGTCGTCCGACCAGGGTCGCGAGCGACTCTTCCATTGGACGCATCAGGCCGTCAAACAATATATCGAACGCCGCACTGGGACGGTTCTGTTCGCGGAAGATGAAGGCCGCGGCGTTGTCGGCGAACGGCCCGAACAACACGCTGCGGGCCAGCCCGCCGAGCAGGTCAGTGAGTAGGCGTCGACAGTCCGCACCCTCGCAGTCGGGCGTTTGCTGGCGGACGCGTTCAAGCGTATCGGCCATGCCCGCGTGCAAGCCGTCGACCAGGTAATGCGCGGTCGCCATATAGAGACCGTGCTTGTTACCGAAGTGATACGAGATCGCCGCAACATTGGCATTCGCGGCCGCACAGATCGTGCGCACGCTGACGCCCTCGTAATCGCGCCGACCGAAGGCCTCGAGGGCGGCGGTCAGCAGGCGCTCGCGGGTGTCCAGTGGAGCGGCGGGGGCGGCCATGTGTGAGCAACCTCGCGGGGTCGGTGGGCGGTCAGTCTATGCCGGGGCAGGCGGATTAATCAAACGTTTGTTTGAATCAAGGGCGGGTGTGGACCATGGCGATCCTTGCGGTGACTTCGGGGACGCCGCGCATCGCATTGCCGCCGGTGCGGCACCGGTAGGGCACTGGGCCGGCGACTGGGGTGCAATTCGGGCGTGCGCCGGGCAGCGTCTGACGCATGGC
>JAGRGY010000015.1:64967-74829 GCA_020445255.1 Gammaproteobacteria bacterium
CGCGGCGAGCATCGTTCACGTCCACACCGGGGTGACGGCCCCATGCGTCGTGGCCCGAGGCGCCGTCCCTGCATTCGCTCGCACCGGGCCAGGGCACCTCCCGCTGCGTCGCAGTGTTCACGTTGCGCGGCACCCGTCACGTGAACCTTCGGTTGGCGGCGAGCAGTACAGCGCAGGCGTCGGCGACGACCACGCCCGGGTACCGGCGCCGTGCTCCGCGCCAGCGGCCACCGCTAACGGACTTTTCCTGCGTCGGGGCTGCCGAGTGCCAGCCGGCCGAGCCGACGTTAGGCCGACAGGGTGGTGCTTGCCATCTGCTTGGCGGCCGCGAAGTCGGTCTTACCGCTGCCCAGGGTCGGCACGGCCGACACCTGCTGCACACGTGTCGGGATCGTCAGCGGGTTGCATCCGTCCGCCAGCAGCCGATTGCGCAACGCATCGGTCGATAGCTCGGCCGTGGTCAGCAGGACGATCTGCTCGCCCTTCTTGGCGTCCGGGACATTCACGGCGACCAGGTCGGCTTCGTCATCGTCGATCACAGCGCGGGCCTGCGCCTCGACCACGGACAGGCTGATCATCTCGCCGCCGATCTTGGCGAATCGGGAGTAGCGATCGACGATGGTCAGGAAGCCATCGGCATCGAGATGCCCCTTGTCACCCGTCTTGTACCAGCGCTGACCATCGATCTGCACGATGCTGTCCGCGGTGCGCGCCGGATCCTGCAGATAACCCTTCATGACCTGCACACCGCCGATCAGGATCAGGCCATCCTCACCCGCGGGCAACGTCGCCAGGGTGTGCGGATCGACGATGCGGAAGCTCGAGCCGGGCAATGGCATGCCGACGGTGCCCTGCTTGCTGCCGGTCTGGACCTTCCAATGCTCGGTTTCCATGCGGTCGGGCAGGTTGACGCTCGCCACCGGCGTGGTCTCGGTCGTGCCGTAACCCTCGTAGATCGGTTTGCCGAACTTGAGCGTGAACGCCTCGCGTACATCGGGGCTCAGACGCTCGGCGCCGGCGACGACGATGCGCAGGGACTCGAGCATCAACGGGTGCACGCGGCCGTTGCGGGCGTAGAGACGCAGAAAGGTCGAGGTGCCGCACAGGATCGTGGCGCGGTGCCGGGCGATGGCCTTGGCGATGTTGCGGGCATCCGTGGGGTCCGGATGGCAGATCATCGGGATGCCTTCGATCAACGGCATGAAGGTCGTCACCGTCAGGCCGAAGGCGTGAAACAAGGGCAGGGTCGCCATTACGCGGTCGTCGTGGCGGGTATCCAACACATCGGCAACCTGGATCAGGTTCGCCATGATGTTGGCGTGGCTCAGTTCGACACCCTTGGGTTCGCCTTCGCTGCCGCTCGAGAACAGGATCGCCGCTGTGTCCTGACGCGAGCGGCGCGCGACGAACGCGGCCTGGAGCAAGCAGGCGGGCAAGACGGCGACGGCGATCAGCATCGCGAGATTCCCCACCTTGCCCATACCGCCGACGATGTCTTCGAGGTAGTGCACGTGCACCCCGGCCCAGGCATCCGACAGGTCGATGCCTTTCTTCGCCAGCTTGTCCATGAAGCGGCGCGAAGTATAGAGCGACGTGATCTGCGCCTTGCGCACCGCGCTCGCGACCGCCTCACGGCTACTGGTGAAGTTGATGTTGACCACCGTCTTGCCGGCGACCAGGGCCGCCATGTTGGCGATGGCACCTGCGCTGCTCGCCGGCAGCAACACGCCGACGTTCTGTTCCGGGCTTGCGCGCCGGATGACCCGCGACAAGCGCAGGACACCGGTGGCAAACCGGTAGTGGCTCATCGGCTTGCCCGTGGTGTCGATGACCGACGTGGCCGTCCGCAACCGTTTGGCGGTCGCCAGCCAGGCCGCGGGCAGGGTCGGCAGAAGCGCGACGTGCGCCTGCCAGGCTTTCATCGACAGCTCGCTCACGGCCTGTTTGATATCGGACGCCGAGGCGTCGATCGCGCGTGCTTCGCCGAAGGCGACGACGACGTCGCGCGTCAGACCTCGACGGCGCAGGAGCTGGAGATGTTCTCCGGCACGCGAGAATCGGCTGCCCCACAGACCGCGCAGGTAGAACGGTACGATGACGGCATCGGCACCCTTCGCTGCCTGCTCGAAACCTTTGCGAAACTCGCCGAGCTGGCCACTGCGGCTGATGGCACCTTCGGGAAACAGGCACACGACCTCGCCGGCGTTCAACGCGTCATGCACCGCGGCCAGTGCCTCGCGGCTGCTGCCGCTGGAGATCGGGATGACAGCGAAGAAGTCGAGGAAACGACGCAGATACCAGCGCTCGTAGATGCTGCGCTCCATCACGAAGCGCACCGGGCGTGGCGACGCCATCTGCACCATGGCCCAGTCGAGCCAACTGATGTGGTTGCCGAGCAACAGTACACCGCCTTCGCTCGGCAGATTGTCCAGACCCTGCACGTCGAGCCGATAGTGCGTAGCCATCAGCCGCGACACCAGCAACCTTACCAGCGACTGCGGCAGCGTGTAGAGGGTGTAAACGGCACCACCGAGGGCGACCAACGCCAGTGCGGCGATCATGCCAGTCGCCGGCACCAGCTTGAATGCGGCGATCACCGTGAGGCCAAGAAACGCCAACATCACGAGGTTTTGGACCAGGTTGTTGGCCGCCAACACTTTGCCGAGCTGGTGTTCCCCGGCGTGATACTGGATCAAGGCATTGAGCGGCACGATGAACAGGCCACCGAGCGTGCCGAGGAGCACGAAGTTCAACGCGTGTGCGAGGGTGGAATCGAGTCCGGGCAACAGCGCCAGCGCGAGCGCGATACCCAATGCAGCGATCGGCAGGAGTCCGGTTTCGATATAGGCGCGCGACAGACGGCTGGCAATCAGCGAACCGAGGATGATGCCGATTCCGCTGCAAGCGAGCAGTCCCTGGATGACCACCGTGTTGTCGATCGCGAGCGTTTCCTTGGCAAAGGCCGGAAAGACCGCGAGCACCACCTGGGACACGGCCCAGAATATCGCCAGCCCGATCACGGAAAGCCGGATCACCTGGGGCGCCAGCGCCGTGCGCAGATTCTTCACCAGCGACGTCGCGGTGACATACCCGCGCCAGTCGAAGCGCTGTGCCCTGTCCGTCGGCCGCAGCACCGGCAAGCGATAGGTGAACGCGACCTCGAGGAGACTGCCCAACACCAGCCACCAGCCGACAGATGCCGTCCGCGGAAGCAGACTGGCGGCATCCGTGTATTCCTGACCCGCGAGGTTGTGCTCGAACAGGACCGAGAACACGAAGATCCCGCCGAGGATCGCCGTCGTTGTCGTCGCCTGCACGATGCCGTTTGCCTTCGCGAGTTGCGCGGTGCCGACGAGCTCGCGAATGAAGCCGTACTTCGCCGGTGACAGCACGGCACTCTGCACAGCGAGCAGGAAGGTCATGGCAAATGCCATCCAGAACCAGCCCTGGTAATAACTCAGCGTGATCATCAGGGTCAGGCCGACGGCCACCCAGGCACTCACTCGCATCACCCGGCTCTTGGGGTACTTGTCGGCGAAAAAGCCTGACGGGGTGAACAGCAGCACGAACGGAATGAGGATCAGCGCATTGACCAGCGCCGTGAGCATGATCTGGGTCTCGCCTTCGTAGACCTTGAACAAGGTGTTCTGAATGACGATCTTGTGGCCGAGGTCGACAAAGGCGTTGAGGAAGGTCGCGGCGATGAAAGCGGCGAAGCCGGCCGTGCGAAGCAGCGAAGGCATTGTGGAAGAAATCCTTTTTGTTATTGCGATGAGCGCAAGGCTAACGCGGCCCGCAAGTGCCACGTAGCGGTTCGCGAAAGGACGCGCAGGGCACACCGTCCGGTAGCGCGTGCTGCGACGTTCGTTTCATGACGCCGCCAATGACGCGTCGTAAACCGTCGCCAGCAACTCGGAGTGCATCTGGCTGGCCGGCGTAACCGTGATGCGCGACCAGGGAATCCGCCCGAGATACCAGACGCGCCAGAAGGTGAGCGGCACGTGCGGTAGCTTGGCGTGCAGCTCGCGCAGCGTTTCGAGCTGCCCCAGCGGCACCCCCAAGGCATCCCTGAACACTTCGTAGACGAACTTCGAACAGAACAAGCGTCGGGAATCGAACTTGAAGCCGAGGTGATAGAGCACGCCCATGCGGCGGTCGCATTCCTGTTTCAGACGGCTGATGGCGGCCGCCGAAAGGGGGGTCTTCAGGCGCCGGATGCAATACCAGCCGTCGTCGGTGCGCTTGAGAAAGTCATCGTACGTCGTATAGCGCGACAGTGGCACGGCACTCTCTGCCACGATCCATTCACCCTCTGCGTCTTTCAGAACGATACCGACATGCGACGCCCGCGACCCGGTGCCGCGCGCGACACGCCGATACAAGGGATTCGGTATGGCGATGAAGATCACGTCGCCTTCCTGCAGGTCTTCTTTATTCATGCTCGTCGCTCCTTTGGCAGACGGGTTTGCGCATCATCGAGCCCGGGTCGTACAGCCCGACGCCCGAACACTATCCGGGCCCGGTCGGCGTCGTCCGCGGTCGTGCCATACACACCGCAGCGCGACGCATTCACCATGGCCTCCTCATCGAGTCGGGTGGCGAGACGCGGTGACCGAAAATACTCGCTGCGGCTTGCGGCTTGCGGCTTGCGGGTAGATTCGGCCGAGCTGGTGCGGTCTGCAATCCTCGCGGAAAACGTCGCACCGCGCGGCCGCCGAGGTAGTGCACGGCGATACCTTCGGCCACGGTGAGGGGCACACGCTGTCGATCTTCGTCGACGTCCACTGTCAGAAACATGGACCTTTGGCGCTGGTGTTGTGAGCCGCCTGCCGGACGGCTTAGTTCACTTCGCCATGCCGTGCGCTGTCCGATTCGACGACGTTCACCAGCGTCGAGCTGGCGCCGACAAGGTCCACTCGGACCTTGTCCATTGCGCGCAGGCATATCGTTTGATCCGAATAGTCGGCGATGCGAAACCGACACGATTACTCGGTAGGGGCACGGATTTGTATAACCTCGCGGACAATCGATTCGGCTGTCTGCTGCCGTACTTCGCGTTCGCATCTTCGCGAGCGGGTGGCACGATAGCCGTCGAGGAATCCTTGGGTACTTTCGATCCCAAACAGCAGTTCGACATCCACCTAGCCGACGTTTTTCTCGCAGGAACGGGCGATCGCGTTGCCGACGCAGACAAACATCTGACGTTGGCAGACTATCGACGCCCGCTCGCGGAACTTCGCCCGTTGCTCCGTGAATATCCTTACACAGAGATCTGCAGATTGTTGTATGGCACCATCTGGCGTGACGCCTATCGACGGCGGCGACCAGCGTAAGCCTGCATTCGCGATCGGCCGGTATCCGAACAAGAATTCGGAACGCCTGCAAAGCCTTCCTCAAGCGGAAATCGAAGCTGCATTGCGCGAATTCGGTCAGCGCAATCCGTTCACTCTGGAGCCAACGAAAGCGGCGGGTGGTGGTGGCGCTGTTTTGGTCGCGTATCCGTTGGCATGGCTCGCGCTGTGTTCGGTTGCACGCTATGTAGTGACGTCGTCAACGGTGGAACTGTGATCATCCTAGGGCAAAGCTGCCGGTGTGCAGCGGTGCACGCTTTCGTCCAGTGACTCTGTGATGTCGGGTCTTATCCTAGCGTCTGGTATGCGACCGAAGCGGTCGATCGCATCCCAACAGCGGTTTGCACCGGCGACCGGCGAAAGCGGTCGTCACTAGATGCTGACGTTTATGCCTGCCTGCGGCACGAAGCGGACCTCCGCTGTAGGGGGGCGGAAGAGTGGAATCAACAGAAAAAGCCATTAGCAGTCCATTCGATTGCAATGTAAGCCCGCCCGCAGTGAGGCGGAGCGAGTGCCGGTTCGGCCGCACCACTTTGAAAATACCGTAATCGATGTCAGTGCTTTTTACGGGTTTTGCTGAGTGTCAATTTGTTGGGATTACAAGCTTCTGTTTATGAACATGTTTTCAATTTGGCCTGAAAAATGCCTTGGTTTTCCGACTAGACAAACCCCAATAAGGGACACCGAGGATATGAGAACGATAAAAATTCTTTTGTCAGCAGTATTTGCAATTCTTCTGCAAACGGCGAATGCCGCTGTGGTGTTCGACAACGGAGAGACTAGGGGGCCGCAAATAGGGCGGTTTAATAGTGGCCTACATACGATGTACGAAGATTTTACTTTGTCATCAAACCAGACAATTACAGGAATCAATTGGGGACAGCACGATCAGCCTGTAACCTACGCATCCACAACCATATCTCTGTTCAACGCTCTACCTAGCGCTGGGAGTGAGATCACTTCTTTTACAGCCGTGGCAACCCGAACGGCAAATACAACGGGTGTGTTATTTGGAAACTACAGCGGTTTTGACTACAGCATTACAGGCTTATCTATCAATCTGTTAGCCGGAACTTATTATTTTGGCATCCATAATAATGTCACTGGGGGAAACACAACTTGGGATGAAACAGTTCCTTGGCCTCAGACCATTCGAGGACGGTGGCAGACAACTAACCCGCCGTTTGCTGGGAATTTCTATTCATCTGAAGACTCCGCATTTCAGATAATCGGTAATGGAGACTCAAACAATGTACCCGAGCCAGGCAGCCTTGCAATGCTAGCCCTCGGCCTCGCAGGCATAGGCCACCAGCGCCGCAAGAAAGTCAAAGTGGCATAAGACTCTTTCTTCGAGCAGCCAAACAGACCCCGCCATCGCGCGGGGTTTTTTATGTCTGCAATTGGCTGACTGCACCCGCAGCGCCACCCAGGCCGAATGACTGCTCATGAGTGAAAGCGCCAGTTCGCAGAAACCGCGCTGCGACCCATCTTGATGACCCAACAGGTCGGTCAGCGTCCGTCCGGTTCTGGCCGTTAGCGGTCTGAAGCAGCCGTTGGCGATCTGCGAATTGCCCAGTCGCGCCCCGCAGATCGACTGGCGGCAAATGCAGTAGCCAAACCGGCGCGTGCGCGGTCCATTCGATAGTCAGGCCGCTGGTAAACTAACGAAATGGATGCCATCAACAAAGTTCGGGAGCGACTCATTGTCGCCAGCACGTTCCATTGCGAGCGCCTCAACCTCAAGCTCACGCCGATGACCTGCGCCAATCGCTTCAGGGCAGCGGGGCGGCAACTGGCACAACCCGCCAGGTCGTTGGGGTTTGGGCTAGGTATCAGACCAGACACGCGATGCGCCGGCTGCCCCATCGGCGAAAAGCACGACAAGATTCATAAGTGAGGCTTCAGCCCCAGACGCGCCAGCACTCGCCTGGTCGTCGCCCCATCTGCAAGGATGCTTCACAACTCGGTCTTACAGCGAAGCCGCACGCAAAGACGCCGTCTTCTTCCGATCACGACCCAGTGTTGTGACGGCCGGCGTTCCCGCAGAACGCCAGCGGCAAGGCCACCGTCTATTCGACAGTGACCGACTTCGCCAGGTTACGCGGCTGATCCACATCGGTGCCCTTGAGCACGGCAACGTGATACGACAACAACTGCAGCGGGATCGTGTAGACGATCGGCGCGGTGCCCGGGCAGATGTCATCGAGTGTGAGGTTCTGGTAGTGGTCGAGGTCGATGCGCACCTTCTTGTCGCTGAACAGGAATAGTTCGCCGCCACGCGCGCGCACCTCCTGCAGGTTCGACAGCACCTTTTCCAGCAACGGGTCATCGGGCAAACCGCACACCACGGGCATCTTCTCGTCGACGAGGGCGAGCGGGCCGTGCTTGAGTTCGCCGGCAGGGTAGGCCTCGGCGTGGATGTACGAGATCTCCTTGAGCTTCAGCGCACCTTCGAGGGCGATCGGGTAGAAGGTGCCACGGCCGAGGAACAAGGCGTTGTGCTTGTCGGAGAACGACTGCGCCATCTCTTCGATCGCATCGCTGAGCTTCAACACGACCTCGACCTGACGTGGCAGCGCCTGCAATTCCTCGACCCATTCGGTCTCGGTTTCCTTCGCCAGGCCGTTGCGCTTGGCCAGGGCGAGGGTCATGAGTCGCAGCGCGACGAGCTGCGTGGTAAAGGCCTTGGTCGAGGCGACACCGATCTCGGGACCGGCACGCGTCATGAGGGCGACGTCGGATTCACGAACCAGTGAGCTCTCGGGCACGTTGCACACGACGAGGCTGCCGATGTAGCCAGCCTTCTTCGCCGCGCGCAGCGCCGCGAGGGTGTCGGCCGTCTCACCCGACTGCGAGATGGTCACGAACAGGGTGTTCGGCTGCACGACCGACTTGCGGTAACGGAACTCGCTCGCGACCTCGATCTGGCACGGGATGCCGACTTCCTCGAGCCAGTAACGCGCGACCATGCCGGCGTGGTAACTCGTGCCGCAGGCGATGATCTGGACTGCCTTGGTGCGGTCGAACAGTTCCTTGGCGACATGGCCGAAGCTTTCTTCGAGCAGCTTGCCTTTGTGGATGCGGCCTTCGAGCGTCTCGGCGATCACCGCTGGCTGCTCGAAGATCTCCTTGAGCATATAGTGCCGGTACGGCCCTTTTTCGGCGTTGGACGCCGATAGTTGGCTCGTGCGCACCTCGCGCTCGACGGCGTTGCCGTCGGCGTCGAACACGTGCATGCCGTCGCGGCGAATCTCGGCGATATCGCCCTCTTCGAGAAACACGAAACGCTGCGTGACCGGCAACAGCGCAAACACGTCCGAGGCGATGAAGTTCTCTCCGACACCGATGCCGACGACGAGCGGGCTGCCCGCACGCGTGACGATCATGCGGTCCGGATCGTCGGGGCTGATCACGGCGAGGGCATAGGCACCCACGAGGCGGCCGATCGCTGCGCGCGTCGCCTCGAAGATGCTGTGACCCTGTGCCAGCAGATCGGCCAGCAGATGGGCGATGACCTCGGTGTCGGTCTCGGAGCTGAACGTGAAACCGCGTGCCTGCAGGTCGGCGCGCAGCTCGGCATGGTTCTCGATGATACCGTTGTGCACGATCGCGACCTGTTCGCCGCTCATGTGCGGATGCGCGTTACGCTCAGCCGGCATGCCGTGGGTCGCCCAGCGCGTGTGCGCGATACCGAGTCCGCCGTCGACACTGCCGCCGTCGAGCATCTTCTGCAGTTCGGCAACCTTGCCGACCGAACGGATGCGTCGCAGGTGTGCATCATCGCTGCGCACCGCGATGCCCGCGGAATCGTAGCCACGGTATTCGAGCCGGCGCAGTCCTTCCATGAGGATCGGGACGACGTTGCGTTCGGCGATGGCGCCAACAATGCCACACATAAAAACTTGCTCCGTTTCAGCGGGACCGTGGAAGTGAGCAGCGGCGACGGGAAGCGATGATCGATTGGCCTGTCAGATCAGACACGCCGAAAGACCTCGTCCGCGTCGCGTTACATCTGCTGGTTGCCAGCCCCCGACAATTCGTCTTGCGCACCCATTATTTCTTGGTCGGACGCCGCCAGTCGACACTGACCTGCTTGGCGCGCGTAAGCGTCAGCTTGTCGGCCGGCGCGTCTTTGCCGATCACCGACCCGGCACCGACGGTCGCGTTCTCACCGATCGTCACGGGCGCGACGAGCGCACTGTTCGAGCCGATGAACGCACGATCGCCGATCACCGTCTTGTGCTTGTTGGCGCCGTCGTAGTTGCAGGTAATGGTACCGGCACCGATGTTCACGCCTTCGCCGATCTCGGTATCGCCAATATAGCTGAGGTGATTGACCTTCGAACCCAGGCCGACCACCGACTTCTTGATCTCGACGAAGTTGCCGATGTGCGCCTCGCCGACCAGTTCGGCGCCAGGTCGCAGGCGTGCGAAAGGACCGACCTTGCTTGCGGCGCCGACCGTGGCGTCCTCGATGACGCAGTTTTCGAGGATCTCGACATCGTCACCGA
>JAGRGY010000015.1:74942-75951 GCA_020445255.1 Gammaproteobacteria bacterium
CGCACGTCGAGTCGTGACGGGTCACGCAGGGTGACACCGTCGACCATGAGCTGGTCGGCGATGTTGCGCTGGTGTGCGCGTTCCATCGTCGCGAGTTGGCCGCGGTTGTTCACGCCCTCGGCCTCGACCGCCGACGCCGGTTGCTGCACTTGGATGTCGAAGCCGTCGGCGACCGCCATGGCGAGCACGTCGGTCAGATAGTATTCGCCCTGCGCATTGCTGTTCGACAGGCCACCCAGCCATTCGGCGAGGCGCTCGCGCGGCACGCACATGATGCCGGTGTTCACCTCGTCGATCGTGAGTTCTTCCGCACTGGCGTCTTTCTGCTCGACGATACGCTGCACGCGGCCGCCGTCATTGCGCACGATGCGGCCGTAGCCTGTCGGGTTGTCGAGGGTGACGGTCAACAGACCGAAGCCCTGGTGTTCGGTGGTGGCAACGAGCGACTGCAGCGTTTCGCTACGCGTAAGCGGCACGTCGCCGTACAGGATCAGCACCTGCTCGGCGGTCTTGAGCACCGGCATGGCCTGCTGCACGGCGTGCCCCGTGCCGAGCTGTTCGGCCTGCTCGACCCATTGCAGATCCTGCTGTCCATCGAATACCGCGCGCACGCGCTCACCGCCGTGGCCATAGACGACGACGATCTCGACCGGCGACAGGCTGCGCGCGCAGTCGATGACGTGGCCAAGCAGGGGTTTGCCGGCGAGCCGGTGCAACACCTTGGGCAGGTCGGATTTCATCCGTGTGCCCTGGCCGGCCGCGAGGATTACGACACCAAGTTTCATGCATCGCCTCCTGCTGACGATCGACACCGCGTGTCGGCGTCGTTCACGCACGGCGGCACGCCATTGGCGGTGGGTATTGAGGATGCTTTGGTCATGCGCTTGCTCGGCTGCCGTCGTCTGATGGTGCCAGCGGACAGCCGTGCTGCCGGCCGACACCGAGGATCAACGTTCTTGGCGGCGCGTGGCCGGCAAACTGAAATGTTGCGACGCTGCACGCTGGGTCG
>JAGRGY010000051.1 GCA_020445255.1 Gammaproteobacteria bacterium
GTCCGCCCCCTGGCGCCAACAAGACATGGGTGGGTGGCCGCTTCGCGGCCGCAGGATTGGCTGGGGCGCCAGGGGTCGAACCTGGAACCTACGGAGTCAGAGTCCGTCGCTCTGCCAGTTGAGCTACGCCCCAAGAATCGGGGCCGAAGGCCCGGGGGGCCCAGGGCCCTGCGCGAAGCGCGTCAGCGCTTCGAGTACTGTGGACGCTTGCGCGCCTTGTGCAGACCGACCTTCTTGCGCTCGACGGCGCGCGCGTCGCGGGTCAGGAAGCCTGCCCGACGCAACGGGGAACGCATTCCCTCGTCATGCTCGACCAGTGCGCGCGCAATGCCATGGCGGATCGCGCCGGCCTGGCCTGTGGTGCCACCGCCGGTAACGGTCACGACGATATCCACCTTGTCGGCCATATCGGTGACGACGAGCGGCTGGCGAACCACCATACGCGCCGTCTCGCGGCCGAAAAATTTGTCCAGCGGGCGGCCGTTGACGGTGATCTCGCCGTTGCCACTGTTCAGAAACACGCGCGCGGCCGAGGTCTTGCGGCGGCCGGTTCCATAATTCATTTGCTGTGCCATGCTGACTTCTGCCTTCAGATGTCCAACGGTTTCGGCTGCTGTGCCTGATGGGTATGCTCGGGACCCGCGAAGATCCGCAGTTTCTTCATCATCGCGCGACCCAAGGGATTACGCGGCAACATGCCACGCACAGCCGTTTCGATGACACGTTCGGGTGCCTTCTGCAGCTGCTTCTCGAGGCTGATCGACTTGAGATTGCCGACATAACCGGTCACGTGGTGGTACATCTTGTCCCGCAGTTTGTTTCCGGTGACCGCCACTTTCTCGGCGTTCACAACGACAATGTAGTCGCCGGTGTCGACATGCGGGGTGAAGATCGGCTTGTGCTTGCCTTTCAGCCGACGCGCGATCTCCGACGCCAGACGTCCAAGGGTCTTGCCTTCGGCATTGACCACATACCAGTCCCGACGGACTTCTGCCGGCTTCGCGCTTACCGTGGTGCTCATCGAATGCTGCTCCAAATCGCGGAGTTTGTACGTGTTCACGAAAGGGCGCGAATAGTACCCGGGAATCATTGACCACGCAAGCTGTCGCGGTGGACGAAGACCGTTCCGGTCGCCTGGGGACATCTTTTTTGAAGGTTCGCAGGTGCCGCGAAAGCGGGCGTCCGGGTATCGATCCCGGCCACGAGGAGAAGACGGCAGATCGGTGATCCATGGTGCCTTGATGCGGGATCGCGCCGTTCCAACCCGATTCACAGGCAAAAAAAAAGCGCGACGGGGGGCGTCGCGCTGAATCATAACCACCAAAGGAGGATGGAGGAGAACTGATCCGTGAAGAATCAGTACATGATTAATTTATGATTTATTGAAGTGCATGTCAAGCCCTCCCGATCCAACCGGCCGGTCGCGCGCGCTAACCGGGTAGATGCGGTTCCAGCCGCAGCCGTTCGACGATCTCACCTTCGATCAGGTGGCGTTGCACGATCTCGTCCAGGTCGTCGCGATCGACGTAGGTGTACCAGACCCCTTCGGGATAGACGACCAGGACCGGACCAAGTTCGCAGCGGTCGAGACAACCGGCGCTGTTGATGCGGACCTTTCCCGGTCCCGTGATGCCAAGGGCCTTGCAGCGCTGCTTCACATAGTCCCGCGCCGCCTGGGCACCGTACTGGCTGCAGCACTGGCGGCCGTCTTCACGCTGATTGGTGCAGAAAAAGACATGCCGATCGTAGTAGCTCATGACGTCCTCAATGAACCTTGGCGGTGCGGTCGGCCTAGGACCAGGTCAGACCCTGGCCGTAGTTGTAGGGGAATGCGGGTTTGGCGCGACTCCAGCTCCATTCCCTTGCGAAACCCTCGCCGATGGCGGCAAGCTTTGCGGATTGCACCTCGACGAGCTGCCGCAGGCGGTCGCGCGCCGGTGTCGCGGCAAGGCGACCGGCCTCTTCATCCAGATGCCCGTAATACGCGCGGTTGGCCGTCATCACCTCGGCCACAACAGTGTCCACGGCAGCCCGCAGTTCCGACGGCCCGATCGCCGGTACGAACTGGGCGACCAGCGCACCGACCGCACGATGGAAAAGCTCCGGCGCCGCGCCCGGAATGACCAGCTGCGACACCGACAGACTGCCATCCTCGGCGCGTTGGGCGCGCGGGAGCAGCGCGCCCAGGTCCGTCAGACCCGCCGCCAGCTGCTTGCGCCGCTGGGCCACGCGTGCCTGGATGTCGATGACACCGACATCCGGCAGATCAATGCGCACAGGAACCGAGCGTACGAACCCCGCGCTGGTATCGACGAAGCCATAGTTCAGGTAGGCATCCAGTGCATCGAGGGCGTTGTAGCGCACGAAACACTCATCGGAACCGGCAAGCGGATGGGCGGCCGTGACGGTCAACGCCTCACCGTCGCGGGCGAAAGGCGCTGCGCGAACGTGGTGGTTGAAGAAGTCGATGAACGGCATCATGACCATGGCGCCGGCCCCGGCGGCGTCCCGGTAGTCCAGGATGCGTGACCCCATGAATCCTTCCAGCGCCAGCGTATCCAGTGCCCCGGTCCGCGCCAGCTCGAACAAGCGACTGGGCTTGGGCGCCTGCGCACGACCCCGGTGCAACAGCTCCAGAAGCTCGGGCGCATCGGCGAATGCCAGCCACGGCAACTCCTCGCGATAACTGGCGATCTTTGCACCGCGGTTGTAGATGGCGATCATGCATTCCAGCATGTCGCGCTGCACCTCGCCCATCGAAGCCGGCAGGGACTCAATCTGAAGTCGGTCATCGTTCAGGGCAAGATCGACCTCGTCGATCGGCAACAGGCAGGCCCGCGGCAGGCGCACCAACAGTTCGCCGTCAGCGGCATCGGAACGCACACTCAGATCCCCCCTTGCAATGACGATCCGGAGACGTGCATCGAGGTACCCGCCAGCGGCGGCAACAAGTTCAGCCAGTCGCTGCACGAGCGCTGCGAGTTCGGCATCGTCCGAGTCGATGGTGATCACTGATTTGGTTCCGTTGCTGCAGCCGGGGCCACCGCGCGACGCACACCGTCGGGCGGCGGATGGAGTAATAATTACAATCGATTATAAGGATCTCCCGTTCACTTCGCCCACGAGCCTTCATCCGCATGCTGCAGTCGCCCGACCCAGAACTCCTCCGGGAAGCCGATCGCTGCGTCAAGTGCGGCCTGTGCCTGCCCGAATGCCCGACCTATCGCCTCACGCGCGACGAAAACGAATCACCGCGTGGACGCATCGCGCTGATCGAGGGTCTGGCACGCTCGCAGCTCGATCCGCGCGGACGGTCGACGACCCATCTCGACAGCTGCCTGGCGTGCCGGCGCTGTGAGCGGGTGTGCCCCTCCCAGGTGCGCTACGGCGGGCTGATTCAGCGCGCGTACGTGGATTTCGCGGTGAGGACACCCCGCCCCCTCGACAGTATGCTGGCCGACCCGCGCGTGCTGCGCCTCGCGGGGCGAATGGCCCGGACCCTGCCGGCGGCGCTGTCCCGACCGTTCGCGAAACTGCATCGCATGCAGCGCGTTGCGCGCGCGCTCGGCGATGGTGGCATCGCTCCGACGCCCGGCGAGTACACCTGTCGTGCGACGTCGCCGCGCGGCCGGGTCGGGCTGTTCCTCGGTTGTGCGACGGCCGCCTATCAGGGCCGGGCGCTGGGCGCAGCCGTTACGCTGTTGACCCACGCCGGCTTCGACACCGTCGTTGCGACAGGCCAGCGTTGCTGTGGTGCGCTCGAGTTGCATGCCGGAAATCCTGCCGCGGCCGCGCGTCGGGCCGACGTCAACCGGATCGCATTCGACGCGGCGCTCGACGCAGTCGTCAGCGTCGCCAGCGGCTGCGGGATCCATCTCGACGCCTACGACCCGCCGCTGCCGGCCCGGCATTTCGATATCCTGCGCTTCCTGCTCGAACGCGGCGGTCTGACGACGCACGATTTTCTTCCGCTGCGGGCGGCGGTGCTCCTGCATACGCCGTGCAGCATGGAGAACGTGTATCGCGGCGGCGACTGGGCACCCGCACTGCTCGGGCTGATCGACGGGCTGGAGGTGGTCGCACTGGGAGAACGCGGGCAATGCTGCGGCGCGGCGGGTGATCATATGCTGCGCTACCCGCAGGTCGCATGCGAGCTGCGGCAGCCTCTCCTCGAGACGATCGGTCGTACGCAGTCCACGTTGCTGCTCACCACCAACGTCGGCTGCGCGATGCACCTGGCCGAGGGGCTGGGTGACGACCGAGCATCGCTACGCGTGCTGCATCCGGTCGAGCTGCTGGCCGGGCAGCTGCGCGAGCGACCGTCTGGCGAGGTCGATCAGGTCTAAGGACCACCGCGGCTGAGGACCGGATCTGCTAGAGTCTGTTGCCGACAGACTGGACGCTGAGTGAACCGCATGCCCGACCGACAATACTCGACCGCCGACGACCTGTTGATGAACGTCGACCAGGCGCTGCGAACCCTGTTCGGCAGGCCGCAGGTGACCGAGCGCGCGAATCCGGCGACAGGGATGGCCGATACCGAGCTCGACGAGGCGCAGCGTGACCATATTGCACGACTGATGCGCATCAACCACACCGGCGAGGTGTGCGCGCAGGCGCTCTACCAGGGCCAGGCGCTGACGGCGCGCGACCCCGCCGTGCGCAAGAGCATGCAGCGATCGGCCGCCGAGGAGAACGATCACCTCGACTGGTGCGAACAGCGTGTCGAGGAACTCGGCGGGCGCCTGAGCCTGCTCAATCCGCTGTGGTATGCCGGATCGTTCGCGATCGGCGCACTGGCCGGCCTGGCCGGCGACAGATGGAGCCTCGGCTTCGTCGCCGAGACCGAAAAGCAGGTCGAGGGCCACCTCGACGAACACCTCGGGCAGGTACCGGAAAACGACCGACGAACCCGCGTCATCCTCGAACAGATGAAGATCGACGAGGTCGAACACGGCCGCAAGGCACGCGAGCACGGCGGTGTGACCCTGCCGGCGCCGATTCGCTCCCTGATGAAGGCGACGGCCAGGGTCATGACGACGTCGGTCTATCGCGTATGAGCAAGCGGGACGAGCCGTTATCGCGCGAATGCCGCCCATGCACCGCGTGCTGCGACGGCTGGGTGCAGATGACGGTCAACGACGTGCCGTTGTATCCGGGTAAGGCGTGCCCACACAGCACCGGCAGGGACTGCGACGACTACGCCAACCGGCCGCACGACCCCTGTGTCGAGATCAATTGCGGCTGGATCATGCCCGACAGTCCACTACCCGACTGGATGAAACCGAACAACGCCAAGGTCATCGTGCTGTTCGGCAAGCTGCGCTGGCGTGGCCTGCCCGTCGATGTCGCCGTACCGGTGGGCAAACGGATCCCGCCGCGTGCACTGAACTGGCTCAAGGACTTTTCGGCGAACAACGGCAGACCCCTGCTGTTTTCGGAGCAGGTCGATCCAGGTAAAGGCTTCGAGCGCGAGCAGATGTTCAGCGCCCACGGGCCGAGCGAGTTTCAGCAGGACATCGCGCAGTTGATCGCGTCCGGAAAGGCGCTCTGGTAACAGGACAGTTCCGCTACCACCTCAACGCGCGCCGGCCGGTGCGGCTGCAGTCGATCAGTCGATCGGACCCAGTGCGTCGAACAGGGGTTGCAGGTGCTTCTCGTAGGGCTTCCAGCGCTGCACCGACGTCGTGTAGAGCTTCTGCCGCACCTGCCACTTGCTCGCTGTCTCGACTTTTCTCTCCTGCTCGTAGAAACGCAGCATGCGCTCGTCGAGGTCGACGCCGATGAAATCGGCGAGTTCCTGTGTCTTGCCCGGCAGATCGGCGACCAGTTCTTCGTACTGCAGTGTGTATACCGGATTCGGAATGACCCGGGTCCAATGCGCCATCAGGCGCTCGTAAAGCCGGTAGTAGACGCCCAGCGTCTTCAGATCGTAGGCATAGTCGTGGAAGCCGGCAAAGTCCTGGAAGTAGATCGACAGCAGGTTGTCGCGCGGGTCGCGTTTGATATGGATGACGGGCGCGTTGGGGAACAGCATGCCGAACAAGCCCAGCTGCTGGAAGTTGTGCGGCAGCTTGTTGGTGACGAAGGATTCGCCGTGCGCCGCCAGCGTCTTCATCGTATTGAGATAAGACTCGGCATGTTGTGCCACCTGATCGGCGGTCAGCTCGGTGGCCAGATCGAGCTGACGGCGAAAATCGGGCGACGGCAGGCCCCGAACCGTCGCCAGACCGGACACCGTGCCATATTCTCCTGCACCAAAGATCGCCGGGTGGGAACTGACGATCTGTTCGGTCAACGTGGTGCCGGAGCGTGGCATGCCGACGATCAGAACCGGCATGCGTGAATCGCTTCCCCAAGCGGAGCGTTCGTCGAAGAACGCCCTGGTAAACAGCGCTTCGACATCGCTCAACCACTTCTGGTATTCAATCCGGTCGAAGCTGTAGCCCTTCAGCCGGTTTCCCAGGCGGTAGTACCTGAAAGAGTCGTCGTACTTCTTTGCATAGCGATAGTAGTCGCCCAGCGCAAATCCGATGCTGGTTCGCGTCTCCGTATCGACGCTCTTGTCGTCGGCTAAACGGCGCAGCTTCAGCGCATCGTCTTCCGACAGTTTGCGCCCGGGCGCCAGGGTCAGCCCAGAGAATGCACCGACGTTGTCGGGATTGATCTCCAGCACCCGGTTCAACAGCTTTTCCTGTGCCGCGAAGTCGCCGATCAGGGTGTACTGGTGGGCGATGCGCAGCAGGTAGGTGATGCTGTCCTGCGAAAGCTCACTCGCTTCGCCAAGCAGGCGTTTGGCGTCGCCCACCGCGTCTCTCGCGATCGCGAGCCGCGCCTGCGCCAAGCGGATGGGGCCCAGCTGCAAACCGAGTGATTCCGCCTTGGCCAGCGCCTCGGCCGCACGTTCACCTTCGCCTGCCTGCGACAACACGTCGCCGAGCGCGAACCAGATCTCTGCAGCCGAATCGTTGAGATCCAGCGCCCGCCGATAATATTCCTCGGCTACGAGATGCCGCCCCAGTCCGCGATACAGGTTGCCAATCTCGTGCAGCAGCCGCTGGTCCGGCTGACCGACCAGCGCCTCGAGACGGGCAGTCAGTTCGCTAACCTTGTCCGGCTTGCGCAGCTCCATGTCGCAGATCGCAAGATTCAATACCGCCTGGGCACTGTCCGGCTGCATGCGCAAAACCTGCTCGAACGCGGCCTCGGCCTCTTCGTGCTGGTGCTTGCGCGTGAACACGATGCCGAGATTGGTGAATGCGTCTGGGAACCGGGGCTCGAGGCGGACCGCCTGGCGAAAGCTCTGTAGCGCACCATCCAGATCCTTTTCAGCGAACAGCGCGTTGCCGAGGTTATAGTGATACAACGCTACCTTCGGGGCGAGATCGATCGCGCGCCGGATCATCTCCTTCCCCCGACCGACATCGCCGAGGTGCAGCGCGGCTTGACCGCCAAGGTGCCACAGGTCGGCGTTGCGCGGCGCCTGCCTCAATCCCTGTTCGACGACTCCCGCGGCACCGGCGACATCGCCACGCTGCAGGCTTTCGACGGCCGCGCGCGCGGCCTGCATGCCGTACTGCGCGCCAGGATCGTTCGCCGGAATTGACGCAGACTGATTCTGCCGTGGTTTCGGCGGGGCCGCCGGCTTGTTGTGTTTGCGCGCCATTGTCGTCTGACCTCCGATTCACCTGCAGGGCGGACGTTGCAAGCGGCCGCACCGGAATTTAGGCGTGATACGGCCGACTCAATTCGTGCACCGCATCGATCATTGCGCCGGCGTGCTCGGGCGGGATCGCCGGGTGGATGCCGTGACCCAGGTTGAACACGTGACCCGAACCCTTGCCATAGCGCTCCAGCACGTCGGCGACCGCGCGCCGGATAGCGTCCGGTGACGCGTAAAGGGTACAGGGGTCGAGGTTGCCCTGCAGCGCAACGCGGTGACCGACCCGGTTGCGCGCTTCACCGATATCGGTCGTCCAGTCGAGGCCGAGTGCGTCGCAGCCGGTATCGGCCATCCATTCGAGCCATTGGCCGCCGCCCTTGGTGAACAGGATCACCGGCACGCGCCGACCATCGGCCTCACGCGTGAGTCCCGCAACGATGCGCTGCATGTAGGCCAGCGAGAATGCGGCGTAGTCGCGCGGTGTCAGCGTGCCGCCCCAGGTGTCGAAGATCATCAGTGCCTGGGCACCGGCCGCGACCTGGGCATTCAGATAAGCGGTCACGCTGTCGGCGAGCTTGCCCAGCAGCGTGTGCATCAGGGCGGGCTCGTCGAACATCATGCCCTTGGAGCGTGCAAACGACTTGGTACTGGCCCCTTCGACCATATAGGTGGCCAGCGTCCACGGGCTGCCCGAAAACCCGATCAGCGGCACGCGGCCGCTCAACTCGCGCCGAATCGTGCGTACCGCGTCCATCACGTAGCGCAGCTCCTGCTCCGGATCGGGTACGCCAAGGGCCTCGATCGCGGCCCTGTCGCGCACCGGGCGCTCGAAGCGCGGGCCTTCGCCCTCGCTGAAGTACAAACCGAGCCCCATTGCATCCGGGATCGTCAGGATGTCGGAGAACAGGATGGCCGCATCGAGCGGGAAGCGTTCGAGCGGCTGCAGCGTGACCTCGCAGGCAAGTTCGGGATTCTTGCAAAGATCCATGAAGCTGCCGGCCTTCTCGCGCGTCGCGCGATACTCCGGGAGGTAACGACCGGCCTGACGCATCATCCAGACCGGCGTCATGTCCACGGGTTGGCGGAGCAGGGCACGCAGAAAGCGATCGTTCTTCAGTTCGGACATGCGGATACCGTGGCGAAGTATTCTTTACGCGCCCGCGCCGCGGATCGCGATCGCAACCTGGACAGGCGGGACAATTCTTTATCATCGTTCCAAACGGAAGCCCGGAGTCTACCCCAGGAGCGGGGGAACGTCGCGGGCTGCAGGATGCCCGGATCGTCGCCGTGGCATCGGCACGGGCGACGGGCTGGCGGACGGGGCGGGGAACTCATGCCGCGTCAGCGCGGCAGCGTCGTCATCCCCATCAGGTATTCGTCGACGGCTCGTGCACATTGACGGCCTTCGCAGATCGCCCAGACCACGAGCGACTGTCCGCGGCGCATGTCACCGGCGCTGAACACGCCGTCGATCGACGTCTTGTAGGCATCGCCGCCCTCGGTGCTTGCCTGTACATTGCCGCGACCATCGAGCACGACACCGAGATCGCTCAGCATGCCCTCGTGCACCGGGTGCACGAAGCCCATCGCCAGCGTGACCAACTCGGCCTTGAGTTCGAACTCGGAATCCTCGACCTCGGACATTTTCCAGCGCCCGTCGGCATCCTTGTCCCACCGCACCAGCGCACATTTGAGCGCACGCAGCCTGCCGTCCGCGTCGCCGAGGAACTCCTTCGTCGTCACGTTCCACATGCGCTCGCAGCCCTCCTGCTGGGACGACGAGGTGCGGAGCTTGTTGGGCCAGTCCGGCCAGGTGAGGCCCTTGTCTTCCTTTTCCGGCGGCTTGTCCAGGATCTCGATCTGCGTGACCGTGGCTGCGCCGTGACGGTTCGACGTGCCGATGCAGTCGGAACCCGTGTCACCGCCGCCGATGACGACCACGTTCTTGCCCTTCGCGCTGATCACGTCATCCTCGGCGCCCGGCACGGCCTGCACGACCTTGCTGTTGGCACGCAGGAAATCCATCGCGAAGTGGATGCCATCGAGTTCACGCCCCGGAATCGGCAGGTCGCGCGGCTTCTCCGCACCACCGGTCAACACCACGGCGTCATGGTCCTCGAGCAGGCGGCTGGTCGGAAACGCGCTGCTGCCAACGTGGATGTTGCAGTGGAACTTCACGCCCTCGGCCTTCATCTGGCCCATGCGGCGCTTGATCACCTGCTTGGCGAGCTTGAAGTCGGGAATGCCATAGCGCAGCAATCCACCGACACCGTCCTGCTTTTCGTACACCGAGACCGAATGGCCGGCGCGCGCCAGCTGCTGCGCACACGCCATTCCGGCCGGTCCCGAGCCGACCACGGCCACCCGCTTGCCGGTCTTGTGCGTCGCGATCTGCGGCTGGATCCAGCCCTCACGCCACGCCTTCTCGACGATCGACAGCTCGATGTTCTTGATCGTGACCGGCGCGTCGTCGATGTTCAGCGTGCACGACGCCTCGCACGGGGCCGGGCAGATACGGCCGGTGAACTCGGGGAAGTTGTTGGTCGAGTGCAGCACCTCGATCGCGGAACGCCAGTCGCTCTGGTAGACCAGGTCGTTCCAGTCGGGGATCAGGTTGCTGACCGGACAGCCCTGGTGACAGAAGGGGATGCCGCAATCCATGCAGCGTGCACCCTGCGTACTGATCTCGGCATCCGACAGCGGCACCGTGAACTCGTCGTAGTTCGTGATGCGATCGGCGACCGGCGTGTAGCCGACATCCACCCGCGGGAACTCTTTGAATCCGGTTGGTTTACCCATAACGTCTGGCCCCTACTCGCGCCCGGCCGCCGGCCGGCGCCTGTCAATCATGTTTCGCGAACTTGTCCGCCGGCGCGACGCGGCCGGCATCAGGCCGCCGACTTCGCCTTGTGCTGCTCGGCCTGCATCTCGCTGAGGGCACGGCGGTACTCGACCGGCATGACCTTCTGGAACTTCGGTAGCCACGCCGCCCAGTCATCGAGCATGCGTCTGGCCACCGCGGAGCCGGTGTACTCGAGATGCCGCTCTACCAACTGGCGCAAGCGGATCGCGTCGAAGCGGGTCATATCGTGCGACACGTCGACGCGGCCATGCGACTCGAGATCGCCGCCCTGATGCGCGAGGTGCTCGAGCGCGTCGTCTTCGGCGCGCACCGGTTCGAGTTCGACCTGCGCGAGGTTACAGCGCTGTGCGAAGGTGCCGTCCTCATCGAGCACGTAGGCAATGCCTCCCGACATGCCCGCTGCGAAGTTGCGCCCGGTCCCACCGAGCACCACGACGATCCCGCCGGTCATGTACTCGCAGCCATGGTCGCCAACGCCCTCGACGACCGCCGTGGCACCCGAATTGCGCACCGCAAAGCGCTCGCCGGCTACACCGCTGAAGTAGCATTCACCCTTGATCGCGCCGTACAGCACCGTGTTGCCGACGATGATGTTCTCGTCGGACTTTGCAATCTTGCACTCGGCGGGTGGATAGATGATCAGCCTGCCACCGGACAAGCCCTTGCCGACATAGTCGTTGCCTTCGCCGGCCAGCTCGATCGTGACACCGTGCGCAAGCCATGCGCCGAACGACTGCCCGGCAGTGCCCCTGGCGTTGATCCTGATCGTGTCATCCGGCAGGCCGGTGAATCCATACCTTTCCGCCACGCGACCCGACAGCAGTGTGCCGAACGTGCGGTTGACGTTCTGGATATCGATGTCGATCGCGACCCGCTCACCTTTCTCCAGTGCCGGTGCCGCAAGCTCGATCAGCCGGTTGTCGAGCGCCTTCTCGATACCGTGGTCCTGCTGCTCGGAGCAGTACAGCGTGTCGCCTTCGGCCGCAGTCGGTTTGCGCAACAGCCGACTGTAGTCGAGGCCGTGCGCCTTCCAGTGGCTGATCGCCTTGCGCATGTCGAGCCTGTCCATCTGCCCGATCATGTCGTTGAAGGTGCGGAAGCCGAGTTTCGACATCAGCTGGCGGACCTCCTCGGCGACGAAGAAGAAATAGTTGATCACGTGCTCCGGCTTGCCGGTGAATCGCTTGCGCAGCTCCGGATCCTGCGTCGCGACACCGACCGGGCAGGTGTTCAGATGGCACTTGCGCATCATGATGCAGCCCTCGGCGATCAGCGGCGCCGTCGCGAAGCCAATCTCGTCGGCGCCGAGCAGCGCGGCCACGACCACGTCGCGACCGGTGCGCATGCCGCCGTCGGCCTGCACCGCGATGCGCGAACGCAGGCGGTTCATGACCAGTGTCTGGTGGGTCTCGGCCAGGCCGATCTCCCACGGCGAGCCGGCGTGCTTGATCGACGTAAGCGGTGATGCGCCGGTACCGCCGTCGTAACCGGCGATGGTCACGTGGTCGGCATGCGCCTTCGACACACCCGCCGCGACGGTGCCGACCCCGACCTCGGACACCAGCTTGACCGAGATACGCGCCTTCGGGTTGGCGTTCTTCAGATCATGGATCAGCTGCGCCAGGTCCTCTATCGAGTAGATGTCATGGTGCGGCGGCGGCGAGATCAGTCCCACGCCGGGAGTGGAATGGCGCACGCGTGCGATCTGCTGGTTGACCTTGTGGCCGGGCAGCTGACCACCCTCGCCGGGCTTGGCGCC
>JAGRGY010000016.1:0-175073 GCA_020445255.1 Gammaproteobacteria bacterium
ACGTACCCGCGATCCGGCGCAGGTGCTGACGTTTTTCGACTGAGCGCCAGGGGTTTGCGACGGTGCCGGACCGGGCGGTATGTGGGCTACACTGAGCCATCATGCCGAAACAAACATTGCGCAACGTGGGATCGCTGCGACGCGCCGGCGCGGCGCTGTCTCTGCTTGCTGTGTTTGGTGCCGCCGGGGGCGCGGATGACGTCGTGTCGACGACTGACCCGGACACAGGGCTGAAGAACTGGCGCTTCGAGGGCGACGGTCTCGCCATCGAGCTGGTCCAGGTGCCGCCGGATTTCATCCGCGCGAGTTATGCCCGCCGGGGGCTGCCGGTGAGCATCATCGAGGCGGTCGCGACCCGTTGTGTGTTCGGTACCATCGTGCGCAACGTCGCGTTGGCGCCGTTGTCATATCGCGTTGCAGACTGGCGATATACGGCTGCTGACGGCCGCGAACACGCCATCAAGACCAAGAGCGAATGGCTGCGCGAGTGGCGTGATATGGGCGTGCGCTTCAGCTGGTCGATCCTGGCAGACGATTCGACGTTCGCGGTGGGTGACTGGATCCAGGGTTTCACGACCATGCCGGAACCGCACGGCAGCCGTCTGGCGCTGAAGGTGGTCTGGTCGGTCGAGGGGAAACATCATGAAAAGATTTTGCAGGACCTGGAATGTGCGCCGGCACCTGATTGAGGCAGGTATCACACTGGTACTGGTCGCCGCATTCCGCGTCGCATCGGCGGCAGAGCCCCCGCTCGGGCATCAGTTGACGGCGGTCGCCCCGCCGCTCGAGGCGCCGGCCTTCAGCCTGCCGGACATGGATGACGCGATACATACGCTGAGCGACTACCGCGGCAAGGTCGTCTTGCTCAATTTCTGGGGTACCTGGTGCCCGCCGTGTCGCCGCGAAATGCCGTCGATGCAGCGCCTGTACGACAAGTACCGTGACCGTGGGCTGGTCGTGATCGCCGTCAACCAGTGGGAGGACGCGGAGCTGGTGTTCGAGTTCACCGGCCGTCTCAGCGTGCAACCGACGTTCCCGATCCTGTTCGATCGCGAGAGCACGTTGGCCGAGGCCTACGGTGTCAAGGGGCTGCCGACAACCTTCCTGCTCGATCGCCAGGGCGGCATCCGTTTTCGTGCGATCGGCGGTCGCGAGTTCGATCACCCTGAGGTCGAGGCGCTGATCGAGGGGCTGCTCTAAGCGGTGCCGCTGCATTAGCCTGTCCGCGCTGACGTATAGACAATTACGGGATATTTGCTGGTAAAGTATTTCTTATTGTCTATACCCTGGGGTTTCGGCGGCGATGCATCTTCGTTCTCTGGTCGATGGCCCAAACCTGGCCCGTCTGCGTGGCGATATCTATGGCGGTCTGACGGCGGCCGTGGTCGCATTGCCTCTGGCGCTGGCATTCGGTGTCGCGTCCGGCGCCGGGCCGATTGCCGGAATGTACGGTGCGATCTGTGTCGGGTTCTTCGCCGCGCTGTTCGGCGGTACGCCATCGCAGGTGTCTGGCCCGACCGGGCCGATGACCGTCGTGATGGCGGCGATCCTCGCCCAATATACGGCCATGTTCCCCAACGAACCGGGACACGCAGCCGCATTGGCATTCACGGTCGTCATGGCCGGGGGCGCGCTGCAGATTGCGTTCGGCGCGCTGCATTTCGGCAAGTTCATCGAGTTGGTTCCACTGCCGGTGATCTCCGGCTTCATGAGCGGAATTGGTGTCATCATCATTCTGTTGCAGTTGCCCCCGTTACTCGGCGGAACGACGCAGGCGGGGCCCATGGCATCCGCATTGGCCGTGCCGGCGGCATGGGCGTCACGCAACCCGGCAGCGCTGGGTCTGGGGATCTGCGCCCTCGCGATCGTGTACCTCATGCCGCGCGCATGGTCGCGCTGGCTGCCGTCGCCACTGGTAGCGCTGCTGGTCGGCACGCTGGCGGCGGTCTGGCTGGTGCCGGACGCCGGCGTTCCGGTGCTCGGCGATATTCCAAGCGGGCTGCCGGCACTGCACCTTCCGGTGGTCGAGTTCGCGCTGCTGTCGAAGATGTTCGTGTCGGCACTGACCCTGGCCGCGCTCGGCTCGATCGATTCCTTGCTCACTTCGCTGGTCGCCGACAGCGTGACCCGCACCTACCACGACTCGGACCGCGAACTGCTTGGGCAGGGCATCGGCAACATCGTCGCAGGTCTGTTCGGTGGTCTGCCCGGCGCGGGCGCGACGATGCGTACCGTCGTCAATGTGAAGGCGGGAGGGCGCACGCCCGTGTCCGGTGCATTGCACTCATTGGTGCTGCTCACGATCGTGCTCGGTGCCGGTGGCATGGCGAGCCACATCCCGCACGCAGTGCTGGCCGGCATCCTGATCAAGGTCGGCACCGATATCATCGACTGGGATTTCCTGCGTGGCGTGCGGCGAACGCCGGGGACGGTCGTGTTTATCATGTCGGTGGTGCTGTTGCTGACGGTGTTCGTCGACCTGATCAAGGCGGTCGCGGTCGGCATGGCAATGGCCGGGTTGGTATTCATGAAGCGCATGTCCGACCTGCAGCTGAAGAGTATCAACGTCTATCACGAGGTGGACGAGGGTTCGCCGCTGCAGGGCGATGAGCGCCGCATACTGCGGGAGTCGGCGGGGCAGATTCTGCTCATCCACTTCGGCAGTCCGATGAGCTTCGGCGCGGCCAAGGGCATGACGCGGCAGCTGTCGATGTTCACGGACTACCGTGTGCTGGTTTTGGATCTCTCCGATATGCCCGAGATCGATTTCACCGCGACACGGTCGCTGTTCGACGTCGTGCGCAGCGCGGGTGAGGCGGGGCGCAGCATCGTGCTGTGCGGTGGGCGCCCGGCGGTGATGCGGGCGCTTGACACCCAAGGCATTCGCCAGCAGGTCGAGCTCAGCCCGGGCGGTAGCATCGAGGCAAACCGCATCCACGCACTGCGCCACGCGGAAACCCTACTGAGTGGCACGACCTGACGTTGCTTCCCCGCCCGCATAGCGCGGACGGACCGGACCCTTGGGCCATGCAATCGGGGGTGCGAACTACAGTCCGTTTCGGCGCTGCCGTTAGCCATTCGAGGTAGCAGAATGACCAATGACGGATACGAGCAGCTCAGCGCCGTTGCAGGACTGACCCGCGAGCAGGAAGGGATTTCCTTGACGCACGCCGCGATCCGGAGCCTGCGTGCGCTGTCCCCCGGGGTCAATGTGGCGATCCTTGAGGTCCACGGTCATCGTCGCACGGGGCTGAAGGGCGTCGATCTCGCCGCCGGAGACATCAGCGTTCGCCGCTTCGATGAGACGGGCCAGCGGGTCGCAAAGCGCGAACAGGTGGCCGATCTGTTGGACGTGATACAGCGTTTGCAACCGACTGCGGTCGATTCCGAGACGCACGGTACTGGCCGCCTGATCATACCGCTCGCCGCTGATGTCGGACCGATGCGTATGGTCGTGTTGGACGACATCCCCATCGATCCCTGGCTGCGGGCGAAGGTCATGCAGGTGGTCGAGATCTACGGCAACCTGATCCGCTTGATGGACAGCCGCGAACGCGACGCGTTGACCGGGCTGCTCAATCGCCAGACTTTCGCCACGCTGTTCGAACTGGCTGTGCAGCGCGCAATGGAGGCCGGGTACCTGACGCTCGCCGTCGCCATTCTCGACATCGATCGATTCAAACGCGTCAACGATACCTTCGGCCATCTGTACGGCGACGAAGTGCTGATCCATTTCGCACGCCTCATGGAACGCTCGTTTCGCTACACAGACGATCTGTTCCGGTTCGGCGGCGAGGAGTTCGTCGTGTTGCTGTCGACGCCGGAGGCGGCGCAGACGGGCGGGGTGCTGGAGCGTTTTCGACAGCGCGTCGAGGCGTACGAGTTTCCAGGTGTCGGCAGGGTCACCGTCAGCATTGGGTTCGTGACGAGCCAGACCGGAATTCTACCGACGACGCTGATCGACTGTGCCGACCGGGCGCTGTATGTCGCCAAGGAAAGCGGTCGCAACCGGGTCGTCAACTACGCTGACATCAGCGTGCAGGCCGCTGCCGAGAACGGCGTAGTCGACCTGTTCTGAACCGACAGGCGATGCATCTCCGGCAACGAGGCCCGTCGGTCCCGCTCGATCATTCGTGTTGGCGCCGTTAGTCAATCAGTCGCGCGTCTGTGCGCACCCCATCGTTTATTTCAGTCCCTGCAGGATCTCGCGGTAGGTGTGTTCGCTGAACATGCTGTCGGAGATGCGCACCGTTGGAATAGTCAGGCAGTTGTCGAGTACCCGGGTGCCGTGCACGAACAGGATCTCGGGCTTGACGTTGACGTGCGGCATGCCGCGCTGCGCCGCGCGCAGGTCCTCGAACTCGACCATGGTCAGGTATTCGGCAGGCATACTGTAGCCCTCCCAGACCTCGGCGGCGCGTTTGAGCTTGGTGCCGGAGCTGTCCTTCATGTCCTCCATCAGCGACTCTACCGTGGCGTGGCCGCTGCCGAGCGTCGACAGGCCGATGCGCTTGAGGATCTGATAGCCGACCATGCCAGCGGTGTCCTTCAGCAGCTCCATGGTCTGGATCTCGCCCTGCTCGAACTCGGCCTCCTTACCCGGGCGCACGTGGTGCGTGGCCATCACCGTGACCGTCTCGCCCGAGTCCATCGCGTAGCCACGCGTGTCGCCGTTGTTCTCGAAGCCGAGCTTCATCATCTGGTTCTTCGAGATCAGCTTCGGCAGTTCGCTGCGCACGATGCGGTAGACCGGTTCCTCGGGACCGTCGAGCAGCATGCCGCCGCACTTGGCGCAGGATTCGACGACGACGTCCTCGAAGGTCTCGTGGAAATCCTCGTGCGCCTGCCACGATTCCCAGTAGGTGAGCTGGTCGATCCAGATGTGCGACAGCTCGGTCGACATGTCGGAACTCGCGGCCCAGCGCATGCCCATCGGACAGGTGCCGCGCTGGCGCATCAGGTCGAAGCCGCGGAACCCGGGCGTTAGCGCCGTTGCCAGGCACATCTTGCTGCTGGCCTCTTTCATCATGCGCAGCAGGTTCGGATCGTTGCGAACCAGCACCTTGTTGATGGCCACGTACAGTGGCGATTCGGGTTCGGCGTCGAACAGGGCTTTGATATCCATCATTGTTCCTTGATCGGTTGAAACGGCCCGCGCGGCGCGTTTCGGGCGCGCGTTCGGGCAAGGTTGCCGGAATTCGTGGTCGAATGCCCGCGACGATTGTGTGGGCGGGAGCGCGTTGCCTTGTGTCGGAGCACGCTGGCGCCGAGAATCGCGCCAACGAACCGGAGACACGCCATGACGCATGCGATACGTATCCACAGTTTCGGGGGCGCAGACGTGTTGCGCTGGGAGGCCGTCGAGGTCGGTGCGCCCGGGCCGGGCCAGGTACGACTGCGCCAGACCGCATGCGGATTGAACTACATCGACGTCTACCAGCGCGAAGGCTTGTATCCGATCGAGCTGCCGGCGGTGGTGGGCATGGAGGCGGCCGGTATCGTCGACGCGGTTGGGCCGGACGTCAGCGGGTTCGCCGTCGGCGACCGCGTAGCCTACCCGATGACGCTGGGTGCTTACGCGCAGACACGCCTGATCGCCGCCGACCGCCTGGTCCGGCTGCCGGAGACCGTCAGTGACCGCCAGGCCGCCGCGGTGATGCTCAAGGGCCTCACAGCGCACTACCTGCTGTTCCGCACCTACCCGGTCAAACCCGGTGACGCGATCCTGGTCTATGCCGCCGCCGGGGGTGTTGGTTCGCTGTTGTGCCAGTGGGCCAAGCATCTCGGTGCACGCGTGATCGGTTGTGTGGGTTCCGAGGAGAAGGCCGAACTCGCGCGCGCGAACGGCTGCGATCACACCATCCTTTATCGCGACGAAGATATCCCAACACGGGTGCGCGCATTCACCGACGGCGAGGGTGTGGCCGTTGCCTACGACTCGGTTGGCAAGGCGACTTTCATGGCATCGCTGGATTCGTTGCGGCCGTTCGGAGTGCTCGCGACCTATGGCAACGCGTCGGGCAAGGTAGAGCCGTTCAGCCCGGCAATCCTGGCGCCGAAAGGCTCGCTGTACGTGACGCGGCCGACACTGGCCACGCACATAGCCACCCGCGCGCTGCTCGATGAGGGTGCTACGCGCCTGTTCGGCGCAATCGTCGATGGCAAGCTGCACATCCAGATCAACCAGACCTATGCGCTGGCGGACGCGGCGCAGGCGCAGCGCGACCTCGAGGCTCGCAAGACCACCGGCTCGACCGTGCTGCTGGCCGAATGAAACTGCTCGCGATCGACGCCACCGAGGATGCCTGTTCGGCTGCGCTGTGGCTGGACGGTGAAGTCACTGAGCGTTTCAAGATCGCGCCGCGGCGCCACAGCGAGTTGATCCTGCCGATGATGGATGGCCTGTTGCGCGACGCCGGTCTGACACTGGGCGGCCTCGACGCACTGGCGTTCGCGTGTGGGCCGGGCGCTTTCACCGGCCTGCGCATTGCGACATCGGTGACGCAGGGTGCGGCATTCGGTGCCCGGCTGCCCGTGGTGCCGGTGTCGAGCCTGCAGGCGCTGGCGCAGGGGGTGTGGATGCGATACGGCGAAGGCGCGGTGCTGGCCGCATTCGACGCGCGCATGAATGAGGTCTACTGGGGCGTCTACCGAGTCGACGATGCCGGCGTGATGCGTGCGCAGACCGGCGACGCCGTGGCCGCGGCCTCTGATGTCGTCGTGCCCGGTGGCAACGACTGGTGCGGTGCCGGCAGCGGTTGGCCGGCGTACCGCGACGATCTCGCACACAGTGGCGTGACACGCCTCTACGACGACGCTGTCGTGCATGCGGGTGCGGTCGCAGGCGTGGCCGCGCGACTTTACGACGAGGGTGCCGTCGTGCCGGCCGAACAGGCGTTGCCGGTCTATCTACGCAACCAGGTGGCATGGGCCAAGGCATGAGCGAAACGCGCAGTTTCTACTGGCACGACTACGAGACCTGGGGCGCACAGCCTTCGGTTGACAGACCGGCGCAGTTTGCCGGCCTGCGCACCGATCTCGAGTTCAACCCGATCGGCGAGCCGCTGGTTGTCTATGCGCGTCCGGCCGACGATTTCCTGCCGCATCCCGAGGCCTGCCTGATCACCGGCATCACGCCCCAGCTGGCGCGTGAGAAAGGTGCGCCCGAGGCGGATTTCTTCCGCTTCATCCACGACGAGTTGGCTCGGCCGGGCACTTGCGCGCTCGGCTACAACTCGCTGCGTTTCGACGATGAGGTGACGCGCTACGGGTTGTACCGCAACTTCTTCGATCCCTACGCGCGCGAGTGGCAGAACGGCAACTCGCGCTGGGACATGATCGACGTCGTGCGCCTCACCCGGGCGCTCCGCCCGGACGGCATCGAATGGCCGGAGCGTGAGCCGGGTGTGACCAGTTTCCGCCTCGAGGACCTGACCGCCGCCAACGGCATCGAGCACAGTGGCGCGCACGACGCGCTGGCCGATGTGCGCGCGACGATTGCGATCGCGCGCCTGGTGCGCGAGCGTCAGCCCAAGCTGTTCGATTTCGCGTTCGGCAACCGTGGTAAACAGCAGCTCGCGCGGCAACTCGACGTGCAGGCGGCGAACCCGGTACTGCACGTGTCGGCGCGCTACCCGGCGCGACTCGGCTGCATCGCGGCGGTGCTGCCGTTGGCGCCGCACCCGGTCAATCGCAACGGAGTGATTGTCTACGATCTGCGCGCGGACCCGACGCCGCTGCTGACACTGTCGGCCGACGAGATCCGCGCGCGCCTGTTCACGGCGACCGCCGACCTGCCAGACGGCGCCGAACGCATCCCGTTGAAGGTCGTTCATGTGAACCGCAGCCCGGTCGTGGTGCCGATGGGTACACTGACGGATGACGCGCGCGAACGCTGGCTGATGGATGCCGACGCCGAGCGTTCACACCTTGACGCGCTGCGTGCAGCGGCACCCGCGGTCGGGCAGAAGCTGCGCGAGATCTTTGCGCAGATCGAGTCGTTTCCGCCTCAACCGGATCCGGACCGCGACCTGTATGGCGCATTCTTGTCCGACGCCGACCGTCGGCGCTGCGAACAGGTTCGGCGCACGGTGCCCGACGCCCTGGGCACCACGTCGTTCGGCTTCGACGCGCCCAAGCTCAACGAGCTGTTGTTCCGCTATCGGGCGCGCAACTGGCCTGAGACGCTCGACGGCACCGAACGTCGTCGTTGGGAGGCGTTCAGGCGCGCGCGCCTTACCGAGCCGGATGCCGGGGGTTCGATCATCATAGACGACTATCGGCGCCGGCTGTCGCGCATGGCCGTCGACCTGTCGCTGACGCCGCGCCAGCGCGAGGTTGTCGACGCGCTGATCGACTGGCCGCAGGAGCTTGGTCTGTGACAGGGGGTCTACGCCCGGCCGCCGGGGTTCACGCCGATGACGCATCCCGGTTGCGCCCGGTTCAACGCCCTGCGCCGGCGCATCCTCGCGGTCTCGTACATGCTGGCGTTCTTACACCGCACGGCGCCGGCCGCGGTCGCGTCCGACCTGACGCACGCATTTTGGACCACCGGTGCCGCAGTCGCGTCGCTGGCGGCCATGTATTACTACGTCTGAACCCTGATGCAGATCCTGTCTGGGATCCTCGCCGACACGTTCGCACCGGTGTCGGTCGGACGCCTCCCGGTTGGGCTCGGCGTGTTGGTGGTGTTCGTCGGCCCATGGGGCGTGGCCCTGTAACGCGATGTGCATGGGCCGACGCGCGCGGAGGTGTCGCTGTACACCAGGGTGAGCCTGACCCGTATTGCGGTAGGCTGCACGGCGATGGTCCGGTCGTCCGATCACCTTTGTCTGCGCGAGCAGTTGATCATCGCCAGCGGTCTCGCATCGGCGTCAGCCTGGCCATGCCTGCTGTACGCCAATTGGGCGCCGGGTATTTGTGGATTCGTGCGGTACGGTCGGATCGGACTTGGCGCCAGCGGTTCCGTGCAGAGCGACACGGCGGCCAACGCGGTCTGCGCACCGACCATCGCCGGGATCGCGATCGCGCTCGTCAACACCGGCCTGTTCCTCGGCGCCGCGATCCTGCAGCGGGCATTCTGCCCGGGCATCGACCCCACCAGGCAGGAGCACGAGGTCGACGGCCTGCGGCGGTCGACGTGGTGCGGCTGTCGCATCATCGGCCCGTGGTCGCCTTGATTGCGGCGTTTTTCGTGCGTGAGACCCACTGCCGCTACATCAGCGCCGAAATGCGGTAAATTACCGCCTTCCACAGGCGTTGCGGTACCCGATCCGGCGCGCCCAGCCAACGCGTCGCTTGATGGATGCCGCATATTGCCGCTAGCCGACCCGCGCGAGGCGGTTGCGCGATGCCTGTCACATCGCAATTGCTGACGACAAGACCTAACGGGGGGACGTCGTGTCGAGAAGTACCGCCATCCTGGTCGGGGTGGCCAGCCTGCTGCTGCTCACTTGGATCACTGTCGCGGTCCGTCACGAGCCGATCGCGGACGATCTCTCCGAGCGCGTGGTCAGGGCCCTGTCGGCGCGTGCCCTCACCGGACTGAATGTCGGGGTGGAGGGGCGCGACCTGACAATCAGCGGTGAACTGCCGCACAACGCCACGCCGGACGCGATTCGCAGCATCGCCGCCGACGTGTGGGGCGTGCGTGCCGTCGATGTCAGCGGCCTCGTGCCGGCGGCGTCGATGGTCGACCCCGAAAACCCCTTGCACGCGCGCTTCGATCCGAGCCGGATCGTGCGCCTCGGCGGCAATCTGGCCAATCCGATGGATGCCGGGACGTGTCAACGCACGATGGCGCGCCTGACGTCGGTGGCCAGTATCAGCTTCGAGCTGGGTGGTGCGTCGCCGATGCTCGAGAGTTACCCGCTGCTCAACGACCTGGCGACGGTCGCCTACCAATGTCCGCAGGCGCGGATCGTTATCGGCGGCCATACGGCTGCCAGCGGCGACCACGAATCCGGGCTGCGGCTGAGTCAGGCGCGCGCCGAGGCGGTCGAACGCTTTTTCTACCTTGCCGGTATCGACGGCCGACGCATGCAGATTGTGGCCTACGGCGACAGCCAGCCGATCGCCAGCAACGCGACACCCGAGGGGCGCGCGGCCAACCGGCGCATCAGCTTCGAAGTGCTGCCCCCACAGTAATACCGCGGAGCGGGATGATGACCTACCTGATTACCCAAACCTTTCTGTTGCTGCTGCTGGCCGGGCTGCTCGGCCTCGTTCTGGGTTGGTACCTGACACGGATCGCGGCGCAGGCTACGCGGGCGACGCTGCAGACGCGGCTCAGGAACGCGGAGTCGGATGCACGCGAGTTGCGTGGGGAGCTGGACGTCGCCGTGACGGCGCGCGGGCAGAGCGAGGCAGAGCGGCAGGGACTCGCCGATCGCCTGGCGGCCCTGGAACAGGTCGAGCCCGCGGCTGGCGGCGATGCGGCCGAGGTCGCTTCGCTGCGTGGCGAGCTCGAAGGCTGCCGGAAAGCGCTCGCGGCGGCGCAAGGGGCCGTCAGCCCGGAAACCACCCCGAAGCCGCAGCCTGCGCCGGCAGAGGTTACGGCGGCGCCGGCGATGGCGATGCGTGCACCGGCGCGTTCAGCGGACGGCGCCGAAGCCGACGACCTGCAGTTGATCAAGGGGATCGGACCCAAGATCGCTGCGATCCTCAGCGAACTCGGCATCGTGCGTTTCGAACAGATTGCCGCGTGGACGCCGGAGAACGTCGCCTGGGTCAACGACCACCTGCGTTTCAAGGGGCGGATCGAGCGCGAGGAATGGATCCCTCAGGCGAGGGCATTGATGGCCGCGCGCGACGCCTGAATCGTGTGTGCCACGTCCGGGCTGCGCACACTTGTCGTTGCGGCCATCATGCCGGCGACGAAGGCGCCGTGATCGGCGGACTCAGTCGGTCAGCCACTTGGACAGCGCATCGATCAACTGCCGCGCCTGGTCCGGGCTCGAGATATTGAACTTGGACTTCTGCTGATACTCGCCGTTGCGCTTCTGGTAGCGTCGGATCGAGTACTTGTCCTTGCTGTACTCCTCCTTGCGTGGCTCCCAGTCCTGATAGCGGTAAAGGATTGTCGTCCATGCGCCTTTCGACAGGATTTCCTTGTCGAGTTCCTTGACGACATCGATGCCGCCTTCGCTGTAGTTGATCGTCAATTCGTCGGGCGAACTTGCCATGTCACTTGCTCCGCGTGGCGCTGCCTGTCTCGGTCCGGAATCGGGTGAATCGAGGCGCGCGACGATAGCAAACGCGCCGGCTTCGTGCCAGCGGGCCCGCTCAGCGGGCGCCGAAGCGCTCGAGCAGTCGGATCAGCTCCTGTACCTGCAGCCGGCGGGCGAGCGCGAGCGCGGATTCGCCGTCGCGGCTTGCGACGTTCACGTCGGCGCCGGCATTGACCAGGTGGGTCGCGAGACGGTGATTGTCCTGACGGATTGCAATCAACAGGGCGGTGTCGCCGTCGGCATCCCGGGTCTCCAGGTCTGCGCCACGGTCGAGCAGAAATCGCAGGGAATCGCGATCCGTGGTGCCGCTCGCCGCCGCCTTGAGCAACAGCGTCGAGGGTTCGAACCGGGCACCCTGGGCGAGCAGGACCTCGGCGACCTGGGTCCGCCCGGCGAGGATGGCCAGGTCCAGCGCGGAATCGCCCTGCGCGGTCAGGCGGTCGATGTCGGCGCCGTGCTTGAGCAGTGTGCGAACCATGATGATCCGACCCTTGTCCGCCGCGACCTGCAGCGGGTATTGGCCGTTCGGCAGCACCGCATTGATGTCCGTCCCCCAGTACAGGTGACGCTCGAGCTGATCGAGGTCGCCGCGCTGTACAGCGAGGTAGAGCGTGATGCTGGGCTTGTCCGGTTCGCTGCAGGCGGCCAGCAGCGCGACGGATATCGCGAGCAGCAATGCCAGCATGCGACCGGTTCGATACCGCGAGTACACAGCACTCACTCTTCCGGCACCACCGTCGTCAATCCGGCGGCTTCCCATGCCTGCATGCCGCCGCGGTACCACTTGATCTTGGAGGGTGGATAACCGAGCCGAAGCAGGACGCGTATGTTGGACGGCGACTGGCCGCACCAGCTGCCGTTGCAGAATAGCACCAGGGTCTTGGCGAAACGAAAATCCCAAAGTTCCCCGTCACGTTCGGCGTCGAACCGTTCGTGCAGGATGGCAGCGACTTCCCCATCACCCGCTGCCTTCACACTCAGGCGCTTGTAGTGGATGTTGACCGAACCGGGAATTGTGCCGCGCTGCAGCCAGTCCGGCCCGCGTGAGTCGATGATCAGGATCGACGAGTCGCCGCCGGCGGCGCGCCGCAGATAATCGAGCATCTCGAGCTCGCCGATCGTTTCTACGCCTTCCGGCATGTGCATTGGCTGCACGCAGAACGGTGGGCAGCGGCGGGATGTGCGCTGGAACGCCGGATTCAGCACGTTGTCCTGGTCCTGGTTGCGCTGGATCCGGACCGTCTTGCCCTGGTGCTTGACATCGATCGAACTCAGCGTCGGCGTGATGCGTACCTGCATCTCGTTGTCGGCGATGGCCGGCATAGCGAGCATCGCCGCGGCCGCTAGCAGCAGAGCGCGCGAAGTGTTCATCTTGGATTGCCGGGCATGTGCATCGTCCCCATCATATCGAAATCCGCGGCCACCGCGGACACGATTGGCGGAATGGCGTCAGATCATCATGTACCGACTCGGGATCAATCCCTTAAGATGCCCGCATGCTGGGAAAGATCCTTTTCACGATTGGTGTGATCGTGCTCGTCGTACTGATCTGGCGCACGCGCCGGCCGCGTGATGCGTCCGCGTACCGCGAACCGCGTCTGGTCAACCCACCGGTACGACGGCAGTGGCCGATCCGGGGACTCGCACTGGGCGTGGTTGCGCTGATGCTGGCGACATCGGTCTACCTGCTGTTCGAGCACTGGCGCGATAACAATGCGGTGATCTACATCCGCGTCGTCGACGCCGGCAGTGGTCGCACGGCCGAATACCGCGCGGCGCGTGGCGACATCCAGGACCGTGCGTTCACCACCGTCGACGGGCGCCGCGTCGTGCTTGCCGAGACCGAGCGCCTGGAGACGTCGACGGTCAGCCCGACCGGCGCCACGGACCGAAATTGAATGCCACCGAAAGCCGGGTGGTGTCGCTGCGGTTTTCGGTCACCTCGTGTGGCAGGTCGGGCGGGAACAGGACAAGCATGCCTTCGCGTGGCGTGACGACGATGCGCGCGTTGTCGTCGTGCAATATCAGATCGCCACTGTCGTCGCTGCAGCGTGCGTAGTACACGGCCGACAGCAGCTCATCCAGTTCCTCGTGCGCGTGCAGACTCGTCCGATCGCCCGGCGCCATCTCGTTGAACCAGAAGCCATGCCGCAGGCGCTTGCGAGCAAGGGCGGCGCGTGCGTTGTCGAGGGCGAAGCGCAGGACCGACTTGATCTCTGGGATCCAGTCTGCGTCGATGTAGGTATTCTCGAACCGACCATGAAGCTGGTGTGTGCGGCGCACGTGCGTGGCGTGCTTCTCGCGCTCAAACGCCGCCCCGAGCAAGCGGTTCACGCGAGTCGAGTCGGTCAGCCAGGCGAAGCGGACCTGCGCCAGGCGGGTCGCCTCCGCCGTCATCGGAGATTCGTCGGAGCTGGCGGAGACGGCGTGCACCCCGGACCGCCCGACGGACCGTCACAGGCGGCCGGGCTCATCATCGGTGTCCGGCAGGTCGCGCCGATACCGAGCAATATGAAAAACGCCAGGGTCAGGTAGATCACGCGCATACCGGGATTTCACGGTAGCGCGGACGCGCTGTCAAAGCGGCGGACGCGCACCCGCCGGCACAAAAAGAAAACCCGGCGCCGAGGAACGGTGCCGGGTGAATGGCGAGAATAGCTCTCGCCTGTGCCGAGAATCGTATCGAGGATCAGCCGGTCGGTTCGGCGACCGCGGCCTCGAATCTGCCCGCGTTAAGGTTCGCGGCGACCCGCAGTACCCTGCCCGGATCGATCGCGATGTCGGCCTGCAGATTGGCAACTCCAACGCGCGCCTGCTCGATCGAGGCGAAATTCGTTTCGCGAATCGCACCGGCCAGCTGGGCCAAGCGCTCGCTCGCGCGGAACACGTCCGCACTTTCCGTCTTCGGGGCGTTTTCGGCACGCACATCGACACCGTCTTGTGCCGCATCCCCGGTAGCCCGGGCGTCAGTTTTTCGTTCTTTGACGCCTGGATATGTCGAAATTTTGTCGCTTGTGACCGGATGCGTCACTTTTTTGTCCCGTTTTCGTCAAAAATCCGGCGCATTCCGGGTTATTTTCTAGGTTGCTCAGTACCAAAGCACGGACCGTGCCATGGAACTCGGATTCGTCGCGGCCAACTAAGCTGAGGCGGAAGACTGGAGAGACGGCATGGGCAGGCGATTGTGTGCGGGACGGCTGGGTCGGCAAGTGACAGTGGCTGCCGCGCTGCTGCTGGCCGGCGTTCAGGCGCATGCGCTCGACTATCGAGTGACCTACCGTGGCGTGTTCTCACTCGGCCAGGACATGCCGGTAGCCGATGTCGCGATGGCGGAACGCGACGTGGCGGGTGGGGCGTTGAAGGTTATCCAGCTCGACGCGACGTCCGAGAAGCACGCCGTCATGGAGTCCCTATATCCCGTGCGCTACCGCATCGCGGCCTGGGTAGGTGCAGCCGACGGGGGCATCGTCGCGCTGGATTCCTACGAGAAGACCAACAAGACGAAACACCGCCTGTATATCCGCGACGATTCCGCAAGTGGCATGTTTCGGCTCGATCGCCTTGCCGGTGAAGGCGAGACTGAGGCGCGGCGCCTGCTCGACGGGGCGTTCGATCCGCCCGATGCGCCACCCCTGTTCGATCGCCTCGGGCTGCTGGCGCAACTGCGCGAACGCGTGCTCGATGTCGGACAGCGCTTCGCGCTGCCGGTGACCAATGGCCGTGAGCGCATGGAATACGAGGTGACGGTCGAGGGTGCGGCGACCTTGCCTCTGGCGGGTCGCCGCGTACCCGCACTCAAGTTACGCCTGGATGCGTGGGAACCGGATGGCAACGGTGGCAGGCAGGCAGCGCATCGCCCCGCGTTCGTCTGGCTGGCGACGGATGCGGGTCACACGCCCCTGCGTCTCGAGGTGCGACACGCGATCGGCCTGTTTCGCGCCGATTTGCTCGTCGACGGCGCGGCGCTGAGCGTGGCCGCGCTCGGCCCGCGCTGACACTGCGCGCCCTCCGGGTTGCAGGAATGAGGTGAACGAGTCAGTTGTCGACGATCTTGAGATGGCTGATATCGGGAATAGGATAAGGGACCTTTTCGACGTGGCAGTCTTCCAGCGAACCGGAATTCGCCGGCAGCGCACTGAGTGCGCTGGTGTCGATGTCCGCCGGTGGCGGCAGCGGCGTTTCGTCGATCGTCGCGCCAGGTGCGGCGAGGCTGATCCCACTCGCTGGTCTTGCCTCACCGCCTGCGGCCTGGGCGGGGGCGGGCGGGGCATCCGGCCCCGGCGTGGCGGCCGGAGGAGGCGAACCGGCCGGCACAATCCGGATCAGGGCGCCGGCATCTCGGAATAGGGCGCGGTAGCGGCCGGCGGCATCGGCGTCAGCATTCTGTTTGATGCGCACGGCCTTGCCGCTGAACAGCCGGTCGGCCGCCTCCTCAGCGATCTTGAACAGGGCCGCGACGTCGCGGCGCGCCTTGGCAGGGTCGGCGCCGGGCAGCAACTCGCCCACGAAATACACATCGAAATTCTGCATACGGCCCTCCGTTGTCTGCTCTGGATGTCGGCGCCGGGCGCGTAAACATTATCGGCCGGATCGCGGTACTTCGCCGGATTGAAGCCGCATGCAATGACGTCGGCCCGGCGTGGCGATCATTGCGTCAGATGTGGGATTCCATCCATTTCTGGAACTGCGACACGATGATCTCGCCGGCGTCATTGTGTTCGCCGTAGGCGCGCAAGGTCGTGAACACGTCGACCAGCGACTGTCGCAAAACGACGGCATCGTGCCTTGATTGCGCGGTGAAACCGCCGGTGACGGCCAGGTCGATCGCAGCGACCGAATCGGCTCCCTCCCACCACTCGCTGGTATTCAGCGAGCGGCAGGCCGCCTGCGGATCCTCGTCGAACAGTCCCGCTGCGATCTCGGCCTGGTTGGCCGCGTAGGTGTGACCATAGGCGCGCAGCAGCCTTTCGATCTCCGCAAGGGCGCGCCGCATGCGTCAACCGGGTCCGTCGCGTCGCGCCGCGTTCACGGTTTCCCGTCCTTCGCCCCCTCGGATGCGGTTGCGAGTAGGTTGCCGATCAGGTCGCCGTCCTGCGGTGTCAGCAGATGACCCTCGGCCATCGAATACGTCTTGACCTTGCCCGCCAGTGCCGGAACCCGGTTAAGGTCCTGGCTCAGCGGTGGCACCACCTGGTCGCCCGGCATGTAAAAGGTGCCGATCCGCATGATGCTGGTGTACTTGATGTCGGGGTGCCGCTGTTGATTGAGCCAGAACAGCAGATTGCCCGGGGCGGGCGGCAGCAGGTCGAACAGCAGACCCTGGCTCTGCTTCACGGTCGCGTACAATTCGTTGCCCGTCGCGCGTCTGACCAGCCAGCTCTTGACGAAACCGAACATGCCGCGGTTGTCGGTCGCCTCGAGGGCCTGCACCGCGCGGCCGGTGCCGAAATGCGGCGTGGCGATCGTGATCAGCTGCCGTACGCCGAGCGCGCCGTGACGCACCAACGTCATTCGGGCGACCACGCCGCCGGCCGAGTGGGCGACCAGGTTGATCGGTTCGTCGGGCTGCAGTTTGCGGATCTCGCGCAGCTGGGCCGCCAGCCAGTCCGCCTGGATGACAATCGGTGCCTGGGACGGCAGATCGACGGCATATACCGGTTTGTCGGTCTTCGCCCGGGACATCGGCTGATAGAGCACGCCCTGCGCGCCGTAGCCGAGCACGCCGACCAGTCGGTAACCGCGCTTCGCAAGCCTGCCCAGGGTGCCGGCCTCGGCCCAGCTCTGCGCCGTTCCGAGATAACCGTGCACGAGCACCAGCACGTCGGCGGCCGCCGGACGCAGCGCTAACAGGGTGAACAGCAGCGTTAGGAGCAACCACTTCTTCATGTCGTCTTCCCAGGGGCCACGCGTGCCCGCTTATAAGTCTCGATAATCACCGCCCCGTATATCGTCGAATTTTCGCCGATCAAGTTCAAAAGATTTTATCAGTCCGTACCGGCTAACTCGCGTTCTCTATACTGAAAATCGACCGCACGGGTCGCCGATCAGTGCGTCCCGTCCACCACCCACCGATACGGGAGGCGACTGCAATGCGTAGGAGGCTGTACTTCATGCTGCCCGACGTTAAGTCGGCGGAAACGATCGAACAGGAACTGCTGCTGGCCAAGATCGATGACCCGCACATCCACTTCCTTGCAAAGGATGGCGTCAATCTGCGGCGTCTGCACGTGGCCAATCTGCTGCAACGTACGGACGTCTTGCATGGACTTGCCTTGGGCATGGTGGCCGGCGGAATCACCGGCGTGCTGGCCGGGACCGCATTGTTGTTTTATCCGGAGTTCACACGCACGGTCGGTCTCGGTGGAATTCTGATTCTGGCCGTGGTGTGCGCCATGGTCGGCTCTTGGATCTCGGGGATGATCGCGGTCAGCCTGCCCAATTCGCGCCTCAGGCGCTTTCAGCCGGCGATCGATCGTGGTGAGATCCTGCTGATGGTCGACGTGCCGGTTCAGCGGGTCCGCGAGATCCGCGAACTGATCGTCTCGCATCACCCGGAGGCACGCGCCAAGGGTCAGGACGCACACATTCCTGCGTTTCCCTGAGCGTCTGCCGGAGGGTGCAGCAGATCCGGGCAGCTACTGTCCGGCCGACGATCAGTGTAGCGAAGGCGACTGGCTGGGCTCCGTCGTTGCCTTCTCGACCAGCGGTAGAGAGGCGTGATGGGCGAGCATGCGCCAGCTGCCGTCGGCGAAGGTGTAGACGTTGGTCGCCAGGATCACGGCATGCCGTGTACCGGCGCCGCTGCTGACACGTTCCTCGACGGTGTGCACCGCGAGCCGCGCGTCGGCGCTGGTGCGCACGACGCGATAGGAAACCTTCGGCGGGCTGGTCTCGCGGAAGATCTCCTGCCAGCTTTCGAGAACCTGTGCGGCACCCTGAAGCAGGGCACCGCCCGGATGGATGCAGCTTGCATCGGGCGACTGCAGCCATATGCGGCTCATGGCTGCGTCGTCGAGTTCGCGGAATGCTGCATAGAAGGCAGCTTCGACGGCGGCAGGATCGGAAAAGTGCATACGGAGTGTCGGCCCTGTCATTGTTGCTCTGGAAGATGTCATCGGTAGACGGTGCATCACCCGGTACAGCCACACTGGGTTGCATCAGTGCGACGGACGGCGGGTTTATGTTACCGCGGGTTGGCCCCGGGTTGGCGAATCCATCGTCCGCTGCGCCATTGCCGGTTGGCGGACCGTGTCTAGCCGCCGTAAGGCGGGGTCAGTCGAGGTAGCGGGCCTGCCACTCCAGATACAACCGATAGACATGGTCGCAGTAGCCTTCCTTGTCGTGGAACAGGTGGGGCTCTATGGCATCGAAGACGTAGTAGTTTGCGCGGTTGTTGCGCGCGAGCATGATGTTGCGGAGGTTCGCGAGCAGGCTGTGTCGGCCCCAGTGAAAATCGTGTATGGCCTCGTAGTGCAGGTAGACGGGGACGATGGGCACTCCGGTCTCCAGCGATATGCCGAAAGCGCCGCGGCGGAACATCGGCTGCAGGCGAGGGCCGTTGATCCCACCTTCTGGATACAGTGCGACATTACGACCGCGCGCGAGGTGTTCGCGGATCTGTCGTGCGGCGGCCGCCCGCGATTCCCGTGATTCCCGTTTGACGAAAATCGTTCCGGCTGCCGCACCGATTCGACCGGCAAGCCACCAGTCGCGCACCTCGATCTTGGCCAGACTGTCGACGTCGAACAGAGCGGGTATGCCGACGTCCTCGAAAGAAGAAGGGTGGTTGGCGATCATGATGAAGCGATCGGGCAGGGGCTTGCGGTTCTTGTGGTGTAGCCGGAGGTCGACACCGAGGGCATGCACCCAGGCGCGGCTCCACACCCCGAACAGCCGGCGATACCAGTCGCCGAGCCGGGGTTTCGGCATAAACGACAAAATGTACATCACGGCTGTCAGGGCGATCAGTTCGATCCACCCCAGCAACTGCCACAGCGCGCGGAGGACGGCTCTGATCATGTCGTACGGGGTGGCTTGCGTGTTGCCGGCCCGCCTGTCTGAGCGTTTTTCGCCGCGACGGCGCGGAGACTGCGTCGTCGTGGCGGGTGCGCAGCGAAGGACGCGGAAGGCGCAGCCGACACGCGACCAAACCGGCTGCATCGAGTGCGCCCCACCACCGTAGGGTTGTCCGGGTCCGCGGCAGGAAATAGGTGGGATACGCAGGCTTGGTGCATCGCTGACAGTTTAGCCGCCTCACCGCGACGGATGCCGGGTTGGCGCAATGGCGGGCCGGGGAGAAAACGTTCAGGTGGCCTCGTCGAGCAGGCGGCGCATGTAGTCGGCCGTTCTGACGCCGAGGACCATGCGCGCTACGTTGCCGTCCTTTACCAGGATCAGCGTTGGCGTGGCGCGAATGCCCAGTTCGCGACTGGCCTCCGGGTGCTCAGTGACGTCGAGCTTGAACACCGGCGCCCCTCCACCGCGCAGGATATCCACCTCCTTCGACATCGGCCGGCAGGGGCCGCATTGGGGGCTGAAGCAGTAGACCAGGGCCTTGTCGGCCGTCTCCGCCAGGCCGGGAAGGGCCCCATACAGAGGGCGGACCGGTCGCCCTTCGCCGGCGCGCGTCGCCACGTACATGTACGCAACGTAAAGCGCCCAGGTCACGGCGAGGCCGACAATGGTGTAGGCGAACAGGGTCACGGGCGTGGCGGCGGCCTCGCGCAGCGGGCAACGGATTGAGGAAGCGTAGCGGGGAGCCGGGTTGCAGGAAACCCCGGAGATGCCCGAGGTCGGCGCGGCATTGGGCGATCGGCGAGTCGGTCAGTCGGCCTCGTCGACCGGCTCGCGGCGAGGTCGTGGCCGCACCGGCCGTTTGTAGCGCAACTCGCGCAGGTTGCGCATGCCCATCAACAGCGCACCGAGTCCGAGGACGACCAGCACGGCCGCCGCATGGCTGCCGAACTCGCCGTCCGCCGGCGCGGCAGCGACGGGTTGACCTGCTGCGGCGGCGATCAGGACGAAGCGATGGGGTTTGAGTTGTCTCATGCCGGGCCTCGCAACCTGCATGTCGTTGGTGTTGCCGTTTGTTCAAGCACGATGTGTGCCTCCAACGGAAAGAACTGCAATTACAAACGCTAAGGGAACGTCTGGGAATTAATATCATCGCTGTTGTAAAGACCGTTGACAATGCACCCCGTGCATGTCGGGGTCAGGATTTTGTCGCCACCGCCGCTGACATCAACGACGGATCGGGTCTCTGCAGGCCGACGTCATCGGCGCGGCGTGCCATTGCGCGGCCACGCAGCAACACGGACCCGGGCGGATCGTCGCACGACAACTGAGGAGCAAGGGTGGCAATCATCGAACAATGGGGGGTCCCACTCGCTGTGGCGGGCATGTTGCTCGCGACCCTCCTCATGTCGGCGCTGGTGAAGCGCTACCAGGAACACCAAGTGTTGGTGCGGGCGCGGTTGCAGCGTCTGGGGCACAGCGTGCATGCCCTCGAGCAGGCGCTCGACGTGTTGCGCACGGTGCCCTTGTCGCGCGAGATGCGGGTCTTGCTGCGTGGTGAGCTTCTGGCTCGATTGCAGCGGATGGCGCGCCTCAGCCGGCGATATCCGGGCATTCGTCAGCGCATCGGCGAGGCGGAGACCGCGCTCAATGCCGAGGGCGCGCCCAATGCGGCCGGTGTCGGTCCGATCGACGACGAGCCGATGTTCCGCCGCATCGTACATGCGATCGATGAACTCACCGAGGTGTTCGCGTTCGGTGACACCCTGCAGCGGGTGCCGCCCGACGTGCGCGAGATTTTCCGCCGAGAACTGGGAGAGCGGCGCGCCGAGGTACATGCCCGCTTCCACCTCGTCCAGTCGGTAAAGCGCCGCAAAACAGGCGATACCTCGCGCGCGCGGGCTCATCTCACGACACTGTTGCACGTCCTGCGCAGGCGAGGGCCGAGCACCGATTTCGTACGCGAGCTATACGCCGAGGCCGAAGCGGCCCTGACATCGCTCTCGCAGAGTGAAATGCCCGTCGCCTAGGGCAGATGCATCGCGCCACACGCCGCAGTGGCAGCGCCGCCAAGTCGTCCCACTATCGCGTGGCAGGCCTCAGCGCTGCGATATCTGTGTCAGGTCGTCGATATTGGCGCAGAACCCGAGCGACGCCGCGTCGGCGGGCGCATCCGATGCGAGCACCTCGTCGCACTGTTGCTTGTCGGTGCAGCCGTCACAACGGGTCATGTGCTTGCGGACCGACAGGCTCGACTGTTCGTGCAGGTATTGCGTGCGGTCTATGCCGAGGTGGCCCAGCATGCGCGAGAGCCGAAGCTGGTCGAGTGTCTGCGCCAGGCCCTGACGGAAACGAAAGCCGGCGCGAAGGTTGCCGAGAATGGCGAGAGGCAGGCGCACGAGCAGAAACAGCATGGCTGCGGCGAGCGCGACTGAAATGACGATACTTGTGAGATCCATGGCCGGTCCCCGGAAAACTGATCCGCCAATGTTATCGTCGCCTTGGCCATGTTCCTTGATTTGGATCAGCGCGAATCGCTTCCACCCCCGGATCCAGGCGTGCAAAGCATTGATTACTCAAATATTGAACAGGTCATCGGCCGCCGAACGCAGCTTCTCGGCGTTCTCGCCGGGATGGAACGTGTCCGAACCCGGTTCGAAATAGTCACAGAAATTCGCACGCTGTTTGTCGGCGACCGGCTCGGCAATGGGTTCACGGCAGTCGGCCGGCCGACCCGGAGCGAAAAAACGGCAGTTGCGACAGACGTGAGTGGATTTGCGGCAGGCGGGGCATTCCGCCTCCCGCTGATAATCGACCGCGGCGAGTCGCGCACCGCACGACCAGCAGATTCCTTCGGCATTCGGCGACATGGGACCCCGTCGGCGGTGAGAGAAACGCCGCATTCAAGAAAACTCCCATACTATCCGATAACTACGGAAACCCGTTAACAGGCATCCAAGCATCGTGTCAGACGCCATCGAGGTCAATGTAACCGGGCGGCTCATGCTGCTGCTGACCCGGCTCAGGCTGCTCGACAATCGCTGTCTCTCGATCTACAAAGCGGCGGTGATGGATGTTGTTCGTCACCGCCTCGACAAGCAGGGCGACGGGTTTGCCGGCATCGAACGCGTGCTGGATGACGAGCTGGCGCTGCTGGAGATCGCGCTGCACGGCAGCGCAGCACGACGGCGCGATCCGCAAGCCGAAGAAGATCCGCCGGCCGATGCCCGCGACACCGAGCACCTTGGCAGTCCCGCCGAGGTGGAAAAGCCATCCGTGCCGACTTCCGACGAGCCCGCTTCAGTGCCGCAGCGGCGCGAATCGCGGGCAGCGAGCGGTTATGTGCCAACGGTCAAGACCATGGAGGAAAAGCTCAAGGACGAACGCAAGCCGGTCCAGACACTCCTTAAGGAAGATTGTGTGCGGGTCGGTCTGATCGACGGCGATCGCGCCGGCAAGCTGATCCTCGGGATGACAGGCAAGACCAGCCAGCAGGCCGAGCAGGACATCGTCGAGTATCTGCGCCAGCGCCTTCAGGACCAGGTGAAATCCTTCATCCGCAAGGCCAAGGGTGGTCCGTGGAGCGACCCGCGTACCCAGGAGGAACTGCGCAAGGATATCCATGCGGCCAAGAGCGTGCGCAGTATCCTGATGCTGTCACGGCAGGTGCTCAAGGAGTACCAGACTTGGCAAAAGGAAAACCACCGCAACGGCATTCTCGGACTGTTCAGCCCGCGCAAGCGAATTGTCGAGCGTTGAATGTTTTCGGCGGGGCGCACTTGACCACGGGCGGCGTGGGATCGACCATCGTCTGCCCCTCAAATACGCGTTGCGAACGCCCGCCCATGAACGATTTCAGCCTCGATTCCCGCCTTGCCGCGGACTGCCACGTGATCGGCGATCTGGCGCTGTCGCGCGCGCTGCTGTTCGACGACTGCCGCTATCCCTGGGTGATCCTGGTGCCGCGGCGCGCCGGTATGCGTGAAATCTTCGAATTACATATCGACGATCGGCACCAACTGATGGACGAATCGTGTGCTCTGGGTGTGTCGCTCAAACGCGCCTTCGGCGGCGACAAGCTCAACGTCGGCGCGCTGGGCAACCTGGTCGCCCAGCTGCATCTCCACCATGTCATCCGCTCGGTCGGCGATCCGGCCTGGCCGGGGCCAGTGTGGGGGCATTCGCCGGCACAGCGTTATGCCCCGCAAGCCCTGGCCGAACGCCTTGCCAGCCTGCGGGACGGGCTAGCCGACGTGCTTCAGACGGGTAGCTGAATCTCCCCGGCGACCAGGCGTTCCTTGTCGCCGCGGCACAGGCGTTTCACACGGTATTCGGCGCGCGCCGCGAGGCTGCGGTCGCCAATCGCACGCGAATAGACCAATTCCAGCGGACCGCGGCCGCGCAGGCGGCGCGCGCCGCGATCGCGTGCGTGCAGAGCGAAACGCCGGGCGACGTCGGTGCTGATGCCGGTGTAGAGACTGCCGTCACAGCAGCGCACGATGTACAGATACCACACGGGTTCAGCGTCGCGTCGCGCGCGCGGGCATCCAATACTCCGACCCCAGCACCGTGAACTGCTTCAGGTAGTCGTAGGCGTTGCCGGAGAATTCCAGGAACCACGCCGTCACTGCGCGGCCGTCGCGCACAGGCTGCGTGCGTCGCAGTTCGATGCCCTGGCGCTGCAGGGTTTCACCGAGTTGTCGCAGCGCATTGCCGACATCGCGCCGCGAGGCCGGCACGAAGGCACTGTCGTTGTGGTCGGGACAGAGTTTGAGGCGCGACACCAGGACGGTCGAGCCGTCGTTGTCGGCGGCCATCATCATGCGATAGCCACCGAGCAGGATCGGGCGTGTAGCGCCCTGCCATGCGGAACAGTCGCGCGTGAGTCGGACCGGCGATTCACAGGTCAGTCTTTCGAGCCGGAACTCGCTCGCCGGTACCGGCTGCATGTTGGCGAGGGCGTGGCTGGGCGCGATGCCGACCAGCAAAGCCGCCAGCAGGATCGCGGAGAGAGGAGTCAGGGGATCGTCACGCTGCATGATCGGAGGCTAGCGCAAAATCCGGCGATTGCCACCATGCATCGCGCCGGTCCGGGTTCATGCAGCGGTCGTGTCCCGCAGCACGGCTCGCAGCCGGTCCGCCGGATCGACGAAGCAGGCATGCAATGTTCCATGCTCGGAGTCGGCGACGATGCGGATAACCGACGCCAGATGTTGACCATTCATGTTCAGTTCGAGCAGGTGTGTGCTGCCGACGGTAAGTCCACTGGCGACGATGGCGATGCCGCCGACGCTGATGTTGCGTACGACCACGGTTTTGCCGTCGATGCTGGCAAACGTGCGCGGGTCCGCGACACGGCGCGGCTGACGGCGTTTCTCGCCGTGCAGGTCCTTGTTGAAGTGACGCATGGAAAACCGCGAAGCCGCGCCAGCCTCAGCGCTTCGACGGCAGGACGTCGAGATAGCCTCGCTGGATCGCCGTTTCGAGCGCCTTGGCGCCGCTCACAAGTTCCTCGAACTCGGTGCGCAGCTGGTGCAGCTCGGTGAACTGGGCTTCGGTCGGGCGCTCGGTGTCCTGGCTCGAGCCGAGATCGAACAGTGCCTTCAGATAGCGCGCGCGGGCATTGGCGACCAGGCACAGTACCGGTCGCATCTCGTCGATCGTCAGCTCCCTGATCTGCGGGTTGATCACCTCGTGGTTGACGGCCCGCATGCTGCGCTCGAGTTCCATGAGCAAACGATTGATGTCCTGATTCATCGACGGGGCTCCTCTGACCTTGTCGGGCGTAGGCTGCATCCCGTTATCGGCACACTGGACCCGGCGCTTGAACCGTTCTCAACTGTCTCGACCTGTCGCTCAGGACAGTGCAGCTTCGAGCGCCGCCGGTTCGGCCGGCAGCTGCACCACGCTATCGATCTGGAACAGGGCGGCGAGCTTGTCGACATAGGCGGCATGCTGGCCGTCGGCCAGCACGACGATGCGGGCCGCCGGCGCAAATCGCTGCAGACTGCGCAGCATCACGTCGAGGTTGCTGACGTTGGCACCGGCGTAGTTGTTGCCAAATCCGTAAAAGAAGTCGCCCACGACGATGTCGGGCGAGTCGCGTTTGATTGCAGCCATCGCCTTGCGCTGGCTGGTGAATCGACGGTGCTCGTGCCCCAACCGGATACACAGGGGGGCGAGGTCCGGATGCAGTGGTGACTCGATGATGTCGTACAGCAGCATGCGTGGTGTTCAATCCTCGCGGCGCTCGTGATCTTGCCCGGGCGTTTTTGCCTGGCCACGGCGGCGCTCCACGTAGCGCAGGGCCTGGATCGCGCCGCCAACGGTGCCGACGAGGAACAACGCGACCAGCAGGGCGATTTCCATGGTCTCGCTCCGGTCTCCTGATTGGCGGCATGATGAGCGGCCGGGTCGTATGCGTGCAAGTCCGGAGGCGAGGGCCTATTCCTGGATGTCTGGCGACCGATCACCGGGGCCGGTCATAATACCGGCCGCCGTGGTAACGCGGCAGCAGGTCCAGTCCACCCAGCACAGCGGAGAAATCGTCATGCGCAGCTTGGCCGCCATCATGGTCCTGATCACAGTCGTCGCGTCCCCCTCGGCACGGCCGAGCGACCTGGACAAGGAACGCCGTTGGGCGGAACAGGTGGTCGATTCGCTGCTCGACGGGGAGGCGATCTACCTCAACGACGGGCGCAACGATTTTCTCGCGATCGAGACCGCGAGTGCCGAGCCCAGCGGTGACAAGGCGGCTGTCATCATGCATGGCACCGGGGTTCATCCAAATTGGCCGACCGTTGTCCAGCCGCTGCGCGTAGGGCTCACCGGATCCGGCTGGCATACCCTGTCGATCCAGATGCCCGTACTCGCCAACGAGGCCAAGCACGAGGAATATGCCGCGATCTACGATTGGGTTCCCGGGCGTATTGATGCGGCAGTCGCGCATCTGCGACAGCAGGGGTTTGCCAAGGTTGTGTTGATCGCGCACAGCCAAGGTTCGACGATGACGGCCTATTACTTCAGCCAGCCGCATCAGCCGGTCGATGGCTTTGTCGCAATCGGCATGTCGGGCGGCAGCGGCGGCGGGCCGATGGACGCCTTGTCGCGTCTACGCGGCATCGATGTACCGATGCTGGATCTGTACGGCAGCGAGGACCTGCCGGAAGTCCTGGCGAGCGTCGAGGCGCGCGCCGCCCAGGGTGGCGGCCCGGGTCGCGACTACACCCAGCAGCGTGTCGAAGGCGCCGACCATTTCTTCGAGGGCGAGGAAGAGCCCTTGATTGAGGCAGTGAACGCCTGGTTGAACACGCGGTACTGAACGGGGATGGAAGCGGCGCGGTGTCGACCGGCGGTCGGGCCCGATTGTCAGCCCATTTCGTCGAGGGCGACGCCGTCAGTGGCGCGTTGCAGCGTCGTCCCACAGCGCTGGCACAGATAGCGCGTGCCATCGTCGCGCATGCGGTTGTGGCGCGTGGTGCTGATCCGGTGCGTGCCGCAGGCGCACTGGTAGAGCCAGCGACGCTGCCGGCGGACGTCACGTGCACCGAGCGCGTAGGTATGGCATCGCCGGGGATTGTCGATACCGAGGTGGCGCATGACCGTGCGCCATTCTCCGCCATGCGGCCTTACCCTGCCGTGGCACGCGGCCGTGACCACATGGGCAACCTCGTGTGCGACAGTGGTTGTCAGGAATTCCTGGGGGTGGCGTTCGGCAATCGTCAGGTTGAACCGCAGCAGCGGTGGATGGCCGTCACGCCATAGGCACTGGCCGGCCGCCTGGCCACGCAGGTCGAATCGGATCTCCGGCTGCACCAGCCTGCGAAGGGCTGGGCGCAGCAATGGCGCGCACCGGACCAGGCATTCGCCTACGCGCGCGATGATTCGCTGTTGCAACGCGCTTCCTCGCGGCGAATCGGACACGTCGACGGCCATCTTCGAGTCGACCCGTCCGATTAATCGGCGATCAGTTGCAGGTACTCCATCCGCGTGGCCTGAGACTCGCGAAACGTTCCCAGCATGACCGAGGTCTTCATCGTCGAATTCTGCTTCTCGACGCCGCGCATCTTCATGCACAGGTGCTCGGCCTCGATGGTGACCGCGACGCCGGCCGGCTGGATCACTTCGCTGATCGCGTCGGCGATCTGCACGGTGAGGTTTTCCTGGATCTGCAGGCGCCGTGCGAACATGTCGACGATGCGTGCGATCTTCGACAGGCCGATCACCCTGCCGCGCGGTAGGTACGCAACATGCGCACGGCCGATGAACGGCAGCACGTGGTGTTCGCACAGCGAATAGAGCTCGATGTCCTTGACGATGATCATGTCGTCGTTGTCGGACGTGAAAACGGCATTGTTGACGACTGACTTGAGGTCTTGATCGTAGCCCCGGCAGAGATACGCCATGGCCTTCGCCGCACGTTCGGGGGTCTTCAGCAGCCCCTCGCGTCCGACGTTTTCACCCACGCCGGTGATGATGCCCGCGTAATGCTCGCTCAGTTGTTCGATCTGCATCGGGTCCCCGTCGTGTCGACTGTTCGTGCGGTGGTCCAGCGGCACTTTAACCGCACCAAGGGGGTGAATCCATGGCCAGATTGCGTGGTTGTCGCGCGGGACGCGAGGGAGGGCAGTCAGACGAACGCGGCGGCCGCAAAAAAGCCGATTGCCACGACGAGCATGATGAGCGCCGAGACCTTCCAGTTGCTGTAGTTCAGGAACAATGCGTTGCGATGCGGAAACACGACGGCGAGCGCAGAACCCAGCAGGCTGATGGCGCCAGCGATGGCGAAGAATTTGAACAGCCAACTGCGCTTGATGTGCAGCGAACCGGAAAATCCACCACCTATGGTCTCGAACTTGTTTGCGAGCGCCGGTTCGAGCGCAAGCAGACAAACGACAACAAGCACGACGACCGCGGCGCGTTGCGGCAAGGCATCAGTCGGGCGGATGTTTTGTCGTCCATCGGTCGGCATCGCGTCGGTCCTCGGTCGCTGCCAGGGCGGGGGATTGGTGACCGAATCGGTTAGCGGCCTCGCGGCGGATTCATTGATGTCCGGGATGTCAGCGACCTTTGGTCAGGCATCGCACTCCGGCACCCGGACAAACAAAAGGGGCGGTGCCGACCGGTACCGCCCCGAACATTACAGCTTTCGTTTCGGCATTCCTTGCCGGTTATCGCCCGATGCCCATGCCCCTTGCCTGGTTACCGCGCCCGTTCCCCGGTGCGGTCAAATTGTTTGCAGCGTGACCATTGGCCAGCCGCTGCTGCAGCGCTGCGCGCTGCCGATGCGATGCAGCCGCAGCTCGGACGGTTGCACGACCGTATGCTGTGCATCGCACAGCGGACACGCATACCAGACCTGGCGTACGCCGCGCTCGTCGACCAGATCCGTTTGCTTCATCCGGCCGTTGCAGTGATGGCAATGCATCCCGTACCCCGTGTGTCTGGCGTGACGCTAGCGATCCCGCGGCAGGCGGATGAGCCGCCACCGCCGCGCATGACCTCTAGATTAGACGAAGACAGCGCCACATACAAGGTATTGTGGTTCAGCGGCATAAGAACACAATATCTTGTGTCCTGCGGTGTAGCTCGAAACTGTATGAGCACCCATGCCCAACGGGTTGAACGGCATCGCGTTCATCGTTTCCCAGGGTCGATCGGGTTGACCGGGGACACGGGGTGCGGTTGTTTCCGGAATCGCCGCCGTTGGTCTGCGTCGCGCCCCGCGCCGGCATTGAACGCGTGGTCAGTCCCAACTCAGTGCGCCGCCGGTCTGGTACTCGGTCACCCGGGTCTCGAAGAAGTTCTTCTCCTTCTTGAGGTCGAGCACCTCCGACATCCACGGGAAGGGATTCGTCGCGCCCGGGTACTGTTCAGGCAGGCCGATCTGCGCGCAGCGGCGGTTGGCGATGAACTGCAGGTATTCCTCGAACATCGGTGCGTTCAGGCCGAGGATGCCGCGCGGCATCGTGTCGTAGGCGTACTGGGTCTCGAGCGCGATGGCCTCGCGGATCATCTGTACGATTTCCGACTTGAAGTCGTCGGTCCACAGGTGCGGGTTTTCGAGCTTGATCTGGTTGATCACGTCGATGCCGAAATTCATGTGCATCGATTCGTCGCGCAGGATGTACTGGAACTGTTCGGCGGTGCCGGTCATCTTGTTGCGTCGGCCCATGCTCAGGATCTGCGTGAAGCCGACGTAGAAAAAGATGCCCTCGAAGATCACGTAGAAGGCGACCAGTTCACGCAGCAGGCGCCGGTCGTTCTCCGCGCTGCCGGTGTGGAAGTTGGGATCGGCCAGATGCTGGGTAAAGGGCAGGGCCCACTCGGCCTTGCGCGCGACCGACGGCACTTCGCGATACATGTTGAACACTTCGCCCTCGTCGAGGCCGAGCGATTCGATCACGTATTGGTAGGCGTGCGTGTGCAGCGCCTCCTCGAAGGCCTGGCGCAGCAGGTACTGGCGGCACTCGGGGTTGGTGATGTGGCGGTACACCGCCAGCACGAGATTGTTCGCGACCAGCGAATCGGCGGTCGAGAAGAAGCCGAGATTGCGCTTGATGATCATGCGCTCGTCGTCGGTGAGGCCGTTGGGATCGCGCCACAACTGGATGTCGGCGTTCATGTTGATCTCTTGCGGCATCCAGTGGTTGGCGCAGCCGTCGAGATATTTCTGCCATGCCCATTCGTACTTGAACGGCACCAGCTGATTGAGGTCGGCGCGGCAGTTGATGATCTTCTTGTCGTCGACCCGGATGCGGCCGGCGCCCATCTCGAGCGACTCGAGCCCGGTGGCGCCGGCGTCGGCCTCGGCGTCGTAGTCGGCTGTTGGCTCATGCACCGCGTAAGGGTCGGGATTGACGCTCGGCGCTGCGCCGGCGCTCGCCATCAGTCGCGCGTTGCTGACCAGGCCGTCCCCGGCGCGCAGCGGTGTTTCCGCAGCGGCCGGAGCGGTGACAGACGGTTCGCCGTCAAACGTGGCGGTGTTTGGCGGCACGTTGGGTAAATGGTGCGAGTCGCCCGCGGTTTTGAGTGAATCGAGCGGATTTTCCCAGTTAAGCATCATTCCCCCTGTCTGCTTTTTGCTTTGGCAGTGATGCCGCGTACCTTGCGTCGCGGCGACGACAGCCGGTGTGCCGTTGACCGGTTGGCTGTCGCGTCGTTTGGTGCCGGAGTGACCCCAATCCCCCTGGGTGGTGGTCTATGACATTGCAAAAATGTCGGGCGAGAGTTCTTGTGGCCCCTCCGGCATTGACCTCTCAGTCGCTCGGCAGTGGTGTCAATCCCACTTCAGTCCGCCCGCTTGGTATTCCGTTACGCGGGTCTCGAAAAAGTTCTTCTCTTTGCGCAGGTTCGCCTGTTCGTCGAGCCAGCTCAGCGTCGGCTCGGCGCCCGGGTAGGGCTCGTCGAAACCGAGGCTGCGCGCGCGCCGGTTGGCGATGAAACGGTACTGCCCGACATGGTCCTCTTTGCTGTAGCCGAGGATCGGGTCGCGCAGGATGTAGCCGGCATAGGCCGCTTCGGCCGCTTCGCACTCGGTCCACATCTCGGCCAGTGCCTTCGGATCGGGACGGATGTTCTCTTCCAGCATGATCTGCTTGGCGACACGGATGCCGAACGAGGCATGCAGCACCTCGTCGCGCATGATGTACTGCAGCTGTTCGGCGGTACCCTTCATCAGGCCGCGGCGCTGCAGCGCGAAGATCGGGCTGAAGCCGTTGTAGAACCAGCAGCCCTCGAACACGCCGGCGAAGAAGATGTACGCCATCAGGAAGTTCTGCAACTCGTCGCGGTCGCGCAGGTCGATGTCGGCGCGCAGCACGGAGTTCAGTCGGCGGTTGGCGATCTGGATCTTGCCGTTGATCTCCGGCACAACGCGGTAGCGGTTGTAGATCTCGCTCTGGTTCAGGCCGATTGTCTCGATGCAGTGCTGGTAGGTCCAGGTGTGCAGCGACTCCTCGTACACCTGGCGTGCCTGGTAGATCTGCAGCTCCGGCGCCGACATCTTCTCCATGACCGCGAGGCCGATGTTGCGCATCGCGAGGATGTCGGACGTGGTCAGGTACGACAGCACGTTCTCGTACACGTGCTTTTCCTCAAGCGTCAGCTTGTGGTGATAGTCTTGCACGTCCTGCGCCATGCCGATGTCGAGCGGTGTCCAGTGGTTGCGGTTGGCATTGAGGAAGTACTCCCACGCCCACGGGTACTTGAACGGCGCCAACTGGTTGATGTCGGTCATGCCGTTGATGACGCGTTTGTCGTCCGGGTTGACCGGGCGCAGGTCGACCTGCGGCTGCGCGGCGGCTTTGTTTTCCGCGGCGGACTTGGCATCGACGACGTCGCTGTCATCGGCCGCCGCCGTTTGCGGCGGCGGTGCCTGCCGCGAGGCCTGGCTGACCACGGCGAAGGGATCGTCCCAGTTCATCATGTCGTGTACTCCGCTGGACCGGCCGTTACTGGCAGGCCTCGCATTCCGGATCGAGGATGCTGCAGGCCTTGGGCGCACCACCGCCAACGTCGTCTGCGTTTAGCGCGCGGTAGCTGCCGCCAACGGCACTGAGCTTGTTGGCCCGGCTGCTGTCGTCCAGCGTCGACTTCTCGACGTGGGTCGCACCCATCGAGCGCAGGTAGTAGGTGGTCTTCAGGCCGCGCACCCAGGCCAGCTTGTACAGGTTGTCGAGCTTCTTGCCGGACGGCTCGGACATGTACAGGTTCAGACTCTGCGCCTGGTCGATCCACTTCTGCCGGCGGCTGCCGGCCTCGACCAGCCAGCGCGGGTCTACCTCGAACGCCGACGCGTACAGCGCCTTCAGATCGTCCGGGATGCGGTTGATCGGCTGCACCGAGCCATCGTAGTACTTGAGGTCGTTGACCATGACCTCGTCCCACAGGCCGAGCGCCTTCAGGTCGTGCACCAGGTACGGATTGACCACGGTGAACTCGCCCGACAGGTTCGATTTGACGAACAGGTTCTGGTAGGTCGGTTCGATCGACTGGCTGACGCCGCAGATGTTCGAGATCGTCGCGGTCGGCGCGATCGCCATCGTGTTCGAGTTGCGCATGCCGACCGTCATGACGCGCTCGCGCAGGCCGTCCCAATCGAGCGAGCGGGTCTCGTCGACCTGCAGGTAGCCGCCGCGCTGCTCGGCGAGCCTGTCGAGCGAGTCGATCGGCAGGATGCCCTGGCTCCACAGCGATCCTTCGAAGCTCTGGTAGCGGCCGCGCTCTTCGGCGAGGTCGGTCGATGCCTTGATCGCGTAGTACGACACCGCCTCCATCGTGCGGTCGGCGAACTCGACCGCGTCCTGGCTCGCGTACGGCAGGCGCACCTTGTACAGCGCATCCTGGAACCCCATGATGCCGAGCCCGACCGGGCGGTGGCGCAGGTTCGAGTTGCGCGCCTGCGGCACGCTGTAATAGTTGTACTCGATCACGTTGTCGAGCATGCGCATCGCGGTGCTGACGGTCTTTTCGAGCTTCGCGCTGTCGAGGCCATTTTCGTCGACGTGTGCGGCCAGGTTGACCGAGCCGAGGTTGCACACGGCGACCTCGTTGTCGTTGGTGTGCAGCGTGATCTCGGTGCACAGGTTCGAGCTGTGCACGACGCCGACGTGCTGGTTCGTGTAGCGCACGTTGCACGGGTCCTTGAACGCGATCCACGGGTGGCCGGTTTCGAACAGCATGCCGAGCATCTTGCGCCACAGGTCGTTGGCCTTGACCGTCTTGGCAACGTACATCTCGCCGCGTGCGGCCTTGTCCTCGTAGCGCAGGTAGGCCTCTTCAAATGCCTTTCCGGTCAGGTCGTGCAGGTCGATGGTCTCGTCCGGCGAGAACAGGGTCCAGTTGCCGTCTTCGGCGACGCGCTTCATGAACAGGTCCGGGATCCAGTTGGCCGTGTTCATGTCGTGCGTGCGACGGCGGTCGTCGCCCGTGTTCTTGCGCAGGTCGAGGAACTCCTCGATGTCGATGTGCCAGGTCTCGAGGTAGGCACAGACCGCACCCTTGCGTTTGCCGCCCTGGTTGACCGCGACCGCGGTGTCGTTGGCGACCTTGAGGAACGGCACGACGCCCTGCGACCTGCCATTGGTGCCTTTGATGTGCGCGCCCATGCCGCGCACGCGGGTCCAGTCGTTGCCGAGGCCGCCGGCGAACTTCGACAGCAGCGCATTGTCCTTGATCGCGCTGTAGATGCCGTCGAGGTCGTCGGGCACCGTTGTCAGATAGCAGCTCGACAGCTGCGGACGCAGCGTGCCCGAGTTGAACAGCGTCGGCGTCGAGCTCATGAAGTCGAAGCTCGACAACAGGTCGTAGAACTCGATTGCGCGCCCCTCGCGGTCGATCTCGTTGATCGCGAGGCCCATCGCGACGCGCATGAAGAAGGCCTGCGGCAGCTCGAAGCGCGTACCGTGCGAGTGAATGAAGTAGCGGTCGTACAGCGTCTGCAGGCCGAGATAGGTGAACTGCAGGTCGCGCTCGGGCTTGAGTGCCGCGCCGAGGCGGGCGAGGTCGTACTGGGTCAGGCGCTTGTCGAGCAGTTCGAGGTCGGCGCCGCACTTGATGTAGCAGTTGAAGTATTCGGCGTAACGCGCACCCATCTCCTGCTGCGTGGCGACGCCGGTATCCATCTTGAGGAACGCCAGCGCCTCGCGGCGCAGCATGTCCATCAACAGACGCGCGGCCGCCTGCGAATAGTTGGGTTCCTTCTCGATCAGCGTGCGTGCGCTCATCACCAGCGCCTGCGACACGTCGCGTTCCTTGACACCGTCGAACAGGTTGCGGCAGGTGTCGTCGAGGATCGATTCGACCGTGACCGCCTCGAGACCGCTGCAGGCCTCGGCGACCAGCTTGCGCAGGCGCTCGGTGTCGAGCGGGCGCGAACTGCCGTCGGCCAGTGTGACATTGACCAGGTGCTTGGGCTCGGTGGTCTTCTTCTTGGCCGCCTCTTCGGCGCGCTTGCGCGTCTGCTCGTCGCGATACAGCACGTAGGCACGCGCGACCTTGTGCTCGCCGGAGCGCATCAGGGCCAGTTCGACCTGATCCTGGATGTCTTCTATGTGAATGGTCCCGCCGGTCGGGTTGCGGCGCACCAGCGCTTCGGTGAGCTGGTCGGTCAGGCCCTGCACCAAGTCGTGCACGCGACGCGACGCGGCGGCGCTGCCGCCCTCGACGGCCAGGAAGGCCTTGGTCATCGCGACGGCGATCTTGCTCGCGTCGAACGCGGTGACCTTGCCGTTGCGGCGGATGACCTTCATGCCACCCGGCGCGTTGGCGCTGATCTCCGGCGTGGCTGTGGCCTTATCGTCCTGACTCGGTGGGACGGCAATGCTCTCCGCATCGCCCTTTGCACGTGCGACTTCAGTAGCCATCAGGCTCCTCCTGGGATGGTGTTGTCATGCAGGGACTGGCCGCATTGCGCGGCAGAGGCGGCGGGCCGCCGATATACTGCGTTTAGTCCACTCGAAACACAATATATACCCTGACTTTGAAGTGTCAACCACAACATCTTGTGAAAAAGTGCTGTGGAAATCCTTGGGAAAACTGTGCGCAACATGTGCGAAACCGCGGATGAAAATGACCTTTCCCCGCGCTTTCAGATACTTAATTGCCCGTCATCCCCGGGACCTGTGGCGGGGAACGGAATCCACGTGTGCCACTTCGCACCGAGTCGGCCCGCCCCGGACGCGGCTGGTCCCTGATTAATTGAGAAAAAACGAATATTTACGAGTACTGTGGCAGCGACGCGTAACGGCTATTCCGGGCCGCCTGATCGGTCGGCGTGGCGGGCCAATGTCGCGGCGAGGTTCGCGGCGTTCATCGGGCCCAGGTAGCGTTCGACCATTTCGCCGTCCGGGTCGACGATCGCCGTGGTTGGCAAGCCTTCGAGTGGCTCGAACGGTGCCAGTGGCATCGACCCGATCTTGAGGTTCGGAAAATTGACAGCGAACGGGCGCAGGAACTCCGCCGCGTCGCGTGCGCTGCCTTCCTCGAAATTGATGCCGATGACGCGCACGTCCGGATGGTTCGACTGGAAGGTCACCAGTTCCGGAATCTCACGCACACATGGGCTGCACCAGGACGCCCAGAAATTCACCACCACCCAACGGCCGCGGAAGTCGGACAGACTGACCGGCTTTCCCGACAGATCCTGCAGCGTGAAATCGGCCGGTTCGGCGACCACCGGCTGCGCCACACAGCAGGCGAACAGCAGCATCGGCACGACTGGACGCAGCAAACGGTTCATGGTGGCTTAGTCCCGGCGGGCGCGGAAAAGTTTTCGCGATCAGAGTGCGAGCCCGGTGCTCCCGTAGTGCACCGTTCACAATCTTGAACGCGCAACCCGCCCGCTTCATGTGGCCGACAGCGGCGGGCGACTACCCCTGGTTCAACTGGCCGGCCGCGTGCCCCGCCATCGCCGTTTACGTTCGACCGGCGGCATGCGGCGTCATCGCCACAGTGCGCAGAAGCGATCGAGCCGCGGCGCGCGAACGTGCAAGCGCGGACTGGGAGAGCGCCGGGCGAAAACCCGCTACCGTCGGACCCCGGGAAACGGTGGGCGGGATGTCCTGTGCGCTGGCTGGGTGCGAGACGGCTTGCACCAGGCCGGTGCGTTGCCGCCGCCATCTGCACCGCGCGGTCCCACGTTTGGTCGGACTGAGCGCGGCGCGACACGGCTGATGACGGCGTAGGTCGTTGAATTGCCGCTAGATTCGAATCGTTGGCACGGGAACTGCTCGGTCAAGTGTGAAATCGCTTCGCGGTGATTTCTCCTAACTCTCTGTCGATATAGCCAATATGGCCTCCACCGCCGTGCCACCGTCCAGTTGGTACGGCGGTTTTTTTGACCGGCACCCCGTGGCCGCCGGCACCGGCTCAGCCGATCTCGCCACGCCCGCTGTTCGGGATCGTGTCGGCGGTACGACCCGGCAGGCTTTCGAAAAGGATCGGTCACCGCTAGTATGCCGCGCGCTCAGCCGCGCGCCGCGCCGTTGGCAAGGGGCCGTGATCGGGGTAGAGGCAGGTGGGTTCGGACAAATCGCAAACTCGGTTGCGTGTGCTGCTGGTCGACGACAGTCCCCAACGACGCGCCTACGTCGAGCAGTCACTCTCAGACGTGGGATGCGACGTGGTCGGGTTCGTGTCCGGCAAGGACGACCTGGTGGCCAGTGTCCGGCGCGCCGACCCCGACGTCGTGATCATCGACATCGAGGCGCCGGGCCGCGATACGCTCGACAGCTTGCGTTGCGTGCAGACGAGCACGCCCAAACCCATCGTCATGTTTACCCAGGACGACGATGGCGAGACCATCACACGCGCCACGCGCGCGGGCGTCAGTGCCTACGTCGTCGATGGCATCAGTCAGAAGCGTGTGCGGCCGATCCTCGATGCGGCGATCGAGCGTTTCGTGCAGTTCAGTCATCTGTCCCGGGAACTCGAAAAAGCCCGCACCGAGCTGTCGCAGCGCAAGCTCATCGACCAGGCCAAGGGTATCCTCATAAAACAGCGTGGCCTCAGCGAGGAGCAGGCCTACAAGGCCATGCGCGACCTCGCGATGAGCAGCAACAAGCGCATTGCCGACATTGCCGAGAGCGTCGTGGCCGCGGCAAAACTGTTGACCTGATCATTCGGCGTGCGCCGCCAACGCGCTCGGTGCGGCGTTCACGCAGGTGCCGTGTCGTCATGCATCCGTGTTTGCGCGATGGCGCCCCACCGCGGAAGTCACGCAGCGCCATCGCCATCGCCATCGCGAACTCGCTTCATTTGTGCGCCCAACGTGCGCTGTCTGCTCCGTGCTGGTGCGGTTTGCCGGCCGAGCACGCGCACGCGGACCGTCGGTGACACGTCCCATCGGCACCGACCGAAGCGCAGTTTGGCTCCAGAAACAGCTGCTTATATTCAGAACCAGCGGATATCGACGCCGGCATGTATCCGGTTGGCACGTCCATTGCTCAGTGATACGTAACAAGATCCGGCCGACGTGTCGGTCCGACCCAACGGCGGGTCGGCCGAAAGGGCGGATCGTTCGATCGCTGACGGTCGAACAAAGGACAACGGCGTCCTGTTCTGCGGATATCGATTTCGCAAAGCAGTGCGCTTTTTTTTTGCCCCGGGTTTTCCGGCAGTACGCGAGGTAAATGTGATGACCCAGCACGACAACAGACTGACGCGACGCGCATTCGTCAGGCGCACGCTGCTCGGTGCAGCGGTGGCCTGTGGATTGACCGTCGTTGCGGCTTCGGCGCCTGCCGCCGTCGGTGAGCCGGAGAAAGAAGACCTGAAGTTCGGTTTCATCAAGCTCACCGACATGGCTCCGCTGGCGATCGCCTACGAGAAGCACTTCTTCGAGGACGAGGGTCTCTACGTCACGCTCGAGGCGCAGGCGAACTGGAAGGTGCTGCTCGACGGCGTCATCGACGGCCAGCTCGACGGCGCGCACATGCTCGCCGGCCAGCCGCTCGCAGCCACGATCGGGTTCGGTACCAAGGCCCATATCGTCACGCCGTTCTCAATGGACCTGAATGGCAATGGCATCACGGTCTCGAACGAGGTGTGGGAGCAGATGAAGCCAAACGTGCCGAAGCAGGCCGACGGCAAACCGCAGCACCCGATCAAGGCGGACTACCTCAAGCCCGTGGTCGACAAGTACAAGGCCGAGGGCAAGCCATTCAAGATGGGAATGGTGTTTCCGGTGTCCACGCACAACTACGAATTGCGCTACTGGCTCGCGGCCGGCGGCATCAACCCCGGTTACTACGCGCCACACAAGGGCGACATCACCGGCACGCTGCAGGCCGACGCGCTGCTGTCGGTCACGCCGCCGCCGCAGATGCCGGCCACGCTGGAGGCCGGCACGATCTATGGCTACTGCGTCGGCGAGCCGTGGAACCAGCAGGCCGTGTTCAAAGGTATCGGCGTGCCCGTGATCACTGACTACGAAATCTGGAAGGACAACCCGGAGAAGGTGTTCGGGATGACCAAGGAATTCACCGACAAGTATCCGAACACGACGGTGCGCGTGGTCAAAGCCCTGTTGCGCGCTGCCAAGTGGCTCGACGACAACGACAACGGCAACCGGCCCGCCGCGGTGAAGATCCTGTCCCAGCCGAACTATGTCGGCGCGGACTACAACGTCATCGCCAACTCGATGACCGGTACGTTCGAATACGAAAAGGGCGACAAGCGCGCGGTGCCCGACTTCAACGTGTTCTTCCGCTACAACGCGACCTATCCCTACTACTCGGACGCGGTCTGGTACCTGACCCAGATGCGTCGCTGGGGACAGATCGCCGAGCAGAAGGCCGACAGCTGGTACGACGAGGTGGCCAAGTCGGTGTATCGGCCCGACATCTACCGCAAAGCCGCGGAAGAGCTGATCGCCGAGGGCAAGATGACGGCGGCGGACTTCCCCGACTTCGCCGGCGAGTCGGGATACCGCAAGCCGCAGACGGAGTTCATTGATGGCGTGACCTTCGACGGCACCAAGCCGAATGCCTATCTCGAATCGTTCAAGATCGGGCTGAAGGGTGACCAGATGCTTTAAGGCCGTGTGTGTGCCGGGGCGGCAGCTTCCTGGCGCGCCCGGACCGCAGAGATTTGCAGAAGGAGTGTGACGATGCTTGCCGTACTACGTGGCCGGAAGACCTTCGAGCTGGGATCGCTGGACAAGGTTCTGGATTTCCTCTCCGGGGAACAGATGACCAAGACGGGAGGCCGGCTCGCGCGCGGCATCCTGGTGCCGGTGGCGGCGATCCTGGTGTTCCTGATGATGTGGACGGCCGGTGCCCAGCAGGTGCAGACCTCGCTGGGCGAGCTGCCCGGTCCGGCCAAGGTGTGGGAGCAGAGCGTCGCACTGTACGACGAGCATCGCGCAGAGCGCACCAAGGAGGCCGACTTCTACGCCCGCATGCAGGAGCGCATCGACAAGGCGGTCGCGGCGGGCCAGCCGGAGGAGCGCATCGAGAGGCTGCGCACGCGCCCGTACACCGGCAAGGCCACGTTCGTCGACCAGGTCTTCACCAGCCTTCTGACGGTCATGACCGGCTTCGTCATCGCGTCGCTGATTGCGATTCCGATGGGTGTCGTGATCGGCATGAGCCAGACGCTGTACCAGGCCTTCAACCCGATCATCCAGCTTTTCAAGCCGGTCTCGCCACTTGCGTGGCTGCCGCTCGTGACCATGGTGGTGTCGGCCGTCTATGTATCCGATGAGCCCTGGTTCGAAAAGTCGTTCGTGAACTCGGCGATCACGGTCACGCTGTGCTGCTTGTGGCCGACCATCATCAATACCGCAGTCGGCGTGTCCGGCGTCAGCAGGGACCTGATCAATGTCAGTCGCGTGCTGAAGCTGAACTGGTTCACCAAGACCATGAAGATCATCCTGCCGTCGGCGATCCCGATGATGTTCACCGGCCTGCGCCTGTCGTTGAGCATCGGTTGGATGGTGCTGATCGCGGCCGAAATGCTGGCGCAGAACCCGGGTCTGGGCAAGTTCGTTTGGGATGAGTTCCAGAACGGCAGCTCGAACTCGCTGGCGCGGATCATGGTCGCCGTGATCGCGATCGGCTTCATCGGCTTCCTGCTCGACCGCGGCATGCTGATGCTGCAGCGCACCTTCAACTGGGACAAGTCGGCGGTGATGCGTTGAAGCATCGTCCCTTGCGTCGGAAACAAGGAACAGCATTATGAACAGCTATCTCAACATCGATCACGTCAGCATCACCTTTCCGACCGACAACGGTCCGCTGAACGTACTCAAGGACATCAACATCAGAGTCGAGCAGGGTGAGTTCATCACGCTTATCGGGCACTCCGGCTGCGGCAAGTCGACCGTGCTCAACATCGTCGCCGGCCTGCTCAACGCAACCGAGGGCGCGGTGTTGCTGGAGGACCGCGAAGTCACCGAGCCCGGCCCGGACCGCGCGGTCGTTTTCCAAAATCATTCTCTGCTTCCCTGGCTGACCGTGTACGACAACGTTCGTCTTGCCGTCGACCAGGTGTTCAAGGGGCGCAAGACACGCGACCAGCGCGACCAGTGGACCCGCCACAACCTCGAACTCGTGCACATGTCACACGCACTCGACCGCAAACCGGACGAGATCTCGGGCGGCATGAAGCAGCGTGTCGGCATCGCCCGCGCATTGGCCATGGAGCCCAAGGTGCTGTTGATGGACGAGCCCTTCGGTGCGCTCGACTCGCTGACGCGCACGCACATGCAGGACTCGCTGATGGAGATCCAGGCGCGCCTGAACAACACCGTCATCATGATCACGCACGATGTCGACGAGGCGGTGCTGCTGTCCGACCGCATCGTCATGATGACCAACGGGCCATCGGCCGAGATAGGTCAGATTCTCGACATCGACCTGCCGCGGCCGCGCGACCGACTCGCGCTGGCAGACGAGCCGCGCTACAACCACTACCGCGCCGAGGTGCTGCGCTTCCTGCACGAGCGCCACCAGAACCCGGAGAAGGTCCACGACCAACCCACACCGGTCGTGGCTGCGCCCCCGTCTGTGGCGCCGCGGCGATCGGCCGGGCGGGTCATCGAGAAGCCGTCGCTCGAGCTTGGCTTCATCCCGCTGACCGACTGTGCACCGCTGGTGATCGCGCAGGAGAAGGGCTTTTTCGCCGCGCAGGGTCTCGACGTCAACCTGTCGCGCGAGTCATCGTGGGCGAACATCCGCGACAAGGTGTCGAGCGGGATTCTCGACGGGGCCCAGATGCTGGCGGCGATGCCGCTCGCCAGCGCTTTGGAGTCATCGCGCTCACAGGCCATGGTCACGGCGCTGAGCCTCGACCTGAATGGCAATGCGATCACGGTATCGAAGGAGCTGTACGGGCGCATGCTCGCCACCGGGATCAGTGATCTGGACACGCCGCTGGGATCCGCGCAGGCGTTGCGCAAGGTGGTCGAGGATGACATCGCCCGCGGTCGCAAGAAACTTGCGTTCGCGATGGTGTTTCCGGACTCGTCGCACAACTACCTGCTGCGTTACTGGATGGCCAGCGCCGGCATCCATCCGGATCGCGATGTCGACCTGGTCGTCGTTCCCCCGCCACAGATGGGCAATTATCTGCGCGCCGGTCTACTGTCCGGCTACTGCGTGGGCGAACCCTGGAACACCTACGCGGTCAGCGAGGGCCTGGGTCGCACGCTGGTGACCAGCTACGACATCTGGAACAACCATCCGGAGAAGGTTTTCGGCGTGACGCGCGCCTGGGCCGATGCCAACCCAAACACGCATCTCGCGGCGGTGCGCGCACTGATCCAGGCCTGCCAATGGCTCGATGACCGAAGCCATCGTGCGGAGGCCGCCGAGATCCTCAGCCAGGGCCGTTATGTCAATGCACCGGTCGATGTCATCGAGAAGTCGCTCGCCGGTAGGCTTCAGTATTCATCCGACCAAGAGGTGCGCAAGGTCGAGGACTTCAACGTCTTCCACCGTTACCTCGCCAACTTCCCATGGCGCTCGCACGCGGTCTGGTTCCTGACCCAGATGGTGCGTTGGGGACATGCGCCCGAATCGGTCGGATTCGAAAACGTAACGCGCGCGGTCTATCGCCCCGGTGTCTATCGCGAGGCGGCACGCGCACTGGGCCTTCCCGTGAGTGCAGACGACTGCAAGGTTGAGGGCGGCCACAGCACCAGCTGGGAACTTGGCGCGGTTACCGAAAATGTTTCCATGGGCCCGGACCAGTTCATGGACGGGCGGGTGTTCGATCCGCATCGACCGCACGACTATGTTGCTTCGTTCGCGGAATTGCCGCCGGTCGCTGAAGAACCTGTCGTGGTGCCACAGGTCTCCAATGCCTGACGCGAATAGATCAACGCAAGTAATTCCGATGCCCGGGCATCGGTCGTGATGGGAACGCAACGATGAAGCAGAAACTGATTGTGATCGGGAACGGGATGGCTGGTATGCGCGCCATCGAGGAACTGCTGAAGCTGGAACCGTCGCTGTACGACATCACCGTCTTCGGCAATGAACCGCATCCGAACTACAACCGCATCATGTTGTCGCCGGTGCTGGCAGGTGACAAGCAGGTAGACGACATCATCCTGAACCCTCTGGAGTGGTACCGCGACAACGGCATCACGCTGCACACGGGCAATGCGGTGACCGAGATCGACCGTGTCGGTCAGTATGTAATCGACGCCGCCGGCGACAGCCACCAATACGACCGGCTGCTGGTCGCCACCGGCTCGACGCCGTTCATGATCCCGGTGCCCGGCGCGGACAAGCAGGGTGTGATCGGTTTCCGCGACATCAAGGACGTCGACACCATGCTGGAATACGCGGCCAACCACAGCCGAGCCGTCGTCATCGGCGGTGGTCTGCTCGGACTGGAGGCGGCGAACGGCCTGCGGACGCGCGGCATGGAAGTGACGGTCGTACACCTGCTCGACAGTCTGATGGAGCGCCAGCTCGACAAGCCGGCCGCAGCGCTGCTGAAGGCGACGCTGGAAGAGCGCGGCTTGAACTTCCTGATGCAGGCGCAGACCGCCGAGATCCTCGGCGAGGGTCATGTCACCGGCGTACGCTTCGCCGACGGCAGCGAGGTCGCGGCCGACCTGGTCGTCATGGCGGTCGGCATCCGACCCAACGTCACGCTGGCCAAGGATGCCGGCATCCACTGCGAACGCGGCATCGTCGTCAACGACACCATGCAGACCTTTGACCCGAAGATCTACGCGGTCGGCGAGTGCGTGCAGCACCGCGGTGAGTGTTACGGCCTGGTCGCGCCTTTGTTCGAGCAGGCGCGCGTCGCGGCAAACCACCTGGCGCAGATCGGCATCGGCCGCTACGAGGGCTCGGTCACGTCGACCAAGCTGAAGGTGACCGGCGTCGACCTGTTCTCGGCAGGGGAGTTCAACGAGTCTGGTGGCGACGAAACGCTGGTGCTGCAGGATCCGGCGCAGGGCGTCTACAAGAAGCTGGTAATCCGTGACAACCGGATCAAGGGCGCGGTGCTGTATGGCGACACCATGGACGGCACCTGGTACTTCACGCTGCTGCGTGAGGAAACCGATATATCGGCCTTCCGCGGCACCATCCTGTTCGGCCAGCACGACATCGGCGATGCAGGGCACGGCGATGCCTCTGCCAGCGTGATGGCGCTGCCGGCGGGCGCCGAGATATGCGGCTGCAACGGCGTGTGCAAGGGTGACATCGTCGATGCCATCGGCAAGAAGGGTCTGTTCACCTTGGAAGAGGTTCGAGCGCACACCAAGGCATCGAGCTCGTGCGGCTCCTGCACCGGACTGGTCGAGGCGATACTCGCCGGTACGGTCGGCGAGGGCTACGACAAGGCACCGTCGAAGAAGGGCATGTGCGGCTGCACTGAACACAGCCACGATGACGTGATCGCCGCGATCAGACACTCGGGTCTGAAGAGCATGCAGGCGGTACGCGACGCGCTCGACTGGAAGAACCCGGACGGCTGTGCGGCCTGCCGTCCGGCGCTGAACTACTACCTCCTCGCACACTGGCCGGGCGAATACCAGGACGATGCCCAGTCGCGTTTCATCAACGAACGCGCGCATGGCAACATCCAGAAGGACGGCACCTACTCGGTCGTGCCGCGCATGTTCGGCGGTCTGTGCACGGCCGATGAGCTGCGCGCCATCGCCGATGTCGCTGACAAGTACCGGGTGCCGGAGATGAAGGTGACCGGCGGCCAGCGCATCGACATGTTTGGGGTCAAGAAGGAAGACCTGCCGGCGATGTGGAAGGACCTGTCGGATGCCGGCTTCGTCAGCGGCCACGCCTACGGCAAGGCCCTGCGCACGGTCAAGACCTGCGCCGGCAAGAAATGGTGCCGTTTCGGGACCCAGGACTCGACCGGGCTCGGGGTGCAGCTGGAGAAGATGACCTGGGGGTCCTGGATGCCGCACAAATTCAAGCTCGCGGTTTCCGGCTGTCCGCGCAACTGCGCCGAGGCGACGATCAAGGACTTCGGCGTCGTGTGCGTCGATTCAGGCTACGAGCTGCATATCGGCGGCAACGGCGGCATCAAGGTGCGCGTCACCGATGTCTTGTGCAAGGTCGACACCGAGGAAGAGGTTCTGGAGTATTGCGCCGCGTTCATTCAGCTCTACCGCGAGGAGGGACACTACCTGGAACGCACGGCCCCTTGGGTCGAACGGGTCGGGCTGAACCACATCAAGCAGAAGGTGGTCGACGATGCCGACAATCGCAAGGTGCTGCGCGAGCGCTTCCTATACAGCCAGACATTCGCCCAGGTCGATCCGTGGAAGGCGCGGGCACAAGGTGAACAATCGCACGAGTTCAAGCCGTTGCGGATCGCCTGATGTCGGTCTTCGCACTGGCGCCGTCGGACTGCCGGTCGATGCAGGCGGCTGCTCGCCGCAACACGTAGAGGAACCACACGATGAAAGACTGGATTGAGATCGCGGCGCTGGACGACATTCCGCGCCTGGGTGCGCGCGTGATCCGCACCGATACGATGGACGTGGCGATTTTCCGCACCCGCGACGACCAGGTTTTCGCGCTGCGCGACGCCTGTCCCCACAGAGGTGGTCCGCTGTCGCAGGGCATCGTGCACGGCACGTCGGTCAGCTGCCCGCTGCACAACTGGAAGATCGACCTCGCCAGCGGCCAGGCGCTCGGGCCCGACGAGGGCTGCACCAATGTCTTCGCGACCCGGGTCGAGGACGGCAAGGTCTACCTGGCGTTGAAGGCCGGCGAGGCGGCCGCCTGATGGGAGATGCGCGTTACGCCGCCGAAACCGACAGCATCGAGGTCGAGGGCCGTGTGCTCGCAACCGATCAACTCGGCTATCTGCTGAATCCGTCGGACTGGACGTCGGCCGTCGCCGAGGCGCTCGCGGCGCGCGAGCACATCACGCTCGGCCCGGATCACTGGTCGATGGTCAGGTTTGTACGCGACTGGTACGAAGAGCGGCAAGCGGTGCCGGAGGCACGCTGGCTGCTCAAGGCGATGAAGCAGGAACTTGGTGAAGAAAAAGGTACGCGCCGCTACCTGCACCGCCTGTTCCCGCACGGTTACGGTCCGGAGTTGTGCAAGATCGCCGGCATGACCATGCCGCGCAAGGTCATGCTCGACGTCTGACAGGCACAGCGCAACGGAGGGTGGGGAGCATGCTGTTCGGACGAGACAAGAAAAACCCGATCAAGATCGCCGACAAAGGCGTCGTGGAGTGGAAGTACGCGACCTGCGGCTACTGCTCTACGGGCTGCTCGATCGAAGTGGGAATCGACCGCAAGGGAAAGGCAGTCGCGTCGCGCGGCGTGGCCGATGCCGACGTCAACCGCGGCAAACTGTGCATCAAGGGCATCTTCGAACATGAGCTGTTCGAGTCGGCCGGACGCGGCACGACGCCGCTGATGCGCGAGCATCGCTGGGACGCGTTCACGCCGGTGTCATGGGATGCCGCGCTCGACCGTACGGCCAGCGAGATCCAGCGGATCCAGACTGCGTACGGGCGCGACGCCTTTTCGATCGTGTCGACCGGGCAGATCATGACCGAGGAGTTCTACACACTCGGCAAGCTCGCGCGCGGCGTGATCGGCACGAACAACTACGACGGCAACACGACCCTGTGCATGTCGTCGGCCGTATCCGGCTACAAGCGGTCGTTCGGCTCGGACGGCCCCCCGGGCTGCTACGACGACTTCGAACACACGGATTGTCTGCTGGCGTTCGGCTCGAATCTGCCGGAGCAGCACCCGGTCATCTTCTGGCGCCTGCGTGACACGCTCGAGCGGCGCAGGTTTCCGATCATCGTCGTCGATCCGCGTGTGACCATGTTCGCGCAGATGGCCGACGTGCACCTGCCGATCGAACCCGGCACGGATGTCGTGCTGCTCAACGCGCTGGCGCACGTCATCCTCGACGAAGGACTGGCCGACAAGTCCTACATCGATGCCTTCACCGACGGATTCGACGACTTTCGCGCACTGGTCGCTCAGTATGATCCGCAGACCGCCTCACGCATCTGCGGCATCGACGAGGACACGATCCGCAACGTCGCACGGACTTATGCGAAGGCCGGCGCCGCGATGACCATCTGGACCATGGGCATCAATCAGTCGACCCACGGCTCCGACGGCGTCGTCGGCATCAATAACCTCAATCTGATCACCGGCAACATCGGCAAGCCGGGCGGCTCCAGTCTGTCGATCACCGGCCAGTGCAACGCCATGGGCACGCGCGAGTGGTCGTCGTGTTCCGGGCTGCCGGGCTACCGCGCGCTGGAGAAACCGCAGGACCGCGACGAGATCGCGCGCTTCTGGGGCGTCGACCCCGCTTTCTTCCCGGACAAGCGTGGGATGTTCATGACCGACATTCTGCCAGCGATCGAAACCGGCCAGATCAGAGGCCTGTGGCTGGTCGCGACCAACCCCATGACCTCGATGCCGAACACGGCGCGTATCCGAAAGACGCTGGAGAAGCTCGAGTTCCTGGTCGTGCAGGATGCCTACCGCGACGTGGAGACCAACGAGTACGCACACGTCTACCTGCCGGCGGCGCTGTGGGCCGAGAAGGAAGGCTGCATGACCAACACCGAGCGCCGCGTCAACCTGATCCGCAAGGTGTCGGAGCCACCCGGTGATGCGAAGGCCGACCTGTGGATCTTCAACCAGCTGGCGAGCCGCTTTACCCGGGCCGACGGCATGGAGTTTCCCGACCAGGCGGAGCAGGTGTTCGACGAGATTCGGCAGTTGTCGCGCGGGCGCATGCTGGACTACTCGGGCATGAGCTACGACAAGATCGAGCAGCACCGCGGCCTGCAGTGGCCGTGCTCCGACGGCCCCAGCGAATGGGCCGGCGGCGATTCCGGTGACGGTACGCGGCGTCTGTACGCCGACGGCCGCTTCGCTTTCCCCGACGGCAAGGCAAGATTGATCGCACTGCCGTTCGTCGACAACAACGAACGCCCGGACGAGGAATACCCCTTCTGGTTCAACTCGGGCCGCGTCGTCGAGCACTTCCACACCCGCACCCGCACCGGCAAGGTCGGCAACCAGAACAAGTTCAGCCCGACGCCGTACATGGAGATGAATCCGGATGCAGCGCAGGAACTCGGCATCCGTCACGGTGAGTACGCTCGCGTCGTGTCGCGCCGCGGCGATGCCGTGGTCATGGTGCAGACCACGCAGCGCGTGCCGAACGATATGGTGTTCGTACCCTTCCATTTCCACGACTGTGTCAATCGGCTGACGCTTGGGCTGCTCGATCCACATTCCAGGCAGCCGGCCTTCAAGCAGTGCGCCGCGCGCATCGAGCCGATCGCGGACCAGGCGGCTGCCGCGGTGCGCAACAAGGCCGCGCGCGCCTACTAGGTAGCTTTCATGTTCCAGCCAAGACCGAAAGAGCAAAACTACGCCTGGGTGCCGCGTGCCGAACATCCCCGCGAGAACCGTTACGGCACGTCGATCGAGACCGTGCCTGAAGGCCATGCACTGCGCGGCAAGTCGCTGAACATCAACGGCGACCCGTCGATCCCGGACAACCCGAATCGCTACAAGCAGCACGGCTTCTACTTCAATGCCGACCGCTGCATCTCATGTCACGCCTGCGAGGCGGCCTGCTCGGAGAAGAACGACCTGCCGCCGCACCTGGCGTTCCGTTCGGTCGGCTACATCGAGGGCGGCAGCTACCCGGCTTACACACGGATGAACATCTCGATGGCGTGCAACCATTGCGACGATCCGGTGTGCCTGAAGGGCTGCCCGACCCGTGCCTACACCAAGTTCGCCGAGTACGGCGCCGTCCTGCAGGATCCGGACATCTGCTTCGGCTGCGGTTACTGCACCTGGGTGTGCCCGTACAATGCACCGCAGCTGGACACCAAGGCCGGACACGTGTCGAAGTGCAATATGTGCGTCGACCGGCTCGAGGTGGGGCTAAAACCGGCGTGCGCGTCGGCCTGCCTGGCCGGCGCGCTGGACTTCGGGATCGTCGAGACGACACCCGAGTACCGCCACCAGACTGAGACGCGGATCCCGGGCTTTCCGTCGCCGGAGATCACGCACCCGAACATCCGCTTCCAGCAGGTCAACAGTCTGCCACGGGAGATGCGGCGCACGGATTCGATGCCGATCCGCTACGAGCGCGACGAGCAGGGCGAGGGCGGTGGCTACACGGCCAAGGTCGCCGACGACGGCCGTCCGCGGCGCTGGAACCTCGGCAAGCTGTCGACGCGCGAGAATCCGCTGGTCGTGTTCACGCTGGTCACGCAGACCGTCGTCGGGGCGTTCCTGGCGCTGTTCCTCGGTCCGATGCTCGGCCTCGCCGTGCCGACCGCGGACAGTCACCCGCTGGCCTGGCCGCTGATGGTGTTCGGTCTGATCGGACTGCAGACGCTCGGCCTGGTGCTGTCGACGCTGCACCTCGGGCGGCCGCACCGTTTCTACCGGGCGTTCAACAACCTGCGGTATTCGCCGGTCAGCCGCGAGGTGGCCGGTGTCGCGGTGTTCTACAACCTGCTAAGCCTGTATGCCGTGTTCCAGGGCCTGCCTCAGCTGACGGGGTGGCTGCCGGGCGCGCTGGTCGATGGCCTGGCGACGTCGAGCGGTTGGGGCGCGGCCTCGTCGGGTCTCGTCGCGTTGTACTTCATGCACCGGATCTACCGCATACCGGCGCGCCCCTATTGGCATCACTGGCAGGTGCTGACCGCCTTCTACGGCAACATGCTGGCGCTTGGCGGGCTCGCTGTCGGCCTGTTCACCGCCGCGGTGGGGCTCGGCGACGCGGCGCCCTACGCCGGAACGCTGCAAATGCTCGCGCTGCCCGTCGCGGCCGGCCTGCTGCTCGAGGCGTTCGGCCTCTGGCGTCATGCCGTCGACCTGCGTGCGGCCGGCGGCGAGGCCGAGGCCGGGCATTTCCTGCAGCGTACCGATTTCGGCAAGACCTATCTCGCGCGCAACCTCGGCCTCGCTGTGCTGCCCGTGCTGGTGCAGGGCCTGGCCTGGCTGGGTCCGCAGGGCGTCGTTGGCCTGGCGTCCTGGACGGCCGTCGCGCTGTTGGCACTGGCGGTCGCGATCGCCGGTCGAGCAATCTTCTATGCCGTGGTCGTGCCGACGACGATGCCCGGCGCCTTCTTCTGGAAGAACGCCGGTTTCGCGCAGCACGCACGCGAGACCGGTCTGGCCGACATGCCGCAAGTGGGCGTACTGGCTGAAAATCACTGAGGTGCGCGATGGTCAGCACGACATCGTCGGGCCCGTCGACGGGCGACCCTTCTAGCCCGGTCCGCACGACCTGTCCTTACTGCGGCGTCGGCTGCGGTGTCCTGGTAAGCATGCCGGACGGCCCCGGCGGCGGGGTCGAGGTGCACGGTGACCGCGAGCATCCGGCCAACTTCGGAAGGCTGTGTTCCAAGGGCACGGCGCTGGGCGAGACCGTCGACCTCGACGGACGTCTGCTGCAGCCGTGGGTCGACGGCCGACAGACCGACTGGGACGGCGCGCTCGACGCGGTCGCGCAGCGCTTTGGGGCGCTGATCGACGCACATGGGCCCGACGCCGTTGCCTTCTACGTCTCCGGGCAGCTGCTGACCGAGGACTACTATGTCGCCAACAAGCTGATGAAGGGTTTCATCGGCTCGGCCAATATCGACACCAATTCCCGTTTGTGTATGTCGTCGGCCGTCGCTGCCTACAAGCGTGCGTTCGGCAGCGACACGGTGCCGAACTGTTACGAAGATCTCGAGCAGGCCGACCTGGTCGTGCTGACCGGTTCGAACCTGGCCTGGTGCCACCCGGTGCTTTACCAGCGCATGCTGGCGGCGAAGAAACAGCGACCCGACATGCGCTTCGTCGTCATCGATCCCAGGCGCACGTCGAGCTGCGACGGTGCGGCGTTGCATCTGCCGCTGCGCAGCGGTACCGACGGTGTGCTGTTCAGCGGGCTGTTCGCGTGGCTGTACGACAACGGCCACGCCGATGCGGCGTTCGTCGAGCACAATACCCAGGGCTTCGATGAGACCCTCGGCCTGGCGCGTTTCTACACGCCGTCGGTGCACAGTGTCGCGGAACAGTGTGGCCTCCCGGCTGCCGACGTCGAGGCCTTCTACCGCGCCTTCGCCGATACGGCGCGGGTCGTAACCCTGTTCTCGCAGGGCATCAACCAGTCCAGCAGCGGCACCGACAAGGGCAACGCGATCATCAACTGCCACCTGTTGACCGGGCGCATCGGCAAGCCGGGTTCCGGTCCGTTCTCGATTACCGGGCAGCCCAACGCCATGGGAGGGCGCGAGGTCGGTGGCCTGTCGAACCAGCTGGCCGCGCACATGGAAATCGCGGACCCGGCACACCGCGAACTGGTCGGCCGCTTCTGGCAGACGACGACGCTTGCCGCAGAGCCGGGCCTGAAGGCAGTCGACCTGTTCCGAGCGGTGGAGGCCGGACGTGTCAAGGGGCTGTGGATCATGGCGACCAACCCGGCGGTCAGTCTGCCGGACAGCAACCGCGTCCGGCGTGCGCTCGAACAATGCGAATGCCTGGTCGTGTCCGACTGCGTGGCGGAGACGGATACGATGAAACACGCGCATATTCGCCTGCCGGCGCTGGCCTGGGGCGAAAAGGACGGCAGCGTGACCAACTCCGAGCGCTGCATCTCGCGTCAGCGGGCTTTCCTGCCGGTGCCTGGCGGTGCCAGGCCGGACTGGTGGATCGTGGCCGAGGTCGCGAAACGGATGGGATACCCCGGGTTCGACTACGCGTCGCCGGCCGACGTATTCCGCGAGCATGCACGCCTGTCGGGTTTCGAGAACCGCGGCGAGCGCGACTTCGACATCTCCGGCCTGGCAACGCTGGACGACGACGCGTACGACCGCCTGCAGCCGGTGCAGTGGCCGGTCGTCGCACCCGGCGGTACGGTGGCGCGCATGTTCGAGAACGGCCGTTTCTTCACCGCCAACGGCAGGGCCAACCTGGTGCCGGTCACGCCGCGGCCGCCAGCCCGCTACCCGGCCCAGGCGTACCCGCTGGTGCTCAACACCGGGCGCGTGCGCGACCACTGGCACACGATGACGCGCACCGGCAAGTCGCCGCGGCTCTCCGGTCATGTCACCGAGCCCTTTGTCGCCCTGCATCCGCACGATGCGGCCGAGGTCGGCCTGCGCGACGGTGAACTGGCGACGGTGATCAGCACCTGGGGAGAGGCCGTGCTGCGCGTGCAGGTCAGCAACGCGCAGCCCGTCGGCGCAGCATTCGCACCGATGCACTGGAACGATCAATTCGCGGCGTGTGCGCGCGTCGGCAGCCTGGTGAATCCGGCCTGCGACCCGCTGTCGGGCCAGCCCGAGTTCAAGCACACGCCGGTCCGCGTGCTGCCGTATCGTGCGGTGTGGTACGGCTTTTTGCTGACCCGCTGCGAACTCGAGCCGCAGCTCGCGACTTACTGGTCCAAGGCGCGCCGCTACGGGCTGTGGCACTACGAGCTGGCGGGCGAGGTCGCGCCCGACAACTGGGCGGCGCGCGCGCGCGACCAGCTGTGCGGTACAGCGGTCGACGCCGAGTGGCGCGAACTGTACGACTCGACGCAGTTGAACTACCGCGGCGCGCGCATCATAGACGGACGTCTGGATGCCGTTATCATCATCGGTCCCGGGTACAACCTGCCGCCGCGCGACTGGCTGGTGGCCTTGTTCAAAAAGCAACGTCTGGAGCCGACCGAGCGCGCTCGGCTGCTGCGCGGTACGCCGCCGCGGGGTGAACGCGATGCAGGGGCGATCGTATGCTCCTGCTTCAGTGTCGGAGCCAACACGCTGACGCGGGCAATCCGGGAACAGCGTCTGCAGACACCGGAGGAAATCGGCGCAGCGCTTCGGGCCGGGACAAACTGTGGCTCGTGCGTCCCTGAGTTGCGTCGCCTCATCGTGGACGCCATGGAAGCACCGGGTGACTGACAGGACCTACGATCCACGGCTTGAGCACGTGGGGCGCTGCATCGACGATGTCGACGGAGAACTGGAGCGCGCGGTGTGCGAGTCGCTCTACAAGGGCAGCGCCCAGCGCAGGCGACGCTCGTGGATCGTGTTGCTGTTGGGCATAAAACATACGCTGCGCGGCCTGTTGTTCAGTTGGCCGCTGTACCTGCTTGGTCTTGTGGCTTGGGTGCTGCCCAGTGGCAAAAGCGCCTGGTTGAGTCTGTTGCTGCTGCCGGGTATCGCGCTGTCGGCGGTGATCTTGTGGCGCGGCATCGTTGACGACTACCAACGCTTCGTGCACCGCGTGTTGCTGAAACCCGGCGCCGCCCGGCATATTCTGTGGCGGACTTCGTGATCTGAGGCACACATGGCACACGACGAACCACTGCCTGTACTGGGTTTCGTGGCGACTTCGGGAACCGGTAAGACCACACTGCTGACGCGCCTGCTGCCGCTGCTGAAGGCGCGCGGCCTGCGCTGCGGTGTGGTCAAGCACTCTCACCATGATTTTGCGATCGACATCCCGGGCAAGGATTCGTACCGGCTGCGCGAGGCGGGCGCCGACCAGGTGATGCTGGCGTCGCCGCACCGGATGTTCCTGGTCGAGGAGCGCGACGGGCTCAGTGAGCCCGAACTGCCGACCTTGCTGGCGCGACTCGATCGGGATGGGCTCGACCTGGTGCTGGTCGAGGGATTCTCACGGGCCCGCGTGCCGAAGATCGAGCTGTTCCGGCGCTCACTCGGCCTGCCGAGACGCTGCGACGGCGATCCCGATCTGATCGCCGTCGCGACCGACGACGAAGCGTCGCTGGACGAGGTTGACGGCGTGCCGAGCCTGCCGCTCAACGATCCGGACGCGGTCGCGGATTTCATCGCGGCGTGGTTGCTTGCTGCCCGGAGCTGATGCCGGGCGGTGCGCCTTCCGCTTCCAATTGACGTCTGTCATGGCGACCGGGGGCATGTCGCAGGTTAAGGTGGCGCGGCGCCCCGCTTCGGGGCTGAAAGCGCTTGAGGGGATCGAGATGGCGGAACAGATACGTCGGGTGTTGGTATGGAGTGGCTGGCTGCGGGTCGCGCACGCAGCGCTCGCGCTCGCGACGCTGCTGCTGGTATCGACCGGCTGGCTGGTCGCGAATGCGCCATCGGTCGCCGTTGCGGCCGCCGACGCGCACTACCTCGGTGCCGGAATCCTGGTGTTCGCTCTGGCGCTTCGGCTGTTCCTGGGTGTGTTCGGATCCGGTGCGGAACGCTTCGAACACATGCTGCCGGGGACCGCCGAACTCGCCGCCATTCGCGACAGCGCCCTGTTCTATCTTTCGCTGGGCAGGGCGCCAATGCCCAACTGGTTCGCCCACAATCCGCTGTGGAAGCTGCTGTACCTGGTGCTGCTCGTAGTGCTCGCACTACAGGCCGTCGTCGGCTGGTTGATGCCCGACACGCCGCTGGTCTGGCGCTTTTACCTGCCCCATGTCCACGCCACGCTGGCGACCCTGATCACCCTCTTCGTGGGTGCGCACTTGTACAGCGTCATCCTGCAGGATTACCGCGGCAGCACCGCCGACATCTCGGCGATGATCAACGGCCACCGCTACTTCACGATCGAGCGCGACGGGCTGGTCAAGCCCGACCTTCCGCAGGTCGCGGTGCGGATCGATTCGCTGACCCCGCCGAGTTCAAAGCGGGACGACTGAGCGGCGCACGGCGACCAGCGCGATGTAGCCGAAGCACGCCACGGCGGCGGCCAGTGCCGCCATGCGCTGCGCACGCGACCTGCCCAGCCGCAGCGCGATGAAACCCAGCGCGATGTAGGCAAGCAGTGCCAGCAGCTTGGCCGCCAGCCAGGGCGTCGTCAGCGGATTCAGGTGCAGGTTTGCCGCCATCCACACGCCGCTCGTCAGCAACAGGGTATCGATCAGGTGCGGCCAGGTGCGCATCCAGCGCCGATACAGCAGTGGCGAGTCGACCAGCATCAGCCCGCCACGCCACAGGAAGCCGCTGATCGACAGCACCACGGTGCCCTGGTGCAACTGCTTCAACAGCGCGTGGTCCCACATGCCGCCGTCGTCTGCGCCGGCTGCGCCTAGACCCGTTCGCGCAGCGCGTTGACCACGGTTTCGAGCACCTGGATGCGCGCGAAGCGCTTGTCGTTGCCGGCGATCAGGTTCCACGGCGCGTGACGCGCGCTGGTACGGGCCAGCATCTCGTTGACCGCATCGCGGTATTCGTCCCATTTGTCGCGATTGCGCCAGTCCTCTTCGGTGATCTTGTAGCGCTTGTACGGCGTGTTCTGCCGTGCCTCGAAGCGGGAAAGCTGCTCTTCCTTGCTGATCTGCAGCCAGAATTTCTGCACGATCACGCCGGCGTCGGTCAGCTGTTCCTCGAAATCATTGATCTCAAGATAGGCGCGCGCCCAGTTCGCGTGGCTGGTATAACCCTCGACCCTTTCGACCAGCACCCGGCCATACCAGGAGCGGTCGAAGACGGTCATACGCCCGGCGCGCGGCACGTGGCGCCAGAAGCGCCACAGGTAGTGGTGGGCCTTTTCCTCGTCGGTCGGCGCCGCGATCGGTATCACCTCGCGCAGGCGTGAATCGACGGCCTGGGTGACGCGCCGGATCGCTCCGCCCTTGCCGGCCGCATCGACGCCTTCGAACACGAGCACCGTGGAGATCTTGTTGGAGTAGGCTTTCCACGCCAACTCGTTCAGTTCGTTTTGCAGTTTTTCCAGACGCTCGCGGTAGTCGTTACGGTCGATGGTCTGGTCAAGATCGATGCGATCGAGCAACGTGACCCGTGCCTCGGGCGAGTTCGGCAGGATGTCGCCATTGCTGCCGGACGGCGAATCCTGCAGGCGGCGCTCGTCGTGTTCCGGGGCGGTGAGTGCGTGCTGCATCGACGTGACCAGAATGCGGCCGGTCGTGGTATCACGGTAACGGCCGTCGGTCGCCTCGATGATATGCCAGGGTGCGCGCCCAATGTCGGTCTCGCGTACCACGATATCGGCAACCTCCTCGAACCTGGCATATTGTTCGCTGAACTTGGACTTTTTCGGCAGCATCTTCCAGCGGCTGCGGTCACTGCGTGAAAGCGACTTGAGCCGCTTGCGCTGGACATCTTCCGCGAAGTGGTACCAGCACTTGACGATGACCGCGTCGTCGTTGATCAGCATGCGTTCCAGTTCGCGTACGCCCCGCAGGTACTGTTCCAGATCGGTATCGCTCCACTTGCCCTTGAACGCCTGTTCCATCGGGCACTGGTACCAACCACCGAAGAACACGCCGATCTCGCCGCGCCCGGGCATCGCGCGCCAGAAGCGCCATGCTGGCGGTCGTTGCCGCTCCTCGTCGGTCTCGTCCCAGAACGCGTACACGTTGACGCCGCGCGCATCCAGCCATTCGTCGAGCCGGTTGACCACTTCACCCTTACCCGCACCCTCGATGCCGGCGATGATCACGTAAACGGGTACGTCCTTTTCTTTCAGGGCGAGCTGTGCCTCGAGCAGTTGGGTGCGCAGTTCACTGACTTCGGTTTTGTAGGCCTGCTTGCTCAGACTGCGGCCGATCTTGGCTGTCGCGAACATCGTCAGGGCTCCTGTGCAGTTGTGGTCATTAAGCGGGTCATACCTCTACCCGGCTGGATACTGGTGCCCGGGCGGCACGGCGCAGGCGACATGGAGGGTTGCCAGAGGCCTCCGTCCACATTGCGCGGATTCACTTGGCGCGAACCGATAAATGTTCAACGGCCGGGCAGGGCGCCACTGATGTTGTGTTCGGCCGCAAAGTCGAGCATGCGGCGGATGGATCTGACGGCGTTGCGCCGAACGTCCGCAGCCACCTCGATCGCGTTCTCGCCGCTGATCAGGACCTGTTCCAGGTTCTGCAGGGAATTCATCGCCATCCACGGGCAATGCGCGCACGACTCGCAGGTGGCGCCGGCACCGGCGGTGGGTGCCGAAATCAGCTTCTTGTCAGGAGCCAGCTGGTGCATCTTCCAGAAGATTCCGTCATCGGTGGCGACGATGAACTCTTTGTTCGGCAACTGCGCCACGGCCTTGATCAGCGCGGTCGTCGAGCCAACCACGTCGGCCTGGCTGAGGACCTCGTGCGGCGACTCCGGGTGCACCAGCACGGCCGCTTCCGGATGCAGTCGTTTGAGGCGTTCGAGTGCGAAACCCTTGAATTCTTCGTGTACGGCGCAGCTGCCTTCCCACAGCAGCATGTCGGCACCGGTATGCTGCTGCACGTAGTGGCCCAGGTGGCGGTCGGGTGCCCACAGGATCTTCTCGCCGCGTTCGTGCAGGTGGCGAACGATTGGCAGCGCGATTCCCGATGTGACCATCCAGTCCGCTCGCGCCTTCACCTCGGCGCTGGTGTTGGCATAGACGACGACGGTGCGCTCGGGATGGCGGTCGCAGAATTCGCGGAACAGGTCGGCCGGGCAGCCTTCGTCGAGCGAGCAGGTGGCGCCGAGGTCGGGCATGAGCACGCGCTTCTCCGGGTTGAGGATCTTCGCGGTCTCGCCCATGAAGCGGACGCCACACACGACCAGCGTCGCGGCATCCGTCGTGCTCCCATAGCGCGCCATCTCGAGCGAGTCGGCGACGCAGCCTCCGGTCTCCTCGGCCAGTTCCTGCAGGTCGCCGTCGACGTAATAGTGCGCCACGAGGATTGCGTTGTTGGCCTTCAACAACTCCTTGATGCGGCGCTTGAGGTGTGACTTCTCGGTCGCATCAAGCGTCGGCCAGACCGGGTGCGCCGGGACCTTGACGTGCGGCACTGGAACGCGGAATTCGATCGGCCGGGTGCTCATTTGATGATCTCCACGCGCTTGGCGAATCGTGCGCGGTACTCGCGTGCGGGACGGTGTTTGCCGTTGCGTCGCTGGCGGCCGGTCTCCTCGATCAGGTCTTGCGCCAGGATGCGCTTGCGGAAGTTGCGCTTGTCGAGCGGCTGATTGAGCAGGGTCTCGTAAACGCACTGGAGCTCGCTCAGTGTGAACGTTTTCGGCATGAAGCCGAATGCGATCGTCGAGTAGTCGAGTTTGGCGACGAGGCGGCGATGCGCCATTTGCACGATCGCGGCATGGTCGAACGCGAGGGGCGGAAGTGCGTCGAAGTCGAACCAGTCCACGTCCGACGCGTCGCTCGCCGCCCGCGGCGCAGTCAATGCATCCTGGGGAACCAGCGCGTAATAGGTGACGCTGATCACGCGCTCTCGGGGATCGCGGTGTGTCGCGCCGAAGGTGTAGAGCTGTTCCAGGTACAGTCCAGCGATGCCGGTTTCCTCCTCAAGTTCACGTGCGGCGCAGGCGTCAAGGTCCTCGTCGATGTCGAGGAAACCGCCCGGAAGTGCCCAGCTCCCGGCGAACGGCATGTTGGCGCGCTTGACCAGCAAAATCGCCAGCCTGTTGTTGCGGACCGTGAACACCACGACGTCGGTCGTGACCGCCGGGTGCGGGTAGGGGTAGCTGAATGTCTGGCTCGGCGAACGCATGGCTACAAAGTGTTAGGGATACACGACCGACAATAGTGTCGAACTTACACCTTGTCAACAAGCGGCCATCTTTTAGTCACATGGGCTGCTTGAAAGCCATCGATTGCGGACGGGCGTCGAATCCTGCTCAAGTTTCACAGTTGCCAGCCGCTACAGACACGACATAATTAGCGTCGTCATTCGACGTGGTAGCCGAGCCCATGCAGCGCAGCTTTTATGAGCACCTGATCAGCACCGAGGCGATCCCGCCACTGCCGGCCAGCGCGGCCCGCCTGCTTACCCTGGCGACCGATCCCGATGTCGATATCGACAGGCTGGTGGAGGTCATCGAGCAGGATCCGCCGCTCGTGGCCAAGGTGCTCGGCATTGCCAATTCCGCGTTCTATTCGCCGCGCACCCCGGTGCTGACGGTCAAGGAGGCCATCGTCCGCGTGTTGGGACTGAGGATGGTCGCAAATTTGTCGTTTGGGCTTGCGATCGGCGGCGGTCTGGACACCTCCGCCTGTCCCAGTTTCGATCTGACCCGGTATTGGGTCCTGGCGCTCGGCACGGCCGACATGGCGGCCGGTCTCGCGCGCGCGACCACGTTGACGCCCAAGCCGGACGATGCCGCGACCTATCTGGTTGGCCTGTTGCACAACGTGGGCGAACTGCTGCTCGTGCACCTGCGGCCGGGGGATATGGACCGGCTACTGCGCGAGGACGCGTCGCAACCCGGTGCACGTGTCGTGGAATTGGAAAGACAATGGTTTGGCACCGATCACTGGGCCGCCGGGGCGCTGCTGATGCGGCACTGGCAACTGCCCGCCGTCGTTGCCGACACCATCGAACATTTCGACAATGCGGCCGATCTCGCGGATTGTTCGACGATGCTGCACCTGGTGCGCGCGGCTCGCGCCTGGATCGAGGGCGCGGTCACCGGTCGTTCCGACGATCTGCACGTGTCGGGCGTCGATGATTCCTATTGCGAATACCGCACGACCAGTTTCCTCGAAAACTATGTGGCTCTGAAGGCGCTCGCCGCATCGCTGTGACGTCACGCCGGCCATAGCCATGCCGCGCCCCGCACGCCACTGCTGTCGCCATGTCGGGGCGGCAGGAGTCTCGTCCGCACGACATCGGAAAACACGTAGCGCGGCCAGCGTGCCGGAACGTTGCGGTACAGACGTTCAATGTTGGACAGCCCTCCGCCGAGCACGATCACTTCCGGGTCGAGGATGTTGATCACGCTGGCGAGGGCGCGTGCCATTCGGTCTTCGTAGCGCTGCAGGCAGGACTCGGCGGCCGCATCGCCGGCCGCGGCGCGCGCCACGATATCGCGCGCGGCGCTGTCGCGTGGGTTGCCGGCGTAGTCTCGCGCGAGTCCGGGTCCGGAAAGGAATGTCTCGATGCAACCGTGCTTGCCGCAGTAGCACGCGGGCCCAGGTCGCTCGTCGTCGCGGGGCCAGGGCAGCGGGTTGTGGCCCCATTCGCCGGCGATGGCGTTCATGCCGGCGAGCAGGCGGCCGTCGATGACGATGCCACCGCCCGTACCGGTACCGACGATGACGCCGAACACGCTCGTCGCGCCACGGCCGGCGCCGTCGATCGCCTCGGACAGGGTGAAGCAGTCCGCGTCGTTCGCGATCCGCACCTCGCGTGCGAGCAGGTCGTTCAGGTCCTGGTGCAGCAGCGAACCGTTCAGGCAGGTCGAGTTGGCGTTGCGCAGGCGGCCGCTGGCCGGCGACAGTGCCCCGGGCGTCCCAATGCCGACCCGGCAACGCGTGCCGGCGGCGCCATCCAGTCGTCCCACCAGGTCGGCGATGGCGCTCAGTGTTCCACGGTAGTCACCGACCGGTGTCGCGACGCGTTCGCGGGCGACGACATCCCCATGCTCATCGAGCACGACCGCTTCGATCTTGGTGCCGCCAAGATCGACCCCGATGCGCCGCATGTCGGTCGTCCGGGGTTGCCTCTCAGTCCGCGGTGCCGGCCCTTGCCGGCGCCGGTGCGTCGATGCTGTCGCGATCGTATTCGTCGAGCGGCGCGGCAGTGAACTCGACGGGTGTGTTGCCGGAAGGGTTCGTGAAGCGGTCGTTGAGATCCTGCACGTAACGGTCGGCGTCTTCGAGCACCTTCTGGGCGTGACGCCGGCTGCGCCGCGACCATCCGACCGGGTGACGGCTGAAGATGCTGTGCCACGGCCTGGTGTTGATTCGGAACGCCTCCTTCAGGCTGCCACGTATTCCGAGCTGCTGCCCGACACGTTCGGCCGCCGACATCAGGCTGGTCGCGGCGAGCTTGCGCACGCCGAAATGCACCAGCAGCCAGACGACGTAGGCCCCCAGGGCCGCGAAGTACAGCCGCATCGGCGTGGCGCTGATGTAGTCCCACCAGGCCGCCTTGAGCTGCATGCCGTCCCATTGGCCGAGCTGGTTGGTGACGCCGAGGAACAGTGCGATCAACAAGCCGGCGGCGATGACGTCGCCGATCAGCGTGCGTCTGCGCCAGCGGTCGAGGATGCCCTGTAGCGCCGGCACGGTCTTCGCCTCGAAAGCGCGCGCCACCTTCTCCAGCGAACCGACGATGCGGTAGGCCCGCTCGATCTCGACCTGCTCCATGCGCTCGTGAATCTCGTTGAGATCGTTGTCGCGCTTGGATTCGAAGCGGCGGCGCAATGCCTCGTCGGGGATCGGGTTGGCGGCTTCCTGGTTATAAATTGTGTAGAAGCGACCCGCGGTCAGGCCGCGTTCGCCGAGTGCGCGCTGCCATGCGGCGACGACCTCTTCGGGGTTGTCCTCGCGTGCGGTCGTGTCGAGCTGGTTGAGGATGTACAGGAACTTCCCCGAGTCCTGGCGCGCGATGGTCTTGCTGACCAGGTGATCGAGCGTGTCGCGCATCGCGCCGGGTTCCGGGTGGCGGGCGTCGAAAAACACCAGCACCAGGTCCGACAGGTCGATGATGTGATCGGTGATGCGCAGCGTCGAGGTGCGTTGCGCATCGGCGTCGAACCCGGGTGAGTCGATCAGGATCTTGCCGCGCAGGGCCTTGCTGGCACTGGTCTTCAGTTGCAGGTAGGCATCGATGCGCGAGCCTTCGCCCTTGGCGACCTTTTCGATCTCGGTACTGATCTTGTAGAACGGGAAGCGCGGGTCGGAGTCGAGCGCCTGGCCGGGCAACGCGTGTGTCGTCGACTGGTTGCTGAAGCACATGACGGTGAACTTGTCGTCGACGGCCTGGTTGCCACTGCGTTGCAGCTTCATGCCGAGGTAGTGGTTGATGAACGTCGACTTGCCGGCTGAGAACGTGCCGAGGACGGAGATCAGTGGCCACCAGGGGATCTGGGTCGCGTACGACTGCTCGGGGTTGAACAGGCCCATGCGGTAGGCGATCGCGTCGAGTTCCCGGAAGCTCTGCACCGTCGTCAGCAGGACCGGGTTTTCCTGCTCGAGGTGGGCCTCGAGGTGTTTGAGACGGGTCTCGATGACGGGGCCGGCACCACGCATGGCAATTCACTCCTCGTGTCCGCAAGAACAGATGGCGTCATGGTAACCCGGGCTGGTCATCACTGCTTATCGGTGTTCGTTTTCATGCTTGCCGGAGTAAGGCAGAGGTGACCCGCGCCGGCGCCCGACCGAGGGTACTCGCGCATTGCAATTGAAACCGGGACTGACGGATAATCCCACCACTCACAAAGTCTCGGACCGGATCCCGCAAGGGCCGTTTAGTGACGAGCAACCGGGCATGATTCTTGTGCGTATTCAGAGGGTTGGAAGGGTTTCCTCGACAGTTTCAGCCCTGTGGTCGATTCGGCCTTCGGCGCACTTCAGGAGGTCCCGCGGATCGACGCGTACGCTTCAGCTTTGCAGTCCCGCACGACAGGGATACAGCGTCCGCCACCAAGGTGGGGATGCTGCACGGATGCCTTTGCCGGGCGGTGGGCCGTTGCAACCACAGGTTCAATGACAGAATGCCAAAAACACTGATCGCAACCTTCATCGCCGCCGCCCTGTTGACGGTGCACCCCGCGTCGTCGCGCGATCGCGAGTATGACGACATCTTCGTGGTCAAGGAGTCGTCGGAGGTCCCGACGGTTGTGGTCAGTGGCAGCGTCGTGCCGTTCAAGGAAGTGACGCTTGCGGCGCAGTTGCCGGGTCGGGTGAAGTTCATCGCCGGCATCGAAGGTGAGGCGTTCGAGATCGGCACCACGCTGGTCGCGCTCGAGGAAGACGAACTTCTGGCCAAGCGCAGTTCGGCCTACGCGCAGCTCGCGGCCGCCGACGCGGAGCTGCGCAATGCCGGGGTCCAGTACTCGCGCGAGCTATGGTCTCCGCAATCCAAATCCGCGCCAGGCGGCATGGCAATACCCAATCTGTTCGACCAGATGTTCACACGCCCTGCCGAGGATTTCTTCGGCCAGCGCGACCGCGGTGCCGAGCGCAGTGCGGACCTGTATGCATCGAGCACACGCATGGAGCAGGCGCGCAGTTCCATGATGCAGGCGCAATCGGAGATCCGCGCGATCGACGCCAAGCTTCGCGATGCGAAGAGCCTGGCGCCGTTCGACGGCGTGATCATGGAGAAGTTCGTCGAAGAGGGAGACACGGTCCAACCGGGCCAGCCCCTGCTGAAGTTTGCCGACGTAACCTGGCTGCAGATCGAGATGGATGTCCCGGCCCGCCTTGCGCAGGGCCTGCAGCCGATGAGCGTGCTGCAGAACGCGGCGACATTCGACGACCACCCGGAGCCTGTGGCCGTGCGCGTCGCACAGATCTTTCCGATGGCCGACGTGCAGCGGCACACGATAAAGGTGAAATTCGACATACCGCAGGGGGTGTCGAAACCGGGCATGTACGCACGTGTGCTGATTCCCGATACCTCGGGTCCCAACAACAGCCAGCTGCCGGTGATCCCGAGTACGGCGATTCGCTACCGCGGCAGCCTGCCGGTGGTGTACATCCAGAACGAACAGGGGGCGCCCGAATTGCGCATGATCCGCCAGGGCAAACAGCTGGACAACGGCATGACCATGGTGTTGTCGGGGATCGCGCCGGGAGACCGCGTGTATCCCAATCCCGGACCGGACATCATGAGCAGGAGCCGCGGCGAGTAGTGCCCGGCGCCGGCCGTCGATCCGAGCGGTCGGTCGCGACAGCAGCGTAACGGAATCTAGAACAGACCCATGAGCGATCTCGAGCAGCGTCCGCCGGGCGGATCCGATTCCGCCAATCACCCGCCGGTCAATCTCGGTATGGCCGGGGCCATGGCGAAGTTCTTCATCAACTCGCCGCTGTCGCCGCTGCTCTATCTGGCGATGCTGATGCTCGGCATCCTCGGTCTGCTGGCGACGCCGCGCCAGGAGGACCCGCAGATCTCGGTGCCGATGGTCGACCTGATCGTGCAGTACCCGGGTGCAGAACCGGAGCAGGTCGCATCGTTGGCGGTGCAGCCGCTCGAACGGATCATGTACGAGATCCAGGGCGTCGATCACGTCTACTCGGCCAGCCAACGTGGCATGGGAATCGTCACGGTCCAGTTCGACGTCGGCGAGGACATGGAGCCGTCGCTGGTCAAGGTCAACGACAAGCTCGATTCCAACATGGACCGCATACCGCCGGGGGTGATGCCTCCGCTGGTAAAAGCCAAGGGCATCGACGACGTGCCGGTCGTCACGCTGACCCTTTGGTCGGAAAAGGACTACAACGGTGACGGTATCCCCGACGTCGACGATTCGCAGCTGCGGCGGCTGGCGCAGTCGGTGCTGCAGAACATCAAGGAGATCCCCGAGACCGGCAACAGCTTCGTCGTCGGCGGGCGCGCCGAGCAGGTCACGGTCGAGGTTTACCCGGAGCGCCTGGCGGGGTATGGCCTGAGCCTGGGGCAGGTCGCGCAGGCGATCAAGGCCAGCAACGTCGAGCAGCAGATGGGTGGTGTCGAATCCGGCGGCACGCACATGATGGTCGTGTCCGGTGCCTTCCTCGAGACCGTCGACGACATCAACCGTCTGCAGGTTGGCAGTCACAATGGCGTCCCTGTGTACGTGCACGATGTCGCCGAAGTGCGCCAGGGGCCGGAAGACGCGTCGCAGACCGTGGCCTACTACACGGGTGCAGCGAGCGATGATCCGGATCGGGCAATCAGTGTGCCGGCGGTGACGATCGCGGTCGCCAAGAAAAAGGGCACCAATGGCGTCAAGGTTGCAGAGGCCATACTGCAGCGCGTCGAGGGGTTGCGCGGCCGGCTGATCCCCAACGACGTCAACGTCAGCGTCACGCGTAACTACGGCAAGACCGCGCAGCAGAAGGTCAACGACCTGATCTTCAAGCTGTTCATCGCGACGATGTTCGTGTTCTTCCTCGTCTGGATTGCGTTCCGCGCGCTCAAGCCGGCTTTCGTCGTGCTGTTCGTCGTGCCCGTCGTCCTGCTGTTCACGATATTGTGCGCGATGCTGCTCGACTTCACGATCGACAGGGTCTCGCTGTTTGCGCTGATCTTCTCGATCGGCATCCTGGTCGATGACGCGATCGTCGTCGTCGAGAACATCTACCGGCGCTGGCTCGAGAAGGGGCAGACCGACATGGCGACGGCGATCGACGCTGTGCGTGAAGTCGGTAACCCGACCATCCTCGCGACGCTGACGGTCATCGGCGCATTGCTGCCGATGGGTGCGGTCACCGGCATGATGGGGCCGTATATGCTGCCGATACCGGTGCTCGGTTCGGTCGCGATGGGGATCTCCCTGTTCGCGGCATTCGTGTTCACGCCGTGGTTCGCGATCCACGGCATGTTCCGCCCAACCATGCATTACCTCGAAACGGCGGAGAAGCGCGAGCTCCGCGAGGCCGAGTGGCTCGAGGGGCTGTATCGCCGCATCCTGATGCCGATGATCCTGGACCGGCGCAAGGCGCGCCTGTTCCGGCTCGCGATGTGGGCTGCCTTGCTCGTGATGTGTTCGTTCTTCTACTTCAAATGGGTGGCGGTCAAGATGCTGCCACTCGACAACAAACCGGAGTTTTCGGTCGTGCTCGACATGCCGGAGGGCACGCCGCTCGCCGATACCGGCAACATGGCGCACGTGATCGCCGAACGGCTCAGGCGCATGCCCGAGGTGACGGCCGCACAGATTTATGTCGGCACCGCGCGACCGTTCGATTTCAACGGCATGGTGCGTCATTACTACATGCGGCAGGCGTCCTGGCAGGCCGAGGTGCAGGTCCAGTTGCTGGACAAGAACCGGCGTCATCGCTCGAGCCACGAGATCGCCGTCGACGCGCGCCAACAGATAAAGGACCTGGTCGAGGGCACCCGTGCGCGTTTCTCGGTCGTCGAGATGCCGCCCGGACCGCCAGTCCTGCAGTCGGTCGTTGCCGAGGTGCATGGTCCCGACCCGGACACCCGCCGTCAGGTGGCCAAGGACCTGACCGACATCTTTGCGCAGACCCAGAGTCTGCGTGACGTCGACAACTACATGCGCGAACCGTACGACTACTGGCATTTCGAGGTCGACAACGAAAAGGCGCAGCGGCGTGGCATAACCGTCGAAGACATCAACCGCGAACTCGCGATGGCGCTCGGCGGCTACGTGCTCGGCGACGTCAAGCAGCGCGCCGGGCACGAGCCGGTCAACATCGTGATCCAGGTGCCGCTCGCGGAGCGTTCGCAGATCAACCGGCTCGGCGACATCCTGGTGCAGTCACCGCTGACCGGCGTCGGGGTTCCACTGCGCGAACTCGGGGTGTTCGAACGTCGCACCGAGGCGGACATCATCTACAACAAGGACCTCCGCCCGGTCGAGTACGTCGTCGCCGACGTCGGTGGCCGACTGGCTGCGCCGATCTACGGGATGCTGCAGGTCGAAGACAAGCTGATGGAACTGGGCTGCAAGACGCCCGACGGCGTTCACCTGTGCGATCACATCTATTACACCGGACCGCCGCCTGACGACAGCCTGTCGGCGATCGAATGGGCCGGTGAGTGGACCGTCACCTATGAAACCTTCCGCGACATGGGCATCGCGTTTGGCGCCGCGCTGATACTGATCTATATCCTCGTCGTGTGGGAGTTCGGCAATTTCCGCATTCCCGGCCTGATCATGGCGCCGATCCCATTGACCCTGCTCGGGATCATTCCCGCGCACACGCTGTTTTTCCAGATGGGTTGGGGTGGCGAGTTTACCGCGACATCGATGATCGGCTGGATCGCGCTGGCCGGTATCATCGTGCGCAACTCGATCCTGCTCGTGGACTTTTCGGTGCACCGTATCCAGGAGGGTGACTCGGTGGTCGATGCCGTGATCACGGCGTGTAAGACGCGTACCCGGCCCATTCTGATCACGGCGCTGGCACTGGTGTGCGGTTCATCGGTGATCTTTTTCGATCCGATCTTCCAGGGTATGGCGATCTCGCTGGCGTCCGGCGTGTTGGTGTCGACGCTGCTGACACTGGTCGTCATTCCGCTTGGCTGTGTTGCGGCGGCAGATTCCCTGTGTGCGGTCGCCGGGACCCAGTGCCGCAAGTTCTCGCGTGGGCAGGAACCCGACGGCGGCCCGGACGGCCCCGGCGGTGGCGGCGGCACCGGAAGGCGTCGTGCGGGCGATCCCCTGTGGGTCAAGGCGTGGGGTGGATTTGCCAGTGTGTTGTTCACGACCATTGGTGCGGTGGTCGCGCTCGTGCGCATGACCGCGGGATTGTTCAGGCGCGGTCCCCGGACGGCCAGGCCTCCATCCGCCGAGACAGCTGCGGCGCGCCAGGGCGGCGCGAATGTGTCTGTGCAGAAAGAAAAAGTCGTGCGCCCTGCGGCGAATTCGACCACCGGGGCCCGGCGCGTATCTGCAACCGAGCGCGCCCGGGTGAGGCGCGCGGATGCGTCCGCCGAGCGTCCGCCGTCGAAGGCGACTGATTCCAGGAAACGAAAGCCGACACCGGCGGCCAAGGACACTCCGCGACCCGTGGCGGCGAGCCGGCCGGTCACGCAAGACGTCGCCTCGGTGGCCAAAACGGCTGCGCAGGCCGCCGCGACGGTCCCGGCGAAAACGGTCGCGCGGAAGGCGGTCGCGAAAAAGGCTGCCCCGCGCAAGGAGGAACCTCAGAAGGCACAGACAGCCCCGGCCGAGAAGAAAACCGCGTCATCCACCAACCAGCCGTCGCCTGCGATTCGGCCGAAGGTGGCGGGTAATCGCAAGAAAGCTTCAGGAAGGCGGGGTATCCAGTTGAAAACTCTCGGAAAAACTGGCGGGGACGGGCTAAACTAGAAATCAGGCGCCATGACCGCGCAGGCGACGTGCCGTTGCGCGGTCAGCAACCGGGAGGACGATCTTGGTCGCGCGACTGTTTTCTGGACTGCTGACAGCGGTGCTGTTGTGGCTCGTGCCACCGGCGTTTGCGCCGCTGTCGGCGGCACAGGCAGCGAATTACGCCTGGCAGTCCGCACCACAGGTCTCCAAGCGCCTGCAGTTCCGACCCCTGTCGCACCTCGCCGCGGACCGAAGCGCAGACCCCGGCCTGCGGGTCGCCGGCAAAAGCCGGCAGCATGCGGCGGCGCCGCGTGCAGCAAGCCGGGGCTCCATCGTGCTGGGCGACAGGGCCGGCGCGCGCAAGGCTGTGCCGATCACCCGCGGACAGGAACTCGGACTGCGGTTTCGGCCGGACGAGGCCGAATCGCCCTATGCCCAGGGCAGCGGCCTGCCTGCGCAGTCCGACGGTGGCGCCTCGTCGACAACCGACCAGTCCCAGTTCCGGCCAACCCAGCCGCGCCGGCGCAAGACCTACGAGGAACTGCAGGCAGAGGAGTGGCAGCAGCAGGCGATGCCGCCGCTGCCGTATCCCCCGTTGCCGCCGGCGCCGATGATGCCACCGACACCCGTGCCGCCGTGGCCGATCTGGTGATGCCTTCGACAAGGGGGGGCTGATCGCGCGATACCGGCGGCCCACCTGCATTGCCTGCCGATGCCCACGCCGCGGCGTTGTGGACACATTTCGTAAGTGGCTGAAAGCCAAGCTGCGTCGCCATTCCTAAACGCGCGATGCACAGGCCATGCACAGTTTTTCACAGCACTATCCCCAGCCTTGTCCACAATATGTTGTGATTGACATGTCAACATGTCCGTATATATTGTGATGAACGCGGGGCGCTGCGACTTGTGGCGTCGCACAGGGGGGAAAATGATCAAACGGACAGCGCCCGTGGGCGAGGCCTACAGTCTGGCGGGTTTGGTCATGGTGGTTCTGCTTGCCTCGCAGCCCGCGGTCGCGGCATCAGGTGGATCGCAGACGCACGCGTCTCCAACGGCGAAGCGGGTATTCTTCCGTCCCGTCACCGCAACGGCGCGGCAGACGGCTTCATTGCGCTGGCGGCCGCACAGAATGGTGCGCCAGGCCGCCCACGGCACGCGTCCCGCCGGTCGGCTCGCCTACCCGCTGGGTCTGCCGGCACCTGCTCCGGGGACGAGTTTTTCAATCGTCCCCCGAGGCGTGCCGTTGAACAGTGACGCCATGGGCAGAAGGTTCCGGCCACACGATCCGGCGACGCCGTCGGACGAGACGGCCAAGCAACTCCCCCCGCCGGTGGCCGAGACCCGGGAATCGCGTTTCCGACCGGCATCGACCCGGCACAAACAGCCGTACGAGCGGACGTCATCTGCCTACACGGCGACATTCAAACCCTATCCCTATGCGTATGCGGCGCAACGCTATGTTCCGGCGCCGCCCTACCTGCCCTACGGCAGCTATTGGCCAGTGCGCTGACCAGGGGACAACCTGCGCCATGCCGAGGGCATCGGGCACGCGCGATGCGGTGCCCCGGCGGGCGACACAGAATTGAGACGAGGTTCAGCATGAGAAGTAAAGTGCACGTGGTGATATTGAGCGGTGCGATGATCATCGGCTGCGGGTTTGCGTCGGGTGTGGCGGCGCAGGGATTTGGCCCGCAATGGCGTCCGGCGACTGAATTCGGTGCGTCGCCCGCCGGTCAGCTGCGGGCGCGACGGGTCGCCAACGTGCCGTCGTTCCGGCCGCGGACCGCGCGCCTCGCACAACGGTTCGCTGAAGTTCGCCGCGACGCCCGACGCCCCCTGTACACCGAGTTCGATCCGGCGGTTGCCTGGCAGGCGCCGGCGCCTGCCTACCGTGGCTACCCGGTGCCGCCAGTCGGCCCGAGCCCAAGCTACGCCTCGCCAGGCTGGCCGATGGCACCGATGTGGGGAGCGAATCCGTTCGGCGTGATGTCGCAGACCTGGCCGAATCCGATGCAGATGTTCGCGAACCAGTACGCCTGGCGTCCGGTCAATGAGCCCTGGAATGCCTACCCGCCAGTCGCGTACCCACCGGTCGCGTATCCACCAGTCGCCCGCCGTTTCGAGGGGTTGCCGCCGTCCCAGCCGCTGGCGTCGTCGCAGGCGTTTGAACCGGCTCCGGTTGCCGGTATTCCCCGTGCGCCTGCCTTTGAACGCTGGCGTCCCGTTGCGCCCGCTGCCGCGCCTCGGTTCGCCTACGCACCGCCAGGGTGGGCGCGTGCAGCGGTGCCTGGCTACCGTGCCCCGATGCCTCCGTTCGGGAATCGGGTCGCCGCCGCAGGTCCCTGGCAGCTGCGACCGGTGCCCGGTACCTTCGCCAATCCTGCGAACACGCCGGGTTTCCGTCCGGCGAATTATGGTCAGAGCACACGTAACGCCTACCTGGCGTCGGAGTCGACGGCCGAACAGAAGCGCAGTACAGGACTTCCCGGCTGGGTCACGACGTTCGACGAAGGAGGCGCTTCGGTCTGCTCTTGGTGCAGTGGATCCTGACAGCCGTCCAATGCCGACATGATCACGGTAATCGGCAGCCTGAAGGGCGGATCCGGCAAGAGCACCGTCACCTTCAATCTGGCGGTGTGGTTGGCGCTGGCCGAACGGCGCGTGGCCGTGATCGACGCCGATCCCCAGGCCACGCTGACCGATGTGCTGGAGGTGCGGCGCGAGGAGGGATTCGAGCCGGGTGTGGTGCGCTTGGCAACCACGGCGCTGACCGACAAGGCACTTCGCGAGCAGTACAGCGAGGTGTTGATCGACGTCGGCACGTCGTCGATGGACAACTTCCGCCACGCGCTCGCCATCGCCGACCGGGTTGTGGTGCCGGTGCCGCCGAGTCAGGCCGACATCTGGTCGACACAGCGCTTTCTGCGCTATCTCGGTTCGATCGAGCGCAAACGACCGCCCGAGGTGCTCGGTTTCATCAACCGCGCAGACACACACCGGGCCGTGAGGGAATCCGACGAGGCCGCCGCGGCTCTGGTGTCGTTGCCGGGTATCCGGTACCTGAAGCCGCGGCTCGCCCAGCGTACCGTGTTCCGACGCTCGTTCAGTGAGGGTTTGACGGTCTTCGAACAGGAGCCTCGTGGCAAAGGTGCCGCGGAGTGGAATGCGTTGGCGGCTGTGCTGTACGCCGATGTTCTCGGCTGATCCGTCATGCCGGCCGGTGTATTGATCCAGGCGCTGAGCTGGCTCGCCGGGCATCTGATCCTGGTGACCCTCGCCGTTTTCGTCGTTGCCGGTTTCATGGTGTTCGACGGGGACGGTCCTTCTGACCGGCAGGGGGCAGAGGCGAAGGTTTCGGCGACCGTTGACGAACAGGCACCGCAGGGGCCCGCCGGGATGCCCGACCGCGCCGCCGAAGGCCCATTCGTGCCGATGGACCAGGCGCCGGCGGCAGCCGGCGAGCAGGCACCGGCATCGGCGCACCGGCAACCGGTGTTGATCGGCGGCAGTATCCCCATCTATGACGTAATGGGCCATCCAGGCACCGGCGCGCCGGCGGGCGGGTCGGGCGACGCATTGACCGCGCCGCCGGCCGGCCAGGTGCAGTCGAAGGAGGCGCGTCTGCAGGCGGCACGGCACGCATTCTGGAACGGCGACTTCGAATCCGCCGAGGCCGGCTACATGGAGCTGTTGTCGGATGACCCGACGGATGCCGACATTTTTGGCGAGTTGGGCAACCTTTATGAAGCCATGGGACAGCAGGTGCTCGCGCTCGATGCCTTTTACGAGGCCGGGGTGCGGCTTCGGCAGTCCGGGGATCGCCAGAAACTTTCACAAGTTGTTGAAATATTAAAGAAAGTAGGAGATGAACGTCACCGGTATCTGAGCCAGGACTGACCTGCGGCAAAAGCTTTCCGTACCGCATTTCGGTGTATTTGTGGTAGCTTATATACAGTTAAAGAGCCGATTGCCGGGGAAGCGTCGTGAGCCACGCGAACGAAGTCGCAGACAACACGGTAGATCCGAATGCCGAATACGCCCGGCTGTCGGAGGTGTTCGAATCCAGCGCGCGTCGCTGGGAACTCATCGTTTATCCGTCGCTATTCGCATTCATTATTCTGGCGGCCTACGGTTTCTATCTGATTTACAACCTGGCCAAAGACGTTCACTACCTCGCGATCAGTGTCGACACGAACATGACGACGCTGTCCGGTAACATGCAGAACGTGTCCGAAAACATGGGTCAGCTGACGGCCAACGTGCGCGCGATGACGGTGACGATGGATTCGATCGACAACAAGGTCGCGACGCTTGAGCCCATGCTGGCAAACCTGGATTCGATGGACGGGGCTATCCAGTCAATGACCCACGCGACGCACACGATGGGTCGTGCCACGCAATACATGCAGGCGGACATGGGGCGGTTGAGCTACAGCGTGGGGCGACCCATGTCGTTCATGAACGCGTTCATGCCCTGGTAGTACGAACACGACAAGCACCTGAAGAAAGGCCCTGACGAGGGCCTTTTGTTTGCCGCCCCTTCGCATTCACCGTAAACGGCTTCAGGCCGCATTTCTGTTGCCGGCCAAGGCTCGGTGCGAACTGCATGCGCCGCTTCCGCGTGCGAACAAAGCCATCCCTGTGTCCGCCCGGTGATCGATTGCCGATCGCTCAGGCTTCGTGCTCTTCGCTGAACGTGATCGTGCTCGACGGTTCCTGCAGAAAGTAACCCTGGATGTAATTGACGCCGACGTTCCAGAGGATGGCCAGACTGCCAGCGTCCTCTACGCCACTCGCGATGGTTTTGTAACCAGCTTCCTGCAGGAGTTGGTTTATGACCGCCATCTTCTCCTGCTTCTGCGTATCGTTCGTCAAATCGCGCATCAGTTCCGGCGACAACCTGACGACATCCACATCGAGGTGCTGGAGCAGGCTGTCGGTCGCATCATAGTCGGTCACATTGCTGACGGATATTTTGCAGTTGACCTTGCGCAGACCATTCACCAACTCTTTCGCTGGGACGAGGCTGTGACGCAGATCGCCTTCGCGGAACTGGAACACCAGCCACGACCCCTTGGCGCGAAACTCGCGCAGACAATCGACAATCCACAGCAGCATCGAGTCATCCTCGATTCCGGCGCGCGAGAGAATGATGTAGAAGACGACTTTTTTGCCGTCGCGACGATGGCTCGCCAGTTCGCGGATTGCGTTGCGCACCACCCAGCGGTCGACCTCCGCAAGCCGGCTCGCGTCGCGGGCGGGTGAGAGGAAGACATCGGGGACCAGTTCCCGTCCCGATTCGTCCGTCAATCGCAGGTACACGGAGTAATGCTCGCGTGTGTCACCCTGTAGGCTGACAATGGGCTGGTACTTGAGCCGAAAGCCATCGTTCGCCAATGCATGGTCAATCAGTCGAACGACGGCCGCGTCGGCTTCCGCCAGATGCCTGGTGTCGCCTGGAATCTGGTCGTTGAAGAACACAACCTTGTTGTCGCCGTCCAAACGTGCGATGCCGGTGGCACGACACGAGCGGTTGATCAACTCGTGTGCGGTGATCTCCGTGCCTTTGTCGGCCTTGGTCACGCCGATCGAGTACGACGGCTTCAAAGGGGCGTCCTTGATGCTCTTGAACGCGTGGCCACGCAGATTGTGCAGGCAGCGTTCGGCAACTTCCAGGGCGGGCTCGTCGTCGCCGCAGAGGATCATGAAGTCGTGGTCGCCAAAGCGCGCCAGCGTGTGCGCCCGGGTTGCGGTTGCAGCAAGTACGCTGGCTGCTTCCACGAGCATCTGCTCGGCACAACCGAAACCGCAGGCCTCGCGCATCGCCGGGTAATTGGTGATCGACAGCTGCACCAGTGCATACGACCTGGCGCTCTTTGGCTGCGTACCGATCAGGGCCTCGAGTCGTTCCATGAACGATTGACGATTGAAAAAGCCGGTCTGCGGATCTTTGCTGGTCAGCTCTTCAATGCGTTTTTGCAGAGCCAGGCTCTGCGCCTGGTCGCGGATCATCACCTGGGTACAGCTTTCGCCATCAATACTGGCCGTGGAGAACTCCATGCGGGCATTGAACGACTTGCCTTCCGACGTGACGCAACCGAATTCCTCAATATGCTTGCCGTTCTCGTCGACCTTGCGCAAGGCGGCCTTGAATCGGCCGCGAGAATCCGCATCGATCATGTCCATGATCGGCAATCCATCGATCTCGTCGACTGACTCGTGACCGAACAGGTCGAGATAGGCCTGGTTGGTATTGAGATACATGCCCTCGTGCACGTAGGCGATGGCATCTCGCGAGCTTTGCACGAGCAGGTTGCTGCGTTCCTCGGCCTCGTCGAGCTGTCGCTTCAATCGTGCCACGTCGCGCCGCAGTTGTAGCGTTTGGTGCTCGCGCCGCACGGCAAGCGCGATATGGTCTTCAAAACGGATGTCGATCAGATCCTGCAAGCCATGTTCGATTGCCATGGATCGCGCGTCGGGCGGGTGCTTGCACACGAGTAAAACGCTGGCGGCCGGATTCTGTGCGCGAATCTTGCCGATCGCCTCGATGGGCGAGACAGTTTGCGCGTCGGCATTGATCACCACCAGCTCGGCGGTGTTGCCGTCCAGCAGCGATGCAAGGTTTTCGATCGTCTCGGCGGTTTTGAGGTGGGCGGCCTGCCCCTGGTTGCGCAGCGCGTTGGCGAACCCATCAGCCACGCCGAGTTCGCATCCGACCACCAGCAGTTCGACCGGCGTCTCGATGGCATCCCGCATTTCGGAGTTGGGGTCAGGGAAGGAAGCCAGCACCTACTGCCTCCCGCCGTGAGTCGGCAATCGGGCCAGCCGCGGCCGGGATGCGAACGCGCGCCGACATCGACTAGAGATTACCCCAGAGATCGTTGAATTCGTCTCCGGGCCGTTCGCCACCTTCCGACTGCTTATCGTCAGTCTTGACCGTTTCAAAGTGGTACCGTGCGAATGCACTGCTGAATTCCACCAGTTTCGTCAGACGAATTGTCTGTTCCTGTGCGCCAACGTTCAGCGTCAAGTCTACGCCCGTTTGCAGGCTCATCGTGCTCATGATCAGGCTGGCAGTTGCGTTACTCGCGGAGTCCGTGTCGTTTATCACCAGGCATTTGAACGACGGCGCCTTGCCCCGCGGACCCGTCTTGCGATGTTCGCGCACGTCCCCGGCGTCGCATCGTGTCGAGATCACCTCCAGGCCCAGGTCGAGCGAAACCGGGTCGAACTGCTTCATCCAGCGGATCACGCCGAGGCCGTAGGTGCTGCGGTCAGAGGGCGATTCCACACCGATCAGTTCGCCGATCTTTACGCGGGGAATACCATCACCGCGCCAGCGGATGCAGTATCCCCCGGCGCTTTCGTTCACGGTCTTCACCGCGTGTGTTGCATGCTCGGGATCACTCGGCGCCTGGCCGTCGTTGCTCGGTTCGCCAAATTCTTCCAGCCGGCTTGCGGGCACACCGTATCCGGCGGTCAACTGGGTCTCGTTGAACAGAGAATCGGTCGTCAGATCGCTGTCGAGCGGGGCGAGCGACACGTTTTCGAGGCTGCCGGACGTCCACCTGACCTTGCGTTTGGCACCGGCTTCCGGAGAGTCTGTCTCATCGAGCGAAAATACCGACGTGCGGGTCGTGGCGTAGGGGACGTCGCCATCCGATTGCAGGTTGCCGTAGATGGCATGCAGTCCTGCGACCACGCGCAGATCGAAGTTGAGCTTGGTGCGCACGAAGCGCCGATCGGGCGGTCGGCTCCATGCCATGATCAGCAGGCGCAGCAACGGTCGCGTGATAACGGCCTTGTTGTCCTGCGAGCCGGTGCGACTGTCCCATGGTGCCTGTTCGAAATCGGTGCGCAGCCTCTTCAACAGCTCCCGTACATCGAGGATGGCGATGCGCTTTCCCGGAACCGGCGTGCGCAGCGAGTTATGCATTGGCGACGAGTCCGCCCACAGGTCGACGTTGAAGCGGCCCAGGCTGGTTCCGCCATCGTCTTCGGCAAGAATCGTCGTGTATCGCGCCCATTCGTCGAGGTGCGCGAACAAGAGCCGTGCATGACTCTGGCGCAGCCGGTGTGGTGTCGAGCTGGCGAACAGCATCAGCTCCTTGAACAGGTCTTCGATCGTCGAGCTGGCGTTGTTGTGTCGGCCGTCGTCTGCCTTCACCGGTACGTGGTGAATGTTGTTTTGCGACGCATAGGCGTAGATGCTGTTGATCTCGCGCCACATCCCCTCCGGCCAGCCACTGTAGACGAGCGCATGTTGCAGCAGCATCTGACCCAGGTAGTACAAAGCCCGATGTAGGGCGATGATCAGCAGCCGGCGGTCGAATCCGGTACTGGCGCCGGAGATCATGCGCTCGACGACGATCTTGTAGGAGCTGGCCAGTTCTTTCTGCAACTCGCGCGCGAGCGCTGCGGTCTTCGAGCCCTTGGTGGAAAGCGGCAGTCCGACGTCGATGTAGTGTTTTTGCAGATTGCTGGTGATGTATTCGACCGGCGGGCGGAATTTCTCGACGGTCTTGGTCCGCAGAAGATCCGGCAGCTCGATACGGTTGAATTCGACCAGCGTGCTGTAGATCTGGCGAGCGGTCTCACCAATATTCGCCATCGGCAGCGATTCGAACCAAGCCTCCGTCTCTTTGGGATCCAGCAACAGGTTGTCCGCTTTTGGCGCGGACTGCTTGGGAATCTGCAGCCCGAGCAGTGGGCGGGCGGACGTGCCGTCGCCCGGAATCGCCTGCGGCCCACGATTGGTGTCGTCTTTAGCGGTCAATGTGCTTGCCAGTCAGCCGGTGAATTTTGTCGTAATGCAGCCGCCGTCAATTCGGCGACGCGCTTCAGATTTTCGTTGACCTGATGCGCCAACCTCCTGCCACGGGGCAAGTTTAGCCGCACACCGTCAATAATTGCAGCCTCGGGGCGCCCCGATTCAGGGCGTCACCGGGACCTTGCTGGCCGCGCCGGGAACCTCGCGCACCAGGTGCGGCACGAGGTAGCCCGGCAGACCCGCGCGGATTCGCCGCAACAGCGTTCTGGCCTGCAGTTCGTCCACGTCGAAATGCGCCGCCCCTGCCACGGGATCCAGCATGTGCAGGTAGTACGGCATCACCCCAACCTCGAACAGCGACTCGCTCAGGTTCATGAGCGTATCGGCGTCATCGTTGATGTCCTTGAGCAGAACGGATTGGTTGAGAAGGGTGCAGCCGGCGCTTTGCAGTTGGGCGAGGGCGCCGCCGAGCTGCGGCGTGATCTCGTTGGGATGGTTGACGTGGATGACGATGACGACGCGCAGGCGGGTTTCGCGCAGCAACGCGCACAGATCGGCCGTGACGCGACTGGGCAGCACGACCGGCAGCCGCGTGTGGATGCGCAGCCGGGTCAGCTGTGCAACCTGTCCCACCTCGACCAGCAGGTGCGCCAGGCGCGCATCCGACAGGCTGAGCGGATCGCCGCCGCTCAAAATCAGCTCATGCACGTCCTGCAGCCCGCGCAGCGTGCGCAGCGAGGCCTGCCATTGACGGATCAATGTCTGCTCGGCATAGGGGAAATGCCGGCGAAAGCAGTAGCGGCAATGCACGGCACAGGCACCGGTCGTGATCGCCAGCGCACGTCCGCCGTATTTCTGTAGCACGGCGTTGTCGTGCAGGGCGTCCAGGTCACCGACCGGGTCGCGACCGAAGCCGTCGCGCGCCAGGTGTTCGGCCCGCCTCGGCAGGACCTGGGCAAGCAGGGGGTCGTGGGCGTCGCCACGCCGCATCAGCCCGGCAAAGTAACGCGGCACGCGCAGCGGAAAAGGGTTTGGCTCGGCGAGATCCACGTCTGGCAGATCACGCGGCAGCAGGTCCAGCGCGGTCAGCAACTCGCTCGGGCTGTTGATGGCGTCGGCGAGCTCGCGCTGCCATTGCGTGGGCTGCAAGTGCGAGGTCGAAGAGAGTATCATTCGGGGATTTGGTTGCTCTTTTGTTTTGACGAGGATCGCATGGCTACTTACAGCACGAACGAATTCCGCGGCGGTCTGAAACTGCTGCTCGATGGTGACCCCTGCACCATTATTGAAAACGAATTCGTCAAGCCCGGCAAAGGCCAGGCGTTCAACCGGGTGAAGATCCGCAATCTGAAGACCGGCCGGGTCCTCGAAAAGACCTTCCGGTCCGGCGAGACGGTCGAGGCGGCGGACGTCGTCGACCGTGACCTGCAGTATCTCTACAGCGACGGCGAATTCTGGCACTTCATGGACAACGACACGTTCGAACAGGTCCAGGCAGACGCCAACGCGATGGGTGAGGCGCTGAAGTGGCTCAAGGAACAGGACGTGTGCATGGTCACGCTCTGGAACGGCACGCCCATTGCGGTCGAAGCACCGAATTTCGTCGTACTCGAGATCACCGAGACGGACCCCGGCCTGAAAGGCGACACCTCGGGCGGCGGCGGCAAACCGGCGACGCTCGAGACCGGCGCCGTGGTGCGTGTACCGCTGTTCATCCAGACCGGCGAAAAGATCAAGGTCGACACCCGCACCGGCGACTATGTCAGCCGGGTCAAGGACGAATAGCCCCGTGCGCGGCATGGCGGGCTGCCCGCCAGCGCCCGGCATAGCCTCGGCCCGGGCGTGACGCGGGACGACGGGCCATGCGTGCCAGGGATCCACTCGACAGCGACTGGCGTCCCGGCGCAGGCCCCGGGGCGTTGCGCGCCCGCGCCGCGATGCTGGCGGCGCTGCGCGGCCACTTCGCGGACGCCGGCGTCCTCGAGGTCGAGACGCCGGTGGCCTGCAGTACGGCCGGGACCGATCCCATGCTGCAGCCGCTGACAGCGAACTACAGTGGGCCGATCTATCCGCACGGCACCCGCCTCTACCTGCAGACGTCACCCGAGTTCGCGATGAAGCGTCTGCTGGCGGCCGGCAGCGGGCCGATCTACCAGATCTGCAAGGCGTTTCGTGACGGCGAGGCGGGCCGCCTGCACAATCCCGAATTCACGATCCTGGAATGGTACCGCCCGGGCATCGATCTACAGGACTTGATCGACGAGGTGGTGGCCGTGGCGCGCCTGTGTCTCGGGCGTGCTGACCTCGGCGTCGAACGGCGGCGGTACGCCGAGCTGTTCCACGAGCGGTTTGGCCTGGATGTGTTCGCGGCCGATCCCGTCGATCTGAGGGCGTTCGCGCTGAGGCGCAACATCCTTGGCGCCGAGGGGATGGAACTCGGGCGCGACGGCTGGCTGGACCTGCTGTTCAGCCACCTGATCCAGCCGGATCTCGGTCGCGACGCGCTGTGCGTCGTGAGCGACTACCCGGCCAGCCAGGCCGCACTGGCCCGGCTCAACGCCGACGGTCGAACGGCGGCGCGCTTCGAGTTGTTCCATCGAGGCGTCGAGCTGGCCAACGGATTCGACGAACTGGTCGACGCCGACGAACAGGCGGCGCGCTTCGAGGCCGAAAATTGCCAGCGGCGCTCCAGCGGGGCGGAGCCGGTAAAGATCGACCGTCGCCTACTCGGTGCGCTGCAGCACGGGATACCGGCATGCAGTGGGGTTGCGATGGGCGTCGATCGCCTGCTGATGCTGCGGCTTGGCGCCACTGACATCGACGAGGTGTTGAGCTTTTCGCTGCAGCGCTGCTGACGTCGGCGCCCGGGGGGGCGTGCGTTTCGTCAATGCACGTGCGTCGCGGCCGATGCGATCATTGAAAACATGAAGCCCGCCCTGCCTGTCATGTCCCTGGTCCTTCTTTTCGGCTGCGATATCGGTGATCGACCGGTGGTCGTCGATGATGTCCACGGCCTGGCACAACGCGGAGATACGGGGCGTCTGATGCAGACGATCACCGCCGCAGGCGAGGTCGATCCACGCGATATCTGTTACCGGACGCCGCTGATGCTGGCCTCACAGTACGGGCATCTCGGCACGGTCGAACAGCTGCTGGCCGCCGGCGCGCGCGTCGACCTGCACGAGAAGGGTTACTACACGGCATTGATGCTGGCGGCGGGCAACGGCCATGCCGATGTCGTCCGCAGGCTCGCGGCGGCGGGCGCGGTGGTCGACGAGGTCGAGATCACGCGCGGCTGGACGGCGTTGATCTGGGCGGCCAAGCGTGGACACGCGACTACCGTGTCGACGCTGCTCGAACTCGGCGCCAACCGCACCCTGCGCGATGCGCAGGGGCGCTCCGCGCTCGACTGGGCGCGCGCCAGCGGCCACGCCGAGGTCGTGGCGATGCTGACATCCTGACAAGGGTCCGGGTCCGCCCGTCATCTGCCCGAAAGGGGTGTACCCAGCGCTTCGCCCATACGCACGACGCTGCCTGGAACCGCCCCGTCGTTCCATGCGGCGGCGTCGCGCGGCAGCAGCACGATCACGGTCGAACCCATGTTGAAGCGGCCGATCTCGTCGCCGGTGGCGAAGTGCCGGCACTCGTCCCCCTGATAGACCCAGCGCGTCGGTTCACCGCGCCGACCGCCGACCTCGCCGTGCCATACCGTCTGCATGCTGCCGACGAAGATCGCGCCGACCAGGATCACCGCCATCGGTCCCATGGCGGTATCGAAGTGGCAGATGACGCGTTCGTTGCGGGCGAACAGTCCCGGTACCAGCTGCGCGGTGGCCTCGCTGACGCTGAACAGCTCGCCCGGCACGAAGACCATCGAACGCAACGTCGCCGCGTACGGGATGTGTACGCGGTGGTAGTCCTTCGGCGACAGGTAGACGGTCGCGAATATACCGTCGCGGAATGCCTCGGCCGTCGCACGGTCACCGGCGAGCAGGGCCTCGAGCGTGAACGTGTGGCCCTTGGCCTGCAGAAGCTCGTCGCCGAGAATCGAACCGATCTGGCTGATCCGGCCGTCGGCCGGCGACACCACGGCACCTGTGGCGATCGGACGCGCGTCGTCTTTCAGCGCACGGGTGAAGAATGCGTTGAAGGTTGGGTACCGGTCGGCGTGCGGTTCGGCGGCCTCGCTCAGGTCGATGGCATAGCGTCGCGCAATGCGACTGATCAGCAGGTTCTTCACCCACGGCGTGCGACAGCGCATCAAGCGGTACATGCCGGCGGCCAGCAGGTGTTGCGGCAGCACCCGCAGCAGGTTGGTCGTCAGGTGGTCCTGCAACCCCGGTCGTGACGGTTCTGACATCCCGGTCCTCACTCCACGGATTCAACGATGGCGACGATATTGGCGGCCATGATAGCCGGCGCGTCGTTGGGGATCAGCGCCCAGGCCTCGTGTGCCGGCGAGACGAGGCTCGCGTCGGTGTGCCCGTCCGCACAAACGTGTTCACGGTCTGGCCCGATGCCGAGCTGTGTGCCGAGCCGGTCGAGTTGCGCAGACGGTGCGCCTATCACGTCGGCCCAGGTCACGCCGGATCGAAACGCGGTGGCCGCCGCGGCATCGGGATTGTCGTAGGCGAGCAGGGTAACGCGCAGGCGCTGCTGGATCCCGGCACGCGCAGCGAGCCGGTTCATCACCCGTGCGTAGTGTCTCAGCATGTCGCCGCAGGCAGACTCGCGCGTATCGCCGGCGACAAACAGACGCCACGGGTGCGGCGTGTCCTGTGGCGCGGTGATCGCGAGATCTCCATAGTCGATGGCACGCGGCTCGGCGAACAGGATGACAGACAGGTCGTCTAGCGGCTGGCGCCGCCACGATTGCCCCAGGTAATACCCGACGATCAGGCTGACCAGCGCAGCCAACGTTACGAGCAGGCGTGCGCGCGGACTGCGCCGCGACCGTTTCCTCATCCTTCGCTCAGGCGGCGGCCAGCACCTTCTCCGCCGCCGGCAGCGCCACACCGTGGTTGATCGGGGCACCCATGTCGGTGAGCACGGCATCCAGTGCGCCGAGGCACGCGGTGATGTTTTCGATCCGGCTGCTGTAACCCATCAGCCCGATCCGCCACACCTTGCCGGCAAGGTCGCCGAGCCCGGCGCCGATCTCGAGATGGTGCTCCCTGAGCAGGCGCGTGCGCACCGCGGCATCGTCGACGCCCGCCGGTATGCTGACGGCATTGAGCTGCGGCAGGCGGTGCGCCTCGTCGACGATGAAGCCAAGCCCCATCGCCTCCAACCCCGCACGCAGTGCGTCGTGATTGCGGCGGTGCCGTTCCCACGCGTTTTCGAGTCCCTCCTCGTGCACCATCAGCAGTGCCTCGTGCAGGGCGTAGATCGCATTCACCGGGGCGGTATGGTGGTAGGCGCGTTTGGCTCCCTGGCCCCAATAGCCCATGATCAGATTCATATCCAGGAACCAGCTCTGCACCTTGCGGCGGCGGTTGCGGATCCGGTGCTGCGCGCGCTCGCTGAAGCTGACCGGCGAGATACCCGGGACGCAGGACAGACATTTCTGCGTGCCCGAGTAGATCGCATCGATCTCCCATTCGTCCACCTTCAGCGGCGATCCGGCCAGCGACGTGACGGCATCGACGATCGCGAGGCAGTTGTGCCGGTGCGCCAGCTCGACCAGCACCTGGGCGTCGGACTGCGCGCCGGTCGATGTCTCCGCATGCACGAACGCCACGGTTGTCGCCTCCGGGTTCGCGATCAGGGCGTCCTCGAGTTTCTGCGGATCGACGGCGCTGCCCCATGCGTCCTGGACCATGATCGCCTCGGCGCCGCAGCGCTCGACGTTTTCCTTCATGCGCCCGCCGAACACGCCGTTCTGACACACGATGACCTTGTCGCCCGGTTCGACGAGGTTGACGAAGCAGGCCTCCATGCCTGCCGATCCCGGCGCCGAGATCGGCATGGTCAGTTCGTTCTGTGTCTGCATCACGTACTGCAGAAGGGTCTTCACCTCGTCCATCAGATCGACGAACGCGGGATCGAGGTGGCCGATCGTCGGCCGGCCCAGCGCCTCCAGAATCCGGTGGGGCACATCCGACGGGCCGGGGCCCATCAGGGTGCGGAGTGGCGGATGGAAGGCGCGGAAATCCATGATAAAACCCCGGTTGGCGCAGTGGAGACAGGGCCGCGAGTATAGTGAGCGGGGGAAAACACGATCAAGCGCAATATCCCGGCGTGCGGTCGGGTCTGGTGCGTGAACGGAGGTGAAAGATGACCGAAAAGCTCGAAAAATCCGATCAACAGTGGCGCGCAGAACTGACCGATGAGCAGTACCACGTGTGCCGCGAGCACGGTACCGAGCGCGCGTTCACCGGGGCGTACTGGGACACCAAGACGTCGGGTGTTTACCGGTGTGCCGCATGCGGCGAACCGCTGTTCACCTCACAAACCAAGTTCGATTCGGGCACCGGCTGGCCGAGTTTCTGGCAGCCGATGAACGATCGGGCGGTGGAGGAGGAAACCGATGCGAGCCACGGCATGGTGCGCACCGAGGTGCATTGTCGGCGCTGTGGGTCGCATCTCGGTCACGTGTTCCCGGACGGACCGAATCCGACCGGATTGCGCTACTGCATCAACTCGGTGTCGCTGCAGCTGGATCCCGAGGAGTGATCTTCAAGGTGCCGTCGGCCAGCAGGTGCTGGACCTTCTTCGCCGACCATAGGCCGCCGCCGGGCGCGGGACGTTGCAACTCGTTCCACAGCTGGCTGGTCTGTTCCGCCGAGATGCGGTTGGCATCGAATTCGACGGCCTCGCGCTGCAGGGCGCCCAGATAGGCCTTTTCACCCGCAATCTGAATCAACTGGTCGAGCGAGAGCGGGGTGTCGAACTGTTCGGCCAACGCATCGACCACGTCCTCGGGCGATGTGGTGGCCAGCATGCGGATGGCGTCCGGCGCGATGTCCGCGTACTCGATCTTGCGCGGCAGGTAGAGTTCGATGTCCTTGAGGCGCCGTCGCACCAGCGGCACGACGTCACGCGTACGCGGGCTCGACAGGTGCGGAAAATCGGTGTTGAACCGGTCGATGTGGTCGACGACGACCGTCGCCGTCTCCATCTTCTTCCACGCGTCATGGGCCGGAATCCACTCGCCGGCGAAGCGGATCATCGGTTCGTCGGTGGGTTGACTCATGTGGGATCGGACCCCTGATTCGGCATCGGTGGGATGAACGGGTCAGCGGCTCGCAGGATCAGAACTTGAATCGGACGTCGTGCTCACCGGGCCGTGGTGCGAACAGTGCGCCGCGCCTCGGCGGCGTGTGGCTGTCACGACCGGCCGGTCAGCCGGGCAGCTGCACGCGTACCGACGCACCCCCGAGGCCGGCACGCTCGATGTGCAGCGTTCCGGCATACTGACGCACGATCTCGTCAACGACTGCGAGGCCGATGCCTTCGCCCGGATGGCGGAGGTCGGCACGCTCGCCGCGTCGCAGCAGGCGTGCGACCTCGTCGGGCGCGATGCCGGGCCCGTCGTCCTCGATACGAATCTCGATCCGGTCCCGCTCATGTCTGCCGACGATCGCGACGCGCTTGACGGCGTGCTTGTAGGCGTTCTCCAGCAGGTTGCCGAAAAGTTCAAACAGGTCGCCCTCGTCGGCGCGCAGCGTCAGCGGGTCGCGCACCGACACGTCGCAATGGATCCCGCGGTCGCGGTGCACCTTGTCCAGACCGGCGCTCAAGCGGCGCAGCACAGGTGCGAGATCGACGCTGCGGGTCACGCTGCTGACGCCCGCCACCGCGGCACGCTGGCGTTGATAGCTGACGATCTGGTCGATGCGCTCGCTCTGTTCGACGATGGCGCGGCGCAGGTCGTTGTCGACGGTCTGCTCGGCCGTGCCGCGCAGGATGGCCAGCGGCGTCTTCATGCTGTGGGCGAGGTCGGCGAGGCTGTTGCGCACGCGTTCCTGGCGGGTCCGGTTTTGCCGGATCAGCGAATTGAGATTGCCGCTCAGGCTTTCGAGTTCGCGCGGCACATCGCCTTCGATCGCGCTGGTCTGGCCGTTCTCGATGCGGCGCACCGCGGCGCTCATCGCGCGCAAGGGTGCCAGCCCCCAGCGGGCCAGCACGGTCTGCACGACCAGCAACAGGGCCGCAACGCCGCCGAGCCAGCCCCACAGCGTGCCGCGGAATGTCTGTTGCTCGGCATCCAGTGCGCGGGTGTCCATCGCCACGGCGAGCGAATAGGGCACGCTGGTGCCGGTATCGTCCTCCCAGCCCACACCCTGTTCGAACATCGCAAGGCCAGGCACGACACGAAACGTCGTTTCCCCGGCGAGGCTGCCGGCAACCAGCCGCCGATCCTTGCCAATCAGCGAACCAGAGCGCCAGTGATAGGTGCCGTTTTCGCCCTCCACCTCGGCATACAGGCCGGAATCGGGCGTGTTGAATGCCGGTGCGGCCAGGACTTCGGGCAGGCGCATGCGACCGCGGTCGTCCTCGTTGGCCGTGGCCAGGAGCGTGTAGACGTGTGCCTGCAACTGCTCGCGTGCGGCCGCTTCGCTGCTGTTGCGGAAGGCGCGGTCGAGTGCGGTGCCTGCGAGGCCGAGAAAGGCCGCCAGCACGATCAGGTTGCTGACCAGCAGACGCCGGGTGATTGACGGCGGCATCAGTCCGCTGACAACTGGTCTGGATTCACGCGAAGGTCTCCCGGTCTGCCACGCATTGCTGGGGTGCCGCCTACGGCTCGCTCAGCCTGCCTGGACCAGTCGGTACCCGCGTCCGCGCAGGGTCTCGATCGGTTTGCGTGCGCCGGCGGGATCGATCTTCTTGCGGATCCGCCCCACCAGCACCTCGACGACGTTGCTGTCGCGATCGAAGTCCTGGTCGTAGACGTGCTCGGTGAGTTCGGTCTTGGACACCACCTTGCCGGCGTGCACGGTCAGGTACTCCAGTATCCGGTATTCGTGAGCGGTCAGTGTGACATCCGCGCCATCGATGCTGACCCGCTGTGCGAGCGTGTCGACCCGCAAGCCGCCGACTTCGAGCACCGGACTGGCATGTCCCGCGGCGCGCCTCAACAGGGCGTTGACGCGCGCCATCAGCTCCTCACCGTGAAACGGCTTGGTGAGGTAGTCGTCGGCGCCGCTCTCGAGGCCCTCGACCTTGTCCTGCCACGCATCGCGGGCGGTAAGAATCAGGATCGGGAAGGCGCGGCTGAGCTTGCGCAGTTCGCGAATCAGCTGGATGCCGGAGATGCCGGGCAGGCCGAGGTCGATGATCGCCAGGTCCATCGGGTATTCGCGACCGAGGAACAGGCCCTCCTCGCCGTCGGCGGCGGCATCCACCGAGTACCCACGCTGCTTGAGCTGGAAGGCCAGCTGTTCGCGCAGCGTCGTTTCGTCCTCGACGACCAGGATCCGCATCGCACCGTCACCGCCTGCCGCGGCGGTCCGAACGCTCCCCGCGGCCCGAACGGCCCGACTCGGGATCGATGCGCAGGCGCTTGACGCGGCCGTCGTTGGTCAGGATGCGGATGTCATAGGAGTCGCGACCGTCGCGCTGCCGCCGCTCGGCCGACAACACGCGGCCGTTATATCGGTCGCGTGCCTCCGAAACGGCCTCGTCGAGTGATGTCCAGCGGTCACGCGCCACGGCCCCCTGGGCGGCAAGCAACGCGATCAGTGATGCCAACAAAAGCCGTTTCATTGCCCTCGCACCCGGCGCGTCTGCGCCTGCTCACGTCGCTCAGAAATTGACCGACCTCGGTTCCCGGTCGACGCGGATCCGTTTACCCGGATCATAGTCGGTCCGGGTCACGTAGACGTGTCCCCGGTAACGGTATTTTACACGGTAACCGACCAGCTCCCGGCGCCGCTCGTCGCGTTCGACCGTGGCGCAACGGGTGTCATCGCCTGCCGATGCATCGCTGGCGATCCGATTGCCGATCACAGCGCCCAGCACGGTGCCGGCGACGGTCATTGCCGTGCGGCCGTCGCCCCGTCCGAACTGGTTGCCGACGACGCCACCGACCACACCGCCGATGACCGTTCCCACGACCGTGTTGCTGCGATCGTCGCCATAGGATGCGTCGTAGGCCGCGTCGTAGGTATTCCAGCAGCGCTGCTCCGGCACATGCACCGTGACCGTCTCGTAGATGGGCTTGGCCTGCAGCACCTGGCCGAATCCCCTTCCGGGGCCGTCGTGGTTTCCGGCATGAGCGCTGCCGATTCCGCACAACAGGGCGGCCAGGATGGTGTTGCGGATAGTCTGATTCATTGTGCTGCGCCTCTCGCGTCATGGCTGCACCCCGCAGCCTCGATGTGAGACTAGTGCCGACTGCCTGAACGCCTGCTGAACCGTCGGGTCGTCAGGGCAGTGAACGTATCTGGCTGAGCAGGAACAGCACGGTCGCCGTGGCGACGATCGACGGACCGGCGGGTGTGTCCAGCACCAGCGACGCGGCCAGTCCGGCGGCCACGGCCGTTGCCCCGATCGCGGTCGCGACCAGCGCCATCGTTTCCGGTCCTGCGCTCAGACGGCGCGCGGCGGCGGCCGGGATGATCAACAGCGCGGTGATCAGCAAGACCCCGACCAGCTTCATCGCCAACGCGATCACCAGGGCCACGAGCACCATGAAGGCGAGCCGGGTCCTGCCCACCCTGACGCCGTCGACGGCCGCCAGATCGGCATGCACCGTCAGATTGAGCAGCGGTTTCCAGATGGCGGCCAGCGCGCCAAGGCCGAGCAGTGCGCCAAGCCATATCAAGCCGACGTCGCGCGTCGATACCGCGAGGATGTCGCCGAACAGGTAGGCGAGCAGGTCGACCCGGATGTCGCTGCGCAGGCTGATCGCGACCAGCCCGACCGCAAGTGCGCCATGCGCGAGTATGCCGAGCAGGGTGTCGGTGGCCAGCGCACTGCGGTGCTGCAGCACCAGCAGCGCCGCGGCGATCAGCACCGCCAGCACCAGCACGCTCAATTGCAGGTCGACGTCGAACAGCAGGCCGAGTGCAATGCCGAGCAGCGCGGAGTGCGCGAGGGTGTCGCCGAAATACGCCATGCGCAGCCAGACGACGAATACACCAAGCGGGCCGCTGATCGCGGCCATGCCAATACCGGCGGCGAGCGGTCGCAGGATGAACTCATCCATGTCCGTGTTCCCCGTCCTTGACCACGTCGCCGTGCAGGTCGTGCGCATGGTCGTGGTGGTGGGTGTAAACGGCCAGCGTGTTGGTATCGAGTGCGCCGAACAGGTCGAGATAGGCGGGATGCCGGCTGACTGCCTCCGGGTGACCGGAGCAGCACAGGTGTTGATTGATGCACAGCACCTCGTCGGTCGCCGCCATGACGAGGTGCAGATCGTGCGACACCATCATGATCCCGCAGCCGCGTTCGTCGCGCAGATCCACGATCAGCCGGTACAGCTCGGCCTGGCCGTTGACGTCGATGCCCTGCACCGGTTCGTCGAGCACCAGCAGGTCCGGATTGCCGAGCAGCGCTCTGGCCAACAGCACGCGCTGCATCTCGCCGCCCGAGAGTCGCTGGATCGGGTTCGCCAACAGGTGGTCGACACCCAGTTCCGAGGCGGTCTGCGCCATCGCCTGATCGTCAGCGTCGCTGAGGGCGAGAAAGCGGCGCACCGTCAGCGGCATGCTTTCCGGCAGTACCAGGCGCTGCGGCATGTAGCCGATGCGGATGCCGGGCACGCGCTCGAGTCGGCCCGTGCTCGGTTTGATCAGCCCAAGCGCAACGCGCACCAGCGTGGTCTTGCCTGCACCGTTGGGACCGATCACTGTCACGATGCGTCCACGCTCCAGGGTCAGGTCGATGTCGTGGATCAGTTCGCGGCCGCCGACGCGCACGCCCAGGCCCTGGCCGCGGATCAGTACGTCAGTCGTCACGTCCGGTCTCGGCACAGTCCGGGCAAAGGCCCGCGATCTCGACGGTCTGCTCACGGATGTGAAAATGCAGGTCGCGGGCATTGCGCCGGATTCTGCGATCGAGCGCGCCGTCGGCCTGTTCGAACGCGAGGCTGCAGCCATCACAGATGAAGATCTGCGCCACATGGTCCTGACCGGCATGCATGCAACCGACATAGGCGTTGCGAGAGCTGACCTTGTGCACCAGGCCGTGTGCGACCAGGAAATCGAGCGCGCGATAGACGGTCGGTGGCGATGGCTTGTGGCCTTCTGCGGAGAGTTGACCCAGCAGCTCGTACGCACCGCTCGGGCGATGGCTGCGCCAGATCAGTTCGAGCACGCGTCGGCGGATCGCGGTCAGGCGCAGCCCTTGAGAGGCGCACAGCCGCTCCGCGGCACCGAGTGCGTGGCTGATGCAGCTGCGATGGTCGTGGCTGCCGGCGAATGCAGGATTTACGGCGTTCATTGCGGCCCTCCTTCAAGGCAGCGGACAAACCCGTCCGCCAATTGGCGCATCAGTGTCGGGTAGGCGGACGGTCCGGGCGGAATGTCGCTGCCAAGTGGGTCGAGCACGGCGTGGCGTATGTCCAGACCCTCGCCCAGACGGTCGATTAACCGCATATCGAACTGTGGTTCCGAGAACAGGCAACGCACCTGCTCGCTGGCCAGCGCTGCACGCAGCTGGATCAGGTGCTGTGCCCCGGGGCGGTGTTCCGGGTGGGTCGTGACGGTCGCCACCCGATGCAGCCCGTAGCGTTGCTCGAGGTACTGGTAGGCGTCGTGAAACACCGCATAGGGTTGTTGCAGTCCCGCCAGCCGGTCGCGCAACTGGGCGTCGAGGGTTTGCAACAGCGCACGGCTGCGTGCGGCATTGGTGCGATATAGCGTGGCGTTGACCGGATCCACCTCGCCGAGGACCGCCGCGATCCGATCGGTCATCGCAATCGCATTGGCGGGAGAGAGCCAGATGTGCGGATCCGGCAACGTCTCCGATGCAGGGTTCTCTTGTTCGTCGTGATCGGCAGCGGGATCGCGCGCCTGCAGGCGTGTCAGTCCGGGTGACTCCAGCAACGCGACCGGCCGCGCATGCTCCCCGTCGCCCAGCATGCGCGCGAGCGGGCGTTCGAGTGCCGGACCGATCCAGAAAACCACGTCGGCGTCGCGCAGGGCTCGGGCATCCGACGGACGCAGCGCGAAGGCATGTGGTGACTGTCGACCGCGCAGCAGCAGGTGCGGTACACCGACACCCTGCATGACGCTGGCGACGAGAGAGTGCACCGGCAGGATGCTCGCCACCACGCGCGGTGCCGCGGTCGCCGACGTGACGGCGCTTAGACCGAGCAACGCGATGAGAGTGAGCAGACAACGCATGGACAGGCGCGGATCTCCGAGCGATGGGCCGATCGCCGATGGTATTGAAGTTAATGTTATACAATTACAATGCGCCGCGCACCCGGCTGTCCCGTCGGGGAACTCGGCTGTGGCGAAATAAGTCTTTGCGTTCGTGCGGTGTACACTGCGCCGCGGGGAACGCGCTCGAATGGGCGAGGGAGCCGACCATGAGTCTAAGCCAGCACACCGAGCAGCCGTTGCTGTCCGTGCACCCGGGGCATGCCCCGGGTTTCGGCGCTATGCTGCGCAACATGTGGCGGCGCTACGACAATTCACCGATTCCACTCGGTGTGAAATGGTCAGTCAGCATCGCGGCACTCATCGTGCTCGCCATGGGCGTGCTCGGTTTCTACCTGATCCAGCAGCAGGAGGCCGGGTACCGCAGCCAGGTCGACCGGTTCAGTCAGGTGGTCGTCGACCAGCTGGCGCGGGTTAGCGGTGAACCGCTGATGGCCGGCGACACGCTCACGCTGCAGATCCTGCTGCAGCGTCAGACCCAGAGTGAACTCGTTTTGGGTACGTCCCTCTTCGATGCCGATGGCAACACGGTCGTGACGGCGGGCGTTACCGCGCCGGATCGGCCCGCTTCCCTGTTCAACGTCGATGCGATCAAGTCGTGGGATTGGGAGAACGGCGAATATAAGGCACTCTCCTACGTCAGCCCGGTGCAGTTTCAGGACGTCAGGGCCGGCTACCTGATCGTCACCATCGACCGGTCACCGCTCGATCGAGACCTGCAGCAGACGTTGCGTTTCCTGATGATATCGACGCTGCTACTGATCTTCGTTGGCGTGATGCTCGCCTTCCTGCTCGCGCATCGGCTGTCACGCCCGATCGAACGCCTCGCCCGGGCTGCGGATTCACTCGACGACAACACATTGCACGGCGTTCTGGAGCGGCGAGACGAAATCGGACGCGTGCTAGAAACGTTCCGTCAGCTCGCCGACGGTGTGCGACGCAAGAACCAGGTCGAAGCGGCCTTCTCCCGTTACGTGTCGCCCCAGGTTGCTCAGCAGGTGCTGGCCAGTGAGACAGCGCTCGGCGGCGACTGCGTGACCGGCAGCGTGTTGTTCTGCGATATCGTCGGATTCACCGAGATGTCGGAGACACGCGAACCGGCCGACGTCGCGGCGCTGCTGAACGACTATTTCGGCTATTTTGCCCTGGCCGCGGAAAGCTGCGGCGGAACGGTCGACAAGTTTATCGGGGACGCGATCATGATCGTGTTCGGCGCGCCACATGCGGATCCCCATCATGCGCTCAACGCCATGACCTGCGGGCTGCTGATCCAACAGCTGACCACGCGCATAAACAGCCTGCGCGGCAAAGCCGGTCAGCCTACCGTTCGTCTGCGGGTCGGCATCAGCAGCGGCCAGATGCTCGCCGGCAATCTGGGAAGCGCCGAGCGCATGCAGTACACGGTTGTCGGCGATACGGTCAACGTGGCGGCACGGCTCTGCAGCATGGCCGAACCCGGTGGTGTGCTGCTGACGTGCACAATGCTTGTAGGTGGCCAGCCTGGTCAGCCCGAACATTATGACGACCTCGGGCCGGCCCAGTTGCGTGGTCGCAAGGGCAACGTCGAGGTCTGCGCGATGGATGTCGATGCGGTCGCGCACGACGTCAATGCCGATCAATTGATTGAGCGGATACTCTCCGCGGCCGGTCGTTGAATGAAGCTGTGGTTGATCCTGGCGTCGGGTTTGCTGCTCGCCGCGTGTGCAGACATCAGCGAACGACTGCAGTCGCCCCGGCCACTGGTAAAGCCGCCGGCGTCGGTCAGCGAGGCCGAAGCGATCGCACGCGATCTGGCCAGGCGCGGCCGCTGGTCGGAGGGTCAGCGCTACCTGGATGCCGCGGCGCTCAGTTTCGGCAACGATCCCGCGCTGGTGGCGGCGCGCGAGCGCCTGGCTGAAGATTGGTTGGCCGAGGAAAGGATCTTCGAAGACCGGATCCTTGTCGGCGATGCCGAAAACCTGCGCAACAAGGTGCAACTGCTCGAAAAGCTGTCGATGGCGCAGCCCGACGACCTGGTGATCACGTCACGCCGGATCTTTTGGAAAGAGAAGCTTGCGGGGAAGGTGGAGCCCTTGACCCAGTGCGCGGAAACGCACGTCATGACGACGCCGCAGCTGGCAAAACGCTGTTTCGAGATAGCCTCTTGGCTGCCCGCCGACGCGGGCATTGAGGCGCGCCTGACCAAAGTCGACGAGGAGTTGCGTACGATCGAGAGCGTCGCCGCCGAGCGCAGGCGCGCGAAGGAGGCGCGTGAGCGGCAGGCGCGTTCGCGCGTGCTTATGGACAACGCCAAGGCCGCGATCGACGCGCATGACTACCGCCAAGCGCTCGACACGCTCGACGAGGTCTCGAAGCTGCAGCCCAACAACGCCGAGGTGGCGGGTCTGCGCGAAGAGGCCCTGTCGATGATCAGCCCGCAGATCGAGGCGCTGATCAAACTTGGCGACCACCTGTATCTGGATGAACAGCTCGAGGCAGCGGTGGCCACCTGGCAGGCGGCGCTGACGTTGAAGCCGCAGGACGAGGACATCGTGGCGCGCATCGAGCGCGCTAAAACCGTGTTGAGCAAATTGGAGACACTGCGGCGGCGGCAGAATGGCTCCGTACCGCCCGGCGAATGATCGCGCGACAAGGCCGCGCCATGGCCGGCATGGGCGCCGGTACCCATCGGTTTAGATAATGCTGCTGTTGAGCATGAAATGAGCACCGATACTGGCGGCATAGCCGAGCGCGATCGCCCACGTCCACTTCAGGTGCGAGAAAAAGGTGTAGATGCCACGCGCCTGACCCATCACGGCTACCCCGGCCGCGGACCCGATCGAGAGCAGCGATCCACCGACGCCCGCGGTCAGCGTAACCAGTAGCCACTGGCCGTGCGACATCTCGGGGTTCATCGCCAGCACCGCGAACATGACCGGGATGTTGTCGACGATCGCCGACAGCAATCCCACGAGGATGTTGGCACCGGTCGGCCCAAGCTGGCCGTACATCAGTTCCGAACCCAGCGACAGGTAGCCGAGGGTGCCGAGTCCACCGACGCACAGGATGATGCCGTAGAAGAACATCAGGGTGTCCCACTCGGCGCGTTCCAGCGATTTGAAGATGTTGTACTGCATCGTCCCCGCATGGTCCGCCGCAGGTGAAGCCGCGGGTCGAATCTCCGTTGCCTCCAGGTCGAGCTGTTGTTCCCCCAGTGCGTTTTCGCGCGATACCGGCAGCACGTCCTTGGGCTTTTTTGAGCCGCCAGTGTGTGCGCGCCGCTTCAGGTAGTAGCCAAAGAATTTCAGCAGACCGAGACCGGTCATCATGCCGAGCACCGGTGGCATGTGCAGGAAGTTGTGTGCCGACACGGCCATGATGATCGTCAGTATGAACAGTCCGACCACGAACCATGCGCCGTGCTTGAGTTCAGCCTGAGCCTCCACCGCGCTGGGTTTCTCCGATGGGACGGTGAAAGACATCAGTAGCGCCGGCACGAACCAGTTGACGACAGACGGGATCAGCAGTTCGAAGAACTCGTGAAACTGCACGATGCCCTTCTGCCACACCATCAGCGTCGTGATGTCTCCGAACGGCGAGAACGCACCGCCGGCGTTGGCTGCAATCACGATGTTGATACACGCCACCGTCACGAAACGGTGATTGGTGCCACCGACCGCCATGGCGACCGTGGCCATCAGCAGTGCCGTGGTCAGGTTGTCGGCGACCGGTGAAATCCAGAACGCGAGCAGGCCGGTCAGCCAGTAGATCGTGCGCAGCGAAAAGCCGCGGGTCACCAGCCAGACCCTCAGGGCATCGAACACACCGCGCTCCTCCATCGTGTTGATGTAGGTCATAGCGGCGAGCAGGAACAGAAACAGCTCGGCGAATTCGAGCAGGTTGTGACGCATTGCTGTTTCGGCGGTATGGATGTCTCCCGTATGTCCGTAAGCAACGGCGACCAGCACCCAGATTATGCCGGCGGCGACGATCACCGGCTTCGACTTGCGCAGATGCAGCGTCTCTTCACCGATCACGAGGGCATAGGCGAGCACGAAGACCAGCAGGCTGATCCAGCCCGCCCAGTGTGACGTGAAATCGATCGTGTGTGCCGTGCCCTCGGCAAGCGCCGGCAGGGGCATCAGCGCGGCGAGGAGCAGCGAAAAGCGGGTGGCAACGGTGGTCAGCGGCGATACTGCTTCGCGCCGCATCCCGTGGTACCGGTCATTCCATGAGTTGCGCATGAGTCTGTCGTCCCGATCTCTGGCGTTCGCATTGTCAGCCCAATCGGCATGGCAGATTCGAACTTGAGTGGTGACCCCGTCGGTGTCGCTGTGCCGGCGAGTCCGATCCCTGTCGTCCAAAGTGATGACGTGTATCGACCGCAACTGCGACAGACGGCCGACCGCCAGCAACGCGGTCTGATGGTACCGAGGGTCGGACTCGAACCGACAAGCTGTTGCCAGCGGGGGATTTTGAGTCCCCTGTGTCTACCAATTCCACCACCCCGGCAGGAAGCTGGGGAGTATAGCGGTATCGGCTGTGCCGGCAAGTGCCTGTGATACCATCGCGCGCCCATGCGACTGAGTGATTTCAGATACGAGTTGCCGGAATGTCAGATCGCGCAGCGACCACTCGAGCGGCGCGGCGACAGCCGCCTTCTGTTCCTGCCTGCACAGGGCGCCGTCGAGGATCGGGTGTTCGCGTCGCTGCTCGACCTGGTACGGCCGGGTGACCTGTTGGTGTTCAACGACACGCGCGTCGTGCCCGCTCGTCTTCTCGGCAACAAGGACAGCGGCGGCAGGGTCGAGATCCTGGTCGAACGCGTGACCGCTGACGACGAGGCACTCGCGCATATCCGTGCCAGCAAGCCGCCGCGGAGCGGTGGTCGACTCATGGTCGGTGATGCGCCGATCGAGGTCGTGGGTCGCGATGACGATCTGTACCTGCTGCGTACCCAGGGCGGGAGCTTCGCTGAGCTGATGCGGCGGTACGGGCACGTGCCATTGCCGCCCTATATCCGGCGTGTCGATGACCCGCACGACGCCGAGCGCTATCAGACCGTGTACGCGCAGCGACCCGGCGCGGTCGCGGCACCCACGGCCGGGCTGCACTTCGACCGTGACATGCTCGATCGTCTCGAGGCGGCCGGCATCGAGCGCGCAACGGTGACGCTGCACGTCGGTGCCGGCACGTTCCAGCCGGTCCGGGTCGACGACCTCGACCAACACCGCATGCACAGCGAGTGGCTCGAGGTCGGGCAGGACGCCGTCGATGCCGTTGCGCGGGCGCGGGAACGGGGAGGTCGCGTGGTGGCGGTAGGGACCACCAGTGTGCGCAGCCTGGAGGCGGCGGCCGCCGCGGGTGAACTCACGGCGTTTCGTGGTGACACGCGCCTGTTTATCCGGCCGGGTTATCGCTTCAGGGTTGTCGACGCCCTGCTCACGAATTTCCATTTGCCGGAATCGACCCTGTTAATGCTGGTGTGCGCGTTCGCCGGCTACGCGCGCACGATGGCCGCCTACCGCCATGCGGTCGCGCATGGCTACCGGTTCTTCAGCTACGGGGACGCGATGCTGGCGGAACGGGAGGCCTAAAAAAAAGGCGCGGCAGGGGGTGCCGCGCCAAGTTCCACCAAAGGAGGATGGAGGAGTGTACTGAATAATCAGTACATGAGTATTTTCTAATATTATGGAACGAAGCGCAAGCCAGGATTTCGATCCGGAAAATTCCTTTGAAATTTGAGCTACTTGCAATTGACGCCGCGGCGCGGCGCGGGCGCCTGCACTTTGATCGCGGCACCGTCGAAACACCGGCGTTCATGCCGGTGGGTACCTATGGGACCGTGAAGGCGATGACCCCGGAGGAGCTGACCGGGATCGGTGCCGAGATCGTCCTCGGCAACACTTTCCACCTGTGGTTGCGCCCCGGAACCGATGTCATCCGTGCCCACGGTGACCTGCACGACTTCATGCATTGGGAGCGCCCGATCCTGACCGACTCCGGTGGGTTCCAGGTCTTCTCACTCGGGGCGATGCGCAAGATCACCGAGCAGGGCGTGCACTTCAGGTCGCCGGTGGACGGGGCGCGTGTGTTCATGGGCCCGGAGGAGTCGATGCAGATACAGCGTGCGCTGGGATCGGACATCGTCATGATCTTCGACGAATGCACCCCGTACCCGGCCAGCGAGGCGGAGGCTTCGGCGTCGATGGAGCTGTCGCTGCGCTGGGCCGAACGCAGCCGGGTTGCGCACGAGGGCAACCCCAATGCCCTGTTCGGCATCGTTCAGGGTGGAGTGTATCCGGCATTGCGTGAACGCTCGCTGGCGCGCCTGGAGGAAATCGGGTTCGATGGCTATGCGGTCGGCGGTCTGTCGGTCGGCGAGCCGGCCAGCGACCGCTGGCACGTGCTGGATCTTCTGGCGCCCCGTCTGCCGGCCGCAAGCCCGCATTACCTGATGGGAGTCGGCACGCCGGAGGACATCGTCGAGGCGGTGGGGCGTGGCGTCGACATGTTCGACTGCGTCATGCCGACGCGCAACGCGCGCAACGGGCATCTGTTCACCCACGACGGGGTGGTCAGGATCCGAAATGCGGCGCACGAGGGCGATGTACGGCCGCTCGACGAGGCCTGCGGGTGCTATACCTGCCGCAATTACAGCCGTGCCTACCTGCGCCACCTGCTACGCTGCAACGAAATCCTGGGTGCACGCCTGAACACCATCCACAACCTGTATTACTACCAGGACCTGATGCGGTCCATCCGGTCTGCGGTCGCCGACGGCCGATTCGCCGCATTCCGCGACGATTTCTACGCCGCGCGCGGAATGTCCGCGCCGCGGTGAGGTATGGCATAATCGCGCTCCTTTGAACGGGCGCGGCAGACCGCGCCGCGGATCGAGACTGGAGCGCACGATGAGTTTCTTTATTTCCGACGCATTGGCAGAGGGGCCGGTACCGGGCGGCGACGGCGGCATGTCGATCATTTTCCTGATCGGCATGTTCGTGATCATGTACTTCTTCCTGATCCGTCCACAGGTCAAACGCCAGAAGGAACACAAGGCCATGGTCGAGGCGCTCAAGAAGGGTGACGAGATCCAGACCATGGGCGGCCTGATGGGCAAGGTCAACGAACTCGGCGACAATTTCATGAAGGTCGAGGTCGCCGACGGCGTCGTCGTCACCGTGCGTAAGACCGCCGTCGAGGCCGTCATGCCGAAGGGCAGCCTGAAAGAGATGTAACCGCCACCGCCGCGCCGGTTCCCGACGTGGCTACATTCCGCTGGTCCGACAATGCTTAACCAATATCCGTTGTGGAAGAACGTGCTGGTGGCGCTCGTGCTGCTGATCGGCCTTCTGTACGCCCTGCCCAATCTGTACTCGCAGGATCCTGTGATCGAGGTGACCGGAACGCGCGGCGAACAGGTCGGTGAGACCTTGCAGCAAAACATCGTCGCCGCGCTGGAGCGTGCCCAGGTGCCGGTCAAGTCGACCGAACTGAAGGCCGACCGCCTGCAGATCCGTTTCAATGAACCGCAGGACCAGCTTGCCGGCCAGGACGTCGTAGCCAAGGCGCTGCCACCGGCGTTCACCCATGCGCTGACCTTATCGCCTGATGTGCCGGGATGGCTGACCGCGATCGGCGGCAAACCGATGAACCTGGGTCTCGACCTGCGCGGCGGCATCCATGTGCTGATCGACGTCGACATGGAGGCCGCGATCGCAAAGGCCGTGGAACGCGACGCCGGCAACATCCGTACGACGCTGCGCAACGAAAAGATCCGCTACGTCACGGTCAAGGAGTCGGGCAACGGTATCGACGTGCGCCTCAAGGACGCCGCGACGCGCGATCAAACGGAAAAGGTGCTCGGTGGCGAATTCCGCGAACTGACCGTTAGCACGAGCGATCAGGACGGCGACTTCTACGTGCGCCTTTCGATGCCGCCGGACCAGGAACGTGCGGTTAAGAAGCTTGCGCTGGAACAGAACATCACCACGCTGCGCAACCGCGTCAACGCACTGGGTGTCGCCGAGCCGGTAATCCAGCAGCAGGGCGAGCGGCGCATCGTCGTCGAACTGCCCGGCGTCCAGGATCCGGGCAAGGTCAAGGATCTGCTCGGTGCCACCGCGACGCTCGAGTACCGCCTGGCCGATACCGACCTGGGCGCCGCCGCAGAGGCAGAACGCAGCGGACGGGTACCGCCGGGCTTGGCGCTTTACCGCGAGCGCAACGGGCGGCCTATCCTGCTCAAGCGTCAGGTCATCGTGACCGGTGACGAGATGACCAGCGCGTCGTCCGGCTTCGATCAGCAGTCGGGGCAGCCCGCAGTCATCGTCAACCTCGACAGCAAGGGCGCGCGCCGGATGCGCAACGTGACGACCGAGAACGTCGGCAAGCCGATGGCCGTCGTGTTCAAGGAAAAGCGTACGGTCGGGCGCGACAGCGAGGGCAAGCCGATCAGGGAGTGGGTCGAGGAGGTCATCAACGTCGCGACGATTCGCGAGCCATTCGGGCGGCGCTTCCAGACCACCGGCCTCGACAACCCGCAGGAGGCACACCAGCTGGCGCTCCTGCTGCGCGCCGGCGCGCTGGCCGCGCCGATAGACATCGTCGAGGAGCGCACGATCGGCCCGAGCCTCGGTCAGGACAACATCGACCAGGGCATCGTGTCGGTGGTCGTGGGCATGCTCGCGGTGGTTGTCGTGATGGCCGTGTATTACAAGGTGTTCGGACTGGTCGCCAACCTCGCGCTGGTCGCCAACCTGGTGCTGATCGTCGCGCTGTTGTCGATGCTGCAGGCCACGCTGACGGTACCCGGCATCGCCGGCATCGTGCTGACGGTCGGCATGGCCGTGGATGCCAACGTGCTGATCTATGAGCGCATACGCGAGGAACTCGCGGTCGGATCGACACCGCAGGCGAGCATTCACGCCGGCTACGAGCGCGCCTTCAGTTCGATCCTCGACGCCAACGTGACCACGCTGATCGCGGCGGTCGTTCTGTTCTCGATCGGCAGCGGGCCGGTGCGCGGCTTCGCGGTGACGCTGGCAATCGGCATCATCACCTCGATGTTCACGGCGCTGCTCGGCACGCGCGCCGTCATCAACATGGTCTACGGACGTAAACGCATCGCCAAGCTGGCGATCTGAGGTCGGAGCAAGGCGTCATGCAAATCATCAGCAACAGCCTCCGCATCGATTACATGCGGTTCAAGAACGCCGCGGTCGGGCTGTCCGTGGCCTGGCTGCTGGTCGCCGCGGCCGCGATTGCGATCCGCGGGTTGAACTTCGGCATCGACTTCACCGGCGGCACGTTGATCGAGGTCGGCTACCAGAACGACGTGCAGCTCGAGTCGGTCCGCGGCGCGCTGCAGGGTGCCGGATTCGGCTCGGCCGCAGTGCAGCGCTTCGGTACGCTGCGCGATGTCCTGATCCGGCTGCCCGTCGCAACCGATGCGGCGGAAGGCGACAACACGCGGGTCAGTAACGAAGTCTTCGCAGCGCTGTCCAAGGCCGCCGACGGCAAGGTCGAGTTGCGGCGGGTGGAATTCGTCGGGCCACAGGTCGGCGACGAACTGGCCGAGGACGGGGCGCTCGCGGTACTTGTCGCGCTGATCGCGATCCTGATGTACGTGGCCATGCGTTTCGAATGGCGTTTCGCGGTGGGTGCCGTGGTTGCGCTGGCCCACGACGTGCTGTTCACGGTCGGCCTGTTCGCGCTGTTGCAGATCGAGTTCGATCTGCCGGTGCTCGCCGCGGTGCTGGCCGTCATCGGCTACTCGCTGAACGACACGATCGTCATCTTCGACCGCGTGCGCGAGAATTTCCGCAAGATGCGCAAAGGAACGCCCGACGAAATCGTAAACATCTCCGTCAACCAGACCATGTCGCGTACGATCATGACATCGGGCACGACCTTGATCGTGCTGCTGGCGCTGTTCTTCCTCGGTGGGGAGAACGTGCACGGCTTCTCGCTGGCGCTGATCGTGGGCGTCGTCGTGGGTACCTACTCGACGATCTACGTGGCATCGGCGGTGGCCCTGTGGCTGGGTGTCAGCAAGGCGGATCTGATGCCGGTCAAGAAAGAGGGCCTGGTCGACGACAGGCCGTGACCGTGGCGCGCCCCGTCCTGGCGTCGGTTTTCGTCCCGGCGCAATTGCGTTGATTATTGGACAGCGACATTGAAGGTCCTCGTCTTTTCCTCGCTGTACCCGAACGCGCAGCAGCCATCGCACGGAATCTTCGTCGAGAATCGTCTGCGCCAATTGCTGGCATTTGCGCCCGAGATCGAGGCGCGTGTGATCGCGCCGGTTCCATGGTTCCCATCGCGCAACGCACGCTTCGGCGATTACGCCAAGTATGCCGCGGTCGATGCGCGCGAGATCCGGCACGGAATCGCCATCCGCCATCCGCGCTATCCGGTGATTCCGAAGATCGGTATGCAGATCACGCCCTGGCTGATGTATCGCGCGGTGCGCGGCGAGGTCCGGCGAGTTCGCGATGAGGGGTTCGACTTCGACCTCATCGACGCCCATTACTTCTATCCCGACGGTGTCGCTGCGATGCGCCTGGCGGAAGAGTTTCAACGACCGTTCACCGTGACCGGTCGGGGCACCGATCTGAACCTGATCCCTCGCTACCCGGGTCCGCGTCGCCGCATCGTAGAGGTCACTCAACGCGCATCGCACATGATCACGGTCGCCGCCGCCCTGAAGGGCTACCTGCGCGACATGGGTGCGGACGAAGACCGCGTTACCGTGCTGCGCAATGGTGTCGATCTCACGTTTTTTCAGCCGTCGAATGAGCGTGAGCCGCAGCGTCGGAACCTGAAATTCTCGGATCGTCCGACATTGCTTTCGGTTGGTCACCTGATCGAGCGCAAGGGCCATCATCTCGTCATCGAGGCGATGCGTGAGCTACCCGCCATGGATCTCGTCATCGCCGGTGACGGCCCCGAGGAATCGGCGTTGCGTCAGCTCGTCGAGGACTGGCGGCTTGGTGACCGCGTTCGATTCGCCGGCCGCCTGTCGCAGGAGCGCCTGCGCGAGCACTACCAGACCGCAGACTGCCTGGTGCTGGCCTCGAGTCGCGAGGGCTGGGCCAATGTACTGCTGGAGTCCATGGCATGCGGGACACCGGTCGTCGCGACGCCGGTCGACGGCACTCCGGAAGTCGTCGCCGATCCGGCTGCCGGTCGCCTGACCGGGGATCGTACGGCCGCCGCGATCGTGTCGGCGGTAAACTCGCTGTTCTCGCAGCTGCCGGAACGCGCCGCGACGCGTGCGTATGCGGAGCGCTTCAGCTGGGACGACACGTCGCGCGGCCAGTTGGAGATCTTTCGTGCGGCGACAGCCTCGGGACGTTGAAAGCGGGCGGCCGCATGGATCCTGCCGCCGGTGCATCGCGTTCAAGCTGGCTTGTTGTTGCACGCTAATTTGACTTGAGCACCCAGGTACCGGCCCCATTGGCATGTTGATTCTTCACGTACTCGATCATTCCATTCCGCTGCACAGCGGATATACCTTCCGCTCGCGCTCGATCTTCGAGCACCAGCGCATGCGCGGCTGGAGCACCGAGCACATCACCAGTACCAAGCATCTCGACGCGGCGCCCGATCAGCCGGATGAAGAGGATGTCGATGGCCTGCACTTCTATCGCACGCCGCGTTACAGCCGCGTGCTCGGCAAGGTGCCACTGCTCAACCAGTACGCGGTGATCCGCGACCTCGAACGGCGCCTGGCGGATGTGGCGCGGCGGGTCAGGCCGGACATCCTGCACGCGCACTCGCCAGCATTGAACGGGATCGCCGCGGTGCGTGTGGGCAGGGCGCTCGGAATCCCGGTCGGCTACGAGGTGCGAGGCTTCTGGGAGGATGCCGCGGTCAGTCACGGCACGGCACACGAGGGTGACCTGCGCTATCGCATCACGCGGGGTCTGGAGACCTGGGCGCTGCGCCGCGCCGATCACTGCTTCTGCATCTGCGAGGGGCTGCGCCAGGACATTGCCCAACGGGGGATACCGCAGGACAAGATCACCGTGATCCCGAATGCGGTCGACATTGCGAACTTCCAGCCGGTCGAGTCGGTCGACCACGGGCTGCAGCAGAGCCTGTCGCTCGAAGGCAGCAGGGTCGTCGGGTTCATCGGGTCGTTCTATTTCTACGAAGGGCTCGAGTTGTTGCTCGACGCCGCCGCGATGATGCGCGAGTCGATGCCGGAATTGCGTGTACTGATGGTCGGCGGCGGGCCGGCCGAGGCGCAGCTCAAGGACCACGCCAAGATGCTCGGGATCGCCGATATCACGGTCTTCGCGGGCCGGGTGCCGCAGAAGCAGGTCGGTTCCTACTACAGCCTGATCGATGTCCTTGCCTATCCACGTCAGTCGATGCGCATCACCGAACTGGTGACGCCGTTGAAGCCGCTGGAGGCGATGGCGCAGAAGCGCCTGTTCGTCGCATCCGACGTCGGCGGCCATCGCGAGCTGGTCGCGGACGGCGAGACCGGGGTGCTGCATCGAGCGGGTGACGCGGCCGACCTGGCGCGCAAGATGACGGATCTGCTGCACGATCCGCAGCGGGGCCAGGCGCTCAAGGAGGCGGGGCGGCGCTTCGTCGAATCCGTGCGCAATTGGGACGTATCCATCGCCAACTACGAGGCCGCCTACCGCGGGATGCTCGAACGCTAGCCATCCTGCCCGGCCTGCTGGGCCGGGGCTGTCAACGCTGGTCCTCTCCCGTTATCATCGCCGCTCCCAAGCCCCGCGCAGACGGGGCTGTCGACCCATCGATATCGCGGAGGAGTTACATGAAGCTCGAGACCCTGGCATTGCACGCCGGCTACGACGGCGACCCGACCACGCACGCGGCCACGACGCCGATCTACCAGACGACGTCTTACACGTTCGACAACACCCAGCATGGCGCCGACCTGTTCGACCTCAAGGTCGTCGGCAATATCTACACCCGCATCATGAACCCGACCCAGGCGGTGCTCGAACAGCGCCTGGCCGAGATGGAGGGTGGCATTGCTTCGTTGTGCCTGGCCTCGGGCATGGCGGCAATTACCTACGCGATCCAGTGCATCGCCGACGTCGGTTGCAACATCGTCAGCACCAGCCAGCTGTACGGAGGCACTTACAACCTGTTCGCGCACACCTTCCCGCGCCAGGGGATCCAGGTGCGGTTCGTGTCGCACGATGACTTCGCCGCTATCGAGGCCTCGATCGACGACAACACGCGGGCGCTGTTCTGCGAATCGATCGGCAACCCGGCAGGCAACGTCGTGGATATCGCGCGCTGGGCCGAGATCGCCAACCGCCGCGGGGTGCCGCTGATCGTCGACAACACGGTACCGACGCCGTACCTGTGTCGGCCGTTCGATCTCGGCGCGCACATCGTCGTGCACTCGCTGACCAAGTACATCGGTGGCCATGGCACGAGCATCGGCGGTGCGATCGTCGATTCGGGCAAGTTCGACTGGGCCGGCAACGCCAAGCGGTTCCCGATGCTCAATGAACCCGATCCGTCGTATCACGGTGTCGTCTATACCGAGGCACTCGGGCCGGCGGCCTATATCGGCCGCTGCCGCGTGGTGCCACTACGCAATACCGGGGCCGCGATATCGCCGTTGAATGCGTTTCTGATCATGCAGGGGCTGGAAACACTGGGCCTGCGCATGGAGCGGCATTGCGACAACGCACTGAAGGTGGCGCAGCACCTCAAGAAGCATCCAAAGGTCGAATGGGTCAGCTACGCCGGCTTGCCCGACAGCCCCTACCAGGTGCTGTGCCAGAAGATCACCGGTGGGCGGGCCTCGGGGATCCTCAGTTTCGGCATCCAGGGAGGCAAGGAGGCCGGCGCCCGCTTCATCGATGCGCTACAGATGATTCTGCGCCTGGTGAACATCGGCGACGCCAAGTCGCTGGCCTGCCATCCGGCCACGACGACCCATCGCCAGCTCGGGCCCAATGAGCTGGCCGCGGCCGGTGTCAGCGAAGACATGGTGCGGCTGTCGATCGGCATCGAGCACGTCGACGACATAATCGCAGACATCGACCAGGCGCTCGCGGCTGCCTCGTGAGCGAGGCTGCCCGCCCCGGTGTCGGGGCGGGCAGCGAAAACTTTCGTCGTGTCCTGTGCACCCCTTTAGTGCAGATTGACTAAAGTTAATGTCGTCACCGCCGCAATCCTCCGCAAGCAACGGAGCCATTAAACGCGGCCTATGAAACCCAGGATCACACCCACGGCGCATGAGCGGACCATGCGCGACCAGGACTTCATCGTCTCCAAGACCGATCCGCGCGGGCGCATCGTCTACGCCAACCGCATCTTCATGGAGTTCGCGGGCTATTCCGAGAAGGAACTGCTGGGTACCCAGCACAATATCGTGCGTCATCCGGACATGCCGCGTTCGGTGTTCAAATTCATGTGGGAGACGCTCGAATCCGGCCGTGAGTTCTTTGGTTACGTCAAGAACATGGCAAGTGACGGTTCGTTCTACTGGGTGTTTGCCAATGTCACGCCAACGTTCGATACGCAGGGCCGGATCAAGGGCTATTACTCGGTGCGGCGCAGGCCGAATGCGGAGGCCGTGAGACAGGTTGGCCAGCTGTATGCTGACATGCTCGCCGCGGAACGCGCCGCCGGACCGAAAAATGCCATCGACACCGCGCGCCGGATGCTGGACGACAGCCTTCGGTCGCGCAATGTGAGCTATGAAGAGTTCGTCCTGGCGTTGTGACGCGCGCTGTGCGCTGATCGCTGCCATCGCGGTGGGCGTGATGGGCGGCCTCTACGCGTTTGCACGTCACGGCTTCGACCCGGCGCCCATGGTCCTGCTGCTGGCATGCGTGCCGATTGCACTGCTGGGCTGGCGGGGATGGGCGCGCGACCGCGTTGTGTTCGAGCAGATCCGCCAGCTGGGCGAGGCCACCCGCAAAGGTGACGCCGACTTCCGTGTCACCGGCATCGACGTTGGGCACCCACTCGCTGACGCACTGTGGAATCTCAATGAGGGCCGCGACCAGATCGAGGCGTTTTTCCGCGAAGTGGACACCATGTTTGGCTATGTCGAGCAGGAGCGCTTTTTCCGACATGCACTGAGCAGCGGTTTGTGCGGGCAATACGGGGCGGTGATGGAGCGCATCAACCACTCGGTCACCGTGATGGAGGACGCATCGCAGCGCCGGCGTGTTGACGGTTTCCTCGCCCAGGTCGCCGATCTCAAGACGCGCAACCTGCTCAGCAACCTGCTGGGTTCGCAGCGCGACCTGGCCGAGATCACGCAGCAGATGACCACGGTTGTGTCGAATACCCAGGAGTCGGTCGATATCGCAACGAGCGGCCGACGTTCGATCGACCGCGTGATTGAGAACCTCAACGTGCTGCTGCCCAAAATGATGGGCGTGCGCGATACCGCGGACAGCCTGGGCACGCAGGGGGACGAGGTGCGCGCGATCCTCGAGATGATTACGGGAATCGCCGAGCAGACCAATCTGCTGGCGCTGAATGCCGCGATCGAGGCCGCGCGCGCCGGCGAGCAGGGACGCGGTTTCGCCGTGGTGGCCGACGAGGTGAAAAAGCTCGCGGAGCGAACCAAGGTCGCTGCGAAACAGGTGGACAGCGTGATCGACGGATTTCTCACGTCGACCGGGCAGGTCAACCAGGAGGCCACGGCAATGGCCGAACTGGCCGACGAGTCGCAGGTCATAGTTCAGGCATTCGCGAGCGATTTCTCGACCTTCTACAACAACGCGCTCGAGACGCATGCCTCGGTCGAGCACACCAAGGCGATCAGCGAGTCGTCGCTGAGTAAGGTCGACCACATGATCTACATTCAGCACGCGTACCGCGTGCTCGACACCGACGCCGGATCGGACTCATGGGATCGTGTCGGGGTCGGTCCCGGAGAATGCCGATTCGGGCGTTGGTACGCGGAAGGCGGCGGCAAGCACGGTTTCGCGCACCTGCCTTCGTATCCGAAGATCGACAAACCGCACCGCGCGGTACACGACAACGTCCACCGGATCATGCACCTGGTTGATTCGGATTGGCGCAACCTGGGATCGGTCCAACAGCAGATCCTGGAGGCCTACGAGGTGGTCGAGGGCAGCAGCCACGAGCTGATGGGGCTGCTCAGCGGACTGGCGGGCGAGAAGCAGCGCTACGAAAGCCCCGCCGACCGCGGCGACGTCGAACTGTTCTGATGCGTCGTCTCAGTCGGCCGATTCACTGAGCCGACGTACCAGCCAGCCGCGAAAGAACGGGTTGTCGAGTTCGGCAAACAGCCGTGCCTGCTGCAGCCAGGCATGCAGCTCGTCCGGACCGTCGGCGGGACGCCCATGCTGCGAGAAGAAGCAGTCGAGATAGAACTCCCCCTGCAGCTGTCGCCATCGCTCCTCGTCGATCGCGTCGGGCATACGGTTGGGGAAGGGCAGAACATTGTCGTCGGGCATCGGGACTCCGTTGATGCGCGTCAGTAAGCGGTGCATCGACCTTACCAGTGTGCGGTGGCAGGTTCCAATGGCCGTGCCTCGCGGCGCGCATTGCGCGCCGGCGCGTCGTGCCCTCAGCGTTGCTGGCGCCACCATCGGTCGACGATGGCCGCAACGTCGAGATCGTCGGGTCCGGTGCGCCAGCTGTCGGCGACCGGGGCGTCGCTGCTGTCGGGTGCGGGGTCGGGCGGATACAGGCGGAAGCGTGTCGGTATCGGTATTGCCTCACCGACCGTCAGTGCCTCGCCACGCCGCAGCGTGGTCAGCACGTCGGCCAGGTCCTGTTCGCCCTCGGGCATCAGTTTGCGGATGTACTCCTGGTCCTGCGGGTTGGTCGTGCGCAGGCAGATGAAGTTGCTGCACTGCGACAGCACCGTTTCCGACAGTTCGGTCGGGCGCTGACTGACGACGCACAGACCGACCCCGTATTTGCGTCCTTCCTTGGCGATGCGCTCCATCGCCCGCCGGCTGCCCTGATGCTGCAGGTCGGACTCACGCGGGATGTACTGGTGCGCCTCCTCGCAGACCAGCAGTATCGGGAATTCGCGTCGCTGTGGATTCCAGTAGTTGAATTCGAAGGCGAGTCGGCCGATCTGCGACGATACCGTGGGACGGACATCGTGCGGCACCGGGCTCAGATCGATGACCGTGATCTGCCGTTTCGGGTTACCGAGGCCGATGAAATCGCGCAGCAGTTCCTCGAGGTCGTGCGACTTGACGCGCTTCTTCGGGCGGAACAGAAAATCGTAGCGCGAGTCGTTGAACATCGCCTGGAAGCGCACCAGGAACTCGTCGAACGCCCCGAACAGTGGGCCCTTGGTCTTGCCGAAGTCGAACTGCTGTTCATTGGCCTGTTTGAAGTGCATGTACAGCTCTTTCAGGCCGAAATATACCGGCGAGTCGACCGAAAGGCGGTCGATGCCGAGTTCCTGGTTGCCCTTCTTGCGCAATGCATGCAGCACCTCGCGCATGAACGAGATCTGCAGCGAGGCATTCGGATCCGAACGGTCGATCAGCAGATCGACCAGCTCCGCATAGGTCAACAGCCAGTAGGGGATCTCCAGGCTGCGCGCATCGACGTGGCGGACCATGTCGCCGGGAAACGCGCTGTGAAACCGCCCGGCCGAGTCGCGCCAGCCGTATTCGCCATGCAGGTCCAGTAGCACGATATGCGCCTTCGGCATCAGCTTGACCGTGCGCTGCAGCAGGCTGCTGACGGCCCAGGACTTGCCCGAACCGGACTGACCGAGGATCGCCAGGTGGCGGTTGAACAACAGGTTCGGATCCACGAACACGCGCAGCTCGCTACGCTGGCTCAGGCGGCCCAGGTGAAGGCCGAAACGGCGCACGGTGTCGAACATGGCATCGAGCTGGCCGCTTTCCGCGATGTAGACCGGTGTCCCGAGTGGGGGGTAGCGCCCGACGCCGCGAAAGAACTGCCCGTCGCTGGTCACTTCGCCGAGTGGCAGCAGTCGCATCTGGTGGCTCATTTCGCCGGCGATCGGTTCCTCCCAGACCCTTATCACCTGGCACAACACCTGCTCTTGCGCGCCGCGGGCGATCACGTAGGCGCCGACCTGACCGACCGCGATCCGCTCGACGCCGAGCTGGCGATACGGCGCATAGTCGTCGCCGCGTTCTCCGATGCGGGCGATGAAGCGTTCGCCCGAAACGTCGATCAGGGTGCCGAGCAGGCCGGGCTCGTGGTCGTGCATCACAACGGGGGTCTCGCGGCAGAAAGGGTTCAACAGCTGCATTTCGGGTGTCCACCGTGCGCGGTCAGGTGCGGGCGGGCGGACATTCTGCGTAAGGATAGCGAGCGGCCCGCCAATACCCAAGCGGCAGGGCGGAATTGTGTGTCTGACATCTCGACCCCGGCGACTTAGAATATCGCCCCAGCAAGGTTCTGCCGAGGTCTCCGCATGTCACGAGTCACCGTCGTAGGTGCCGGGTTTGCCGCGCTCACCGCCGTCCGCACATTGCGTGCCGCCGATGCATCGGTGCAGATCGACCTGGTCGCGCCAAAACCGGAGTTCGTCTACTACCCGGGCACGATCTGGATCCCCACCGGTCTGCGCCAACCGGCGGATCTGGTGGTGCCGCTGGACAACTTCTTCCGGCGCATGAACGTGAACTACCACCAGGCCTCGGCGCAGGGGCTGCGCGACGGAGGTCGTGTCGTGATCACCGACCAGGGCGAGTTGGGCAACGACGGTCTGATCATCGCCTGCGGCGGTCGCTTTATTCGCAAACTGCCCGGTATCGAGCACTCGTTCCTGCCCTGCGGCGGTGTCGAGGTCACGGCGCAGATCCGCGACCGTCTCGCGCAGCTCGAGGGTGGAACGCTCGCCTTCGGTTTTTCCGGCAACCCGAACGAGCCTTCTGCGATGCGCGGTGGCCCGGTGTTCGAGTTCCTGTTCGGCATCGAGTCGTGGCTGCGCAGGAACGGTCGTCGTGACGGATTCCGGATCGTGTTCTTCACGCCGGCCGAAAAACCGGGGCAGCGCCTCGGCCCGAAGGCGGTCGAGGGCCTGATGCGGGAGATGTCGAAGCGCGGCATCGAGACCCATCTCGGTCACAAGCTGAAGCAGTTCGAGGCGGACAAGGTCGTGACCGAGGGCGGCGAGTTCGCCGCCGACATGATTTTGTTCATGCCGGGCATGACCGGCAACCAGTGGTTCGACGACACCGAGTTGCCGCGTTCACCGGGCGGCATGATCAAGGCGGACCAGTACTGTCAGGTGGAGGGCTGGGACAAGGTCTACGTCGCCGGCGACTCCGGCAGTTTCCCCGGCCCGGAGTGGCTTCCCAAGCAGGCCCACATGGCCGATCTGCAGGCTGCCGCGGCGGTCAACAACCTGATGGACGCGTTCGCGGGCAGGGCGGCGAGCCACACGTTCCGGGCCGAGCTGGTGTGCATCGTCGACACGCGCTCGAGCGGCATGCTGGTCGCGCGCACGGCGAAGCGCAATATCGTGCTGCCGTCGTTCATCGGCTTTCACTGGGCCAAGCGCCTGTTCGAGTGGAACTACCTGCGCCAGTATCGGTAGCGGGTTCGCTTCTCGAGAACACTAGTCGCTGAGCAGCAGTTTAAGCGAGATTGCCAGCGACACGACGACCAGCAGCGGGCGGATCAGGCGGGTGCCGTGACGGATCACCAGGTGCGAGCCGATCCATGCGCCGACCATCTGCGCCAGGCCCATCGGCAGACCGACCTGCCACACCACCTTGCCGGCAAGCGCGAAGAACAGCAGCGACGCGATGTTGCTGGTGAAGTTCAACACCTTGGTGCCGGCAGTCGCCCGGCGCAGGTTGTAGCCCAACAGCAGCACGAACGCCGCGGCGAAGAAACTGCCCGTGCCGGGTCCAAAGAAGCCGTCGTAGAAGCCGATGCCGAAACCGATCAGCAGCCCGAACAGCGGATGGCTGATGCGGTGCTGGGCATCCTGGTCACCGATGCGTGGCGACAGCAGGAAGTACAGTGCGAACGCGATCAACAGCAGCGGTACGACCTGTTCGAGTCGCTCAGAGCCTACGCGCTGCACGGCAAGCGTTCCGCTGACTGCGCCGACGAAGGTCATGACGATCGGCACGCGCAGGCGCCGCCAGTCGATTTCGCCGCGGCGTATGTAGTTGAACGATGCCGTCGCCGTGCCGAACGTACCCTGCAGTTTGTTCGTGCCCAGCGCCAGCACCGGTGGCAGGCCGGCCCATAGCAGCGCCGGCAGCGCAAGCAGACCGCCGCCGCCGGCGATCGCGTCGATCATGCCGGCCAGACCGGCGACTGCGGTCAGTATCAGCAGTACGTCAGGGGAGACGGCGTCCACGGCAGGTACCGGTAAAAACACCATTGTAGCGGGCGGCCGTATTGCGCATGCACCGATATTGCGAAACGCGGGCCATTCGCGCGTGTGGCGGGGTACCGACGCAAAACGCCGCAGACGATGGCATTCGCTTTGGCGGTGGAGGTGCAACTGTCAGGCCTGGAAGGCGGTTCGAGTGCTGGGAACGCAGAACGCAGACGGTACCCGTGCATCGGATTGGAAATCCAATTGGAGAATTCGATGAAGCAACCGAAGTAATTGACTACATCCTCCTCCGGAGTGCCTGCGATGACTGCAGCGGTGACTCGGCCGGTACCCCCAGATACCTCTGCGCCGATCTTGTTTGGCGCCCGAACCAGCGCGTCGCTGGTCATTGAATGCAATCGGTAAAGTCTCGCGAAGCTGACGTTCGGGGCAAGCCTCGCGAACGGCGGCTTCCGGTCGATTCGAACCATTTCGAGCAGATTGTCCGTTTGGCCGCGAGCGGACGCAAATCGGCTTCAATCTCGATCTGTCCGCCCGGACAGCCTGCGTTGCACGATGCCGGCACGCACGGATGGCGGAATGCCTCCGACGCCGCGATGGACGTGCACGAGCGTGTCACGTATGTCGGCATGGGAGTGCGCAGGCGGTTTCAACCCGCGGCCCACTCCGCCATGCGTTCGATGCCGTCGGTCACGCGCGGGCAGTACCGCCGCACGAATGCCTCGTCGATGACCTCGTCGCGCGCATGCTCGAGCGCCGTATCGCCATCGAAATCGACGTACGCCAGGCGCAGCGACAGCTCTGACGGTGGGCGGCCGAAGCTGCTGCCGGGCAGCGTGGCGACGCCAATCTCGTCGAGCATGCGTGCGCACAGCGTGTCGCCGTCGGCGATGCCGCGTGCCTCGAGACGCGCGCGGTGTGCTTCGAAGCGCGGGAACAGGTAGAAGCCGCCGGAGGCCGGGCTGAGCACGGCGCCCGCCGCGCTTAACGTGCGGTAGGCGTGCCCGGCCAGTTCTGCCAGGATGCGGCGGCTGTGGTCCAGGTATTCGCGCATCTCAGGCCGGTCCTCGAATGCGCTGACGGCGGCGTGCTGCAGCGGCGCGCTGGTCGACGTGAAGGTCTCGCTGGCGACTGCGGCCATGGCGTCGGCGAGCCAGGCAAGCGTCGATGGGAACACGAAGAACCCGAGGCGCCAACCGCCGGCACCGCACCATTTGCTCAAGCCATTGCTGATGATGGTGCCTTCCGGGTAGTAGCGCGCCAGCGATACATGCGCGTCGTCGAAGTGCGTGCCGCTGTAGATCTCGTCGGACAGGGCCAGCACGCGGTATTTGCGCAACACCTCGGCCACCCCCTGCAGTTGTTCAGCGGTGTAGGCGAGCCCGGTGGGGTTGCTCGGAGAGTTCAGGATCAACAGGCGCGGCCGGTCGGGATCCTGCGCGCACAGTTCCTCGAGCGCGTCCGGCTCGACGCCGAGACCGGTCGTCGGCCGGGTGCGCAGCCACTTGATCGGACGGCCGATGATGCTTGCCTGCGGGGCATACGACACCCAGGACGGGGTCGGGATCACCAGGTCGCCGTAGTACACCAGTTGTACCAGGAACATGAGTTCCTTGGTCCCGGGGCCGACCAGCACGTTCGCTGGTGCATAGTCGAGCCCCTCGGTACGGCGGACCCAGTCGACGATCGCCGAGCGCAGCGCCGGCAGTCCCTTCACTGCGAGGTAGTCCTTCTGATGGGCGTTGCGGGCGAGACTCTCGCGTACGTGTTCGGGCACCGGAAACGGCGATTGACCGAGACCGAGCCGGCACACGGCCTTGCCTTCGTCCTGCAGCTGGCGCGAACGCTCGTTGATTGCCAGCGTTGCCGACGGGCCCATGCCACGGACGTTCAGATTGAGATAGACCTCGGGCGAGCGGGGTTGTACTGGAATCATCGCGTCCTCCTTGGGCATGCTGTGCAGGCCGACTATGGTTCGTTTACCAGAGGCAGGATAGGCGAATGAGACCTACCGACCCAACAATCGATGCACCGATCCTGTGGCAGCCGCCGGAAGACCTGCGCGATGGGTGCCAGATGACCGCGTTCATGCAGGCCGTCAACCGGCGGCACGGGCTGGCGCTGTCCGACTATGCATCGCTGTGGCAGTGGTCGATCGACGACCGCGCTGCGTTCTGGTCGTCGCTGTGGGAATTCGCCGGCATCAGGTCCGCGCAGCCGCCCGCTGCGGTCCTCGAGGACGACGACGCAATGCCGGGTGCGCGCTGGTTCTGCGGCGCGCGTCTGAACTTCGCCGAGAATCTGCTGCGCCATCGCGACACGCATACCGCGCTGATCTTTCACGGCGAAGACGGACGCGCACGCCGCTTCAGCTATGCCTGGCTGTATCGCAGGGCCGGTGCGCTCGCCAACGCGCTGCAGGGCCTGGGTATCGGTGAGGGCGACCGGGTCGCGGCGATCGTGCCGAACATCCCCGAGGCGGTCGTCGGCATGCTGGCGACGGCATGGCTGGGGGCGATCTGGTCGTCGTGTTCGCCGGATTTCGGCGCCGAGGGCATCGTCGACCGGTTCGGTCAGATCGAACCGAAACTGCTGATCGCCGCCGACGGGTACCGCTTCAAGGGCAAGCGCATCGATATCCGCGACAAGGTCTCCGATGTGCGCCGCGCGCTGCCGGAAGGCACACACTGTGCGCTGATCGGATGGCAGCAGACGGGTCGCATCCACGACTGCCTGGATTGGGACGACCTGGTCGCGGGCGACGAAGCGCCGCCGCCGTTCGCGCAGCTACCGTTCGATCATCCGCTGTACATCCTGTTCTCGTCCGGCACCACAGGAAAACCGAAATGCATCGTGCACGGTGCCGGGGGGACCTTGCTGCAGCATCTCAAGGAGCACCGCTTGCATTGCGACATCCGGCGTGACGATGTCGTGTTCTACTACACCACCTGCGGGTGGATGATGTGGAACTGGCTGGTGTCGGGACTCGCCAGCGGCGCGACGTTGGTGCTGTTCGACGGCAACCCGCTGCACCCCCAACCCGATGCCCTGTGGACGATGGCCGACGACCTCGGCGTCAGCGTGTTCGGCACCAGCGCGAAGTATCTCGCGGCACAGGAAAAGGCAGGTGTGCGCACGGCCGGCAGCCTCGCGCTCGAAGATCTGCGCCTGGTCCTGTCCACCGGCTCACCGCTGGCGCCGGAGTCGTTCGACTACGTGCTGCGTGACATCCGTCCCGGCGTGCAGTTGTGCTCGATCTCCGGTGGTACCGACATCGTCTCCTGTTTCGCGCTCGGCAGCCCGTTGCTGCCGGTGCGGCGCGGCCAACTGCAGTGCCGCGGACTGGGTATGGCCGTCGACGTGTTCGATGCCGACGGCCGCAGCGTACGCAACGTACCCGGCGAAATGGTCTGCACGCGGCCGTTTCCAAGCATGCCGGTCGGCTTCTGGAACGACGCCGGCGGCAGCCGCTACCGGGCCGCCTACTTCGAACGCTTCGACGGTGTGTGGACACACGGCGATTTCACCGTGTTGACCGATGACGGCGGACTGATCATCGAGGGTCGATCCGATGCGGTACTCAACCCCGGCGGTGTGCGCATCGGTACTGCGGAGATCTACCGCCAGGTCGAACGCCTGCCGCAGATCCAGGAGAGCGTGTGCGTCGGTCAGCACTGGGATGACGACGTGCGCGTCGTGCTGTTCGTCGTGCTGCGCGACAGGCTCACCCTCGACGACAGTCTGCGCGAACAGATTCGGCGCACGCTGCGGGACAACGCCAGTCCGCGCCACGTGCCGGCGCGCATCGTCCAGGTCAACGACGTACCGCGCACACGCAGCGGCAAGATCTCGGAACTGGCCGTGCGCGACACGGTCGAGGGCCGTGCGGTCGCCAACACCGAAGCCCTGCTCAACCCGGAGGCGCTCGACCAGTACCGCGATCGTCCGGAGCTGCGCGACTGAGGGCCGCGCGCCGCGTGTGGTGTCGGGCGGGTCGGCGTGCGCGACGGGCAACGGGCTGCGGATGCCGGTTAGAATGATGCCTCCCGGATCTCGATTTGCTGGTTCACCACACTAGATGAAGGCGCTGTCGCTCCACAAGCTGCACAAGGTCTACCGCAACGGCCACGAGGCGCTGTGCGGCATCGACCTCGATGTCGACGAGGGCGATTTCTTCGCCCTGCTCGGGCCGAACGGCGCCGGCAAATCGACCGCGATCGGCATCGTCAGTTCGCTGGTCAACAAGACCTCGGGCACGGTCGAGGTGTTCGGGCACGACCTCGACCGCGATCCCGGCGGGGTCAAGGCGTGCATCGGACTGGTCCCACAGGAGTTCAACTTCAACCAGTTCGAACCGGTGGTTGAGATCGTCGTCAACCAGGCCGGCTACTACGGCATCCCGCGGCGCGAGGGCTATCGGCGGGCCGAGGCGTCGCTACGCCAGCTCGAACTGTGGGACAGGCGCGACGTGCAGGCGCGCGAGCTGTCCGGCGGCATGAAGCGTCGCCTCATGATCGCGCGTGCACTGGTCCACCGGCCGCGCCTGCTGATCCTTGACGAGCCCACGGCCGGCGTCGATATCGAGATACGCCGTTCGATGTGGGATTTCCTGCGCGAGACCAATGCCGGTGGCACGACCATCATCCTGACCACGCACTATCTCGAAGAGGCCGAGAGCCTGTGTCGCAATATCGCGATCATCAATCGTGGCCGCATCGCCGAGCGCGCGCGGATGAACGAGCTGCTGCGACGCCTGCACGCCGAGACCTTCCTGCTCGATGTGCGTGACGAGATCACCGAACTGGATCCGATTCCGGGTTTCGAAGTGCGTCTTATCGACAGCACGACGATCGAGGCATGCGTGACGCGCGAATACGGTATCGGCCGGCTGATCGCCGCGCTGCATCGGCAGGGCATCGAAGTGCTCAGCCTGCGTAACAAGCAGAATCGCCTCGAGCAGCTGTTCATCGACATGGTGCGCAGCGGGGGCGCGCAGAAGGGACTTGCGCCGTGAACCGCATCGGCGTCTACCGGGTCGCGTTCCAGACCATCGTCACCAAGGAGATCCTGCGCTTCGTGCGCATCTGGGTGCAGACCGTGCTGCCGCCGGCAATCACGATGGCGCTGTATTTCGTGATCTTCGGCAAGCTGATCGGGGCACAGATCGGCGACATGGAAGGGTTCCGCTACATCGACTTCATCGTCCCCGGGCTGATCCTGATGTCGGTGATCTCGAACAGCTACGCCAACGTCGTGTCGAGCTTCTACAGCAGCAAGTTCCAGCACAACATCGAGGAGCTGCTGATCGCACCGCTGCCGAACTTCATCATCCTGGCGGGCTACGTCGCCGGCGGCGTCGCACGCGGCGTCGTGGTCGGTGTCACTGTGACGCTGGTGTCGCTGTTCTTCACCGATCTCGAGGTGCATAGCTATGGCGTCACCTTCGCGGTGTTCGTGCTCACATCGGTGCTGTTCTCGACCGCGGGGTTCATCAACGCAGTGTATGCCAACAGCTTTGACGACATCTCGATCGTGCCGACCTTCGTGCTCACCCCGCTGACCTATCTCGGCGGCGTGTTCTATTCGATCGGCATGCTGCCGCCGTTATGGCAGGCGGTGTCACTGGCCAACCCGGTGCTGTACATGGTCAACGCATTCCGCTATGGCCTGCTCGGCTTCAGCGACATCGCGCTGTGGCAGGCGTTTACGATAATTGTCGGGTTCATCGTCGCGCTCGGTGCCTACGCGATGTGGCTGCTCAAGCGCGGCATCGGCATCAAGAGTTGACGCCCCGGTTGAGCGACAGGCGGCGTGCGCAGTGGTCGTGGGCCCTCTACGACTGGGCCAACTCGGCATTCGCGACCACGGTCATGGCCGGATTCTTTCCGGTCTTCTTCAAGTCGTACTGGACCACCGGCATGACGGCGACCGAGAGCACGGTGCGCCTTGGCAGCGCCAACGCGATCGCGTCACTGCTGGTCGTCGTGCTGGCGCCGGTCCTCGGTATCGTCGCCGACCGCAGTGGGCGCAAGAAGCGATTGTTGCTGACGTTGGCGATGCTGGGTGCGTTGATGAGTGCCGGACTTTACCTGGTTGCCGCGGGGCAGTGGTTGTTGGCCGCGGCGCTCTATGTCTTTGGCGTGCTGGGTTTTGCCGGGGGGAACGTCACCTACGATGCGCTGTTACTCGACGTCGCCGGCAACGACGAACTCGAACGCGTGTCGGCGCTGGGGTTTGCGCTCGGTTATCTCGGCGGCGGACTGCTGTTCGCCGTCAACGTGATGATGGTCGTTCACCCGGAGTGGTTCGGGCTGGCAGACAAGGCGGCAGCGGTGCGTGTCGCGTTCGCGATGGTCGGCCTGTGGTGGGCGGTATTTTCATTACCGGTCGCCTTGTACGTGCGCGAGGCACCCCGAAAGACGGCCACATCGGGCGCGGACGGTATGCGTGTCGCCTGGCGTGAGGCGCTGACGACCTGGCGACTGCTACGGTCGCTGCGCATGGCGTTCCTGTTTCTGCTCGCGTACTGGTGCTATATCGACGGCGTCGACACCATCGTGCGCATGGCCGTCGACTACGGCCTGTCGCTGGGTTTCGCCGCGGATCACCTGCTTGGCGCCTTGCTGCTCACCCAGGTGGTGGGCTTCCCGGCGGCGCTCGCATTCGGCCGGATCGGTGACCGCATCGGCGCCAAACGCGCGATCTGGCTCGCGCTGGCAGTGTACGCCGTCGTCGTGTTCTGGGCGTCGCGGATGGCGGCGACTTGGGAATTCTACGGCCTGGCGACAGCGATCGGGCTGGTCCAGGGCGGGGTACAGGCGATGAGCCGCGCCTTGTTCGCACGCCTGATCCCGGCGGAACATGCGGGGCGTCTGTTCGGTCTGTACAACATGATGGGCAAGTTTGCCGCGGTGATCGGACCGCTGCTGGTGGGCTGGGTCGGCCTGCTAAGCGGCAGTTCGCGCGTCGGTATCCTCAGTGTGCTGCTGCTGTTCGTCGCCGGTGGCTGGCTGCTGGCGCAGGTCGACGTGGCGCGCGGCGCGCGCGAGGCCTCCGGCGACGTGTCCGGCTGACGGGGGAGGCGCTCCGGTGGTTTACGTTCTGTTGCTGCTGCTCGTGCTGCTCGCGATCTATCTTCCCCAGGTCTGGGTGCAGCAGGTACTGGCCAGGCACAATCGCTCGCCCGAACCCAACTTCCCCGGCACCGGCGCCGAGCTGGCGCGGCACCTGCTCAAGCGCTTCGGGCTCGACGACGTGAGCGTGGAGTCGACAGAACTCGGCGATCACTACGACCCGCAGGCGCGCTGCGTACGCCTGACCAGCGACAAGTTCGATGGCCGGACGCTGACCGCGATCACGGTTGCCGCGCACGAGTGCGGGCACGCTCTGCAGCATGCCGGGCAGGAGCGGCTGTTCATGTTGCGTACGCACCTGGCCCGGTACGCGGTGTTGGCGACACGTCTCGGTTCCTTCCTGCTGTTCGCCGCGCCTTTCCTGGCGCTGCTGTCGCGCGCGCCGTCACCCGGCGTGGCGACCGCGCTGGGGGCCTTTCTGGTCATGGGGTTCGGCGTTGTCGTCCAGCTGCTTACCTTGCCGGTCGAACTCGATGCCAGCTTCCGCAAGGCCCTGCCGGTGCTCGAGGCCGGCTATCTCGACGCGCGGCAGGTGCCGGCGGCGCGCGCCATACTGCGCGCCGCGGCGTGGACCTACGTCGCCGCATCACTGGCCAGCCTGCTCAATTTCTGGCGTTGGCTGGCCGTACTCAGGCGCTGATCCGCGGCCGCGGCATGGCCACCCCGGCGCTGTTGGACGCCACGCGTGGGATGGGCCCGTGTGCGGCGGATTTCTGCCGGCGTCGGTAATCTGAGCTCGTCAAAGACCTGACGCGTTCGCGGCTCGTGAATATAAGCATATAAAAAATATAACATTTTTGTGCACGTTAACGCTGGCACAAGGATTGCAGCCGTCCGCTCAAGCCAGGCGACGCCGGATCGGCACGCCGAATTGAAGCGGATTGTGCGTACATGCCAGACGACAAAGACATCGCCGAAGGGGGCCAGGGCGGCGGCAAGAAGAAGCTGATCGTCATCGTCGCGATCGTCGCCGTGCTGCTGATCGGCGGTGGGACGGCCGCGTTCTTCCTGCTCGGCGGTGACGAAGAGGCGGTTGCAGACGGCGACGCGCCGCCGGTCGAGGAGCAGGCCGTGGAACAGGTCGATCCCGTCTACCACAAGCTCGATCCGGAGTTTGTCGTCAATCTGCCGCCCGGCGGGCCGGCGGGCATGTTGCAGATTGCCGTCGAGGTCATGACCCAGAACCCCACAGTCGTCGAAACATTGAAGAAGAACGATCCGATGATCCGGCATCACATCATCAATCTGCTCGAGGAGCAGGATGCCGCGAAACTTCTGACGCTGGACGGCAAGAAGGCCTTGCAGGCCGCGATCAGCGAATTGCTCGCGGGCAAACTCAAGGAACTGAACGAGTCCGGTGAGATCAGGGGCGTGTTTTTCACTCAATTCGTGTTGCAATAACCATGTCTGGTTCCGACCTTCTTTCCCAGGACGAGATCGACGCGCTGCTGCACGGCGTCGACAGCGGCGATGTCGAGACCGGCAGCGACGAGGTGCTGGATCCGGGGCAGGCGCGTGATTACGACTTCGCCAGCCAGGACCGCATTGTCCGCGGTCGTCTGCCGACGCTGGAGATGATCAACGAGCGCTTCGCGCGCTATTTCCGCACCAGCCTGTTCAACATGCTGCGTCGCAGCGCCGACATCTCGGTGTCAGGCGTGCAGATGCTCAAGTTCTCCGAATTCGTCCACAGCCTGTTCGTACCGACCAGTCTGAATATCACCCGGGTCGCGCCGTTGCGCGGCAAGTCACTGTTCGTGCTCGACCCGAAGCTCGTGTTCAGCGTCGTCGACAGCTTCTTCGGCGGCACCGGCCGATTTCACACCAAGATCGAAGGCCGCGACTTCACGCCGACCGAGCTGCGCGTGGTGCAGATCCTGCTGCGCATGGCCTACGGCGACCTGAAGATGTCGTGGCAACCGGTGCTCGACATCGATTTCGAGTACCTCAGTTCCGAGGTGAATCCGCAGTTCGCCAACATCGTGTCGCCGTCGGAGGTGGTCGTCGTGACGACGTTCAATGTCGATCTCGAGTCGGGTGGCGGTGATCTGTACATCTGTCTGCCGTACTCGATGCTTGAGCCGATCCGCGATCTGCTCGACGCCGGCGTGCAGAGTGACCGCGGCGAACGTGATGAGCGCTGGGAGATGGCGATGCGCGAGGAGGTCATGGGCGCGAGCGTCGAGCTGAGCAGCGTTCTCGGCACGGCGACCTTGCCGTTGCGCGAGATCGCCGGCCTGCGCGTGGGCGACGTGATCCAGCTCGACGTTGCCGACGAAGTCGAGGTCTGCGCCGAAAATCTTCCGATATTCCGTGGACAGCTCGGCGTACACAACAGCAGCTATGCGATCAAGGTGACACAGTGGATCGAACGTGCCAGTGCGCGCCAGCTGCACGCGCTGATGCACATGCCACCCGAAGAAAAGGCCACCGACATGGTCGTGGCGGCAAAGAAGGCCTGAACAGGCGGGACAAGAGATGAGCGAAGACCAAAAGAGCGCCGATGAGGCATTGGCCGACGAATGGGCGGCCGCACTCGAGGAACAGGACGGCGATGGTGACGGCCCGGTCGCTGCTGCAGCGCAATTCGAGCAGCTGCACCCGGAAAGCCACGCTGGGATTTCGGGCGACGTCAAGATCGACGCGATTCTCGACGTCCCGATCACGATCGCGATGGAAATCGGGCGCGCGCGGATCAACATCCGCAACCTGCTGCAGCTGAACCAGGGATCCGTCGTCGAGCTCGACCGCCTCGCCGGTGAACCGATGGACGTGCTGGTCAACGGGACGCTGATCGCCCAGGGCGAGGTCGTCGTCGTCAACGAGAAGTTCGGCATCCGGTTGACCGACATCGTCAGCCCGAGCGATCGGGTCAAGAAGCTCGGTGGCTGAGTGCGTGGAATGCGACCGAATCACCCATTTGCCCTGATGCCGGCGGCCGCTGCGCTGTTTGCGGTGCAGGCCGCGGCCGCCGCGGATACCGTTGCGGCGCGCAAGATCGAGTCGCCGCTGAGCGGCGTCAACGTGATGGAGACCTTCGTAGGCCTGGCGATCGTGGTCGGCGTCATGCTTGCGCTCGCATGGCTGGTCAAGCGCTTCGTCCAGGTTCCCGGTATGGGTCGCGGTCAGGTGCAGGTGCTCGGCGGAGTTTCGCTGGGGGCGCGAGAAAAGGCCGTACTGCTGGCGGTAGACGGACGCAGACTGCTGGTCGGCGTCGCGCCGGGGCGCGTACAGACGCTGCTCGAACTCGGCACCGTGGAGGCCGAGGTTCCTGATTTTGCCGCCGAGCTCGGTGGTGCGACCGCGCGGCGCGAGGCGTCCCGATGAAGTCGTGGCTTCCGATGTTGGTGCTTCTGTTCAGCCCCGCGGCGCTGGCTGCGCCCGGTATCGATGCGTTGACGATGACGACCGGCCAGGGCGGCGAGCAGACCTACACGCTGTCTATCCAGGTGTTGCTGGTGATGACGGCGCTGAGCATGCTGCCGGCAGCGCTGATCCTGATGACGTCGTTCACGCGCATCGTCATCGTGCTGTCGATCCTGCGCCAGGCACTTGGTACGGCGCAGACACCGTCGAACCAGATCCTGGTGGGGCTCGCGCTGTTCCTGACTTTTTTCATCATGAGCCCGGTGCTGAGTGAAATCTACGACACGGCACTGGCTCCGTACCTCGAAGACAAGATCACTGCGAACGAAGCACTCGATGCGGCGCGCAGGCCGTTGCGCGAGTTCATGCTGGCGCAGACACGTGACGACGACCTGGCGCTGTTTGCGCGCATCTCCGGGCAGGAGCACTTCGAGCACGAGACGGATGTGCCGTTCACGCTGCTGATGCCGGCCTTTGCCACCAGTGAATTGAAGACGGCATTCCAGATCGGCTTCCTGTTGTTCATTCCGTTCCTCGTCATCGACCTGGTGGTCGCCAGCGTGCTGATGTCGATGGGCATGATGATGTTGTCGCCGCTGATCATCTCGCTGCCGTTCAAGATCATGTTGTTCGTGTTGGTCGATGGCTGGGCGCTCGTGCTCGGCACGCTGGCCACCAGCTTCTACGTATAGGAGGTTGCGATGGATGCCGATACCGTCGTCACGGTCGGACGCCAGGCCATGGAGGTGACCATGCTGCTGGCGGCACCTATCCTGCTGAGCTCACTGGTGGTCGGCCTGCTGATTGCGATGTTCCAGGCGGTCACCCAGATCAACGAGATGACGCTGAGCTTCGTGCCGAAGCTGATCGTTGTCGCCGTGGTCATGATGGTTGCCGGATCCTGGATGCTGAGCCAGATCACCGGGTTCATGCGGCAGCTGGTCGAAAACATCCCGTATCTGATCGGATAGGCGCGGGTCGGGCCGGGCATGGAGTTCACGACCACCCAGATCAACCAGTGGCTGGCCGACTTCTTCTGGCCGCTGCTACGGATCGCGGCAATGCTGATGGCGGCACCGGTATTCAGCATTCGTCAGATTCCGGCTCGGTTCAGGATCGTGCTGGCGGTGCTGATCACGCTGCTGGTGCAGCCGGTATTGCCGGCCGCACCGGTAATTCCGGTGTTTTCCGCCGAAGCCCTGCTGGTCGCCGTGCAGCAGATCGGCATCGGGGCTGCACTGGGGTTTCTGCTGCAGATGGCCTTCAACGCACTGATCTTCGGTGGTCAGGTCATGGCCTATAGCATGGGACTCGGATTCGCCAGTATGGTCGATCCGGCGAACGGGGTGCAGGTGCCGGTTGTTGCACAGTTCTGGCTCATCCTCGCAATGATCGCTTTCCTGATGATGAACGGTCATCTGGTACTGATCGCGGCGATCGTCGACAGCTTCAGCGTGCTGCCGATATCCATCGACGCTTTTGGCCGCGCGGGTCTTTGGGAACTGCTCGGTTGGGCTTCGCGCATGTTCGCCGCCGGACTGCTGATGGCGATGCCTGTCATCATCGCGCTGCTGCTGGTCAACATCGGCATGGGCGTGGTGTCGCGCGCCGCCCCGCAGCTGAATATCTTCGCGATCGGCTTCCCGATCACGCTGATGATGGGTTTCGTACTGATCTGGGTGACGCTGCCCCAGGTGATGGCCAATTTTGCCGCACTGGTCGGGCAGACCCTCGACCATTCGGCGGCGACGCTCGGCGCGGGGTGAACGGGCATGGCCGAGAATCAGGACGGGCAGGAAAAGTCACAGGAACCGACAGCCAAGCGTGTCACCGAGGCCCGCCGCAAGGGCCAGATCCCGCGCTCGCGCGAGCTGAACACGATGGCGATTACGATGTTCGGCCTGGCGTCGCTGATCATGTTGGGTCCCCGGTTCGCGAGCGGACTGCATACACTGTTCGAGGAACAGTTCTCGCTGCCGCGCAAGGATATCTTCGACACCGCCGCGATGATGGCGCACCTGATCAAGGCGATCGGTGATGCGCTGCAGATGCTGCTGCCGTTCTTTGGCCTGATGGTCGCGATCGCGATCCTGTCGTCGGTCGTGCTGGGGGGGTTGAACGTCAGCTTCGAGGCGATGCAGCCGAAGCTGTCAAAGATCAATCCGCTGCAGGGATTCAAACGCATCTTCTCGGTCAAGGGCCTGATGGAACTGGTCAAGTCGATCGGCAAGTTCGCGTTGGTCGGCAGCGCGACCGTCTTGCTTCTGAACTCGCTGAGCAACGATTTGCTCGGCCTCAGCCAGCTCGATATCGACCGGGCCATCGGCAAGGGCATGACATTGGTGGCCTGGTCGTCGGTGGCGCTGGCGTCCACGCTGATCCTGATGGCCGCGATCGATGTGCCGTTCCAGCTCTGGCAGCACCGGCACGATCTGAAGATGACGCAGCAGGAAGTGCGTGACGAGTTGAAGGAGACCGAGGGTCGCCCGGAGGTCAAGGGGCGCATCCGCCAGATGCAGCGTGAGATCGCGCAGCGGCGCATGATGCAGGAGGTGCCGAAGGCTGACGTCGTGGTCACCAACCCGACCCATTATGCAGTCGCACTGCGTTACGACCCGGACAAGATGTACGCGCCGATCGTGGTCGCGATGGGCAAGGACCTGATCGCGGCCAACATTCGCGATATTGCGGCGGCGCACGACGTGCCACAGGTTGAGGCGCCGGAGCTCGCCCGGGCGATCTACTTCAATACCGAACTGAACCAGGCCATTCCCGCCGCACTGTTCCTGGCGGTCGCCCAGCTGCTCGCCTACGTGTTCCAACTGCGTGCGTGGCAGGAGACAGGCGGTGACATTCCGACACCACCGCAGGACTACCCGGTCCCAGAGGATTACCGCCATGCGTAGGTGTCGAGGAAGCGCGACGAACCGGAGGGCAGGTTGATGGAAATGGTACTGGGTGCATTTCGTCAGGTCGGCGCGCGCGGGATGGGTGCGCCACTGATCATTCTGATGCTGCTGGCGATGGTGGTGTTGCCGCTGCCGCCGTTCCTGCTCGACCTGTTTTTCACCTTCAACATCGCATTGTCACTGGTCGTGCTACTGGTCACCGTGTATGCACTGCGGCCACTCGACTTTGCCATGTTCCCGTCGATGCTGCTGGTCGCAACGCTGCTGCGCCTGGCGCTGAACGTAGCGTCGACACGCATCGTGCTGCTCGAGGGCCACAACGGAGGCGATGCGGCCGGCAAGGTCATCGAGGCCTTCGGTGAGTTCGTGATCGGTGGAAACTACGCGGTTGGACTGGTCGTGTTCCTGATCCTTGTCATCATCAACTTCGTGGTCGTGACCAAGGGAGCCGGGCGCGTGTCCGAGGTGTCGGCACGTTTCACTCTCGACGCGATGCCGGGCAAGCAGATGGCGATCGACGCCGACCTGAACACCGGCCTGATCGATCAGGACGAGGCGCGGCGCCGGCGCGACGAGGTCTCACGCGAGGCCGATTTCTACGGCGCGATGGACGGTGCATCGAAGTTCGTACGCGGTGATGCCATTGCGGGCATCCTGATCCTGATGATCAACATCATCGGCGGTCTGGCGATCGGCATGGGCCAGCACGGTCTCGACCTGAGCACTGCGATGCGCTTTTATGCCCTGCTGACGATCGGTGACGGCCTGGTCGCGCAATTGCCGTCACTGCTGCTGTCGACGTCGGCGGCGATCATCGTCACCCGGGTGTCGAGCGCCGAGGACCTCGGCAGTCAGGTGGCGACGCAGCTGCTCGACAATCCGCGTGCGCTGGCGATCACGGCGGCGATCCTGCTGCTGCTCGGTTTGATCCCCGGCATGCCGAATCTGGTCTTCCTGCTGCTCGGCGGCGGCGTCGCGGGGCTGGCGCACATGATTGCGAAGCGCAAGCGTCAGCCCGCCAAGGTGGACGACGAGCCGGCGGTACCGGTTGCGGTCCCGGAGGGCGGCAGTGATGTACGCGAGCTGACCTGGCAGGACGTGCAGCCGGTCGATGTGATTGGCCTCGAGGTCGGATATCGGCTGATCCCGCTGGTCGACCGCGAGCAGGGCGGTCAGCTGATGAACCGCATCAAGGGCGTGCGGCGCAAGCTGTCGCAGGAACTCGGGTTCCTGGTTCAGTCGGTACACATCCGCGACAACCTCGACCTTGCGCCCAACGCCTACCGCATCACGCTCAACGGCGTGCCGGTCGGCGAGGCCGAGGTGTTCGTCGACCGCGAGATGGCGATCAATCCGGGCAAGGTGTTCGGCGAGCTCAAGGGCATGGCGACGCGCGACCCGGCATTCGGTCTCGACGCGGTGTGGATCGATGCCGGTCAGCGCGACCAGGCCCAGACCATGGGCTACACCGTCGTCGATGCCAGCACGGTGGTGGCGACACACCTCAGCGAGTTGCTGCAGAGCCACGCGCACGAACTGCTCGGCCACGACGAGGTCCAGCAACTTCTCGACAACCTCGGTCAGATCGCGCCGAAACTGGTCGAAGACCTGGTGCCCAAGCTGCTGCCGCTGGCGGTCGTCCTGCGGGTCCTGCAGAACCTGTTGCACGAAGGTGTACCGATCCGTGACATGCGTACGATCGCCGAAACGCTGGCCGAGCAGGCGACCAAGACCCAGGATGCCTCCAGCCTCACCGCCACGGTGCGCGTCGCGTTGTCGCGGTCGATCGTGCAGCAGGTCGTCGGCCCGGCGGGCGAGATACCGGTCATCGTCCTCGACCCGTCACTCGAACGGTTGCTGCAGCAGACGCTGGCGAATGCCGGCGAAGACGGTGCCGGTGTCGAGCCCGGTATGCTTGAACAACTACAGCAGGCACTGCAGGAGACTGCGCGCCAGCAGGAACTCAGCGGTGAGGACGGGGTGCTGCTGGTTGCGGCGGGGATTCGTCCATGGATGGCCAAGTTCGCCCGTCACAGCGTGCCGGGCCTGCGCGTGTTGTCGTACAACGAGATCCCGGACAACCGTCAGATCAAGGTGGTGCGCACCATTGGTCGCAACGAGCGGCTGTCCTGAGTGCGGACGCCCTGAACGGTTGTCGCGGCATGCGTTGGCACGGTCGATGCGCGATCCCAAGGCAGGCAACAGCAGTCCCGTAAACAGTAGGCCCCGACGCCTTGCGGCATCGGGGCCCTCAAGCATCCGCGACAGTGCCTCGCGGGATACGCGCGTCGACGCTATCCGTGTGGCGCAAGTCTGACCCGCCGGGAACGGAGACCCAGTCCCAGCGTACTGAGGATGCCGGAACCAAACAGCAGCAGCGTGGCCGGAATCGGCACGGCGGCGGCGATGCCCTGGAAATTTCCACTCCCGGCGAGACACCACTCACCGGCTGCGCCCGTGCAGGCGGGGTCGTTCTGGTTCAGGGCGAGATTGGTACTGATCGTTCCGACGGTCAGGTCGGCCAAGCCACCGGCGTTGTCGGGAATGCCATTGCCGTCGAGGAGGTCGGCGACGCTGGGAAGGCCGAACGCACCGCTGGTATCCACGTCCAGCAACCCGGTGCCGCCAACATTCAGGAACACGCCGCCGGACAGGGTTCCGAACGCGAACAGTTCGGCGCTCGGTGTGGCAATACCGCCGAGATTCGCATGGCCGTTGAACTGCACCCACGGATCGAGCGCTTGGATGTCCGTGAGGTTCTGCGCCGACGATTGGTCGGAGAGATTGAATTCCAGTCCTTTGTAGACTTTGACCACCCCATCGACGAACTCGACCGTACTGGGCGAGAAGTTCTGCGAGGTGTAGGTGAACACGTAGTAAAGCTTGTCAGCGCCCGCGTAGTTCGTCAGCCCGTTGATCGTCGTGATCTCGCCGTAGCCGGTCAAAGTCTGTCCGTTACCCGTGATCAGGGTCTGCGCCAGCGTCCCTGTCTCGATGTGCGACAGTGAACCGGTCGAACCAAAATCGACTCCACCGACGATCATCGCTGAGGCGCCGCCAGAACTCATCGCAGCGGCCAGTGCGGCAGAGAAAGCCAAGTAGCTCAAATTCTTCATCGATCCCCCTCCAGCGCTCTTTGTCCAAGAGCTCGGCATCCGTGATTGGTCTTTTTTTCCCAAGGTCTGCAGCGCCCGTTTTTTATCGGCGGGGGGGTCGGGCGTCGATACGACTCTTCCCCCGTCGTTGATGTTTTTCTGGCCCGACGCCCGCGACCTGCCGGAGGCGCGTCGAACACAAGCGTTATTTCGCGTGATGCTATGCCGCGTCAGCGTCGTTGGCAAGGCGGTTCTGCAGAAAATTCGATGGATTTCGCATTGTCCTCACCCGGTGGCCGACCGCTGCGCCGCTGACCGGGCGGAACGGTGGCGTCACGACCGCTGTCGGGTCGGTTGGCAGGGTCGAAGCGCACCGCGTTCCCAAAGCGCGCGGTCACCGGGCGGCGAGGCCCGGTGGGGCCGCTCCCGCCATAAAATTCGCGATCGCCAAGATTTCGTCATACCCGCATCGCTCAGGAACGCTTGGAACGCGTATGGGCGGATTTCTATCCAATTGAAAATTAGATGAAAATTAGCGATTCACGCGACGTCGCATTCGTTGGCGCGTCTCTTGCACCACCCGGTCCGGGACGTCATGGGGACCGAGCTGCGACGGATCGCAGTCGCACCTCCCCCTGATCGAGATACCCCCCGATCACGCCGTCGGCGACCCCCGGTTGCGACGCAGCGAGAGGAAGACTGGCGATGAAGATCAAGCGGTTTGTTGCTCAGGATATGCGCCAGGCGTTGCGCATGGTGCGTGAGACGCTCGGTGAGGACGCGGTGATCCTGTCGAATAAGTCCGTCGACGGCGGCGTCGAATTGACCGCCGCGCTGGACCTGGTCGACGACGCTGCCGACAACACGCTCGATCAGCGCATCCCCTCGTCGGCGCGTCGCCCCGCCGCCGACCGCCAACCGACTGCCGCGCCAGCCGTGCGGGGTGACGAGGCCCTTGCCGCGATGCAGCGCGAGATGCAGGGCCTGCGACGCTGGATGCAGGCCGAGCTCAGCGGTTTGAGCTGGTACGACCTCGGCCAGCGGGCCCAGCACTCGCAGGAGCTGTTCGCGCGCCTGATGGCACTCGGGATCGGCGCCGACCTCGCGCGCAGCCTCGGCGAGCGTGTGCGTGACATCGAAGACATCGACCAGGCCTGGCACAAGGCCCTCTACCTGTTTGCCGCCGAGCTGCCGGTCAGCGAGCCGGCCCTGCTCGACGAGGGCGGTGTCGTCGCGCTGGTCGGTCCTACCGGCGTCGGCAAGACGACCACGATCGCCAAGATGGCGGCGCGTTTCGCGCTGCGTCACGGTCACCGCAGCGTCGGTCTGATCACGACCGACAGCTTCCGGATCGGTGCGCGCGACCAGCTGCATACCTATGCCCGCATCCTCAATGTGCCGGTGCGCACCGCGACCACGCCCGAGGAGATGGACGACGCACTGAATTCGCTTGGCGAGCGGCGCCTGGTCCTGATCGACACCGCCGGCATGTCGGCGGCACACGAGCGCGTCGCCGACCAGCTTCAGACGCTCGCCACTGTCGGGCCGTCGCTGCACACGCTGCTTACCTTGGCGGCGACCACCGAGCCGGCCGCGGTGCATCGCGCGCTGCGCCTGTTCAACGATTTCCATCCCGACGCCTGCGTGTTGACCAAGATCGACGAGGCGGCCAGCCTGGGTGCCGTGCTCGCGGCGCTGGTCAGGGCCGGCCTGCCCGCCACGTTCACGACCAATGGCCAGCGCGTACCGGAAGACCTGCAGCCCGCACGCGCACACCCGCTGGTGACGCACGCCGCCGAGCTGCTGCGCGAGAACCCGGTTGGGGTCGACGTCGGTCACCTGGCACTGGCCCTCGGCGGAGCGAGTCACCATGCTGAGGTCTGAGCGAGTCGTCGATCAGGCCAGCGGGCTTCGCCAGATGGTCAGCTCCCGTCCCGTGCGCGCCATCGCGGTCACCGGCGGCAAGGGCGGCGTCGGCAAGACCAACGTTTCGGTCAACCTCGGCGTGGCCGCAGCGGAGATGGGGCAGAAGGTCATGCTGCTCGACGCCGATCTTGGCCTTGCCAACATCGACGTCGTGCTCGGACTGCATCCCAAGTTCGATCTGTCGCACGTCATGCGCGGCGAATGCACGCTGGACGAGGCCCTGATCGAGGGGCCATCCGGTCTGAAGGTGATACCGGGCGCCTCTGGCGTACAGGCGCTGGCCGAACTCAGCCCCGCCGAACACACCGGTCTCATCCGTGCATTCAGCGAAGTCGCCGGCGATACCGAACTGTTGATTGTCGACACGGCGGCCGGCATCTCCGACACGGTGCTGAGCTTCTCGCGCGCATCGCACGAGATCGTCGTGGTCGTGTGTGACGAACCGGCGTCGATCACCGACGCCTACGCGATCATCAAGCTGCTCAACCGCGACTACGGACACCAGCGCTTCCGCATCCTCGCGAACATGGTGCGCAGTGCGCAGGAGGGTCGCGAGCTGTTCACCAAGATGTGTCGTGTGACCGACCGCTATCTCGACGCGACCCTGGGTTTCATGGGCGCCATTCCGTACGACGACAGCCTTCGCCGCGCCGTCCGCGCGCAACGTCCCGTCGTGCAGGCCTTCCCGCGCAGCAAGGTCGCACAAGTGTTCCGCAACCTGGCCAAGAAGATAGAGACATGGCCGCAGCCGGGTGGTGCAAACGGTCAGGTGCAGTTCTTCGTCGAACGCCTGATCAAGTATTCCAGTGACTATGGGGAGATGGTGCTGTGAGCAACCTTGCAACCTACGATGCCGTACAGCAGCAGGGCTACGATGACCTGGTTACCCGGCATGCGCCGCTGGTCAAGCGTATTGCGTATCACCTGATGAACCGGCTGCCGCCCTCGGTCCAGGCAGAGGACCTGATCCAGGCAGGAATGATCGGCCTGATCGAAGCGAACAGGAACTACGATCCGAGTCAGGGTGCGAGCTTCGAGACCTATGCCGGCATCCGAATCCGCGGCGCGATGCTCGACGAGATCCGCCGTTCCGACTGGACGCCGCGCTCGGTCCACCGCAAGGCCCGCATGGTTGCCGAAGCGATGCGCGAGATCGAGAACGCCGAGGGCCGCGATGCGCGCGACATCGAAGTTGCCGAATCGCTCGGCATGTCGCTCGATGACTACCACCAGGTACTCCAGGACGCTTGCGGTGCGCGCATCTTCAGTTACGAGGAGCTGTGCGAGGTCGGCGAGGTGGTACCACACGAAGGATCGTCGGCGCGTCCGCACAACATGCTCGAGGAGGGGCCGTCGCGCGGGCTCGAGAAGAGCCATTTCCGTGATGCCCTCGGCGACGCCATCGCCAGCCTTCCCGAACGCGAACGCCTGGTAATCGCGTTGTACTACGACGAAGAGCTCAACCTGCGTGAGATTGGCCAGGTGCTCGGTGTCAGTGAATCACGGGTCTGCCAGATCCACAGCCAGGCAGCGTTGCGCCTGCGCTCGCGGCTTACCGACTGGATCGAAGAAGACGATAGCTGAGTCGCGAAAAAAGCCGAAATTAACCCCTACGGTTTTTTTTTGAGGTGCCGATACTCCCGTTGAATTGGGAACACGGGGCAGATTGGGCGCCCCAGTGCAGCGTTCGGAGGTTGCATTGAACAAAAACATGAAGATCCTGATCGTGGACGACTTTTCCACGATGCGCAGGATCATCAAGAACCTGCTTCGAGACCTGGGGTTCACCAACACCCAGGAGGCCGACGACGGACTCACCGCGCTACCGATGCTGCAGAGCGGCAGTTTCGAATTCCTGATCACCGACTGGAACATGCCTGGCATGCAGGGAATCGACCTGCTCAAGGCCGTGCGCGCCGATGACAAGCTCAAGGGTTTGCCGGTACTGATGGTGACTGCCGAATCCAAACGCGACCAGATCGTCGAGGCGGCGCAGGCCGGGGTCAATGGTTACGTGGTCAAGCCATTCACGGCCGGTACGCTGGAAGAAAAGATCAACAAGATATTCGAACGCGTCGCCGCGTAGTTCGCGTGGAGTCCCCGATGGCAGAATCCGCCGTGCAGATCGACGACAAACTGCAACTCGCCAAGTCGCTGGTGAGTCATCTCGAATCCGGCGACGATGACGGGGCGGTGTCAGTAATTGCCGAACTCGCCGGATTCCGCGACAGTCTGCTGTTCCAGGAAGTCGGTCGCCTGACCCGCGAACTGCACGATGCGATCAATGGCTTCGTCACCGACGCGCGGATCGCGGACATCGCACAGAACGAGATGCCAAACGCAGCCGAACGGCTGCGTTACGTCATTGCGACTACCGAGCAGGCCGCAAACACCACACTCGGCGCGGTCGAGGACAGTCTCCCTCTGGCCGATTCGCTGCGCAGCGACGCGCGCCACCTCGGTGACCAGTGGGCCAGGTTCAAGTCGCGTCAACTTAATGTGGAAGACTTCCGTGAGCTCAGCAACGAGCTCTCGCATTTCCTCGACACGACGCAGGCCACGACCGAGGAATTGCACAACAAGCTTTCCGAGGTGTTGCTGGCGCAGGGCTATCAGGACATCACCGGCCAGATCATCCGCAAGGTCATCGACCTGGTCAACGATGTCGAAAGCAAGCTGGTCGAGCTGATCCGGCTTTCCGGGCATCGCGCAAAACCCGCCGAAGGCACGGAAAGCGTTAGCGCGAAAGATATCGCGGCACACGGACCGGCAGTGCCTGGTGTCGACACCGGCGACATCGTGAACGGGCAGGACGACGTCGATGACCTGCTTTCCAGTCTGGGGTTTTAAGCGATGAGTCTCGATGCAGATGATGAGATCCTCCAGGACTTCCTGGTAGAAGCCTCCGAGATCCTCGAGCAGCTGGGCGAACAGCTGGTCGATCTCGAGCAGCGACCGGACGACAGCGATCTGTTGAACGCGATATTCCGCGGCTTCCACACGGTCAAAGGCGGAGCGGGCTTCCTCGGTATCACCCCACTGGTCGAGACTTGCCATCGCTCCGAAGACGTCTTCAACGTGCTGCGACAGGGTCAGCGTTCGGTAACACCCGGCCTGATGGACTCGATCCTGCAGGCACTGGATGTCGTCAACGACATGATGGATAGGGTGCGTGACGGCGAAATGCCCGAGCCCGCCGATGCCGATCTTCTCGCCAGTCTGGAGGCGCTCGCGTCGCCGGACGACGGCACCGAGGACACCGGCACTGTGGTGGCCGAAGAGCCTGTGGCAGAAACGACTGATGCGCAGACCGAATCCGAGCCAGATGTCGAACAGCCGACACAGGCAACCGCGTCACCGCCGACCACTGCGCCGGGCGGCGACGATATCACGGAGGCGGAATTCGAAGCCCTGCTCGACGAGTTGCATGGCAAGGGTAAGTTCAACGCATCGCCACCCGGCGCAAAGGGATCGACCAACCAGCCGGCTGGCGACGAAATCAGCGACGACGAGTTCGAGCAACTGCTCGACGAACTGCATGGCAAGGGCAAGCACGGCGGTGTGCCGAGCGGAGAATCCAAACCTTCCGCGGCGCCGACCTCTGACGAGATCACCGACGATGAGTTCGAGTCGCTGCTCGACGATCTGCATGGCAAGGGCCGGTTCGGCGGCACACCCCGAGCGGCGGCCACGGGCGCGGCCAAGCCTGCCAAGCCCGCCAAATCGGCCAGGCCGGCAAAGGCCGCGAAGCCGGCGGCCAAGGACGCACCGAAGCCGGCCGCCGATGCCGCACCAAAACCGGCATCGGCTGCCGATCCCGCGTCCACCGATTCGGCCAAGGCCGGTGCAGACGCGGCGCGTGGCGTGGCCAAGCCGGCGCAGGGCGAGACCACGGTGCGGGTCGATACGCAGCGCCTCGACGACATCATGAACATGGTCGGGGAACTGGTCCTGGTCAGAAACCGCCTCGCGACGCTGAAGATGACCATGGCCGATGAAGAGCTGGCCAATGCGGTCGGCAATCTGGACGTCGTCACGGCCGACCTGCAGCTGTCGGTGATGAAGACGCGCATGCAGCCGGTCAAGAAGGTGTTCGGCCGATTCCCGCGCGTGGTGCGCGATCTCGCCCGCAACCTGAAGAAGGACGTGGACCTGGTCCTGAACGGCGAGGAAACCGACCTCGACAAGAACCTGGTCGAGGCGCTCGCCGATCCGCTGGTCCACCTGGTGCGCAACGCGGTCGACCACGGCATCGAATCGCCCGATGAGCGCGAGCACAACGGCAAGTCGCGGCGTGGAAAAGTGGTCTTGTCGGCGGCCCAGGAAGGCGACCACATCCTGTTGTCGATCGAGGACGACGGTAAGGGCATGGATGCGGACGTGCTGCGCCGCAAGGCGGTCGAGAAGGGCATGATGGACGAGGACGCCGCCGCGCGCCTCGAGGACAAGGAATGCTACAACCTTATTTTCGCACCCGGGTTCTCGACCAAGACCGAGATCTCGGACGTCTCCGGACGTGGTGTCGGTATGGACGTCGTCAAGACGCGCATCGCGCAAATGAACGGCACAGTCGAGATCGACTCGTTCAAGGGCAAGGGAAGCAAGATCACCATCAAGCTTCCACTCACGCTCGCGATCCTGCCGACACTGATGGTGATACTCGGCAACCAACCTTTCGCGCTGCCACTGGCCAGCGTGGTCGAGATCTTCAATCTGGATCTGTCGCGGACCAACACCGTCGACGGCCAGCTGACGATCCGTGTGCGCGATCGCGCACTGCCTTTGTTCTACTTGCGCAACTGGCTGGTTACCGGAGGTGGTATGGCGGCGGTCGGCGGCGAACACAGCGGCCATGTCGTCGTGGTCAACGTCGGCGGGATCCAGGTGGGGTTGGTCGTGGATTTCCTGGTGGGGCAGGAGGAGGTCGTCATCAAGCCACTGGGCGCGCTTTTGCAGGGCCTCGACGGCATGGCCGGTGCGACGATCACCGGTGACGGCAAGATTGCACTGATCCTTGATGTTCCCGGACTGATGCGCAAATACGCGCGTCGTTACTGACCCGACCAAGAAGGAGGCGGGACCACCTCGGCGCAGTCCCAGACGACAAATGGAGGAAACCGTTCGGGTACTGATCGTCGACGATTCGTCATTCTTCAGAAAGCGGATTCGCGAGCAGCTTGAACGACATCCGGGAATTGTCGTCGCTGGCGAGGCGCGCAACGGCCGCGAAGCAGTCGAGATGAATGCTCGCCTCACGCCCGATGTCGTGACCATGGACGTCGCGATGCCTGAAATGGACGGCATCACCGCAGTGCGCGAAATCATGCGCTCGCGTCCGACCGACATCATGATGATCTCCGCGCTGACCCGCGAAGGCGCGCGTTCCACGCTCGACGCGCTCGATGCGGGGGCGGTCGACTTTCTGCCCAAGCACGGCGGCACGCCCGGTGACACCGACTCCGTCTACCGGCATCTCGCCGAACGTGTGATCGGCATCGCGCACCGCCTCCGTGGCGTGCGGGCACCGATGCCGCAGCCGCAGCCGGTGCGCCCACCGTCCCCGAAGTTCACAGCGCCGAATGCGGCGGTGAGGCGGCGTTCCACAGATCTGAAGCTGGTCGTGATAGGTGCGTCGACCGGAGGACCGGTCGCGATTCAACGCGTGCTGGGGGCATTGCCTGCGGGCTACCCGTATCCCGTTCTCGTGATCGTGCATATGCCGGTTGAGTTTACGTCCACGTTCGCGGATCGGCTCGACAACCTGTGCGCGGTACACGTGGCGCTGGCCAGCGACGGCAGTGCGCTGCGTTCTGGCGAGGTGCTGGTGGCGCCAGGCGGGAGCCAGGCGCTGGTCGAGCGCCACGGGTCGCGCCTGCAGGTCGCCATTCGCCCCGGCGGCGAGCACCTCTACAAGCCAAGCGTCGATATCACGTTCGAATCCGCCGCACGGGCCGTTGCCGAAGGCGTTCAGGCAGTCGTACTGACCGGAATGGGATCGGATGGTACCGAAGGCGCGAGGATGCTGAAGCAGATGGGCGCCAGCGTTTGGACACAGGACCAGGCGAGTTCGGTGGTATTCGGTATGCCGTACTCGGTTGCCAAGGCCGGCCTGACCGACCGCGTTCTCGCACTCGACGAGATCGGTCCCGCGCTCGCCGGGCTGGGGTGATCCGATGGATATCCTGAGTTTCGTCGGTGTCGCCATAGCGTTTGCCGCCATCCTCGGCGGCAACTGGCTCGAGGGCGGTCATCTCGACACCCTGGCGAACGGCCCGGCGATGTTGATCGTGGTTGGCGGCAGCATCGGTGCGGTGCTGCTGCAGACTCCGCTGCAGGTGTTCCTGCGCAGCATGCGCATGCTCGGCATGGTGTTTCTGCCGCCGCGCCGGGCACTCGAGGAAACGATCGTCAGGATCGTCGAGTGGAGTCGTGTTGCGCGCAAGGACGGTCTGCTCGGGCTCGAACGTGCGGCCATGGAGGAGGGCGACCTGTTCGTGCGCAAGGGCATGCAACTGTTGGTCGATGGCAACGAGCCAGACGATATCCGGCACGCCCTCGAGGTGGAACTCGACAGCCGGGAGCGTTTCGACTTGCAGGCGAGCAAGGTGCTCGAGGCGATGGGCGGCTATTCGCCCACCATCGGCATCATCGGTGCCGTGATGGGCCTGATCCACGTCATGCAGAACCTGTCGGATCCGTCCAGGCTGGGCAGCGGCATCGCGACCGCGTTCGTCGCGACGATTTACGGCGTTGGTCTGGCCAACCTGTTCCTGCTGCCGATGGCCAACAAGCTCAAGGCGTACGTGATGCAGGAAAGCCACTTCCGAGAGCTGGTGATCGAGGGCCTGGTCGCGATCTCGGAAGGTGAAAATCCGCGCCAGATCGAAGTGCGGCTGCTGGGCTTCCTGCGCTGAGGTTGGTATGGCCAGACGTCGGCGACAGCACGAAGAACACGAGAACCTGGAACGCTGGCTGGTTTCGTATGCCGATTTCATAACGCTGCTGTTCGCATTTTTTGTCGTCATGTACGCGGTGTCCTCGATCAACGAAGGCAAGTACCGCGTGCTGTCGCAGACGCTGAATGCCGTGTTCGCGGAGACGCCGCGCAGCGAGGACCCGATCCAGATCGGCGAGGCCCCGCGCGACATGCTGGCACTGCCCGACGGGCCATTGGCCGAGCGGCAGTCCACTGCCGACACCGCAGATCAGCAGACGCCGCCGGGGGAAAACGTGCCGGCGGCCGAGGGTGATGCGGCGGCACATTCCGGGGCGTCCGCGCAGACGCCTGCCGCACAGGATGTGGCGGAACAGGCCGCGTCCGGCAGCACGGGCGACGGGTCGACCCAGCGCGCGGCCGACGAGATAACCATCTCGATGCAGGAATACATCGACCAGGGCCTGGTGCAGGTCAATCAGCGCAAGGGGCGGGTCGAGATCGAGATGCAGGATCGCATGTTGTTCGGCTCGGGTGATGCGCGCCTGTCGCCGGACGCGCTGCGCGCGCTGCGCGAAATCGCACAGACGCTGAAACGTCTGCCGAGCCATGTCCAGGTCGAAGGACACACAGACAACGTGCCGATCGCCACCGCAGCCTTTCCGTCGAACTGGGAGCTGTCGGCAGCGCGAGCCGCCAGCGTGGTCCACTTCCTGGCGCGCAGCGGCATCGAGCCCTGGCGCATGGCCGCCGTCGGACTCGGCGAGCACCGGCCGATCGCGGAAAACACGGACGAGCAGGGGCGTGCCGCGAACCGGCGCGTGACGATCGTGCTGCTGACCGGCGCGCGCGCCAACGCATCGGCGGTCGACGAAGAGGTGCCGTGGGCCGAGGGGCCTGCGCTGGAGGCGCGGTGAAGGTCTGGTCGATCGCCAATCAGAAAGGCGGTGTCGGCAAGACCACGACCACCGTGGCGCTCGGCGGCCTGCTGGCAGCGTGGGGGTTCCGCACGCTGATGGTCGACATCGATCCGCACGGTTCGCTGACCAGCTATTTCGGCCACGATCCCGATTCCATCGACCGCAGCAGCTACAGCCTGTTCGAGGCCGTCGCCGAGCGCCGCGACACGGACCCGGCGTCGTTGGTGGTGCCGACCGTGACCGAGGGCTTGTCGCTGATTCCGGCTGCGATCGCGCTGGCCACGCTCGACCGTCAGTCCGGCAGGCTCGACGGCCTCGGCCTGGTGCTGAAACAGGCGGTCGATCGGTTGCGCCCGCACTACGATTACATCCTGATCGACTGCCCACCGGTGCTCGGCGTGCTGCTGATCAATGCGCTGGCCGCGGCGGAACGGTTGATCGTGCCGGTGCAGACGGAGTTCCTGGCGATCAAGGGACTGGAACGCCTCCAACACACTCTGCAGATGGTGACCAGGGCCCGGCCGGTACCGCTCGATGTCGTCATCGTGCCGACCTTTTACGATCAGCGCACGCGCGCGTCGCGCGACAGCCTGGTGGCCTTGCGGCGCGATTTCGCCGGGCAACTCTGGTCGGGCGTCGTGCCGATCGATACGCGTTTTCGCGACGCCAGCGGTGCGGGTATCCCGCCTGCGCTCTACGATCCCCGCGCACGCGGCGTCGAGGCGTATGCCGCACTGCTCGAGGAGCTGGTGCAGCGTGGACCTGACGACGTGCGTGCGGCCGGTTGACGATGCGCACCGAACTCAGCGCTCGTCTGGCCCAACCCGACGCGGCGTTGCAGAACCTGCTCGATGCCCTGTTGGTCGACGTTGCGACGGATGCGCCCGCGGGCGGTGCAAGAGCACCGGCCGCTGCGGCGGCGCCGACCCGGCCGACGGCGCAGGACCCCGTACTAAACACCGAGCCCGCGCCGCCGCTAACCGAACCGGGGGTCGCGCAGGCGCCTTTGCCAGCGTGGGCTGTCAACGGATTCCGCGCGCTGCTGTTCCGCATCGGCGAGTTTCGTTTTGCATTGCCGTTGGTGCTGATGCGTGGTGTCGCGCCGGGTGAAGAACGGCTGGGGAAGATTCCCGGACTGCCGGCCTGGCACCTGGGCGCCATGCACAGCCGCGGGGCGCTGGTCAACGTGGCCGATCTCGGCCAGCTGGTCGGCATCGATGCACACTGCACCGCGCTGCGCTACCTGCTGCTGATTGGCGACGGACGGGTGGCGCTCGGCTGTGATGCCCTGGAGGATGCTGTCGTCGTCGACAGCGCGCAGGTCCGCTGGCAGCGCCATCAGAGGGCCGGGCGGGCGTGGCTGGCCGGCCTGCTGGTGCAGCAGATGTGTCTGCTGCTCGACGCCGATGCCCTGGCGCAGGCAATGCGGCACGATTAGTGCAAAAGTCCGTTCAACCGGTGGCCGGTGTCGATGTTTTGACTCGTGCCGGACACATCGAAGGAGAGTGAACCATGAGCAATTCGGCGGCAGAGAGCGCAACCGGCGATCAGGTCATCCAGCTGGTGACATTTCGCCTGCAGGATGAGACCTACGGCATCAACGTGATGCAGGTGCAGGAGGTGCTGCGGGTCACCGAGATCGCGCCGGTACCCGGGGCGCCGCCCTACGTGCTCGGCATCATCAACCTGCGCGGCAACGTGGTCACCGTGATCGACACGCGCTCGCGCTTCGGCCTGCCGGGCACGGAACGCGACGATTCGAGCCGCATCGTCATCATCGAATCGGATCACCAGGTGGTCGGAATCCTCGTCGACAGTGTCGCCGAGGTCGTGGAGCTGCGCCAATCGGAGATCGACCAGGCACCCAGCGTGGGCAACGATGAGAGCTCGCGGTACATCCAGGGTGTCGCCAGCCGCGACAAGGACCTGTTGATCGTCGTCGATCTCAACAAACTCCTCACCGATGAGGAGTGGTCGGAGATGGCTACGTTCTGAGCGTGATGGGTACCGACCGCATCAAGCAGACCGACAATATTGCACGCGTGCAGCCGCAGAATCCCGCGCGCGGTACCGGGCAGCGTCAGCGCCCGCAACAGAAAAACGAACGCGTGGAAGAGGAAGACAATCGTCAGCCGCGCGATGATGGTCACCCACACAAGGTGGACGAGTATGTCTGAATCCGCGCTTGCATTGGTTGTCGCGCTGCCCGGTGCGGCACTCCTGCTCGTCGCGTGGCTTGCCGGTATCGGACTGAATCGCCGGCTGCGCGCCGCCAATCAGCGGATCGAACAGCTTCAGGGCGAACTCGATCTGCTACGGCAGAGCATCAGCGGCCTGACGGCGGGCGCCGTGGGCGTCGACCGTCGTGTGCAGCAGCTCGAAGCCCGCGAACGGGAACTGGCGGAGCGCCAGGAGAGTTACGAGATTCAACACGTTGACGAGCGTCCCTATGGCCATGCGATCCGCCTGGTCCAGCAGGGCGCCGGCGCGCACCGCCTGGTCAGCGAACTCGCGCTGAGCGAGAGCGAGGCCGAACTCATCGTGCGCCTGCACGGGCAGCGCGACTCCGCCTGAACCTTCGGCTGCGCCGAGGTTCCAATTCCTGTCACTCAGCTGGCCCTGGCGGCGTTTGGCGCCGTGGGCGGATTCGTGTTACCAATAATCCCCCGTTTGGCCTCGAAGCAAGGAAATTGCAATGTCCGGTCAATTCCCATTGGTGTCGTTGACGCTTGCCGCCATCGTCGCGGCAGGTGTCGCCCATGCCGGTTTCGACGACCTGCTGAAGTCGGCCGGGGGCCTGCTCGACAAGGCGCCCGCCGCGCTGGGAGGCGCCGCCGGGTCGTTGAGCGACTCGCAGATCAATGCCGGCCTCAAGGAGGCGTTGAGCGTCGGCGCCGAGCGCGCCGTCGCGCTGTTGGGGCGCAGCGGTGGATTCCTCAACGACGGCAGTGTGCGCATTCCGCTGCCCGGAGTCCTCGGTACAGCGGCCAAGGGCCTGCGTGCGGTGGGCCAGGGCAGCTATGTCGACGAGTTCGAGACCACGGTCAACCGTGCCGCCGAGCAGGCGATCCCAAAGACGCTCGGCATCGTCAAACAGACGGTGCGCGATATGAGCCTCGAGGATGTGCGCGGCATCCTCAGCGGCGGTGATGACGCCGCGACCCGCTTCCTGCGCGAACGCGCCGGCGGCTCGTTGCACGACGCCATCCTGCCGATCGTTGCCGAGGCAACCGACAAGGCGGGCGCCACTTCGGCTTACAAGGCGCTGAAGACGCGCGCCGACAAGTCGCTCGGTGGGCTCGGCGGTGGACTGGGTGGTCTCGGTGGGCTGGTCGACACGAATTCGCTCGATCTCGACAGCTACGTGACCGGCAAGACGCTGGACGGGCTGTTCCTCAAGCTCGCCGCGGAGGAGAAGGCGATCCGTGAGAATCCGGTCGCCCGCACGACCGATCTCCTGAAATCCGTATTTGGTAGATAAAAGAACAGGATCACAACTTTTCTTGAATTGTCGTATCAAGGAATCTGCATGGAAAATGTTGAACAGATAACGGAACAGCTGCAGCAACTGGTCGCGGTTTATGGGCTGAAGGTGCTCGCCGCGCTGGCGATCCTGGTGGTCGGGCGGATCGTGGCGGGCTGGTTGCGCCGCTTGATAGGCAAGTTGCTCGGCAAGGGCCGCAGCGACCCGATGATCATCAGCTTCGTGTCCAGCATCAGCTATGTTGCGGCGATGGTGTTCGTCGTCCTGGCGGCGCTCGGCCAGCTGGGCATACAGACCACGAGCTTCATCGCCGTGCTCGGTGCCGCGGGTCTCGCGATCGGTCTGGCACTGCAGGGGTCGCTGTCGAATTTCGCAGCGGGATTCCTATTGATCATGTTCCGCCCGTTCAAGGTCGGGGATTTCATCGAGGGTGCCGGCGTGTCCGGAAGTGTCGAGTCGATCCAGATTTTCACGACCACGCTTCGCACGCCCGATAACAAGACGGTGATCGTGCCGAACTCGAAGCTGCTGGATGACAACATCACCAACTACTCGACGCAGGAGACGCGCCGCGTCGACCTGACCATCGGTGTCTCCTACGATGCCGATCTTGGCGACGCCAAGCGCATACTCAGTGACATAGCGACCGCCGACGGACGTGTGCGTGCCGATCCACCGCCCATGGTTGCGGTCTCGGAACTCGCTGACAACAGCGTAAACCTGGTACTACGGATGTGGACGGCGACCAGCGATTACTGGCCCGTCCGTTTCGATACCGTCGAGACCGTGAAGCAGCGATTCGACGAGGCCGGTATCGGCATCCCTTACCCCCAGCGCGACGTGCATCTGTACGAACACAAGGTGGCATGAGGCCTTGGGTCTCGTGTCGCCAGGTCGGCATTGCAGGCGCCAGCATGGCATGAACGCAGAGGTTGAATCATGGGATCGCTGATCAAATGGCTGTTTGGCCTGATTCTTCTGGTCGTCGTTGTGATCGTTGCCGCGGTGGTGATCCTGCCGATGGTGATCGATCCGAACGACTACAAGCCCCAGATCGTTGCCACTGCCAAGGAAAAGCTCGGCCGCGATGTCGCGATCGAGCAGGACCTCGGCCTGTCGGTTTTCCCCTGGCTCGGCATCGAGACCGGCGGCGTACGCATCGGCAATGCCGATGGATTCAAGGCCGCGTCGTTCGCCGAGATTGAAAAGTTGGGGCTCAAGGTCAAGCTGCTGCCGCTGCTGAGTCGCAAGATCGAGGTCGACACACTCGTGCTGAAGGGACTGAGGTTAAACCTCGAAAAGGACGCGAAGGGTCGAACCAACTGGGACGACCTCGCCGGCGCCGGTGGCAAGGACACTGGGGAGACAAAGGCGACCGAAGCCGGCGGTGAGGCAGGTGCGCCGCTGGCGCTCAGCGTGCAGGGTATCCAGATAGACGATGCCAATGTCACCTGGGATGACCGCCAGGCCGGCCAGCACTATGAGCTTGACGGTGTGCGGCTGGTCACGGGAGCCTTGTCGCCCGGCGCTACCGTGCCGGTCGACGGCAGCGTGACCTTTACCAGCAAGGCGCCGGCGATGACGCTGAAGGCGGCGCTCGTCGCCAAGGTGACCAGCGACAGCGACCTGGCGGTGTTCGATGTGTCGGGCCTCAAGCTGGAACTCGACGCATCGGGTGAGGGACTGCCATCAGGCGGAGCGAAGCTCGCTCTGAACACGAATCTGCACGCCGACACGCGTGCCGATACGGTCAAGCTGAGCGATCTCGAGATCAGCGGTCCGGCGATGAATGCGAAAGGTGAGCTCACCGTCAGCAAGCTGCAGACCAATCCGGCCGCCAACGGCAAACTGAACATCGCCGAGACCAACCTGAAGACCCTGGCGTCGATGTTCGCCAGTCCGATCGAGACGACCGATCCGGCAGTGCTGTCGCGGGCCAGCGGCAGCGTCGGACTCAGCTATGCCGACGGCGTGCTGAAGCTCGACCCGCTGTCGATCAAGCTCGATGATTCGACGATGGATGGTTTCGTGCATGTACTCAATCCGACGGGCCCCGTGGTGCGTGCGGATCTCAAGCTCGACGCGATCGATGTCGATCGCTACATGCCGCCGGCCGGCGGCGCGGAGGGCAGTGCCGGAACAACCAAGGGAGCCGCCGCCCGGCCATCGGCGGACGATCCGTTCGCGGCGCTGCGTACGCTCGACTTCGTCGGCAATTTCACGATCGGCAAGCTCAAGGTCAGCAATGTGCGCATGAGCAACGTGACGACGAAGATCGTGTCGAAAAAGGGCGTGTTGAAGGTCGACCCGATGGCGGCCAACCTGTATGAAGGGAAGTTCGACGGCAGCGCGACGCTCGATGCCACCGGCGCGAAGCCGGCGATCGCCGCGCGCAACAGCCTGACCGGAATCCAGGTCGGCCAGTTGTTGACGGACGTCGCCGGTGAGGATCGCCTGGTCGGCCGTGGCGAACTGCACATGGATATCCGCGCGCGCGGACTGGCTGAGCAGGACCTGCGGCGCACGCTGAACGGTACCTCGCGCTTCGCGTTTCGTGACGGTGCGCTCAAGGGTGTCAACATTGCACAGGTTATCCGCGAGGGCAGCGGCGCGCTGGGCCTCGGCGGCGACAAGTTCGAGACGGGTACGCCCGGCCAGACGGATTTCACCGAGCTGAGCGGTTCAGCGACGATTACCGACGGTATCGTCAGGAACAAGGACCTGTCGGCCAAGTCGCCTTTGCTGCGCGTCGATGGCGAGGGCCAGGTCGATCTGCCGAACGACACGATCGACTACCGCATCGTCACCGAGCTGGTCGGTTCGCTGGCGGGGCAGGGCGGCAAAGCGCGCAGTGAGTTGTCGGGGTTGCCGATACCGGTGCGCATCACCGGTCCGCTGACCAACCCGAAATACGCGCCTGACCTCGAAGCCGCGTTGAACGCCAAGGCCAAGGCCCAGATCGAGGCCAAGAAGGAAGAGATCAAGCAGAAGGTCGAGGACAAGGTCAAGGACCAGGTCGGTGACGCGTTGAAGGGTTTCAAGCTGTTCAAATAGCGCGCCGATTCGGCTACCGCTGTCAGAACCAACAGGATGCGGTGCCGGTCACCCGGTCATTTTTCGGCGCTTACGTAGCAGATCCAACCCGCATCCGCATCGGCGCGGGTCGCCGGATTGAAATCGCCGTCCGGTTCACCGTGCTTGTCCCAGCCCTGCCAATACACGGTCACCCGGCGGAATCCGGCCTCCGTGAGCAGATCGCGCACCTCGGGCAGTGTCCACAGCCGCCATTCGTAGGTGAATGCCTTGCGCAGCTCCGATCCGTCGGGAAAGCCGAAGTGGATGTAACACACCACGTGATGGTCGATCGGGTTGAACGACGCCTGTTCCCAAACGTACGTGAACCCGTCACCTCCGTCGTCGATCTGTCGCGGCTCCTCGATCTCGCGGAAGCTGTCATAGCCGCCGTAGGCGTCGAGAAAGAACACTCCCTCGTCACCAAGCGCCTCATGCACGCTGCGAAAATATTTCAGCAGCAACGGGCGTTGTTCCAGTAGCCAATAGCTGAAATTCATCGCGAGAATGATGTCGGGCGCCTCGGTGCGCACCTCGAGTACGTCGTGCTGCAGCAGCGTGATGCGCTCGCGCTGCTTCTTGCCGAGCCGCGCAACGTTGTTGTCTCTGCCCCATGCGAGCACCTCGCCGTCGAGGTCTACACCCACCGCGCGTCGCTTGCCGCCACGCCGTACCCATTCGCAGCACACGTTGGCCGTGCCGCAAAAATCCTCGCGCAGCAGGCGTGCCTTGCGCCCACGGATGCGCTTGTATGCGGCGTCGACGAAGTCGATCTCGGCTTCGGCGCATTGGACAGACAGTTCGTAGAGCTCGTGGCGGTCGGCGGTGGCGGCGAGGGAGGTCTTTTTGTGACGCTTGTGTTGCTTGCTCATCGGGCCTGGCGAAACCTTCATTGCAGGGATGACTGACTATACTTGAATCTGGCACCGATTCCTCGTCGCCGCATGCTCGGCGCGACAGGGCCTGGTCTCCCTGATTCCGGACCGGTGCCGGGCGCGGGACGAGATCCCGGGGAGAATGCTACTGGTGGAGGAAACCGAAATGGGCGTCGCGACGACACTCGAAGAGTATCTCGTCAGCCGTGCGATCGCGTTTGACGTGATCGAGCACCCACATACCAACTCAGCGATGCGTGCGGCCGAGGCGGCGCACGTCCCGGGCGACCAGGTGGCCAAGCCGGTCCTGCTCGGTGATGAGCACAGCTACCTGCTGGCCGTGATACCCGCAACGCATCGGCTCGAACTCGACCGTTTGAACCAGATGCTCGCTCGCAGCCTGGAGATGCTGCCCGAGGAGGAGGTCGAGGCGACCTTTTCGGATTGCGAGCGCGGGGCCATACCGGCGATCGGCGACGCCTACGGTGTCGACGTTGTCATCGATCCCATCCTCGCGCACCAGGACGACGTGTACTTCGAGTCCGGTGACCACGAACATCTGATCCACATGCGTGGCGACGTCTTCCGTGGCCTGATGGAACACGTGCCGCGGGCCCCGGTCAGCCACCACCTGTGATCCGTCGCGTGGCGCTGTTGCGCCACGTTTGCGCCTGGTTTACGCTTGCGCGCTTCGTCTTCGCAGCGCCACGCCAGCGCGCTTCGGAAACGTCCCGGAGAGGTGTCTGAGCGGTCGAAAGAGCACGCCTGGAAAGTGTGTGTACGTGAATAGCGTACCGAGGGTTCGAATCCCTCCCTCTCCGCCAAATTCAAAAGGCCCCTGCATGGGGCCTTTTGACGTTTGGGACCGGGACGGATTCGGACCCTCGGTATCCAGAAAAGCTGGGTTCGACGAGCCGCAGGAGGCGGCGAAGATCGTCGTCGCGCAGCGCCGGCGACCCGAAGGGCCAGGGCGCTAGCCCGGTAGTCCCTCCCTCTCCGCCACCAACCTGGGGAACAGCATCATCAAATAAACAATTTTTCGCCAGGAAGGGCGGCCGCTCTTCAATTTGTCCCACACGTTCCTCCAAAGCCCGCTCTTTCTGCCCCCCGAAGTCGCCGTACCTTGAACCACGGGTTCATCGTATCGCCGGGTCACGTGTGCAGGTGGTCAATCAGCCGGTCTCAGCTTGGGCCTTTGGCATCGGCCCATCCTTTGATAACGGCGTTCAAGCTGTTCCCTGCCAGCATTCGTTGTCGCTGCGCCCAATTGCCGCCACGGCGGCGTCAGTATGCTGAGAAAGCGCAACTTGTGACTGAGTCGAGTCAGCGTTTGGCAATCGATAAGCGGAGCTGCGAATGAACGGAGCAGATGAGAAATACGGCTCAGTTGGTCCGGCTTCTTGCGCTCAGTGGCTTTGCCGGAGGGCCCCGTTGAGCAGGGGGCAGGTCAGCTCGCAGGAGCGGCGGGCTTTCTGATCTAATGCGGTTCCATCGCCATCGCCACCTATCGGTCGGTCTGGCATCGGATCACTTCCCGGTCGTCGGTGACATAGTCATCTGACGATGCGACTGCATCCGAGCGGCGCTTGAACGGCATGTTCGGGCGAAGCGACGCAATCCCGCGACAATTCGCGTGGTAATTGCGACGACGTGCTGCCAGCGATGTGGTATGAGTTAAACAGGCGGCACGGCATCTTTGCCACGCCGCCAAGAGCCGTTGCCTCGCTGCGCATGATCCGGGTGTAGACGTGAATTCCTTCGATCTCTTTTCGATCCTGACCTCGGCCGTGCTGATGGTCGGATACTATGTGTTCCTGTTGATCGAGGTCCGTCGCGATCCGACACGCACGATCATCGGTGTTGCCGCGGCCAGACGTCGCGAGTGGGTGCGCTCGGTCATGACGGACCGGCGCGACATCCTGGCCGTCCAGACGTTGCGCAACTGGACCATGGCAGCGAGCTTTCTCGCCACGACCGCGGTGCTGATTGCGACCGGTGCGCTGCATTTTTTGACCACATTTCCCGATGAGCCGGCGCTGTTGCATGCACTGAACTTCCTCGGTTCGGTGACGCCCGCCTACATCACCGTCAAGCTGTTCGCGATCATTGCCTCGCTGCTCATCGCATTCTTCAACTATGCGGTGGCGATTCGCTACTACAACCACGTCAGCATCGAGATCAACGTGCCGCTGAGCAGTGCCGCGCAGGAAGAGACTGCCGCGGTCCAACGCCTGATGGACCGGGCGGGTCTGCATTTTGCGATCGGTATGCGCTGCTTTTATCTGGCCATCCCGTTGGCGCTGTGGCTGTTCGGCGCCCTGTGGCTGCTGCTGGGAAGCATCGGCCTGTGTATCTCGCTCTTCATCATGGACCATGTCCGCTGATCGTCGAAGCGGGATCCGCCCTCACGGCCCACGGCGCAACATTACGAAGCGTTAATCTTTCCGCCACCTGGCGTTTAGCCGTCATCGCGTAGATTCACGTCCAGGGTCGCGGCGCACATCGGGTGTCGCCGGGTCGCGGCCGTGGAGTGGGGCGGATGGCGCGAAGTCGGCACACAGACAGCGGCAGCTTGGCCGCGGGCGTATTCGCGGTGTCGGTGGCACTGGCATTACTGAGTACGCTCGGGTCCGCTTTGCAGGCCTGGGCGCCGACCGGTACCTCGAACGTGGTCCCCGTGGACACCGGCGACGATGCGGCCACGGCCAGGATCGCGGTGTCGACCGTCAGCGCCGCGCGTGAGCTGCTGCGTGCGGACAGTATCGATGTCGCACACGCGATCGGTTACCTGAAACGCGCCCGGCGTCTTCTCGCGTCACTCAATCGGGGCGCCAACGCACCTGCGGCGGATGACCGCATCACCTTGTACTCGCTGTTCGACGTACCGGATGCCTCCGACGAACGAACGTTGGCGACAAAAACACTGCACGGCCTGGCCGGTGTCATCCGGCGGGGCGAGCACAGCGTCGTAATTGATGCCCTGCGGCGTTCGGGACTGCCGTTCGTCTATCACTATCTCGATCTGCCGGTAAGTGAGACGATGCATGAGGTTGACGCGGCGCTGGACGCGCTGCGTGGGAACGATGGTCACCGCGCGCTGTCGATTCTGGACCGGCTCGCACAAGATCTGCGCGACCACGTCGTCGCAGTGAACGACGCCGTTGTGCCGTCGCCCGGAAACTTGCAGGGCGTGGGCGATGCGCCAGGCCAATGATTCAAGGAGTACGCACATGAAAGAACCTGCGGTACACGTCGCAACCGAAAGCGCGTTCAGCGCCAACGCCCAGGCAATCTACGGCCTGCGCGACCATCTGCAGACCCGCATCCTCGGCCAAGCCGAGCTGGTGGATCGTCTGCTGATCGCACTGCTCGCCGATGGCCACCTGCTGGTCGAAGGGGCGCCGGGGCTCGCCAAGACCACCGCGATCAAGGAGCTGGCGACCGGGCTCGAGGCCGACTTCCAGCGGCTGCAGTTCACACCCGACCTGCTGCCGGGCGACCTGACCGGCACCGAGGTGTTCCGACCACAGAGCGGCGAGTTCCACTTTCAGCCGGGCCCGCTGTTTCACAATCTGATCCTCGCCGACGAGATCAACCGTGCCCCGGCCAAGGTGCAGTCCGCGCTGCTCGAGGCGATGGCCGAACGCCAGATCACGGTCGGCGGCAAGACCTACACGCTGGCCGATCCGTTCCTGGTCATGGCGACGCAGAACCCGATCGAGCAGGAGGGCACCTATCCCTTGCCCGAGGCGCAACTCGACCGCTTCCTGATGTACGTGCGTATCGGGTACCCGTCGGCCGGTACCGAGCGCGCGATTGTCGAGCTGGCACGTCGCAACGAGGGACGAGGGATCGAACGGGCGCCGGTGCAGATCACGCGTGCCCAGTTGTTCGCGGCACGCGAAGAGGTGCGCAGGCTGCACATGGCGGCGGCGGTCGAGGAGTACCTGATTCAGCTGGTGCTGGCGACGCGTTCGCCGGGTGCCTACGTCAGCGAACTCGAACGCTGGGTCACGTTCGGCGCCAGTCCGCGTGCGACGATCGCGCTCGATCGCTGCGCGCGCGCTCACGCCTGGCTGCGCGGCAGCGACTACGTATCGCCGGCCGACGTGCAGGCGGTCGCGCCCGACGTGCTGCGTCACCGCGTGCTCGTGTCGTACGAGGCCGAGGCCGAGGGGGTGACGCCGGACCATGTCGTGTCGACGCTGCTGGCGCAGGTTCCGGTCGCCTGAACATGGCGTCGCCGGGTCAATCACCGTTGAGCCATTCACCGCTGTTCGGGGCGCGCGGCGACGATGTCGAGCACGACCGCTCTCTGACCGTCAGCGCGCGCGATCTGATTGACATGGCGGCCGCCGCCGGCGTGCTGCAGCCCTTGCAGACGCTGACCGCGCGTGCGCGCCGCGCCGGCGGTCACCTGTCGCATGTGCGCGGCCGCGGCATGGACTACGAGGAGTCGCGCGCGTACCAGGCCGGTGACGACATACGCGCGATGGACTGGCGCGTGACCGCACGTGCCGGCGAACCGCACACCAAGATGTTCCGCGAGGAGCGCGAACGCCCGGTCGTCATCGCACTGGATGCAGGGCCCGGCATGTTCTTCGCCAGCCGCGGCGCGCTCAAGTCTGTTCAGGCGGCGCGCGTCGCGGCGATGTTGGGCTGGGCCGCCGTGTCGCAGGGCGACCGCATTGGCGCACTGTTGTTCAATCACGGCCATCACGAGGTCCAGCCGCGTGGCGGGCGCAGCGGTATCCTGCGCGTGATCCGCGAGCTGGTCGCCCATGCCGATCCCAAGGCCGCTCTGGCGACGCCGGCATCGGCCGGCGGATTCAATCGTGCACTGTTGCGACTGCGTCGGCTGGTGCGGCCCGGCAGCCTCGTGATCCTGATCGGCGATTTCTACGGCGTCGATGCCGGCAGCGTGCAACACCTGGCCTATCTCTGCCGTCACAGCGACGTCGTCGCGGTGCGCGTGCTCGACGAACTCGAGACCGTCGCACCACCGCCCGGGCGCTACGGTCTGACCGACGGTCGCGACCGCTTCGACGTCGACACCTTGGCGGCAACGGATCGGTCCCGCTATGCGGACGTGCTCGCCACGCACCACGCCGGGGTCGAACAGATGTTTCACACCAGCGGCATCGCACTGCTACACCTGCAGACGACCGACAACGTCGGCGAGGCGATCGCGGCACAGCTCAGCGCGGCACCGGCAAGACGCCGGCGGGTGGCCTGATGGACCCGGCGGTCGCATCACAGGCGCTGCAGCTGCGCGACATCCATATGCCGCCGGCACCGCCATGGTGGCCGCCGGCCCCGGCCTGGTGGGCGCTTGCCACGCTGTCGATCGTGCTGCTGTCGGTCGTCGCGCGTTACCTGTGGCGCGCGTGGCGCGATTGGCGTCGCGTGCGCGTGCTGCTGACCGCGCTCGACGAGATCGAACACGGGCTGGTCGCCGAGCCGCGGCCGCAGCGGCTCGCGACGCTGGCGGTGCTGATGAAGCGCGTCGCGCTCGCACGCCATCCGAGGTCCGAGGTCGCGGCGTTGAGCGGTGCGGCATGGCTGGCCTTTCTCGACCGCACCGGCGGCGACGGCGGTTTCGCGACCGGCCCCGGTCGCGTGCTCGCCGACGGTGTCTATCACGCGACGTTGGACGACGACCTCGACGTGCCGGCGCTGATGGAACTCGTGCGGCGTTGGGTCAGGCACAACAGCGGGTGGCGCGCATGAACCTGCATTTCGCGTGGCCCTGGCTGTTGCTCGCGCTGCCGTTGCCGCTGCTGACGCTGCGCCTGCTGCCACGCGCCGACATCGACCCGGCCGCGGCGTTGCGGGTGCCGTTCCTGACGCTGCTGGGCGGTTCGGGACTGCTGCAGTCGTCTGCGCGTCCGGCACGCTGGCGCCGCATGTCGGCGGTCGCGGCATGGGCCCTGCTGGTCGTTGCCGCGGCCCGGCCGCAGGTGCTCGGCGAGGCTGTACAGGTGCCGGTCAGCGGACGCAGCCTGATGCTCGCGGTCGACATCTCCGGTTCGATGATCAACGAGGACATGCAGGTCGGAAACAGGCTGGTCACGCGCGTCGCCGCCGTCAAGGTGCTGGCCAGCGATTTCCTGCGCCGCCGGGTCGGCGACCGGGTCGGCCTGATCCTGTTCGGCCGCGAGGCCTACCTGCAGGCACCGCTGACCCTCGACCGCCAGACCGTCGCGACGCTGCTGGGCGAGGCCCAGGTCGGTCTGGCCGGCAAGGAGACCGCGATCGGCGATGCCATCGGCCTGGCCGTGAAGCGGCTGCGCGACCAGCCCGAACAAAACCGCGTGCTGATACTGCTCACGGACGGCGCCAATACCGCGGGCGCGGTCGACCCGCTCAAGGCCGCTGATCTCGCCGCACAGGAAGGCGTGCGCGTCTACACCATCGGTGTCGGCGGCGACAGCATGCTGCTGCAGACGCCGTTCGGCACCCAGCGCCTGCCCGGTGGCGATCTCGACGAAGACACGCTGCGCGGCATCGCGTCGAAGACGGGCGGCCGTTACTTCCGTGCGCGCGACACCGCGTCGCTCGCGCACGTCTACGAAGAACTCGATGCGATCGAACCGGCATCCGACGATGCGCTGCGTTACCGCCCGACCGACGAGGTCTACGTGTGGCCGCTCGGCTTCGCGCTGCTGCTGACGGTGCTGGCCGCGCTGCCGTTGGGTGGCCTGCGGCGGTCGGTGTCGACGGCAGGTGTGGAGCCCGGACATGGCTGAGCCGTTCCAGTTCCTGCACCCGCAGTGGTTGTGGGCGCTGCTGCCGCTGGCCGTCGTGCTGGGGTCGCTTTGGCAGCGACCCGATCGCCACAACCCGTGGCGGCGCGTGGTCGCGCCCAACCTGCAACCGCTGCTGCTCGGTGACGGGTCGGCGGCCGGACACCGCCGGCGCCGCCAATGGCTCACGCTGCTCGCGACCGGTTGGCTGCTGGCCGTAGTGGCGCTGGCCGACCCGGTCTGGGACCGCGCGCCGAGTCCGGTGTACCAGTCGCAGACCGCGCGCGTGATCGTGCTCGATCTGTCGCTGTCGATGCTGACGCCCGACCTTGCGCCCGACCGCTTGACCCGCGCGCGGTTCAAGGTCGAGGACATCGTTCGTCTCGCCGGCGAGGGCCAGGTCGGCCTCGTCGTGTTCGCCGGCGACGCGTTCACGGTCACGCCGCTGACGCGCGACGCGGCCACGCTGCGGTCGCAGCTGCGCGCCCTCGAGCCCGGCATCATGCCGGTCCAGGGCAGTCGCGCCGATCTCGGCCTGCGCCAGGCCGGCGAGCTGCTGCAGCAGGCCGGACTCAAGAGCGGCGAGGTACTGCTTGTCGCCGACGGTGTCGAAGGTCAGTACGCGGCCGCGGCCGCCGCGCAGCTGCGCGGGCAGGGCTACCGTGTCGCGGTGATGGGCGTCGGAACGCTGACCGGTGCGCCGCTGACGGCTCCAGGTGGACACGCGTTGCGCGACGGCGACGGCAGGGTGATCGTGCCGAGGCTCGAGCACGACGCACTGCGCGAGGTCGCCGATGCCGGCGGCGGACCTTATGTCGGGATCCGTCCGGACGACAGCGACGTGCGCGCGCTGCTCCTGGCCGGCACGACCGGCAGCCGCGTAGAGCAGTCCGGCGACCCCGCGACCGCGCCGCGCTGGAACGAACGCGGGCCGTGGCTGGTGGTGCTGCTGCTGCCGCTGGCGCTGCTGGCGTTCCGCCGCGGCTGGTTGTTCAGCGTCGTGCTGCTCGCCGCAGGCATGTCGCCATCGCCGCCGGTGATGGCCGCCGCCGATGCGTCGCCGAGTGCATGGGCGAACCTGTGGAGGACGCCGGAACAGCAGGCCGCGCAGGCACTCAGCCGGGGTGACTTCGAGCGCGCGTCGGCGCTGTCCGACGACCCCTTGCGGCGGGGAGCTGCCCGCTACCGGCAGGGCGACTACGCGGCCGCGCTCACCGATTTCGGCCAGGCGCCGGGCGCCGAGGGGAGCTACAACCGGGGCAACGCGCTGGCCAAGCTCGGCCGTTACAAGGATGCGATCTCGGCTTACGACGATGCGCTCGCGGCCCGGCCCGGCATGCCGGACGCCGTGGCGAACAAGGCCGCGATCGAGGCGTTGCTCGAGCAGCAGCGACGCCAGCGTGAACAGCAGCAGGCGCAGCAGCAGCCCGACGATTCGCAGCAGCAGGACGGACAACAGGACGGCCAGGATCAACAGCCGAAGAACGGCAGCGGCGCTGACCGGCAGGAGCAGACACAGGCGCAGCAGCAGACCGCGTCCGGGCAACAGGGTGCGCAGGATCAGCAGCAGGACGCGGGCGGTGACGGCACGCAGCCGCAGCAGGCGCAGCCGCAGGGTGGAGGCAGGGAAGGCGGCGCGGACGCGCAGGCGGACGCCGCGCGACAACCTCTCGGTGACCGCCAGGCCGCCGGCGACGACGCCGGGCAGCAGCTTGACCATGAGTCGGCCGATGCGCAACACGGCGACCCGAAAGGACAGCAAAAGGGCAAGGGAACGCAGGCCGATGCAGGCGTGCCGGCAGGGGACCGCGACGACAAGGCCGGTGGCGCGGCGCGACAGGCGCCGGGCGCACCGAAGGACGGCGGCGACGAGCGCCATCGCAATGCCTTCGCCGACGCGGTGGACGAGCTGGCGAGGCGCGGCGAACAGCCCGACGATGCGAGCGGGCCGTCCCCGGCGGCGCCGGCGCAGCAGGTCGGCGATGCGCCGCCGGGTGCCGGCTCTGCCGACGCCGAGGCGCTCGACAGCGAGGAACGCCTTGCCGCCGAGCAGTGGCTGCGGCGCATACCCGACGACCCGGGTGGTTTGCTGCGGCGCAAGTTCCAGTACCAATATCAGCAGCGCCGCGGCAGTGCCGACAGCGGCAGCCGCCAGGGCTGGTGACGGGGTGTGGGTGAACGGGGACCGGTGTCGACGGCTCGATGACCACGGGAGGAGATTCGCAATGACGGTACACCGAACACGCGTCACGGCTTGCACAGTCATGCTGCTGGCCGGCACGCTCGCCTGCGTATCCGCCGCGGACGCCGCGATAAGCGCGCACATCAGCCAGAACCCGGTGTACGCCGGCGACACCTTCACGCTGACGCTGTCCGCCGACGGTGGCAGCGGCGGTCAACCGGATCTGACGCCGCTGCGCAACGATTTTGATATCGTCGGCACCGGCACGAGTTCGCAGATGAGCATGATCAACGGCCGCACCTCGTCGATGACGCAGTGGCGCATCGAGCTCCACGCGCGTCACAGCGGCGACCTGAAGATCCCCACGCTGCAGGTCGGTGGCGAACACAGCCAGCCGATCGACGTCAAGGTCACGGATTCCCCGCCGGCCAACGACGCCAAGGCGGCGGCCGCGGGCCAGCACGTGATCGTCGATGCCGGCGTCGATCCGGGCGTCGACGCGCCGTACGTGCAGCAGCAGATCCCGTACCGCGTGCGCCTGTACATGGACGACGCGGTGCGAGACGGCGCGCTGACCGAGCCGCAGATGGACGATACCGTGATCGAGCCGATCGGCGACGAGGCGCGCTACACCGAAACGCGCAACGGGCGGCCGTATCGCGTGATCGAACGACGCTACGCGATCTTCGCGCAGAAGAGTGGCGAGCTCGAGATCCCGCCGGTGCGATTCGAGGGAACGGTCGCCGACGGCGGTAACGCGCGCGGCAGGCGGTCGCACGCCGACGGGCTCATGCAGCGCTTCATGCAGGGCAGCCCGTTCGCCAACGACCCCTTCTTCAGCGGCGGCCTGTTCGGCGATCCAGGCCGGCCGGTGCGCAGCTTCGGCCCGGCGGTCAAGGTGAACGTGCGGCCGCGCGCGGGTGCGCAGTCCACGTGGCTGCCCGCGACCGCGGTTCGGGTCCACGACAGCTGGACCACCGCCCCGCCGTCGCTGGAGGTCGGCGAACCGGTGACGCGCACCATCACGATCGAGGCCGACGGCCTGACCGGCGCGCAGATACCGGTGATCGACACGCCGGCGCCGGGCGGGTTGCGGCAATACCGCGAGCCGGCCGAGAACGCGACCCACAATGACGGCAAACGCCTGGTCGGCGTCAGCCGGCAGACGGTGACCTACATCCCGGACGCGGCCGGAACCGTTACGCTGCCGGCCATGCGCGTCGATTGGTGGGACACCACCCGGGATGTGGCCGCGACGGCGACATTGCCGGCATGGGACCTGAAGATCGCGCCGGGCAGCGGCGCGGCGGCGGTGCCATCGCCGGCCGCATCGGAGGCTGCCACCGCGCGCACCGCAGAAGACGCACCGGCTGCATCGTCGGCGCAGGCCACACACGGTTCGGCGTTGCAGGCATCGAGGGGCGATGCCGTGCCAATGTGGCGTGCATTGCTGAAAGACGATCGCACACTGAGCGCGGCGGCACTGGTGCTGCTGTTCGCAGTGGGCCTCGCGGTCTGGTGGTGGGTGCTCCGGCGTTCGAAAACGCCGTTCGCGCCGGAACAAGCGGCGACGACGTCACGCGTGCCGGCCCGGCCAGCGACGCAGGTGACGGCAAACGCGGCGCCTCGGGTATTGCGTCCCGCGGCGACCGACGTCGAGGCACCGCTGCGTATGCTCGAAACGGCGTGTCGCGATCGTGATGCGCAGGCGGCGGCGCGGGCGTTGCTGGCCCTGGCTGCGGCGCACTGGCCGCAGCAGGCGCCGCACAATCTCGGCGATCTCGCCGATCGGCTCGGGCCGGGCGGCGACGCAGTGCGGTCGCTGGACCGCCATCTGTACGCTGCGGGCGATGCGCCGTGGCCGGCAGACGAGCTGTGGCAGGCGATGCGTAGTGGTCTGTCGGACGCCGGGACGGGAGCGCCCGCGTCCGACGCCGAAACCTTGCCGCCCCTGTACCCGCGTCATGCCTGAGATTTGCGCGGACACGCGCCGACTGGCCGTCGGCTGGGGATGATGCAGCGATGCGCATCCTGATCGTCGAGGACGACGCCAACACCGCGGACTTCATCGTCAAGGGCCTGCGCCAGGCCGGTTACACGCCGGATCTCGCCACCAATGGCAAGGACGGCCTGTTTCTCGCACTGGAACAGCCGTTCGACGCCGTCGTGCTCGATCGCATGCTGCCCGGCCTGGACGGCCTCACGCTGCTGCGCACGCTGCGCGGCGCCGGCAACAACACGCCGGTGCTGCTGTTGAGTGCGCTCGGCGAGGTCGACGACCGTGTCGAGGGTCTGCGCGCCGGCGGCGACGACTACCTGGTCAAGCCTTTTGCGCTGGCCGAGCTGCAGGCCCGGCTCGAGGCGCTGCTGCGGCGCGGCGACGTGAAGGCGTCCGACACCGTGCTGCGCGTCGGCGACCTCGAACTCGATCGGCTGACGCGCAACGCGCGCCGCGGTGGCCGCGAGATCGAGCTGCAGCCGCGCGAGTACCAGCTGCTCGAGTACCTGATGCTGCACGCCGGCCAGGTCGTGACCCGGACCATGCTGCTCGAAGGCGTGTGGGAATATCACTTCGACCCGCAGACCAACGTCATCGACGTCCATATCAGCCGCCTGCGCGCGAAGATCGACAAGGGCGAGGAGCGTGCGCTGCTGCACACGGTGCGCGGCGCGGGTTATTGTCTGCGCGACGCCGGTGGCGCGGTCGAGTCGGGGTGAACGTGCGCCTGCCGCGCAGCTTCACGTTCCGGCTCGCGCTGACCTACATGTCGTTGTTCGGCGTATCGGTGCTGCTGCTGATGCTGTTCATCTACTGGTCAACGGCGAGCTACATGGCGCGCCAGTCGGATGCGCTGATCGAGGCCGAGATCGGCGGACTCGCCGAGCGCTACGATCTGCTCGGTCTCGACGGCCTGATCGCGCTGATCAAGGAAAGACTGTCGCGCCAGCCAACCGGACTGTCGATCTACCTGCTGACGACCGACGACTACACGCGCCTGGCCGGCAACCTCGACCGCTGGCCGGTTACGCCGCAGGACGGGCAGGGCTGGATCGACTTTCGCCTGGTCAGCTACGAAGGCGGCGAGGAGCTGGTCCACCAGGGGCGTGCACGGCGCTTTGCGCTGACCGGTGGATTCCATCTGTTCGTCGGTCGCGATATCTCGCCACTGGTCGGGGCCAAGGAGCGCATCGCCGTCACACTGGCCTGGGGGCTTGCATTGACACTGGTGCTCGGGGGGCTCGGCGGCTGGTGGATGAGCCGGCGCATGGCGCAGCGCATCGAGACCATCAACAGTACCAGCCGCGAGATCATGAGCGGTGACCTGTCGCGGCGCATGCCGTTGCAGGGCACCAACGACGAACTCGATCGTCTGGCCGAAAGCCTGAACCGGATGCTCGACCGCATCCAGGCATTGATGGAGGACGTGCGGCGGGTGTCGGACAACATTGCGCACGACCTGCGCACACCCCTCGGCCGTCTGCACAACCAGCTCGACAGCCTGCGTGGCGATGTGCTTGCCGCGGGCGTGGATCCGGCCGCCGTCGATCAGGCCCTGGCCGAGAGCGAAGGCCTGCTGGCGACCTTCAATGCCCTGTTGCGAATCGCGCGGATCGAGGCGCGTTCGCAGACCGAAGGCTTCGTGGCGGTCGATCTCGCCGCGCTGATTCGTGATGTTGTCGAATTCTACGAGCCACTCGCCGAGGCGCGCGAACAGCATCTCGTCGTGTCTATAGCGGACGACGTGCAATTGCTTGGGGATCGCGACCTGCTGTTCCAGGCGCTGGCGAACCTGCTCGACAACGCGATCAAGTACACGCCCGAACGTGGCCGCATCGCCGTGGAACTGCGCAACGGTACCGACGGTCCGGCCGAGATCGTGGTCGCCGACAGCGGGCCCGGGGTGCCGGCAGCTGCGCGCGAACAGGTTTTCCGGCGTTTCTTCCGGCTCGAGACCAGCCGCTCGACGCCGGGCAGCGGACTCGGCCTGAGTCTGGTCGATGCCGTCGCACGTCTGCACGGCATGCAGATCTGTATCGACGACAACGCCCCGGGGGCACGCATGGCGCTACGGTTCGGTGCAATGGGGACCGCCGGCGCCGGCGTTGCCACGGCCACTGATGCGGTACCTGTCACACACACCTGATCGCGGGAGCGAACCCATGCAGATTGGAATGGTTGGTCTCGGACGGATGGGCGCGAACATGGTGCGGCGGCTGATGCGTGCAGGACACGCGGCGGTGGTGTTCGACGTGCGTGCGGAGGCGGTTGCGGAACTGGTCGCCGAGGGCGCAGTCGGCGCCTCCAGTCTGGAAGACCTGGTCACGCGGCTTGGTGAAAACCGCATCGTCTGGATCATGCTGCCCGCGGCGCTGGTCGATGGGCAGGTGGAACGCCTGGCGGCGCTGCTGTCAGCCGGCGACGTCATCATCGATGGTGGCAATTCCTATTATCGTGATGACATGCACCGTTCCGACCGCCTGAGCGTGCTTGGAATTGACTACATCGATGTCGGCGTAAGTGGTGGGGTATGGGGACTGCAGCGCGGTTACTGCCAGATGATCGGCGGTCCCACCAACGCGGTGCAGCGGGTCGAAGCAGCGTTCGCGGCGCTCGCGCCGGGCGTCGTCGCAGCTGAACCGACACCGGGTCGCAGCCCGGGCGGCAGCGCTGCAGCAGGCTACCTGCACTGCGGACCGGCCGGGGCGGGACACTTCGTCAAGATGGTCCACAATGGCATCGAGTACGGCCTCATGGCAGCGTATGCCGAGGGCTTCAACATCCTGCGACATGCCAACATCGGTAGCGGCGCGCGCGCGAACGACGCCGAGACTGCGCCCTTGCGTGAACCCGGGGCCTATCGCTACGACCTGCCTCTCGCAGACATCGCCGAGGTTTGGCGGCGCGGCAGCGTCATAGGCTCCTGGCTGCTCGATCTGCTGGCGCGCGCCATGGCCGATGATCCCACCCTCGCTGCGTTCGCAGGCCGAGTCACGGACTCGGGCGAGGGGCGTTGGACCGCGCTCGCAGCGATTGAACAGGGGGTGCCGGCGCCCGTGCTGACCACGGCGCTGTATGAGCGCTTTGCGTCGCGGGAACTCGACGACTTCGCCAATCAGGTTCTCTCGGCGTTGCGGTCGGCGTTCGGCGGGCATCACGAGAAGTGAAGGGTGCGCGGCGGCGCTCGCCGTATTAAACGATATTTAATACTGGGTCCACCGTCCCGTTAGGCAGGCTGCCCCATGCTTACTCCATACCGATGACCACCAGGGGTTGGTGGCGATCGGCACCAACGAAAGACAAGGAGTAAGCGATGAACAGGAAAAACCTTCTGGCAGCGGCAGTGGTCGCTGCAATCTCGGTAGGGGCAATCGTACAGGGTGTTCCCTCTGCGGTGGCCGGCGACAGCGCCGACAAGGCTGTCACCGAAACAGCGGCACAGCAGCAGTCAGACGAGGATCTGATCAAGGTGTCGGACGACGCGTTGACCTTCATGCGCAACGTGCGCGGCGCCCGTCTCGCGATCTTCAACGGCACACCGGACGTGGCGCAGACCTATGTCGACGCGGCCGAATCGCGCGTCGCCGCGACGATCAAGGACGCCGACAAGTACACGCTCGACATCAAGCCGTCCGACAAGCAGCCGGACCAGCAGTCCAACAAGGACGCCGAGGAATACGTGCCATTCAATGCGAACCTCGCGGTGGCCGAGACGCTCGAGCCCAGCGCCGAGACCGTCAAACACATCACGCGCGCCAATGAGCATCTGCGCAAGGGTGAGACCAAGAAGGCGGTCGAGGCACTGAAGGTGGGCAATATCGACGTTACCGTCGCCAGTGAATTCGTCCCACTCAAGCTGGCGAAGGCGCATATCGACGATGCCGCGAAGCTGATGAACGAGGGTAAGTACTACGAGGCCAACCTGGCGCTGAAGGCGGTCGAGGACGCGGTCGTCATCCAGACATTCGGCGTCGACGCGGTACCGAAGCCCAAAGCCGGCTCCAATTCGTGAGGCCTTCGTCGTCCACGGCTGCAAACTGAGTAACATGCACGAACCGGGAAACAGTGTCGGCTGCGTGAGATGGCGTTGCGCAGCCGGCAGGGAGGAACAGGTTCGTGCAGCTGTGGCAGGAAATCATCCAGTGGTCGCTCGCGGCCCATGCCTTACTGATCGGTGGTGCGCTGCTGATGCTGGCGTTGACCGCCAATATGCTGCGTCAGCATCGCAGCCCTGCGGCGTCGGCGGCGTGGCTGTTGTTCATGCTCGCGGTGCCCTACCTCGGCGTCCCGCTTTACCTGTTGTTCGGCACGCGCAAGGTCGCGGCGCTGCACGCGAGCAAGGCGCCGTTGTTCAGCGGTCAGCCGCGGATTGTGCCTGCGGGCGGGGATCCCGCGCAGCGTTATCTGCAGCAGATCGGCCTGCCCCCCGCGGTCGGCGTCGATCGGGTCGATTTCCATGCAGATGCCGGTGTCGCATTTGATGTATTGCGGACAGCCCTGCGGTCCGCCCAACGCACGATCGATGTCTGCATGTTCATCCTGGCCGACGACGGCGTCGGTCGCGAGATCATCGATATCCTCAGCGAGCGCGCGCGTGCCGGTGTGCGGGTGCGCCTGCTGCTCGATGGTGTCGGTTCGTTCCTGCTGCCGCGCCGTCGCCTGCGTCCACTGTTGCAGGCAGGTGGGCGGGTGGCCTGGTTCGTCCCGGTGCTGCACCGGCCACTGCGTGGGCGCACCAATCTGCGCAATCACCGCAAGCTCGTCATCGCCGATCAGCGGCAAGTCTGGAGCGGCGGGCGCAACCTGGCTTTCGAATACCTCGGCGACGAATCGACAACGGCGTGGTATGACCTGAGCTTCGATATCTCAGGTGACGCGGTCACGGTGTTCGGCGAACTGTTCGATGCCGACTGGTCGTTTGCGACCGGTGAGGTGCTTGCGGTGCCGCCGACCAGGCTGCCGGCTGACGCTGGTGCTGCCTGCATCCAGGCCGTGCCTTCGGGACCGGACGTCGCGCAGGATTCGCTGCACGACCTGCTGGTGACGCTGATCGCCGGGGCGCGGCAGCGGGTGATCCTGGTAAGTCCGTACTTTGTCCCGGATGAGGTCCTGCAGACGCTGTTGCGGCTCGCCGCTCGTCGCGGGGTACGAGTCGACCTGGTTGTGCCGCGGCGCTCCAACCATCGACTGGCCGACATCGCGCGCGCCCGCTTTGTGCGCCAGCTGGACGAAGCCGGTGCGAACATCTGGTTGCTGCCCGACGCGATGCTGCACGCCAAGGCGATCGTGATCGACGATCGCTACGCGCTGGCTGGCTCGGCCAATCTCGACCTGCGCAGCCTGTTTCTCAATTTCGAACTGATGACGCTGTTCCACGGCGCCGCCGAAGTGGCGCAACTGACGACCTGGATCGACGCGTTGCGTGGACGCTGTGAGACCTGGTGCCCTCGCCCCGTCGGAGCGGTTAAGGAGACGCTGGAGGGCTTGGTGTTGCTGGCCGCGTTTCAGCTCTGACGGGTCAGTGGAGGATCGGTCCGCAGGCCGATGTCCATCGTCGTCAATCCAGCCGCTTCTTGAACCGCAGGGTGGCGGCGAGCAGCGCCACGGCGACGAACGCGAGCAGCGCGTACAACTCGTGAGACATCGCCATCAGGGCCTCGCCGCGCAGCAACACGCCGCGGATCAGACGCACGAAGTGGGTCAGCGGCAGCAGCTCGGCGAGCAGTTGCGCAGCGCGTGGCATGCCGTCGAACGGAAACATGAAGCCAGACAGCAGGATCGAGGGCAGCAGGAAGAAGATCGTCATCTGCATCGCCTGGAACTGGGTCTTGCTGAACGTCGAGATTACCAGCCCCAGCGTCAGGTTCGAGGCGATGAACACGACCGAGGCAAGGTACACATCGTGCAGGGCGCCGTTAACCGGTACGTGGAACAGCAGCCTGCCGAACAGCAGGATCAGGGTCACCTGGATCAGCCCGATCACGACATAGGGGATGATCTTGCCGACCATCAGCTCGCTGCCCCGCACGGGTGTGTTGATCAGCATTTCCAGATTGCCGCGCTCGCGCTCGCGCACCACGGCGACGGCGGTGAACAACACCAGCGTCATCGTCAGGATCACGCCGATCAGGCCGGGTACGACGAACACCGCCGAGCGTCGCTCCGGGTTGTAGAAGTTTCGCACCTCGAACAGGCCGACGGCCTTGTCCTGGCGCGGTGGCAGCCGGATGTCGGGCGCCGGCATGCCGAGCAGGCCGCGCGCCGACCCGAGCAGGACGGGATCGCTGCCGTTGACCAGCAGTTGTGCCGCGGCGCGTGTGCCCTCGGCGAGGCGGCGCTCGAAGTCGTGCGGGACCAGGATGCCGATGTCGACGTCCCCGCGATCCAGCATGCGCTGCAGCTGTTCGCCGGTATCGGCGTGCGCGACGATGTCGACCACCTGCGTGGACTCCGCGTCGGTGAGCAGGCGGCGCGATAGCTGGGTCTGTGACTGGTCGACCACCGCGGCGCGCAAGTGGCGCACATCGGTGTCGATCGCATAGCCGAACAACAGGATCTGCAGAATCGGGATGCCGACGATCATCGCGAACGTCAGGCGGTCGCGGCGCAGTTGTTGTACCTCCTTGCGGACGATCGCGAACAGGCGCGTGAAGCACGCGCTCATGCAGCCACCTCGGGGGTCCGGTCCACGTGCCGGGTCGTGATGACGAACACGTCCTCGAGGCTGGCGTGGGTCAGCCGCGCGTTGCCCGCGATGCCCGCGTTGCGCATCTGAGACTGGATCAATGCCTCGGGGTCGTGCACGCGGGGCCGTACGAGGACGCGCAGCCGGCGCCCCAGCTGGGTCACGCTGAGTACAACCGCCTGGTTCTTGAGACGTTGACGCAGGGCCTGCGCGGCATCCGTCTCGACCTCGACGACGTGTGCACCAAGGTTCGCCATCAGCGCATCCGGCTCGTCGTCGGCGACGACCCTGCCGCGGTCGAGGATGGCGAGGCGGTGACAGCGCTCGGCCTCGTCCATGTAGTGCGTCGAGACCAGGATCGTGGTACCTGCGTCTACCAGGTTGAACAGCGTCTCCCAGAAGTCGCGCCGGGTCTGTGGATCGACCGCGCTGGTCGGTTCGTCGAGGAAAAGGATCTCGGGTTCGTGCAGCGTGGCCGCGGCCAGCGCGAGGCGCTGTTTCTGTCCACCGCTGAGCGTACCGGCGAACTGTCGTGCCTGCGCCGTGAGGTTGTAGGTGTCGAGCGCCGCGTCGATGCGCGCGCTGCGCGACCGCTTCGGCAGGCAATAGATGCGCGACATGAAGGCGAGGTTCTCGCGCACGCTGAGGTCGTCGTAGAGTGAAAAACGCTGCGTCATGTAGCCGATCTTGTGCTTCAGCTGTTCGGCCTCCTGCGGGATGCGGTGACCGAGCACCTCGACGCTGCCGGCGCTCGGTGTCAGCAGGCCGCACAACATGCGGATCGTCGTCGACTTGCCGGAGCCGTTGGGACCGAGAAAACCGTAGATCGTGCGTCGCGGCACGCGGAGCTCGAGCCGGTCGACGGCGACCAGGTCACCGAAACGACGGGTCAGGCCGCTGGCGCGGATGGCGACGTCATTGGCCATCGGTCTGCCCGGCGGTGTGCGCGGCATCGAAATCGACCTCTAGCGGAATGCCGTCGGGCAGGTCCGCCGCCGCGGCCGCGTCGAGATCGATCTCGGCGACGTAGCTGAGGCGCGAACGGTCGCGTTCGGTCAGCGCGAAGTACGGCGTGAATGCTGCATCGCTGCTGACGTAGCGCACCGTGCCGTGCACAGGTGCTTTGATCCCGTCGATGAAGACCTGCGCGATGCTGCCCGGCGTGATGCGCGTTCGTACCGGTTCCGGCACGTACACGCGTGCGTAGGGTCGTTCGCCGGCCAGCAGAATTGCCAGCGTGGCGCCGGACGGCGGCCGTTCGCCAGCATGGTAGGGCAGGTCGTCGACGCGACCGGAGCGCGGGGCACGCAGCGTCAGGCGTTCGATGTCGATGTCCGCCTCGCGTAGCTGCGCATCGGCCTGCGCCAGTTGCGCCTCGGCCTGCGCGAGCTGTTCGGCAGTCGTGCCGGCCAGCAGCAGCTGCAGCGCCGCCGATGACGCCTCGAGTTGGGCGCGTGCACGGTCGCGCTGGGTGCGCGCGTTGTCGAGTGACTCCTGGCTGGCCAGTTTGCGCGCGACCAGGCCGGTTACGCGTTCGAGTTCGCGTTCGGCATTCGCCAGGTCGCTCTCGTCGCCGCGCGCACGGGCGCGCGCCTCGTCGATCTCTTCGCTGCGCGGTCCGCGCCGCAGCTCGGCGAGACGCGCCGCCGCCTGTGCCTTCTGTTGCGCAATCTGTGCGTGCCTCGCATCGAGTCGACGGCGGTCCAGCTCGAGGATCGTCTGACCGGTTTCGACCCGTTGCCCTTTGGTCACAGCGATCGCAATGATGGTCTCGCTGACCTCTGCGTTCAGCGCGACGCGCTCCCATTCGAGCAGGCCGACGGCGTCATGGCCGTCTCCGGTCTCACAACTTGCCAGCGTCATCGCGAGCACAATCAGAAAGCCGTAGACAACCACGGCCCCCTCCCGTGTTCTACGACGCACCGGCCGGAACAATGTCGAAGCAAGATCCATGTGGAACATCGAGGTCACTAAAGCCAACGGCGGCGGCGGAAGAACACCAGCATGCCGACCGCGATTGCAATCATCAGCAGCCATACCAGCGGGTAGCCGTAGTACCAGTACAACTCCGGCATGGCCCAGGGGCTCGTGTTGTTGGCGTCAAAGTTCATGCCATAGACACCGACGATGAAGGTCAGCGGGATGAAGACGGTCGCGATCATGGTCAGTACGCGCATGATCTCGTTCAAGCGGTTGCTGACGCTGGACAGGTAGATGTCGAGCAGGCTCACGCTCATGTCGCGATAGGTCTCGAGCAGGTCCATGATCTGGATCGTGTGGTCGTAGCAGTCGCGCAGGAATACCCGCGTACCGTCGGCGATCTGTTCGCGCTCCTGGTGCGTGAGCGCATTCAGCACCTCGCGCTGCGGCCACAGCATGCGGCGCAGCAGGATCAGTTCACGCTTGACCCTGTGGATGCGTGCCAGCGTCGCGCGGTGCGCGTTGCCGACCACCGCCTCCTCGACGTCCTCCAGTTCGAGTCCGAACGACTCGAGTACCGGGAAACCCTGATCGATGACGGTGTCGAGCAGGGCATAGAGCAGGTAGTCGGGGCCTCGGCTGCGCAGCTTGCCGGCGCGTTGTTGAAGGCGCTTCAGCACCGGGTCGAACGGGTTCACTGGGCCGTCGCAGAAACTCAGCACGTAGCCCGGGGCGAGGAAGAAACTGACCTGGTCGACGGTGATCGTGTCGTCTTGGATGCGGGGCAGGCTCAGGATGAGGAACAGCAGGCCGTCGTATTCCTCCACCTTTGGTCGTTGTCCGGCGTTGTGGATGTCCTCGAGGGCGAGCGGGTGGAGGCCGAAGTGGTCGCCGATCCGCGCCAGCGTCTCGCCGCTGGCGACGCCCTGCACGTGCAGCCATGTCAGGCGGCCATCGTCGGCCGGCGCGATGAATTCCGCGTGCTCCGAAACGTCCAGTGTCGGCTCGTCGTAGCGCACCAGGCGCAGGCTGCATGCCTGACGTACCCGCTGCGGATGCGCCTGCAGCGAGCCCGGTGTCGTACCCGGCGGGTGGTAATGCTTCGCAAAAAAGGTCATTGCGCGTCTCCCCGTATCGCTGCCGTTCAGCCTGTGTCGATGGTAACCGGGTACGTGGCCTGGCGTGGATCGCCGCTGTAGCTGATCGCAATGTCGCCCTGACCGGGTTCGAAGTGCGGCAGCACGGCCAGGTGCACGCCGAGTCCCGTGTCGTGCGACTCGGCCTCGCCCGATTCGCCGCGCCGGGTCTGCCACGCAACCGTCGCCGGCGCGGACAGGCAGACCGCGAGTCGGGCAGACGCCGGCAGATGTCGAACCGGCACCTGCGGCGACCAGTACCAGACCGGTGCAGAGGGCGCCTGTCCATGGTAGCGCGCCCACAGCAGGTCGGGCCGGTCGATCGGCCGGTGCTCGAGGATCGAGCACGCCAGCTTGACGAACTCGGCGTGTGCCCACGCGAGCGGCATCGCCGATCCGGTCGGTCGGCCGTGACGCAATCCGTGTTGCGGCAGGTCATCGCCGTCCCAGACCTGCTCCGGCAGCATGCCGGCACCGTCGGCCATGGCCGCCATCGCCTCCAGGTAGCGCAGTGCGTCGGCCCCCTGGGCCAGTTCGTAGTGCCCACGTTCGCCAAGCAGCAGCGGCCATGGCCGGCCGCGGCCGGTGCCATCGTAGGGGCTGCCGTCGGCATGCTCGCCGTAGCCATCGCCGTTGTAACGATACCAGCACGGCCCCTGCGGCAGATCGACACGCAGCAGCTGGTCGAGCAGCCGCACAGAATCCTCGATCAGCGGGCTGTCGCCGGTACGCAGGCCGTAACGCACCAGCTGCAGGAAGTCGCCGCCGATCTGTTCGTCGGCCGGCAGCCCGGGGTCGTCACGGCGGTTCTTGATCGGCGCGACGCGCGCCAGCACCGAGTCGTCGAGCAGCGCCTCGGGCGGCGTCGTGCGCAGGTAGTGTCCGCGCAGGCCGTGGCGGCGGTCTAACGCCGAGTCGCGCACTGCGGTCCAGTCATCGAGCCGGGCGTTCCAGTAATCGGCGAGCCCGACCACGAACGTTTCCTGCGCCGTCGGCAGAAAGCGCGCGCCGCAGACCATCGCGGCGATGCACACGGCCATCGTGAACGCGTTGACGCCGCTGTTCTCCTCCCAGCGGTCCTGCGGGCTGACCGGGCCGTTGCGTGCAATGAACCCGAGCGCGCGGCGCGCCATGTCGGCCACCTCGATGCCGTCGAGCGCATCGCGGTCGGCGAGGATGCCGGCCAGCAGCACGGGAAAGGCGACCTCGTCGAGCTGGATTCCGCGCCAGTAGGGCTTGCCCCCGAGCCACTGGTTCTGGAACCAGCTGCCATCGTCGCGCTGGGTTGCGATCAGGTAACGCAGCACGTCGCGCGCCTCCTCGTCGGCACCCACCGCGAGCAGTGCGCCGGCGCACTCGACCAGGTCGCGCGGCCACACCAGGTGATAGCCGGGGCGTTCGTCGGCATGTTCGCCCCACGGTACGCTGAGGCTAGCGACCATCGCGCCGCGGAAGGTCTGGTCGCAGTGGGTGCGCAGCACCATTGCGCTGGTGCGGACCTGGGCACGGATCGCCGCCGGCAGCGTGTCGAAACCGCGCGGCAGGCAGCATCCCGCGTGCCAGGCCTGCCAGTGCGCGAGCTGGTCGCGCCAGACACGTCCGAACGGCTGGGCCAGCGACGACAGCGCCAGTGTCGCCGCCGCCTCGCGGCTGCTGCCGAACGCGAGCGCAAGCACGCAGCGGCGCGGCAGCGCCGCGGTCAGCGCGACGTTACCGGGACCGGCATGGCGGTGACGCCAGCGCAGGCGGCCGTGGTGGTCGAAGTCCTGCCAGCCGTCGCTGCTGCCCGAGTAGCCGGCGCTGGCCGCGCCGATCGCGTCGTGCTGGAGATCGTCCGCCGCCGCCAGTGCGAGGCCGAACGGGCCCTGTTCGGCCCACAGCACCCGGCGACCTCGGTAACGCGCCACCTCTGCGACATTGTCGTAACCGGTGCCGCCCAGGTGCGGTGCAAGCAGGACGTGGGGCTGCAGTTCGGCGTCGCCGTCGAGTGCGAGTTCGACGAGCACCGTGTCACGGTTCGGTTCGGGGACGATGCGCTGGGTCAGCGTGAAGCGTGCATGACGGTGGATGACGTCGATGGCCGGCACGCCGGGTTCGGCGAAACTCACCTCGCAGTCATCGATGCGCTTGACCTCCTGCCAGAAGCCATTGCCGTCAGCGACGATGAATCCGAGGTCACGGATCTGCGGCAGGTCGATGCGCGGGTAGTACACCTCGTTCAGGATGCCGCCACCGATCGTGAACCAGACCCGCGCGGTGCCGAGGCTGGTGCCGACCGCCTGCTTGGCGCCGGTACACCAGTTCGACGGTGCGCCCGGTGCGCCCGGTGCCTCGTCGGCGGTGAAGTCAGTCTCCATCGTGCGGCGTGGCAGGGACCCGTCCGGGATGCCACTGGCTTGGTGCGAGCCAGGTGCGGCCGTCGTGCGCAAGCAGGTGTTCGGCGGCCTCCGGTCCCCAGCTGCCGGCGGCGTAGTTCGGAAAATCCGCGGCCGGGTTGGCCTGCCATGCGTCGATGATCGGCATCAGCAGCTCCCACGCGGCCTGCACCTGGTCGCTGCGCATGAACAGGGTCGCGTCGCCCTCGAGCAGGTCGTGCAGCAGCGTCTCGTACGCCGCCGGACTCTGCCTGCCGAATGCCTCGCCGTACGCGAAACGCATGTCAACCGGTCGCAGTCGCAGCGGCGAGCCGGGTTCTTTGGCCATGAACTTCAGGATGATCCCTTCCTGCGGCTGGATCTGTATCACCAGGCGCACCGGCTGCGAATCGATCCCGGTGTTGGCCGGGAAGGCGTTGTGCGGGATGTCGCGGAAGCGAATCGAGATTTCGGAAGCCGCGGCCGTCATGCGCTTGCCCGTGCGCAGGTAGAACGGCACGTCCTGCCAGCGCCAGTTGTCCACCAGCAGCTTGACCGCGGCATAGGTCTCGACCTCGGAGTCTGGTGCGATGCCCGGTTCGTCACGGTAAGCGGTGACTCGCGCGCCCTCGATCCAGCCGTCGGCGTATTGTCCGCGCACCGCGTAGGCGGGGACGTCTTCGGTCCGGATGCGGCGGCAGGCACGCAGCACGTCCAGCTTCTTGTTGCGGATGTCGTCGGCGTCGTACGCGACCGGCGGCTCCATCGCGACCAGGCACATCAGCTGGATCAGGTGATTCTGCACCATGTCGCGCAGCGCACCGGCGGTCTCGTAGTAGCCGGCGCGGTGGCCGACGCCGATCTGCTCGGCGACGGTCACGGTCACGTGGTCGATGTAACGCCGGTTCCAGATAGGTTCGAAGATCGGGTTGGCGAATCGCAGCGCGAGGATGTTCTGTACGGTCTCCTTGCCGAGAAAGTGATCCATGCGATAGATCTGGCACTCGGCGAAGTGCCGCCGCAGACTGGCGTCGATGGCGCGGAAGCTGTCGAGGTCGTGGCCGAGCGGTTTCTCCACGACGATGCGCGTGCGCCGCTCGTCGGCGTTCAGCCCCGCGCCGGCCAGTCCGTCGGCGACCGCGTCGAACAGGCCGGGTGGGATTGCGAGGTAGTGGACCCGGGTCGTGTCCCCGCTGCCCCGGTCATCGAGGGCGTCGACGAGCGTGGCATAGGCCTCGCGGTCGCGTAGGTCCATCATCACGGCCGACAGTTTCGATGCGAATCCCTGCCATTGGTCAGCGGTCGGCTCGCCGCGACGTGAAAACCGATGCACGCCATCACGCAGCCGTTCGGTCAGCCTCTCCGGCGTGATGCCGCGGTCAACGCCGACCAGTCGGAAATCCTGCGGCAGCCTTCCGTCGAGATGCAGGTTGAACAGTGCCGGCACGACCAGGCGCCACGCGAGGTCGCCCAGCGCACCGAACAAAACGAACTGCGCGCGTGACGGCAGGTGATCCGCTGCGTCCATCGGGTTGTGATTCCTTGCCCCTGCAACGAGACGGTGGGTTGTTGTTTGTCATCTCCTGTCATTGTGGACCTGTGCGGCCAGCATTGGTTTCATCGGGATGCGGCGGCTGCGCTCGGACAAAACAGGTGCGCGCGCAGCCAGATGCGAAGGATCGGGCAGCGCCGGGGCGGGGCCCATCGCCGCGCCCCGATCCTGCGAATGCGTCGCCCCTCACTGAATCGCCGCCATTCCCGGGCGAGATTCACAGGCTGGAGCGGGGCATGGCCGCGACGCGGCCGTGGTGCGGGACAGATCTTCAGTATTGTGCCTGCTTCCCGGTAGCGAATACGCTGCATAATCGGACGCTGAGGCGGGATGGACAATCCCGGTTTCTCCCCGCCGACGTGGATTTGCCCTGTCGGGCCATTGCATGCTGAAAAGAGGGATTCATGCGGGACAATGTCAATGCGTACGTCGAATCGGCGCGGGGGCGAGGCACGCGTTTTCGGTGCGGTATGAATTCCTGGACTGCGAGGCGGGCGTTTCGCCGTTCTGATGTCTCACCACCCGAATGCGTTCTACCAAGACTGCGCCTTTTTGAGCGATGAAGAAATCGACCAAGGCCGCCCTGGTTTCCGGTCTGGTGTTTCCAGGTCTGGGACATCTGTTCCTGCGCCGCTATGTCGGTGGCTTGGTCCTGCTGTGCGTCGCCGCTTGGTCGATCCACGCGATAGCCACCACCACGATCGGTACGGCGCTGGAGATTGCGAAAGAGATCGAACAAGGGAGCCTGTCCGTCGATGCGACATCGATCGGGCAACTCGTCGCACAGCGATCGCAACAGGCGGAACAGTCGACCGTTGTTCCGATGTGGGTATTTTTCGCAAGCTGGGTTATCGGGGTGATCGATTCCTACCGACTGGGGCGTTCGCAAGAACGGCAGGACGAGGACGCCACGCAGGCAAAGACATAGGCATGCGGTGGATGTGATTGACGCATTGTTCTGGATTGTGGCCCCGGGGGCCCGTTCGGGGACGCCACCGGATCGATGCGCAACCGCCCGTCCCGAGCCGGATGGCCATGGCTGCCCGACCAGCCGGGCCGGGCGATACCTTCCGGGCGTCGAGGCAGCCCGGGCCCTGCAGTTTCATCGCGTCGTGCGGGTAGCGTCGCGTGGCTTGCGGTATTGTCGGTCCGTCGTTCAGGCAGAGGGTTGCTGCCTGCGATGGCGGTACGGATAGGTCAAGACGAAGGAAGGGGAATGCCCAGCATCTACGATCTCAAGCCGCGTTTTCAGGCGCTGCTGCGGCCAATGAATCAGGCACTGGTGGACCATGGCGTGACGGCGAATGCCGTGACCCTGGCCGCAACCGTCGGTTCGCTTCTGGTCGGCGGGGCGATCGCGCTGAGTCCGGCGAGCGCCGCACCGCTGTTGCTGATGCCGGTATGGCTGTTCGTGCGCATGGCGCTGAACGCGATCGACGGCATGCTCGCGCGCGAGCATCAGATGCAGAGTCCGCTCGGCGCGGTGCTCAACGAGATGGGTGACGTGGTGTCCGACGTCGCTCTGTACCTGCCGCTGGCGCTGGTTCCGGGCCTGCCGCCGCAGACGGTGGTGCTGGTCGTGATCGTCGGCATCATGGTCGAGATGATCGGCGTGGTGTCGGTGCAGATCGGCGCCTCGCGACGCTACGACGGCCCGTTCGGCAAGAGTGACCGCGCGTTTGCGTTCGGCCTGATCTGTCTGCTGCTGGGTGCCGGTGTGTCGCCGGCGGTCTGGAGCGATCTCATGCTGTGGCTCATGCTGGGGCTGTCGTTGTTGACACTGTTCAACCGTGGCCGCCGGGCACTTGCCGAACGAGGCACGGATCTGGACCATGCATGACAACCTGATGTCACCAGTGATGTGGGCACTGGTCGCGGTCTACGCGCTGCTCGTGTTCGCGTCCCTGCTGGTCGGGTTCCTGCGCCGGCGCGGGCAGGGCGACCATACCGAGCTCGGTCAGCGGATTCGATCCTGGTGGATCATGGTGGGCGTGTTCTCGGTTGCGATCCTCGTCAATAGGACGGTGTCGATCGTGTTTCTCGCTCTGGTCGCTTTTCTCGCCTTCAAGGAATACCTGGCGATGGTCACGACGCGGCGCGCGGACCGGCGCGTCGTGTTCTGGGCCTTTCTCGCGATCCCGGTGCAGTTCTACTGGGTCGCTATCGGCTGGTACGGCATGTTCATCGTCTTCATCCCGGTGTTCATGTTCCTGTTGCTGCCCGCACGCATGGTGCTGATCGGTGACACCAAGGGATTCCTGAAAGCCGTCGGCACCTTGCATTGGGGCCTGATGACGACGGTGTTCAGCATCAGCCATGCCGCCTATCTGCTGGTTCTGCCGGCGGCGGTGAATCCGCATGCCGGTGGAGCAGGTCTTTTGTTCTTCCTGATCTTTCTCACCCAGTTCAACGACGTTGCGCAGTTCACCTGGGGCAAGCTGTTCGGCAGGCACAAGGTCGTGCCCAGCGTCAGTCCGAACAAGACGGTCGAGGGTCTGCTTGGCGGTGTCGCGACGACGACGCTGCTGGGCTGGGCGATCGCACCTTACCTGACACCGCTGGGCATGCCGATGTCGCTGCTGGCCGGCACGATGATCGGCCTTGCCGGGTTCGTCGGTGATGTCGTGATCTCGGCCGTGAAGCGCGACATCGGGGTCAAGGACAGCGGCAGGCTGATACCGGGACACGGTGGGATAATGGACCGCATCGACAGCCTGACCTTCACTGCACCGCTGTTCTTTCATTTCATCTACTACCTGCACTATTAAATGCACGTCGCGGATCGCACATGACACGCTGGTTGAGGTTTGCCTTCTTTGCCCTGGTCGTGCGGCCACTGACGCTGCTTGTGCTGGGCATGAACGTGCGGCGTCACGAATGGCTGCCGGACAGCGGCCCTGCCGTGTTGGCGGCGAACCACAACAGCCATCTGGATGCACTGGTGCTGATGTCCCTGTTTCCGCTGCGCCTGCTGCCGCGCCTGCGCCCGGTGGCAGCGATGGATTACTTCCTCGCCAATCGCTGGCTCGCCTGGTTCGCACTCAACATTATTGGCATCATTCCGCTGCGCAGGGATGTGAAGGCGGGGCAGGACGATCCGCTGGAGGGCGCCGTCGCTGCGCTGGACCGGGGCGAGATCCTGATTCTTTTTCCGGAAGGCAGCCGCGGTGAACCCGAACGGCTGTCGCCACTGAAAAATGGCATCGCGCACCTGGCCAAGCGTCGGCCCGAGACGCCTGTGGTGCCCGTCTACCTGCACGGCCTGGGTATGGCCCTGCCGAAGGGCGAGGGGTTGCTGGTGCCGTTCTTCTGCGACGTGTTTGTGGGTGAGCCGTTGAATTGGCAGGGTGAGCGCCGGGCATTCATGGCGGCGTTGGTGGATGCGATGCAGGGGCTGGCGATGGAGGGAGGCTTTGGCGCATGGGATTGATGGCCGCCAACGTCGCCGCGTGTCGTACGTGTTTGCGCCTGCAGGTGGTCGTCTGTGGCCATGCGCCGTCAGCCGCGTTTGCGGCCGGGTATCGATCAGGTCGCGTTCGTTAGCCATGCTGTCCGGGATAGATCGGGACCAATCTGTGCCAGGGCCGTATCGGCAGAACGGATCTTGCGTGGCCGCCGTTCCGGCGCACCGCCTGTCACCACCGGGCAGTCAGCGGCGTGTGGCGTGTGCCAGGCTTGCCGGCACGATGTGCGCGGTGGCGATGCTGGCACTGCTCGTATTGCTCACCGGTTGTGCCACCACGCCGGAGCCTGCCGGGCCGGACGGGCAAGTCGTCCGCAGTCTGCCGGAAACGCAGCCGATCTGGCAGTTCTGGCGCTTCCAATTCGCGCGTGCCGATGACGGTTCGGCGCGCACTTATCTGGATTACCTGGTGGCGGACCAGCTGCTGTACGACGCGGTCCTCGCCCACCAGGATGCTATTCAACTCTGGCGCTTCCATCGGCGATGGCCGCAGGACCCGACCGGACACCAGCTCACCCTCAGGGTCTATGCACCCGCATACGTCGGCCGCGAGATCAGCCGTTCGCTGGCGGAAAATCCACTGATCGCGACATTGATGGACCAGGGCTATCTGGTCAGGTGGCGGATCGACGGGCCGCAACGTTCGGCGGCGACCGACCCTGCGGCGACCAGCGATCTCCGCTGGTCCGTCGATGTTCAGCGCGAATGGCCCTATTTCATCATGGGTGTGAGTCGCTTTTGGGCGGGCCTGGTCAGGGCCGAGGCGCTCGCACGCAGTACCACCGACGACCTCCACGAGCGCTATCGCGCGGTCGAAGAGGCGATGCTCGCGTATTGGCGCAACGATGCGCGGCACGCCCTGCTGCACCATCTCAACGGCATCTTCGGTTATGCGCCGCTGGAGTACTACGACGGATCGCTGCTGCGTTTCTGAGCCAGGGCCCCCGGCACGGATTCCGCTGCATCGACCGTAGCGAGCCAGCAGAACCGGTTCATACGGATACCTGCCACGCGACCACCGGCAGAATGCCCGTTGTCGGCGTCGGCCCCGCCCCGGGCGCTGCACGCAGGCAGACGGTGGTCCTGGTCCCGGCCCGGCGCCCTCGCGCACCATAGGATTTTCCGAACCCGATTCCTGAATTCGGCGACATTCGGCTTAAAAAGGACAGTGCCCTGGCCGCTGTAGGGGATATCGCGCGTTTGGTCGACGCAATCAACCCAGGGTAAGTAGATGGCTCTCGAGTTTGCAGCACTGGTCCGCGGAAAAACCGTTCGCGGAAAGATCTATCGCATGTTGGTGGCGCTGTTCGGCGTGATGCTGGTGGCGACTGCCTCGTACCTGGCGTACAGCCAGAGCGTCATGGTGGAGCACCTGGTCGAACGCCAGACGCGAGACCTGGCCGAATCCTACTTCGACAACATCAACACCCTGATGTTGACCGGCGGCATGGCCAATCGGGATATCCCGCGCAAGAAACTGATGACGCGGCCGGAGGTCGTCGACGCACGCATCATCCGTGGTCCGACCGTTGTCAAACTGTTCGGCGCCGGCAACGAATACGCGGCGGCGCGCGACGACCTCGACCGTCGTGGTCTGGCCGGCGAGGAGATCATCCAGATCGACGAGCATGAAGGGGGTCGGGTGTTGACCGTCGTGGTGCCGCTGGTGGCGAGCCACGATTTTCGCGGGTCCGACTGCATAAGCTGCCACGCGGCCCAGGACGGCGAGGTGCTCGGCGCGGTCCGGGTCGACTATTCGCTGAAGGCACTTGACGGAGCGGTACGGCGGGATCTGCTTGCCAACATCGGCATCAATTCCGCGCTGATGGTCCTGGGGCTGTTGCTGATCGGGACGCTGTTCACGCGCATCGTGTCCAGGCCATTGAAACAGCTGACCGGCATGATGCGATCGGTCGCCGAGGGCGATATCGACTGGTCGCAGCGGATCGAGGTGCGTTCACGCGACGAGATCGGCGACCTGGCGTGCCACTTCAACACGGCCGTTGATAGGTTTGGCGGCATCATCGAGGACACCAGGCAGCAGAGTGAAGCCGCCACGCGCCTGAAGACCGCCCTTGATTGTGTCAGCACCAACGTGATGATGGCGGACGAGGAATACAACATCATCTACATGAACCAGGCCGTGCAGCGCATGTTCAGCGAGGCGGAACAGGACCTGCGGGAGATGCTTCCGGGTTTCGACGCTGGAAACCTGATCGGTCGCAACATCGACAGCTTCCATCGCCAGCCTGCACACCAGCGCCGCATGCTCGAGAAGTTGAGCGACACCCACGAATCGCAGGTCAAGGTCGGTGAGCGCACGTTCCGAATCATCGCGAACCCGGTCATTGATGGAAACGGAGAACGGCTCGGCACCGCTGTCGAGTGGGCCGATCTCACAGCGGAGCTGAAAGCCGCGGACGAGGAGCGGCAGCGCCTCGAGGCGGAGCGCCGCCATGCCATGGAAAATCTGCGTATCCGCACCGCGCTGGACAACGTCAGCAGTTCGGTGATGGTGGCGGACACGGATTACAACATCATTTACATGAACAAGACGGTTGAACGCATGTTCCACGATATCGAGGATGACCTGCGTGACGAGATTCCGGGCTTCAACGCGTCGAAGCTGATCAACTCGAACATGGATGCGTTTCACAAGAATCCGGGTCATCAGCGCCGCATGCTCGATGCAATGACGTCGAGTGTCGGCAATGAGATCGAGATTGCGGGTTTGACGCTCAAAGTGGTGGCCAACCCGGTGCTCGATGACAAGGGCAACCGGCTCGGAACCGTTGTCGAATGGGCTAACCGTACGGCCGAGGTGGCAGTCGAGCGCGAGATCGACGATATCGTGGACGCGGCCCGCAACGGCCAGCTCGGTGAGCGCATCTCGCTCGGCGACAAGCAGGGCTTTTTCCGCCGCCTCGCGGACGGCATCAACGAGTTGGTCGAGGTCACCGACAACGTGTTCCGCGACATTGCCGACTCGATGGGACAGATGGCGAAGGGCGACCTGACCAAGTCGATCGAGCGCGACTACAAAGGCGCGTTCGGCAAGGTGAGGGATGACGTCAACAGCACGATTGCGAACATCGCAAACACGGTGCGCGAGCTCCGCGATGCCACTGACGCCATCGGCACCGGTGCAAGCGAGATATCCTCTGGCAACACCAACCTGTCCTCGCGCACCGAGCAACAGGCGGCGTCGCTGGAAGAGACCGCCGCGTCGATGGAGCAACTGACATCGACCGTGCGCAACAACGCCGACAATGCCCAGCAGGCCAACACGGTTGCGGCAAACGCGAGCCAGCTCGCCGTGCGCGGCGGTGAGGTGGTTGGTCGGGCGGTGTCAGCCATGGCCGACATCGATGCATCGAGCAGCAAGATCGCCGAGATCATCGGCGTGATCGACGAGATCGCATTTCAGACCAATCTGCTTGCGCTGAATGCCTCGGTAGAGGCGGCACGTGCCGGCGAGCAGGGTCGCGGTTTCGCCGTGGTCGCGACCGAAGTGCGCAACCTGGCCGGCCGTTCTGCGACAGCTGCGCGCGAAATCAAAGATCTGATCAACGATTCCGTGAGCAAGGTCAAGACCGGTACCGGGCTGGTCAGTGAATCGGGCAAGACCTTGCAGGAGATCGTCGTCGGCGTGAAGAAGGTCAACGACATCATCGCCGAGATCGCCGCTGCATCGGCCGAGCAGTCGGCTGGCATCGACCAGGTCAATACCGTCGTGACCTCGATGGACGAGGTTACCCAGCAGAATGCCGCGCTCGCCGAACAGACGTCGGCGGCATCGACGTCGATGAGTGAGAAGGCACAGGAGATGAAGCAGCTGGTCGGCTTCTTCCGCCTGCCCGGCATGCCGGCCGCAAGCGAAGCGATCCGGTCCCGGTCCCAGCCATCGGCGTCGAACGCCGTTGCCTCCAAGCCGGCGGTGGCGCCGGCCGCAACGGCCGAACGGGGTGGCACCGTGGCCCGCTCTGTCGCAGCGCAAGCGGAGGTGCCCAAGCCGAGGCCCGCTGCGCCGTCGCTCAGCGACGACGACGATTGGGAAGAGTTCTGACACGTTTGCGCGCCGCC
>JAGRGY010000016.1:175080-320106 GCA_020445255.1 Gammaproteobacteria bacterium
GCCATCCGATAGCCGGGCAGCGTGTGACGTCAATGGCGGTACGGTTCTTACCGGTCAGGCCTCGTCAATCTGCGGTTCGATCCTGACAGGGCACGTGAGCGAACGGGCGATCAGGCACGCGCGATGCGCCTTGTCGACCACGCGTCTGGCCAGCGCTGAAGAACCGGCCGGTACGCTCAGGCGTGGTCGGATCGTGATGGTGCTGAAGCGATAGCCCGCACCCTTCTCGAACTCGAGCTGACCAAGCGCTTCGGAGTCATAGCTGTTGATCTCGAGTTTGGCGCGCTCGGCCATCAGGACCACGTAGTTTGCCAGGCAGATCTCCGCTGCACTGACCAACAGGTGTTCAGGGCTGAACCTGCCCCGGTCATGCGGACCTCCGACCGGCAGCGCGTCATGACCATCGATGTCGACGCTTCCCGCGGCGCCCTCGCGGGTCCACCGGTAGCGGGTCAGGTACTCCATCGGCAGCTCCGCCATCGTTTCTCCTTGCAATCCGATCAATCCCCCCCCCCGCCAAATGCCGCGGGGCGGAGAGGTATCGATTCACCAGCCGTCGACCAGCATCTTGCGCAGGGCCTCTACCGAGTCGGCTACCGCGCGCAGCGGGATGCGCACGTGCGCATCTCCACAACGCAGGTCGATACCCTCGGGATCGATTCCGGCGATGGCAATCGCATCCGCACCGGCGCGCATTGCGGCAATCTCGGGGCGAACCATCAATCCGGGCAGCGCGTCGTCGGTAAGCCGCGTGATCAGGGCCGCCTCATCGCCGGAGGCAAACGGGTTTGCACGCAGAATGCGGTCATTGCCGAACCAGCGTGCGGTCGCGAAACCGCCGTTCCAATGAAAATGCAGCGGACGGAAGCGGTAGAATCGGAAGCCGAGCTGTTCGTGGTAGGTGCGCGTTCGTGGGTAATAGCGAAAGTAGCGGTCGCCATCGATACCAGGCTCTGTGGGACCCAGTTCACCGACTGCGCTCAGACGGCCGAGCTGCTGCACATCGCCGTCTCCAGGTTCCGAGACGAGCAGTCCACAACGCGGATCGCCATCGACATTGTGCGTGTGTTGCGACAGGTGGCTGAGCAGGAAGAGCGGCAGGCCGTCGTGCCCCAGTATGTATGGCGCTACCGATCCAAAGGGATAACCAGGGTGTTCCTGCGAATGCGTCGATAGCACACCGTGCAGGCTGCTGGCCAGCAGCTGGCGTGCAGCCGATGCCTGTAGTTCCGCGTTCGACATACGCGCAATGTAGCAGACCCACCCGCAGTTCGCGCGCCGGTCATTCACCGGGCATGTGTTCGGGCGCGGATGCCGCGTTCAGTCGGACATGAAATTGGCGGACTGCTGTTTCAGCTCGTCGGAAACCTTGCTTGCCGACTGCGGGGCGGCCGACGTCTGCTCGTCAGGCGCCGCGGTCTGCTGAGCCGTGTTGTCCATGTGCATGACCGCCTGGTTGACCTGGTCGATGCCGCAGCGCGAGTCGACTTCGTCCAGCTCGCCCAACATCGCTGTGGCGTCGGCGGGCACGGCGGTCGGTGCGTTTAATCGACCCGGCCGCCAGCTATGCTGCGCCTGAGGCGATTGGCTGCGTCGCGGACGGCGTGCCGCTGGCCCGCGTCGAGACGGCCGAGACTGCGCCATTGCATACCGGCGCGCGGGTGATCGGCGAAGCGCTTTTCGTGGCGCAGCAGGAAGTCCCAGTACAACGTCGTGAACGGACATGCCTTGTCACCGGTCCGGACGTCCGGCGCGTAGCGGCAGCCCTTGCAATAGTTGCTCATGCGCTGGATGTAACGCCCGGACGCGACATACGGTTTGGAGGCCAGCAGGCCGCCGTCGGCATATTGCGACATGCCGAGCGTGTTCGGTGCCTCGACCCATTCGACCGCGTCGACGTAGACCGCCAGATACCACGCGTGGACCTGCGCCGGGTCGACGCCGTACAGCAGTGCGAACAGCCCGGTTACCATAAGGCGCTGGATGTGGTGTGCATAGCCGAATTCGAGTGTCTGCCCAATGACCGAGCGGAGGCACTGCATGTCGGTATCGCCGCTCCAGTAGAATGCCGGCAGGTCGGCTTGCGCTTGCAAGGCGTTGCAATCCAGATAGCCCGGCATCTCGCTCCAGTACACGCCACGTACGTATTCGCGCCAGCCGAGAACCTGGCGCACGAATCCTTCGACCGACTGCAGCGTGGCGCGTTGCTCGGCGAGTGTCGAGGTCGCGGCGTCGATGACCTCGCGCGGGTCGAGCAGTCCGAGGTTCAGCGCTGCAGACAATGCCGAGTGGTGCAGGAAGGGCTGGCCGGTCCACATGGCGTCCTGGTACGGCCCGAATGCCGGCAGGCGCCGGTCGATGAAATCGTCCAGTGCGGCGAGCGCCTGCTCTCGCGTTACCGGCCAGTCGAAGCCCTCGGTGTGGCCCGGGTTGTCGGGGAAATGCCGTTGCACCGCATCGAGCGCGCCGCGCGTCAGCAGGTCGGGTACGAAGCCGGGCAGGGCGGGAGGCATGCCCGGGCCTTCGCGACCAAAAGACCGGCGGTTGTCCTGGTCGAAGTTCCAGCGCCCACCGATCGGCCCGTCGTCGGCCATCAGAATGCCGTGGCGCCTGCGCATGTGGCGGTAGAAGTGTTCCATGACCAGCGTCTTGCGGCCTTCGCGCCAGTCGGCAAATTCGGCCGTGCTGCATAGGAATCGCGGGTCGTCGAGCACGTGCAGATTGATGCCGTGGCGGCGGCATGCGCGATCGATGGCCTGGCCGACGTCATACTCGCCTGGTTCGACCACACGCAGCCACGTGGGCCGCCGGCGACGCAACACGGCGTCGAGGGCGCTTGCGAAACTTTCGGCGCGATCATCGTCGAGCGTTACATATTCGACGCGGTAACCCTGGGTCTCGAGCCAGGCACGGTGATGCCGCATGGCGGCGATGAACAGTGCACTGCGCGCCTTGTGCGACCACACGCGCTGCGACTCTTCGCGCGATTCGATCATCAGCACACGGTCGGTGTCGTGGCGCAGGCAGTCGAGCACCGGCGAGCGGCGATCGAGCTGGTCGCCGAGGATCAGCGCGATTCCCGCATCGTTCACGACGTTCTCCGGGCCGGTAGGCGCAGCCAGCCGCGCAGCTCGTCCCGCATCGTGCCGCGGGTTCCATTGCTTGATGGGTTCGTCGGGAAAGTCTGCGCGTCTGCACAGCCAGGCCGGGTTTGGTGTGCGAGGCACTGTCGTCGTGGCAGTCGTGCAGTCTGGGGGATCGACAGTAGCCCCGCGTTGGCCGTGGTCGGGAGTGTGCGCGCGGAGACCGGCCGGGCCGATCGTTCAGGGCCGGTCCTGCTCATGCGCATTACCGATCTTTCCCGCCTGTCGACATGCACGGCACTCCACAGCTCTTGCGCTTATGTGGCCCTTGGCCTCTTCGAAATACCACTTCTGATCGGCAGCGCGCCAGATCTCCCGTCGTCCGCAGGTCCGGCACACGAACGGTTGATCCAGATAGAACTCCGGCAAAGGGCCATGGGTGTTGATGTGATCGAGCTTGCCGTGGTCTGCCGGGACCGCCGACGGATGATGTCGCTGCTGCAGCGGATGCAGGTTCAACACGCGTTCCGCCTCGCGAAATGCCTTGTCGCTGACGGGCCTGCCCCTGTCGGATCGCCTGCTCATCCAGTTTCCTGTTCCACACGCAACGTATCACTCAGCCTCGCCACAATGGCCCACGACACCGCACGCGATGGAGGGCCGGCCGAGGCCATCGCGAGTCAGCGTAGCACTGTGGTAGACGATTGAGGCAGCGTCCGAAGGTGGCGCCACGTCATACAAGGAACCGGACACCAGAGGGTCCGGCGTGCCTGGATGACCGACCCGCCGCGCGCGACCTTCTGGCTGCGATCGATGCGGACGGCCGCGTTCAGCAGAGCCGGAACACGCCGCGCACATACCGGATCTGACCTTCCTCGAGACCGCGCCGGGCGTTGCCGGCCTTCTCGGCGAGATCGTCGACGAATATCTTCAATCCCAGTTGTCCCTCGGGGGCAGGCGTCGAGTTGGCGACATTCGTGCCCAACTGGGTATCGCTGACGTCCTCGAACCTTTCGGCAACTAAGCCGCAGCCCTCAAGCACTGACAGCAGCTCTTCGGTATTGACGAGATGGCTGTGCGCCGGTTCGGTCGCCCAGGGCAAAGGAAAGTAGGAAAGGGGTACATGGCCTGCCACGACTTCCTGGAAGACGAACCGGCCGCCAGGCTTCATGACCCTGACGATCTCGCTGTAAAGCCGCTGCTTCGGTGCGATATTCATCCCGACGTTCTGCATCCATACCGCATCGAAGGTGTTGTCGGGATAAGGCATTTCGAGCGCGCTGCCCTGGCGCACGGCGATCCGCTCCTCGAGCCCGGTCAGACGGTTCAACAGCAGGGCGCCGGTACAATAGTCCACCGACATTTCGATACAGTCGACACGGCAGCCGACCTCAGCAGCGAGCAGGCGTGCGCAGCCGGCCAGCCCGGCCCCGACATCGAGCACCTGATGTTCGGCCGCGAGCTTGGCCATCACCAGCAACTCGCGCGATGCCTGCAATCCGCCGGTGTGGAAGTGGTCGAGCGCGCCCAGTTCGGCCGGTGAAAGTTCGCGGTCCGTATCCAGCCCGGCCGCGCGGATGCCGGCAAGGATGCGCGTCTCGATGTCGGCGGCGGAATAGTGTTGTTCGAGACTGCACATCAAATCGGCCCTCGGTTCTCGTGCAAGGCGGCCGCGGTTGCCCTTTGCCGTGCGTGCCGGCTGCGCACCGGAATGCGTTTCCGCCAGCGAATGGCGCAGATGCACGACCCGACATTCGCCAACCGCAAAACGCCGATTCTACGTCAGGGGCCTGGCGATGGCTGCGGTATTTCGGGATCGACATCAGGTAGACAGACAGCGGGTTTCCGCGCGGCCGGATGGTGACGCCGAACTCATGGAGATACCACAGCGGCGTGGCGGCGGCAGGACGCGAAACCCGTCCGTTCCGCACCGTTCAACCACCCGTGCCGGTGCCGGCCGGCGCGGCTTCCGCCTCTGCGGCACGCTGACGCAGGAAGGCGTCGAAGCCGCTGCGCAGGTGCAGGTCGCGCTGTGGAAACGGCACTTCGATGCCGTATTCGCCGAGCTTGGTCTCGATCGCCCAGAGATAGGCCGCCTGCACGGCGCCGGGGCGCTTGACGGCCTCCGGCTTGAGCCAGACGACGAGTTCGAAATCAAGACTGCTGTCGCCGAAATTGACGAACCAGACCTGGGGGTTTTGGCGCTGGTTGTCCTTGAGCGTCCAGCGAACGGCGTCTGCGGCCTCGAGCACCGCCTTTTCGACCAGTTCCTTGTTGGTGCCGTAAGCGACGCCGAAGGACACATGGATCCGGCGATGCGCCTCACGCAGCGTCCAGTTGGTCACCTCCTTGTTGATGAACTCCGAATTGGGAACCAGGATGTCGACGTTGTCGTTGGTCGTCAGCAGGGTGGCGCGCATGTTGATCTCCTTGACCTCACCCGTGACGCCGGACTGCAGCTCGACGAAGTCGCCGACCTTGAGGCTCTTTTCGAACAGGATGATCAGTCCGGCAACGAAGTTGCTCACCAGCGCCTGCATGCCGAAACCGATGCCGACACCCAGGGCGCTGGCCAGCAGTGCGAACTTGGTGAAATCGATGCCGATCGACGACAGGCCGATGATCAGACCCAGTGTCAGGATCACGTAGTGCGAGATGCGTCCAAGCGTGTACAGCGAACTCTGGTTGACCGCGGTACGGCGCGCTGCGAGCCGTCGCAAGCCGCGCTGCACAGCCTTGGACAGCAACCACGCGACCGTGATGAACACCACGACCCGCAGCAACCCGAAAGGCGTGACGGGAGTTTCGTTGATCTCGAACAGTGAGGTGCTGAGCAGCGTGCTCGCGCTTTCGAGGCCGGATCTCGCGAGCTCGATGGTGCCTGTCAAGCTGCGCGCGACGGCTGATTCTTTCGCGCGCAGTCGCTGTTCCACCAGCTGTGCCGCAAACGCGAGTTGGCGGCTTTCGAGGTCCACCGATGCGTTCGTCTTCTGTACCGATCGAATCAGCTTCTGCGCCCCGCTTTCGGCCCCCTGATCGATCTTCCCATCGGCCGCGTCGCCGCGGCCGAGTGCGTCCTGTATGCGGGCGACGGCGTTTTTCCAGTATTTGCGTCGTGGTGCGAGTCCCTCGACGAGCTCCTGGTCTGCCTTTGCAAGTGAGCGGAGCTGGTCGGCCGAAGAACCATCGCTCGTCGTGAAGCGAATGAGTTCCGCAATCGCTTCGGCGCGCGCCGCGATGAGTTCCGTTCTCTTGACGCGCAGGTCGCGGTCAAGGATGCGCAGCGTATCCACACGCGACTGGAAAGAAGCGGCAGAGGCATCAGTTATCGGGTTGGATGACGAAATGGCTTCGTCGTCGCGGAAACTGGCCGCCTCGGACAGCGCGATGTCCTTGACGCGTTCCCAGTCCACGATCTCACCTTGCGTCATTTTCAGTCGATCCGCGATATCGGCGACCTCTTTCTGCAGTGTCGCCTGCAGCGTCTGCAGTCTGGCGAGGGTGGCCTTGCGCCTCTCCAGTTCGAGACCTTCGCGTTCAATCTCGACTCTCGACAGCATCAAGGCGAGGCCTGCCTCGAGACGCGTGGGATCGGTGTCGGCCATGTCAAGGTACGCGACCTTCTTGCGCGACTGCTGTTTGCGCTCGGCGACCAACAGATCCTTCTGCCAGGAGATCTCGTCCTGCTGACTGGCGATGCTTTCGTTGAGCTGGATCAGCTTTTCGTTTCTGGAGAAGGCCTGCTCCAGCGAGTAGGTCTCCTGCGGCGGCGGAAGTGCTTCGCCGAGCTTGGCCTCCTGTTCGCGATCGGCCGGGTACCCGCCGAGTTGTTCCTGCAGGCGCGCGACGGCCGGCAGAATCTCGGCGCGTCGATCTTCGCCCAGCCCCCCCGGAATCTTGCCGAGCAAATCGCTGGTTTCGGACACCCGTTTGGCCAGTTCTTCCTCGCTCAGGGGATCCGCGGGTGCGAAGTAGCTCCACCAGTCGGCCGTCAGACGAGCCGGGTCGGGCGGGGCGGACTCCGCGTACGCGTTCAGGGCAACTGCTGTGCATAGGAACAAACAGATCAGCATGCGCAATTGCATTACAGCCACCTCTTGCGTCGAAAAGTGATGAGCAGCGTACCGGCCACGAGGACCATGATGCCAAGCAGGGTGTAGTAGCCAAAGCGCGAATGAAGCTCCGGCATGTTTTCGAAGTTCATGCCGTAGATACCGGCGAGGAAGCTGAGCGGGACGAAAATCGCGGTGATGATGGTCAGGATGCGCATGATCTGGTTCAGCCGGTGCGAGGCGACCGATATGTAACCGTCGATCAGGTCCGAGGCCTGCTGGTAGTACAGGTCGGATAGGCTGGCAGCACGCTCCCACTGCTCGTAGACATCGGCGAGTTCGTGGTGCAGGTCCGAGTCGAGACCGGGTGCGGGCGATTGATGAAGTTCGCGCGCGACCGTCACGTGGTAGTGGCAGAATCGACGGATCCGCGTCAGATCAGCCTTGTAACCGATCAACTCCGACAGCGTCTCGTCGGTGCCCTTGGACAGCACCGTTGCCTCGATCTCTTCCAGGCGCGGTTCGAGCGCCATCAACACCCCGAGGTAGCGGTCGACCATCAGCCTGGCCAGGCGCGCGGCGAAGGCGCCAGGAGAGCATGCAATGGATGACGATCGAGAATCGATCTCCTCGCTCAGCCGCCGAATGCTGGGCGATTCGTCGGAGTGTCGCGTCACCAGAAAGCGCGGTCCGACGAACATCGCGATCTGAATGGTCCTGCAGTCGATCGATTCGGAATCGGCGGACAGACCTTTGAACAACAGGAAACTGTGGTCGCCGAACACCTCGAGCTTCGGTGGATGCCGGTCACGCGATGCGTCCTGAAGCGCAAGGCGATGCAGGCCGAAGGCCGACGCCAGCGTCTCCCGATCGGCGGGGCTCAGCGGTCCCGCGATATCCACCCAGATGACGTCATCGGACGATTGCCGCCAGGCGTCCAGCAGTTCGGCGCCGCCGTGACGCGGTTCCGCGTCCGCGTTCGGTTTGAAGAGTCGAATCTCGAACATGCCCCCTCCGGTATCTGTGACTCGGCGCCCGGAGCGTCCGGTTTCACCACGTACCGCCGGGCCGATTCGTTGTCCGCGTCTGCCACTGTACCGGGCCTGGCGCGCGGTTGAAACGTGGGGCTACCGGGGGTTGCAGGGTGATCCTGGGTGGTCGACTATCGACGGCTGCGAGTCGATTCGTCTGCCGGCGGGGCGTACTCAGGGGCAGATTCAGTACGCCGGTCAGATTCGAAACCCCAGCGTTTCCGACATCTCGCTTCCCGCTGCCAGCATGTCGTCTATCCACGCCTTGCGCCGGCGCTCGATCGGCGCATACACCGACAGCCCGGCGGCGACGCTGCCGGTGCTGTCGTACAGCAGTACACCGATGCAGCCGGTGTCGATCTCGGCCTCTTCATTGTCGAGCGCACAGCTGCTCGACGCTCGCGCGGCATTCGTCGGTCAGTCGCGCCAGCGTTGTGATGGTGCTGCGGGTACAGGCGAGAATTGGGGTCCGAGCAGAAACTCGATGAGCCCATGATGCACCTCACCGCCATGCAAGCATCGATTTCCACTCTGACCGCGAATGCCGCCGAATGTTTCTGAGGCGGCATTCTCTGAATGGGTTTGCGTGCTAGGTGCGCTGCTTGCTCTGACGCCGCATCTCGGCAACGACGTGTGAAGTGGGGAAGATTCTGCGGGCGATGCGGATAGTGCTTCGTGCGGCCCTGCCGCCGGGGGTGTAGAGCAGACCGTCGCCACCGACGAAATAGTGCTGCTCGAGGAAGTTGCGCGCCAAGTCTTGTAATTGGTTCATCCGGTATCTCGCGGCAACACGGTCGTTTTCGATTGCCTTAGACCAGGTATCGGCCCGGATTTCAAAAACTTTAAATCCCGCCAACGCGGTGGCGACGCGACGGGCAACGAATGGTTTACCACGGCTCTGCGGGCACGGCATATCGAATCAGTGACGCGGTCAAACGGTATCGCGTGTTCGTCGGGACCGGGCGCCAGGTGGAACCCGCCCGCCTCCGCTACTGAAACGGCGGCCTGATCACACCCGATACCCCAGCCTCTCCGATATCTCCCTTCCCGCAGCCACCATGTCGTCGACCCACGCCATGCGCCGGCGCTCGATCGGCGCAGACACCGACAATCCGGCGGCGACGCTGCCGGTGCTGTCGTACAGCAATACGCCGATGCAGCCGACGTCGATCTCGGCTTCTTCGTTGTCCAGCGCATAGCGGCGTTCGATGCTCTTGTGGCATTCGTCGGTCAGCCGCGCCAGCGTCGTGATGGTGTTGCGGGTGTAGGCGGGCAGGTTTGTGCGCTGTGCATAGCCCTTGATCTCGTCGTCGCCGGCAGCGCCGAGCATCAGCTTGCCGACAGCGGTCACGTGCAGCGGCGCCCGGCTGCCGACCAGCTGCTGCACGTGCATCATCCGGTTCGGCGTCGCCTTCTCGATGTAAACGACGACGTCGCCCTCACGCACGGTCAGGTTGACCGACTCGCCAAACGTGTCGCGCAGCCGTTCCATGACGGGCAGCGCGACGGCGCGCAGGTCGATGTTGCTGTGCAGGCGTACGCCGAGTTGCAGCAGGCGCATGCCGAGGCGGTAGTGGCCCACCGCGTCGCGCTCGACGAAGCGGTTGTGGATCAGCGACGCGAGGATCCGGTGGGCCGTCGATGCGTGCAGGCCTGTCTCGGCACCGAGCACCTTGAGGCTGACCGGGTCCTGGTAGCGCGAGATCGCGTCGAGCAGGGCAGTGGCGCGGTCGATGACCTGGATACCGCTGGCGGAGGACGGTTCGTTCATGGCGGAAATCGGTTTTTACGATGCGAAAAATGGTACGCGTTCACTGTGCTTCCGGTCCAGCCGGCACCCGATCGAGGCTGCTCCACCGGCTATATCGCATTGTGAAACTCGCTAGATCATTCTGCAAACGGCATGAGAAAGACCATAAAATCAACGATTTGTCTGAATATTGTGGATTGGCCAACCTGCGTATTCCACTATACGAAATACATCTCTTATTGCGGTAATCGCTTCCCCCTGACTAAGTTCACCCCAACGCGGCACATCCGCCGCACCGCCAGCCGGACACCGAAGTCAGGAGACCGACCATGAGTACCGCCGCCCACGAACTGTTCGCCACGCCGCCCGCCTTCTGCGACGGCATCCTCCACTTCGCGGCCGACGGCGTCAGCCAGGGTGTGCTGGCGGACCGGCCGGCGATTGCCGACGGCGACACCGCGATCCGCACCATCGACGAGCGGGCGGTGTTCCAGACCAAAATGGTGGCCGACGCGCTGCGCTACATGACGCTGCAGCTGTGCGCGTCGAAGGAATCCGGTCACCCGGGCGGCTTCGCCAGCAGCGCAGACGCCTATGCCGCGCTGACCATGCTCGGTCACACGAACATCGTCACCGAGGTCGGCCACCATGCGCCGGGCTTCTACAGCGCGATGTTCCTCGACGGTTCGCTGTCAGTGATGGACATCCACACGATGCACGACCTGCAGGCGCGCTTCCGCGAGCGCGGCGGTCTGCTCGGCCACCTGTCGGGCGCGATCCCGGGTCTGCTCGCGCCGGCCGGTCCGCTCGGCCAGGGCCAGCACTTCGCGATGGCCGGCGCCTACCTGAACCGCGACAGGCTGTTCCCGTGCACGATCGGCGACGGCGGCCTCGGCGAGCCGTATATCCTGTCGGCGATGAAGCACTTCCATACCAGCTACCCGGGGGTGACCAACTTCCTGCCGGTGCTGGTGTGGAACGGCTTCAGCCAAGAGCACCATTCGATGGTGTCGCTGATGAGTAATGCGCAGATGACCGCGTACTGGCAGGCGCACGACTTTGGCAACGTGATCCTGGTCGACGCGAAGGACTTCGACGACACCGACCAACCCGGTGCCTACGTCGACAGCACGCAGTTCGGCGATGCCGCGCGCATGGCCTTCACGCAGGCCGTGCTCGAGGGCGCGAAGGCCGCCGCCGACGGCGCGATGAACGGCGAGCTCAGCGTGCTGATCGTCAAACAGTTGAAGGGTGCCGGCGTGCACGCGCGCGGCGCGAAGTCGCACAATCTGTATCCGGGCGACAACGCCGGCAAGGACAACATCGCCTCGGCACTGATCAACGGCGCGCTGAGCCCGTCGGCGTGGGCGCTGGTGCGGACCAACATGGAACGCGCCGGCGGTGGCCCGGCCGGTCGCACGGTCGTGACCGAGTTCGAGCGCATCCTGCCCAACATCGGCACGCTGCCGACGCAGGCGTTCGCGGTCGGCGACAAGGCCGTGCCGGCGACGGCGATGGCGCACATGGTCGCCGAGCTCGGGCGGCGCGACCCGATGTTCGTCGTCACCAACGCCGACGGCAACGAGGCGTCGAACATGAAGCCGATCAACGACGCGCTGAAGATCCGCCACCCGACCGAGGATTCGCTGTACAACCAGACCCCGGAGGGCCAGGTGTACGAACCACTGAACGAGGACGCGTGCGCCGGTTTCGCGGCCGGCCTGTCGCTGTTCGGCGGCCGCTCGCTGTGGCTGTCGTACGAGAGCTTCGCGATCAATGGCTGGCCGATCGTGCAGACCGTCGGTCAGGCGATGGCCGAGCTGCGCCGCAAGACGCCGGCCTGCGTGACGATGTTCACCGCCGGCGCGCTGGAGCAGGGCCGCAACGGCTGGACCCACCAGCGCCCGGAGATCGAGAACTATATCGGCGGCCAGATGCGCAACGGCAACGTCTACCTGTTGTATCCGGCGGATGCCAACATGATGCAGGCCGCGTACGCCTGGTCGGTCGAGCAGTCGAACAAGGTCATCAGCATCGTCGCGTCGAAGTCGCCGCTGCCGGTATACACGACTGTCGAACAGGCACGTCACGCGATCGAGCAGGGTGCCAGCGCGATCCACGAGACCGAGGGCGGCAACGGCAAGACCATCGTGTTCGCCGTGACCGGCGACATGATCCTGCTGCCGGTGTTCGAGGCGAAGACGAAGCTGGAACAGGCGGGTCACCGCGTGCGCATCGTCGCGGTCGCGAACCCGCGCCGGCTGTTCCGCCCCGGTGACGTGAGCTGGCAGCACGCGGCCGAGTCCGACGACCGCTTCATGGACGACGCGACGTTCGACACGCTGTTCGGTGGCGACGTGCTGGTCGGTGTCAGTGGCGGCGGCACGATCGCGCTGGAGCCGGTCATGCTGCGCAGCAGAGCCGCGGCACGCGAGCTGTTCGGCTGGCGGCGTGGCGAGACCACGGCGAGCGCCGGCGAGCTGATGGCGTTCAACGGCATCACCGCCGACGGGCTGGCGCAACGCGCCGGCGAATTGGCCGGGTGAGTGGATCCAATGGGAATCGAGGCGGGGGAGACGACCATGGCCAAGCGGGGGCTCACGCGCATCATCGCGATCGATGACGACCCGACCGGGTCGCAGACGGTGCACGGCTGTCTGCTGCTGACCCGCTGGGATGTGGCGACACTGCGCGATGCGCTGCTCGACGACGCGCCGCTGTTCTTCGTGCTGAGCAATACGCGCGGCATGGATGCCGTGCGCGCCGCCGATGTGACGCGCGAGATCTGCGTGAACCTGCGAGCGGCGATCGATGGGCTGGCCGAAGACGGCATCGGGATCCACCCGGTGATCGTCAGTCGCTCGGACTCGACGCTGCGCGGTCACTACCCGGTCGAAACCGACGTGATCGCCGACGAGCTCGGCCCGTTCGACGCGCATTTCCTCGTACCGGCGTTCTTCGAGGGCGGGCGCATCACCCGTGAGGGTACGCACTATCTGGTCGTCGACGGCGAGCCGGTGCCGGTGCACGAGACGGAGTTCGCGAAGGACTCGGTGTTCGGCTTCAGCACCGCGTTCCTGCCGGACTATGTCGAGGAGAAGACGCACGGCCGCATCCATGCCGGCGATGTCGAGTGCTTCTCTCTCGACGCTGTGCGCGGCGATCTGTCGGCAAGATTGCAGGCTTTGAGTGGCAATCGCTGCTGCGTCGTCGACGCCGAGCGCCAGGCCGATCTCGACAACTTCGCGCGTCAGGTGCTGGCCGCCGCCGACAATGGCAAGCGTTTCCTGTTTCGCAGTGCCGCGAGCCTGCTGACCGCGCTCGCCGCGCTGCCGCCGCAGCCGGTCGCGCCGTCCGACATGGCGCGCTTCGTGCGCGACGGCCGGCCCGGCGTCGTACTGGTCGGCTCGCATGTCGACAGGACCTCGCGTCAGCTCAGGCACCTGATCGAGCACTCGGATGTCGTGCCACTGCACGTCGACCTCGACTGGCTGGTGCGCGACGAGGAAGGGCTGTTCGCGGAACTCGTTCAGCAGTTGATCGAGACGCACCAGTCGAGCTGCAGCGCGGTGCTGTACACGAGCCGCGGTGAGCGGTCTTTCAAGACCACGGCAGAGCGGCTGGCCTTCGGCGATAAGGTGTCCGGCTTCCTGATGCGCCTCGTGCGCAACCTGCCGCGCGACATCGGCTTCCTGATCAGCAAGGGCGGCATCACGTCGAACGACACGTTGAGCAGCGGACTCGCGTTGCGTACCGCGCGCGTCGTCGGCCAGGTGCGTGCCGGCTGCTCGGTGGTCGTGTGCCCCGACGGCCACCCGCGCTATCCGCGCCTGCCGGTCGTGATCTTCCCCGGCAACATCGGCGGCGACGAGGCGCTGTTCGAGGTGTTCGACATCATGAGGCGGCAACGCAACGGCACCAGCGCCGCGGCCTGACGACAGTCAGCGGCTGCGCACATCACCCGAGGGTGATGCGCGCATGCGGTCCCGTTTCAGGCTGAACGTGCCGAGCGTGACCGGACGAGCAGCAACATCAATCCGGCGGACAGCAGGGCCGGCACGGCGGGTTCCGGAACGGCCGCGATGAACGCATTTCCAATGTACTGGTGTGCCACCGAGGTCGGGTGCACTTCGTCCCAGAACAGCGATGCCTCGGGCGCGACACATTGCTGAGCGAGTGTCGCCAGGTCGAGACAGGGATCGGTGACGTTACTGAATCCGAATCCTGCGGGGTCGTTTACCGCACGATCGAACAGGCCGGCGATATCGACGAGGTCGACGCGGAAATCGAGGCCGGTGATCATTTCATACAGGGCCTGATTGAATGCCGCGGTCAATGCCGACAACTCGGCCGAGTGGTCCGTCAGCGGGAACGGGAACTGCGTCTCGCCGCGTGCGAACGGTGTCTGGCCCAGATCGGGCAGGTTGGCCACGTAGAAGTCGCTTGCGCCTTGAGACTGTAAGGTCGTCAGCACGCCCCTGATATTTGCAACCGCCTGGTCGACGACACTCGGCTCGCTGACCGGGATGATCTGGTCGGCGAAGAACAGGTCATTGGCCCCCGCCCATATGAAATGGGCTGCATCGGCGGCTACCCCCTGACTGACATACAGGCCCAGTTGTTGTGCCAAACCGGGCAGGCCCTGAAATGGCTGCCCGGTTGCCGTCAGCACGAGGTCGGTGAAATTGTTGATCTGCGGAAGACCGAAGCCGGTGCCGGCCCAGTCATAGGATCCGGTGAACGAGTTCGCAACCGCGAAGTTGGTTACCGTGCCATCGGCGGCGACTGGGGATAAAAACCCTGGCACCACGCCGAGACCGAATTGGGCCGCCAGGTCGTCGACCCAGATGTCGCCATTGGAGAAGCGCTGCTGTCGGCCGGGATCGTATAGCGGGCTCGGCGGTAACAGGCCACCGGTGAGAGCCGCGAGATTACCGGTGTCGGAGAGACTGTCTCCCAGGATGACGACCTTCTTCAACTGCGTTGCGCCCACGCAGGTCGACAACATCATCAATCCGAAAAGCAGTGTTCCAAAAGCAAAGGTCTTGTTGTCCATGACGCGACGACTCCGTGTGGTTGTTCTGTCGGCTGGCACCCGCGCGCCTCGATCATCCGGTCCGCGGCGCCAGACGATGCAGGAGGGCACGTTCTACTCTGATACCGCCCTCCATATCGCTGGGGGGATGTTCGCAGGGGATCTTGACAATCGCAATCCCGCGCTGCCGTCGGATCGCGCTGCTCTCGAGGTGGCGACGTCTTGATGAGATGTCGGCGGTGCGCATTCCTGCGCGGGAATCCGAGCACGTCAGCCGGTCGGCCGATGCCGAGCAACGCAACTGATCCAGCGCGCGGGCACACCCGTCAGGTCGCGACGACCTGTCGGAAACGCAGGCGCCAGTGTTCGAGCCGTCCAGTGGCGGGGGCATCAGTTTGGCCGGCGAAACCGCCGGCAACGAAGTGCACCGCATAGGTCATCCTCGATGCACCGCTGTGCGTATCCGCTGCGGCGAACAGCGGAGGTGTCACCGAACGACTGGCGGATTGACACCGCTTTCCCGGCATACCGAAGAGAAAAGGCGCGTTTTGATTGCGCGGTTTGGGAATCACCGCGTGCGGACTGTCCCCTGACTTTGTGCGGTAATAGGCAACCTCTCCCGAACCGTGCCCGATCGGGTGCCGCCAGAGGTGCGACATCAATTCGGTCGCTTTTTTCGCCGTTTATACTGATCCGGTGTCGGGGCTGTATGCCCGTTCTCGGCACGTGCTGTGAATATCATCGATCTCCTGCATCACTTGGTGCGTCGGCCCGAAGCGGGCTATCCCACCGGCCGCTCCCTCGCCGAGAGGATCGGACGCGGCCGCGGCGACTGTTGCAAGGCCCCGTGTTGCACGGGCACGTTGGGCACCCTGCAGCATTCTTGATGAAACCTTAGGTTAGTTGTTTTACTTAAAGTTGATATCTCGTTGTTGAATGATCTGCCGCTGGCCTCGCAGCACGCGGCATCCTGCATTTTGACCAATGCCCGGCAGGGCGAGTACCTATCAAGGAGTTCAGCATGCGTCCATCTCAGGCCGAAAAACGGGTCGGTGACACTGTCGGTGGCGGCGGCCGGGGTGCGGCAGGTGAACAGACGAGCGACGCCACGATGGCGGCCGGTGCCCGCTACCCGGGCGTCAGTACCGTGATCCATGGCAACGGCGCCGTCGCGCACGTCATGGGGCATGTCTGCGGCGGGGTGATCGGCTATCCGATCACGCCGTCGACGGAGATCTCCGAGCTGTTCGAGGCCTACCGCGCCAAGGGTGGCTGCAATGTCTGGGGCAAGCATCCCTTCTTTTTCGAGCCGGAGGGCGAGCATTCCGCGCAGAGCGGCGCGATGGGCGCGACGCTGACCGGCGGCAAATACGTCTCGAATGCGTCCTCCAGCCAGGGCGTGCTGTACGGCATCGAGTCGCACTACGTCACTGTCGGCAAGAAGATCGGCGGATTCGTGTTGCAGGTCGCCGCCCGGTCGGTATCGCGGCACTCGCTCAACGTGATGGCCGGGCACGACGACGTTTATGCCCTGCTGCCCGCCGGTTACACCATCCTGTTCGGCAGCAACCAGCAGGAGGCGGCGGACCTGGCGGCCATTGCCTACAAGGTCAGCGCCGAATCCCTGGTCCCGGTCGCCAACTGCCAGGATGGTTTCGCCACCAGCCACATGCTGAGTGAAGCGTACATGCCTGAACCGGAACTGTTGAAGGAGTTCCTGGGCGATCCCGCCGGGCGCATCAAGTGCCCGACGCTGGCGCAGGAGATGCTGTACGGCGCCAAGGGTCGGGTGTTTCAACTGCGCGAGTACCTGCGCCGTCACGAAGGGGATTTCCCGGCGTCCGCGCTCGAAGCCCTGGTCGCCTTCCTCGACAGCCGCAGCGATGACATCGAGGCGGACAACGACGGCGCCCTGGTCGGCGAAAGTCTGCAATGGGTACCGACCGAACTGCACGGCCAGTGGCGCCGGCAGTGGCGCAACGCATTCGAGAAGGGCACCCGCCAGCGCGTGCCGGCCATGATGGACGTGAACAACCCCGGCCTTTCCGGCGGCGTGCAGAACCAGCCGGACTTCCAGGCCGGCATCGTCGACCACCGCACCCACTTCGCAAACGAGGTGCATACCTTCGTGCGCGAGGCGATGGATGAGTACAGCGTGTTGACCGGACGGCGCTACCTGCCGGTTCGCACCTTCATGACCGAGGATGCCGACTACGTCATCGTCGGCCTGGGATCGGTCACCGACGACGCCGAGGCGGTCGCCGCGCACCTGCGCCGCGAGGGCATGAAGGTCGGCGTGGTCTCGATCAAGATGCTGCAGCCATTCCCGGAAGGCGACGTGGTCGCTGCGCTCGACGGCAAAAAGGCCGTGACGATTCTCGAGCGCTCCGAGACCACCGCCCTCACCACGCTGGTCACGCAGGCAATGTTCAAGGCGCTCGAAAACGGTGACCTGATCCGCCACGAGTGGATTCCGCCGATCAGGAGCATCCCCAAGATCAGCACGGGCATCTTCGGCCTGGGTGCCCACGACCTGCAGCCCCGCCACCTCGTCGCCGCGTTCAGGAACATGGAAAACGTGCTCAACGTGCCGTTTTTCTACCTCGGTTCGCAGTTCTTCGAACCGAACCCATCGGGCGCCACGGCGGCGTTGCAGCAGCGGTTGCGCGATGCCTACCCCGAGACCGAGTTCATGGCCCTCGACCTGGAACCCAATCCCTCGCTGCTGCCGCCCGGGGCCCTGCGTATCCGTTTCCACTCGGTGGGCGGTTACGGCACCATCGCCACCGGCAAGCTGCTCACCGACATCCTCGCCGGGGTCACCGGCATGCATTCCAAGTCCTCGCCCAAGTACGGCTCGGAAAAAAGCGGCGCCCCGACCAATTACTACATCACGCTCAGTCCCGAGCCGATCAAGATCACCAACGCGGAGCTCGAGGACGTCGAAGTCGTGGTCTCGCCGGACCACAAGGCCTTTAGTCACACTGATCCGCTGAAGGGCCTGGCGGAAGGCGGCACCCTGATCATCCAGTCCGGCAGTTCCCCACTCGATGCCTGGAAGGAGCTGCCGGCGCATGTGCGACGCGCCATCCGCGAACGGCGCATTCGCCTGTTCGTGGTGGATGCGTTCGGCGTCGCCAAGAAGCACGCCCCCTCGCCGGACCTGGAGATACGCATGATGGGTATCGCCTTCATCGGTGCGGTCTGCGGCAAGGTGGAGCGCGTGGCCTCCGGCGCCCCGGTCGACGTTATCCTGGAAAAGGTCCAGGGCCAGGTGAGCAAGAAGTTCGGCGCCAAGGGTGACGCGGTGGTGAACAGCAACATGGCCGTGGTCCAGGAGGGACTGGAAGCGACCCATGCCGTGGACTACGAGGCCGCCGAATTCGTAAAGGCCGATGCATTGGCGGCGGTGCCCGCCGGTCCGGGCGTGGAGGTGTCGGTGTCGATGCTGAAATCGCGTGGCAGTGCCAGCGCCAGCGGCATGTTCGACGCGGAATATTACGCCAGGACCGTGACGGACCGGTTCAAGGACGGCAGCATCGCCGAGGCCCCCGTCATCCCGGGCGTCGGCATGTTCATGCCGTCGGGCAGTGCCGCGTACCGTGACAAGGGCCTGTTCCGGCTGACCGTACCGCGCTACACGGCGCACCTGTGCACCGGCTGCATGGAGTGTGCGCTGACCTGTCCCGACGGCGCCATCCCCAACACCGTGCACGAGATTCACGATCTGCTGCTGACCGCCATCAAGCAGATGGACGTGACGGAACAGCAGAAGCAGCTGCTGACGGCAGAGGTGTTCCCGCTGACCAAGGGCATTCGCGATGCCTACCGCAAGCTCCCGGCGAAGGACGAAACGTCGTTCAAGGACATCACTGCCGAGGAAGTGGCGCGCATGGGTATCGACAATCCCACGCTGCGACGTAGCTTCGAGAAACTGGTGGAGGCGCTGGCCGTCTACCCGGTGGTCAAGACCCGGCCCTTCTTCGACGCGATGGAAAAGGAAAAACCCGGCAGCGGCGGCCTGTACTCGGTGAACGTCGACCCCTGGAAGTGCAGCGGCTGCGGCGAGTGCGTGGACGTCTGCGGTCCCGGCGCGCTCACGGTCCAGCAACAGAATCGCGGCGTGCAGGTGTCGTTGCAGAACAGCTTCCAGTTCCTGAGCAGGATGCCCAATACCGCACCGCGGTTCACCGAGAACGCGCTGTTGCCCGGCGGCGACGCCAAGCGCGTCATCCTGGACCACGACAACTACTACGCGATGACCGGCGGCCACGGCGCCTGCCGTGGCTGCGGCGAGGTCACCTCGCTGCGTCTTCTCAACGCCACCAACCGGGCGCTGCACGAGCAGAAGCGCCGCCGACACATCGTTGAGCTGGAGGAACTCCTCGACAGCCTGAAGGCCAAGACCGAGTCGTTCGAGCCAGACGAGCTGGATCCGAACCGCCGCCAGCGCATGCAACGCACGGCCGAGATCCTCGAGAAGCGGCTCTACCGCTACGAGAGCGGGCCGACAGGGATGGGCCCGGCCGGCGCGGCGATCGCCAATGCCACCGGTTGCAGCAGCGTCTACGCATCGACCTTCCCCTTCAATCCCTACAACGTGCCGTGGGTGAACAGCCTGTTCCAGGATTCGGTTCCGGTCGCCAAGGGCATCTTCGAGGGCCTGTGTGCCAGTGAAGCGGACGACTTCGCGGCGCTGCGCACGGCACGGCTGGACCTGGAGGACCAATATAACCCCGAGGTTCACGACGGCCTTTTCCGCACCTTTTACTGGCAACAGTTCTCGCGCGAGGAACTCGACCTGATGCCCGCAGTCATCGCCATCGGTGGTGACGGGGCCACCTACGACATCGGCTTTGGCGCGCTGTCGCGGCTGCTGGTCACGGCAACGCCGCTGAAGATCGTGGTGCTGGACACAGGGGCCTACTCCAACACCGGCGGCCAGGCGTCCACTGCCAGCTTCACCGCCCAGGACTCGGACCTGACACGTTTCGGCGTCGCCCATCGCGGCAAGCACGAGGATCGCAAGGAACTGGGCCTGATCGCCGCCTTCCACCCGAAAGTGCTGGTGGTGCAGACCAACTCCGCGTTCCAGGGGCACTTCATGAAGAACCTGATGGAGTTCCTCAACTACAACGAGTCCCCCGCCATATTCAACACCTATACCGCCTGCATGCCGGAGCACGGCATCGGTGACGATGCCGGCAACCGTCACGCGCGCCTGGCGGTGGAAAGCCGCATGAGCCCGATGTACGTACACGATCCACGCAAGGGCGACACCCTGGCGGAACGGTTCTCGCTGGAGGGCAACCCGGACATCGGCCAGGACTGGACCACAGGCACTCTCGAATACCTGGACGACGACGGCAACATCCAACTCAAGGAGATACCGCTCACGCCGGCTGACTTCGGGGTGAAGGAGGGTCGGTTCAAGAAGCATTTCAACAAGATCGGTGGAGACGCGGATCGGGTGCCGCTGCACGAGTACATCGATCTGGATGTCGAGGACCGTCACGGCAAGACTCCTTTCATCTGGAGCACGGATGCAGGCAGGCGGCTGGTCCAGCTGGAGGTGTCCTCCGCGATGGTGGCGCTCACCCAGGAGCGTCGCCGCAATTGGCGGATGCTGGAATACCTGAGCGGTCTGCACATAAACCGCATGGAAGAATCCCATAGCCACGAGGTGGCGGAATGGCGCGCCCGCTACGAGCAGGCCGACGCAGAGCGAGAGGCCTCCATCGACTCGATCGCCAGGGGCATGGCAGAACTGGCGGCCGCATCCGGCGCCCCGTCCGCGGGAGCATCAGCGACGGCAGGGTTCTCCGTCGCCATCGCTCCCCCTGTCCCCAAGTCAGCCGCCACCGGGGGCGTTGCGTCCGGTGGTGACCTGCCCCTGGTCGAGATCACCGAGGAGGACATGGCCGCGTGCACCAACTGCAAGACCTGTTACCAGGACCTCGGCGAGCTGTTCGAGCTGACGCGGATCATGGTGGACGGTGCGCCCAAGGAGGTGAGCCGGGTGAAGCCGGGGATCCTGGCGTCGATCGAACTCACGCCCGATTTGATCCAGCGCGCCAGGAAGGTGGCCGACAATTGCGATGCGGAGATCATCCGCTTCCACAACCAGGGCTGATCAGCCAACGCGGAGAGCAGACATGTCCGACCAACCACAGCAAGGCCCCGACACTGCCATCAAGCCGACCTATGTCTACCATCGCGAAAACGTCGACCGCTACATCCAGGCCAACCAGGAGATGGAGGCCACGCGCCAGCACCTGGCCGACGCCAACGAGGCCCTGCATGAGCTGGAAAGCGACGAGGCCGTCGAGGTATTCCAGAAGCAGATCGACCTGCTCAGGCGGCGACTGTACGAACAGCCCCAGTTCTTCCACCAGGTATTCATCAGCGAAGGCACCAACGCCATCGCCTGGGAGTTTCAGCAGCCGGAGCTGGGCAGGGCCTTCACCCAGTCCTTCTGGAAACTGCTGACCCGCGAAGACGCCATGAGCACGGTGCTCATGCGCTTCATCTGGAACGTGCCGCTGGGCTACAAGCGCAAGTTCGTCCGCGCCCTGGACGCCCACATGACAGACCGCTACCCGATGTTCAAGGGCCTGTCCGACGGCTGGCCCGCAGAGAACGGGATCTCGCCCTACATCCGCCCGCCGGCGGAGCGCTCGAAGGACTTCGACCTCGTCAGCCAGGGTTACCTCGGCTACATGGGCCTGGGTTACAGCGCCCGCGAGGTGGAACTGCTGGTGTGGCTGGAGGTGCTGCGCGACAAGCAGTGCGGGGACGGCCCGTGCCAGGTGGGAGAGATGATCCCGCACCAGGAGGAGCCGAAGGGTGGCTGCCCGGTCCGGATCCATATCCCGGAGGTGCTGCGCCTGATGGGCGAGGGCCGCTTCCGGCGCGCGATGGAAGTCATCACCGAGTCCAATCCCCTGCCCAACGTCACCGGCCGCGTGTGTCCGCAGGAGCTGCAGTGCCAGGGTGTGTGCAAGCAAAACAAGCGCCCGATCGAGATCGGCCAGATCGAGTGGTACCTGCCGCAGAGCATGAAGCTCGCCGCGGACCCCGCCGACGAGATCGGCGAGGTCATGAGTCCCTGGGCCAAGGCGGACCGGCCGCCGATCGCCGTTGTGGGGTCCGGCCCCTCAGGCCTGATCAATGCCTACCTGCTGTCGAAGGAAGGCTTTCCGGTCACCGTGTTCGAGGCCTTCCACGAACTGGGGGGCGTGCTGCGCTACGGCATTCCCGAGTTCCGGCTTCCCAACGAGCTGGTCGACGACGTGGTATACAAGATCCGCGCGCTGGGCGGACAGTTCGTGACCAACTTCGTGGTCGGCAAGACCGCCACCCTCGAATCGCTGAAGCGCGCCGGCTTCTGGAAGGTCTTCATCGGCACCGGCGCCGGTCTGCCGAAGTTTCTCAACGTCCCCGGCGAGCACCTGCTGGGCATCATGTCGGCCAACGAGTTTCTGACCCGCGTGAACCTGATGCAGGGGCATCGCGAGGGCTCGGAGACGCCGCTGCCCGAGACCCAGGGCAAGCAGGTGATCGTCATCGGTGGCGGCAACACCGCCATGGACGCGGCGCGCACCGCCAAGCGCCTGGGCGGCAACGTGAGCATCGTCTACCGGCGCACCCAGGAGGAGATGCCCGCCCGCGTCGAGGAACTGCACCACGCCCTCGAAGAAGAGATCCAGCTGAAGGTGCTGCGGTCTCCCAAGGAGTTCGTCGGTGACGACAAGACCCATTTTGTCACCCACGCGGTGCTCGACGTGATGGCGCTCGGTGAGCCGGACGCTTCCGGCCGGCGTCGTCCGTCGTCCACCGGCCGCGAGGAGACGATCGCGGCCGACCTCGTGATCATGGCCCTGGGTAACTCGTCCAACCCGATCGTCAAGGATTCGGAACCGGATCTGAGAACCAGCAAGTGGGGCACCATCGAGATCATCACCGGCCAGGAGACCTCGGTGGACGACGTCTACACCGGTGGCGATGCGGCGCGGGGCGGTTCGACGGCCATCAACGCCGCCGGCGACGGCAAGAAGGCCGCCCTGCAGGAAATCAATGCCACGGTGCCCTTCAACGCCAGCGAGATCAGGGAACTGGTGGCGCGCGCGGAGCACTACACCCGGCAGGGACAGGCACGCGCGGAGATCCTGGCCAAGACCGATCTGGGTCTGGGCATCATGGAGCTGGTGGTGCGTGCGCCGCTCGTGGCCAAGGCCGCCAAGCCCGGCCAGTTCGTGCGCGTGCTGCAGGCGGAAAAAGGTGAGCTGATCCCCCTCACCCTGGCCGACTGGGATACGGGACAAGGCACCATCACCCTGGTCATCCAGGGCGTCGGCCGCAGTTCCAACAAGATCAACCGCATGGCGGTGGGCGAGGCCCTGGCCGGTGTCGCCGGACCGCTGGGACTGCCCAGCGCCCTGCATCGGTACACGAATGGCGAGACCGTGGTGTTCACCGCCGGTGGCGTGGGTCTGCCGCCCGTGTACCCGATCATGCGCGAGCACCTGCGCCTGGGTAACCACGTCACGCTGATCGCCGGTTTCCGCAACTCCGACGTCATGTTCTGGACCGATCCCGGTGAACGGATCGAGCAGCTGCAGGCCGAGTTCGGCGAGCAACTCGATGTGATCTATGCCACCAACGACGGCAGCTACGGCGTCAAGGGCTTTGTCACCGGACCGCTCGAGCAGATGCTGGAACAGAACAAGGCGGGAAGCGGCCGCACCATTGGCGAGGTGGTCACCATCGGCCCGCCGCTGATGATGCGCTCCGTCAGCGACCTCACCCGGTCCTACGGGGTCAAGACCGTCGCCAGTCTCAACTCGATCATGGTCGATGCGACCGGTATGTGCGGCGCCTGCATGGTGCCGGTCACGATCGACGGCAAGATGGTGCGCAAGCATGCCTGCATCGATGGCCCCGAGCTTGACGCGCACATCATCGACTGGGACAAGTTCCTGCCGCGCTTCCTGCAGTTCCGGAAGCAAGAGGACGCCAAGCGCACGCGTGACGGCGTCCGGTAACCTCAGTGGCCGAGGATGCAGGAAGGCAACATGCCGCGAACCGCGGTCGATGGCCTGCGCCGGTCGCCATCGACGTCTGGCGGCCGGCCGGCGCATGAACATGGATGAGCTGCGCGCGAAATGGGATGCGCGCTACGCCGGCGCCGACGCGAATGCATCGGCGCTCGATGTGCTCACCGATTACGCGCACCTGCTGCCCCACGCCGGGCATGCGCTCGATCTTGCGTGCGGACTCGGCGGAAACGCGTTGTTCCTCGCTGGATGCGGCCTGAAGGTCGACGCCTGGGATATCTCGCCCGTCGGCATCGCGCGACTGCGCGAGGCCGCGGTGGGGCTGGATCTCGTGGCGGAGGTGCGTGACGTGACCGCGGAACCGCTGCCGGTTTCGCATTACGATGTGATCTGCGTCGGCAATTTCCTCGACCGTTCACTGTGCCCGGCGATCGCCCACGCGCTGTGCCCCGGTGGACTGCTCTACTACCAGACGTGGACCCGTGAGCGTGTCGACGACAGCGGTCCGGGTGACGGTCCGTTCAGACTCGGCAGTAACGAGCTGCTGAGTCTGTTCGACGGCCTCGTCGTGCGCGCCTATCGTGAAGAGGGCGCGATCGGCGACAGGTCGCGCGGGTTTCGCAACCGCGCCCAACTGGTGGCCGAGCGGCCCGGGTGAAGGGCGGTCTCACGCGAGCTCGCGATACAGGGCGTCGAGTGTCAGGACCCGGCTGCCGTCACCCAGGTCGTCGTCGATGTCGAGGTAGCGCTGCAGCGGGATCGCGTCTCGGGGGTCGTCCGGACCGATCGTCGGCCAGCGCGGAAATGCGCTGGGTGGCAGCCGATCGTGCATGTGGTTGCGGTCGGAGTGGAATCTGCGCACGAATTGTCTGGCCGGCACCACGCGTACCGACGCGCGGTAGGGTTGGGGCAGCATCGCCTGCGGCGGAAACGACTGCTCTAGGTAAATCCCTGTCGGACACGGATAGTCGAGTCGCGTGTCGGCATCGAGGATCAGGTCATCGCCGTCGCGTACGCGCAACACGACATGGTAGTCCCAGGTGATGCCGTAGCCGGGTCGTGCTGCACGCTGGTTGGTCATCCTCACGCTCCCGGCCCTGTTCGAGATGAAGAGTGCCTGGGCAGTGCCCATTGCGGCTTCGTCAAGCAGGCGGGCGAGCTGCCAAACGTTTTCCTCGCAGAAGAATGCGGTGTAGGGCTGGGTCGCGCGGTCGAACGTCGCCATTTCATCAGCATATCGCGCCGGAAGACGCGTTGGCATGCCTTACGATCGGTGTGCGCTGAAACATGGCAGGTGCCCGCGCGCATGCACGGAAATTGTGCACCCGGCCGCCGCCGATGCGGGTGCTGACTGCAACGCATCGTGGGTCCCAGGGCATCCTTGCCATGGATGCCAACCGGATAATTGAGAAAAGTCAAAGCGCGTCCAATAAAGCGCAACGGATTCTCCGCATCCGCTTAGACTTTCGCGCCTCGACGAATCGGACGGTGCGGCTGGACGCGCGATGAAGCGGTCGCCGTATTGGTTCGATTCTTGCGGGACGTGCTCCGACAGCCGGGGACGGCCGATGGCCGCCGACCGGTGGTGTTGTCCATCGCGGGCGGGGCTATCGGTGTATCGAGGGTGAGACAGGCGTCGCGAGCGGCGACACATCCAATTCAACGAGGGACGAGATGGCAAAGACCACCAAGAAGGCCGCCCAGGCCAAGACGACGGCAGAAGACGCAAACAAGAAGGCGGCCAAGAAGAAGACTGCAAAAAAATCGCCTGCGACAAAGTCGACCACCAAGAAGGCGGCGGTTAAAAAGGCGCCGGCGAAGAAGGCAGCAGCGAAGAAGGTGGCGGCAAAGTCGCCGACTCGCGCGAAGTCGTCTGCGACGCCGCACGAGATTTCCGCTGCTCAACGTCACCAGCTGATTGCCGAGGCGGCCTATCTGCGCAGCGAGGCGCAGGGTTTTCTCGGCAACCCGGGAGCCGACTGGCTGGCGGCCGAGGGCGAGGTCGACGATCGCTTGCGGCGGGCCGGGATTCGCGTCGTGGGCTGATACCGCGCCGCGCGATGTCGTCGCGTCAGGGCCCGGGCGCGCACATCGCGCGGTATTCGGGTTCAAAGAAGAATTCGCGCTCGCCAAAGGCCGGCTGCAGCTGGTCGAGCCACGGTGGCGGCATCGCAGCGGGCGAAAGGCCGCCGCTGCACCCAGTCGGGATCGCGGCCCTGGGTGAAGCGCACCACGAAGCCGTTTTCGCCATGGATCTCGGTGACGCCCCGCACCTCGACCTTGCCGGCTCCAGCGCTCATGCTCGGACCGCGCGCGGTGCGGCCCAGACCGAATATCCGCTGCATCGCATCGCGGTGGATCTCCGTCGCACGTGCGACTGGCAGCGCGAAACAACGGCGTGCACCCATGCCGCCTTCGACGAGTTCGTAGCTGGTGACGAAACCCAGGCCGACCTGTGTGTGCCACAGTCTCGCCCGCGTGTCGGCGTCGTCGTTGATGTGCGCGTGTAGCGGGCCCTGGTGCGGGTCGCCGCAACGGTGCCGCGCAGACGCCGGATCGCGGTGTGCGTTTCGCGCCGGCGGTTGTAGTGGGCCAGGTTCGCGACGTGTTTCCGGCGACGACCAGGTGTGCCGAAAATGCGATCCGATCATGTGCGTCGGTCCTGACGGGCTTTGGCCGGAATGTCAGCGCTTCGGAGACCATGCGAATCGAACGGACAGGTTCGAAGCGCGGATCGAGTAGCGGTACGCGATACGCGCCCAGGCTGGCTCTCTCACGATGCGATTGGGTAGGCCGGCCCGGCACTTGGTGATGAGGAGGCGCGTCGTGACGACATTGGTCTTGGCAGTTTTCGCGGCGGGTGGTCCGGGATGCGGCGAAAAGGGCCGGACAACGCCAACAACCTGGTCGTTAGGTATCGAAAGAGCGTCCCGTGTCGAAACAACGGATCCGGTAGTCGAAAAATATTGAACTACGACTTGGGACGCCTGTTAAACACGTTTCTACCGTTGGATCGAGCCCGCTCCGCGAGGAGCAGGGCGCTCAGGCCGTTCGCGGGCGTCAAAAGAGCGACATCTGACGCACCGTGTCTGGCGCCTCGAACAGGTCGCAGCGCAGTGACGTGTCGACGTCCAGTCCGAGCCGGCGAACCGCGAGTCGAAAACGCTGCTCGATCATTGCGGCATAGTGCCCGGTGCCACGCAGACGGCGACCGAACTGGCCGTCGTTGTCACGACCGGCGCGTGTATCCCGCACATGACTCATCACGTGGGCTGCCTGGCCGGGGAAATGTCTCTGCAGCCAATCGCGAAACAATGGCGCGACCTCGAGCGGCAGTCGCAGCAGTATGTAACCCGCATTCGACGCGCCGGCATCGCGCGCGTCGGCGAGCAGCCGTTCGATCTCGGCTTCATTGAGCACCGGGATGATCGGCGCCAGCATCGCGCGCACGGGAATGCCCGCAGCGGCCAATCGCTCGATGACCTGGAGACGGCGATGCGGTGCAGCGGCGCGTGGTTCGAGTACGCGTGCCAGCCTGCGATCGAGCGTGGTCAGCGAGACCGAAACCTCGACCAGCTCGGATGCCGCCAGCTCACCCAGCAGGTCGATGTCGCGTTCGATCAGCGCCGACTTGGTGATCAGCATCACCGGATGTCGGAATGCCAGCAGTACCTCGAGGATCCGCCGCGTGATGCGGTGTTCGCGTTCTATCGGCTGGTAGGCGTCGGTCACGCCGCTGATCGCCAGCGGTGCCGGCGCGTAGCCGGGTGCCGCGAGTTCCTGTCGCAACAACGTCGGCAACGCCGGGCGGGCGAACAGCCGGCTTTCGAAATCGAGCCCTGGGGAGAGATCCAGCCAGGCATGGGTCGGCCGTGCGTAGCAGTAGATGCAACCGTGCTCGCAGCCGCGGTAAGGGTTGACCGAGCGGTCGAACGGGATGTCCGGCGAGTCGTTGTAGCTGATCGCCTTGCGCGCCGCATCGATGGCGACCCGCGTCCGCAACGGGACACGCTCCTCTGCCGACCAACCGTCATCCTCGGGGCTGACGCGCGTGCCGTGGTAGCGATTCGCCGGATTCGTGCATGTCGCACGGCCGCGTGGTGTCCGGTCGTCGTCGCGCATCGCCTGAAACCCGGGTGTCAAAAAACCTTACGCAATGCTAGTTGCGGAACCCGGCGGCACGCCAGTAGTCTCTGTTGCGATCGCGGCTGGCGGCCATTCTTCTTTAAATGCCAGGCAGTTGCGACGCGATCCGGCGGCAACGCGGCGGGACGTCGGCAAAATGGCACGGCTGATGCTTGGTTGAACGCAGGTTTCGATTCTCGGTTGAGGGCCCTTTCGGAGGTGCCAATGTCTGGGAGTAAGGTGAAGAGGGGTGTCGGTCGTGAGACCGAAGACATCAACGCCGAATCTTTGCCGGTAGGCATCTGCGAGTGCGATCTCGCAGTACAGAACGACGTCTTCTCCGGCACGGGCGGCATCAGCCGCAACAACCGCGCTGCCGGATTCATTCCTGCCTACCTCAACACGGTGACCGGCGAAGCCGCGCTTTCGTGCCACGCCGACGGTTCACCGGCCGCGGTCCACGTCCTGGACGGTCTGCCCGACAGCTGGGTCTGCGAGCGCGATGCAAGCGGTGTCGTGACCCGTGCGAACGACGGCATCGTTGCCGGGTTCATGCTCGACGGTCGTTTCTATACCCGCGAAGCGGCTGCCCAGGTCCTGACCGACGGCGAGTGACGACGCCGGTGTCACCGATCGGTTTGCCGCGCGCGTCTCCTCCGTTCCTTCCGCCGAACACCCATTGACTGCGCGCGCGGCTCGCCCCAGGGCAGCCGTGTGTGCAAGCGTGTCGGTACTCTCTGCCTGCCACCATCCCGGACGGCTTTCACATTTTAGGTATTAATTCGCAAAAATTTCCTAAGCGCTTGAGCTAACATCAAGTAATCTAATTAACCCGGCGTGAATAAGAACCGGGAAAGATGCGCGCCGAGATTGCACGGGCGAGGTGTGCCGATCGTGCAAGGGGGAAGGAATGTACGAAGCGTTTTACGACCTCAGCAGTGATCCCTTTCGTTTGTTGCCGGATCCGGGGATCTGCTTTCCGCACCGCAGCAACGCCCGTGCCTGGGCCTACCTTCGCTATGCGTTGAAACGGGGTGAAGGCATCGTCGTCGTGACCGGTGCACCCGGGACCGGCAAGACCACCTTGTCCGAACGTCTGTTGGCCGAATGCCATCCGGCGAAGACGGTCAGCATCCGCCTGGTCGCGGCCGAGCACTCGCCGACCGATCTGCTGCGCAAACTGGCCTACGAGATGGGTCTGCCGGTGGAACGCAGCGATCATTCCATGCTGACCCTGATGATCGAACGGCATCTGCGCGGTATCGAGCGTGCCCAGCGCCGGGTCCTTGTCGTCATCGACGAGGCGCAGGCGCTGTCCCACCAGGCACTCGAGGCGATGCGCCTGCTGACCGACCTGCAGGTTGATGGGCGGCCAGTCATGCAATTGGTGCTGTTCGGTCAGGATGAGCTCGAAAGCGCGATGAGCGCGCCCGGGATGGAGCAGTTCCAGCAGCGGGTCATCGCCGGCTGCCGCCTGGAACCGATGAATCTCGCCGAGACCAAGGCGTACATCGAGTACCGTCTGACGGCCGCGGATTGGCGCGGTGATCCGGGGGTCAATGGTCCGGCGGTGCTCGCTATCTATCGCTACAGCCGCGGGGTTCCACGGCACGTCAACAAGATCTGCAGCCGACTGTTCCTGCTCGCAAGCAGCGAAGAAAAGCATTCTTTGACCGATCGCGACGTCGGCGTGGTCGTCGGCGATCTGCAGAGCGAACTGCTTGCGCCGAACGACGAGCAGACGCAGCAAATCGTCGACGGCCACGTCCGCAGCGGTGTCTTCGATTCCGCGTACGAACTGGCGTTGGTTCCGGATCCTGCAGCGCGCGTTCACCGGGCAGCCAATGCGCAGTCGAGGGATGCGCAGCGTCAGCGGGCAGCCGAAGTGCGTGACGCGCTGGAGCGGTCGTTCGCCGATGGTGACCCGTATCCGACGTCTCTGGGTGCGCTTCGGACGCAGCGCTCGCGGCGCCGCCGCAGCCGACTGGGTTTGCCGATGCGCGCGGTGAAAGCGGGGGTTCGCACATTGTCGCGTCGCGTGGCGTCAACGGTTCGCCGCGTCTGGCGAGAGAAGCGTCTGGTGCAGTCGTGGTTGCAGGCGATGTTCCAACGCATGTCCGTACAGTCCACGAGGCTGCGGCAATCGGTGACGCAGTCACTCGAAAGACGTTGGCCGGTGTTGCGTACGCGCCTGATGCTGACAATGCAGGATTTGCGTGGCAAGCCTGTTGCAGGGTTCGTCCCGGTAGCGGTTGCGGCGGCCCTCGTCGTGGCCGTCACACTGATTGTGATTCGACCGGGCGTGCAGCCCCCGCGCATGCCGCGGTCGCATCTTGACGCACAGTTGAATGTCGAGTCGGCCGTCAATCCCGAAGTGCTGGATGGTGGCCGATACCTCGACGCCCGGGCGAAGGCCGTGCAGGTCGCGCACGATGAGCCTGTCGCTGGCGTCGGGTGGATCGATACCGGCGTGGCACGCACGCCGCCTGTCGCCGAGCTCGGTCGCGACACATCGGTGGTAGTGGACCGGGCCCCGTCCGATGGCGGAGCCGTCGCGGCGGTCGACGACGACGTCTCGGCCGGACTCGTCAGCATGCTCGGTCTGTCGGGAAGCAGTATGTACCACTGGGCAATGGGACAAGTCCGCGGATCGGTGCTATGGCCGCGATCCGGGGCGTCGATCGACGAAGGGGAAGGCGAGGTCGCGGAAATGGCGGCACCTGAATCCGCCGTATCCGCGCCCGGAGGCATCGGCGATGCGTCGCTACCAACGGAACCGCTTCAGGGAACAGCGCAGAGCACCAATGCGGAGATCGCCGTCGTTGCGTTGAACAATTCCCACGACTACGCCGCGTTCGTGAGGATACTGCCGCCAACCGCGTCAGGCGTGAAGCCGGTCGCGGCAGCGGAGCCGGAGGCGGAGAGTGTCGCGCAGGAGTCGGGCGAGCCCGAAATCACGACCACCGTTCCTGCCGAACCTGCCGCCGACGTGGCGGCGACAGATCAGTCGACGCCGGATCCCGAGACATTTGTCGTCGATGCCCCGCGCACGGACGCGACATCCGTACAGCTGCTCGCGACCAGCATGGATCTGCAGGAACAGGAAACCGAACCGGAACCGCGGCGTCAAACGGGTGCTGAAATCGCGGGCTTGTTGCGGCATGCCGACGACGCGCTGAACGCGGATCGCCTGCTGCTGCCGGAGTCGACCAGCGCCTACTCGTATCTGAAGCGCGTTCTGGATTCCGACCCCGGAAACCCGCAGGCCCTCGCAGGGATCGCAAGGATCGTCGACCGCTACGCAGCGCTGGCGAGCGAAGCCATTGGCGCGGAAGACTACGATCGCGCCGAACGGTTCGTTGCGCGTGGTATGCGGGTCCAAGCGTCGAATCCGGCGATCAAGCGGGTCAAGGCGGAAGTTGACGCCGCCCGCGCGGAGGCGGCGGCCGTTGCGTTGGCCGAGGCCGAAATGGCCAGGCTCGCGGCCGAGCCGGAGATCGTGGAACCGGTTGTCGAACCGAAGCGCACGCAGTCGAATTTCCAGCGCCTCATGAGCCTGGCGAACGGCCTCTGAAGCGGCGCGGTTGCGCCGGCCTCGGACGTACGGTGACACCCGCGCCCTGGCGCGGGAGTGCGGCCGCCCCAAGGCTTTGGATCACCGGCCCGGTGGCCGAAATGGATGCCCTGGAGGCGGCGACCTCGCCGGGGCGCGCATCCTACGCGGATGACGTCCGAGGCCTCTATGCGGCATAATCCCGCATTCCATGGTGGTCCCGTTGGTCTCCCGCGACAATAGTTTGTGAACCCGGTCAGGCCCGGAAGGGAGCAGCCGCAGCAAGCGATTTGTGCGCCGGGAATCGCTGGCGGGACCGCCGCCCTACGTGCGGTGCATCCGGCCGCAACATTCGGTTAGACTGCCGCTACCGTATCCACGGATGTCCAGTCCCGCATGTCCTACCAGGTCCTCGCCCGAAAGTGGCGCCCGCGTGATTTTGCCGAGATGGTCGGCCAGGAGCACGTCGTGCGCGCGCTCAGCAATGCGCTGAGCAACGACCGTCTGCATCATGCCTACCTCTTCACCGGTACGCGTGGTGTCGGCAAGACCACGCTGGCGCGCATCCTCTCGAAGTCGCTGAATTGCGAGAGCGGGGTGACCGCGACGCCATGCGGCACCTGTAGCGTGTGCCGCGAGATCGACGAAGGGCGTTTCGTCGATCTGCTCGAGGTCGATGCGGCATCCAAGACAGGGGTCGACGACACGCGCGAGCTGCTCGACAACGTGCCCTACGCGCCGGTGCGGGGCCGCTACAAGGTGTATCTCATCGACGAGGTGCACATGTTTTCGGGGCACAGCTTCAATGCGCTGCTCAAGACGCTCGAAGAGCCACCGCCGCACGTCAAGTTCCTGCTCGCGACGACAGACCCGCAGAAGGTTCCGGTCACGGTGTTGTCACGTTGCCTGCAGTTCAATCTGAAGCGTCTGCCGGTTGAGCAGATCGAAGGGCAGTTTCGACACATTCTCGATGCCGAGGGTATCGCCTACGAGCAGTCTGCGCTGGGCGTGCTGGCGCGTGCAGCCGACGGCAGCATGCGTGACGGTCTCAGTCTGCTCGATCAAGCGATTGCGTTCGGCGGTGGTGGAGTGGGGTTCGACGAGGCGCGCGCGATGCTCGGCGTGGTAGCCGGCGAGCGATTGCCGGACATGCTGATGGCAGTGGCGCAAGGCGACGGCGCCGCGACCCTGGCCGCTGTCGAGGCCACGGCCGAACATGCGCCGGATTTCGGCAGTCTTCTGCGTGAGCTGGTGACGCTCCTGCATCGCATCGCGATTCTGCAGGCGGTTCCCGGCGCAGCGCAGCCGGGATGGGGCGATCCCGGGCGACTGCAGTCTCTCGCGACCGCGTTGCCTCCCGAAGACGTGCAGCTCTATTACCAGATTGCGTTGGCCGGTCAGCGTGACCTGGCGCTGGCGCCGGACATGCGCAGCGGGTTCGAAATGGTGCTGCTGCGTATGCTCGCATTTCGTCCGGATGCCGCTCCGGCGGCGCGTACGGACGAGCGGCCGGGCCAGCCGCTCGCGGCAGAATCCGGCGATCAGAGGACCACGCCGACCCGGCGTTCGGGTCCGCGCCCGACGTCGTCTGCCCGCACTGCAACGGATGAGACGGCCCAAGCGACGCGGGAGCAAGGCCGGACGGTCGAGTCGTCACCGCCGGAGGTCGCCGCGCCGGAGCAACGGGATGCCGAAGCGCTGGCCGATTGGCACGGCTTCGTCGCCGGCCTCGGGCTCAAGGGAATGGCGGCACAACTCGCCGACAACAGCATGTACCAAGGCTGGGATGGCAGACACCTGTCACTGCGCGTCGATCCCGCGTGCGCCGGCCTGCTCGGCAGCCTCGCCGAGCGGCGCCTGCAGGAATCGCTCACGGCCGCCATGGGGCGTGCCGTTGTACTCCGCTTGGCGGTTGCCGGCGGCGGCAACGAAACCCGCGCGCAGCGCCAGGAACGTGAACGCGAGGAAAGGCAGCGCGCCACCGAGGCGGATATCGCCGACGATCCACTGGTGCAGGCGATACAGGAAAACTTTGACGCGGCGATCGTACCCGACTCGATCCGCCGCCTTGAACGATCGAATGGAGGGGCTCAGTCATGAAAGGTCCGATGGGGAATCTGATGCGTCAGGCGCAGAAGATGCAGGAAGACCTGCAGCGCGCGCAGGAGGAGGTCGCGAAGGCGGAGGTCACCGGGGAGTCAGGTGGGGGATTGGTCAAGGTGACGATGAACGGCCGCCATGAGGTGCGCCGGGTTGAGATCGACGACAGCCTGATCGGCGACGACAAGGAGATGCTCGAAGACCTGATCGCAGCGGCGTGCAACGATGCTGCGCATCGCATCGAGGCGCACACCAAAGACCGCATGGCAAACGTAACCGCCGGTCTCAATCTCCCGCCGGGCATGAAGCTGCCGTTCTGACGCGTCGACTGTCGTCACCATGGCCGCGAAGTCCCTGCTCAATCAGCTGATCGACGGTCTGCGCTGCCTGCCGGGAGTCGGTCCGAAATCGGCGCAGCGGATGGCATTCCACATCCTGCAGCGTGACCGAGCCGGCGGCGCCCGCCTGGCAGCGGTCCTGTCCGAGGCCGTGCATTCGATCGGCCATTGCCGCCAGTGTCGGACGCTTACCGAAGACGACGTCTGCGAGCTGTGCCGCAACCCCGGTCGCGACGACAGCCTGCTGTGCGTCGTCGAGAACCCGTCCGACGTGATCGCGCTCGAGCAGGCGACCGGGTTCCGCGGTCGCTATTTCGTCCTCGGCGGGCGGCTTTCTCCGCTCGACGGCATCGGTCCAGGCGAGATCGGCATCGAGGACCTGCGCCGCCGACTCGACGAGGTGCGCCCGGCCGAAGTGATTCTGGCCACGACGACCACCGTCGAGGGCGAGGCCACTGCCCACTACATCAGCGAACTCGCCGCTGGACTCGGCATCACCACTACGCGCATCGCCCACGGCGTGCCGCTCGGCGGGGAACTCGAGTACGTCGACGGCGGTACGTTGGCGCATGCATTTGCCGGGCGGCGATAGTATCCAATCGACGACGGGGCACAGGTCCCGCCAGGACAGAGACGGAGGTGACAGCGATGGATGAATGCATCTTTTGCCGGATATCGCAGGGCGATATACCGGCCGACAAGGTCTTCGAGGACGACACCGTAGTCGCGTTTCGCGACCTCAACCCGCAGGCCCCCACCCACATCCTCGTGATCCCACGTCGCCATATCGCCACGCTGAATGACATCGACAACGATGCCGAGGCGATCATTGGGCGCATGTACGGCGCCGCGCGCGAGGTCGCGGCGGCGGAGGGGCTGGCGGAGGCAGGATTTCGCACCGTGATGAACTGCAACGAGGCCGGCGGGCAGACGGTATTCCACATCCATCTGCACCTGCTGGGTGGCCGTATGATGCATTGGCCTCCGGGTTGAGTGTCGAGAATCCGCGATGTAGTATCAATCACTTACAAAGTGTTCTTGCGATCAGTCGCAAGAATCCGGCGCGTGTCGAAAGAACGAAAAGACTGCCGGCTGTCTATACTGCACAGTCGGCCCCAAGCCGAGACCGATTGCCGTGAAGATCACGCCCGCACTGCTGCTGCCACAGCGCATGCCTGCGCCGCAGGACCTTACCGCCATTGCGGCGGCGCAGGCTGTCGACCAGGCGACCGACCCCACGGGGCGGGAAGCGCCGCCGCGTGTGCCGGTGCAGACCGACCCGGTGCAGCGGGCCCAACGGGTGCAAGCGGTGGGCGTCGATCGGGCGCGCCCTGCGGCATCGCTGCGTGCCGGGCGCGCGCTCGCCGCCTATGCGGATGTAGCCGCTGCGGACGATCGCTGTTCGCTGCGGCGCGTACTGGGCTTCGACGCTTACGCCTGATACCGCGGCTATCGCAAGCCGCACCCAGGTGCGGCACGTCAACATAATCGACGCAGAATTGGTCCATACTGGAATGTGAATTGCATTCGAGTGCCCATTTGGCCCCAGGAAGTCACGTCATGCTGTCACCAGAATCCGGCGGCGACAGCGCCGCCAGCCCGCCCGAGTCCTACGACATCGACGATCCTTCGCTGTACCTCAACCGTGAGCTGACGTGGCTGGCATTCAACGGCCGCGTGTTGAACGAGGCGCAGGACGAACGCAATCCACTGCTCGAGCGGCTCAAGTTTCTGGCTATCGTGAGCTCCAATCTCGATGAGTTCTTCATGAAGCGTATTGGTGGCCTGAAGCAGCAGCTCGGTGCCGGTATGACCAAGAAGACCGTCGACGGACGTACGCCGAGGGAGCAGATCACTGCCTGTTACGACATCGTGCGCCAGCAGGAGGCCGTGCAGCGCGATGTGTTTACCACATTGCGCAGCGAGCTCAGTGTCCATGAGATCGAGATCCTCGAATACAAGCAGTTAGGTCGCGACGATGTCGATTTCCTGCGTGCGCATTTCCACGAGAACATCTTCCCGCTGATCACGCCGCAGTCGATCGATCCAGCGCACCCGTTCCCGTTCATCTCGAATTTGTCGCTGAACTTTCTGGTTCTGGTGCGTTTTCCGAATCAGGCAGACCGAACGTCATTGGCGCGGATCAAGGTGCCTATCGGCGACAGCCTGCCGCGCTTCATCCAGCTGCCGGGTCGACACCACTACGTGCCGATCGAAGAAGTCATGCGCAACAATCTCGACATGCTGTTGCCCGAGATGGACGTGATCAGCGAGCACATGTTCCGGGTGACACGCAATTCGAACACCGAGCGCAACGAAGAACATGCCGACGACCTGTTGTCGATGATCGAGTCTGAGCTGCGCGACCGCCGTTTTGCACCGATCGTGCGCCTGCAGATCGAAGGCGACATGGACGAGACGTCGCGCGGCATGCTCGCGGCCGAGCTCGGTTTGAACGAGAACGAGGACGTATTCGACGCCGGAGGGGACATGCTCGCCATGCGCGACTTGTTTCAGCTGGTCGGTATCGATAAGCCGGAGCTGCATGACGAACCCTTTCAACCCTTCGACAACCCGGTCCTGAGACCCAATTCGAACATCTTTCACCTGATCCGAGAGCGCGGCACGATCCTGCTGCAGCATCCTTACGAATCGTTCGGCACCTCGGTCGAGCGCTTTCTTAAAGAGGCGGCGATGGATCCCAAGGTGCGCGCGATCAAGATGACTCTGTACCGCACGTCGAGCGATACCCAGGTCATCGACAATCTGGTGCGCGCGGCGCGCAACGGCAAACAGGTGGCCGTCGTGGTCGAGTTGAAGGCGCGCTTCGACGAGGCTGCGAACATCCGCTGGGCGGGGCGCATGGAAGAGGCCGGCATTCATGTGACCTACGGCGTTATCGGCCTGAAGACGCACTCCAAAATCGTGCTGGTCGTGCGCAACGACTACAACGGCCTGAAGCGCTATCTGCATATTGGTACCGGCAACTATCATGCGGGCACTGCGCGGCTGTATTCCGACCTGGGCATCCTCACCAACGATCAGGACCTTGGCCGGGATGCGACCGAGCTGTTCAACTACCTGACCACCGGCTATACGCCGGAGCGCTACTATCGCAAGCTGCTTCCGGCGCCGAAGGTGTTGAAGGCAGCGCTGCTGGCGCGCATCCAGCGTGAGCGGCGCATCCACAGCGCCGACAAACCCGGCCTGATCCAGTTGAAGATGAACGCACTCGAGGACGTCGATATCACCCGTGCGCTGTACGAGGCCAGTCGGGACGGTGTTCGCGTCGACCTGATCGTGCGTGACACCTGCCGCTTCCGACCGGGTCTGCCCGGCATGTCGGAGTCGGCACGCGTGATCAGCATCGTCGGCCGGTTCCTCGAACACACGCGGATCTATTATTTCCAGAACGGCGGCGACGAGGAATACTTCATCGGTTCGGCCGACTGCATGAAGCGCAATCTCGAGTCGCGTGTCGAGGTCGTCACGCCGGTGTTCGGTGACGGCCTGCGCGAGGAGCTGCGCTTCATGATCGACAGTCAGCTGTCTGATTATCGCAACGCCTGGGAGATGGACTCCGATGGCACCTACTCCAAGCGCATGCCGCGTAGCGAGGCGGAGGAACTTGGCTCGCAGGCTCGCATGATCGAGCGGGCGAAGGAACGCGAGAAGCAGGCCAATCGTTATCAGCGGGGCAGGTCGCGGCGTCCGGTCGCCGGGCGCAATCTGCGCTGATCGGCGGGGTATCGTGGGAGCAGTCGACCCGGTGGCGGGTTCTGGTGTAAAAATGAGGCCGGATCAGGCCGGACGCACCGCCGAGAACACAATGAACCCAGACACTCCCATTTCGGCTGACCGCGAAGCGCCGCGTGGCGGGCTGCGTACGCACCATGTCGTCTGGATTGTCGTGGCGACCATCCTCGTGACCGTTGCCCTGACGTATTGGGTGATACGCACCTACATTTACGCCAGGGACTTCAAGCCGGTCGAATTGTCCGCGGCGGAGCAACACCGGCTCGACGCCAAGCTGCGCGTGCTGGGGTACGATCCGGGGCCCGCCGCAGCCAATGCGGAGCAGGGCAGGGCCGCGGAAAGCGACGAACAGTGGCTGCGCCCCGAACGCTATAGCGAGGCCGGTGCCAGGCGCGAAGTCAGCTTCAGCGAACGTGAGCTGAATGCAATCGTGGCCAGGAACACCGATTTGGCGAAGAAGCTTTCGGTCGACCTCGGTGACGACCTGGTGAGCGCGCGCCTGCTGGTGCCGATCGACCCGGACTTCCCGATATTGGGTGGCAAGACACTGCGGGTATCGACCGGTGTGGAGATGGCATTTCGCGACGCCCGGCCGGTCGTGGTTCTGAAGGGCGTCAGCATCATGGGTATTCCGATACCGAATGCCTGGTTGGGCGGTCTCAAGAATATCGATCTGGTCAGCGAATTCGGTGACAACAGGGGATTCTGGAAGAGTTTCGCCGACGGCGTGGAGAACATCCGCGTCGAGGAAGGGTCTCTTAAGATCAAGCTAAAGGAGTGAAGTGACCGCGACCGGCTGCGCGCCGTTCACCGGTCCCAGTACCGATGGAAATCGACGAGAGCACCGCGGACGAAGGCGGTCTGAACACCATTATTCGTGCTGTCGCGCTCGTCCTCGCGGCCGTGCTGGTCGGCCTGGGCATCTGGGCGCTCGGCGGTGCGATCTACTCCGGCTGGGGCCTGTTTCGCGACCCTGACGGCATCGGCTACTTCGCCCGCTATTTCCTCGAAACGACAAAGCTCGCCGAGCTGGTGCCCAAGGGCGCCGCCGTGGGTCTCGCGCACTACGTGTCCTGGGTTGCGGTGATCCTGCTGCTGCTCGTGCTGGGCAAACTGGGTGCCTGGGCGATCGAGGCCGGCGCCCGCCTGTTGGTGGTCCGCCAACGCCGCACGCACGGCTGAATCCGCCTTATTGCCCCTTCCGCCCCGCTGAACAGGTCGGGCGTCGGCATTCGTTCCCGGGGCCGGCGGACAAAGTTTTCGGCGTGGCGACCGATAAGGCATGCATGTCCAACACCCGGCAAGCAGCATGTCATCCCAGTCCGAACACGCCGTGATCGACGGCGCCGGCGGCGCGGTCGAGTTCCTCATCCGCCGAATGCAGCGGAATCAGGATTTTCCGGCGTTGTCGGAGACGATCCGCACGCTCAACCGACTGTCGGCGGCCTCGGACAAGTCGACCGAACACTTGGCCGACGTGATCGTGCGCGACTACGCCCTGACCAACAAGATTCTGAAGGTCGTCAACTCGGCGTTCTACGCCGGTTTTGCCGGCAAGGTCGGTACCATCTCGCGCGCAATCGTGGTCCTTGGGCTGGAGCCGATCCGCTCGCTGGCCGCGTCGTTGCTGTTGTTCGAACAATTCTCGACGAACAATCGCGCGGACAAGGTCAAGGCGTTGATCGGCAAGAGCATGTTCGGTGCGCTGCTGGCACGCGAAACGGCCGGTGACGCCGGGCTGCAGAACCGCGAAGAGGCGTTCCTGGCGTCGATGTTCCACAATCTCGGCGAATTGCTCGTCGCCTATTATCTGCCTGACGAGGACGCAGCGATCGAACGCGAAGTGACGGTCGCGGAAGTGGCTGCCGCGCAGGCCCAGCTGCGCGTGCTCGGGGTTACGTTCGAGCAGCTCGGGATCGCCATCGGCAAGCATTGGAACTTTCCGCACGCCATCACCTATAGCATGAAGCGTCTGCCGCGCGACAAGCCGCGGTCACCCGACAGCATCGAGGAGCATCTGCGGCAGATCGCGGCGTTCGCGAACGCCGTCACCGAGCGCTTGGCGGCCGGTGGGGCCCTCGACGATGCCCCGTCGCGCGCATTGCTGCGCCGCTTTGCCGATGCGGTGGCGTTCGACGATGACCGCCTGGAGGAGGTCGTGGCAAACACGCGTTCGGAATACCGCGTGCTGGCGGAGGTTCTCGCCACGTCGAGCGCCGCACCGGTCGCGTTGCGCGCACTTGCTGGCAGCCGGGCCGCGGCCGAAGAGGTCAAGGGTGCCGGCGAGGAGTTGGCCGAGCTGGCGTTGCCAGATGAGGAGGCCGGGACCGAGCCCGCTTGTGTCGAACCGGAGCCGATCCTGCTCGATGGCCTGCAGGAGGCGACGGCGATTCTCGCGACCGGTGCCGAACTGCACGAGGTCGCCCAAGTCATGCTCGAGACGCTGTTCCGCGCGTTCGGCCTGCGCCGGGTCGCGCTGTGTCTGCGCGACGCGAACCGGCGCCAGTATGTCGGCCGGGTCGGATTCGGCGAAAACATCGACCGCTTCCTCAGCACGCTGCGATTCGGCGAGAAGTACGAACCGGACGTGTTTCACGTCGCGCTCGCCAAGAAGACCGACGTGCACATCGAGGACCTGGCGATCGCCAGTACCGGGCATGGCATCCCGGCATGGTACAGCCGGGTGAGTCCGACCGGTTCCCTGCTGTTCCTTCCGCTGGTCGTCCGCGACCGCCCGGTGGGCTGCATCATCGCCGAGCATGCAGCACCACGTGGCCTGCGCATCGATTCGGGGACGCTTCGCCTGGTGCGCGCGCTGCGCAATCAGCTCGCACTCGGAGTTCAGCTGCGCAGCAAGGGCAGCGGCTGATTCCGGGCGGTCAGGTCAGCAGCCGTTTCAGGATCCGCTCATACATCGACGACAGGCGGTCGAGGTCGTCGACACCGACGCATTCATCGATCTTGTGGATCGTCGCGTTCAACGGCCCGAGTTCCAGGACCTGGGCGCCGGTCGGCGCAATGAAGCGGCCATCCGAGGTGCCGCCGGCGGTCGAGAGCCTGGTGTCGATGCCGGCAACGTCGCGGACGGCATGCCTTGCCGCATCGACCAGTTCGCCGTCGGGGGTCAGAAACGGCAGGCCGGACAGCGTCCAGTCGATCGCGTAGTCGAGGCCGTGGCGGTCGAGCACCGCCTCGACCCGGCTGCGCAACTGCTCGTGCGTCGTTTCGGTCGAGTAGCGGAAATTGAACATCACCTCGCAACTACCGGGGATCACGTTGCTTGCCCCGGTGCCGGCTTGGATGTTGGAGATCTGGAACGTGGTCGCCGGAAAAAACGCGTTGCCCCTGTCCCATTCGGTCGCGGCGAGTTCGGCAAGCGCCGGCGCGGCGTCGTGGACAGGATTGCGGGCGAGGTGTGGATAGGCGACATGACCCTGCACGCCCTTGACCGTCAGGACCGCGCCGAGCGAACCACGGCGGCCGTTCTTGGCCACATCGCCGAGGTGCACGTCCGACGACGGCTCGCCGACCAGACACCAGTCGATCTTTTCGCCACGCGCCTCGAGCAGCTCCACGACCTTGACCGTGCCGTTGACCGACGGGCCTTCCTCGTCGCTCGTGATCAGGAACGCGATCGATCCCCGGTGGCGGGGGTGGTGGGCCAGGAAGCGCTCGGTTGCCGTCACCATCGCCGCCAGCGATCCCTTCATGTCGGCCGCGCCGCGACCGTAAAGCTTGCCGTCCCGGATTTCCGGTCGGAACGGGTCCGACCGCCAGCGTTCGACCGGGCCGGTCGGTACGACATCGGTGTGGCCGGCGAAACAGAATACCGGACCCTCGTCACCCCGGCGGGCCCAGAAGTTGTCGACGTCGGCGAAGCGCAGCACCTCGCTGCGGAACCCGAGCCGGGCCAGGTGCTGCATCATCAGCTTCTGGCAGCCGGCGTCCTCCGGGGTCACGGATTGGCGGCTGATCAGGTCGATCGCGAGATCCAGGGTGTCGCTCATCGGTGTAGGCGGCCGATAGACAGGTGTGTCGTCTAGCTTATCCGCATTCGCACCCGAACGGGGTCCGCATCCGCAACCGGAGGCCGGAGAGCGAAACTTTTCCAATCATGCACCGAAAATCGCCGCGTATTGGTCGGGTTTGAACCCGACGTAAAGCTTGCCCCGCCATTCGAGCACCGGACGCTTGACGATGCTCGGCGTATCGAGCATTAGTGTGATCGCCGACGCCTCGTCAATCGCGTCGCGCGTCTTCTGCGGCAGCCTGCGCCACATCATGCCGCGTGTGTTGAGCAGCGTCTGCCAGCCGAGTTCGGCAATCCAGGCGTTCAGCCGGGGACGATCGAGCCCCTGCTGCTTGTAGTCGTGGAACACGTACTCGATGCCGTGCTCCGCCAGCCACGCGCGGGCCTTCTTCATCGTGTCGCAGTTGGGTATGCCGTACAGCGTCGCGCGAGTCATGCGCGGGCCCCGTGATGCAGCGCACACGACGCAGCACTCTGCATCGTACCGTTGCGGCCATTGTTCGCGTGTGAGACGTCGCGTTCCCGATCACCGCGCATCGTCTCAGATGTCCCTCAGCAGCTCGTTGAGGCCGACTTTGGAACGGGTCTTTTCATCGACGCGCTTGACGATCACGGCGCAATACAGGCTGTATTTGCCATCTTTCGAAGGCAGGTTTCCGGAGACGACGACCGATCCTGCGGGCACGCGCCCATAGATGATCTTGTCGTTATCGCGGTCATAGATGCGCGTGGATTGACCAATGAAGACACCCATCGAGATCACCGAGCCTTCTTCGACGACGACGCCCTCGACGATCTCCGAACGTGCGCCGATGAAGCAGTTGTCCTCGATGATGGTCGGGGCGGCCTGCAGCGGCTCGAGCACGCCGCCGATGCCGACGCCGCCGGACAGGTGGACGTTCTTGCCGATCTGCGCGCACGAGCCGACCGTCGCCCAGGTATCGACCATGGTGCCCGAGTCGACGAACGCCCCGATATTCACGTACGACGGCATCAGTACGCAGCTCGGTGCGATATACGAGCCCTTGCGCGCGGTCGCCGGCGGCACGACGCGCACGCCCGATTCGCGAAACTCGCGCGAGTTGTAGTCCGCGTACTTCGACGCCACCTTGTCGTAGTAGTTCGCGAAGCCACCCTTGATGAACTCGTTGTCGTTGATCCGGAAAGACAGCAGCACGGCCTTCTTGACCCAGTCGTTGACGACCCAGTTGCCGTTGCGTTTCTCGGCGACGCGGATCTCGCCGCGATCGAGCTGCTCGATCGCCGCCATCACGGCATCGCGCACAGGGGTGCTGACGTTGCGTGGCGTAATCTCGGCACGATTCTCGAAGGCATCGACGATGATGGATTGAATTTCGCTCATCAGAATCTCCTGATCGATTTCGAAGTTACAAACTCTGCACAAATTGTCTGATGCGGACAGCGGCCTCGACACATTCGTCGAGTGTCGCGACCAACGCCATGCGCACGTGGCCGACACCCGGGTTCAGACCGTGTGCATCGCGCGACAGGTATTGCCCCGGCAGCACCGTGACATTCTGCTGTGCGTACAGCGCGCGCGCGAATTCGTCGTCGGCGACCGGGGTGCGTGGCCAGAGATAGAAGGCGGCGTCCGGACGCGCGACCTCTAGACAACCGTCGAGTGTCGCCAGTACGGCGTCGAACTTCTCACGGTACATGGCCCGGTTGTCACGCACGTGCCGCTCGTCGCGCCATGCGGCAATGCTCGCATGCTGGTGTTGCACCGGCAGCGCACAGCCGTGGTAGGTGCGGTAGCGCAGGAACTGCTCCAGCACCTGCGCATCGCCGGCGACGAATCCGGCGCGCAGGCCGGGGGCGTTGGAGCGCTTGGACAGGCTGTGAAACACGACGCAGCGGTGGAAACTGTCATTGCCCATCGACGCGGCCGCCTGCAGCAGGCCCGGCGGCGGCCGCTCCTCGTCAGCATAGATCTCGGAGTAGCACTCGTCGGCGGCGATGATGAAGTCGTGGCGCTGGGCGAGTGCGATCGCTCTCTGCAGTTGCTCGACCGGCATCACGGCGCCGGTCGGATTGCCCGGCGAGCACAGGTACAGCAACTGGCAGTCCTTCCAGGTCCTTTCGTCGACCTCGTCGAGGTTGGGCAGATAGCCGTTGTCGGCGGTGCAGGCGAGGAAATGCGGACGCGCGCCGGCGAGCAGGGTCGCGCCCTCGTAGATCTGGTAGAACGGATTGGGACATACCACGACAGCGTCCTTTTGCCGGTCGACGACCGCCTGGGCGAACGCGAACAGGGCCTCGCGTGTGCCGTTGACGGGCAACACGTGGCGCTCCGGGTCGATGCTGACCTGCGGCAACCCGAATCGGTTGACCAGCCAGTCCGCGATCACCTGGCGCAGTTCGACAATCCCTTTGGTCGACGGGTAGCTCGCCAGACCGTGCTCGAGATGCGCGTTCAAGGCTGCCGCGACCAATGCCGGTGTGGCATGCTTCGGTTCCCCAATCGATAACGCGATGTGCGACTTGGCCGGTGGCGTTATGCCTGCTTTCAGTGCGGCCAGCCGTTCGAATGGGTAGGGTTGAAGCTTTTGCAGGTCGGGATTCATGCGACAGGCGGCGTGATTCGGGCGGCCGATTATAGGCGATGATCGACGTGAGCGCTGGACCCGCCCGGATTGGGCCGATATTCGGGCTGCTGTATGCCTCGACGTTCTGGGGCCTGGTCTGGTACCCGACGCGCCTGCTCGAACAAAGCGGTGTGCAAGGCGCGTGGCTCACCCTGGTCGGCTATGGTGTTGCATTCGCCGCGTTTGCACCGTTCGTGCGCATCGATCGCGGTCGCATCGCACAGCAGGCCTGGGAGACGGTCAGCCTGGTGCTGGCCGCCGGATGGACCAACGTGGCCTTTGTCCTTGCCGTGCTGGAGGGCGAGGTCGTCCGCGTCGTGCTGCTTTTCTATCTCTCACCTCTCTGGACCGTTTTGTTGGGCCGCTGGCTGCTGCATGAGCCGCTCGGCCTGCGAACGCTGGTAATGCTGGGGTTCGGCCTTGGCGGCTCGGTGGTTATGCTGTGGGATCCGGCGATAGGGCGGGTGCCGCTGAATCGCGCCGACCTGCTGGCCCTCAGCGCCGGGTTCGCCTTCGCGATCAACAATGTCATGACCCGGCGCATTACGGTACTTGGCGTCCGGGGCAAGACGTTCGCGGCCTGGTTCGGCGTCGTCGTCGTCTCTCTGCTCGTGATCGGCGTCACGTCGCCGGGGCTACCGGACGCACCTGGGCTGGCGTGGCTCGGGGTGGTCATGTTGGGTCTGCTAGGCTTTCTCGCATCGACGCTTGCGGTGACCTACGGTGTCTCGCACATGCCGGTGCAGCGTTCGTCCGTGATCATGTTGTTCGAGCTGATCGTCGGCGCGGCGTCGGCATGGTGGCTGGCCAACGAGGCAGTCACCGCGCAGGAGTGGATCGGTGGCGCGCTGATCCTGGCCGCGGCGCTGATCGCAATCTTTAAGGAGGAACCGGCGGCATGAAGGTGCACGACCTGCATCATGTCAGCGTGGTGGTCAGCGACACGGGCCGTGCGCTGGTTTTCTATCGCGATATCCTGGGCCTCGAACCGGATGCGTCGCGGCCCGAGCTGGGATTTCCGGGCGCATGGCTGCATCTCGGCGGACGCCAGCTGCATTTGCTCGAGCTTCCCAACCCGGACCCTGTGCAGGGCCGGCCCGCGCACGGCGGACGCGACCGCCATACTGCCGTGGCGGTCAGCGGACTCGACGCGCTCAAGGCACGTCTGGATGCGGCCGGAATCGCGTACACGATGAGCCGATCCGGAAGGCGGGCACTGTTTTGCCGCGACCCGGACGGCAATGCATGGGAACTGATCGAGGTGACCTGAGCTGTCAGCTGTCGAGCTTGGCGCGCAGCGCGTTCGCGATCGCCTGCAGGCGATCGGCTTCTATGATCGGCTGGTCGTCGCGGTCGGTGATCGCGAAGCTGTCCTGGGCCTCGGCGCCGGCGGTGGCGATGCGGGCCGTGTGCAGGCGCAGCTTGTTCGTCGCGAACACCTGTCCGATCAATGACAAAAGACCGGGTCGGTCGCTGGTCTTGAGATTCAGCCACGTGACGATGCGGCTGTCATCCTGCACGAACGCGATCTCGGATGGCATCTGGAACGCCTTGAGGCGGCGCGGGATGCGCGGCCGCCCGAGTGGATACTCGGCGCCGTTCAGGATTTCTTCGAGATACAGGCGGATGCCCTCGAGACGTTCGTCGCCGTCGATCTGAGATCCATCGTCCTCTAGGACCAGGTAGGTGTTCAAACTCAGGCCCATGTCGGTGGTATGGATACGGGCGGCCAGCACGTTGAGGCCAAGCTGGTCGAGCAACGCCGTGCTTTGCGCGAACAGATCGTCGCGGTCGGGGCCGTAGATGAAAAGTTCGGTGCAGCGATGCACCGTATCCCTGCGCAGATTCACGTGCGTCTGTTCGATGATGCGACCGGGTGGCCACAGCAATTCCGTGTGCCAGGTGATCGCGGCCACCGAATTCTGCAGGAAATAGTCAGTGCTGAGCGCCATCCACAGCAGGTTCAACTGGTCGTTGTCGTACCCCTGCTCGAGCAATGCGGCGCGTGCCTCGATCTGCCGTTCGGTGATGACCTCGTCCTGATGACGCGGCTGGTCAAGCCCCCGATCCAGTGCCTCGGCCGTGCGGCTGTGCAACTGGTCGACCAACGCGTTCTTCCACGAATTCCAGCGCGCGGGATTGGTGCCGCGCATGTCGGCGACCGTGAGCAGATACAGGTAATCGAGGCGCATCCTCGTTCCGACCAGGGCAGCGAATTCCTGGATCACCTCGGGATCGTCGATGTCTTCGTGTTGTGCCGTCCGCGACATCTTCAGGTGGTACTTGACCAGCCAGGCGACCAGGCTTGCGTCGAACTCCGACAGGTCGTGATGTAGGCAGAATCTGCGCGCATCCTCGGCGCCGAGTTCGGAATGATCGCCGCCGCGGCCTTTGGCGATGTCGTGAAAAAGGCCGCTCAAATAAAGCAGCTCCGGCTTCGGCAGGCGCGCGTAGACCTGATTGCAGCGGGCACATTCTTCGGCGTGCCGCGTCAGCGAAAAGCGCCGCATGTTACGGATCACCATCAGGATGTGCTCGTCGACCGTGTAGACGTGAAACAGGTCGAACTGCATCAGGCCGGTTACGGCGTGGAATGCCGGCAGGTAGCGTGACAGGATGCCGTACCGGTGCATGCGCCGGGTTGCATGCGTGAGGCCGTTGTGTTCACGGAAAATCTCGATAAACAGTGCGCGTGCACGGATATCGTTGCGGAAGCGTTCGTCGATCAGATGGCGGTGGGCACGCATCAGGCGGATCGTGCTGGCACGCACGCCCTGCAGTTTGGGATGCTGTTGCAGGATCAGGATCATCTCCAGCATCGCCAGGGGATAGCGGGCGAAGATGCCGGGATTGACGACCTCGAGGTAGTTGCTCCTGGCCTGGAAGCGGCGGTTGATCGGCACCGGCTCGCCGAGTTCGTTGTCGAGCAGGATGGCCTCGTCGAACAATTGCAGCAGCATCTCGTTGAGCCGCTGCATCTCGACCACGCGACGATAGTACTCCTGCATGAACTGCTCGACCGCGAGGTTGGCCGACTTGTCCGTATAGCCGAAGCGCGCGGCAAGAACGCGCTGGTGCTCGAACAGCAGGCGGTCCTCGTGCCGCCCCGTGAGCAGATGAAGGGCATAGCGGACCCGCCACAGGTGTTCCTCACCAGCTCTCAGCTGCTGGAACTCGGTGTCGGTGAGGTACTCGTGTTCGACCAGCGCCTGCATCGTACTGACCCCGAAATGGCGTTTGGCGACCCAGCCTATCGTCTGGATGTCGCGCAGACCGCCGGGGCCTTCCTTGATATTGGGCTCGAGGTTCTGGCCGCTGTCGTCGAATTTCGCATGGCGCTGGCGCTGTTCGTCCACCTTGGCGGTGAAAAACGCGCGGCTCGACCAGATCCGGTCAGGACCGGTCTCGATACCGAGCCGGTCGAACAGTGACGGTTCGCCTGCCAGCAGTCGCGACTCGACCAGGTTGGTCACGACGGTGATATCGTTGCGGGCCTCTTCGACGCACTGCTCCAGGCTGCGTACGCTGTGGCCGACCTCCAGGCCGATGTCCCACAGGAACATGACCAGGGGCTCCAGACTCGCCGCCAGTGGAGACGGGTCTGCGGCGGTCAGGATCAGTAGATCGATGTCCGAGCCGGGGTGCAGTTCGCCACGTCCATAACCACCGACGGCGACCAGGCACGCGGCTGCATCGTCAGCAACATGCCGGCGCCAGGCGCGGCGCAGCAGCGCATCGATGAACCGGGCGGCGTCGGTAACCAGCTCGCGGGCACCGATCCCCTCGTCGAAACGGCTCGTTTGGCGCGTGCGCGACTGCTTGAGGGCGGCCTTGAAGGCGTGTAGCGGGGGGTCGCCGGCGGCAAGCTGCCGGTCGAGGGTCTCGATCAGGGCGTCCGACATAGGTGCGATGGCTTCAGCCGACGGCGGCCTGCCGTTCCTCGGTGCGCAGGGTCAGCACCTCGTAGCCGCCCGGTGTCACCAGCACTGTGTGCTCCCATTGGGCGGACAGCTTGCGGTCCTTGGTCACCACGGTCCAACCGTCGGGCAGCAACTTCACGTTGCGGCGTCCCGCGTTCACCATCGGTTCGATCGTAAAAGTCATCCCCGGTTGCAGCGTGACCCCGGTATTGGGCGTGCCGTAGTGCAGCACCTGCGGGTCTTCGTGAAATCCCCGGCCGATGCCGTGACCGCAGTATTCCTGCACCACAGAGTAACCGTTGGTTTCGACGAAGCGCTGGATCGCATGTCCGATATCGCCGAGGCGCGTGCCGGGGCGCACCAGTTCGATCCCTTTCCACATCGCTTTCTGGGTGATATCCACCAACCGCTCGGCGAGGATCGACGGTTTGCCGATCAGGAACATCTTGCTGGTGTCGCCATGAAACCCGTCCTTGATCACGGTGACGTCGATATTGACGATGTCACCGTCCTTGAGCACCTTGTTCCCGGGAATGCCGTGGCAGACCTGGTGGTTGACCGAGGTACAGATGGATTTCGGGAAGCCGCGGTAGTTGAGCGGGGCCGGGATCGCGTGCTGCGTGTCGACGATGTAGTCGTGGCAGATCCGGTCGAGTTCCTCGGTCGAGATGCCGGCGACCACGTGTTCACCGATCATCTCCAGGACCTCGGCCGCGAGGCGGCCGGCCACGCGCATTTTCTCGATCTCGTCCGGGGTTTTGATGATGACCGGCATTAATGGCGCCTTTGGCTCGAAATTGACGTTAAAAACAAGATGTTGGCGCCCTTGTTATGGATTGAGTGCCGGCCCGCATTATGGTATAAAACGCGCCGCTTTGCGGCAACGGCCGCTTATGCGCCCCGTTTGTGGGGTTAATTTAGCGACACACACGTACCACAACCAGGTGCCTGGGTGCCCGGCGGGAGCCGGGTCGGTCATCGGGGTGCGTGGAGGCCCAACCCAAATAATTTGGAGCAATTGATGAGCAACGTTTCCATGCGCCAGATGCTCGAGGCTGGCGTGCATTTCGGTCACCAGACGCGTTACTGGAATCCGAAGATGAGCCCGTTCATCTTCGGACACCGCAACAAGATCCACATCGTAAACCTCGAAAAGACCCTGCCGCTGTTCAACGACGCAATGAACTTCGTCGGCAAGCTTGCCTCGAACGGCGGCAAGATCCTGTTCGTCGGCACCAAGCGCTCTGCGCGCGGAGTTGTCAAGGAAGAGGCCGAGCGCTGCAACATGCCCTATGTGGACCATCGCTGGCTCGGTGGCATGCTGACCAACTTCAAGACGATCAAGCAGTCGATCAAACGCCTTAAAGAACTCGAGGCGATGGATGCCGACGGCTCGATGGCCGCACGCTTCAACAAGAAAGAGGCGCTGACGCTGCGCCGCGAGAAGGAAAAGCTCGATCGCAGCCTCGGCGGCATCAAGGACATGGCCGGACTGCCGGACGCGCTGTTCGTCGTCGATACCGGGCATGAGAAGATCGCCGTTGCCGAGGCGCGCAAACTCGGCATTCCGGTCATTGGTGTGGTCGATACCAACAACGATCCGGACAGCATCGACTACGTGATCCCCGGCAACGACGATGCGATTCGCGCCGTACAGTTGTATGTACAGGGCGCTTCGGCAGCGATCCTCGAAGGCCGTGCAGCGGCCGCAACCGCGGCTGCGACGGGCGGCGAAGCCACGGCAGACGCAGCGGGCTGATTCCGTCGGACGATTCACGTGTCCCCGCAGTGCCCCTGTCCGGCAATCCGGCCGGGGGCCGTTCGTTATCAGCGAATTTCAGATTTTGAGGTACGAGACATGGCTATCACGGCTTCCCTGGTGAAGGAACTGCGCGAGCGCACCGGCGCCGGCATGATGGAGTGCAAGAAGGCACTGACCGAGACCAACGGCGACATCGAGGCCGCCATCGAGAACATGCGCAAGTCCGGCCAGGCCAAGGCAGCCAAGAAGGCGGGCCGCACCGCCGCCGATGGCGTCATCGTCATCACGTCCGACGGCAATGCGCAGGCTGCGATGGTCGAGGTGAACTGCGAAACCGACTTCGTCGCCAAGGACGACAACTTCAAGTCGTTTGCCGAAGCCGTCGGTGAGCGCGTGTTGAACGGCAGTCCCGCGGATGTGGTGGCGCTGATGGACTCCCCGCTGCACGAAGGCGAAGACACCACCATCGAGGAGGCCCGCCAGGCGCTGGTATCCAAGATCGGCGAGAACATGAACGTGCGCCGCTTCGTGCGGGTGCAGGCCGTTGGTGCGCTGCACAACTACAGCCACGGTGTGCGCATCGGCGTGCTGGTCGACCTGAGCGGTGGCGACGAGGCGCTGGGTCGCGATCTCGCCATGCATATCGCTGCCAGCAACCCCGTGTGTGTCGATGAAGGCCAGATGCCTGCCGAGGTCCTGGCCAAAGAGCGCGAGATCGCCGAGGCACAGGCGCGCGAGAGCGGCAAGCCGGACAACATCGTCGAGAAGATGGTCGAGGGCCGGATGCGCAAGTTCCTGGCCGAGTCGACGCTGCTTGGCCAACCGTTCGTCAAGGATCCCGATACCACGGTCGGCAAACTGTTGCAGGCCAACAACGCCTCGGTGAACGGGTTCACGCGGTTCGAGGTCGGCGAGGGCATCGAGAAGAAGGTCGAGGACTTCCGCGAGGAGGTCATGGCGCAGGCGGCCGCAGCGCGCGGCGATTGACTGCGTTCCGCCTGGTCCGCGCATAAAACGCGGACCGGGCATTCCCGCACGGCGTAACGAGATTCGAACAGAACCCATGTCGGATGACACAGCCCCGCGACGAATTCTGCTGAAGCTCAGCGGTGAGGCCCTGATGGGCGACGGCGACTTCGGCATCGATCCCGCCGTCCTGCGTCGCGTGGCGGGCGAGATCAGCCAACTTGTGGCGCGGGGTGTTCAGGTGGGACTGGTCATCGGCGGCGGCAATATCTTCCGCGGAGCCGGGCTCGCCGGAGGCGGTTTCGACCGCGTGACCGGCGACCATATCGGCATGCTGGCGACGGTGATGAATTCGTTGGCAATGCAGGATGCTTTGCACAAACTGGGTGTGGACGCACGCACCCTGTCCGCTTTCCGGATCGACCAGGTGTGCGAATACTACGCGCGCAACGATGCGGTCAGGCACCTCGAGTCGGGGCGCGTGGTGATCCTTTCCGCCGGAACCGGCAATCCCTACTTCACGACCGATTCGGCCGCCAGCCTGCGGGCGATCGAGATTGGCGCAGACGTGATGATCAAGGCCACCAAGGTCGACGGCGTTTACTCGGCCGACCCGAAAAAGTACCCGGACGCCGAATTTTACCCTCGACTGAGCTACGATCGCGTGCTGCGGGAGGGACTCGGTGTCATGGACGCGACGGCCGTCGTGTTGTGCAAGGAGCAGAACATGCCGTTGCGGGTGATGAACATCAACACAGAGGGCGCGCTGCTGCGCCTCGTGCAGGGTGAGTCGGTGGGCACCCTGGTCACGAACGGAGAGGAGTCATGATTGACGACATCAAGAAGGACGCGGCCGCGCGCATGACCAAGAGCGTGGAGTCGCTGGGCGAAAACCTGGCGAAGGTCCGCACGGGCAGGGCGCATCCGAGCCTGCTCGATCACCTGACGGTGTCCTACTATGGCACCGAGGTGCCGCTGAAGCAGGTCGCCAATATCGGGGTGGAAGACGCGCGCACCATCACGGTCCAGCCGTACGAACAGCCAATGGTCAGCGCGGTCGAGAAGGCGATCATGGAGTCGGACCTGGGTCTCAACCCAAATTCGGCCGGCACCCTCATCCGCGTGCCCATGCCGGCGTTGACCGAGGAGCGCCGGCGCGACATGACCAAGATCGTGCGTGCCGAGGCGGAGCAGGCGCGCGTCGCCGTGCGCAACATCCGTCGCGACGCCAACAACGATCTGAAAGCGTTGGTCAAAGAAAAGTTGATCTCGGAAGACGACGAGCGGCGCGGCCAGGAGATCATCCAGAAACTGACCGATCAGCACGTCAAGGAAATCGACGAGATGCTCGAGGTTAAGGAAAAGGACCTGATGTCAGTCTGAGATGTCGGCGTGCCAGCCTGGGTACCCGGGGGGTGCGGTACTCCGCCGACGCAGAGAGCAAGTGTTACAGGCGGATCCTAGCGATTGTTGAGAGAACGAGGCGGGAAGGCGTGCAACTCTGGATCAGTGTCCACGACAGGCGCCGGCGCAGACCGAACCGCAGCAGCCGATCGGAGTGCGGTGGTGAATAGCGACGCCGATGTCGGGGAGATCCCGCTCGTAGCGGGCCAGCTGCCGGTACACGTCGCCATCATCATGGACGGCAACGGGCGCTGGGCCGAGGCGCGCGGCGAACCCCGCCATGCCGGGCACCGGGCGGGTGTCGCGAGCGTGCGCAGCACGATCGAGGAATGCATTCGTCACGGCATCCAGGTGTTGACCCTGTTTGCGTTCAGCAGCGAGAACTGGCGCCGGCCCAAGGCCGAGATCAATCTGCTGATGGACCTGTTTCTGTCGTCGTTGCAGCGCGAACTCAAGCGCATGCAGAGCAACGAGATACAGCTGCGAGTCGTCGGCGACATCTCGGCGTTTCCTGAGAAGCTGCAGAAGCGCATCCGTGCGTCGGAGCAGGCAACTTGCGGCAACCGGCGCCTGGTCCTGCAGATCGCGGCCAATTATGGTGGCCGCTGGGACATCATCCAGGCCGCACGCAAGCTGGCCGTCGCGGCGAGAAGCGGCGACATCGTACCGGAAGACATCGACGAGAAGGTGTTTGCACGGGCTACCAGCATCAACGATGTCCCCGATCCTGACCTGTTCATCCGTACGGGCGGCGAGCGCCGCATCAGCAACTTCCTGCTGTGGCACAGCGCCTACACGGAACTCTATTTCACGTCTGCGTTGTGGCCAGACTTCGACGCCGCCGAGTTTCGCCGCGCGCTCGATGACTACGCGCGCCGGCAGCGCCGGTTTGGTCAGACGGGTGCGCAGCTCGAGGCCAGCGACTGATGCTGTGGCAGCGCATTGCGACAGCGCTGGTGCTGATCCCGCTCGTCGTCGCCGGTCTGCTGTTGCTCGATACTGCGAAGGTCGCGATCGTGTTCGGATTGGTGCTGCTGCTCGGCGCCGCGGAAATGGCGCGGCTCGCGGGCCTGACGAAGATCCTGCCGATCGCGGTCTATGTTGCCGTCGTGGGTGTGTTGCTGTGGCTCGCCTGGGACCTGCTTGTTCCGCAATTGCGAACGTCGATGCAATGGATCATCGCCACGTGGTGGGTGCTCATCACCGTCGCGCTGGTCGCGCGGCGACGTGATCTCGAGCGCATCGGGGGTCGGCGGCCGGCGATCCTGCTGCTCGGGGCGCTGGTCCTCGCCAGCGCCTGGGCCTCGGTGATCGGGCTGCACGGCGTCGCGGGCAGGGGCCCCGCACTGGTGCTGTTCCTGTTCCTGCTGATCTGGGTGGCCGATTCCGGTGCCTATTTCGCCGGTCGGGCGTTCGGTCGGCGCAAGTTGTCGCCTTTCGTCAGCCCAGGCAAGACCTGGGCCGGCGTCGCCGGTGCCATGCTCGGTTCGCTGGTCTGCGCGCTCGGGCTGTCATGGACCGCCTGGTCCGGTTCCGCCGGCCTGCCGGCGCTCGCCGCGCTGTGCGTGGTCGTGACCGCAGTCTCAATCGGTGGAGACCTGTGGGAGAGTCGGCTCAAGCGTGAGGCGGGTGTCAAGGACAGCGGGACCCTCATCCCCGGCCACGGGGGTGTGCTCGACCGCATCGACAGCCTGCTCGCGGCGGCCCCGGTGTTCGCGCTCGGCGCCGGCCTGATCGGAGTGACCGGGTGAGGGGTGTTGCGATCCTCGGCTCGACCGGGTCGATCGGTGTGAGCACGCTCGACGTGATCGCGCGTCATCCGGAAAGCTACCGCGTCGTCGCGTTGGCCGCGCGGTCCGACGTAGAGGGCATGTTCGAGCAATGCCGGCGGTTCCGGCCCTCGCTGGCGGCGATGGCCGACGACGAAGCCGCCGCGCGCCTGCGGGTCCTGATCGTCGGCGAGGGCTTGCCGACCGAGGTCATGGCCGGAAACGAGGGCCTGGAGGCGGTGGCAACGCACCCGGACGCGAGTGATCTGATGGCGGCGATCGTGGGCGCCGCGGGTGTGCTGCCGACCCTGTCGGCCGTGCGCCTGGGGCGCCGGATTCTGCTCGCCAACAAGGAGGCACTTGTCGTGTCGGGCGCGCTGTTCATGGCCGCGGCGCGCGCCAGCGGCGCGACCATCCTGCCGATCGACAGCGAACACAACGCAGTGTTCCAGTGCATGCCGCCGAATTTCGCCACCGGGCTGGACCGGGTCGGTGTCGTGCGGATATTGCTGACTGCGTCCGGGGGGCCGTTCCGCCGCCACGCGCTCGACGAACTGCACGGCGTGACACCGGAACAGGCCTGCGCCCATCCGAACTGGCGCATGGGACGCAAGATCTCGGTCGATTCGGCTACGATGATGAACAAGGGTCTGGAGGTGATCGAGGCGCGTTGGCTGTTCGATGCGCGGCCGGACCAGATCGAGGTTGTCGTGCATCCGCAGAGCGTCATCCACTCCCTTGTCCAGTATGTCGATGGTTCGGTGCTGGCCCAACTCGGCAACCCGGACATGCGCACGCCGATAGCGCACGCACTGGCCTGGCCCGAGCGGCACACCGCGGGGGTCGCACCGCTCGATCTGGTCGACATTGCACGGTTGGATTTCGAGTCCGCCGATTTCGAGCGCTTCGCCTGTCTGCGCCTGGCCTTCGATGCCGTGCGTGCGGGAGGCACCGCCCCGGCGGTTCTGAATGCGGCCAACGAGGTCGCCGTGGCCCGGTTCCTCGACCGCCGGCTGCGTTTCACCGGCATCGCCGAGGTTGTGGAACGCACCCTGACGGCGTTTCCGCACCGGGCGGCAGACGACCTCGCCGCCGTGCTGGAAGCCGATGCGCAGGCCCGCCAACTCGCGGAACAACAGGCACAGCGGGTAGTCTGACCAGCATGGACGACTTTTTGCTCAAAGCGTTCGCCTTCATCGTCGCCATCGGCCTGCTCGTCGCGGTGCACGAATTCGGCCATTTCTGGGTTGCGCGGCGGCTTGGCGTCAAGGTGCTGCGTTTTTCGATCGGTTTCGGACGGCCTTTGTGGCGCCGCCAGGCCGGCCCGGATGAACCGGAATACGTGATCGCCGCGATTCCGCTCGGTGGTTACGTGAAGATGCTCGACGAGCACGAGGGCCCAGTGGCGGCGCACGAACTGCATCGCGCGTTCAACCGCCAGCGGCTATGGGTGCGCTCGGCCGTCGTGGTTGCCGGCCCTTTGTTCAACTTCCTGTTCGCCATCCTGGCGTTCTGGGGTGTGATGGTTCTCGGTGAGACCGGCATCCGTCCCGCGATCGGCGATGTCACCGCCGGCACGCCCGCGGCGCGCGCCGGACTGCAGCCCGGAGACGAGATACTGCGGATCAACGGCGAGGCCACGCCGACCTGGTCGCTGGCGCTGCAGGAACTGGCCACGGCCTCGGTCGGGGCGCCGGAGCTTCGCATCGACGTACAACAACGCGACGGCACAGGCGCGCAGCGCCGGATGCCGTCGGCCGAAATCGGTGATCTGGCAGAGACCGGCGATCTGCTGGATCACCTCGGCATCGTACCGGAACGGCCACGCATTCCGCCGGTGTTCGGCAAGATCCTCGACGGCGAACCGGCGGCGCGTGCAGGCCTGGAAGACGGGGACCGGATCGTCGCCGCGGACGGAAAACCGATTCAGAGCTGGAGCGATTGGGTCGATTACGTCAGGGCGCGTCCCGGCACGTCGATCGATTTGATCGTCGAACGCGCAGGTGGACGTCTGTCGATCGCGCTGACGCCGGCGCCCTTTGCGCAGGACGACGCCGTGATCGGGCGCATCGGCGCGTCGAACGCGCCGGTGCCCGGTCTGCTCGAGCGTTATGAAGTCACCTACCGACTGCGGCCCGGCGAGGCCGTTCCGGCCGCCCTGGCAAAGACCTGGGAGTACTCGATCCTGACGCTCAAGGTGATCTGGCGGGTGCTCACGGGCCAGGCGTCGATCCACAACCTCAGTGGCCCGATCACGATTGCCGACGCCGCCGGCAAAACCGCGAGCATCGGGTTCGTGTATTTCCTGAAATTCCTCGCCATCGTCAGTATCAGCCTCGGTGTGCTGAACCTGATGCCGGTGCCGGTCCTCGACGGCGGTCATCTGCTGTACTTCGCGATCGAGGGTATCCGGGGCAGCCCGCTTTCCGACGCCGCCATGCTGCAGGGCCAGCGGATCGGACTGCTGTTGCTGCTGGGATTGATGTCGCTCGCGTTCTACGTCGACATCCTGCGTGTGTTTGGTTGACACGGGGCCGCGCAGCCTACTTTTGACCTGCCCGATACCTTATACTCGCGACTTTTGCGGAACGACCCCCCGTGGTGCCGGTAGGCCGGCAGCGGCAGACGCTGAGGGCGACGAGAACCAACATGATGTGGGCGAGAATCTGGGCTGTTCTATTGCTGCTAGGCATGGCGTCACAGGTCACGGCGGAAGGTTTCCGGATTTCCGACATCAGGGTCGAGGGGCTGCAGCGGATCACGGCGGGTACGGTCTTCAATTATCTGCCGGTCAAACCGGGCGACGAGGTCGATTTCGACCATACGTCCGACATCGTGCGCGAGCTGTACAAAACCGGATTTTTCAAGGACGTGCGGCTCGAGAAGGCCGGCAATGTGCTGGTCGTCGTCGTCACCGAGCGCCCGGCGATCTCGGAGATCCGCTTCAGCGGCAACAAATCGATCGACACGGACAAGCTGAAGGAGGGCCTGAAGGACATCGGCCTGGCGGAAGGCCGCACCTTCGACCGTTCAGTGCTCGACGGCATCGAGCAAGAGCTCGAGCGCCAATACTACAACCAGGGTAAGTACGCGGTGAAACTCACGTCGACCGTGACGCCCCTGGAACGCAACCGCGTCGCGATCGACATCAACGTCGTCGAGGGCGAGACGGCGTTGATCAAAAAGATCAATATCGTCGGCAATACGGTGTTCGAGGACGACGATCTGCTCGATCAGTTCGAGTTGTCGACCGGCGGCTGGCTGTCACGGTTTACCCGCGACAATCAGTACTCACGGCCCAAGCTCTCAGGTGACCTGGAGACGCTGCGCTCCTACTATCTCGATCGCGGTTACATCAACTTCAAGATCGACTCGACCCAGGTTGCGATTACGCCCGACAAGAAAGACATCTACATAACGATCAATGTCACCGAGGGCGACATCTACACGATCAAGGATATCCGGCTGGCGGGCGACCTTGTCGGCGAACCCGAGGAGTATTTCCCGCTGATCCACCTGCGGCGCGGCGAACCCTTCGCGCGCAAGGCCGTAGTCGAGAGCAGTGACCGCGTTTCCGCAAAGCTCTCCGATCTGGGTTACGCGTTTGCCAACGTCAACAGCATTCCCGAGATCGACGAAGAAACCAAATCCGTCACGATCACTCTGTTCGTCGATCCGGGCAAGCGTGCCTACGTGCGCCGCATCAATATCCGTGGCAATTCCCGTACACGCGACGAAGTGGTGCGACGCGAGTTCCGCCAGATGGAGTCGGCATGGTTCTCCGGGGAGAAGCTCAAGCTGTCGCGCGAGCGCGTGCAGCGCACCGGTTATTTCGACAACGTGAACGTCGAGACGCCGTCGGTGCCAGGTTCGGCCGATGAGGTCGATATCAATGTCAGCGTTAGCGAGAAGCCGTCCGGCCAGCTGCTCGCCGGACTCGGCTTTTCGCAGTCGGATGGCGTGATCGTCAATGCATCGATCAGCCAGGACAACTTCGCTGGTACCGGCAAGAAAGTGTCGCTGGCGTTGCAAACCAGTGGTGCGAACCAGGCCTACCAGGTCTCGTACACGAATCCCTACTACACGGTCGATGGGATCAGTCGCGGCTTCAACCTCAGCTACCGCGCCACCGACTTCCGTGAACTCGATACGGCCGACTACAGGACCGATGACGGAATTGCATCGGTCAACTTCGGGTTTCCATTGAGCGAGTTCAACCGCATCAATTTTGGGGCGGCCATCCACTCTATCGACTTCAAGGTCGGGTCGGTGCCGTCGACCGAGGTGTTGGCATTCCAAACCGCCGAGGGCAATTCGTTTCTTGATTTCGAAACGAATCTGAGTTGGAAACACGACTCGCGTGATTCGGCGATCTTTCCGCGTGAAGGTGCCGTGCAGTCATTGTTTGCCGAGATGAGCATCCCGGGCAGCGACCTGCAGTACTGGAAGTTGTCATACGAGCATCGCCGCTATTGGTCGATTACGCGCGAATTCGTCGTATCGCTGTTTGGTGAAATCGGTTTTGGCGATGCCTACGGCAGTACCAGCCGTCTGCCGTTCTTCGAAAACTTCTTCGGCGGCGGTCCGGGTTCGATCCGTGGCTTTGCCGCGCGCTCGGTGGGTCCACGGGATTCGCAGGGTGAGCCGCTGGGTGGCAACGCGATGTACGCGGGCAACATCGAACTGCTGTTTCCACCGCCGTTCCAACAGAAGACTGAAACCGTTCGATTGGCGGCATTCCTGGATTTCGGCAGTGTTGTCGATGCGAACAGCTACGACCTCTTCGATTCCAACGAACTACGGTATTCGGCCGGACTGGGTGCCTCGTGGCTGTCGCCGCTGGGGGCGCTCACGGTGAGCTTCGCGCTCCCATTCCGCGCGGACAGCCAGGATGAAAAAGAACAGTTCCAGTTCTCGTTGGGTACGACGTTCTGATTTCGGATACGGGGGTGCCGATGTACAGGCATTGCTTGCAGATTGTGATTTCGCTGATGGTCCTGCTGATCGGTGCCGCTCAGGCTGCCGACGTGGCGGTGGCGGTGGTCAATCCGTTGCGCCTACAGAGCGAAGCGCCCCAGGTTGCAAGCGTACGCGAGAAGATCAAGCTCGAGTTTGCCGCGCGCGAGGCCAAGACCGTCGCGCAGCAGGAGCAGATCGCACAGCTTGAAGAAAAGCTGTCGCGCGATCGGGACAAGATGAGCGATGCCGAAGCAAAGAGCCTGCAGTACGACATACGGTCGCGCACGCTGCGGCTTGAGAACGCCAAAGAGGAACTCGAGAGCGACCGGCGGCTGCGCCTCAGTGAAGAAATGGACCGGCTGCGCAGGGTCATGGCCGAGGTGATCGCGGAAGTGGCAAAGGCGGAAAATCTGGATATCGTGCTGGAGAGCGGCGTGACCTGGGTCTCGGCGCGAGCGAATATCACGGATAAGGTCCTGGAGCGGATGCGCATGCTGGATGCGGCGGGTAAATAGGCGCTATCGTCGATGGCATTGACGCTCGCAGCGCTGGCCAAGACTGCCCAGGCACAGCTGCGCGGTGATCCCGATCGACTCATCGACTCTGTGGCGACGTTGCAGGACGCCCATCCAGGCGCGATCAGTTTTCTGGCCAACCCGAAATACAGGGCCTACCTCGAAACGACGCGCGCGTCGGCGGTGATCCTTGATGCAGAGAATGCCGGACTGTGCCCGGTCGACTGCCTGATCTCCGACAACCCCTACTTGGCTCATGCGCGAGTAATGGCGGCCCTGTATCCCGAGCCGCGCTATCCGGCCGGAATCGACGGCAGCGCCGTGGTCGACCCGTCAGCACGGGTTGCGCCTACCGCGTCGATAGGGGCTCAGAGTTTCGTCGGCGCCGGTGCCGAGATCGGCGAGGACGTGATCGTCGGTCCCGGTTGCATGGTCATGGAAGGCGCCACCATCGGCGCCGGTTCGCGGCTTGTGGCGATGGTTACGCTGTGTCACGGGACCGTGCTCGGTCGCCGCTGCCTCGTGCATCCCGGCGCGGTGATCGGTGGCGACGGATTCGGACTCGCCAACGATGCGGGACGCTGGGTCAAGGTGCAGCAGGTGGGCCGCGCGGTACTCGGTGACGACGTCGAGGTGGGTTCGTGTACGTCGATCGATCGCGGCGCAATCGAAGACACCGTCATCGCTGACGGAGTGAAGCTCGACAGCCAGGTCCACATCGCGCACAACGTCAAGGTCGGCGAACATACGGCAATGGCAGGGTGTGCCGCGGTCGCCGGTTCATCGACGATCGGATCGCACTGCACCATCGCCGGCGGTGCCGGTCTGACGGGTCACATCGAGCTTGCCGATCATGTGCATGTCTCCGGAGCGACCGCGGTTACCCGATCCATTCGCAAACCCGGCGTTTATACCGGTACGGTGCCGGCGATCGAGCACGCGGACTGGCTGAAGAACTTCGCCCGTCTGCGTCATCTTGATGACCTTGCGCGCCGTATCAAGTCGCTCGAGCGGGAATTGGCCGCGCTGCGACAACAGCATGACAAAGCAGGCGACTGAGCGCCGCGCAGTCGGCCCGGTCCCCAAGCCTGCGCATCATGTCGTTGTTCGTCATGACGTCACCGGGGCTGCGACGTGCTGAGACGCGAGGCACATGATGGTGGCGCGTCTCGGTCGCGGTGCCGAAGCGGCCGTCGAGCGTCCGCCTCGCCGCAGTTGGGACTTCGGGGCCGGCAACCGGAAATCGTTGAGACTAGCAGGCGAGTGGGTGAAACGGCTCTGAGCATTACGCAAATTTCCGCTTGGCCCACTAGAATCCATCCAGCAGAAACGTTTCGTTCGGAGAATCCCCCAGACACCATGGATATTCAGAAGATTCAAAGCCTTTTGCCGCATCGCTACCCCTTCCTGTTGGTGGACAGGGTGCTCGAGGTCGAACCCGGCAGGCGACTCGTTGCGATCAAGAATGTCACGATCAACGAGCCGTTCTTCCCCGGGCATTTTCCGACCAAACCGGTCATGCCTGGCGTACTGCTGATCGAGGCGATGGCGCAGGCGACGGGTCTGCTGGCGATGGAGAGCGCCGATGTGCCGAAAGAGGCGATCTACTACCTGGTTGGGGTGGACAAGGCACGCTTCAAGAAGCCCGTCGTACCGGGCGACCAATTGGTGTTCGAGGTCGAGGTGCTGAAGCACAAGCGTGAGATATGGGTATTCGCGGCCGAAGCCAAGGTCGACGGGGCCGTGGTCGCGTCAGCCGAGATCATGTGTACCGCGCGGAATCTTTGAACATGATCGATCCGCGCGCGGTAGTGGATCCGGCTGCGGAGGTCGATGAAGGTGTTTCGATCGGTCCGTTCAGCGTCATCGGGCCCGGTGTCAGCATTGGCAGCGGCACATGGGTCGGCCCGCATGTCGTCATCCGCGGCAACTGCCGGATCGGTCGCGAAAACCGGATCTATCAGTTCGCGTCGATCGCCGAAGACCCGCAGGACAAGAAGTACGCGAACGAGGAAACGTTTCTGGAAATCGGTGATCGCAACACGATCCGGGAATACGTGACCATCCATCGTGGCACGGCCCAGGACGTGTCGCTGACCAAGGTCGGCAACGACAACCTGCTGATGGCCTACACGCACGTCGCGCACGACTGCCGCCTCGGCGACCACGTGATCATGGCGAATGCGGCATCGCTCGCCGGCCATGTACAGATCGGCGACTGGGCCATTCTCGGCGGGTTCACGATCGTGCATCAGTTCTGCCGTCTCGGCGCCCACTGCTTCACGGCCATGGGCAGTGCGATCAGCAAGGATGTGCCACCGTATGTCATGGTCGGCGGACAACCGGCTCAGCCACACGGAATCAACAGCGAGGGCCTCAAGCGACGCGATTTCACCAAGGAACAGATCGCGACGATCAAGCGCGCCTATCGCACGCTGTACAGTTTCGGGCTGTCGTTGGCTGAGGCTCGCGGGCAGATCGAGGCCGAGGCGCAGGCCAATGCGGAGATGCGCAGCTTTGCCGAGTTCCTCGCGTCCAGCGAACGCAGCATCGTGCGTTGATTCGCTCATGACACGCCGGCGCGTCGCCAGATCTCCTGCTGACAAGGTTCTTTCGCGATGCGATGGTCACCGCAGCGGCACCGCTGAAGCCGCGCTATGCGCAGTTCACGACGTGACTGCGGCGGTCGTTTGAACCCGTGTTGAACGGCGAGGCGACTGTACGGCCGCGTGGCGGGCTGCGCATCGGCATCATTGCCGCCGAACCGTCGGCTGATCTACTCGCTGCCGGGCTGATGGACGCGCTGCGCGAGCGTCTGCCGCAGGTGCACTTCGAAGGCATCGCGGGGCCGCTGATGCAGCGCAGTGGGATCGACACCTGGGCAAAGATGGAAAGCCTGTCCGTCATGGGGCTGTTCGAGGTGCTGCGCCACCTGCCGCGACTGCTCGCCCTGCGTGCGCGTGTACTCGCGCGCTGGCGCGATACACCGCCGGCCGCGTTCATCGGCGTCGATGCGCCGGATTTCAACCTGACTGTCGAGATGCGACTTCGCGAGCGTGGTGTGGCAACGGTCCACTATGTCAGCCCGACGGTCTGGGCCTGGCGCAGTGGCCGGGTGCGCAAGATGCGACGAGCCATCGACCTGCTGCTCGCGATCTTCCCGTTCGAACCGGATTTCCTGCGCGACCGCGGCATGTCGTCGACCTATGTCGGGCATCCGCTGGCCCGGGTCATGCCACTCGATCCCGATCGCGGGGCGGCGTGTGCGGCGCTTGGACTCGATCCATCGCGCCGCGTGCTGGCGGTTCTGCCCGGCAGCCGGCGCGGTGAGGTGGCACGCATCGCGCCACCGTTCCTGCGGACTGCGGCACAATTGCAGCGTGAGTTACCCGGCCTCCAGGTGGTGCTGCCGCTGGTCAACGACACGACCCGGGCAATGGTCGATGCGCTGCGCATGCAGGTGACGCCGGAACTCGATTGCATCGTGTCGGTCGGTACCGCGCACAGCGCCCTGGCGGCTGCCGACGTCGTGTTGGTGGCGTCGGGCACGGCGACACTCGAGAGCCTGTTGAGCAAGCGCCCGATGGTCGTCGGTTACCGGGTCTCAGCGGCGACCTGGATCGTCGGACGCCTGTTCCGCCTGCTCAAGGTCGAGCACGTGGCGATGGCCAACCTGCTCGCCGGCGAGCGGCTGGCGCCGGAACTCCTCCAGCAGGCCTGCACGCCGGAACGGCTGCTACCCGAGCTGCGGGCACTGTTCGCCGACCCCGATCGGCGGGCGCGCATCGCGCGGCGCTACCGTGAAATCCACGATGCCATGCGCATCGACACCAACCACGCCGCCGCGCAGGCGGTGATCCGCCTGCTCGAGCAACGCGGCCTTGTCTGAATACCTCATCTGTGGCGTCGACGAGGTCGGCCGGGGACCGCTCGCGGGACCGGTCGTCGCGGCGGCCGTGATCATCGATCCGGGGCGGCCGATCGCCGGTCTCGATGATTCGAAGAAGCTGTCCGAGCGGCGCCGCGAGCAGCTGTACGATGTCATCCGCGAGCGCGCACTGGCGTGGTCGCTGGGACGGGCCGAGGTCGACGAGATCGACCGCATCAACATTCTGCAGGCGAGTCTGCGGGCGATGGAGCGCGCCGTCGCCGCGCTTGGCGTGCGTCCGGGACTCGCGCTGGTGGACGGCAACCGCCTGCCGCGGCTGGCCTGCGAGGCACGCGCGATCGTCGGCGGCGACGCCAGCGAGGCCTGCATCTCGGCCGCCTCGATCCTGGCCAAGGTTTCCCGCGACCGCGAGATGGTCGCCCTGGATGCGCATTACCCCGGGTACGGACTGGCACGCCACAAGGGCTATCCGACCAAGTTCCACATCGAGGCCCTCGCACGGCTCGGTGTCAGCGAGATCCACCGGCGCACGTTTGCGCCGGTTCGACGGTTTTGTTCGCCCTGACAGCGGTTTAGCCGGCCGATTTTGGGCGTGTTCGGGCGCGGGGAAACCCGTCTGGCAGACCACGGCGGGGCACGTTATGCTGTGCCGACTACCCCTCCTGGCGAGACCCCGAATCGTCCGATGGCCGCCGATTTCGTCCACCTGCACGTGCACTCCGAGTACTCGCTTGTGGACGGCGTCGCGCGCATCAAGCCCCTGATTCGACGGGTCGCGGAACTGGACATGCCGGCGGTCGCGCTGACCGACCAGTCGAACATGTTTGCGCTGGTGCGGTTTTACCGGTCGGCGATGGCCGCAGGCGTCAAGCCGATTGCCGGTGTCGATGCCTGGGTACGCAATCCCGAGGATGCCAACAAGCCGGATCGGCTGGTCCTGTTGGCCAAGGATGGGCCCGGTTACCGAAACCTGACCGAGCTGGTGTCGCGCAGCTACCGCGAAGGGCAGCACCTCGGACGCGCGATGCTCGAACACGACTGGTTCACGCCGCAGACGACCGCGGGACTGATCGCACTTTCCGGCGGACGCGACGGCGACGTCGGGCGCGCACTCATCGGCGGCAATCCGGCGGTCGCCGATGAGCGGGCGGATGCGTGGCTGGCGCTGTTCGGCGATCGCTACTACCTGCAGCTGGTGCGCAGCGGCCGGCCGCACGAGGAGGACGTCGTGCATGCCAGCGTCGAGCTGGCTGCACGCAAGGGCATCCCGGTTGTGGCGACCAACGGTGTCTGTTTCCTGGCGGCGGACGAATTCCAGGCGCACGAAGTCCGCGTGTGCATCCACGAGGGTCGCACGCTCGACGATCCGCGTCGCGCCCGGGCCTATTCGCCGCAGCAGTACCTGCGCTCACCGGCCGAGATGGCCGATTTGTTTGCCGATATCCCGGAGGCGCTGGCCAACAGCGTCGAGATCGCCAAACGCTGCAACCTCGAGATCACGCTGGGCAAGAATTTCCTGCCCGAATTCCCGATCCCGGGCGGGATCACGATCGAAGAGCATTTCCGCGTCGAATCGCGCAGGGGCCTGGAGTGGCGTCTGCGGCGCATCCTCGACCCGGACGCGGAGGACTTTGCCACGCGCCGCAGGCCGTATGACGAGCGACTCGAGACCGAGCTCGACGTGATCATCGACATGGGATTCCCCGGCTACTTCCTGATCGTCGCCGACTTTATCCAGTGGGCCAAGGACAATGATGTGCCGGTCGGTCCGGGGCGCGGTTCCGGCGCCGGGTCACTGGTTGCCTACGCGTTGAAAATCACCGATCTCGACCCGCTCGAACACGATCTGCTGTTCGAGCGCTTCCTCAATCCCGAACGCGTTTCGATGCCGGACTTCGACGTCGACTTCTGCATGGACAAGCGCGACAACGTGATCGATTACGTGTCGCGCAAGTACGGTCGCGAATCGGTGTCGCAGATCATCACCTACGGCTCGATGGCGGCCAAGGCCGTGGTGCGCGACGTCGGACGGGTGCTCGGTCATTCCTACGGCTTCACCGACCGTGTTGCGAAGATGGTCCCGTTCGAGATCGGCATGACGCTCGACAAGGCGCTCGAGGAGAGCGAAGACCTCAAGCAGGCCTACGCCAGCGACGAGGAGGTCACCCAGCTGATCGATATGGCGCGGCAGCTGGAGGGGTTGGCGCGCAACGCCGGCAAGCATGCCGGTGGCGTCGTGATCGCGCCCGGCAAGCTGACCGATTTCAGTCCGTTGTACTGCGAACCGGACGGCAGCAACCTGGTCACCCAGTACGACAAGGACGACGTCGAACAGGCGGGCCTGGTCAAGTTCGATTTCCTCGGTCTGCGTACGCTCACCATCATCGACTGGGCGCTGAAGACCGTGAACGCGGAGCGTGCCCGACATGGCGAGGTGGCGATCGACATCGCGGCGATCCCGGTCGACGACGCGGCGGCGTTCAAGCTGCTCAAGAGCGCCGAGACGACCGCCGTGTTCCAGCTCGAATCCGCGGGCATGAAGCAGCTGATCAGCAAGCTGCAGCCGGACTGTTTCGACGACATAACCGCACTGGTCGCGCTGTTCCGCCCGGGGCCGCTGCAGTCGGGCATGGTCGACGACTTCATCGCGCGCAAGCACGGCATCCAGGAGGTCGTATACCCGCACCCGGATCTCGAACCGATCCTGAAATCCACCTACGGTGTGATCCTGTACCAGGAACAGGTCATGCAGATCGCACAGGTGCTGGCGAATTACACGCTTGGCGGCGCCGACCTGCTGCGCCGTGCGATGGGCAAGAAGAAGGCGGAGGAGATGGCCAAGCAGGGCGAGATCTTCCGCAAGGGTGCGGTCGCGCGCGGTGTCGACGAGGGCACGGCCACGTACATCTTCGACCTGATGGAAAAGTTCGCCGGCTACGGTTTCAACAAGTCGCACTCGGCCGCGTACGCGCTGGTGTCGTACCAGACGCTGTGGCTCAAGGCCCACTATCCGGCGGCATTCATGGCGGCCGTGTTGTCGTCGGACATGGACAACACCGACAAGGTCGTGACCTTCATCGAGGAATGCCGGTCGATGCGACTCAGGGTCGAGCCGCCCGACGTCAATCGTTCAAGCTACATGTTCACCATCGATGGCGACGATACCGTCGTGTATGGTCTCGGGGCGATCAAGGGGGTCGGCGAGGGCGCGATCGAAGGCATCGTGGACTCGCGCGCCCGCGACGGCGTGTTTCGCGACCTGTTCGATTTCTGCCGGCGAATCGATCTGAAGAAGGCCAATCGGCGCGTGCTCGAATCGCTGATCCGGGCCGGGGCACTCGATCGGATCGGCGCCAATCGGGCCACGCTGATGATCCAGCTGCCGCTGGCGCTGCGCATGGCGGAACAGCACGCCGAGCTGCAGGCCACGGGCCAGGACGATCTGTTTGGCATGGCCGCCGCGGAGCCCGTACAGCCGGATGCCGGTTTCGTGCCGGACCCGGTCGAGGAATGGGAGGACGAGCAGCGCCTGGCCGGCGAGAAGGAGACCCTGGGTCTGTTCCTGACCGGACACCCGATCGACTTCTACGAGGCCGACATCAAGGCCATGGCCAGCAGTCGGATCGCCCGACTCAGCCTCGACGACGTGCGCGAGGCGCGCGGTCGGCGTGGCGGCAAGAAGGTCACCGTCGCCGGCATGGTGGTGGCGGTCAACCGGCGTAACACCCAACGCGGCACGATGGCCTCGGTACTCCTCGACGACAAGACGGCTCGCATCGAGGCGGCACTGTTCAGTGAGACCTACGAACGTTTTCGCAACGAGATCGTCAGCGACCGGGTGTTGCTGGTCGAGGGCAGCCTGGTGCACGACGAATACCGGGGTGGCCTGAGCATCCGTGCGGAGCGCGTGCAGGGCTTGGACGACGTGCGCGCCGAAAGGGCGCGGTCGGTCGAGGTGCTGATGTGCGAGGAGTGGCTGCGCGCGCGCGGCCTGACGACAATCGACGCGGTCAAGGCGCTGGTCTCGCTGTTCGAGCCGGCGCGCGGCGGAAACTGCGTCGTGCGCCTACGCTACCGACGCCACGACGCGGAGGTGCTGCTGCAGTTCGGCGACGCCTGGCGCATCCGCGCGACCGACCCCTTCGTGCGCCAGGCGCAGCGGCTGCTCGGCTGTGACGCGATCGAATTCCGCTTCGGGTCGCCGCCGGTCGCGGATGATGTCGACCGCGGCACGGAATTTGCGCGTTCACGCTGACCCAGTTTCGCGGGCCGCGCCGGTCCGATGCGTTATCATTACCATTCAATTGCCGGCTCTTGAACAACAACGATGAATCTTGATTTTCTCGAATTCGAGCAACCGATTGCGGAACTACAGGCCAAGATCGAGGAGTTGCGCCTGGTTGGCAACGACAACGAGATCAATATCCAGGAGGAAATCGAGCGTCTCGAGGGCAAGAGCCGTTCTCTGACCGAATCGATCTTCTCGAGCCTGACGCCGTGGCAGATCTCACAGCTGGCGCGGCACCCGTTGCGTCCGTACACGCTCGACTACGTCGCACGTATCGTTGACGAGTTCGAGGAGCTGCACGGTGATCGCGCGTACGCCGACGACAAGGCCATCGTCGGCGGTTTGGGCCGCATCGACGGCAGGCCGGTGGTGATCATCGGCCACCAGAAGGGGCGCGACACGAAGGAGAAGATCAGCCGCAATTTCGGCATGCCGCGTCCCGAAGGCTATCGTAAGGCACTGCGCCTGATGCGCATGGCGCAGCGCTTCGGTCTCCCGGTGCTGACCTTCATCGACACGCCGGGTGCGTATCCTGGCGTCGGTGCCGAGGAGCGGGGGCAGAGCGAGGCGATCGCGCGCAATCTGTTCGAGATGGCCGGCCTGCGCACACCCATCATCGCGACCGTGATCGGCGAGGGTGGTTCGGGCGGCGCTCTTGCAATCGGTGTTGCCGACCGGCTCCTGATGCTGCAGTACAGCACCTACTCGGTGATCTCGCCGGAGGGTTGCGCGTCGATCCTGTGGAAGGACGCCGAAAAGGCGCCGCTCGCAGCCGAGGCGATGGCGATTACGTCCGACCACCTGAAGCAGCACGGCCTTATCGATGACATCGTGCCCGAGCCCCTCGGCGGCGGGCACCGCGACCCCGATGCGGTGGCGCGCAGCCTCAAGTCCGCGCTGCTGAAGGCGATCGATGCCGTCAGCAGCGTCAGTCTCGATCGACTGCTCGAACTGCGTTACGAACGATTGATGTCGTACGGTGTCGTGGCCCGCTGATACCCATCCGACCGGCCTTGAGCCGGGCCGGATCGTCACCCTTCTCAACGATGAACTGCCGCGCGCGGCGAGCTATTGGATCGCCTACAGCGGCGGTGTCGATTCGAGCGTGCTGCTGCATCTGATGGCGGCGGTCCGCGAGCGCCTGGGCGCGCCTGTAACCGCGGTGCATGTCGACCACGGCCTGCAGAGGGACTCCGGTCTGTGGGCCGAACATTGTGCGCGGCAGTGTGCCGCGATCGGTATGCCGCTGGTGGCGCTGGCGGTCGACGCACGCGCACGGTCGGGGCAAAGCCCGGAGGCAGCTGCCCGTGCGGCCCGTTACGCGGCCATTGGCGACGCCATGCAAGCAGGCGACATGCTGCTGACCGCGCATCATCTGGAGGACCAGGCCGAAACCGTGCTGCTACAGATGCTGCGCGGCGCCGGCGTGGAAGGCCTTTCGGCGATGCCACTTTGCCGCGACTGGTACGGCCGCTGGCTTGTCAGGCCGCTGCTGGCAGCGTCGCGCGACGAGATCCTCGCCTGGGCCCGGGCACGTGGGATCGCGTGGGTCGACGACCCGAGCAACGCCGACAGTGGACCGGAACGCAACTATCTGCGTCACACGGTGCTGCCGGCGCTCACCGCGCGCTGGCCGGCGGCGGCCCGCAGCCTGGCGCGCAGCGCGCACTTGTGCGCACAGGCGGCACAGACCGTCGCCGAACAGGCAGATGCCGATCTCACTCGCGCTGGCGTCGACGCCGGTGCGCGTCTGCGGATCGACGTGCTGTGTGCGCTCGAGCCCGCGCGCGCGGCGAACCTGCTGCGACGATGGCTGCGGGCAAGGGGTGCACCGGCGTTGCCGGCCGCGCGGCTCGACCAGGCGCTGCACCAGCTGTGCCAGGCGCGTGCGGATGCACAGCCGCTCGTCACCTGGTCCGGACACGCGCTGCGACGGTTTCGCGGCGAGGCCTGGCTGGTGAGCGGCGAAACCGTCGCAGCGCCGCAAACCCTGCGCCGCTGGGATGGCCGGACCCTCGACCTCGGTCCGGGCCTGGGCAGGCTCGAATGCCGCGAGGCGGCTCCCGGCATCGACCCCGGGCGCTGGCGTCGGGGTGTCGTCGAGGTGGGCTACCGGCGGCCCGGCATGCGCTTCCGGCCCGCGGGAGCGGGCGCCTCGCGCGACTTCAAGCGGCTGGCCCACGAGTACGGCATCCCGCCCTGGCTGCGCGACCGGGTGCCGGTGATCTTCATCGATGGCGAACCCGCCGCGCTGGCCGGTTGCTGCGTGTGCGAGCCGTTCACGGCCGGCGACCGGACGGGCTGTTGGCCGGTCTGGGTTCCTCCTTCCTGATTCGGTTCAAATCTCTCATCTGCACAGGAGGTTAAAGCTTCGGCCGCGGGCGTCGATAAAACCGGCGAATGTGGTCGTCCGAGACGAATCGGTGGCCGCGCACCGCAAGCGACGGAGATCGAGGAGTCTCGAATGAACAAACAAGCCGGTTTTACCCTGGTCGAGTTGGTGGTCGTGATCATCATCCTCGGCATCCTGGCTGCCACCGCGTTACCGCGGTTCATGAACGTGCAAACCCAGGCGCATCAGGCCGCCGTCGACGGCGCCGCCGGCGGTTTCGGATCGGGCATCGCCATGTTCCGGGCGCAGTGGGTCGCCAACGGGCACTCCGCGGCACAGGCCAACGTCGCCAACTTCGGCGACGGCACCGTCGATTCGAATGCCAGCGGCTGGCCCGTGGGCACCGGCGGCAACGCGACGATCGACGACGCGGATGCCTGTGTCGAGGTCTGGACCGGCGTGATGCAGAACCCGCCCACGGTCGACTCGGCGGCGGGTTCCGACTACCTGGCCAGCGCGGCCGGGCAGGTTTGCACCTACGCCTACCAGGGAGACAGCGCGGGGCGTAGCGTCGCCTACAACGCATCGTCAGGCGCGCTCACCGTCACCAACCCGTAACGTGGCACGGGGGCACCCGTGGCGTCCGCAATCGTGCAGCACAGAACGCGGCCAGGCGGCCGCGTTCTTGCGTGTGGGCGATCGATGGTCGGCTACACGGTCGTCGAACTGGTTGTCGTGATGGTGCTGATGGGCATCCTCGCCGCCAACGCCATGCCGCATTTCTTCACCGCGAGCCGTTTCGAGGAGATGGGTTTCGCCGACGTGACTGCGGCGGCCATCCGACAGGCGCGTGGCCTGGCGGTCGCGTCGGGCTGCGACACGCGCGCCGAGATAACACCGGCGGGCTACGCACTGTGGCAACGCGCGACCGCGTGTGACAGCGGGGCGCTGACCCGCGCCGTGCAGCGTCCGGGCGCCGGCACCTGGTCGGATTCCGCACCGAGCGGCGTGGCGGTCGGTGCGCTCGATATCTATTTCGATGCGACGGGTACGCCCTACGATCACGCCAGTGGCACGGTACTGTCGAGCGCGGCCACCGTTGCCGTGGGTTCGCGCAGCATCACCGTCGAACCCACCACCGGCTTCGTCCACTGAGCATGCGTTACCCGACCCGACATCGCGGCGCGACGCTGATCGAGCTGGTGATCTCGATCTCGATCATCGCGGTGTCGCTTACCGGCGTGATGATGGTGGTCGCGAACACGACCCGGACCAGTGCCGACCCGATGATCAGAACACAGGCCCTTTCCATCGCCAATGCCTATCTCGAAGAGATCCTGTCACAGGCATTGAGCGAGCCGAGCGGTGGTGACGTCGGTGGGCCCGAGGCGGGTGAGAGTCGCGCGACGTTTGACGATGTCACCGATTACGACGGGCTCGACGACAGCAGCGGGGCCATCGATCAGTACGGCAACCTGATTGCCGATCTTGCCGCCTACAATGTCGCGGTGTCGGTCACGCCGGTGACGCTCGGCACCGATCCCGCGCAGCGCATCACGGTCACCGTGACGTTAGACGGCAATGCCGCTTTCGGCCTGACGCTGAATGCCTACAGGTTGAACTGATGCGCGGTCGCGGGCGGTTCGAAAAAGGGTTCACAATCGTCGAGCTGGTCGTGGTCATCGCGATCAGCGCCATCCTGTCGCTGTCGGTGATGCAGTTCATCTCGGTGCCGGTCGAGGCCTATGTCGACCAGAGCAGACGCGCCCGCCTGGTCGAGATCGCAGAGACTGCAGTCGAACGCATCGGCCACGACGTGCACGCGGCGCTGCCGAACAGTCTGCGGGTGGGCTGTGGAGGCGCATGTCTCGAATACCTGCGCACGGTCGCAGGGGGGCGCTACCGTGCTTCGCCCCCTGGTGACGAACTGAGTTTCAACCCGGCGGATGCCGATGCCACGTTCGACGTGCTGGGAGGACTCGACCTGCCGGCAGGTCTCGCGACGTCGGCCGATCCCGACGCCTGTCGCGACGGCAATGCGGCCTGTGTCGTCATCTACAACACCGGGTACTCCGGTACCGATGCCTGGCAGCGCGACAACATTGCGACGCTGGTTGGCGCGAACGCCTCATCGGTGACGTTCGACAACAGTAGGTTCAGCAGCGGTTCGGCCGCATTTCCAGCGACCTCTCCCGGGCAGCGCTTCTTCATCGTGGATTCGCCGGTCAGCTACCTGTGCGACCTCGGTGCCGGCGTGCTGCGTCGCTACCAGGGTTACGATATCCATGCCGCACAGGCGGACGTCGACTCACACGCAGAGCTGCTCGCAACGGCCAACCCTGCCGAGTCGGCGTTGCTCGCGGACCGCGTCAGCGCATGCAGTTTCTCGTACAGCCCAGGCACCCCGACGCGCAACGCCATGCTGACGGTCAGGATCACGGTCAGTGAGGCGGGGGAAAGTGTCAATTTGTTGCAGCAGGTCGGAGTCTTGAACGGGACATGACTGCACGAATGCATCATCAGGCTGCCGGATTCACGCTCATCAGCGCGCTGTTCGTGCTGGTCGTGGTGTCGGCACTCGGCGTCTATCTCAGCGCTTTGAGCACCACGTCGCATGCCTCCACCGCACTCGCAGTGCGCGCGTCCCAGGCGATGTACGCCGCGCAGTCGGGAATCGAGTGGGTCGTGTACAGGCTGGGGGCCGGCGACACGTGTGCGACGCTGCCGGCCACGCCGGTGCTCGACGGATTCACAATCACTGTCGATGCCTGCAACACCCAGATGGTGACCGAGGGGACTGACAGCTATCCGATGCACGATGTCAGCGTCACGGCGGGCATCGGCAGCTTTGGTGACCCCACCTACGTCACGCGCCGGCTCAGTGCCGTGGTGGCCGGGGGATGATGGCGATGTGGCGGGGCAGGTGTCGCGCGATCGGTGTGCTGCTGCTGTGCGCCTGCGGCATGGTCCAGGGAGCGACCTACAAGTACGACGACACGGCGCCATTCGCCTGGGAGACGGCATCGACCGACGTCAACTGGGACCGCAGTAACACGAGCTACCCGGTCGATGACGACAAGGACGTCGTCAACATCGGCTTCAACTTCCCGTTCGGCGGCACCACCTATTCCCAGGTGCGGATCCTGTCGAATGGCATCCTCCAGTTCGGCGCCGACCAGGCATTGCACCGCGACTACGAGAACGAGGCCCTGCCCCATAGCGGCGGCGACCGTGCGATTTACGTCTATTGGGACGACCTGAACCCGGGTCGCGGCGGTACCGTGCGCTACAGCATGTACGGCAGCTCGCCGCATCGCTATTTCGTGGTCAGTTGGGACGACCTGCCGAACTACGACTACACCGGTGTGTACAACCTCCAGGTGGTCCTGTACGAGGATGGTGAATTCAAGTTCCAGTACGGCAACGGCAACGCAACCGGCGACAGCGCCACGATCGGCGTCCAGGTCAATGGCAGCGACTACACCCAGTACAGCTTCGACCGCAGCAATGCCGTGGGTGCCGGTACTGCCATCGTGTTCTATCGCGATCGTGCTCATTTCGCGCTGTCGGTGCAGAGCAGTGTCAACCTGTGCCGTAGTAACGCCGTCAATGTCACGGTCACGCGGCACAACAGCGACCACAGCGTCGACACCGGCTACACGGGTACGGTCGACATCAGCGCATCGACCGGGAACGGCAGCTGGGCCAACGTTTCCGGCGCCGGAACGCTGACCGACCTCGGCGGCGGCGTGGCGCGTTACGTCTTTGCAGCCGGCGATAACGGACAGGCGATCCTGCAGTTCGGTTATCCAGACCCGGTCGTGACCAATTTTCACGTCAACGACGGCAGTGCCACGGAACACCATGTCGAGGATCCTTACCTGACGTTCCGCTACGGACTGACCGACAACGCCGCCGATGACTTCGAGAGCGGCGATTTCGTCGGCAGCACCGGGTCGATGAGCTGGGCCGGCGACTGGATCGAATTCAACGAATCGGATGGGGCCTCTGCCGGCGATATTGCGGTCGTCTCAGACGGTGGAAGCCAGGTGCTGCAGCTGCGCGACAACGACGGTGGCGGCGAGGGTGTGTACCGCGAAATCGATCTGTCCGGGCATCCCTCGGGCACACTGGTGACCCTGAGTCTCGACTACCGTCGCTCGGACCTGGACGCGACGACGGACTATGCCGCGTTGTATGTGTCCGGCAACGGCGGATCGACCTGGCGCGAACTCGACCGATTCACCGGGCCGGGCAGCGATGCGACCTACCAGTCGGTCAGCTACGACATCAGCAGCTATGCATCGTCCAACACGCGCATCCGCCTGCGCACGTCGAGCAGCCTCGGCGGCAGCGACGAGATCTACATCGACAACGTCGACATCGGCATACGCACGCCGACCTGCGGCATCGATCACTATGCCGTATCGCATGGCGCCACGGGCGTCACCTGCGAGGCCTCGGCAATCACGTTGACGGCACACGACGGGTCGCATGGCAGCGCGGAGCCCGGGGCAGGCACGCGCGTGACCCTGACCGCGATCGATACCGACAGCGGTGGTGTCGCGGCTGATGCGAGCTGGTCGTACACCGGCGGTGGCAGTTTCGCCGTGATCGGCGGCGGTCAGGCCGAGTACGAGTTTGCCAGTGGCGAGACCTCGGTTCAGCTGTGGTTGAGCCGCCCGGCTGGAGGCACGGTCAACATCAATGTGCTGGATGCCAATGGCGCGAGCGAATTCGTCGACGAGGATCCCGACCTCAGTTTCGAACCCTCGGCGCTGCGCTTCTACGCCGACGGCGTCCCCGACGCCATCGCGACCCAGCTCGCAGGCAAAGATTTTTCGCTGGCGCCGGGTGCGCAGGTCGTCAGCGTGCGTGCGGTCGAGACCGATTCGGGCAGCGGCGTGTGCGGGAGCCGAATCGTCGGTAGCCAGACGGTCGAATTCGCACTCGAATGTGTCGAACCGACGAGCTGTGTTGCCGGCCAGACAGCGACGGTTGCCGGCGTCGCGGTGCCCGGCAATCCCTCCGGTAGCGTTAATGCGTACCAGGCCGTCGACCTGACGTTCGACGCCAGCGGCATCGCCACATTCGACATGGCCTACAGCGATGTCGGCGAGGTGATCGTGCACGCGCGTGCCATCCTGCCGGCGACCGCGCAGCACGCCGAGACCCAGCTCTACGGTTCGAGCAATGCGTTCGTCGTGGTTCCGGCCGGGTTGTGCGTGGAGGCAACCGACCCGGCCAGCGCGTGCGCCTCCGGTGATGCGTCATGCAGCATCGCCGCTGCCGCGGGTTCCGGATTCGATGTCAATGTGCGTGCCGTGGGGTGGGAATCCGCCGGTGAAAGCGACACCGACTTCTGCACCGGCAATGCGACGACGCCCAATTTCCGGCTCGCCGGCATTGCGCTGTCGGCACAGCCGGTGGCGCCTGTGGGCGGTGCCACGGGATCGCTCGGGATCGCCAGCGTCGATCTTGCGGCGGCCGATTCCGGTTCACTGAATCTTACGCAGTCCTACGACGAGGTCGGCGTCGTGCGCATCACGGCGACGCCGCCAAACTATCTCGGCGAGGCACTGAGCGCGTCACAGAGCGCCAACATCGGACGCTTCATCCCCGACCATTTTGCGCTGGCGAGCGGCTCGGTCACGGCCGGCTGCGGCGCGTTCACCTATATGGCGCAGGATGCGCTCGGCATCGACGTGGTGCTCGAGGCCCGCAATCTGGCGGGTGCACGTACCCACAACTACCGCGACGCATTTGCCAAGGCGGCGGTCTTGCTCGTCGCCGAAGATGGCGACGCGGGCACCGACCTCGGCAGCCGCATCAGCGGTGCCCCGGGTAGCTGGAACAATGGCCTGTTCAGTATCAGTTCGGGCAACGCCGTATTCGCCCGGAACGCCGGCGCAGACGGGCCCTACGATGCATTGCAACTCGGTGTACGTGTTGCCGACAATGACGGCGGACTGACGCTGCTGAGCGGCCGCGACATGAACGCTGCCGCGAGTGGTGATTGCGCGACAGCGGCAAACTGCGACGCCGCGACGATCGGCAGCACGGTGGTGCGATACGGTCGGGTCAACCTTGGCAATGCGCATGGATCGGAGCTGCTCGATCTGGCGCTGCCACTGCGCGTCGAAACCTATCGTGGCGCCAGCCAGGGTTTCGTCGTCGAGGACGGCGACGCCTGCACCGTGCTCGGCGCTGTGTCCCTCGCCGACCTGGATGCGAGCGACGGCCTGCTACCGTCGGAGACCTGCGTATGGGATTCGCTGAACCTGAGTGGCGTCGGGTGTGCGCTGGCCGGTCAGCCGGCACAGCAGTTCACGACGACACCGACCTCGGGGCTGTTCACGTTGAACCTGCAGGCCCCTGGGACCGGCAACAGCGGCGTGATCGGGGCGCAGGTCGATGCGCCATTGTGGCTCGAGTTCGACTGGACGGGCGGTGGCGACCAGGATCCGTCGGCACGGGCCACGTTTGGCATCTTCAACCGCGGCAACGACCTGATCTATCGTCGCGAGGTGCGTTGAGCGCCGGCCGCGAAGCGCACGGACGACAACCGGCCCGGTATGGCCCCATACAGGGTAAGCTGCGCCTGCAACGCCGCAAGCGACCCTTTTCATGAGTCTTACCAACAGTTATGCATTCCGGCGCCCGCTGGCGGGCGTGCTCGTCAATCTGGCGCTGCTGGGATCCCTGGGTCTGCTGTTCTACGGCCTGCAGGCGCCGATTCTCACGCTTGAGAAGTTCTACGTCTTTTCCAACACCGTGAGCCTGCTGTCGGCGTTGCAGCAGCTCGCGCGCGAGGCGGAGTGGGGCCTGTTCGCGCTGGTGGGCACGTTCAGCGTTGTGTTCCCGATCCTGAAGATCCTGCTGTTGCTGCTGGTCTGGAACTTCGACCCGTCCCACGGCGAGCGCCATCGGCGGCACCTGCATTGGATGGCCACCTATGGCAAGTGGTCCATGCTCGACGTGTTCGTGGTTGCGCTGCTGGTCGTGTCGGTGAAACTCGGCTCGCTCGCCGAGGCGCGGGTCGAGGCCGGCATCTACGCCTTCGCCTCCAGCGTGATCCTGACCATGCTGCTGTCGGCGTGGATTTCGACGCACGCGGTCGAGCCACCCGTTTCGGTTCCACCATCCATCGCAGAGAGGTAAAACGCATGCACGTGACACTGGTTCATGTCCGGGTCAGGCCCGAATCGATCACCGACTTCGTCGAGGCCTGCCGTTTGAATCACCTCGGTTCGGTCGCCGAGCCCGGCAACCGCCGCTTCGATATCCTGCAGGATGCCGCCGATCCAACCCATTTCGTGCTGTACGAGGCCTACGCCAGCGCGGCGGACGCGAAGGCGCACAAGGAGACCGCCCACTACCATACCTGGCGCGAGACCGTGGCCGACATGATGGCGGCACCGCGCGAGGGGCAACCGTTCAGCGGTCTGTTTCCGGTCGTCTGAGGGGTGTCGGTCGCGGTTGGGGAAGGTGGCGGCATTACGCTAATATACCCGGCTTGATCGCCGGAGCTCAGCATGCAGGACATCAACCCGATCACCAACAAAATCGCCGATCTGAGGGGACGTTTGCAGTCCCTCAGGGGGTATCTTTGACTACGAGGGCAAGAAAGAGCGCCTGACCGAGGTCCTGCGCGAACTCGAGGACCCGACGATCTGGAACGACCAGGAGCGTGCCCAGTCCCTCGGGCGCGAACGCGCCTCGCTGGAGATCGTCGTCGACAACATGGACGAGCTGACGGCCGGCCTTGCCGATGCCGCCGATCTGCTCGAGATCGCGGTCGATGAGGACGATACCGACACGGTCGCGTCAATCGCCGCCGACGTGGACGGTTACGACCAGCGTGTCGCGGAGCTGGAATTCCGCCGCATGTTTTCCGGTGAGACCGATTCGGCCAACGCCTTCCTCGATATCCAGGCGGGTTCCGGCGGCACGGAAGCCCAGGACTGGGCGGAGATGCTGCTGCGCATGTATCTGCGCTGGGGCGAACAGCATGACTACAAGACGGAGTTGATGGAGGTGTCGCCGGGCGAGGTCGCGGGGATCAAGTCGGCGACGATCCGCTTCGAGGGTGACCATGCGTTCGGCTGGCTGCGCACCGAGACCGGCGTGCACCGCCTGGTGCGCAAGTCGCCGTTCGATTCCGGCAACCGCCGGCATACGTCATTCAGTTCGGTGTTCGTTTCGCCCGAGATCGACGATTCGTTCGAGATCGAGATCAACCCGGCCGACCTGCGCATCGACGTCTATCGTGCATCGGGCGCGGGCGGCCAGCACGTCAACCGCACCGAGTCCGCGGTGCGCATCACGCACCTGCCGACCGGGATCGTGACCCAGTGTCAGAACGATCGTTCGCAGCACAAGAACAAGGACCAGGCGATGAAACAGCTCAAGGCCAAGCTGTACGAGCTCGAGATGCAGAAGCGCAATGCCGACCAGCAGGCGCTCGAAGACAGCAAGTCGGACATCGGCTGGGGCAGCCAGATTCGCTCTTACGTACTCGACCAGTCGCGGATCAAGGATTTGCGCACCGGGGTCGAGACCGGCAACACGCAAGCCGTGCTCGACGGCGACCTCGACGAATTCATCGAGGCCAGCCTGAAGAGCGGGCTTTGATACGCGACCTGACGGGCGCGTGCCGGCGCCTGGCGCAGCGGATGACCGTGGATGCCAGGCCGGCGGGACTCCGACCGCGGACCTTCAATTGAGATAGACCTGTTATGACCGACATGCAGCAAGACGAGAACAAGCTCATCGCGGTGCGCCGTGAAAAACTCGCCGCGATCCGGCGCAACGGGAATGCGTTCCCCAATGCCTTCCGGCGCAACGTGCTGGCGGCCGAGCTGCAGGATCGGCTCGGCGATAGATCGAAGGAGGAACTCGAGGCGCTGAACCAGCGCGCGCGTGTCGCTGGGCGCGTCATGGCGCAGCGCGGCCCGTTCGTCGTGATCCAGGACATGTCCGGCCGTATCCAGTTCTACATCGACAAGAAGAACCTGCCCGCGGAGCTGCTTGAAGAGATCAAGGGCTGGGACCTCGGCGACATCGTCGGCGGCGAGGGGCCGGTGCACAAGTCGGGCAAGGGTGACCTTTATGTCTACCTCGACAGCGCGACGCTGCTGACCAAGGCCCTGCGACCTTTGCCGGAGAAGTGGCATGGCCTAGCCGACCAGGAGCAGCGCTACCGGCAGCGCTACGTCGACCTGATCGTCAATCAGACGGCGCGCGATACCTTCGTCCTGCGTTCACGCATCATCGAGTACATCCGGCGCTATTTCGTCGACGCCGGCTTCCTCGAGGTCGAGACGCCGATGATGCAGGTGATCCCCGGCGGCGCGTCGGCCAAGCCCTTCGTCACGCATCACAACGCTTTGGACATGCCGCTTTTCCTGCGCATTGCGCCGGAGCTGTACCTGAAGCGTCTCGTCGTCGGCGGTTTCGAAAAGGTGTTCGAGATCAATCGCAACTTCCGCAACGAAGGACTGTCGACCCGCCACAATCCTGAATTCACGATGATCGAGTTCTACGAGGCCTATGCCGACTATCGCGACATGATGGACCGCACCGAGGCGCTGCTGCGCGGCATTGCCGTCGACCTGCTCGGCACGACGAGCGTGCCGTACCAGGGCGAGACCTATGATTTCGGCAAGCCGTTCGCGCGCATGTCGGTCAAGGAGGCGATCCTGCACTTCAATGCTGACATCGTCGCCGGCGACCTCGATGACCTGGAACGTGCGACCGCGATTGCCCGCCGCCTGGGCTGCGACGTGAAGCCGACCTACGGTTTGGGCAAGGTGCAGATCGAGATCTTCGAGGCCACCGCCGAACATCAGCTCAAGGATCCGACCTTCATTACCGCATACCCGACCGAGGTGTCGCCGTTGGCGCGGCGCAACGACGACGATCCGTTCGTCACCGATCGTTTCGAGTTCTTCATCGGGGGCCGCGAGATCGCCAACGGTTTTTCCGAGCTCAACGACCCGGAGGACCAGGCCGAACGCTTTCGACGCCAGGTCGAGGAGAAGGAGGCCGGCGACGAGGAGGCGATGCATTTCGACGCCGACTACATCCGCGCGCTCGAACACGGCCTGCCGCCGACGGCGGGCGAGGGCATCGGTATCGATCGACTGGTGATGCTGTTCACAGATTCGCCGTCGATTCGTGACGTGCTGCTGTTTCCGCACATGCGACTTGAGGCGTGACGGCGGAATAATCATTCCCTTTGCGCGAAGTGCGCCACCGCTGGCGTCTGCTGACAACCTTTTTGTCGCTGGCCGCTGGCCGAAGTCTTGGGCAGCGTTGGTGTTACCGTACCACGTAGCATCGCACCTGCCCTGGGTAGCGGAACATGGCCGGTGCTTGGCGGCAGGCTGCGATTGTGTCGCCGTCAGAATTGACTACGCTTTCCTTTTTTGCGCCGGACCGCGGTCCGGCTGTCGTCCCGCGTCACAGTTGCTCGACGAGGCGGGACAATCCCGATAATAGAGCGCATCAAGAGGTGGAACCAAGGTGAGCCAGGATTCCGGTACGCACAAGTGGGTTTTCGCATTCTCGGAAGGTGACGGCCGCAACAAGCAGCTGCTCGGAGGCAAAGGTGCCAATCTGTGTGAAATGACGCAGATCGGTCTGAACGTTCCGCCTGGTTTCGTCATCTCGACCGAGGCCTGTCTGCATTACCTCGATTCCGGAAGCAAAGACGTCCCGGCCGACATGATGGATCAGGTGCGCGAACACATGGCGCATGTCGAACAGTTGACGGGCAAGGGCTTCGGCGATCCGGAGAATCCGCTGTTGGTATCCGTGCGTAGCGGTTCGGCGATGTCGATGCCCGGCATGATGGACACGATCCTCAACCTCGGCTTGAACGCCGAGACGCTGCAGGGCGAGATCCGTCAGACCGGTGACGCGCGTTTCGGTTACGACGCCTACCGGCGCTTCATCCAGCTGTTCGGCAAGGTCGCGATGGGCGTGCCTGACGAACTGTTCGACGAGCAGTTCGATGCGGTCAAGCAGGCCGCACATGTGAAGGAGGATGTCGGGTTGTCGGCGGATGATCTCAAGCAGGTCAGCGAGCGTTTTTTGAGGGTGTTCGAAGACCACACGGGTCGGCCGTTCCCGCAGGATCCGATGGAGCAGCTCGAAATCGCGATCAAGGCGGTTTTCGGTTCGTGGATGGGCAAACGCGCGGTCGACTACCGCCGGCAGTTCAAGATCACGCCGGACATGGCGAATGGCACTGCAGTCAACGTGTGCACCATGGTGTTCGGCAACCGTGGCAACGACTCGGCGACCGGCGTGGCGTTCACACGCAACCCGGGCACCGGCGAGGACAAGCTGTTTGGCGAGTACCTGGTCAACGCGCAGGGAGAAGACGTGGTCGCCGGCATCCGCACGCCCAAGCCCATTCACCAGCTGGCCGTCGAGATGCCGGAGATGGCGCGCCAGCTCAGCGAACTGCGCGATCGTCTCGAGGGTCATTACAAGGAGGTGCAGGACTTCGAGTTCACGATCGAACGTGGTGTGTTGTATTGCCTGCAGACGCGCAATGGCAAGATGAACGCCGTCGCGATGGTGCGCACCTCGGTCGAGATGGCAAAAGCCGAGCTGATCGGCAAAGAGCAGGCGCTGCTGCGGATCAATCCGGATCACCTCGAGCAGATGCTGTACCCGCGCCTGAGTCCCGCGTTCAAGGGCGAACCACTTGCGCAGGGGCTGCCGGCATCGCCCGGAGCAGCCTCCGGTCAGGCCGTGTTCGACGCCGATCGTGCCGAGGTCCAGGGCAAGGACATGGGGCGCCCCGTGATCCTGGTGCGCGAAGAGACCAAGCCCGAGGACATCCACGGCTTCTTTGCCGCGCAGGGCATACTGACCAGCCGCGGTGGCAAGACCTCGCACGCCGCCGTGGTCGCGCGCGGCATGGGCAAACCGTGCGTGGCAGGCGCCGAGGGTATCGTCGTCGACGTCCAGCGTCGCGAGGCCTACGTCGGCGGCCAGGTGATCAAGGAAGGCGACATGATCACGATCGACGGCTCGAGCGGCAACGTGTTCCTTGGCCGGGTGCCGATGGTCGAACCTGACTTCACCGACGAGCTGAACCAGCTGCTGCAGTGGGCGGACGAGGTTGCGTTCCTGCGTGTAATGGCGAACGCGGATACGCCGCCGGATGCCGCGCGTGCGCTGCGCTTCGGTGCCAGGGGCATCGGTTTGTGCCGCACCGAACGCATGTTCAACGCGGTCGAGCGGCTGCCGGTCGTCATCGAGATGATCGTCGCCGAGAACGAGGAACAGCGGCAGGCCGCACTCGACAAGCTGCTGCCGATGCAGCGCGGAGACTTCCGCGCGCTGTTCGAGACGATGGCGCCGTACCCGGTGACGATTCGCCTGCTCGACCCGCCGATCCACGAGTTCCTGCCGAGTGAGCGCCAGTTGCAGGACGACATCGACCAGCTTGAACACCTGCGTGATTCGGTGCGCGGCCTGGAGGTGCTGGCCGGTTCGACGATGCTGCTCGACGGCGACAAGGCGGGCGAGAAGGTGCCGCTGATCGTGCGTCAGGATCTGGTCGAGGCGGCGCTGGCCAAAAAGGAGCAGATGCTGCGCAAGGTGCGTGCGCTGACCGAGGTAAACCCGATGCTCGGGCACCGCGGTGTACGCCTCGGGATCACGTTCCCCGAGATCTACCGTATGCAGATCCGCGCGATACTCGAGGCCGAGGCGGAGTGCCTCGCCAAGGGTCTGGAAGTCCATCCACAGATGATGGTGCCGCAGGTCTGTACGGTCGAGGAGTTGCGCTGGATCCGCCAGTACGTCGACGAGATACGCGACGAGGTCGAGGCGCGCACCGGGCAGAAACTCAGCTGCCGCTTCGGCTCGATGATCGAGGTCGTGCGCGCCTGCATGCGGGCAGAGAGTCTTGCCGCCGAGGCCGACTTCTTCTCGTTCGGTACGAACGACCTGACCCAGGCGACCTTCTCGTTCTCACGCGAGGACGCCGAGAACAAGTTCCTGCCGATGTACAACCAGAGCGGGATTCTGCACGACAATCCGTTCGAGGTGCTCGATGCCAAAGGTGTCGGCAAACTGATGGAGATCGCGGTGCAGTGGGGTCGTCAGGCCAAGCCGGATATGTCATTCGGGATCTGTGGCGAGCATGGCGGTCATCCGTCGTCGATCGCGTTCTGCCACAAGGCCGGCTTGCACTACGTGTCGTGTTCGGCGCCGCGGGTGCCCGTCGCCCGTCTGGCCGCGGCGCATGCCGCGCTGCAGGCCAACGTGACGCTCGACCGTTGAGCTGACCCGTGCTGTTCGTCCACCGACGCGTCACAAGCGTCGATGGCGGGCGATGCGGCTGGCAACGACAATCGCACCGGCTCGCTGATGTGGCCGGGTCGCGATTGCTGCCGCAGTGCGCGAATCAGCTCGCTGTGAGGTGCCTGGTGCTCAGCGCGAACATCAGCAGCTGCCACATGACGACGCTGTTGTCGCGGCGGCCGCTGTCGTGCTGCGACAACAGCTGCTCGAGGTAGCGGGTGTCGAACAGCCCGCTGTCCGCGATCTCCTCGCTGAGCACCTCGCTGCGGTACTTCTCGCGCAACGGACCTCGGAACCACTGTGCAAGAGGAACCGAGAAACCCTGTTTCGGGCGGTACAGCACGTCATCCGGCAGCAGAGGGCGTAACGCGCGCTTGAACAGGTGCTTGCCGTCACCGCCGTTGAGCTTCCAATCCGGCTTCAGCCCGGACATCCACTCGACCAGCACATGGTCGAGAAGCGGCACGCGCACCTCGAGAGAGTGCGCCATGCTGGCTCGATCCACCTTGTGCAGGATACCCACCAGAAAGGTCTTCAGGTCGAGATACTGTACCAATGACAGCGGGTGGTCGCTCGGCGCGCACGCGGCGTGTTGGCGCAGCACGTCGACCGCGTTGTAGCCGTCGAGCTCGCGTCGAAGGCTTTCGCTGAAAAGTCGATCGCGCTGAGCATCGCGCATGCGCGACACGCTGTGGAACCATGCCCCGACACTGTCTCGGGCGAGTGATTCGAACGTGGTCTTGGCGCGCAGGAACCGCGGCGCCCAGTCGGCCTTGGGGTACAGTGCGCCGAGCGGTCCGAACACGGTGCGGCGCAGGCCCAGCGGCAGCAGGCCGCGCAGCCGTTCTTCGGCCATGTGCATTCGATAGCGACGGTAGCCGGCCAGGTTTTCGTCCCCACCGTCGCCGGACAATGCGACCGTGACCCGCCGGCGCGCCGCCTCGCAGACGCGGTAGGTGGGCATCGCCGAGCTGTCGGCGAAGGGTTCGTCGTAGAGCCAGCCGAGCTTGTCGACCAGCGCGTGGTCGTCGCCCTGCACGGTGTCCAGGCGGTGGTCGGTGCCGTAGCGCTCGGCGACCATGCGGGCATAGTTCGACTCGTCGTACTCGGCGACATCGAAACCGATGGCGCAGGTCTTGACCGGTTGATCCACCAGTCCCGACATCAACGCGACGATGGCGCTGGAATCCACTCCGCCGGACAGAAAGGCGCCCAGCGGCACCTCGGCCACCAGGCGGATCTGCACGGCTTCGCGCAGGCGCTCGATCAGCTCCAGTTCCGCCTCGTCCTGGCTGCGCACGCCGCAGTCCCGGAACGGGATGTCCCAATACTGGCTGGGGCGCGGCAGTGATTTTTGCCCCATCTCGATCAGCAGGGTGTGTCCCGGTGGCAGCTTCTTCACCGCGGTGAATATGCTGCGCGGTTCAGGGATGTATCCGTAGGCGAAGTAGTCTTCGATCGCGCGCGGATCACGTTCGCGCGCCAGCGACGGGTGTGGCAGCAGCGCCTTCAGTTCGGAGCCGAAAACGAAGTGGCCGTTGGGCAGCAGCGCATAGTAGAGAGGCTTGATCCCGAGGCGATCTCGAGCCAGGAACAGGCGGCGATGCGCCTGATCCCAGATGGCGAACGCAAACATACCGCGCAGACGTTCGACACAGGCCGCGCCCCACGCACGCCAAGCCTGCAGGATAACCTCGGTGTCGGAGTGGGTGCGGAAACGGAACCCCAGCTGTTCGAGCTCGCCCCTGAGTGCAACGAAGTTGTAGATCTCGCCGTTGAACACGATGCAGCTCGTACCGTCGACGTCCGGCAACGGCTGCTGGCCGCTGGCGATGTCGATGATCGAGAGGCGGCGATGACCCAGCGCAAGGCCGGGTTCGCGGTGGTAGCCGGATTCATCAGGACCCCGATGCGTCAACGCGTCGGTCATGTGCGCGATCAGCTTGGCGTCGGGAACCTCGCGCCCCCGGGTGTCGAAGATGCCGGCTATGCCACACATAGGTTCAGTGCGCGATCCCGCGCCTCCCGATGAGTTCGTCGTAGACACCGGCATACGCGGCGGTCATTCGCTGCATGCTGAACAGCTGCTCGATGCGCTGCACCGCGGTCGCGCCATGCTGTCGGCGCAGTGCGGGGCTGTCGGCATAGATCGCCATGGCGGCTGCCAGGGCAACCGGATCTGCAGCCGGCACCAGTGTGCCGGTGCGGCCTTCGTCGACCAGTTCGGCATTGCCGCCCACGTTCGTGGCGACGACCGGCAGTCCACAGGCCATGGCCTCGAGTATGGTATTGGAGATGCCCTCGGCAAGCGACGGCAGTACGAAGACGTCGAGACCCTGCATGATTTGCGCAACGTCGTCACGACTGCCGGGGAGCCAGGTGCGATCGGCCAGCCCGGCGGCGTCGAGTGCGGACGCAGCCTGTGCGCGCAGCGGTCCGTCGCCGACCAGCACCAGGCGCAGCCTCGCCGCGAGGTCGGGGCGATCGTGGCACAGCGTCGCGAACGCGCGGCAGAGGTTGAGCTGATCCTTGACGCCGTGCATGCGGCCGACGGTACCGAACACGATGCTGTCCGCGGTGCGGATCGTGGGTGGAAGGGCATTCTGCCCGGTCGCATGGAACCGGGTCGTGTCGACGCCGTTGTAGATTCGCGTGACCTTGCGCGCGGCGATGCCGACCGCGCTGATCAGGTAACGCTCCAGTTCGCGCGACAGGGCGATGAACCGCTGCACCAGGGGCGCATGCAGACGACGCAGCAGGCGGTAGTTGCGGTTGCTTCCGTCCGGGTCGTTGACATCCCAGCCGTGTTCGCCGTGCACGCGGCAGGGCACTCGTGCCAGCCACGCCGGTATCTGCGCTTCGAGACAGCCGATGTTGCGCGTATGGACCAGGGTTGGGCGGATGCGACGGAACAGGCGGAACAGCCGCAGCCATGTGGCGAAGTCCTGTCCGGGCCGTTTGTGCATCTCATAAACGGATACATCGTCGCGTTGAATGCGGCTACGGAAGTCGGTCGCCTCCGACAGGCAGACGATCGCATGTCGATAGCTGTCCCGTGGCATCAGGTTGACCAGGTTCACGACGCCGTTCTCCAACCCGCCCACCTGCAGGCGATACAGTACATGAACGATCAAGGGACGTGGGTCGTCGCTGTCTGCTGCGGACGGCAAGGCAGGCACCCCGGTTGCTGGTGCGGATGGATTCGTGCGCGATTATCGCAGGCGTGCGGATGCCGTGAAAGGGCCGTCATCCCTCCAGCATCGTACGCACCTCGGCGATCTCCTCGGCAGGACCTTCCATGTTGACGATCACGACCTCGGGTTCGACGCCGATCTTGGCGAACGCCGGGACGTTCGCCCAGTCACCTTCGATACCCGTCTTGGCGGCGACGTTCTGCACGCGGGCGACCAGTACGATATCGGCATAGGTGGGAAACGGCCCGGGATCGTAGCCGAGGTCCTGGCACGCGGTCGGGATGTTGGCGAGCGACTCGGCGAAATTCCAGTGCTTGAGGATACGCTCGCCGATATCCGGCGCGAGCTCAGCGATCATGGTATCGATCATCTCGACGTCGGCATCGAAGCCGAAGCGTTCGTCGATCTTGGTCAGTATCGGCAGCGCACCGATGTTGTGGATCAATCCGCCCAGCAACGCCTGTTCGTTCTCGAGTTCAGGTACGCCACTGGCCAGTACGCGGCTGATCGCGGCGACCTGGAGGCTGTCGTCCCAGATCTGGCGGAACTGATGGTCGAGCGCATCCGATGTGGCCTGGAAGATCTGTTTCATCGCCAGGCTGACGACCAGGCTGCGCACCAATTTGAGGCCGAGCCGGGTCACCGCCTGCTGGATCGAGTCGATCTCGACGCGTCCGCGGTACAGCGGGCTGTTGGCGACCTGCAGCAGGCGCGCCGACAGGGCGGCGTCGTTGGCGACCATGCTTGCGATCGACGCGGAATCCGCGTTCTCGCTCTCGACCGCGTCGCGGACCTTGAGCGCCACCTCCGGCAGCGTCGGCAGCTGGATCTGATTGCTTTCGATTTCGTTGCGTATTTCGTCCGCGAGATCGTCGGCCTGGGCAGCGTTCAGCATGGCTGGTATCCGTGTTCCTGCTTGGGTATCGAGTACTGCGGTACGCAGGGCGGAAACTTGAGTGTGGATCAGGCGTCTTCGGTCGGAAAGGCGTAGGGCAGGCCGAGCAGCTGGACGGAAGGCCCAGCGGCGTCGCGCACGTGCACGTCACCGGCCTCGGCACTGCTGATCTGCAGCACCACCAGCGCCTCGTAGCCACCGTCGGGGGATATCGCGGCGTCGACAACGCGACCGGCGCCCTGGCCCGACTCGCTGCTCGCTGAATAGAGTTCCGTGCCAGGCGCCGGAAACTCGTCGCCACCGATGCGGGCCCGGTACATGCGACGCTTCAGCTTTCCGAGGTACTGCATGCGCGCCACGACCTCCTGGCCCGTGTAGCAGCCCTTGGTAAAGCTGATTCCGCCGATAAGCTGCAGGTTGGTCATCTGTGGCACGAACGCCTCGGCCGTGTCATCGAGCACGGTCGGCACGCCGGCGCGTATGTCGAGCAGGGACCAAAACCCGGCCTCGGCCACCTGCGCGCGCTCCGCGGCACCGGACCACAGCGGGGTCAGCTGCGCGGCGGTACCCACGACCTCGAATCGCGGCCGGTCGCCGGGCAGACGCAGCACCGTGATCCCGTCGCGGGTCAGCGTCGCCTTGGGTGCGGTCGGCGCGAATGGCAGCAGGCTTTCGGCGCACTCTCCGGCGAGGCCGAAACGCGCCAGCGCATCGCTGACGTCGTCGAGTGTGACCGCCGCGCGCAGCACGAACATCTGCAGGCGCTTGAGGATCGCCGGCAGTCGCTCCCTGGGCAACTGCAGGTAGAGGTCGTCACCGCGTTGGAAGATCCAGAAGCTGCCGAGCATCCGGCCTTTCGGACTGCAATGGCTGCTGAGTTGCGCGAGTTCGCCCGTTACCTGGTTGACGTCGTTGGTGAGCTGACCCTGCAGGAAGCGGCGGCTGTCGGTGCCGCTGACGCGGATCAGGCCGAGGTGCGACAGATCGCACAATGCGCATGCCGGAGCGCCTCCCGTGTTGGGGGGGGTCGAAGAAACCGTTTCCTGCCAGCTGTTCATCGATTGCTGTCCGTTCCGTTGATTTGGTCGCCGGTGTATGAAAGGCGATATCATAAACGCTCGCCTCCCACGAAAGTTCGGTTTTGGCCAGGGATTTTGCGTGTCTTCTCCGTCGTTACGTCCAGGCAGCCTCGTGCTGTACAAGGTATCGCCTGCGATCGTCAGCAGCATCAGCGACAAGATCGAGATTCAGCTCGCCGGTGGCCGGACCAAGCGCGTGCGCGACAAAGACGTGACCCTGCTGCATCCCGGGCCGCTGACCAGCCTCGGCGCGCTCGAGCCGGGCGATCCCGCGATCGACGAGGCGTGGGAGCTGTTGGAGGACGAACAGGTCGGGCTGTCGGATCTGGCCGAATTCCTATACGGGGACTTTTCGCCGGCCTCCGCCTGGGGTGCCTGGCGGGTGCTGCAGGACGGGATGTACTTCGAAGGCGAGCCGGGGAGTATCCGACGGAGAAGCGCCGATGCCGTGCGCAGCGAGCGCGAGGCCCGCGCGCAGAAGCGCGAGGCTGAGGCCGCGTGGGCGGGTTTTCGGGAGCGGGTGAGCGCCGGTGAACTCGATGACGATGACCGCAAGCGTCTGGCCGAGGTCGAGCGGGTCGCACTGGGTACATCCGAACGCAGCCGCATCCTGACCCGCTTCGACGTGCCGGAAACGGCCGAGGCCGCGCATCGCTTCCTGGTCCGCTGCGGTTACTGGCATGCCGAGCACAACCCGTGGGCGGCGCGTGCCGGCGCGCGGCTCGACGATCCCGAGATCGGCGTGCCGGAACTGCCGGACGAGCCACGCCGCGACCTGACCGGCCTGGAGGCGTGGGCGATAGACGATGCCGGCAACCAGGACCCCGACGACGCGATCAGCATCGACGGCGACCGCATTTGGGTGCACGTGGCCGACGTGGCGGCGCTGGTCCGCTCCGGCGGCCACTTGGACGCAGCGGCACGCGAGCGGGGCGCCAACCTCTATCTGCCCGAGCGGATTCACACCATGCTGCCGGCTGCCGTAACGCATGGGCTTGGTCTTGGCCTCGCCGAGCAGTCCCCGGCGTTGTCGTTCGGCTTTCGCTTCGACGGCGACGCGGTGACCGATATCGAGGTGGCGCCGTCGTGGGTCAGGGTGCGGCGCGCCAGTTACGACGAGATCGACTCGCGCATGCACGACGCGCCGTTCGCCCAGATCCGGCACATCACCGACCGGTATCGTGCACGCCGGCTCGCGCGTGATGCCGCGCGCATCGATCTGCCCGAGGTGTCGGTGCGCGTCGTCGACGGCGAGGTGGTGATCCGACCGCTGCCCAAGCTCGACAGCCGCGACATGGTCACTGACGCGATGTTGATGGCCGGGGAGGCGGCGGCGCGGTTCGCACAGGCCAACGACATCCCGATCCCCTACGTGATGCAGCCGCGGCCGGACGAGGTGCGTCAGCCGCAGGGGATGGCCGATATGTATGCCTACCGGCGACTGTTCAAGCCCAGTCGCGCAGGCCTTGAACCGGATCCGCATTTTGGCCTCGGCCTGGAGATCTACGCGCGTGCCACCAGTCCGCTGCGGCGCTACAGCGATCTGCTGCTGCATCAGCAGCTGCGCGCGCACGTGCTCGGCCGACCGGTGCTGCCCGCCGACCGGCTGCTTGAGCACATGGCATCGCTGGACGCCAGCGCTGCCCTGGTGCGGCGCGCCGAACGCCTTTCGAACCTGCATTGGAAACTGGTTCACCTGCAGCGCCACCCGCGCTGGAGCGGGGATGCGGTCGTCGTGGCACTGGAGGAACGTAAGAGCGTCGTGATCGTACCTGAACTGGCGCTCGAGACCCGGATCCGGCGCGCGCCGGACCATGCGCTCGATGCGCACCTCAACCTGTCGGTGCGAGAGGTCGACCTGCCCGGCCAGAATGTCTACTTCGACGCCAGCGCGTGAACGGAGGCAATCGCGCCCGTCTTCGATTTTTTCCGCCAAATGAAGCGCTTGACGCCCGGGATGGTTAGAGAATTCGTTCCGAGCACGTATACTGCGCGTTTTTCCGTTAGCGCCGAAGCGTGGAGATCTGCATGGTCGCGACCACCGGGCTGGGGCCCAAGAGAAGTGCCGCTGTGAAGACGCCGTCGGATGAGTTCAAAGCCTATTGCGAGGCCGAATTCGAGCGCCGGCTGAACTCGGGCGAGTCGTTCGACGAACCCCTGTACCGCAAGGCGATGGCGATGGTCCTGGACCGCCTGGATCGGCTGCAGCAGGAGGGCCGGGCGTGATAATCAACCGGATCCGTGCGCAGAATGTCCTCAAGTATGCCGAGCTTGCGATCGATGCGGCGCCGACCGGCCTGATCGCGATCAGCGGTCAGAACGAATCCGGCAAGAGCAGCATCGGCGAGACGGTGTGCTTCGCGTTGTTCGGCCGCACGTTCTCGATCGCGCCCGATGAGATCGAGAAGGTCGTACGCTGGGGTGAAAATCATTGTTCGGTGACGCTCGAGTTCACGGTCGAGGAGCGCGCCTACGTGCTGTCGCGCTTTCTCGACCGGGACGGCAATCACAGTGCCAAACTGGCATTGCCCGGTGACACGGATCAACCGATCGCACGCGGCGTACAGGCCGTTGCCGACGCGCTGTTCCCGATCCTCGGGTTCGAATTCTCCGAGTTCGTCGAATCCTTCTACCTGGCGCAGCGGGAGATCACCACGCCGCATCCGCACAGCCAGGCGGTCAGGATCATGGCCGGCGTCGCGCCGCTGGAGCAGGTCGAGCGCCAACTGAACAACGAGATCGCCGAGCGCGAGGAACTGCTCGGCGAACTGCAGGCCGAGTGGGACGCGGTCGATCGCGATGTGCAGGCCCTCGGCATTCAGGACGGTCGCCTGCAGCGGCTCGAGGAAGAGCGCTACCACACCGAGACGCAGATCCGGGATATCGAGACCCTGGTCGACGAGATCGATGCGGGCGTGGCCACATGCACCGCGAACACCGAGGAAATCCAGCGAGCGGAGGGAGCGAAGGGGCGCGCGTCATTTCTGCGTTTCGTCGTGTTGCTGGCTGCCTTGGCCGCGGCGGCCGTCTGGGGCCTGTTGACCTATGCGCCGGACCACCCGCAGGCCGAATCCCTGCGCGGCTTGCTGGCGCAGCACGTACCGCAGTGGGATGATAGCCGGATACCGTGGATCGGCTATGCTGCGGCAGCGCTTGGCGTCGTGTTCCTGCTGCTGTGGATCCGGATCGCCGGTCTGCGTGGACGTATTCGCACCTTGCGCGAGGAATCCGCCCAGCTTGGGGGGCCGCTAGAGCGCGCACGCGGCATCGAGGTCGAAGCGCGTCCGGCACGCGACGACGATGTCGATGGTGAAGGCGAAGGGATCGTAAGCGTCCCCGATGACGATCCCGGCGTCTATTTTCCGCCACGTCCCGAAGCCGACGAATACCAGTCGCTGCGCCGCCTTCTCGACGGTGGGGAGGCGACCGCGCGTATGGCCAGCGAATACTGCCAGCGCGAAACAGCGTGGCTGGGCGCGGTGTCGCGTGAGCTGGGTCACCAGATTGGCGATCTCGATGTCGAAATCGACGACGAGCAGGCTCGGGTCCAGGAGGCCATCGATCTCGCCGATGTGCTGAATGGGCTGACAGACAAGCGTGAGGAGCTGGCCGAGCGGATCGCCGACCGGCATCGCAGCCTCGAGCTACTCGAAGGCGCGATCGCCCACCTGTCCAACAATTTCAACCGCGATGTCAAAGAGCTGGTCGGTCGGCTGTTGCCGCTGTTCACCGACGGTCGCTACGAACACCTGCAGATCGACGAGGGTTTGAAGGTCAGGGTGTTCAGCAGCGAAAAGCGCGATTTCATGGATCTCGACGAGGTGTCGAGCGGTACCCAGCGCCAGATCATGCTCGCCCTGCGCCTGGCGTTGTCCAAAAAGCTGCTGAGCCGCACCGTTCGCGGCAGACAGTTCGCGTTTCTCGACGAGCCATTTGCGTTTTTCGACCAGGACCGCACGCGCAAGGCCCTGCACGCGCTGACCAATCTCGGCGACGACATCAGCCAGGTGTGGATCGTCGCACAGGACTTTCCGGACAACTGCCAGGTGGCCTTCGACACGACGATCTCGTGTGAACGTGGCGTCGATACCCTGGAGGTACAGTCTTGATGTAGAATCGCGCGCTCGGCGGGAGCGGTACTCCGGCCGGGCACGTGCCGGCATTGACGGCACGGGCAAGAAAATTCGGAGAGGTGGCTGAGCGGTTGAAAGCGCACGATTCGAAATCGTGTTTAGGTTAGCGCCTAACGAGGGTTCGAATCCCTCCCTCTCCGCCAAACGCAAAAAGGTCCCCTCGCGGGACCTTTTTCCGTTTGTTGCTTGGGGTGATCGGTTCGGACCCTCGTTATTCGAATTGGCCGGGTTCGACAAGCGGCCACAGGCGGCGCAGATCGTTGTCGCGCAGCGACAGCGACCCGAAGGGCGAGGGGCGCAGCCCCGAGTAATCCCTCCCTCTCCGCCAAACGCAAAAAGGTCCCCTCGCGGGACCTTTTTCCGTTTGTTGCTTGGGGTGATCGGTTCGGACCCTCGTTATTCGAATTGGCCGGGTTCGACAAGCGGCCGCAGGCGGCGCAGATCGTTGTCGCGCAGCGACGCCGACCCGAAGGGCGAGGGGCGCAGCCCCGCATAATCCTTCCCGGCACGCCTTCGGCGGACGTTCGCCATGCTGCGTCATGCCACCGGCATGACGGTCACGGCTCACCCCTCTCCGCCGAATGTGAAAAGCCGCTCGTGCTGGGCCGTTTCAGTCCGCGGTCGCGGCCATATACGGTCGATGGGAAGCGCTTAATTTTGGTGCCAACGATGGCGTTCATGTTGGCAGCGGACAACAGCGAACAGGCGGCGGTCAGTCGACCGGGCAGGGTGCGAACCTGCAATCGTCGCGCTGCGGGTGTGCCCTGCCGTAAGCCGGGCCGTAAGGGTATTGCCGTGGGTCGGGGCGGTACCAGTAAGGCGGAGGGGGATAGCCGTAGGTGTTGTCGTTGACGATACGGTTGAACCAGCCTGGAGGACCGCCCAAAGGGCAAAACGGTATCTCAGGAAAGGAAAATGCCTGTGCTTCGAATGCCACCAGCAGCAGCGGAACGGATAGCCAACGATACATGGGCGTACGCTACCACAATTGGAGCGGCGGTCGACGGTCATTTTTTCCAACCGACCGCGGTTCGAGCCGCTGTGTTGCGCCTGCTCCGTGCCGGCTATCCGCCGCATACTGAAACGGCCCGGAACAGACCGCCGGCATCGATTCAATGTGGGTATGCTGTTCGGCCCGAGCGGTCGATCGATGTCGGGCCGATCGACAGACGGTTGCAAATTCGAGGGCGAATGGCTTATCCGGTGGCAAATCAGGCCCGCCCACCTTCCGGGCTTCTCGTCCGGCAGTCGGCTCGACGCTGGGTTTTGAAGTTGCTGAATTCATCCCGATGGGCAGTGCGTCAGGGACCCGGGTCGATCGATTCCGCGTCAGCTGCAAAAATCAAAGCGAGTGCCACGTGGCGATCCTCGGCGAGCAGAATGTTGTAGGTACGGCAGGCCGCCGCATTGTCCATGACCTCGATGCCCACGCCGAGGTCCATCAACGTTGTCATCACGGACGGATTCGGAAACAACTGCGCGTCACCGCTGCCGAGGATCACCACCTCGGGAGGCTTTTCGAGCAGCGGACCGAAGTCGGATGCGCGCAGCGCGCGGGTGTCGGTGACCCGCCAGTCGGCGTGCAACGTCGTTGGCAGGATGATCACGCTGCGTTCGAACACCCGTTCGCGTACCGTGACACGTCCCGGTTCGTAGGCCGTGATCACGTTCCTGCCACCGGTGTCGTCCAGGGCCATCTTCATTGTCACCTCCAGGATTCGGCGTGCCTGATCGCGGGCCGCCATGCAGTGCGCTAATCATCTAATTTCTTTGACATTTTAGGCGACGATCCTGTAGCTTACGCGGTCTGGTTCGTGCCCTTTTCGTCACCGAGGATTCCCCGTGTCGTCGCCCGGAATGGAAGATTTCTCCAGAATCAAACGCTTGCCGCCGTATGTGTTCGCCATTGTCAACGAACTGAAGGCGGCGGCGCGAGCGCGTGGCGAGGACATCATCGATTTTGGCATGGGCAACCCGGATCAGCCCACGCCGCAGCACATCGTCGACAAGCTCGTTCAGGCGGCGCAGCGTACCGATACCCATCGCTACTCGGTGTCGCGTGGCGTGCCGCGCCTGCGTCGCGCGATCTGCAACTGGTATCGCGACCAATTCGATGTGCACCTGGATCCAGACACCCAGGCGATCGTGACCATTGGCTCGAAGGAAGGCCTTGCGCACCTGGCGCTGGCCTGCATGGGACCCGGAGACTCGGTGCTGGTGCCCAACCCGGCGTATCCGATCCATCCTTACGGCTTCATCATCGCCGGCGCCGACGTGCGACACGTGCCGATGACGCCCGAGCACGACTTCTTCGAGGAGTTGCAAAAAGCGATCGAGGAGTCGTGGCCACGGCCAAAGATGCTGGTCGTGAACTTCCCGGGCAATCCGACGACCGAGTGTGTCGACATCCATTTCTTCGAGCGCATCGTCGAGATCGCCAGGGCCAACAAGATCTGGGTGATCCATGATCTCGCCTACGCGATGATCTCGTTCGACGGCTACAAGGCGCCGTCGATCCTGCAGGTGCCGGGCGCCGACGACATCGCGGTCGAGTTCTACTCGATGTCGAAGACCTACAACATGCCGGGCTGGCGGGTCGGGTTCATGGTGGGCAACAAGACGCTCGTCGCCGCGTTGGCCAAGATCAAGTCGTATCTCGACTACGGCATGTTCACACCGATCCAGGTGGCTGCGATCGCGGCGCTGGAGGGACCACAGGACTGCGTCGTCGAGATTCGCGAGATGTACCAGCGGCGTCGCGATGTCCTGTGCGACGGTCTGAATGCGATGGGCTGGGAGGTCAAACGGCCGAAGGCCACGATGTTCGTCTGGGCACCGATCCCGGAGCCGTACAAGCAGATGGGATCGCTGGAGTTCTCGAAGAAGCTGTTGCACGACGCCAAGGTGGCGGTCTCGCCCGGGATCGGTTTCGGATCTTACGGCGATGACCACGTACGGTTCGGTTTGATCGAGAACGAACATCGCACGCGCCAGGCCTTGCGCGGAATCAAGGAGATGTTCCGACGTGACGGCGTGATGCGGGGAGTTGGGTGAGTCACCTGCCGCCGTCTCGTCCCCATGAGCAATTGCGAGGAGTAGCTTGGTAGTGAAGCCTGTGAGAGTCGGTCTGCTGGGTCTGGGCACCGTCGGTGGCGGTACCTTGAACGTTATCGTGCGCAATGCGACCGAAATTGCACGGCGTGCAGGGCGCGAGATCGTGGTCACGCACGCCGCGGCCCGGGAGTTTCGCGCCGAGACGATCGAGGGACTCGATCGCGTGGTCCTCAGCGAGGACGCGTTCACTGTGGTCGACAACCCTGACATCGACGTCGTCGTCGAACTGATCGGCGGCTATTCGCCGGCGCGGGAACTGGTCCTCAGGGCCATCGAGAACGGCAAGCATGTCGTTACCGCAAACAAGGCGCTGATCGCGATGCACGGCAACGAGATCTTCGCGGCGGCGCAGGCCAAGGGTGTGACGGTCGCGTTCGAGGCCGCCGTTGCCGGCGGCATCCCGATCATCAAGGCCGTGCGCGAGGGCCTGGCCGCCAACCATATCGAATGGATCGCCGGGATCATCAACGGCACCGGCAATTTCATCCTGACCGAGATGCGCGACAAGGGGCGGGACTTCGCCGAGGTGTTGTCCGAAGCACAGGCGCTCGGCTATGCCGAGGCAGACCCGACGTTCGACGTCGAAGGCATCGATGCCGCGCACAAGCTGACGATCCTGGCGTCGCTGGCCTTCGGGATTCCGCTGCAGTTCGATCGCTGCTACACGGAGGGGATCGGCCGGATCCAGCCTCAGGACGTCACCTATGCCGAGGCGTTTGGCTACCGCATCAAGCATCTGGGCATCACCCGGCGCACACCGAGCGGGGTCGAACTTCGCGTGCATCCCACGCTGATCCCGGAGCGCCGCCTGATCGCCAACGTCGATGGCGTCATGAACGCGGTGCTGGTGTATGGCGATGCGGTCGGCCCGACGCTTTACTACGGTGCCGGTGCCGGCTCGTTGCCGACCGCGTCGGCCGTGGTCGCCGACATCATCGATGTGACCCGCACGCTGACCACCGATCCCGAAAACCGGGTGCCACACCTGGCGTTCCAACCGGGCGAGCTGTCGGACCTGGCAGTACTGCCGATGGACGAAGTGGTCACCGCTTACTACCTGCGGATGACGGTGCACGACCGCCCGGGCGTGCTGGCCGCGGTGGCCGGTATCCTCAGCGAACATGGCATCAGCATTGAGGCCATGCGCCAGAAGGAACCGGCGGCGGGCGAGAACCAGGTACCGCTGGTGATGCTGACGCAGTCGGTACGCGAGTCGCAGATGAATGCGGCACTGGGCGGTATCGAGGCGCTCGACGCGGTCGCCGGCGAGGTGACCCGGATCCGCGTCGAACTGCTCAAGTGACGGTTTGATCCGCCACCTTTTCGTGCCGGGGCTGCTGGGTCCGATGGCGGGCCTCCGCCCCGATCGATGGCAGTCGTTGCCACACGTCGAAAGGCTCCTGGCACGCGCCGATCGACGTCCCGAGCCCGTCGGATACGCGGCGGGTCTGTTGGCCCTGTTCGGCATCGAACCGTCGGAAGGTGCCGACCTGCCGACCGCCGCTTTGTGTTTTCTTGCCGATACCGGCGAACGCCCCGGCGGCTTCTTGCTGCATGCGGACCCGCTCGAGCTGGTTCCCGACCGGGATTGCCTGCGCGCATTCTCGCTGGACGCTGATCGACCCGATTCGGGCGAGCTGGCCGAGCTGGTCGGCGCCTTCAACGCCCATTTCGGCGACGATGGCATACGCCTGTTGTGCAGTGACTCCGGACGTTTGTACCTGTACTGCGATCGGACGCCATCGATCGAGACGACGCCGCTGCCGGTCGTGGTCGGACGCGACCTGGACCTGTTTCTGCCCACCGGCGCAGAGGGCGAGCAGTGGCGGGCGCTGCTCAACGAGACCCAAATGCTGTGCCATTCGCTGCCGTCCAATCAGGCGCGCGAGGCGACGGGACGGCGTACGGTGGGCGGCCTGTGGTTCAGTGGCGGTGGCGGAATACCGCCCATGGGCCCTGCGCCCGTAGCCCGCCTGGTCGGGGACGACGATTTGGCGCGTGGTCTGCTGATGCTTGGCGAGTTGGTGGGTGGCGACGATGAATTGATTGTCGACACTGCGCCGGGCAGGGCGGTTCAGCATGTGGATGCCGAAGCCTGGGTCGGCGCGCTCGCCGACCTCGAGGGGCGCATGCCGCACCTGATGCGCGACTGCGACGCCCTGCATCTTCATCCCGGTAACGGCACCGTATACACCTGGCATGCGCGCGCGGCGCGGCGGTTCTGGCGCCGGCAGCGCCCGCTGGTGGCGCGCCTGGACGTCGACGGCCAGACGCCGGGCGGCCGCCGCGATGCCAAACGGTTATAATCGCGGCCCTGTCTGAACCCGCAGCACCGATAATGAAATTCGTCGAAACCCGGGGCAATGACGGTGTTCGGCCGCCGTCCGTCACGTTCTCCGAAGCCATTCTGAGCCCGATGTCGTCGTTTGGCGGCATCTATGTGCCCGAACGCCTGCCCGAGCTGGGCGAGCGCTTTCTGCACGACCACCGGCACAGCGACTACAAGTCGCTTGCGCGCGCGGTGCTCAGCGCGTTTGAACTCGATATCGATCAGTTCGTGGTCGACCGCGCGCTCGAGCTGTATGACGGTTTCGACGATCCCGCGCATCCGGTGCCGGTGGTACGGGTGCGTGACGACCTGTTCGTCAGCGAGCTCTACCATGGCCCGACGCGGGCCTTCAAGGACATGGCCCTGCAGCCCTTCGGCGTAGTGCTGTCGAGCCTCGCCGAGTCGCGTGGCGAGCAGTACCTGATCCTTGCCGCGACCAGCGGCGACACCGGGCCTGCGACACTGGAGACGTTCAAGAACCGTGCAAACGTCAAGGTCGCGTGCCTGTATCCGGATGGCGGCACGTCCGACGTCCAGCGCCTGCAGATGGTGACCGAGGACGCAGCCAACCTGAAGGTGATCGGCATTCGCGGCAGCTTCGACGATGCGCAGACCGCGCTGAAGACATTGTTGTCATCGGACGCGTTCCGCGCCACGCTGCGCGATCGGCACATCCACCTGTCGGCCGCCAATTCGGTCAACTTCGGCCGCATCATCTTCCAGCAGATCTACCACATCCACAGCTATCTGGAGCTGGTGCGTCAGGGTGCAATCGTGATCGGCGACCGGGTGTATCTGAATGTGCCGAGCGGCAACTTCGGCAATGCGCTCGGCGGGTACTACGCGATGCAGATGGGCCTGCCGGTCGAGAAGATTTTGATCTCGTCGAACAGCAACAATGTGTTGACCGAGTTTATCCGCACAGGCAGCTATGACCTGCGCGACCGCAACGTGATCCCGACCAGCTCGCCAGCCATGGACATACTGAAATCGTCGAATGTCGAGCGCGTGCTCTACAGCCTCTTCGGCGCACGGCGCACCCGTGCGTTGATGGACGAGTTGGACCGGAAACGCGTCTACCGGCTGACCGACGACGAGTTGGACCTGCTACAGGCCGTGTTTGCCGCGGACTACGCCGACGACAACGAGGTGGATACCTACATTCGCGAGACATTCATTGGCAACGGCTATCTGATGGATCCGCACACCGCGACCTGCCTCAAGGCGCATGCCAGCTGCCGCGACAAGCCGCTGCCGGCCATCGTCTATTCGACCGCGGAATGGACAAAGTTCTCGCCGACCATCGCCCATGCGCTGACGGGCGAGAACGACAGTCACGATATCGATGCGCTGAAATCGATTTCCGCCACCGCCAATACCCCGATCCCGCCGATGATCCAGGCCCTGTTCGACAGGCCCGTGGTGCAGGCGGCCGTGATCGACAAGCAGGACATCGAACGCGAGGTGCTCGCGTTCATCTGACCCCGGATGGGGTGTGGCCGGCTGGCTGTCGGGCTGTCGATTGCAGCCCGTCGCTGCTCAGACCTTGTAGTAGTTCCGATACCAGCTGACGAAGTTGGCGACGCCGTCTTCGACCGAGGTCGCGGGCTTGTAGCCGAGGTCGGCGACCAGGTCCTCTACGTTGGCGTAGGTGTCCGGCACGTCGCCGGGCTGCAACGGCAGTAACTCCTTCTCGGCCTGCATGCCGAGACACTTCTCCAGTGTCTCGATGTAATGCATCAGTTCGACGGGATTGTTGTTGCCGATGTTGTACAGCCGGTACGGGGCGCGGCTGGTCGCCGAGTCGGGCTCATCGCCGTTCCAGTCCGGGTTGGGCTGCGCCGGCTGATCGAGTACGCGGATCACACCCTCGACGATGTCGTCGATGTAGGTGAAATCGCGGCGGTGCTTGCCGTAATTGAATACCGGTATGGGTTCGCCGGCGAGGATGTTCTTGGTGAACTTGAACAGTGCCATGTCCGGTCGCCCCCACGGTCCGTACACGGTGAAGAAGCGCAGACCGGTGGTCGGAACGCCGTACAGGTGGCTGTAGGTATGGGCCATCAGTTCGTTTGCCTTCTTGGTCGCCGCGTACAGGCTTACCGGGTGGTCGACATTGTCGTGGACCGAAAAGGGCATGTTCGTGTTCGAACCGTAGACCGAACTCGATGACGCGTATACCAGGTGCTCGACATCGTGGTTGCGGCAGCCCTGCAGAATGTTGCCGAAGCCGACCAGATTGCTGTCGACATAGGCGTCCGGATTTTCGATCGAGTACCGCACCCCCGCCTGGGCCGCGAGATTGATGACCCGCTGTGGCTGGTATTTGCTGAATGTCTCGGCCATCGCGGCACGGTCCTCGATGCGTGCACGAATGTCGGTGTAGGCGTCATGGTCGCGCGTGCGCGCGAGTCTTGCCTCCTTCAGCGTGACATCGTAATAGGGGTCGAGACAGTCGACGCCGATGACTTCGTCACCGCGCTCCAGCAGTCGAAGTGACAGGGCCGAACCGATAAAGCCCGCGCTGCCGGTGATCAAAACTCGCATGATATGAAACCAGATTCAGACGTATTAGTTACTACAGGCGGCCGTCGGTCGCTGCGGTCGGGAAGAGGTATTTCACGTCGTAGACGACGGCGCCGGATTTGCCGAGCGCACGGATCCTATCGATGCCCATCTCGACGAACTGCCTGTGCCCGACCGCAAGCACGATCGCGTCGTAGCTGCCCGGTGCAGGCTCGGCGATCGGGGTGATGCCGTATTCGTGCTGCGCTTCCGCGGTGCTGACCCATGGGTCCCAGACTTCGACGTTCATGCCGAAAGATTCGAGTTCGGCGAGGATGTCGACGACACGGGTATTGCGCAGGTCTGGACAGTTTTCCTTGAACGTTAGACCCAGCACCAGGGCGCGTCCGCCGTTCACAGTGAGACTGCGCTTCAGCATCAGTTTGACCGTCTGACCGGCAACGTGCTGGCCCATTCCGTCGTTGATGCGGCGACCCGCCAGGATCATGGCCGGGTGATAGCCGATGGCCTGTGCCTTGTGCGTCAGATAATAAGGATCGACGCCGATACAGTGCCCGCCGACCAGGCCGGGCCGGAACGGCAGGAAGTTCCACTTGGTCCCGGCAGCCTTGAGCACCTCTTCGGTGTCGATCCCGAGCTTGGCAAAGATCAGCGAAAGTTCGTTGATCAGCGCGATGTTCACGTCACGCTGGGTGTTTTCGATGACCTTGGCCGCCTCGGCGACTTTGATGCTGGTGGCCTTGTGGGTGCCGGCGACAATGATGCTGCCGTACAGCGCATCGACGAAATCGGCCACCTCGGGTGTCGAGCCAGAGGTCACCTTCTTGATGGTCGTTACCCGGTGTTCCTTGTCGCCGGGATTGATGCGTTCCGGACTGTAGCCGGCGAAGAAGTCCTGGTTGAATCGCAGCCCGGACACCTCTTCGATGACGGGGATGCAATCCTCTTCCGTGGCACCCGGATAGACCGTCGATTCATAGACGACGACGTCCCCCCGGCCGATGATCTGGCCCACCGCGCGGCTGGCGGAGATGAGCGGCCGCAGGTCGGGACTCTTGTACTCGTCAATCGGTGTGGGTACCGTGACGATGTAAACGTTGCAGTCGCGGATGTCGTCGAGAGCGTCCGTGTAGGTCATCGACACCTTTGCCAGTTCTTCGGGTTCCACCTCTAAAGAACTGTCTTTCCCCTGCCGCAACTCTTGGATGCGCGGGGTGCTGATGTCGTAACCCACAACCGGGTACTTCTTGGCGAATTCCACGGCGAGCGGTAGGCCAACATAACCCAAGCCGATCACGGCGATTCTTGTGTTGTCGATGTCCATCGCGAGAAAACGTTTCCTATACAAGGTTTGGGAGGGCTGGACCCCGGGGCGGGATGATAACCCGGCCGTTGGGCCGACGCGAGATGGTCCGTCTGTGATGGTGACGCTGCTATGAGTTTTCCGTTCTGCCGGTTGATTGCCCATGGCTTGTTTGTCAGTCTCTTCGCGCCGCCAGCCTGCAGGGAGTCAGTGCGAGCATGATGATCCGGCTTTTCGGCCACTACATATCGAAACTTTACCTGCTGCTGGGTGTGGTGGAGTTTCTGGTCATGTTCTACTCGCTGCTCGCCGGGTTTTACATGCGCTTCTCGCTCGGCGAACTGCGATTCGCCGAAACGCCCGAGTTGCTGCCTTATACGGCGCTCGCATACGCCTCGTCGATGACGATCGCGATGATCTCGGTCGGGCTGTATCAGCGCGGCCTGCCGTTCAGCGCCGGCCTGCTGGTTCGCCTCGGGCTGAGCTTCCTGATTGCCAGCGTTGCGATGAGCGCGGTGTTCTACGCCTTCCCGGACCTGGTCGTCGGGCGTGGCGTGATGATCTACGCGATGCTGTTCACCTTCGTCGGTGTGCTCGGGCTGAGGAGCCTTTTCTTCCGGGTCACGCACAGCGAGACGCAGTCGAACGCGGTGCTGGTCCTTGGCACCGGCCGCCAGGCCCAGATGATCGCGAATCTGGAGCCGCAGCAGCCATCGTTCCGTGTCGTCGGTTACGTACCGGTGAACGACCAGGAAAAGAACATCCCGAAGGAACGCTGGATCCTGCACGATCGGCGCCTGATGGATATCGTTCTCGCCTACGAGGTTGACGAGATCGTCGTGGCCCCCGACGACCGGCGCTTGCGACTGCCGGTGGATGAAATCCTGGACTGCAAGATGTCCGGGACCATGGTGCTCGATCTGCTCAGCTTCTTCGAAAAGGAGACCTCGCGAATCAAGCTCAACGTGCTGCACCCGAGCTGGATCTTCTTTTCTGACGGGTTCCGGTTGACCGGTCTGGCCAATGCGTCGAAGCGAATATTGGACCTCACGGCCGGCATCGTGATCTTTTCCCTGGCCTGGCCGCTGATGCTGCTGGTCGCAGGCGCGATTCTCGCCGAGAGCCGGGGAAGGGGTCCGGTCCTGTTTCATCAGGTGCGCGTCGGACTCAACGGACGCACCTTCCGCGTGCACAAATTCCGCAGCATGCGCACCGATGCGGAGGCCGACGGCGTGGCGCGCTGGGCGACCAAGAACGACAGCCGGATCACCCGTGTCGGCGCAATCATTCGCAAGACCAGGCTCGACGAATTGCCTCAGGTATTCAATGTTTTGCGTGGTGAAATGAGCCTGGTGGGTCCGCGCCCGGAGCGTCCGGAGTTCGTCGAGCAGCTGGAGAAGGAGATCCCTTTCTATGCCGAACGCCACCGCGTGAAGCCGGGGCTGACGGGCTGGGCGCAACTGTGCTACCCGTACGGTTCCGATGTCGAGGATGCGCGCAACAAGCTCGAGTTCGATCTTTACTACGTGAAGAACGCGAGTGTATTCCTCGATCTCATCATTCTGCTGGAAACCGTCGAGGTCGTGGTCTGGGGAAAGGGTGCTCACTAGTGGGCCTAGTGGTTAATTGCGTAACGCTCAGCCGTTCCGCACGCGTTGTGGGCGAGGCGCAGTCGACAGGGAGTGAAATGCCTTTTCCCTGGGTTGTATCGCGGCCCAAGGGGGCCTGTTCACACAGCGCGCATGCCGGCGTTGCTGCCCCTGCTCGGGTCGGGCGAGGCGTTTTGCATCTGGTTGAAACGTGTCCGCGGCAGCGGCATGCGCGAGATCATCGGCGACGCGTGTTGCCCTCGGATGGTCGGTCGCGTGAGCACCACGGTGCACAGAGGCGGCGACACCCGGCGTCGGTGAATCCCGATGACTGGAACATCTGCGGATCCGTGACAGCTTCTGCGGCGGTGGCCGCGCGGCCAAACGCATCGGCAGTAGGTCGGGCGCGGGGCCGGCCTGGTGCCGGATTGTCCGATCCTGCCGCAACCCGGGCGGCACCCTTCGCCCGGTTCTGCCAGCCCCGCGCGCGGGTGGTTCCGTCGTGAACGAGTTGGCTGCATTTGGCTACGCGCTGGCTGCCGCAGGTTTCCTCGCGCTGTTCCTGCTGTTGCTGACGGGTTGGCGGGGCAGGTTCCAGGGGTCGCATTTCGTCATGGCGGTCGGTGGTTCCACCGTCTGGTCAATCGCCGCTGCGACAAATGCGGGATACGCGATGCCCGGATTCGAACTCGTACTCGCGGCCGAGGTCGTTCGCGACATCCTGTGGTTGTTCTTCCTGCTCCATCTTCTAAAGCCGCTGGCGGCCGGCAACCAGTTGTACTCGCAGCTGCTGGGTTATGTGCGCCTCGGGTGCCTGGTGCTCGGCATGCTGCTGTTGATCATGATGGTCGACATTCCCGATCCCTTGGCCCATCTGCGGCCTATCGAGGTGCAGCTGCAGTTCTCGCTGGTCGGCCAGTTGCTCTATGCGGTGCTCGGGATGGCATTGGTGGAGCAGCTGTTCCGTAACACGCCGGTCGAGCAACGCTGGGGCATCAAGTACCTGTGTTTTGGCCTCGGCGCGATGTTCGTATTCGATTTCTACATGTACGCCGACGCCCTGTTGTTCCAGCGCCTCGATGGCGCCATCTGGTCGGCGCGCGGTTTCGTTGGTGTGATCTCCATTCCTTTGATCGGGATTACGGCGGCGCGCAACCCCGACTGGAATCTGTCGGTCTTTCTGTCGCGGCGCATGGTGCTGCATTCGACCACCCTGCTGAGTGCCGGTCTGTACATGCTGCTGATGGCACTGGCCGGCTACTACATCAAGATCTACGGCGGACGTTGGGGCGGCGCGCTGCAGATCGCGTTCCTGTTCGGTGCGATCATCGTGCTGGTGGCGCTGTTGTTTTCGGGACAGTTCCGTGCGCGCACGAAGGTCTTTTTCAACAAGCATTTCTTCAGCTACCGCTATGACTATCGCGAAGAGTGGCTGCGTGTAATTGCACTGTTGTCAGGTGAACGGCGCGAACTGCCACTCAACGAGCGCGTCATCTGGGCGTTCGCCGAGATCGTCGAGAGCTCGGGCGGCATGATCTGGATACGGTCAGAAAAGGGAAGTTTTCGCCTGCGGGGTCGATTCAACTGCCAGCATTCGGCCGAGTCGGTGATCGAGGCAACCGAATCGCTGCCGCAATTCATGTACATGATGAGGTGGGTCATCGACGTCGATGAATATCGACGTGACACGGCGAAATACGGCGATCTGCAACTGCCGTCATGGCTTCTCGGCAATCCTGACAGCTGGCTGGTCGTGCCGATGTTCCACGACGAGCGGTTGCTCGGCTTCGTTGTCCTGCTGCAGCCGCGTGCGCCCCAGTCGTTGAACTGGGAAAACCTCGATCTGTTGAAGACGGTCGGGTTGCAGGCCGCGAGCTACATCGCACTCAACCAGGCGGCAGAGGCGCTGGCCGAGGCGCGTCAGTTCGAAGGGTTCAACCGCCTTTCCGCGTTCGTGATCCACGACCTCAAGAACCTGATTGCTCAGCTCTCGCTGGTCGCCAAGAATGCCGCCCGGCACAAACACAATCCCGAGTTCATCGACGATGCGGTACGAACCATCGAGAACGCCGTCAGCAAGATGAACCGCCTGATGGCCCAGCTGAAGAGCGCGGATGTCACCGGCGAGAGCCGGCGCATCGATCTGGTCGACGAGTTGCGTGACGTCGTCGCCGCCAAGTCGGGTGGCTCGCCGGTGCCGGTGCTGCAGGCCGAGGTCGAACATGCGTTCGTAGTCGCCGACCCTGACCGGTTGTCCTCGGTGCTCGGCCATGTGGTGCAGAATGCCCAGGATGCCACGCCACCGGACGGCACCGTCGAACTGCGGCTGCGATTGCTCGGTGACCAAGCTATAGTTGATGTCCGCGATACCGGGACTGGTATGGATGCCGAGTTCATCAAGAACCGGCTGTTTCGGCCGTTCGATTCGACCAAGGGCCTGACGGGCATGGGTATAGGGGCGTACGAATGCCGCGAAGTGATCTCCGCACTCGGTGGCCAGGTCGTCGTAGAGAGCCAACCCGCGGTCGGGACGACGTTTCGGATCATGTTGCCGCTGGCCGATTCGGTGGCGGTACCGGCCTGAGCAAGTGAACAAATTCAAGCAAGGAACCCCACGGTGAATGAAGCCAAAGACAAACTGCTGATCGTCGAGGACGACGCGGGGTTGCAAAGCCAGTTGAAATGGAGCTTCGAGGACTTCGAGATTGCCGCAGCCGAGGATCGCGAGACCGCACTGGCACATCTGCGCCGTCTCGAACCGGCCGTGGTGACACTCGATCTCGGCCTGCCCCCCGATCCCGGTGGTGTGACCGAAGGGTTCAGCCTACTCGAGGAAATCCTGGCGCTGGCGCCCGACACCAAGGTCATTGTCGTGACGGGGCACAACGACCGCACCAACGCGATGCGGGCGATTGCGATGGGCGCCTATGACTTCTACGAAAAGCCGATCGATCCGGATCTGCTTGGCATCACGATCAAGCGCGCGGCACGTCTCTACCACATCGAGCAGGAAAACCGCCGCCTGCAGACGGTCCACGGTGGTTCGCTTCTCGAGGGCCTGATCGCTTCGAGCCCGGAGATGATGAAGGTCGTCCGCACCGTCGAAAAGCTCGCGCCGACCGACGTTTCGACCTTGATTCTCGGCGAGAGCGGCACCGGCAAGGAGGTGCTGGTGAAGGCGTTGCACGCGCTCAGCGATCGCAAGGACAGGCGACTTGTCGCGATCAATTGCGCGGCGATACCCGAGGCGCTGTTGGAGAGCGAACTGTTCGGCTACGAAAAAGGCGCATTCACCGGTGCTGCCAAGACCACACCGGGCAAGATCGAGGTGGCCGATGGCGGCATTCTGTTCCTCGACGAGGTCGGTGATCTTCCGCAGCCGCTGCAGGCCAAGCTGCTGCGGTTCCTGCAGGAAAAGGTCATCGAGCGCATTGGCGGCCGCACGGAGATCCCGGTGGACGTGCGGGTAATCTGCGCGACGCACCGTGACCTGCCGGATTTGATTCAGTCAGGTGAGTTTCGCGAAGACCTGTATTACCGGATCAACGAGGCCACGATCCGGGTGCCGCCATTGCGCGAACGCCAGGGTGACAGCCTGATGCTGGCGCGCGCGTTCCTGGAGCGGTTTGCTTTGCAGTTCAAGCGTCCGGTCAAGGGTTTTTCACCGCAGGCGATCGAGGGGGTCGATGCCTACGACTGGCCGGGCAACGTGCGTGAACTCGAGAACCGGGTCAAGCGGGCCGTGATCATGGCGGATGGCAACCAGGTGTCTCTCGATGACCTGGAATTGCCGACCGAGGGTGCGGCCGATCGGGCGGAGCCCTTCAATCTGCGCGAGGTGCGTGAGAAAGCGGAGTCACAGGCGATCCGGCGCGCCCTGTCGCGTACGGATGGTAACGTGTCCAAAACCTCCGAGCTTTTAGGCGTGACCCGCCCCACGCTGTACAATTTGATGAAGAAATACGGAATCGGCGACTGAGCCCAGGACGCCGGTCGGAATGGCCGACACTTTGCAACTCCGTGAATCTACAACGATGCCCCGGCTAAGGATCGGGCGCGAACTGCCGGATTCGGCGGGAGGACTCTGAATGGATTCGAATCTGCGCGTGATTTTCCAGAGCGCCGCGCTGGCCATTTTGCTGTCGGCTTCCTGCATCGCACAGGCCACCAGTGCCGACGAATACGTCAGTCAGGCAAAAGCACTGTTCGCGAAGGGCGAGATCAAGTCTGCGGTCATCGAACTGAAGAACGCGCTGCAGAAGGACCCGTCTCACCTGCGCGCGCGCTTGATGCTGGGCGAGCTCAACCTGCGCAATGCGGACGGAGCCGCCGCTGCTAAGGAATTTGGGCGTGCGCGCGACTTCGGCGCGGCACCCGGCGATTGGGCGCTCGGTTACGCTCGGGCCCTGGTGTTACAGGGTGACTTTCGCCGCCTGCTCGAGGAACTCCCAACGAGCCTGGACCTGCCGGACGTGCAGAAGGCTGACCTGCTGGCCATGCGTGGGAACGCGCACTTGGCCTTGGGCGAGGTCGACCAAGCTGTAGCGGAATACGATGCCGCGCTGGAATTGCACAGCGGCAATCCCACAGCGCGGTTGGGCAAAGCCCAAGTACTTCTGGCCAACGGTCAACATGACGAAGCCCTGGAGCAATTGAACCAGGTGCTGATAGAGAATCCCGGACACGTCGAGAGCCGCCTCGTGCGCGGTGATCTGTTGCGGCGAATGCAGCGGCTGAATGACGCCGAAATCGACTATGCGCAAGCTGTGGAGAAGGCGCCGAACAACCCGCGTGCACGGATCGGTATGGCACTCGTTCACATCGCGCAACGCAACATCGACGCAGCCAGAAAAGATCTTGAAGTTCTCAACAAGATCGCGACAGGGTTGCCCGCCGTCAACTATCTCCAGGCGCTGGTCGCCTACCAGGACCGCGACTTCGATCGGGCGTCGGATGAACTGCAGGTGCTGCTGCGCGTGGCACCGACGAATCTGCAGGCGCAGTTGTTGTACGGGATCGTCAGCTATGCACGCGGCGAATACACGCTCGCCGATGACTACCTGACGCGCGTGCTGGCGAGTTCGCCCGGGAACCAGCAGCTCGCCAAACTGGTGGGCGCGGCAAGGCTCAAGCTGAAGCAGCCCGAGCGCGCGGCGGCGGTCCTTCAACCCGTGGTCAACGACGACACCCAGGATGCGCAGCTGCTGGCACTGTTGGGTACCGCGCTGATCCAGAAAGGTGACAACGAAGGTGGGTCGAAGCTGATCGAGCGCGCGGTGGAGCTGGACCCCGACCAGGCGCTGTTGCGCACGCAATTGGCGGTGGGGAAGTTCGCCGCGGGGGAAACCAACGAGGCGATATCACAGCTGGAATCGGCGGTGGCACTGGACCAGGACGTCATCCAGGCAGACGTGTTGCTCGTGCTGAGCTACCTGAACAATCGCGACTACGATAAGGCGGTGGCGGCGTCGATGGCCCTCGAACAGCGGATGAAGGACAGCCCGATTCCGCTCAATCTGACCGGCCTTGCCTACATGGCACAGCAGAAATTCAATGACGCGCGACAGCGGTTCGAGGCGGCGATTGCCCAGGATCCGGAGTTCCTCGTGGCGCGCATGAACCTGGCGCGGCTGGCGTTGCTCGAGCAGAAACCGGATGCAGCCGACGCGGCCTACGACGAGGTGCTGCGGCTGCGGCCGAAACATGTCGATGCCCTAGTGGGCAAGGCGCAACTGGCCAGGACGCGCGGCGATGCGGCGATGGCCGAAGAGTGGTTGCAGAAGGCGAACCAAGCCAACCCGCAGGCGCTGCGGCCGATCCTGATGCTGGCAGAGATCTACCTTCGCCAGAACGAGGCGTTGAAGGCGATCAATATCCTTTCGGGGCTCAACCCGGAGCAGTCGAATCTGTCGCCCGTGCTGCGGCTTCGTGGCATGGCCCAGCTACAAAACGGCGACTACGTCAGCGCGATTCACACGCTGAAGCAGCTCACCGACGGCCAGCCTGAATCGGTCGAGGCATGGTTCCAGCTTGCACGTGCCCATGCGGCCAACGGTGACGCCGAGCAGTCGCGAGATGCATTCAAGCGGGCGATCGAGCTCGATCCCGATCACAAGACACCGGTCGTGCCGCTCGGTCTGGCAGAGCTCGAATTGCGCGAACGTCGGTACCAGGAGGCACTGGTTATCGGCGACAAGCTCCATCAGTGGTTTCCCGACGAACTCTACGGCCTGGATGTCAAGGCGGCCGCATACCGCGGCATGAACGATCTCGACAAGGCGCTGGCGACGATGCGCGCCGCGCTCGAACGGGACCGTTCCGCCAAACGCGTCGAGGCGCTTGCCCGCAGTTTGGCCGTAGCGGGGCGGGGCGAAGAGTCGCGCAGGACGCTAAACGACTGGCTTGCTGAAAACCCGAGCGATGGGGCCTTGTGGGCTACCCTTGGCCAGATCAATCAGCAAATGGGTCGCGACGATCTGGCGCTAAAGGCCTACGAGCAGTCGTTGAAGTTCATCGAGCCCAATGCGGTTCTGGCGAACAACATGGCTTGGTTATATCTGCCGCAAGACAAGAACCGGGCTGTCGAACTGGCGACCAAGGCCTACGAGCTCGCGCCCTCGCGCGCCGAGATCGTCGATACCTACGGCTGGGTACTGTTCAACTCCGGGCGCAAGGCGGATGGGCTCAGTGCGTTGCAGCAGGCGATGATCATCGCGCCGCGCAATGCGGAAATCTCCTTGCATGTCGCCGAAGCGCTGGTCGGTATGCAGCGCGACGCCGAGGCGCGGCCCCTGCTTGAACGCATCATGCGCGAGCACCCCAACACGCCGTATGCGGAGTCGGCGCGTGCGCTGATTGCCCGCCTGCGCGGCTGACAGGCCGCGGAGCGGGTTCAGTCAGAACCGTCGGCGCGAAGGGCGAGTAAGGCGGAGCCGAATGCGGCCTCGCCATGAGGTGCGCGCTCGACAGGTACACCCAGCAGACGTGCGCGCAGCGTGCTCCAAGTGTCGTTGACAGCGCCGCCGCCGGCGGTCAGTACATGTGTCGGATAAGGTGCGCCGAGGTCGGCAAGACGTTGGTAACCGGCCTGTTCAATCCGCGCGATTCCCTCCAGCAGGCCATGCAGGAAGTGTGCATCGTTGTTCGGCCGCGGCTTCAGGCGCGGCTGCAGGGCTGGGTCGGCGATCGGAAAGCGTTCGCCGACCGCCGGCAGCGGGTAGTAGTCCAGGCCGCTGTCGCGTGACGGGTCTATCCGCTGGCTCAGTTCCGCAATCTCCACGTTAGTGAAAAACGCCCGTAACACCGCGCCGCCGGTGTTCGACGCGCCGCCGACCAGCCAGAGATCGCCGATGCGGTGGCTGTAGACGCCGAATTCGGCCGCCGCGACAGGGCGTTCGCCGACCACCTTGAGGACCAGCGTGCTGCCGAGCGAACTGACGGCGTCTCCGTGGCGGGTCACGCCCGACGCGAGTGCCGCCGCGTTGCTGTCGGTGGTGCCTGCGACGATCACGGTCTCCAGCGGGATCGAGAAACGGGCGGCGATGTCCGGCGAAATTCGGCCGAGTGGACGTCCCACCGGCAGCGGCTCTGGCAGGAGGCGCTCGTCGGCACCGGTCGTGTGCAGCCAGGACGGCCAATGACGGGCCACCGGGTCGTAGCCGAGTTTGAGACAATTGTTTTCGTCGCTGAAGCCGTAGCGGCCGCGCAGCCGGCCGCTGATCCAGTCGGCCTGGTGCAGCGCGAACGCCGCATCGGTGCCGCGATACTGGCGTTGCAGATACAGCAGTTTGGCCAGTGCCGACGATGCACCGCGGGCCGCACTGTCGGGCGGCGCCGTTCCTGCAATGGCGAGTGCCTCGGATTTCGCTCGCGTGTCGTCGTACATCATCGCGGGCGTGCACGGCCGACCACCGGCATCGACGAGGAGCAGTGTCGACGAGGTGGCGTCGACGCAGATCGCACCGACCCGTCCATCCACCTGGTCGACGACGTCCGCCAGTACACCGGCCACGGCCCGCCACCAGTCGTTCGGGTCCTGCTCGCTGCCGCCATCGTGGCTGCGGCGCGAACGCGGCAGGCCGGCGCGCGCCTCGCCGACGACATGGGCGTCGCGGTCGATGGCCACGGCGCGACAGCCCGAGGTGCCGAGGTCGATGCCGACGAAACGTGCGTCGGCGTCGGCCGCGGACAGGGGGATGCTCACACGATCCGTCAGGGCAGGGTCACGGGTGCCGGTGGCACCCAGCCGTCGGCGCGGTGTTCGGTCACGACGTTGGTGTAGATCCCGCCTCGCACGTTGAACTCCGCGGTCAGGCGCATGAAGCGCGGGGCGGTCGCCCGCACCAGGTCATCGAGCATGCGGTTGGTGACGTCCTCGTGAAACGCCCCCTGATCGCGGAACGACCAGACGTAGAGTTTCAGCGATTTCAGCTCGACGCAGTGCGCATCCGGGACATAGTCCAGGTACAGGGTCGCGAAGTCGGGCTGCCCGGTCTTGGGGCACANNCAGGTGAATTCGGGGATGCGGATGCGGATCGTGTAATCGCGCTCGGGGCGCGGATTATCGAACGTCTCCAGGTCTCTGCTGGGTTGGGTCGGCATGGTAGGTCCGGCTACGGCGTTGAAATTGTGCGCGGAGTATAAGGCAGCGTGCCGTCGCAGCGCCGACAAATCACCTGAGGTTCGCCTGGAAACCCCCGATGAAACAGCGAGATGCGCTCGATAATTCGGGGCCGGGCGAGGTCGGCGGGCGACCTTGTCCGGCGTGACAAGCATCCTGTATCTTTGCCGCCCATGCGCCTGGAAAAAATCAAGCTGGCGGGCTTCAAGTCATTTGTCGACCCGACCACGGTCTCGTTCCCCAGCAATCTCGTCGGCGTCGTCGGCCCCAACGGCTGCGGCAAGTCGAACATCATCGACGCCGTGCGCTGGGTCATGGGCGAGAGCTCGGCCAAGAACCTGCGCGGCGAATCGATGGCCGACGTCATCTTCAACGGCTCGAGTTCGCGCAAACCGGTCGGTACGGCGTCGATCGAGCTGGTGTTCGACAATGCCGACGGCAGCGCTGGCGGCCAATACGCCCAGTACGGCCAGATCTCGGTCAAACGCCAGGTGTCGCGCGACGGCCAATCCATCTACCACCTCAACGGTGTGCGTTGTCGACGTCGCGATATCACCGACCTGTTCCTCGGCACCGGCCTCGGACCGCGCAGCTATTCGATCATCGAGCAGGGCATGATCTCGCGGATCATCGAGGCGCGCCCCGAGGACCTGCGAATCTACCTCGAAGAGGCGGCGGGTATCTCCAAGTACAAGGAGCGACGGCGCGAGACCGAGAACCGGATCGCGCACACGCGCGAGAACCTCGAACGCCTCGACGACCTGCGCGAAGAGGTACAGAAGCAGCTGCGCCATCTCGAACGCCAGGCGGCCACGGCCGAAAAGTACAAGACCTTCCGCGACGAAGAACGCCGCGTACGCGCAGAGTTGCTGGTGTTGCGGCTCGCCGACATGCTGGCCGACACCGAGCAGCGCGACCGTGCGATCGCGGAAAAGGAAAATCGACTGCAGGCCGCGATCGCCGATCAACGTCGCATCGAGGCGCGCATCGAGGAGCAGCGTACGGCGCACGCCGAGGCCAACGACGGCTTCAACGAGGTCCAGGGGCGCTTTTACGCGGTCGGTGCCGAGATCGCCCGTCTCGAAGAGGCGATCCAATACGCGCGCGAGGCCAGGCGTCAGCACGAGGCCGACCTGGTGCAGGCACGCGCCTCGCTGCAGCAGGCGCTGAGCCTCAGTGAACAGGACAGCAGCCGACTCGCCGAAGTGGCCGGCGAGCTCGAGCGTGATCAGCCGATGCTCGATGCCGCGCGCGCCAACGCCGACACCGCGGCGCACGCGCTGAACGAGGCAGAGGCGGCGATGCACGCCTGGCAGACCGAGTGGGATGGCTTCAACCAGAGCGCCAACGAACCGGCGCAACGCGCCCAGGTCGAGCGCACACGGATCAATCACCTCGAGCAACAGGAGTCGCAGCTCAAGCGGCGCCTGGAACGCAACGCCGAGGAACAGCGTCACCTGTCCGATATCTCGCTCCAGGCCGAGATCAGCGAACTGCAGCGGCGAGACGCCGAGGGCGAGGCGGCGCTGCAGCTGGTGCGCGACCGGGTCGGGGCACGCGTGCAATCCATCCGCGAGCTGCGCGACCGCAACCAGCATGCGCAGGAGGAACTGGCGGCGGCGCGCACCGAGGTGCAGACCCTGAAAGGGCGTCTGTCCTCATTGCAGGCCCTGCAGCAGGCGGCGCGAGGCGAGGGCGACAAGGCGGTCGAACGCTGGCTCGGAGAACACGGCCTCGCCGAGGCGCGGCGCCTGCTGGTAGACCTCGAGGTGTCGCCCGAGTGGCAAAAGGCGGTCGAGATCGTGCTCGCAGAGCAGCTGCAGGCCGTAGCGGTGGACCGCCTGGAGGGCGCTGCCCACGGTTTGGACACGATCGCACGCGGCAGCCTGACCCTGTTCGAATCGTCGACTGCCGCCGCGCCGGCCAGGCCCGGCACGCTGGCCGCGTTCGTGTCCGGCGCGGGCGTGTTCGGCCAGGTCCTCAACACCCTGCACATCGCTCGCGATATCGACGATGCGCTGGCGCGGCGCACGACGCTGGCGGCCGGCGAGTGCCTGGTCACGCCGGATGGCGTGCGGGTCGGACCCGGCTGGGTCAGCGTGCAGCGCGGCGCTGACGCGCGTGAGGGAGTGTTGGCACGCGAGAATGAGATCCGCGACCTGACCCGGCGCCTGGCCGAGATTGAACCGCGGGTCGAGCAGGTGGCCGCGCAGCTCGCGGCGGACCGCCAGGCGCTGGTCGATGCGGAGCACGCGCGCGAGGTGGAGCAGCGTGAACTCGAGGCCGCGCAGCGCATGGTCGGCGAGTTGCGCGCGCTGCTCAGCGGCAAGCAGGCGCGCGCCGAGCAGATTCGCCATCGCCTCGAAGGCCTGGAAAAGGATGCGCAGGATATCTCTCAGCAGATCGAGCAGGGCAGCGCCGCTATGGATACCGCGCGTCGCGATCTGCATGCCGCGCTGGCGTCGATCGAGGACCTGGGCAAGCAGCGGGAACAGCTGGTGGCGCGTCGCGACGTGCTTCGCGAGGTGCTCGACAAGGCCCGCGCCGCTGCGAGCGACGCGCGCAACCACGTTCACGAGATTGCGTTGCGGGTCGAGACCATGCGCACCTCCAAGGATTCGCTGCGCTCGGGGATCGATCGCATGCAGCAGCAACTTGAGCACCTGCAGTCGCGCTGCAACGACCTGGAGCAGGGTCTGGAGGCGGGCAAGGGACCGATCGGTGAGCAGCAACTGCGCCTCGAACAGCATCTGCAGACCCGCGCCGAGGTCGAAACGCGACTGACCGGTGCGCGCAAGTCGCTCGAGGCGATCGACCACGAACTGCGCGAACTCGACCGCTCGCGTCACCAGGTCGAACAACGCGTTCAGGACGAGCGCACGCACCTCGATCAGGCGCGCATGGCACGCCAGGAGATCGTTGTGCGGAGCAACACGCTCGAGGAACAGCTGGCCGAGACCGGGTTCGACCGCGATCAGCTGGTTGCCGAGATGCCGGAGGAGGCCGCGATCGCCGCGTGGCAGCAGCGTGTCGAGGACCTCGCCACCCGCATCCAACGCCTTGGGCCGATCAACCTGGCCGCGATCGACGAGTTCAAGGAGCAGAGCGAGCGCATGGCCTATCTCGACAGCCAGCACGCCGATGTCAGCAAGTCGCTGGAGACGCTCGAGGAGGCGATCCGCAAGATCGACCGCGAGACGCGCACGCGCTTCAAGGAGACGTTCGACCGCGTCGACACCGGTTTCAAGGAGCTGTTTCCGAAGCTGTTCGGCGGTGGTCATGCGTATCTGGAGCTGACCGGCGAGGACCTGCTCGATACCGGCGTGACGGTGATGGCGCGCCCGCCCGGCAAACGCAACAGCAGCATTCACCTGTTGTCCGGCGGTGAGAAGGCCTTGACGGCGGTTGCGCTCGTGTTTGCGATCTTCCGCCTGAATCCGGCCCCGTTCTGCATGTTGGACGAGGTCGACGCGCCGCTCGACGATGCCAACGTCGGACGCTATTCGGCGATGGTCAAGGAGATGTCAGAACACGTGCAGTTCATCTTCATCACCCATAACAAGGTGACGATGGAGATTGCCAACCAGCTCAGTGGCGTGACCATGCACGAACCAGGCGTGTCGCGCCTGGTTGCCGTCGATGTCGAGGAGGCGGCGGCGCTGGCCGCGGTATGAGCGGTGCGCGGGCCTTGTCGGGGCGCACGATGAAGGGACACACAGGCGCATGGACCCGGATCTGATCAGGCTGATACTCGTCATCCTCGGCGTGCTGCTGGTGGTCGGCATCTATCTGTGGGACCGTTTCAAGCGCGCTGCGCCGCCACGCCGCATGGTGCGTCAGGCGCCAAGTGCGCTGTCGGCCGACGCGATTGTCGTCGACGACGATGCGCGCCGAGAGCCGCATGTCGACTCCCAACCCGAGTCGATCCCATCTATCGCGCTCGATGACGATGAGCGACGGTCGCCTCGGGCGCGATCGGACGTCGCAGACGAGCTGGATCCGGAACCGCTCGATATTGGGGAGTGGCACAAGGCATCCGGCAACGGCGACCCGCAATTTGCGATGGATCTGCAGTTCGACGCACATGGCGATAGCGACTACCTGAGCACCGATCCCGCGCTGCGTGACGACGTGGAACGCAAGATCGTCGCACTCAACGTTGTCGCGAGCACCGGTGATTTCAGGGGAGATTCGATCGAACGCGCCTGCACGGCGGTGGATCTCGCGCCGGGTGAGATGTCGATTTATCACCACCACGATGCGCGCACCGGCAGGGTGCTGTTCAGCATGGCGAGTATGGTCGAGCCGGGAACCTTTCCGTTCGACGGCATGAAACGATTCAGCACGCCGGGCCTGGCATTGTTCACGCAGCTTCCCGGCGCACGCGACGGCGTCGAGATCTACGATGCGATGTTGGCGGCGGCACGTGGTCTCGCCGCTGCGCTGCACGGCGAGGTGCAGGACGAACGCCATAACAAACTCACCGGGCAGATGGAAAAGCACATCCGCGAGGCGATCATCGAGCACCGGCACAGGTTGAAGCTGCAGCGGAGCCGTCGTTGAAGAAGTCCGCGGCCGCGGCGCGGCTCGAGGAACTGCGCATGCTGATTGCGCACCACGACTACCGCTACTATGTCCTCGACGAACCCGAAGTGCCGGACAGCGAATATGATCGCCTTTTCCGCGAGCTTCGCGACCTTGAAGGCGCGCACCCTGACCTGGTAACACCGGATTCACCGACCCAGCGTGTGGGCGGCGCGCCGCTCGCGGCGTTCCACGAAGTGGAACACAGGGTGCCGATGTTGTCGCTCGACAATGCGCTCACGGCCCAAGCGATGCGCGAATTCGATCGCCGGGTGCGGGAGCGTCTGCAACGCGAGGGCGACGTCGTCTATGCCGCCGAGCCCAAGCTCGACGGTCTGGCGATCAACCTGCGTTACGAGCACGGCCTGCTGGTGGAGGCGGCGACGCGCGGCGATGGCCGGCGCGGTGAGAACGTCACCCAAAACGTGCGCACGATCGGCGCTGTGCCGCTGCGGCTGCGTGGCGGTGGCTGGCCTGATGTGCTCGAGGTGCGCGGCGAGATCTTCATGCCGCGCAAGGGGTTCGACGAACTGAATGCGCGCCAGCGTGCGGCCGGCGACAAGACGTTCGCGAATCCCCGCAATGCGGCGGCGGGCAGCCTGCGCCAGCTCGATCCCACGATCACCGCTACACGCCCGCTGGCGATGTTCAGCTACGGCGTCGGTGAGATCGATGGCGGTGCAATGGGCGCGACCCACAGCGCGAACATGGCGCTGCTGAAAGGCTGGGGTCTGCCGGTTTCGCCCGAACTGCAGGTGCTCGAGGGGCTGGATGCCTGTGATGCCTACTTCGACGACATGGGCAGGCGGCGTGCGCGGCTCGCATACGACATCGACGGCGTGGTATTCAAGGTCGATGCGCTGGCCGACCAGCAGCGGCTGGGATTCGTCGCTCGCGCACCGCGCTGGGCGATCGCACGCAAGTTTCCGGCCCAGGAGGAGTTGACGGTCGTCGAGGCGATCGAATTCCAGGTAGGTCGAACCGGTGCGGTCACACCGGTCGCACGACTGCATCCGGTGTTCGTCGGAGGTGTCACGGTCAGCAATGCCACGCTGCACAACATGGACGAGATTGCACGCAAGGACGTTCGGGTCGGGGATACGGTGTTCGTGCGGCGCGCCGGTGACGTAATCCCCGAGGTCGTGCGTGTATTGATCGAACGGCGACCAAAGGCCACGTCTCCGGTCGACATGCCGACCCAGTGTCCTGAATGCGGGTCCGACATCGTCAGGCCGGAAGGCGAGGCGGTGGCGCGCTGTAGCGGCGGCCTGTTCTGTCCCGCGCAACGCAAGGAGGCGATCAAGCATTTCGCATCGCGCCGCGCGATGGATATCGAGGGCCTGGGTGACAAGCTGGTCGAGCAACTGGTCGACCTCGGGCTGGTCGAGGATCCGGCCGACCTGTTCGCGCTCGATGTGGAAACCCTGTCCGGTCTCGAGCGCATGGGGGAAAAATCAGCGCACAACCTCGTCGATGCGTTGATCCGTTCGCGAGATACGACGTTGCCGCGATTTTTGTTTGCGCTGGGCATCCTGGGTATCGGCGAAACGATCGCCGCAACGGTGGCCGAGACCTGCGGCACTCTCGACGCCGTCGAGGCGCTGCGGCTGTCGAACCTCATCGAGATAAAGCCGTCGCAGGCGAAACGTCTGCACGAGATCCTTGAAGGGCACCCCGAACAACGTGCCAGGATGCTCGACCTGACCGTTGTGAACGGCGCCAAGTGGTTCACGCATGCACATGCGGCGATGTTGGCCGAGCGCTTCGAGCGTATACGGGATGCCGTTGCCGCCGGTCCGGACGCCCTTGCCAACGCACCTGACACCAAGATCGAAGGTGTCGGTGACGTACTGGCGGAAAAGCTGGTGACCTTCTTTCGTCAGCCGCACAACCGTGACGTAATCGGGAAGCTGCAGCACGCCGGCGTACGCTGGCCGGCGATCGAGGTGCGGCCGGACGACGCCGTACTCGCGCTGAGCGGCAAAACATTCGTGTTGACAGGTACCCTGTCTCAGCCACGCGACGTGTTCAAAGCGCGGTTGCTGGCGCTCGGCGCAAAGGTGGCCGGCAGCGTGTCGAACAAGACCGACTTCGTCGTCGCCGGGGTCGAGGCAGGTTCCAAACTCGACAAGGCGAATGCCTTGGGCGTGCCGGTGCTGGATGAGGAGCAGCTCGAGGCGCTGCTGGCAGACGCTGTGGGCCAATGACTCGACCGTGCGCGTTGCGCGGCACACAGCGGTGCCGATCGCGTGGTCGAAATCGGTGCGCCATGCACCGGGTGCGCGCAGCAGGCCGGTGTCGGGTTCGTTTGCCGAATTGTTGACGCCTTACGGGCACTTGCGCCTTGACGCTCGCGGAGTGTCGGGGGACACTCGGTCGCACCGACGAGAACGCGGTCGCGGGACGCGCAGCGCGCCGACCGCCTCGTTAGAACTCAGAAACAAGAATTCTCAATCGTCCGGAGGAGATCCACCATGAACAAAAAGTTGCTGGCCGGCCTCGGTGTTGCACTGATGGTAACTGCCACCGCGTATGCCGGGCCGACGCTCGATGCGGTCAAGAAGAAGGGCTTTGTCCAGTGCGGTGTGAGTACCGGGTTGCCAGGTTTCTCTGCAGCGGACGACAAGGGGAGTTTCACGGGTATCGATGTCGATGTCTGCCGTGCGGTCGCGGCGGCGGTGTTCGGCGACGCCGCCAAGGTCAAATACACGCCGCTGACGGCGAAGGAGCGCTTCACGGCGCTGCAGTCGGGCGAGATCGACATGTTGTCACGCAACACGACCTGGACCTACACCCGTGATACGTCGCTCGGCCTGAACTTTGCCGGCGTGAACTACTATGACGGCCAGGGTTTCCTCGTTGCCAAGAAGCTCGGCGTCAAGAGTGCGCTGGAGATGGACGGCGCCTCGTTCTGCATCCAGGCCGGCACCACGACCGAGCTCAACCTGGCGGACTATTTCCGCACCAACAAGATGCAGTACACGCCGATCACGTTCGATACGTCCGACCAGACGATCAAGGCCTTCGAGGCCGGACGCTGTGATGCGCTGACGTCCGACCAGTCGCAGCTGTACGCACTGCGTATCAAACTGCAGGACCCGAACAGCGCCATGGTGCTGCCGGAAGTCATTTCCAAGGAGCCGCTCGGACCGGTCGTCCGTCAGGGTGACGACGAGTGGTTCAATGTCGTGAAGTGGTCGCTGTTCGCGATGGTCAACGCCGAGGAACTCGGAATCACCTCGGCCAATGTGGACCAGATGAAGGCCAGTTCGACCGATCCGAACGTGCGCCGGCTGCTCGGCGTCGAGGGCGTGAAAGGCGAATGGATGGGCCTGTCGGACGACTGGGGTTACAACATCGTCAAGCATGTCGGAAACTACGGCGAGGCGTTCGAGCGCAACGTAGGCATGGGCAGCCCGTTGGGCATCGCGCGTGGCCTGAACGCGCTGTGGAGCAAAGGCGGCATCCAGTACGCTCCACCGGTCCGTTGATCTAGATGCGACACGTCCGCCCCGGGGCTGCAGCGCCCCCGGGGCGGCACAAAACAGAACGTTCAACCCAGCCCGGGACAGCCATGCCAGCCGATCCGACTCCGCAAACCAGCGCAAGCAAGGTGCCGCTGTGGCGGCAGCCGGTGCTGCGCGCGCTGGTGTTTCAGATTGCGCTGGTGCTGGCGCTGCTGGCATTCGGCAACTACCTGCTCAACAACACGCTGCAGAACATGGAGCAGCGTGGCATCACGACCGGGTTTGGATTTCTGTCCAACGCGGCCGGTTTCGGCATTCTGCAAAGCCTCATTCCTTACGACGAGACATACACCTACGGGCGCACATTCTTAGTCGGCCTGCTCAATACCCTGCTGGTCGCGGGTCTCGGGATATTCTTCGCGACCCTGCTCGGCTTCTTCATTGGTGTTGCGCGCCTGTCGCATAACTGGCTGGTCGCGCGCCTCGCGACCATCTACATCGAGACGTTCCGCAACATCCCGCTGCTGCTGCAGATCATGTTTTGGTACTTTGCGGTGTTGCGCCCGCTGCCGGCGCCGCGCCAGAGCCTGGCGATGGGCGACAGTGTCTTCCTGAACAACCGCGGTCTGTTCCTGCCCAAGCCCGTGTCCGAGGAAGGTTTCGGCATGGTGTTGACGGCCTTTGTGATCGCGCTGGTCGCGGTGTTTCTTGTCGCGCGATGGGCGCGCCGTCGGCAAGAGGAAACCGGGCGCCAGTTCCCGACGGTTCCGGCGGGTGTCGCGCTGGTGATCGGTCTTCCGCTGATCGTCTTCTGGCTGGTAGGTGCGCCAATGCACTGGGACTATCCGGCGTTGAAGGGATTCAATTTCCGTGGTGGACTCGAGGTGCTTCCCGAACTTGCAGCCCTGGTGCTGGCCCTGAGCATCTATACCGGTGCTTTCATCGCCGAGGCGGTGCGCTCGGGTATCATGGCGGTGAGCCACGGCCAGACCGAGGCGTCCTACGCACTTGGCCTGCGTCCCGGCATCACACTTAAACTGGTGGTGATACCGCAGGCGATGCGCGTGATCATCCCGCAGCTGACCAGCCAATACCTCAACCTGACCAAGAACTCGTCGCTGGCGACCGCTATCGGCTATCCGGACTTGGTCAACGTCTTTGCCGGCACCACGCTCAATCAGACCGGGCAGGCGGTGGAAGTGATCGCGATGACGATGGGTGTCTACCTGCTGATCAGTCTGGTCATCTCGATGTTCATGAACTGGTACAACAAGCGCAAGCAACTGGTGGAGCGGTGACAGGATGAGTACGCATACCCCACATCCCGACCTGCCACCGCCGAGCACCTCCGTGGGCTTGATCGGCTGGCTGCGCGCCAACCTGTTTTCCTCATGGCCCAACTCGCTGCTGACCATTGCGGCAATTTACGTGCTGTTCATCGCCTTGCCGCCGTTGATCGAGTGGGCGTTCCTCAAGGCGAGCTGGTTGGGCGATTCACGCGCGCCGTGTGACGCTGAAAAAGGTGGCGCGTGCTGGGTGTTCGTCAAGGTCCGCATGGATCAGTTCATGTACGGGTTGTATCCGGAGAGCGAGTATTGGCGCATCAATCTGGCCGGGATCCTGATCGTCGCGTTGATGGTGCCGCTGTTTCTCAAGCGATTCCGTTGGAAACCGCAGCTTGGCCTGTTCATCCTGGTCGGCTACCCGATCATCGCCTACTTCCTGTTTTCGGGGGGCGTGTTCGGTTTGCAGCATGTCGAGACGAGCCGATGGGGGGGATTGACGCTGACGTTGATCCTGTCGTCGGTCGGCATGGCTGCGTCGTTTCCGCTCGGCATTCTGCTGGCGCTCGGGCGGCGTTCGAAGATGCCGATCGTCAAGGCGGTTTCGGTGGTGTTCATCGAGTTCTGGCGGGGTGTGCCGCTAATCACGGTGCTTTTCATGTCATCGGTGATGCTGCCCCTGTTTCTGCCCGAAGGCACGCATTTCGACAAGCTGCTGCGCGCGATGATCGGCATCGCTTTGTTCCAGTCGGCGTACATGGCCGAAGTGGTGCGCGGCGGCCTGCAGGCGATTCCAAAGGGGCAGTACGAGGCGGCGCAGGCGCTTGGTTTGAGCTTCTGGCACAGCATGGGCCTGATCATCCTGCCGCAGGCGCTGAAGCTGGTGATTCCCGGCATCGTCAACACCTTCATCGCGCTGTTCAAAGATACGACGTTGGTGCTGATCATCGGTCTGTTCGACATGCTGGCGATGATCCAGGCCGCACTGGCCGATCCCAACTGGCTTGGCTTCGCGATCGAGGGGCTGACGTTCGCGGCGTTCGTCTATTGGATCTTCTGTTTCAGCATGTCGCGCTACAGCCAGGCACTAGAGCGCAAGCTGCATACCGGTCACGCACGCTGAAGGGAGGTGCGACATGTCGGAATCGATAAACGACAGCAACCACAATTCGGTTTCCAACAGCGGGATGATTCAGCTGCGGCATGTGCACAAGTGGTACGGCCAGTTCCACGTGCTCAAGGACGTCAATCTCAATGTGGGCAAGGGCGAACGTATCGTAATCTGCGGGCCTTCGGGTTCGGGCAAGTCGACGATGATCCGGTGCATCAATCGGCTCGAGGAACACCAGCAGGGAGAGATCATTGTCGACGGGACCGAACTGACCGACGACATCAAGAACATCGACCAGATCCGGCGCGAAGTCGGCATGGTGTTCCAGCATTTCAACCTGTTCCCACACCTGACGGTGCTCGAGAACTGCTGCCTCGCCCCCATTTGGGTGCGCAAAATGCCGCGCCGCGAGGCGGAAAAAGTGGCGATGCACTATCTCGAGAAGGTCAAGATCCCGGAGCAGGCGAAAAAGTATCCGGGGCAATTGTCTGGTGGGCAGCAGCAGCGTGTCGCGATTGCGCGCAGCCTGTGCATGAATCCGAGCATCATGTTATTCGACGAGCCGACCTCGGCACTCGACCCCGAGATGATCAAGGAGGTCCTGGATACGATGATCTCGCTGGCGGAAAGCGGCATGACCATGTTGTGCGTGACGCACGAGATGGGTTTCGCCAAGACGGTGGCCAACCGCGTGATCTTCATGGATGGCGGCGAAATCATCGAGCAGAACGAGCCGGGCGAGTTCTTCGACAACCCACAGTCGGATCGCACCAAGCTGTTCCTCAGCCAGATCCTCGCGCACTGACTGCAATCAGGCGCCTGCCTCGTCGTCCTGAACGAACCCTTCCGGGAACTTTCCGGCGAGGATGTACGCGAACGCAATGATCTCGGCAATGGCCTTGTAGAGGTTGTCCGGTATTTCCTCGCCGAGTGGGATCTGTGACAGCACCATGGCCAGCTCGGCGTCAGGATACAGCGGGATACCGGCCTTTTCCGCCGCTTCGATGATCTGCCCGGCAAGCAGCGCCTCGCCTTTAGCCGTCACGCGCGGCGCGCCCTGGCCGTCGTAGCGCAGGGCTACAGCGATGTCACTGTGGCCGGACACGACCTTCCCCTCGCGACCCACGTCAGGCACGCTCGTCGAGCAGGCTGGCCGGCACCGGCACATGGATCATCGGTTCCGCCGGTCTGCCCTGTATGCCGTGCAGGTGGACGACCTCCAGACCCTGTGCCTCGAGCGCCGCACGCAGTGACGGCAGGCCCCGTTCGACGTTGTCCAGCGTCGTTTCCCGCTCACACCAGAAGGTCGTCGCGACGCGGTCGCCGGTGAGCGCAATCCGACACTGCAGGGTGCCAATCGTATCGAATTCGAATGCCAGATTGACCGCCCATTCGGGATCCCCTTCAGACGGGTTTCGATCCCGACGCTCTATCCGCAGCATGACGTCGTCGGTGCCTTCCGGGTGCCTGAACGGCAGGTCAAACTGCCACGCCTGCCGGGCGTTGTCGTCGACCGGCAATGCGGTGCTCTGCTGCAGCTGAATGCGGGCGACTGAGCCCTCCACCAGGCGCGCAAGGCGGTGCAACAGCGTATCGGGTGCGTGCGGCGTGTCGCGATGCTGTGCCTGCGGATCGGCATCCCCGGGCGGCGGCGCCTGGCGTTGCCGGAGTTCGCCCGTGACGCTGGCCAGCAGCAGCAGCAGCTGGCGCTTCTGGTCGTCGATCGACGGAGGTGCGCCCGTTCGCAGTGGCGCCTCGTGAAATACGCCGCTCGTCGCGATGGCGCGCTGGACCTGGCGCGCGTCGGGCCGTTCCGGCCCAAGCCCCGCCGATTTAAGGATGTTCTGGAATCGTTGCAACCTGCTCTCCAGGCGGGGGGCGTCGGGATCGCTCGCGAGCTTCTGTGCCGCCTCCCGCACCTCGGCGCCTGGCAGCTGCCGGGCGACGGCGGTGCGGACCACGCGGTCGCGATGTGCGGCCGGCGCCGGTTCGCGCACGATGCGCAGTTCCGGTGTGGGAAGCCTGGCCATTACCTCGAGACGCAGCGGGGTGCCGGGTTCCAGACGGACCGGTGTACGTGCGAGCAGTTCGGTCGTCGCGATCTGCAGTCGGATCAGGCCGGGCTGGATCTGTGCCAGGACCTTGGCCGGCAGTATCTGTCCGACCTGCAGCAGCTGCAGCAGCGAGGGAATCTCCCGCTGCGGCGCTGTCAACAGCGGTTGCAGCGTGGCGGGAGTCTGCGCCGGAAGGATCGGGTCTGGCATGGCGCAAGATATCGGCAATCTTGCCGATATCTGCAGCAAGTTATATCCGGAGCAGTGGATGGAAGTGGGGGGCGTCAAGTCCGGCAGCCTGCAATGGTACGTACGTCGTGGTGCCGTGGTGCGTGGGCCGTTCACCAGCGCCAAAGTTCGTCACTACCTGCTCGAGGGAAAATTGACGCTGGCTGACGAGGTAAGCGATGACCGCAGCACATGGCGGTCGATCGACACGGTCGCCGAGGTCGTTCCACCGGAACTGCGCGGCGGTGACCTCGACGTCGACCGTGATGCCCTGCGACGCCTGGAACGGCAACGGGCGATCCGGACCATGCTGGTTGCCACCGGCGTGGTGGTGGTTCTGATCGCGGCAACGATGATCGCCGGCGAAGGTCAGCCCGAGGCGGTGCGGAACTGTGCTGCGCCACCGGCCGCGGCGAACGATTACGAAGGCTGCGTACTGAGCGGTGTCGAGTGGACAGGCGCGACGCTCGCAGATGCCCGCCTGGCGAACGTCACACTGGCCGACTCAGGCCTGTCCACGGCCGATCTGCGGGCCGCCGACCTGCGCTATGCCGACCTGTCACGCTCCGACCTGTCCTATGCCCGGATGCACGGGGCCAGTTTGCTCGGCGCGACGTTACGCAACACGGATCTCACGAATGCCGACCTCGGAAGCGCCGACCTCAGCTTCGCCGACCTCAGCGGCGCGCGTATCGGTGGTGCGCGCTTCGACGGGGCCAAGTTCGATGGTGCATTGTGGATCGACGGCAGCCGTTGCGCGGTCGGAAACTGTCCGCGCTGAGACCGACTTGAGGCCGCAGCGGCAGCGCTGATAGACTGTCGCCGACACCAGGATCGGTGTCGCTTCCGTTCTAAGGAGAGAACACCATGAACACGCGAATCTACCAATTCACCTTTCTGTCCACGATCGCAGCGGTTGCGCTGACGGCAGGCTCGGCGTGCCTGGCCGCGAGCCACTGCAAGGGCATGGACGAGCAGGCATGTGCCGGCGACGACAGCTGCACCTGGGTGGCGGGTTATACACGCAAGGACGGCCGGACGGTAAGCAGCCATTGCAAACTCAAACGCGGTGACCGGACATCTCAGGCGGGATCATCCTCGCCGGTGCAGGTGAGCGGGTTGCAGCCTCCGCTGCGCTGAAGCCGCCATCGGGCTTCCGACGACACCCGCCTTTCGCGCGGGTGTCGTTGCGTTGGAAATGACCAAGATCTTGCACGATGATCAAACGTTCACGCCCGTCTCCAGGGGCTGGAACAACCAGCGCGCGGCTTGCTATCGTGGGATGGTGGCAGTTTCGTACCGACGCGAGCGATGCAACACGACCCAATCGTCTTTACCATCTTTGTGGTATTCACCGGTGCGGCACTGTTCGCCACGCTGGCGCTGTATGCGCGCCAGTCATTGCTGATCGCTTACATCGTACTGGGTGCGTTGCTCGGGCCGTCGGTGTTGGGCGTCGTGACGGACCCTGAACTCATCCGCAGCATCTCTGCGTTCGGGATCATGTTCCTGCTGTTTCTGCTCGGTCTGAATCTTCAGCCGCAGGAACTGCTGCGTATGGTGCGCAAGACCACCCAGGTGACATTGTTCAGCTCGCTCGCATTTCTGGTGGCCGGTGCCGCAGTCGCCATCGCGTTCGGATTTGCGTGGCGGGAGTCGCTGTTGGTCGGCGCCGCCGTGACCTTCTCAAGCACCATTGTCGGTCTGAAGCTGCTGCCAACGACAATGCTGCATCATCAGCGCACCGGTGAGGTGATCATCAGCATCCTGCTGCTGCAGGATCTGCTGGCAATCGTACTGTTGCTGGTGGTTCAGGGTTCGTCGCACGGCGGTTTCCAGTTCGTCGACATCGCGCGCCTGCTGATCGCGCTGCCGGCCCTGATCGGATTCGCCTGGATTGCTGAGCGTTACGTGCTGATCGTGCTGATCCGGAAATTCGACAAGATCCAGGAATACATCTTCCTGATGACCATCGGTTGGTGTCTGGGCATGGCGGAGCTTGCGGAACTGGTCGGGTTGTCCGCCGAGATCGGCGCCTTTATCGCCGGGGTGGCACTGGCGTCGAGCCCGATCGCGCTGTTCATCGCCGAAAGTCTGAAACCGCTGCGCGACTTCTTTCTGGTCTTGTTCTTCTTTTCCCTGGGGGCAGGCTTCGACATCGGTGTCATCCGCCACGTCATATTGCCAGCGCTGGCGCTCGCGACGGTGTTGATGGTGTTGAAACCGCCAGTGTTCAAATGGCTGCTGCTGCGCACAGGGGAGTCGGAAAAGCGTTCCCACGAGGTCGGGTTTCGGCTCGGGCAGATGAGTGAGTTTTCGCTGCTGGTCGCGGTGTTGGCGATGGAGAACAACGTCATCGGTCGCGAGGCGTCGTATCTGATCCAGTTGGCTACCCTGCTGACGTTCCTGGTTTCGTCCTATATCGTGGTCATGCGTTTCCCGACCCCGATCGCCGTCGACGACGCCCTGCGCCGCGATTGACAGGTTGCGATGCTGTCATGCCGGTTTCATTTTTCGCGACTAGACTCAGCTGGAAGGAGATAAGAGACACAAAGAGATGCGCACGCATATGACAAGAAGGAATCCCCGGCGGCGGGCAGTGAGCCCGCGGCAGATCAGGGAAGAGATTGCGATTCTGGAACGCCGCCTCGCCGAAATCGGTCCCGACGGCGACAGCGGTTACGAAAAGGCATTGTTCCGCTTCTTCGAGCAGCAGATCGGGCAGCGCCGCGCGCTGTTGCGGCAAGGGTCCATGCTCGGCGGTTGAGCGGCCCGGAGAATCCACCTCTTTGGTGACTGCGCCACGTCCCGTGCAACGCTGCCCGCCAACTTCCATCGCTACGATACAGAGCGACAACCGGCGGCGGGGCTGCGTTTGGGTTTGTGCCTGTTTGGTTTGTCTGTCGAAACGTCGCGCGTGAAATCCCTGGATTGCGGTGCGGGCCGGCGTCAGGCGGCCGGCGATTGCACCCGGTGTTCGAGTTTCACCTTCGGGCCACCCGCCGCAGTGTGGTACAGGTCGGCGCCGAACAGCAGCTCTTCGCGGAAGCTGTCCGCATCGAGCGGTGGGCGTCCCAGAAAGCCCTGGTAGTACTGGCAGCCGGCTTCACGCAGGAAGGTCAGCTGTTCGCGCGTCTCGATGCCTTTGGCGATCACGGTAACACCGATGTGTTCCGCCACCGACAGTATGGCCCTGACGATGGCCGCGTCATTCGGGTCGTCGGCGATGTCGCGTATGAAGGCGCGGTCTATCTTGATTGCGTCGATCGGTAGCTGACGCAGGTCGGCGAGCGACGAATAACCGGTTCCAAAGTTGTCGATCGCAAACCGGATTCCCAGCTTTTTCAGTGCGTTTATCCGGGTGATCGATTCGGCGGCGTCCTTGAGCAGCACGGTCTCGGTGATGTCGAACTGCAGCCGCCGTGCATCGGCGCCGGTCTGCTCCAGGATCCGCGCGACACGCTGTACGAATTCGGGCTGGTGAAACTGCTGCTGGCTGACATTGACCGCGATGGTGTCGGGTGTGTGCAGGCGCGCGTCGTTCTGGATCTCGCCGAGCAGGCGGCAGGACTCTTCCAGCACCCAGTCGTCGAGCTTCAGCATCAATGACGAGTTCTCGATGTAGGGCATGAATTCGGACGGCGATACCGTCCCTTTGTCGGGGTGATGCCAGCGCACGAGAATCTCGGCACCCAGCGCCCGGCCGTCACGGATGCCGAGCACGGGTTGCAGGAACAGTTCGAACTGACGTTCGCGCAAAGCGATGCGCAGTTCGTGCTCGAGCCGCAGACGCGACATTGCCGCTTCATCCATGTGAGTTTCGAATACCCGGGCACCGTCGCGACCAGCCCCCTTGGCATGATACATCGCGGTGTCGGCATGGCGCAGCAGCGTTTCGACGCTGTCACCGTCGCGTGGAAAGGTCACGACGCCGATGCTCGATGTCACAAACAGCTCGTGTCCTTCGAGGTGGAATTCGTCGTTGAACACCGCGCGTACCTTTGCGGCGATCTCACGCGCCTTGTCGACGGCGACGTCGCCTTCGGTGCCCAGGCCCTCCAGCAGCACGACGAACTCGTCGCCGCCCAGGCGGGCGACCGTGTCCTCCTCGCGCAGGGTCGCGCGCAGCCGATTCGCCAGTTCCTTAAGCAAGGCATCACCGACCGAGTGACCCAGCGAATCGTTGATGCGCTTGAAGCGATCGAGGTCGAGGAACAGCAGCGCACCAATCTGTCCGGTGCGTCGCGCGCGCACCAGCGCTCGGTTGACGCGATCGCTCAACAGCGTGCGGTTGGGCAGGTTGGTCAGCGTATCGTGGTAAGCCAGGTGTTGGATCTTGCGTGCGGCATTCTCACGTTCGCTGATATCCCGGGTTATGCACAGCAGCAGGTTGCCGTCTTCGTGCAGTATCCGGGACGCCGAAACCTCGGCGGGGACGAGGTGGCCGTCGGCGGCGCGGTAGTTGATTCTGAACGACCGGCCGCGCGGGCTGTCCATCACATCATCGACCAGGTCGCGCAACTGCGACTCGTCTTCCTCGTGCAGATCGGCGAGACGCAGTTTCTGCTTTTCGTCGCGCGAGCGACCGAGGAGGTCGAGGGCGCGCGGGTTGCAATCGACCATTGCCATTGAATGCGGATTGAACACCATCACGGCGTCGTGCGACTGACGGTAGATCGCCTGATAGCGTCCGAGTTCGCTGCGCAAGCGCCGGGTGTAGGCAGCGATCTTGCGCTGCCTGGCGGCCAGCATGCGGTCGAGCGCCAGCGGGTCGGTGATTGTGTGCGGTTGCGGGACCGCGGCGGCGGCTGGCGCCGCCCGTTGCGTCAGCGACTGCATGCGCGCCTCCAGCATGCGCAGGCCGTGGCGCGCCGGTCGGTGGACCACGAAATCCCAAACTGCGGCGACGAGCGCAGCGACGATGGCCGCCGCGAGCAGTGTCTGCACGGACAGTGCCTGCGCGCCGTGCAGTGCCAAAGCCGTACCCAGTTGTACCGCCAGGATCAAAAGGAACAGGCTGATGAGCTTGCGCAAGCCGGTCACCGCAAGCGGCCGGCACGGTTCGGCCGGTGCGTGGATGTCGGGCGGTTCGGGCCGTGTCTCATCGGTTCCCCTCCGGTTGGGCGGGTTAGCGTCCACGAATCCAATTACTTTACCGACGCCGTTCGGCCCTGCGGCGAGCCCGATTATCGGGCATTCCGGCTGGTATTATGGTCGCGCCGGGAGCGCCAATCTGCGCTCGGCCGCACATCCGGGGGAGCGACTTGGGAGCGACATTCCGCATCGAACCGATCGCGCGCATCCGTTCCCCGTTCGACGAGAAGTTCGGGACACCGCGACAGGCCGGACTGGTGCCGGGTTCCGAGGGCACGGTCGAGCTGCTCCCACCCTACGACGACCCGTCGATGCTGGAGGGCCTGGCCGGGTTCTCCCATATCTGGCTGACGTTTGTATTCGATCGCTGTGTTGCACAGGGATGGCGGCCCCGGGTGCGCCCTCCGCGTCTGGGTGGCAATGCCGAGGTCGGAGTGTGGGCCAGCCGCTCGCCGTTCCGGCCCAATTTTCTCGGCCTGTCCGCGGTGCGCCTGATCGCCGTGATCGACCGCCCGCGGCCACTGCTCCGGGTCAGCGGGCTCGATCTGGTCGATGGCACCCCGGTCGTCGATATCCGTCCGTACCTTCCGTACGCCGATGTCGTCCCGGACGCCTCTGGCGGCTTCGCGCCAACTGCGCCTTCTCGTGAACAGGCGGTGCGGTTCTCTCCGCGCGCGATCGCCGATCTCGAGACGGTTGCCGATGCGCCGGCCTACCGCCGGCTGATCACCGAGGTGCTCACGCTCGACCCGCGCCCCGCATACCGCAGCGGCGCCGAGCCGGGCCGTGTCTATGGCATGTCGCTGTCAGGTCGCAACGTGCGCTGGCGCGTCGACGACGAGGGGATAGAGATCATCGACATCACCCGGTCTGCCAACCGCTGACGGTTGGCCGGTCAATCGGTCGTGTCGTCTGGGCCGATCTGCTTGTAGCGGGCGAGCTGCTCGGGAGTGGCCTCCTGCTGATAGCGGCCCTTCCACTCGTCGTAGGTCATGCCGTAGATCAGCTCGCGTGCCTGTGGCTCGGTGAGATCGACACCCTGCGCCTCTGCAGCGTGCGCCATCCAGCGCGACATGCAATTGCGGCAGAAGCCGGCCATGTTCATCAATTCGATGTTCTGTACGTCGGTGCGCTTCTGCAGGTGTCCGACCAGTGTCCGCCACGCGGCCGCCTCGATCTCGGTCCGTTGTTCGGGGGTCATCGCGTCATTCTCCGTTCGTTGTTTCGTGGCATGGCTCTATGCGCGTCAGTGCAGCAGGTTGAACATGCGCGCGCGGTAGCGGTTGACGGCGGGGTCGTCTCCCAGCATGTCGAACAGGCGCAGCAGCGCAAGGCGTGCCGCATCCTCGCCGTATTTGCGATCCTTCTGCATGACCAGCAACAGGTTTTCCATCGCGCCGGCAACGTCGTTGCCGACCACCTGATTGGCGGCGAGCCGGAAGCGCGCGTCGCTGTCGCCTGGGTTGTCGCGTAGGCGGCGGTCGAGCACGTCCGGAGGATCGCCGGCATCGGCGAGACGGTCGAAATACAGGCGCGATCGAAACCGCTTTACGTCGGGCTCGGCCAGCTGGTCGGCCGGCATCGCGTCCAGCACGGCCTCGGCCTCGTCGAACGCGCCGGCCGCCGCGTGCGCCTGGGCGGTCACGATGCTGATGCGCGGGTTGCCGGGATCGTCGGCCCGGGCCTTTTCGAGCACCTCGATCGCGCCGTGGTAGTCGCCGCTCAGCAGGTGCTGTTCTGCGCGTGCGACCAGCCTGTCCGATTCGCGCGGCAGGTGGCGTTCGAGAAACGCACGGATGTCGGCCTCCGGCAGGGCGCCCATGAACTCGTCCACAGGTGCGCCATCCTTGAACAGCTTGACCGCCGGAATGCTGCGGATGCCGAACCGGGCCGCGATCGTCTGCTGGCTCTCGGTGTCGATCTTGGCCAGGATGAAGCGGCCGGCGTATTCGTCGACCAACTTCGCCAGCACCGGCATCAGGATCCGACACGGCTGGCACCAGTTCGCCCAGAAGTCGACCAGCACGGGAACCCGACGCGAACCGAGCAGCACGATCTGCTCGAAATTGGTCTCGTCAATTTCGAAGATGAAAGGCGAATCCGCCATCGGCGTGGTGTCTCCGTTAGTCTGCACGGGCCCGTGAACATGGGGTCTCGGCGGCAAAATTACAAGCGGCGGCGAACCCTTGAAGGGCCGGTCGCGTGCCCACATATTGAGGGGGTGAAGCGAATCCTGGCGAGAGCGGAGTACGGGCGTGGGCGCAAGCAGTCATGTGGTATGTCCCCATTGTGCGGCGGTGAACCGGGTGCCGGTGGCGCGTCTGGGTGCGGGCGCCAAGTGCGGACGTTGCAAGAAACCATTGTTCACGGCGTTGCCGGTGGACGTCGACGAGGCGCAATTCCGTGCCCAGGTTTCGCGCAGCGACATCCCGCTGCTGGTCGATTTCTGGGCCCCGTGGTGCGGCCCGTGCCGGGTGATGGCGCCCGCATTTTCAGAGGCTGCGCGTGAACTCGAGCCCGAGGTGCGCCTGCTCAAGGTCAACACCGAGCAGGAGCAGATGCTGGCATCCCAGTTCGGCATCCGCAGCATCCCGACCATGGCGCTGTTCGCCGGCGGTCGCGAGGTGCAGCGCATGTCGGGTGCGATGGATGCGCGCAATATCGTCGCGTGGGCGCGACAGCACCTACGCTGACCCACGCTCTGGCCCGTTCCGTCGCCCACGCGCGGCGGCCCGGCTGGTAGAATAACGGCGGGGCGTGGACAGTGACCCGGCGGCGGGCGTAAAATTGCGCACTGCAACAGGGCGTTGCGGGTCCATCACAACTTCATCGATGCAAACCGGAAGGGACGGCCACTGGCGGGTCTCTGCCGGGTGCTTGTGCGCGGAAAAATGACCAGACCGGCGATACTAGTTCTCGAAGACGGCAGTGTGTTCAACGGCCTGTCGATCGGCGTTGACGGGCAAACGGTCGGTGAAGTGGTCTTCAACACCGCGATGACGGGGTATCAGGAAATCCTGACCGACCCCTCGTACAGCCGCCAGATCGTCACACTGACCTATCCGCATATCGGCAACACGGGCGTGAACGCGGAAGACGAGGAATCGTCGACGATCCACGCTGCGGGTCTGGTGATCCGCGACCTGCCGCTACTGGTCAGCAATTTCCGCAGCGAGCGGTCGCTGCAGGATTACCTGACCGGGGCCGGCGTGGTCGGCATCGCCCAGATCGACACCCGGCGGCTGACCCGGCTGCTGCGCGAGAAAGGTGCGCAGAACGGCTGCATCATGGCCGGTAGGGTCGACCACGATGCCGCGCTGGCCGCGGCGCGGGCCTTCGCCGGCCTCAAGGGCATGGACCTGGCCAAAGAGGTGACGACCGGCACGCCGTATAAATGGACCGAGGGGACCTGGCGCCTCGGCCAGGGGCATGCCGCCGTTGATCCGGAGAGTGCCCGGTTTCGGGTGGTTGCGTACGACTACGGCGTCAAACGCAACATCCTGCGTATGCTGGTCGACCGTGGTTGCCAGATCACCGTCGTGCCGGCCGAGACCCCGGCAGCTGACGTGCTGGCGATGTCGCCGGATGGTGTGTTCCTGTCCAACGGACCTGGCGACCCCGAGCCATGCGACTACGCGATCGAGGCGATTCGCACGATCGTCGGCAGTGGCATGCCGACATTTGGCATCTGTCTGGGCCACCAGTTGCTCGGCCTCGCTTCGGGGGCGAAGACCGTCAAGATGAAGTTCGGTCACCATGGCGCCAACCATCCGGTACTGGATCTGGCCACGGGGCGCGTGATGATCTCGAGCCAGAACCACGGCTTCGCCGTCGACGAGTCGACGCTCCCCGCGAACGTCGAGGCGACCCACAAATCGTTGTTCGATGGCTCGCTGCAGGGCATCCACCGTACCGACCGGCCGGCGTTCAGCTTTCAGGGACATCCCGAGGCGAGCCCGGGGCCGCACGACGTTGCACCGTTGTTCGACCACTTCACTGAATTGATGCAGGAACGCTGAACGACGCTTCCAGCCACGACATGGCCATCGAGATTGAATCAAGCGGCGCGCTGGCGCCTGCGGCGGTTAACTGAACATGCCCAAGAGAACGGACATCCACAGCATCCTGATCATCGGCGCCGGGCCGATCGTGATCGGCCAGGCCTGCGAGTTCGACTATTCCGGCGCGCAGGCGTGCAAGGCACTGCGGGAAGAGGGCTTCCGCGTCATCCTGGTCAACTCCAATCCGGCCACGATCATGACCGATCCGGACATGGCCGACGCGGTCTACATCGAGCCGATCACATGGCGCACGGTCGCCAGGATCATCGAGAAGGAGAAACCGGACGCGCTGCTGCCGACGATGGGCGGACAGACGGCGCTGAACTGCGCGCTCGACCTCGTGCGCGAGGGCGTGCTCGAGGCGCACGGCGTCGAGATGATCGGCGCGACGCGCGATGCAATCGACAAAGCCGAGGACCGCGACCTGTTCCGTCAGGCGATGCGTAAGATCGGGCTGGACATGCCGCGCTCGGCGGTGGCGCATTCGATCGAGGAGGCTGTGCAGGTGCAGGCATCGATCGGCTTCCCGACCATCATCCGGCCATCGTTCACGATGGGCGGCTCGGGTGGCGGCATCGCGTACAACCGCGAGGAGTTCGAAGAGATCTGCACCCGCGGGCTCGACCTCTCGCCGACCTCCGAACTGTTGATCGAGGAATCGATCCTGGGCTGGAAGGAATTCGAGATGGAGGTCGTGCGCGACTGCCACGACAACTGCATCATCGTCTGTTCGATCGAGAACCTCGACCCGATGGGCGTGCATACCGGTGACTCGATCACGGTGGCGCCGGCGCAGACGCTGACGGACAAGGAATACCAGATCATGCGCAATGCCTCGCTGGCGGTGTTGCGCGAGATCGGCGTCGACACCGGCGGATCGAACGTGCAGTTCGCGATCAACCCGGATGACGGGCGCATGATCATCATCGAGATGAACCCGCGCGTGTCGCGTTCGTCGGCGCTGGCGTCCAAGGCGACCGGTTTCCCGATCGCCAAGGTCGCGGCGAAGCTGGCGGTCGGCTATACCCTCGACGAACTGCGTAACGAGATCACCGGGGGCGTCACACCAGCCTCGTTCGAACCGTCGATCGACTACGTGGTCACCAAGGTGCCGCGCTTCGCGTTCGAGAAGTTTCCGCAGGCCGACGCTCGACTGACCACGCAGATGAAGTCGGTCGGCGAGGTCATGGCGATCGGGCGCACGTTCCAGGAATCGCTGCAGAAGGCGCTGCGCGGCCTCGAGACGGGCAAGGCGGGACTCGACCCGGCAAGCGAGTCGCTGGGCGACAACATGCGCGACATCGTGATCTCAGAAATCCGCCAGCCGAGTGCCGAACGTCTGTGGTTCGTTGCCGATGCCTTCCGACTGGGCATGAGTCTCGACGAGGTGCACGAGCACACCCGTATCGACCGCTGGTTCCTGGTTCAGGTGCAGGACCTCGTGCACGAGGAACGGCGCATCCACGAGGGTGGTTTCGACCAGCTCGATGCCGAGCGCATGCGCGCGATCAAGCGCAAAGGTTTCTCGGACAAGCGCATCGCCGATCTGCTCGGACGCAAGGAATCGGCGATCCGCGAACACCGTTACGGGCTCGACGTACGCCCGGTCTACAAGCGCGTCGACACCTGTGCCGCCGAATTCGCGTCGAGCACGGCCTATATGTACTCGACCTACGAAGAGGAGTGCGAGGCCGATCCCAGTGACAGGCAGAAGATCATGGTGCTCGGCGGTGGCCCCAACCGCATCGGCCAGGGGATCGAGTTCGACTACTGTTGCGTGCACGCGGCGTTCGCGATGCGTGACGATGGCTATGAGACCATCATGGTCAACTGCAACCCGGAGACCGTGTCGACCGACTACGACACATCCGATCGGCTGTACTTCGAACCGTTGACGCTCGAGGACGTGCTCGAGATCGTGCACAAGGAGAATCCGAAGGGGATCATCGTGCAATACGGCGGCCAGACGCCGCTCAAGCTCGCTGAAGAGCTCGAAGACGCCGGTGCGCCGATCATCGGCACCTCGCCGGATTCGATCGATCTCGCTGAGGATCGCGAGCGCTTCCAGCAGCTGGTAGAGCGTGAGGGACTCAAGCAGCCCCCGAACCGTACGGCGACCGATCCTGAACTGGCGGTACAGCTCGCCGCCGAGATCGGCTACCCGCTCGTCGTGCGTCCGTCGTACGTGCTCGGTGGACGCGCGATGGAGATCGTGCACGACGAAGACGATCTGCGGCGCTACATGCGTGAGGCGGTCAAGGTATCGAACGAGTCACCCGTGCTGCTCGACCGCTTCCTCGACGATGCGATCGAGGTCGACATCGATGCGATCTGCGACGGCGGCGATGTGCTGATCGGCGGCATCATGGAGCATATCGAGCAGGCGGGTGTGCACTCGGGCGACTCGGCGTGCTCGCTGCCCCCGTATACCCTGAGCGCGTCGATCCAGGACCGCATGCGCGAGCAGATCCGGCGGCTGGCGCATGCGCTCAAGGTGGTCGGCCTGATGAACACCCAGTTCGCGATCAAAGGCGACGAGATCTATCTGCTCGAGGTCAACCCGCGCGCGTCGCGCACGGTACCGTTCGTATCCAAGGCGACCGGACGCCCGCTGGCCAAGATCGCCGCGCGCTGCATGGCCGGCAAGTCGCTGAAAGAGCAGGGCATCGATGGCGAGATCACGCCGAAGCACTACTATGTGAAAGAGGCGGTGTTCCCGTTCGTCAAGTTCCCGGGGGTCGACACACTGCTCGGGCCCGAGATGAAGTCGACCGGCGAGGTGATGGGCGTCGGACGCACATTCGGCGAGGCATACGCCAAGGCGAATGAAGGCGGCAGCGTGCTGCTGCCGCGCGGTGGTCGTGCGTTGCTGTCGGTGCGCGAAGCCGATCGCGCGAAAGCGGTGGTCGTTGCGCGCAATCTCAAGGAACTGGGTTTCGAGATCGCCGCCACGCGCGGCACGTGCCGCTCGATCACCGAGGCGGGCATCGAGTGCCGCGTCGTGAACAAGGTCAAGGAGGGGCGGCCGCATATCGTCGACATGATCAAGAACGACGAGTTCGCGCTGATCATCAATACGACGGAGGGCAAGCAGGCGATTATCGACTCGGCTTCCATCCGGCGCTCGGCACTGCAGCACAAGGTCAGCTATACGACCACGATTTCGGGTGCGGAGGCCGCGGTACTGGCCCTGCAGCAGCCCGATGAGCTGAACGTCAACACCTTGCGTGAACTACACGGCTGATCGCGGCCGGTACAGGACGGTTGAGATGGACAAACACCCAATGACCCTGCACGGCGCCGAGCGCTTGCGCGCCGAACTCAGCGAACTGAAGACGGTGCGACGCCCGGCCGTGATCGCGGCGATCGCCGAGGCGCGTGCGCACGGCGATCTCAAGGAGAACGCCGAGTACCACGCGGCACGCGAGCAGCAGGGCTTCATCGAGGGCCGGATCAAGGACATCGAGGCCAAGCTGTCGCATGCGCAGATCATCGATGTGAAATCGCTCGATGCCGGCGGCAAGGTCGTGTTCGGAGCCACGGTTGTGCTGCTCGACCTGAATACCGACGAGGAGAAGACCTACCAGCTCGTCGGTGTCGACGAGGCCGACCTCAAGCACGGCAAGATATCGGTTACATCGCCGGTGGCGCGGGCCTTGATCGGCAAGATCGAAGGTGACGAGGTAAGCCTAGAGGCGCCAGGCGGCACGCACGAGTTCGAGGTCCTCGAGGTGCGGTACGAATAGAGCCTCCTGGGCCCGGGAACGTGATTCGGGGCGGAGTGCATGGCCCGCCGTCGATCAGGTCGACGGTAGCGCGACCTTGGGTTTTTTCGGGTTGCGTCGGAAAAGGACGATCATCTGACCAATGGCGTGGATCAGTTCGGCACCGGTTGCCGCGCAGACGTGTTGCGTGATCGTCGCACGTTCCTCGCGGTCGGCCGCCACCTTCACCTTGATCAGCTCGTGGGAATCCAATGCCAGCCCGATCTCGCCGAGCACGGCGTCGGTCAGGCCGTGCTGGCCAATCCAGACAACCGGCTTGAGATGATGGCCGAGTCCGCGCAGGTAGCGCTTCTGGTGATCGGATAGGCTCATGACTCGAGTGTCCGCGAAAAAGGCCGCAACTATAGCGAGCGCGCCCGGCGGGTGCACGCGAATCGTCGCTGGCAGTGTGGCAATGGCATAATTCCAGCGCTTTTTTCATTTGGAACAGGTCGTTGAGTGTGCCATGGCACGATCGAAGAGCAGTCATCGCTGGATGCAGCGGCATGTCAACGACGAGTATGTCAAGCGCTCGAAGCGAGAAGGCTACCGGTCGCGGGCCGCGTACAAGCTGCTCGAGATCCAGGAAAAAGACCGTGTACTGAAACCCGGTCAGGTGGTCGTCGATCTCGGTGCCGCGCCCGGGGGATGGTCCCAGGTGGCCGCGGACATCGTTGGCCCATCCGGCGACGTGATCGCGATCGATCTGCTCGACATGGATACGGTTCCGGGTGTGACCTTCATCCGCGACGATTTTCGCGAGGATCGGGCGGTCGACGCGCTGGCGGCGCTGCTGAACGGGCGTCCCGTCGACCTTGTAATCTCAGACATGGCCCCCAATGTCAGTGGAGTGGCCGCGGTTGACCAACCGCGCGCGATGCATCTGGTCGAACTGGCGCTGGAGTTCTGCGACCGGCATCTCAAACCGGGTGGCGGATTCGTGTGCAAGGTCTTCCATGGCGAGGGTTTCGACGAATGGATGCGCGAGGTGAAGCAACGCTTCGGACGCGCTGTGACGCGCAAGCCGAAGGCCTCCCGCCCGAATAGTCGTGAGGTTTATCTGGTAGCCGGGAACTATCATTCGTAGTAGCGTACGAAAACAAGGCAATTAACGAAGCGCCCCCCGCGGGGCGTGTGGGAAAGACGTGCCGGTGCCGTACCGCCGTCTGGCGCCACTGATGAATGAGGAATCGCCGTGAACGACATGGCCAAGAACATCGTACTGTGGGTCATCATCGCCATCGTGCTGATGACCGTGTTCAATAGCTTCACTGCGCCCAAGACCGGTGCGCCGCAGATCTCCTATTCGAAGTTCCTCGATCAGGTCGATCGCAAGAACGTCGCCAGCGTGACCATCTACAAAGACGGCCGTATCGACGGGGTGATGACGTCGGGCAGCCGCTTCGCGACCGAGTCGCCGAGCGACCCGGGTCTGGTCGGTGACCTGCTCAAGGCAGGCGTCGAAATCCGCGCCAAGCCGCCGGAGCAACCGTCGATCCTGTGGCAGATCCTCATCAACTGGTTCCCGCTGTTCATCCTGATCGGCCTGTGGATCTTCTTCATGCGCCAGATGCAGGGCGGCGGCGCCGGCCGCGGCGCGATGTCGTTCGGCAAGAGCAAGGCGCGCATGCTGACCGAGGACCAGGTCAAGGTGACCTTCGGTGATGTGGCCGGCTGCGAGGAGGCCAAGGAAGAGGTCAAGGAGCTGGTGGATTTCCTCAAGGACCCGTCCAAATTCCAGAAACTTGGCGGCAAGATCCCGAGTGGCGTGCTGATGGTCGGCCCGCCGGGCACCGGCAAGACGCTGCTCGCACGTGCGATCGCCGGCGAGGCCAAGGTGCCGTTCTTCACGATCTCGGGTTCGGACTTCGTCGANNGAGATGTTCGTCGGCGTCGGCGCGTCGCGCGTCCGCGACATGTTCGAGCAGGCAAAGAAGCACGCGCCATGCATCATTTTCATCGACGAGATCGATGCCGTCGGTCGCCATCGCGGTGCCGGGCTCGGCGGTGGTCACGACGAACGCGAGCAGACACTGAACCAGCTGCTGGTCGAGATGGACGGGTTCGAGGGCAACGAGGGCGTCATCGTCATCGCGGCCACCAACCGTCCGGACGTGCTCGACCCGGCGCTGCTGCGTCCAGGCCGTTTCGATCGCCAGGTGGTGGTCGGCCTGCCGGACATCCTGGGCCGCGAGCAGATTCTCAAGGTGCACATGCGCAAGGTGCCGCTGGCCGAGGACGTCAAGCCCTCGCTGATCGCGCGCGGCACGCCCGGGTTCTCCGGAGCCGACCTGGCCAATCTCGTCAACGAGGCCGCGCTGTTCGCCGCGCGCGCCAACAAGCGCCTGGTCGACATGGAGGACATGGAGAAGGCCAAGGACAAGATCATGATGGGCGCCGAGCGCAAGTCGATGGCGATGAAGGAGGACGAGAAGCGCCTGACTGCCTACCACGAGGCCGGGCATGCGATCGTCGGTCTGAAGGTGCCGTCGCACGATCCGGTTTACAAGGTATCGATCATCCCGCGCGGGCGCGCGCTGGGCGTGACCATGTTCCTGCCGGAAGAGGACCGCTACAGCCACAGCAAGGAACACCTCGAGAGCCAGATCTCGAGCCTGTTCGGCGGCCGCATCGCCGAGGAGTTGATCTTTGGCGCGCAGGCGGTGACCACGGGTGCGTCCAACGACATCCTGCGGGCGACGGAGATCGCGCGCAACATGGTGACGAAATGGGGTCTGTCGGATCGCATGGGTCCGCTGGCCTACGGCGAGGACGAGGGCGAAGTCTTTCTCGGCCGCACCGTAACCCAGCACAAGGCGTTGTCTGATGACACCGCGCATGCCATCGACGAAGAGGTGCGTGCGTTCATCGACCGCAACTACGACCGTGCCAACAGGATTCTGCGCGAGTACGAGGACAGATTGCACGCGATGGCAGCGGCGCTGATGAAGTACGAAACGATCGACAGCGACCAGATCCGCGACATCATGGAGGGGCGCGATCCGCGTCCACCGGCCGGCTGGGACGACGACTCGCATGCGCCGCGTCCGGGTGGTGGTGCACGCGCGACCGACGATGGCGAAGTCAGTGGAGAGTCGCCGATCGGCGGTCCTGCGGGCCAGCACTGACGGCACTGCGCTGCCGCGGCCACCGCCGTTGCGCATTCGACCGGGCCGCCAGCGGTTGCCCGGTCGTTCATTTCGGGGGTGAAAAAATGATCCTCGACCTCGCTGGCAAATCCCTCGATCTCGACCGGCCGCGTGTGATGGGCATCCTGAACGTCACGCCGGACTCGTTTTCCGACGGTGGTCTTTTCGCGTCGCTGGATGCAGCCGAGCGGCAGGCCGAACGCATGGCGCTTGAGGGTGCCGATCTGCTTGACGTTGGTGGTGAGTCGACGCGGCCCGGTGCCGCGGCCGTGTCGGTCGACGAGGAAATCGCGCGCGTGATCCCGGTCGTGGAACGTCTGCGCGCCCGGCTCGACGTGCCACTGTCGATCGACACCAGCAAGCCGGAGGTGATGCGTGCGGCCGTGGCGGCGGGCGCAGGCATGGTCAATGACGTCACCGCACTCGGAGCGTCCGGCGCCGTCGCCACAGTGCTCGAGCTGGGTGTTCCGGTCTGCCTGATGCACATGCAGGGCGAACCGCGCAGCATGCAGCAACACCCTCAATACCACGACGTCGTCGCCGATATCCTCGAATACCTGCGCAATCGCATCGCGGTTTGCGAACAGGCGGGTATCCGGCGAGAGCGGCTGCTGGTCGATCCGGGGTTCGGATTCGGCAAGACGCTCGAGCACAATCTCGCGCTGCTCGGTGGACTGCAGCGATTTGCGGGACTCGGGCCTGCACTGCTGGTCGGGATCTCGCGCAAATCGATGCTGGGTGCGGTGACCGGTCGCGCGGTTGAAGATCGGGTCGCGGCGAGCGTAGCGGCGGCCCTGATGGCGGTCGAGCGGGGCGCGAGGATCGTCCGCGTGCATGATGTCGCACCGACGGTCGATGCACTCAAGCTCTGGTATGCGGTTCACACCGGGGTCACCGCAAACCGGCCATACTGAACGCCGGTGGCCGTCAACGGGCGGCACCCGGCACGACGGCACTTACTGATAGGGAAAGCGGCGATGGCGCGCAAATATTTCGGTACAGATGGCATCAGGGGACGCGTCGGTCAGGGACCGATCAATCCCGAGTTCGTGCTCAAGCTCGGATGGGCCGCGGGCCGGGTGCTGAGCAACGGACACGGTGGCAAAGTCCTGATCGGCAAGGACACGCGCATCTCGGGGTACATGTTCGAGGCGGCGCTCGAGGCCGGACTGGCAGCGGCCGGCGTGGATATCCGCATGCTCGGTCCGATGCCGACGCCGGGCATTGCCTATCTGACGCGCACATTGCACGCAACCGCCGGCATTGTGATAAGCGCATCGCACAACCCGCACGAAGACAACGGCATCAAGTTCTTCTCCGCCGACGGCAACAAGCTGCCGGACAAGGTCGAGGAGCAGATCGAGGCCGAGCTGGAAAAGCCGATGACGACCGTCAGTTCCGGTGAACTGGGCAAGGCCAAGCGGCTCGACGATGCGCGCGGTCGTTACATCGAGTTCTGCAAGAGTACGATACCGTCACGGCTCAACTTCAGTGGCATGAAGATCGTCGTCGACTGCGCCCATGGCGCGACTTACCACATTGCCCCCGATGTGCTCGAGGAGATCGGCGCCGAGGTGATCTCGATCGGTGCCGAGCCCAACGGACTGAACATCAACGACGGCTTCGGTGCGACCAAGCCGCGTGCACTGGCGAGTTCCGTGCGCGTCAACGGCGCCGACCTGGGCATCGCGCTCGATGGCGACGGCGACCGCGTGATCCTGGTCGACGGCAATGGCGAGATCGTCGACGGCGACGAGATTCTCTACATCATCGCGCGTTCACGGCTGGCTAATGGTGGGCTGGTCGGCAACGTGGTCGGCACCCACATGAGTAACCTTGGTCTCGAGGTCGGTCTGCGCGACATCGGGGTCGGATTCGACCGCGTCGCCGTCGGTGACCGATACATCCTCGAACGCCTGGCTGAAAAGCAGTGGACGCTCGGTGGCGAACCGTCGGGGCACATCATCTGCCGCGACCGCACGACGACGGGCGACGGTATCGTGTCGGCGCTGCAGGTGTTGGCCGAGATCCACAAGAGCGGCAGCTCGTTGGCCGAGCTGCGCGCCGGCATGCGCAAGTTTCCGCAAGAGCTCATCAACGTGCCGCTCGGCACCACGCGTGCGTCGGACGTCATGGCGAATGGCACGGTCAGGCAGGCGGTCGAGGCCGCCGAGGCGGATATGCACGGGGACGGGCGCGTGTTGCTGCGACCGTCCGGTACCGAGCCGTTGATCCGTGTCATGGTCGAGGGTCGCGAGGCCGGGGTGGTCGCGGCGACCGCCAATGCGATCGCCGAGGTCGTGCGGGCCCAGGTCGCGCACTGATCCCGGCCGACCCCGTGCCTCGGTCGGTTTTTTAGCACCCAGTTCTTTTGCTTCTGTCGTTCGGTTCGCGGGCCGGAAACCCGGGTACGCATTGTCGGCGGCCCGAGTGACCCCGGCGGGATCATCGGCATGGACCATGGCGCGCGCTGAACGTGCCCGGGGTGGCCGCGCCCAGACGACGAAAAGCGCTGAGCGAAGCCGGCTAAGCTCCCGTCCGGCATTGATTTGATGCCGTCACGCCGTTAAGCTACGCCGCCTGATTTGAAGGGGAGTGGGAGATGCGACAGCCGCTGGTGGCAGGAAACTGGAAGATGAACGGGTCGCGTGCGAGCGTCGCCGAGCTGCTGAACGGACTCAAAGCCGGAATGGCGCGGGTGAAGACCGCCGAGGTCGCCGTTTGCGCCCCCGCCGTGTTCATCCCCGCCGTCCAGGCCGAGCTCGCTGGTACCCCGATCAAATGGGGTGGCCAGGACGTGTCGGTGCACGCCTCCGGCGCCTATACCGGCGAGATCTCGGGACCGATGCTGGCCGACTTCGCCTGCCACTACGTGATCATCGGGCACTCCGAACGGCGCGCCTATCACGCTGAGTCGGATGAGCTGGTCGCAAACAAGTTTTCGGCCGCCCGCGCCGCCGGTCTGGTACCGATCCTGTGCGTTGGCGAGACCCTCGACGAGCGCGAGGCCGGCGTGACCGAGGAGGTCGTCGGGCGTCAGTTGGACGCGGTCGTCGCGCACTGTGGCATCGACGTCGTCGGCGAAGGCGTGATCGCGTATGAGCCCGTCTGGGCGATCGGTACCGGCAAGACCGCGACGCCCGAGCAGGCCCAGGAGGTGCACGCCTTCATCCGCGCGCGGCTGGCTGCGGCCAGCCGGTCGGTGGCCGACACCGTGCGCGTGCTGTACGGCGGCAGTATGAATCCGAATAATGCCGCCGAGTTGATGCTCCAGGACGACATCGACGGTGGTCTGATCGGTGGTGCCTCCCTGAAAGCGACTGATTTTCTCGCGGTTTGCTCGGCGGCAAATCGCTGATTAACAGAGGTTTGTGATGGAAAACGTGCTGGTGATCGTGCATCTGTTTCTGGCGCTGGGCCTGATCGGGCTGATCCTGATTCAGCACGGCAAGGGTGCCGACATGGGTGCCGCGTTCGGATCCGGTGCGTCAGCGACCGTGTTCGGGTCACGCGGCGCGTCCAACTTCCTGAGCCGGTCCACTGCGGTGCTGGCGACCGCTTTTTTCCTGACCAGCCTCGCGCTGGCCTACTTCGCGATGCAGAGCAACGAGCCGGAAACCGTGATGCAGAAGGTGGCGCCACCGGCTCAGGTCGAGAGCGAGACGCCGTCGGCACCGGCTGCCGCGCCCGATCTGCCGAGCGTGCCTGAAGTCCAGGCGCCTGCCGCCACGGGCGGCGACGTGCCACAGGTCGACAAGTAGTCCCGATCCAGTCAATCAGCCGAAGTGGTGAAATTGGTAG
>JAGRGY010000016.1:320145-325416 GCA_020445255.1 Gammaproteobacteria bacterium
GGTTCGAGTCCGGCCTTCGGCACCAGTCAAAAACGGTATCGTCGGTACGCCGGCGATACCGTTTTTTTATGCCCGGCAAAACCAATAATTAGAGTTAAAAAACAAAGAGATATCCAGCGGTTGGGATTTGACACCCGGCGCGCTGGATGGCTATGCTTTCCGGCCACAAAAACGCCGCCCGGCGCCAAAGCCGGGTTGGGTGGCTTCGCGAGAGTGAGCGCCGGATGCTGGAAAACTACCTGCCCGTTCTGATCTTCATCGCCATCGGTACGGTTACCGGTGCGGCCATGATCGGTCTGGGGTTCGTGCTGTCGCCGCATCGACCGGACAGCGAGAAGACCTCGCCCTACGAATGCGGCTTTGAGGCTTTCGAGGATTCGCGCATGAAATTCGACGTGCGCTACTACCTCGTCGCGATCCTGTTCATCATTTTTGATCTCGAGATCGCGTTCCTGTTCCCGTGGGCCGTCGTGCTCGACCAGATCGGCATGGCCGGCTTCTGGGCCATGATGATCTTCCTCGGCGTGTTGGTCGTCGGCTTCATCTACGAATGGAAGAAGGGAGCGCTGGAATGGGAATAGAAGGCGTCCTCGAAAAGGGTTTCTTCACCACGTCGCTTGACGGGGTGATCAACTGGGCGCGCACCGGATCGATGTGGCCGATGACGTTTGGCCTGGCCTGCTGCGCCGTCGAGATGATGCATGCCGCTGCATCGCGCTACGACATCGACCGGTTCGGCATGGTCTTCCGGCCCAGCCCGCGTCAGTCCGACGTCATGATCGTCGCCGGCACCCTGGTCAACAAGATGGCGCCTGCACTGCGCAAGGTGTACGACCAGATGGCCGAGCCACGATGGGTCATATCGATGGGCTCGTGTGCCAATGGCGGCGGCTACTACCACTATTCATACTCGGTGGTGCGCGGCTGCGACCGCATCGTGCCCGTCGATGTGTATGTACCCGGGTGTCCGCCGACGGCCGAGGCACTGCTATGGGGAATCCTGCAGCTGCAGAACAAGATCCGTCGCACCAACACCATTGCGCGCTGAAGCGCCATTAAACGACCTGAGTCAATGTCATACGAAGACCGTCTGGACAACCTCGAAGAGGTGCTCGAAGAGCTTCTCGAGGACTACGAGGACTGCCGCTGGGAACGCGCGCGCTCGGAGGTAACCTTGACCGTTCCGCGGGGTCAGGTGCTGGCGGTCATGCGTCTCTTGCGGACCAACAACACGCTGTCCTTCGAGCAATGTATCGACGTCTGCGGTGTCGACTATGCCGCCTACGGCCGTTCCGAATGGGTCACGTCGAAGGCCGCGAACGCCGGTTTCGGCCGCGGCGTTAATCGTGACGCGCCGGAGCTGGACCCGGCCAATCGCTTCGCCGTCGCCTACCACCTGCTGTCAGTGAAAAACAACGTCCGCCTGCGCGTCAAGACGTTCCTCGATGCACAGCAGCCGATCGTCGATTCCGTCGTCACGGTCTGGGCCGGCGCCGCCTGGTTCGAGCGCGAGGCTTTTGACCTCTATGGCATCATGTTCACCGGTCATCCGGATCTGCGCCGCATCCTCACCGACTACGGATTCATCGGCCACCCGTTCCGCAAAGACTTCCCACTGATCGGCCAGGTCGAGATGCGCTACGACGCCGAGCAGCGACGTGTCGTTTATGAACCGGTCAGCATCGAACCGCGTACGCTGGTGCCGCGCGTGATCCGTGAGGACAGCCGCTACGAACAGGGGTGGAAACCGGAGCCGGCGGAGGAGGCGGAGTAAGCACATGGCCGAGATCCGCAACTACACGCTCAACTTCGGTCCGCAGCATCCGGCTGCGCACGGCGTGCTGCGTCTGGTGCTCGAGATGGACGGCGAGGTCATCGAGCGCGCCGATCCGCACATCGGCCTGCTGCACCGCGCGACGGAAAAGCTCGCGGAGAGCAAGCCGTACAACCAGTCGATCGGTTACATGGACCGTCTCGATTACGTGTCGATGATGTGCAATGAACACGGCTACGTGCGTGCAATCGAGAAGTTGCTCGGTGTCGACGTGCCGGTGCGCGCCCAATACATCCGTACGATGTTCGACGAGATCACCCGCATCCTGAATCATCTGATGTGGCTCGGTACGCACGCGCTCGACGTCGGCGCAATGACGATGTTTCTGTACTGCTTCCGCGAACGCGAAGACCTGATGGACTGCTACGAGGCCGTATCCGGTGCGCGCATGCACGCGACCTATTACCGGCCGGGTGGCGTCTACCGAGATCTGCCGGAACAGATGCCGCGCTACGAAGAGAGCCAGTTCGGCAGTTCGGCTGAGTCGAAGCGCCGTAACGCCGCACGCGAGGGCTCGCTGCTCGACTTCATCGAAGACTTCATCGACCGTTTCCCGGCGCTCGTCGACGAGTACGAGACCCTGCTGACCGACAATCGCATCTGGAAGCAGCGCACGGTCGGGATCGGCGTGGTCACGCCGGAGCGGGCGCTGCAGCTCGGTTTCAGCGGACCGATGCTGCGCGGGTCGGGCATCGCCTGGGACCTGCGCAAGAAGCAGCCGTACGCCGCCTACGACACGATGGATTTCGACATCCCGGTCGGCACCAATGGTGACTGTTACGACCGCTACTTGGTGCGCGTCGAGGAGTTCCGCCAGTCGGCACGCATCATCAAGCAATGCGTGCAGTGGCTACGTGCGAACCCGGGCCCGGTGATGCTCGAAGACCACAAGATCACTCCGCCGAAGCGGGCCGACATGAAGGACGACATGGAGGCGCTGATCCATCACTTCAAACTGTTTTCCGAAGGCTACTGTCCGCCGCCGGGCGAGGTATACGCCGCCGTCGAGGCGCCGAAGGGCGAGTTCGGTTGCTACATCGTCTCCGACGGCGCCAACAAGCCCTACCGGTTGAAGATCCGTGCGCCGGGTTTCCCGCATCTGGCGGCGATGGACGAGATGGCGCGCGGCCACATGCTGGCCGACGTCGTCGCCATCATCGGCACCATGGACGTCGTGTTCGGGGAGATCGATCGATGAGCATGCGCAGCGAGCCGATGGTCCGTGTCGACAGGCGCGAGGACAAGGACGCGCTTTTCACGCCCGAGGTGCGTAGGGAAATCGACGCCTGGATCGCCAAGTACCCGGACGGATGGCAGCAGTCGGCGTGCATGGCGGCGCTGCGCATCGTGCAGGATATGAACGGTGGCCACCTGACGCGCAGTCTGATGGATCAGGTTGCCGACTATCTCGATATGCCGGCGATTGCCGTGTACGAAGTCGCCTCGTTCTATTCGATGTACGAACACAAGCCGGTGGGGCGGCACAAGATCTGCCTCTGCACCAACGTGTCGTGCATGATCAATGGTTCAGACGGCATACTCGAGCACCTCAGCAACCGGCTGGGCATTGGCTTTGGTCAGATTACCGCCGACGGTAAGTTCAGTCTGAAAGAGGTCGAGTGTCTTGGTGCGTGCGGCGGTGCGCCGATGATGCAGATCGGACGTACCTACTACGAGAACCTGACGCCCGAGCTGGTCGATCAGATCCTGGACGGGTTGGAGTAGGCCGATGGCGAACGAAGTCTGCTTTCGCACACTCCACAAGGACCGCCCGTGGCGCCTGGAGACCTACCAGTCGGAGGGTGGCTACGAGGCATTGAAGCGGATCCTTGCCGATCGCACGTCGCAAGAGGAGATCATCGAGGCCGTCAAGAAGTCTGGCCTGCGTGGACGCGGCGGCGCTGGTTTTCCAACCGGTCTCAAGTGGAGTTTCATCAACCGCGCCGCGCCCGGCGACAAGTACGTAGTCGTGAACTCGGACGAGGGTGAACCGGGCACGTTCAAGGACCGCGACATCCTGCGCTACAACCCGCACGCGCTGATCGAGGGAATGATCATCTGCGGTTACGCGATCGGTGCCAAGGCCGGGTTCAACTATATTCGCGGCGAGTTCTGGGAGCCGTACGAACGTTTCGAGGGCGCACTGGCGGAGGCGCGCGAGGCCGGGTTGCTGGGCGAGAACATCCTCGGCTCCGGCTTCGATTTCGACATCCACACGCATCTCGGCGCCGGAGCCTACATCTGCGGCGAGGAAACCGCGCTGCTCGAATCGTTGGAAGGCAAGAAAGGACAGCCGCGCTTCAAGCCGCCATTCCCGGCGATGTTCGGTCTCTATGGCCGCCCGACCGTGATCAACAACACCGAGACCCTGGCCTCGGTCCCGGACATCATCCGCCAGGGCGCGGACTGGTTTCGCGGGATTGGCGTCGAGAACAGCGGCGGGCCGAAGCTCTTCTCGGTATCCGGCAATGTCGTACGACCCGGCAACTATGAAGTGCCTATGGGTATGCCGTTTGCCGAATTGCTCGAACTGGCCGGCGGCATGCGTGACGGCAGGCCGTGCAAGGCGGTGATCCCGGGCGGGTCGTCGGCGCCGGTGCTGCCGGGCGACGTGATGATGGATCTGACGATGGACTACGACAGCATCGCCAAGGCCGGCTCGATGCTCGGCTCGGGTGCCGTGATCGTCATGGACGACACCAACTGCATGGTCAAGGTGCTCGATCGTATCTCGTATTTCTACTACGAGGAGTCGTGCGGTCAGTGCACGCCGTGCCGCGAAGGCACTGGCTGGATGCACCGCGTCGTGCACCGGATCGAGACCGGCGCGGGGCGTACGGAGGACCTGGACCTGCTCGACGACGTCGCCAAGAAGATCATGGGTCGCACCATCTGTGCGCTCGGCGACGCGGCGGCGATGCCGGTGGCCGGCTTCATCAAGCATTTCCGAGACGAATTCCAGTATCACGTCGATCACAAGAAGTGCATGGTGTGATTGTTAGGCGCGCACCGCGGGACGGTGCGCAGAAGGTTCGGGGACTCATTGCCCGTCGAACGGGTGGGAATCCCCAGTACGACGGAACACGAAACGGTGTCACGGCATGCCGGGCAAACCGGGTTCCTACCTAGAACTTGGGCACACATGGCAGAAGATCAAACCATCGAGATCGAAGTAGACGGCACGAAGCTCGCGGCGCAGCCCGGGCAGATGCTGATCGAGGTCACGGATGCGGCCGGCATCAGCGTGCCGCGCTTCTGTTATCACAAACATCTGTCGGTCGCGGCCAACTGCCGCATGTGCCTGGTCGAGGTCGAGAAGGCGCCGAAGCCGCTGCCGGCGTGCGCGACACCGGTGACGCCGGGGATGAAGGTCTATACGCGCTCGCCGCTGGCGCGCGAGGCGCAAAAGGGGACGATGGAGTTCCTGCTGATCAACC
>JAGRGY010000016.1:325429-335190 GCA_020445255.1 Gammaproteobacteria bacterium
GATCTGCGATCAGGGCGGCGAGTGTGAGTTGCAGGATGTGGCGATGGGTTACGGCGGTGACCTGTCGCGCCACACCGAGCGCAAGCGCGTGGTGCGCGACGAGGATATCGGCCCGCTGATCGCGACCGAGATGACCCGCTGCATCCACTGCACGCGTTGTGTGCGCTTTGGTGGTGAGATCGCCGGGCTGCGTGAACTCGGAGCGACCGGACGCGGCGAACACATGCGTATCGGCGTGTACATCGAACACAGCATCGCATCCGAGCTGTCCGGCAATGTCATCGACCTGTGCCCGGTCGGGGCGCTGACAGCCAAACCGTCGCGTTTCAACTCGCGTGCATGGGAGCTCACCGAGCACGACGGCATCGCAGCGCACGATGGCGTCGGCAGCAACCTGCACGTGCACGTGCGGCGTGACAAGGTGATGCGCGTGGTGCCGCGCGAGAACGACGCATGCAACCAGACCTGGATCTCCGACCGCGACCGCTTCAGTTACCAGGGACTGTATGCGAAGGACCGGCTCGAGCAGCCGATGCTGCGCGACAACGGGCGTCTGCGCGAGGTCGACTGGCAGCGGGCCCTGCAGGCGGCGGCCAAGGCGATCAAGGCCTCGGGTGGCGACGCCCTGGGTATGCTCGTATCGCCGAGTGCGACGCTCGAGGAGCAATATCTCGCCGCGCGTCTTGCGCGCGGCCTCGGCAGTGGCAATGTCGATCACCGTTTGCGTCAGTCCGATTTCCGCGCTGATGCGCTGGATCCGGCGCTGCCCTGGTTGGGGCAGTCGATCGCCGACCTCGCGCGCAACGACGCGACGCTGCTGGTAGGCAGCTGGCTGCGCAAGGAGCAGCCGATGCTGAATCACCGCGTCAGGCAGTCGCATATCGACGGCGGCCACGTCATGGCGATCAACCCGGTCGCCTACGATTTCAACTACGACCTCGACGTCGACATCGTCTGCGCGCCATCGGCAATGGCGGCGGAACTGGCCGGCGTCGCAGCCGCACTGGGTGCAGACACGCTGGGTCTGGCAGGTGATGCGGATCAGGCGCAGCGCGCCATTGCCGATGCGCTGAGTTCCGCCGGGAATGGCATCGTGCTGCTCGGCAACGCGGCGTTGATGCACCCGGATTTCTCGTTGTTGCGCGCATTGGCCGGCAATATTGCCGCGGCCGCCGGAGTTGCGTTCGGCTTCACCGGGCTGGGTGCCAACGACTGTGGCGCATGGATGGCCGGTGCCGTGCCGCATCGCGCGGCCGCCGGCGCAACGGCCAACCCGGCCGGCGCGAACGCACACGACATGCTGTCGTCGACGTGCGACGTGTTCGTGACCGTGGGATTCGAACCCGACATGGACACGGGCGATCCACAGGCGGCGACCACCGCGATGTCGCAGGGCACCCTGATAGCATTGACCAGTTATGCCTCGCCCTGGATGCTCGAGCACGCCGACATACTGTTGCCGGTTTCGACCTTCGCCGAGACGTCCGGCACCTACGTCAACTTCGAGGGGAAGGCGCAGAGCTTCACCGGTGCTGCGCTGCCGCCCGGCGACGCGCGCCCGGCGTGGAAGGTGCTGCGCGTGCTCGGCAACCTGACCGATGTCGACGGCTTCGACTATGCCGACTCGATCGAGGTGCGCGACGAGCTGCTCGCGGCGTGTGCTGAACTCACTCCCGACAACAGCGCGTCCACCGCGTTGTCCGACCAGGCGCCGCGTTGCGCTAGCGGTGTCTGGGAGCGGGTAGGCGACGTGCCGATGCATTCCATTGATGCGATGGTGCGACGCGCACACGCGCTGCAGTTGACCCCGGATGCGTGGGGCGACGCTGCGCGTATCAGTCCGGCTTCGGCCGAGGTGCTGGGGATTACCGGCGACGGCGTGATCCGCGTACGCCAGGCCGATGGTCATGCCGAGTTCCCGGTTCGTCTTGACGAGCGTGTCCCCGATACCTGCGTGTGGCTGCCGCTGGCCGTGCCGGGCACGGAATCGTTGGGGCCCGGGTTCGGACCGGTCGTGGTGGAGAAGGTCTGACAGATGAATGCGCTGATCGAGCTTTGGGCGACACTGCCGGTGGTGATCCAGATCGTGATCAAGATCGTCGCGATCATGCTGCCGCTGATGATCCTGGTCGCGTACTACACCTACGCCGAGCGCAAGATCATCGGTTTCATGCAGGTGCGCATGGGGCCGAACCGGGTCGGCTTCTTCGGTTTTCGCCTGTGGGGGCTGGGCCAGCCGATCGCGGATGCGGTCAAACTGATGTTCAAGGAGATCGTGATCCCGTCGGGCGCGAACAAGCTGTTGTTCCTGATCGCACCGATGCTGTCGATCGGTCCGGCGCTGGCGGCCTGGGCCGTGTACCCTTTCGATGCGGGGATCGTGCTCGCCGACATCAACGCTGGACTGCTGTATATCCTCGCGATGACATCGCTGGGCGTGTACGGCGTCATCATCGCCGGCTGGGCATCAAACTCGAAATACGCCTTTCTCGGCTCGATCCGCTCGGCCGCACAGATCGTCTCCTACGAGATCGCGATGGGCTTCGCGCTGGTCGGCGTGCTGGTCGCCGCGGGCAGCCTGAATCTTGGCGATATCGTCGCCGCGCAGCAGGGCAGTGCACTGCATTGGTTCTGGTTGCCGCTGCTGCCGCTGTTCCTGGTGTACTTCATCTCCGGCGTGGCCGAGACCAACCGGGCGCCATTCGACGTCGCCGAGGGTGAATCCGAGATCGTCGCCGGATTCCATGTCGAATACTCCGGGATGACGTTCGCAGTGTTCTTCCTTGCCGAATACGCGAACATGATCCTGATCTCGGCGCTGAGTGCCCTGATGTTCCTCGGCGGTTGGCTGTCGCCGTTCCCGGAGCACTGGGTCGACGGCGTGTTCCTGCTGGATGACGGGTTCCACTGGCTGCTGATCAAGACCTTCTTCTTCATGTTCCTGTTCCTGTGGTTCCGCGCGACCTTCCCGCGCTATCGCTACGACCAGATCATGCGCCTCGGCTGGAAGGTGTTCATTCCGATCACGATCGTGTGGATCGTCGTGGTTGCCGTCATGAAGGTCACGGCGATGCCGTGGTGGTTCAACTGAGGGCCGGTGCGTTGAAGACGATCACGAACTACATCCGCAGCCTGTTCCTGTTCGAATTGCTCAAGGGGCTCGGCCTGACCGGCAGCTATTTCTTCGCGCGCAAGTTCACGCTGCGTTACCCCGAGCAGAAGGCGCCGGTGTCGCCGCGCTTCCGCGGTCTTCATGCATTGCGGCGTTATCCGAACGGCGAGGAGCGCTGCATTGCATGCAAACTGTGCGAGGCGGTCTGCCCCGCGCTGGCGATCACGATCGAGGCCGAGCCGCGCGACGACGGTTCGCGACGTACGACGCGCTATGACATCGACCTGTTCAAGTGCATCTACTGCGGTTTCTGCGAGGAGTCGTGTCCGGTCGACTCGATCGTCGAGACACGGATCTATGAATACCACTTCGAGAAGCGCGGCGACCAGGTCATGACCAAGCAGATGCTGCTCGACATCGGTGACAAGTACGAAGAACAGCTTGCCGCGGATCGTGCCGCCCAGGCCGGCGTGCGCTGAACGGGGGCAACCAGGATGACTTTCGAAAAATTCCTGTTCTACGTCTTCGCCGCGATACTCGTGTTTTCGGCGGCGATGGTGATCACGCGCAAGAACCCGGTGCATTCGGCGCTGTTCCTGGTCCTGGCTTTTTTCAACAGCGCCGGGCTGTGGATGCTGGCCGAGGCCGAGTTCCTCGCGATCGCGCTGGTGCTCGTCTACGTCGGCGCCGTGATGGTGTTGTTCCTGTTCGTCGTCATGATGCTCGACATCAACATTGCCGAGCTGCGCGCCGGTTTCGTCCGCAATGCACCGGTGGCAATTCTCGTCGCACTCGCGATGGTCGTTGAACTGGTGCTGGTCGTCGGCCCCCAGCGGTTTGGCATCGACAAGGTGGCAGTGCCGGCGGCAAAACCCGTCGAGTACAGCAACACCGAGGAACTTGGCCTCACGCTGTTCACCCAGCACCTGTATGCGTTCGAGATCGCGGCGGTGATACTGCTCGTGGGCATCGTCGCAGCGATCGGCCTGACGATGCGCAAGCGGCCCGAAACCAAGTACCAGAATCCGTCGCGCCAGGTCACGGTCAAGGCCAAAGACCGCCTGCGCATCATCAAGATGGACGCCGAGGAGAAGGCCTGATGATCGCCCTGTCGGACTACCTGATCGTCGGCGCAATCCTGTTCTCGCTCAGTGTCGCCGGCATCTTTTTGAACCGCAAGAACGTGATCCTGCTGTTGATGTGCATCGAACTGATGCTGCTCGCGGTCAACATCAACTTCATCGCGTTCTCGCATTTTCTCGGCGATGCTTCGGGGCAGGTGTTCGTGTTTTTCATCCTGACCGTCGCAGCCGCCGAGGCGGCGATCGGCCTGGCCATTCTCGTCGTGTTGTTCCGCAACCGGCGCACTATCAACGTCGCTGACCTCGATACCCTGAAGGGCTAGTCATGGAAAATATCCTGCTCGCCATCGTACTGGCACCGCTGCTCGGCGCGATCATCGCAGGCCTGCTGCGCAACCAGGTGGGCCGCGCCGGCGCACACAGCGTGACGATCCTTGGTGTCGGGATCTCCTGCGTGCTGTCGCTGTACGTGTTGTGGCAGCACGCATTCGAGGGCGCGCCGGTCTACAACGAGACCGTCTACACCTGGATGGTCAGCGACGGCCTGCGCATGGAGATCGGATTCCTGATCGACCGGCTGACGGCAATGATGATGGCCGTCGTGACCTTCGTATCGCTGATGGTGCACATCTATACGATTGGCTACATGGAGCACGAGGAAGGCTACCAGCGCTTTTTCAGCTACATCGCGCTGTTTACTTTCTCGATGCTGATGTTGGTCATGTCGAACAACTTCCTTCAGCTGTTTTTCGGCTGGGAGGCGGTTGGACTGGTTTCATACTTGCTGATCGGTTTCTATTTCAAGCGCGAGACGGCGATTTTCGCCAACATGAAGGCTTTTCTGGTCAACCGGGTCGGCGACTTCGGTTTCGTGCTCGGCATCGCCGCGATCGCGATGTACTTCGGCAGCCTCGACTACAAAGAGGTTTTCACCCAAGCCCCGCAGCTTGCCGATGCTTCGATCACGATCTGGGGCGGCGATGCGTGGTCGCTGATGACGGTGATCTGTATCCTGCTGTTCATCGGCGCGATGGGCAAATCGGCGCAGGTGCCGCTGCACGTGTGGCTGCCGGACTCCATGGAAGGCCCGACCCCGATCTCGGCGCTGATCCACGCGGCGACCATGGTTACGGCCGGTATCTTCATGGTCGCGCGCATGTCGCCGCTGTACGAGCTGTCTGAGACAGCACTCAGCTTCGTGCTCGTGATCGGTGCGACGACGGCCTTCTTCATGGGCCTGATCGGCATCGTGCAGAACGATATCAAGCGCGTCGTTGCCTATTCGACGCTGTCGCAGTTGGGCTATATGATCGCGGCACTCGGTGCATCGGCCTACGCCGCCGGCCTGTTCCACCTGATGACGCACGCGTTCTTCAAGGCGTTGCTGTTCCTGGCGGCAGGCTCGGTGATCATCGGCATGCACCATGACCAGGATATCCGCAACATGGGCGGTATCCGCAAGTACATGCCGATCACGCACTGGACGGCGCTGCTGGGTTCTCTGGCGCTGATAGGCTTCCCGGGTTTCTCCGGATTCTTTTCGAAGGACGCGATCATCGAGGCGGTCCATCATTCGCAGATCGCCGGTGCCGGCTATGCGAATGTGTTGCTGGTGGCCGGCGTGTTCGTGACTGCACTTTACAGCTTTCGAATGTATTTCCTCGTGTTCCACGGCGAGGGTCCGCGCAACTTCGCGGCGCATCATGGGCCGCATGGTGACGATGCGGGTGCCGAGGCGCAGGAGCACCATGAAGAGGTTGACGAGCCGACACCGCGCGAATCGCGCTGGGTCGTGACGCTGCCGCTGGTCCTGCTCGCGATCCCGTCGGTCGTGATCGGCTACATGACGGTCGGGCCGATGCTGTTCGGCGACTATTTCGACGGCGTGTTGTCGGTGGCCGCGGTTCACGACACGCTCGGCCAGATCCATTTCGAGAGTGCGACCGGCTTCATGCTGCACGGGATCCTGGCGCCGCCGTTCTGGCTGGCCATGGCCGGCCTCGGGGTGGCCTGGTTCATCTATACGCGTCGGCCCGAGATCGCGCGCAATCTGGCGATCCGGTTCGACTGGGTGCATTTCATTCTCGATCGTAAATACGGTTTCGACGAGTTCAACCAGGCGGTGTTTGCCGGTGGCAGCAAGCTGCTGGGTAAGGCGCTGTGGCTCGTCGGTGACCGCGCCGTGATCGACGGCCTGGCCGTAAACGGGTCGGCGCATTCGGTCGGTTGGCTGGCGTCGACCGTGCGCTTCATCCAGAGCGGGATGCTGTATCACTACGCAATGGCGATCATCATCGGACTGTTGGCGCTGCTGGGTTGGTATGCGCTGCAGGAGTACTGGATGGTGATCATTGGGGGCATCCTGTTGGTTGTGGTGTGGGTCGCCACGGCCATCTTCCGACGTGTCTCGACGACGGGCCCACGTTGATGAGCCGGCGAACAATTGCCGGTTTCGGACACTAGAAGGTAGAGAACAGAGATCATGACTGCAGATTGGCCGATTCTCAGCGCGACGATCTGGTTGCCGATCCTGGGCGGCGCGCTCGTGCTCGGCAGCGGGGACAAGGCACCAAACGTGTCACGTTGGCTTGCGCTGATCTTTGCGCTACTGACGTTCCTGGTCAGTATTCCGCTGTATACGGGATTCGATGCCGGCACTGCGGCCATGCAGTTCGTCGAGCGGTCGCCGTGGATCCCTGCGTTCGATGTGCACTATTACCTCGGGGTCGACGGCATCTCGATGCCGCTGATCCTGCTGACGACCTTTGTTTCGGTGCTCGTCATCATCGCCGGCTGGGAGGTCATCCAGTACAAGCCGTCACAGTACATGGCATCGTTCCTGATCATGGAGGGCGTCATGGTCGGTGTGTTTTCCGCGCTCGACGCGATGCTGTTCTACGTGTTTTGGGAGGCGATGCTGATCCCGATGTTCATCATCATCGGGGTTTGGGGGGGACCGAACCGCGTCTACGCGACGATCAAGTTCTTCCTCTACACCTTCCTCGGCTCGGTGTTCATGCTGGTCGCGCTGATCTACATGTACTTCAAATCGGGTTCGATGGAGATCCTGGCGTTCCACGAACTGAAGCTCGGCCTGACCGAACAGGTGCTGATATTCGTGGCCTTCCTTCTGGCGTTCGCGGTCAAGGTGCCTATGTGGCCGGTGCACACCTGGCTGCCGGATGCGCATGTCGAGGCGCCGACCGGCGGGTCGGTGATCCTGGCCGCGATCATGCTGAAGATCGGTGGGTACGGGTTCCTGCGCTTCAGCCTGCCGATCACGCCCGATGCCAGCAACGAGCTCGACTGGCTGATCATTGCGATGTCGCTGATCGCGGTCGTGTACATCGGTTTCGTCGCGCTGGTACAGCAGGACATGAAGAAGCTGATCGCGTACTCGTCGATCGCGCACATGGGCTTCGTCACGCTGGGCTTTTTCATCGTCTTCATGATCGCCGCGCGCACTGATGTCACATCGGGTGGCGTGCTCGGCCTGCAGGGCGGCATGGTGCAGATGGTGTCGCATGGCTTCATCTCGGCAGCCATGTTCCTGTGCGTCGGCGTGCTCTACGACCGGCTGCACAGCCGGCAAATTCGTGACTACGGCGGCGTCGTCAACGTTATGCCCTGGTTTGCCGCGTTCATGGTGTTTTTCGCGATGGCGAACGCCGGCCTCCCGGGTACGTCGGGCTTCGTCGGCGAGTTCATGGTGATTCTGGCCAGCTTCCGTGCCGATTTCTGGTTCGCGCTGCTCGCCGCGACGACGCTGATCGTTGGTGCGGCGTACACGCTGTGGATGGTCAAGCGCGTCGTCTACGGCGAGATCGGCTCGGAGAAGGTTGCCAAGCTGCACGACATCAACGGGCGCGAGGCGCTGGTGCTGACGTCCCTCGCTGTCGCCGTGCTGATACTCGGTATCTGGCCGGCACCACTGATAGAGGTCATGGACGCATCAATCGAGAACCTGGTCCGGCATATCGCGGTGACCAAGCTTTGAGCGCACTAACCGGTAGATAGCGAATGGACTACAACCTCACCACGATGATTCCCGTACTGCCGGAGATCTTCCTGCTGGCCGCGGCATGCGCGATTCTGGTCGTCGACCTGTTTCTGAGTGAGCGTACCCGACTGCTGACCTATGGCCTGTCGCTGGCGGCAGTGATTGCGACGCTGGGTCTCGTTCACTACGCGGCCGGGCCGGTGCGAGAAGTCATTTTCGACGGCAGCTTCGTGCGTGATCCGATGTCGGACGTGCTCAAGACGGCATTGCTGCTGGTGACACTGTTCGCGTTCGTCTACGCCAAGGACTACCTGCGTGCACTCGGGATCCTGCGCGGCGAGTACTACGTGCTCGGCCTGTTCGCGGTGCTCGGCATGATGGTCATGATCTCCGCCAACAGTTTCCTGACCGTGTATCTGGGCCTGGAACTGCTGGCCCTCTGCCTGTACGCGCTGGTGGCATTCCACCGCGACTCCAAGGCCGGTGCCGAGGCGGCGATGAAGTATTTCGTGCTGGGCGCACTGGCGTCGGGGATGCTGCTGTACGGCATCTCGATGGTCTACGGGGCGACCGGGCGGCTCGTGCTGACAGAGGTTGCCGAGGTCATCGCTTCCGGTGGTGCCGATACGACCGTGCTCGTGTTCGGTCTCGTGTTCATCGTGATCGGCGTATCGTTCAAGTTCGGGGCTGTGCCGTTTCATATGTGGGTTCCGGACGTCTATCACGGCGCCCCCACCGCCGTTACGCTGTTCCTCGGCAGTGCGCCGAAGATCGCCGCGTTCGCGCTGGCGATCCGGCTACTGGTCGACGGTCTCGGCGGCCTGCTGGCGCAGTGGCAGGACATGCTGATGATCCTCGCGGTGCTGTCGATGGCACTTGGCAATGTCGTCGCGATCGCGCAGACCAACATCAAGCGCATGCTGGCCTATTCGACGATCTCGCATGTCGGTTTCATCTTCCTCGGCCTGATCGCCGGCACCGACAAGGGTTACTCGGCGGCGATGTTCTACGCGATCGTGTATGCGCTGACGGCGGCCGGCGGCTTCGGTGTCGTGACCATGCTGAGCCGCAGCGGATTCGACGCCGAAAATATCCACGACCTGAAAGGATTGAACGACCGCAGCCCCTGGCTGGCCTTCATGATGATGCTGATCCTGTTCTCGATGGCCGGTGTACCACCGACGGTCGGTTTCTTCGCCAAGTTGTTCGTGCTCGACGCCGTGGTCAGCGTGGATAGGGTCTGGCTGGCGGGCGTTGCCGTGTTCTTCTCCATCATCGGTGCCTTCTATTACCTGAAGGCAGTGAAGGCGATGTACTTCGACAAACCGATCGATGCGACGCAGCTGGAGCCGGCGATGGACACCCGGGTAATGATGTCGGTCAACGGTCTGGCAATGCTCGGTTTCGGTCTGTTTCCGGCGGCGTTGCTGGGTGCCTGCCGGGCCGCATTTGCGGGCTGATCGAACCGTGCTGGCCGGTCGGATGAGGCGGCCTCCCGGTTGTCGCGCAGCACAAAATTCGGTATAGTTCGCGCTCGTCAGATGCGGGGTGGAGCAGTCTGGCAGCT
>JAGRGY010000002.1 GCA_020445255.1 Gammaproteobacteria bacterium
TCGAGGCGCTGCAGGTTGCAGTTCACGACGAACACCAGGTTGTCGAGTCGCTCGCGCGCCGCCAGCGAGATCGCACCGAGCGACTCGGGCTCGTCCATCTCGCCATCGCCCATGAACGCCCACACCTTGCGGTCGCCCGCATTCTGTAGCCCGCGATCATGCAGATAGCGCATGAACCGGGCCTGGTAGATCGCCATCAGCGGACCGAGCCCCATCGACACGGTCGGGAACTGCCAGAAGTTGGGCATCAGCCACGGATGCGGATACGACGACAGCCCACCGCCGTCCACCTCCTGGCGGAAGTTGTGCAGCTGCTCCTCGCTGATCCGGCCCTCGAGGAAGGCGCGTGCGTAGACGCCGGGCGCCGAGTGGCCCTGGAAGAACACCAGGTCGCCCTCCTGGTTTTCGTTGGTCGCACGAAAGAAGTGGTTGAACCCCACGTCGAACAGCGTCGCACTGGAGGCGAAGCTGGCGATGTGCCCACCGAGCTCGGTGGCCATGCGGTTGGCCTGCACGACCATCGCCATCGCGTTCCAGCGCACGAACGAGCGGATGCGGCGCTCCATCGAGCGGTCGCCGGGAAAGCGCGCCTGGTTGTTGACGGGAATCGTGTTCAGGTACGCGGTATTGGCGCTGTACGGCAGGTAGGCGCCGGACCGCCGCGCCTTGTCGACCAGTTTTTCAAGCAGAAAGTGCGCCCGTTCCGGCCCCTCGTTCTCGAGCACGCTGTCGAGCGCTTCGAGCCACTCCTGGGTTTCCTGGGGATCGATGTCCGGTTTCGCTGCCATGGCCTTTGTTTTCCGCGGTGATTAAGTGGGAGGGCGACGATGCGGCGCGCGCCTGCCGATCCGACGCGCTGGGAACAAAGTTAAGCAGACGTCCGGAAACCGTGCCAGCAGTATTTTTGTATCAGTTTTATTATCAATACTTTAGATAATTAATAGACTTTGACAATAGTCCTATTTTTGCCGTCCAACGTGGCGCGCGGTGCGCGGCCGGGTGTGCCTGGTGGGTGTGCAACCGCCGACGTGGCGCACACAAACGGCGCGACGCTGCCCGTCAACCGGGCCGTGCCCGTGTCGTCACTGCACCGGTTCGGCCGGCCTGGCGCGATTCGGTGCGCGCACGCCACGCTGCCCGCGGAAAACGCCCGGGCGACGAACGGAATTGGGGCGTGACAGCTAAGCTGCAGGTGGACGCGACGAACCCGGCAACAGTCGGGGCACGTGATCGGCGAGACAGGATAGAAAGCGCCGAAAACAAAACGCCCGGGACTTGCCCGGGCGTCTGTCGCGCAATGCGGTGGATCGAAATCGATCCCTTACATCTGCTTGCAGTTGGCCTGCATCTCCGAGCGGCGCGCCTCCATGGCCGCTTTCATCTCGCCAAGGCGCGCCTGCATTGCGGCCTGACGCTCGGCGTTCTGCGCCTCCATGCCGGCACGCATCTGTTCCACCCGCGCTTTCATGTCGGGCGCCTGCGGCGGCTCGAAACCGACCGGACGGACTGCCGGGCCGTAGCAGTTGGCATCACCCATCTTGGGCATGTCCGCCGGCATGGCCGGACGCTGCGGCGCCGTCATGTCCATCTTCGGCATCTCCGGTGCCTGCGGAGGGGTCATGTCCATCTGCGGCATCTGCGGGCGCTCCGGACGGGCCATGTCCATCTGCGGCATCTGCGGCGGCTCCGGGCGGACCATGTCCATCTGCGGCATCTGCGGGCGCTCCGGACGGGCCATGTCGAACTGCGGCATCTGCGGCGGCTCAGGGCGGACCATGTCCATCTGCGGCATTTCCGGGCGCTCCGGACGGGCCATGTCGAACTGCGGCATTTCCGGGCGCTCCGGACGGGCCATGCCGAACTGCGGCGGTGCGAAACGCGGACCGCCGAACTGCGGCCCCATCATCTGCGGGGGCTGCGCGCCGTACTGCTGGGCCGCCTTGGCCTGTGCTTCCTGGGCTGCCTTGATCGCAGCGGCCTGCTGCTTGGCGAACTGCTCGGCCGCCTGGCGCTGCGCTTCAACGGCCTTGGCCTGTTGTTCGGCCATCGCCTGCTGCTGTTCCTCGGTCATCTCGGGTGCAGCGAACCCGGGTGCACCGTAGTTGTAAGGCGCGTACCCGCCCCACGAAGGCGCGCTGTAGTTGTTGCCACGGCTCCAGCCGTCACCGTAACCGTAGCCATTCCCGTAGCCGCGCATATTGGTTTGGCCACGGCCGGACATGTTCATGCTGAAGTTGCCTTCACCGGCGGCATCACCGGCACCGTCGAGCACGCCGTTGCCATAGCCGTTGCCATAGCCGTACCCGTTGTTGCGATTGTTGTCCCAGCCGTTGTTGCCCCACCAGGCAGACACGGTTGCCGACGCAGCGGCGACGGCTGCGGCCACGGCGATTTTGGTCATCTTGCTCATATCGATCCCCAGATTTAGATTCAAGCGATGTGAAGGTATCGGGTGGCCCACAACCCCATCCCGGGTATCGTGCCGCGCGGGCAGCACGATACGCAGAGTGCGTTGCGCACAGTCCATGTGCGCGTTTGCGTCCGTTCAGGGCGCCGGGAGCTTACTTGCTCTCTGCAGCCGGAGCTTCCGGTGCGACGGGAGCCGGGCCGTAGGGCATCGGGCCGTAGCCGTACGGTGCGCCGTAGCCAGAGGGACCGTAGCCACCCCAGCCCGGAGCGCTGTAGTTGTAGCCGCGGCCCCAGCCATCGCCGGCGCCGTAGCCATTGCCGTAACCGCGCATGTTGGTGTTGCCGCGGCCGGACATGTTCATGCTGAAGTCGCCGGCGCCGGCGGCGTCGCCGTAACCGTCGAGGGAGCCGTTACCCCAGCCGTTTCCACGGCCGTAGCCGTTGTTGTAGCTGTTGTCCCAGCCGTTGCCGCCCCAGGGGCCACCGCCCCACCATGCCGATGCAGAAGCCGATACAGCAGCGAGTGCTGCGACGGCAGCGAATTTTGCGATGTTCATGCGGTCAATCTCCCATTAATGGAACTGTGAAATCGAGTGCTACAGCAGGTTCGGGGCAGACGCCGGGAAACCTCGATGCGTAGTATTTTAGAGTTTGCTTAAATTGTCAATTAATTTCGATCCCGTGCCCTTGGACGGTGCAAAAAAAAGCCCCGCAACGCGGGGCTTTCGGGTGGGGTCGGGCGCCTTCATTCGGGCGGATTGCCGTCGTACACCTGGGTCTGGCGGCGCTGCAGGTAGGCATCCCGGATAAAGGCATACGGATCCAGGGCGCCCTCGTCGACCACGCGGCTGGCGTTCAGCAGGTCCGCACGGGTGTCGACGATATTGAGTCCGCGCAGGCTCCAGCGCAGGGTGTCGTCCTCGATGTAGGTGACCGGATCGGTGAACCAGTCCGCAACCAGGCCCACGCCGTCGCGGGCCGAGCTCGGGCCGAACAACGGCAGCACGATGAACGGTCCGGAGTCGAATCCCCATACGCCGAGGGTCTGACCGAAATCCTCTTTGTAGCTCGGCAGGTTCATGTTGCTGGCCACATCCATCAGGCCGAGGATGCCGATCGTGCTGTTGATCGCCACACGCCCCACGTCGCTGAATGCGCGGCCAATCTTCAGTTGCAGCAGGTTGTTGATTGCCGAGCGCACGTCGCGCAGGTTGTCGAAGAAGTTGGTGATGCCCCGATCGACGATATCCGGCGTGATGTAGGCATACCCGCCGGCCAGTGGCTTCAGGACCGCCTCATCGACCATATCGTTGAAACTGTATGCGGCACGGTTGTACGGCTCGAGCGGATCCCGCGGATCGGCATCCGGTCCGGTCGCGCAGCCCGTCAGGCCGAGCGACATGCCAAGAACGACTCCCAGCGCCCACTTGTGCAACGTGGCGTTGTTTTTCATTGTCCGATATCCCTTGTTTTTCGTCGTTGCCGGTCGGGTGTTCCCTCGCGCAACAGGCGCAGTATAGGCCCACGCGCTATTCGGGGGACAGGCTCGCGGCGCCAGGCCAGGGTTCGACCGTGTAGCCGTGGCGGCGGAGTCCGGCCACCAGGCCGCTGTCGCCGGCCAGGTGCAGTGCGCCGACCGCGACCATCACCGGACCTTCGCGCAACAGCGGCAGGGCGCGTTCCAGCATGCGTTCGTTGCGTGCACGCACAACCACCTCGTCGAGCCAGTGGATCACCGCCGGCGATGCCATCGCGTTCTGACGCCTCGCCACGGCCTCGAGCCGGGCCAGATCACCGGCCAACCAGGCACGCGTCAGCGCCTCGAGTTCCTTCGGCAGATCGGCGGCATTCTTTATCAGATCGTCGACCATCGCGATCTGGGTTGACTCCGGTATTCCGCCGAATACGGCCAACTGCTCCGCTGCCGTCTCGAGGCCCAGCGTACGCCTCCCCTGTGCGGCAACCGCGAGATACAGTTCCATGTCGAGGAAGCGACCGCTGTCGGTCGGCGGCATGCCGAGCGTCACCGCCGCGGCCCAGGGCTTGAGTCGCATCAGCACCTCGACAGGGATCTGCCGTTCGCGGGCAATCTCGCGCAGCGCATCGAAGCGCGCCTCGCCGATCCTGCCCGCGAGGTCCTGTCCTGCCGGGAGCATGCTGGCCGCGGCCACCGCCACCATCGTCACCGCATCCGGCACCAGTTCCACCGCGAGCGCGTCGATCCGGGCGATCACCGGAGCGAGCGCCGGCACCAGCGCGATCACGCGCGGGTCTTCGCTGTGCAGCGTGCCGACCAGATAGCCGGTCGGCATGCCCGGCCGACTGACCTCGAACACCAGCCCGGTCGCCAACGAAGGTGCGATGAAGCCGCACAGCAGCACCGTGAGAACGATGTGGAGCGAGCGACGCGTCGCTATCGACCGGGTCATTCTGTATCCTGCCGTGCGTGGAAGACGCAGCATACAACACGATAATCAGTCAACGCTTTCGCGGTTATCTGCCGGTGGTGGTCGACGTCGAGACCGCCGGCTTCGACGCCCGCACCGATGCGCTCCTCGAGATCGCAGCGGTCATCCTACGCATGGACGACAGCGGCGAGTTGTGGCCGGCGCAGACGATCAGCTGCCACGTGCAGCCGTTCGAAGGCGCCAACCTCGATCCGAAGGCACTCGCGTTCAATGGCATCGACCCCCACCACCCGTTTCGCGATGCGCTGGCCGAGCGCGATGCGCTCGACCACGTGTTCAAGCCGGTTCGCGCCGCGGTCAAGGCAAGCGCCTGCAAGCGTGCGATCCTGGTCGGACACAACGCCTTCTTCGATCTCGGTTTCATCAACGCGGCGGTCGAACGCACGGGTTACAAGCGCAACCCCTTCCATCCGTTCAGCACGTTCGACACGGTAACGCTCGCCGGCATGGCATTCGGACAGACAGTGCTCGCGAGGTCGGTGATCGCGGCTGGCATCGCATGGGATGCCAGCGAGGCGCACAGCGCAATCTACGACACGCAGAAGACGGCGGAACTGTTTTGCGCCGTGATCAACCGCTGGCAATCAGCCACCGGCGGGCGGGCGTGGCTGGATCAGGCCGACGGCGGCTGATCGGTGGCGTCGCGCTCGAGTCCCTGGCGCAACTGCAGCCACTGGCCGCTCTCGCGGGCCAGGATCGCCTCGACCGCCGCGATCAATTGCCGCTGTGCCTGTTCGGGCAGCAGACCCTCGTACGCGCCTGCGCCACCGGCGAACAGCTGCTTCTCGCTCCGCAACTGCTCGCACGTGCCCCGGTAGCGCAGCCAGTTGTCGTGGTGCTGATTGATGTGCTGCACGCCCTCGACGATGACGACGACAACGCCGAGTGCACCAGCGACCACCGCGGGCGCCGACGCAGCGCTCGCCAGCGGCACCAGCGCCGCGGCGACGATAGACACCAACTTCAGCGTCCGGTACCAGTGCTGGTGCTGCGCGGCTCGCCGGTCGAGCCAGTCGATCTGTTCGTCGAGGCGGTCATAGTCTGGCGGCAGTGAATTCACGCCGGCTTGCGTCCCATGTGCAGCAGCCAGGCCGCGACACCGAGCAGAATCACCGAGCCCAGCAACATGTCCGAGTCGCCCATGTCCATCGCCTCGGAGCACGACCCGAAACCGAACATCGCCGCGACCAGGGCGCCGATGCGATAACCGCGCTGCGAGCCCTTGCCCCAGCTGGTCAGGGCATCTTTCCACGACGCCATGCCGCCCCCGGTCACCACCGGCTCAACGGGGCGCTGCGGCTCGTTGAGGATCGACCGGATGCGGTTGGCGAGCAGTTCGAATCCCGCGTGCGGCACCCCCGGGGTCCAGTCGTTGAGGTTGACCGCCTGCAGGCGGCGAAACTCGAACGGGACCTTCTCGCCCGGCGTTTCGTCGACGATCACCGTGGCGACGATGCGGCGGTCGGCACCGACCGCCGCCTCGGTGTGGACCCAGCGCGAATCGATCGAATGCTTCGACCACAGCACGACGATGCAGCTGGCTTCGTTGACCGCCTTTTCGATCACCTGTGCATAGTCCATCCCCGGCGGGATCTGCTTGTCCCACCACACCGTCCAGCCGAGCCCTTCGAATGCGCCCGCCAGCCGGCGCGCCGATTCCGTGTCTTCGTTCGCATAGCTGATGAAAATCTGGCCCACCGTGGTTTGCCCCTCGCCTACCGCATCGTTGTTCGTTGTGGATTGACCTGCATGTTGCGCCAGTCGATCGTGGGCCGGTTTCCTTGCGGCGGCGCCGACGCGACGTAGCCCTTGCTCGCAGCGGAATTCCGAAGGAGCGGTTTGTGTTCCGTCCCCGATCCAACCGGATTCTCGCTCGTCCAGGAGCGCCTGCGCTTGCCCTTCACGCAAACCCTCACGACCGGTTTCACTTCAGGGCGGCGTGCACACGCCACTGGCCGGCGCGGTCATCCCGGATACTGGTGCGACATGCAGGTTAAGGTAGCACGCGGCGGCCACGGTCCACACCAGGTCCCGGGGTCGCCGGTGCCGCTGTTGGCGTCAGCGGTAGATGTGGGGCGCGCCGACCTTGTCGTGAATCCCGTTGACGATGCCGACATCGAGTCCACTCGCCTGGGCGAGCTGATGCAGGTACTGCGCCTCGGGATTGCTGTCGAGATCGATCGCCATCAGCGACACCAGGTACACCTGCTGTTCCATGCCACGTGGAATCTCGCGTGCGAACCCGGCGACGTCGAGCGGGCTCTGGAACTCGCGGCGCACGAAGTCGATCTCGTCCTGCGTCACCTCACCCAGTCGTTCGACGATTCTCTGCTGTTCACCGCTGTCGATCTTGCCATCGGCCTTGGCCGCATTGATCATCGCCTTGATCAGCAACGTGGCCTGGCGGTCCGCGTCATGCAGATCCCTGCCGGCAGGCATATTCTCGTGCAACTGGGCGCGCCCCTGCTCGGCATTGCCCTGGCGCGCGGCACCGAATTGCTGCATCGCCATCCCGATAAGATCGCCGAGCCCGCCGCCGGCCGATCGCGCACCGCCGCCCAGCAGGCCGCCAAGCAGATCGCCCATGCCGCCGCCCCCGGACCGGCCGCCGCCCAGCATGCTGCCCACCATGCCGCCGAGGCCGCCACCCGACGTCCCACCCGTGGGCGGCGAGCCGCCCGTCATCGCGCCGATCACCGAGCCCAGTACGCTCGAGCCGGAACCACGTGACAGCGCGCCGCTACTCAGCAGGCTGCCGAGAATCTTCATTGCATCGATATTGGCCACTTTGCGATCCTCCTCAGTGTGTCATTGTTGTTCGCGCGACGGTTCGCGACCGCGCGACCGCGCGATCCCTAACTGGATCCCGACGACCGGATGTCGGCCCCCGTGACATCCGCGACATCCGCGAGCAGGTCGGCGGCCACCCGGCTGAGCGCCATCGCCACAGCAGGACCTGGAACCGCAGACCGGCGCGGGTCAATACTGCGCTTTCTCGCGACCGACTTCGAACGGAGAATCAGGATGGATGCGAGGGCCTTTGTTGACGAGCTGATCGCCTCGGCACGCCAGTTATCGACGCAGGGCCGCACGATCGCCGAAGATCGGCTCGGCATCCCGGCCGCCGGCGACCAGCGCGACGCAATGCCCGACGGCATGGGCAAAGGGGCATTGGCCGCCGGCGCACTGGCGGTCCTGCTGGGCACCGGTTTCGGACACCGGATCACCGGCTCCGCGCTGACGCTGGGTGGGCTCGCCGAGATCGAGCGTTTCATCACCGCGCGCCTGGGGCACCCTCCCGGCAATGGTGAACTGGCCGCGACGATCGAGTCACCCGAGGCGGCGGCGCAGGTCTACCTGGTGTCGCGACTGGTCATCGACGTCGACAACGACGCGGAGCGCGGCTTTGTCGACGACCTGGTCGCGGCGGTGGGCATCGCACCAGAGCTCCGCGACGGCTTGGATCGCCGGACCGCAACCGACGGCTAGGCACACAGCCCGACGAAAAACCCCGGCGCTCGGCCGGGGTTCGTCGCGATTCAATCCGCTGCGATCGACGCTCAACCGTCGGCCTCCTCGGCCGGCCAGTTCTTCGCCGCCTCGGCGACGGCCTTCTGCAGGTCGCCGCTGGCATGCATCTCCAGCGTGATGTCACATCCGCCGACCAGTTCGCCGTTGATGTAGATCTGCGGAAAGGTCGGCCAGTCGGCGAAGCGCGGTAGGTTTTCGAAGATCTCAGGATCGGCCAGCACGTTGACATAGGCGAACTTCTGCCCGCAGTCCTGCAACGCGGCGGCGGCGCGCGACGAGAAACCGCACTGCGGAAACTGTGGCGTGCCTTTCATGTAGATGATGATCGGGTTGTTCTCTACCTGTTCGCGGATCCTGTCCAGCACGTCCATACCAGTACCTCGATGGTCGGAAGTCGACTGCCTCAGAAGGTGAGGGCGGTCGGCGTGGGTTCAAGTACCCGAAGTGTACCAGCGGCGGCGCGGAATTATCCCCGCCTTGTATCCGGCAATCTTGGCGGCGGCGTGTCAGGCGCGCCCGTCCACGTTGCGCTGCAGCCAGAACTCGAGCAACGCGAGGTGCCACAGCTTGCTGCCCATGATCCGTGTGTGGTGCATCTCTGGCGCCGCCAGCAGGCGGTCGACGTAGGTGCGGTCGAAGATTCCGCGTTCGCGACACGCCTGCGAATCCAGCAGGCCGCGCATGAATTCGAGGAACGCGCCGCGCACGTACTTCAACGCCGGCATCGGAAAGTAGCCCTTGGGCCGGTCGATGACGGCATCCGGCACGATGCCGCGCGCGATGCGCTTGAGCAGGTGCTTGCCGTCGGACCGGAGCTTCAACTCCGGCGGGCAGCGCGCGGCGAGTTCTACGAGTTCGTGGTCGAGAAACGGCACGCGCGCCTCGAGACCCCAGGCCATAGTCATGTTGTCGACCCGCTTGACCGGGTCGTCGACGATCAGCGTGGTCACGTCGAGCTTGAGCACGGCGTCGAGGAAACCGTCGCTGAGCGCGTCGTCAAGCCGCCCGGCGACATAGCGGCCGGTGTAGTCGTCGCCGCGGTAAGCCGGCGCGGCCATGCTGAGGAACTCGTCGTGGTCGCGATCGAAGTAGTGCCGCCGAAAACGCTGCAAACGCGTGCCGCTCTGCTCGGCGAGCATGCGCGGGTACCAAAAATAGCCACCAAACACCTCGTCCGCACCCTGGCCGCTCTGCACGACCTTGATCTCCTTCGACACGCGTTCGGACAACAGGTAGAACGCGACCGCGTCCTGGGCGAACATCGGCTCGGCCATCGCGTCGACGGCCTCGGGCAGGCGCTCCAGCACCTGCTCGTTCGGCACCAGGAACTTGTGGTGGATCGGCCGGTAGCGTTCGACGACCTGGTCCGAGAACTCGAACTCGCTGCCCTTCTCCTCCGGCTGGTCCTCGAAGCCGACCGAGAAGGTGTGGAAACCCTGCACGCCAATCTCGGCCAGCAGCGCGACCAGCAGGCTGGAATCCAGGCCGCCGGACAGCAACACGCCGACCGGCACATCGGCGACGTCGTTGCGCTTGCGCACCGCCGCCAGCAGCGCGGCATGGGTCGCGTCGACCCAGTCCTGTTCACTGCGAGGTTCCGGCGGACGGCGCGCGTCGAGGTCCCAGTAGCGCCGCAATGTCGAGCGACCGCTGGCCTCGATCACGAGGCTATGCGCGGGTTCGAGCTTGCGGATGCCACGTAGGATCGTCGTCGGCGCCGGGATCACCGCGTGCAGGGTGTACTGGAAGTGCAGGCCGACCGGGTCGATTGCGGTGTCGATGCCACCGCCGGCGATCAAGGCCTGCGTGTTCGACGCGAAGCGGAATCGACGGTCGTCAGATGCATAGTAGAACGGCTTGATGCCAAAGCGGTCGCGCGCACAGAACAGGCGCCGCCGCGCGCCGTCCCAGATCGCGAACGCGAACATGCCGTGAAGGTACGCGGGACAGTCGTCGCCCCATTCCCGATACGCCTTGAGGATCACCTCGGTATCGCCGCCCGACACGAACGTGTGGCCCCTGGCCTGGAGATCGGCGCGCAGCTCGCGGTAATTGTAGATCGCACCGTTGAACACCAGGCTCATATCGCCGTCGACCATCGGCTGGTGCGAGCGTGCGGACAGGTCGATGATCGACAGTCGGCGGTGGCCGAACGCGACCGGTCCGTCTGCCCACTGACCCGCATCGTCCGGTCCACGGCGTTCGAGCGCCGGCAGCATACGCCCGATCAGGTCCGGCGGCGGGACGCTGCCGTCGACGCGCAGTTCTCCGCAGATGCCGCACATCAGCTTCGGCCCCCGCGCTGTGCGCGGCGGCGGACGCCGGGGCCTCGGACCACGGGCCACGGGTCGGGTGGGTTCAATCTCGTAGAACGGTCGTACAGGTGCATCGTGCGATTTCGTCACTGGATGTGGTTTGGGCAGCGTATCACTGGCTTCGCAATACACCCCCTGCATTGCAGCGTGCGCCTTCGACCGTGGCCCCTGGCGCCGCAGGCCAGCGGCCTGCCTATGGCCTGCCGTACCCTCCGCCGCCCGGGGTCTCGATGCGCAACAGGTCGCCGGCGGCGGCACTGCGCTCGCACTTCGGCGGCAGCGGTTCGCCGTTCAGCAGATTGCGACCGGGTGCGCCATCGTCACCGCCGTCGACGCCCCACGGCGCATGCACGCGCCGCTCGGTCAGCAGCGTGAAATGGGTAGCGCGCAAAAAGCGAAACTCGCGCACCAGCCCATCGCCACCCTTGCGAGCACCCGCACCGCCGGAGCCGCGGCGCAGCGCATAGCGTTCGATGCGCACCGGGAAACGGCTTTCCAGTACCTCGACCGGCGTGTTCAGCGTATTGGTCATGTGCGTCTGCACGCCATCGACGCCACCGCCCTCGCTGCCGGCACCCATGCCGCCGCCAATCGTCTCGTAATAGTCCCAGGGCGCGCCCGGATCGGCGCTGCCCATCGCCAGATTGTTCATGCTGCCGTGGCTCGCCGCCGGCACCCGGGTGGGCACGGCCTGTGCGAGGGCGCCGAGCACGACGTCGACAATCCGGGTGCTCGTCTCAACGTTGCCGGCCGCGACTGCGGCCGGTCGGCGCGCGTTCAGCAGACTGCCCTCCGGTGCGCGCAGCGTGATCGCGCGGAATGCACCGTCACAGGCCGGCGTCTGCACCGGCATCATGCAGCGGAACACGTAGTAAACGGCCGCAGCGGCGACCGCAAGCGGGCAGTTGACGTTGCCCGGGACCTGGGCCGCAGTGCCGGTGAAATCCGCATCGACGCCACCGTCGCCGCCGACGTGCAGGGTCAACACGATCGGGATGTTGCGATGGCCCTGGCCATCGTCGTCGAGCTGGTCGCTGAACCGGTAGGTACCGGCCGGGATGGCGGCGAGCGCGGTACGTGCAAGGCGCTCGGCATAATCGTTCAGCTCGGCAATCGCGGCAAAAAACGCGTCGGAGGCGTAAGCCGAAATCAGCGCGGCGAGACGCTTCGCACCGGCGCGGTTGGCCGCCATCTGGGCGCTGAAATCGCCGAGGGATTCGGTACGGTTGCGGGTCGCGCCTATGATCGATCGCAGCACCGCATCGTCACGGATGCCGCCGCGCGTCAGATGTACGGGCTCGATGACCAGGCCCTCGTCCGCCAGCGTCGATGAGATCGGCATCGAGCCGGGCGACGCCGCGCCGATGTCGGCATGGTGCGCACGGTTGACGACGAATGCGCACAGGCGTCCGTCGACAAACACGGGCGCGATCAACGTCACATCGGGCAGGTGGGTCCCGCCGAGATAGGGATCGTTCAGCACCACCTGGTCACCGTCCGACCAGGCGATGCGCCCGACGATATCGCGCATCGCGAAGGCCATGCTGCCGAGGTGCACCGGGATGTGGGCCGCCTGCGCACACAGTCCGCCATCGGCGCCGAACACGGCGCACGAGAAGTCGAGCCGGTCACGGATGTTCGGTGAGAAGGCGGCGTTGCGCAGCGTCAACCCCATCTCGTCGCAGACCGCGTCGAGCCGGCTGGCAAAGATGTTCAACTCGGCCGGTGTCATCGGATGCATACGCCCCCGCGTCGCTTAAACCATTGCCAGAACGCACATTTTACGAGGCCCGCGACAGAATCGCCCGGACCGTCCACCGCATTCCCTACTCCCGCGCGCCCGACACGGTTGAAAGGGTCATCGGCCAATCCCTAGAATCCGTGTTCCCTCTAGCGCGGGACCCGGTTCCGCATACCAAGACGACCAAGGAGTTTTTCAGATGGCGCACGAACTACCCGCCCTGCCCTACGAGATGAACGCGCTCGAACCGGTGATCTCGAAAGAGACCCTGGAGTACCACTACGGCAAGCACCACAACGCCTATGTGACCAACCTCAACAACCTGATCCCGGGCACCGAGTTCGAGAACATGTCGCTCGAGGACGTCATCATGAAGTCGACCGGCGGCGTATTCAACAACGCCGCCCAGGTATGGAACCATACCTTCTATTGGAATTGCCTGAGCCCGAACGGCGGCGGCGCACCGACCGGCGCACTGTCCGACGCAATCAACGCGGCGTTCGGGTCGTTCGACGCGTTCAAGGAGGCCTTCACCAAGTCGGCCACGACCAACTTCGGTTCCGGCTGGACCTGGCTGGTCAAGAACGCCGACGGCGGGGTCGAGATCGTCAACACGTCCAACGCGGGCACACCGATGACCGACGGCAAGACCGCGCTGTTGACCGTCGACGTCTGGGAACACGCCTACTACGTCGATTATCGCAATGCGCGCCCGAAGTACCTCGAAGAGATCTGGAAGCTGGTCAACTGGGAGTTTGTCGCCGCAAACTTTGCAGGCTGACGATCGGCTGGCCATCGCACCGCCAGGTGCGATGGCCAGCGCGTCTTTCGCCCACCCGGCGAACCGGCGCGCGACCGAACAGCGCTTGCGGATCGCGTCCCCTCTTGGTAGTGTTCCGCCTTTGCTGTGCCGTCTGGCACGCAGATGGCGGAGGGTGGCCCCGTGACCGGGACTGCCTTTTTGTTTTTTGGCGAGGGGCGCAACCCGGCACCGATCCGATCGCAATGTGTGGACCTCGCGCCTTTTCCCCGAAGGCGGGTCAGAAATCCGAATGAACCACTCCCTTATGAGCACCTACAAGCGACTGCCGGTGGCCTTCAGCCGCGGCGAGGGTGCGCAGCTTTGGGACACCGAGGGTCGCGTCTACCTGGACGCCCTCAGCGGGATCGCGGTCTGCAACCTAGGCCATGCACATCCCGCCGTGACGGCGGCGATCTGCGACCAGGCCAGGCGCGTCGTGCACACGTCGAACGTCTATGGCATCCCGATGCAGGAGGCCCTCGGTGAAGCGCTGACCGGTCTTGCCGGCATGCAGCGCGCCTTCTTCTGCAACTCCGGCGCCGAGGCGAACGAGGCCGCGATCAAACTCGCGCGGCTGTACGGCAATCGTCGCGGCATCAAGGCGCCGTCGATCGTCGTCATGGAAAACAGCTTCCACGGCCGTACGCTGGCCACGCTGACCGCAACCGGAAACCGCAAGGTGCAGGCCGGATTCGAGCCGCTGGTGCAGGGTTTCGTGCGCGTGCCGTACGGCGACCTCGGCGCGCTGCGCGCGGTCGCCGAATCGCAACAGGACGTGGTGGCCGTGCTGGTCGAACCGATCCAGGGCGAGGGCGGCATCAACGTGCCGCAGCCCGACTTCCTGCCGGGGCTGCGCGCCCTGTGCGACAGCAAGGGCTGGCTGATGATGCTGGACGAGATCCAGACCGGTATGGGCCGGACCGGCAGACCCTTCGCCTACCAGCACCATGACCTCGTGCCGGACGTGATCACGGTGGCCAAGGCGCTCGGCAACGGCGTGCCGATCGGCGCCTGCCTTGCGACCGGTGAGGCGGCCGAACTGTTCGCGCCGGGCAACCACGGTTCGACCTTCGGCGGCAACCCGCTGGCGTGCAGCGCCGCGCTGGCCGTGTGCGAGACGCTGCGCGCCGAGCGCTTGTGGGAGCGCGCGGATACGCTCGGCGCACAGCTGCGCGGCGCGCTGCGCGAACGACTGGGCGACGTCGGCGCCGTGACCGCGGTGCGCGGCCAGGGGCTGATGATCGGCATCCAGCTCGATCGGCCCTGTGCGGCACTGGTCAGCGACGCTCTCGCTGCCGGGCTGCTGATCAACGTGACGGCAGAATCGGTCATACGCCTGCTGCCGCCGCTGATCTTCAGCGAAGCGCAGATCGCGCAACTGGTCGACGGGCTGGACAAACTCATCCGTGCCTTCGTCGCACGCTCGTGAGCGGACGGTAACCGGGGACATCGGCATGAGCGAAACGGTTGCGGTGCGCCATTTTCTCAGCCTGCTGGATCTTGAGCCCACTGAGCTGCGGGCGCTGATCAGGCGTGCCAGCGAACTGAAGCGCATGCACCGTGCTGGAACGCCGCACGCACCGCTGCGCGGCAAGGTGCTGGCGATGATCTTCGCCAAGAGCTCTACCCGCACCCGCGTGTCGTTCGAGGCCGGCATGGCGCAGCTCGGCGGCGCGGCGATGTTCCTGTCGTCGGGCGACACCCAGCTCGGACGCGGCGAGCCGATCGAGGACACCGCACGCGTACTGTCGCGCATGGTCGACTGCGTCATGATCCGTACGTTCGACCACACCGACATCGAGACGTTTGCCGCCCACTCACGCGTGCCGGTCATCAATGGCCTGACCGACCGCTGCCATCCGTGCCAGCTGTTGGCAGACATGCAGACCTACTTCGAACACCGCGGCGACATCGCCGGCAAGACCGTGGCCTGGGTCGGCGACGGCAACAACATGTGCCATTCCTACATCAACGCCGCGCGCCAGTTCGATTTCACGCTGCGCATCGCCTGTCCCGAAGGCTACGACCCCGACGCCGCCATCGTCGCCACCGCCGCCGACCGCTGCACGATCCTGCGTGATCCACGCCAGGCGGTGGATGGCGTCGACCTGGTCGTGACCGATACCTGGATCAGCATGGGACAGGAAGAGGAAAAGGCACGTCGCGAGAAGGCGTTTGCGGGCTACCGGGTCGACCACGCGATGATGCGCCTCGCGGCGCCGGATGCGCTGTTCCAGCACTGCCTGCCGGCATACCGGGGCAAGGAAGTCGACGGCGAACTGCTCGACGCGCCCGACAGCGTGGTCTGGGACGAGGCCGAGAACCGTATGCACGCGCAAAAGGCGCTGCTCGAGTTTCTGATCGGCTGAATCGGCCGCGCCAAAGCAACCCATCGAACCGCCCCAACCGATGCCGCTGCTCAAGGTCGAAAACATCAGCGCCGGGTACGACGGCGAACCCGTCATCGATGCACTGACATTCCACGTCAACCGCGGAGAGATCGTCAGCCTGCTCGGTCCGAGCGGCTGCGGCAAGACGACCGCATTGCGCGCGGTCGCCGGCTTCGAACCGGTCCTCACCGGTCAGATACTGTTGCGCGACAGACCGGTGTCTACCCCGGCACTCACCTTGCCGCCGGAGCAACGGTCGATCGGCATGGTATTCCAGGACTATGCCCTGTTCCCCCACCTGACCGTCGCCGACAACATCGCGTTCGGCCTGCACGGCAAAACGATCGTCGATCGCCGCGTGCAGGTCGAGCACCTGCTCGACGCAACCGGTCTCGCCAACATGGGCAGTCGCTATCCACACGAGCTCTCGGGCGGTCAGCAGCAACGCGTCGCACTGGCCCGCGCACTGGCCCCGCGACCGGCGCTGCTGCTGATGGACGAGCCGTTCTCCAACCTCGACATCGATCTGCGCGAGCGCCTGAGCGTCGAGGTCCGCGACCTGTTGAAGTCGGAAGGCATCAGCGCGATCCTGGTCACGCACGATCAGCACGAGGCGTTCGCCGTTTCCGACAAGGTCGGCGTCATGCACCACGGAACGATCCTGCAGTGGGACACGCCGTACAGCCTCTACCACGAGCCGAATCACCGTTTCGTCGCGGATTTCATCGGCCAGGGCCGATTCATCGACGGCGTGGTGCGCACACCGCAGACATTCGACACAGAACTCGGCCTACTGTCCGGCAATCGCCCCTGTAGCGAGACGATCGGGAGCGAAGTCGAGATCCTCGTGCGACCCGACGATATCGTCCCCGACCACGACGGCGACATCGTCGCCACGGTGCGCGACAAGGCATTCAAGGGCGCAGAGATCCTCTATACACTGGAACTACCGACGGGAACGCGCCTACTATCCCTGTTTCCCAGTCACCACGATCACCATCTGGGCGACACCGTCCGCGTGCGGATGGCGGCGGAGCACCTGATCTGCTTCGCGCGCGGAGCCCACAACCGCAGTACGGAACCTATCCTGTGAAAAGAACCGCGTTAATTCTCCTGATCCTGTGCAGCAGCCCGGCCTGGGCCAAGACCGCGTACGTCACCGACCAGGTCGAGATCACGCTGCGTACCGGCGCATCGACCAGTCACCGCATCGTGCGCATGCTGCCGACCGGCGAAAAACTGAACGTCCTCCAGGCCGATCCGGATTCGGGTTACTCCAAGGTGCGGACCGCCACCGGCACCGAGGGCTATGTACTCAGCCGCCAACTGGTGGATCAACCGGTCGCGCGCGACCGGCTAGCCGCGGCCGAGGCCGAGGTGAAGTCGCTGAAGGCGGCGCCCGGAGAACTCAGCAGCCGTCTCGCACAACTGACCGAGCAGCACACGGCGTTGCAGAAATCGCACGAGGAACTGCAGCAGGCCAAGAGCCTCGTCGATCAGGAATACGCCGCGCTGCAGCGCACCGCGAACAATGCCGTGCGCATCGCCAACGAACGCAACGAACTGCGCAAGCAGGTGGCGGAACTGACGCGCGAGGTCGAGGATGTCAAACAACAGAATCGCGAGCTGGAAAACAAGACGGCGCAGAACTGGTTCCTGATCGGGGCGGGTGTCGTCGTCGGCGGGATACTGCTCGGTCTGATCCTGCCGCATCTGCGCGTGCGTCGGCGCAAGAGTTCCTGGGGTTCGCTGTAAAGGGCCGTTTCAACATCGGCGGCGCGCGACATACGCGACCGCTGCCCGTTGCACGTCGCCGAACCTGCGTCACGCGCCGCAGGCCAAACCGAACGTGGCTCAGCCTGTGACGAAGCGGGTCATTCGGTCGATCTGCTGCTCGCTCATGCCGACCAGCGGATCGCTGTCGCGTGTCAACGTCTGGGTGGCACGATAGACGACACGGTTGTTGCCGGCCCAGTCGTAGACGACGCGCGGGGCGCGAACCGTGACGCAGGGGCACTCGAGCTTGCTGGCGGGTTCGACGACGACCTCGCGCGGCACCTCGACCGGCTGCGCCGCGCTGGTCGCGAAAAGCCCCCAGTAGACCGCTTCGATGATTGGGTGTGCCATGACTGCATCCTCCCTCTTCCACAACGCCTGTTTGCTGCGTTGTCGACTTAAGCCTAGTCAGGCTGAAGGGTCTTAACCGAGGTCATTGCCGGATGCGTGACGGCGCACGAACACGAGTTGCGCGCGCTATCACAAAGGCCCTGTTCTTGGGAGCAAACTTCATTGGAAACTGGGACATGCGTACGTTATCCCCGCTTCGCAGCACCTTCGGTGACGCCCGGTGCGGCGATCGCCGCACCGGTGTTCAGCCCTCGAGCTGCGAAAGGTCCCGCACCGCGCCGCGCGCCGCCGACGTGGTCAGCGCGGCATAGGCACGCAATGCCTGCGACACGGCACGTTGGCGGTTGACCGGTTTCCACGCGCGGCTGCCGCGCGCCTTCATCGCCAGCCGACGCTCGGTCAGCACATCGTCGCCTATCGCGACGCGGATACTGCGGTTGGGGATGTCGATCTCGATCATGTCGCCCTCCTCGACCAGACCGATGTTGCCACCCTCGGCGGCCTCCGGCGAACAGTGCCCGATCGACAGTCCCGAGGTGCCCCCGGAAAACCGTCCGTCGGTGATCAGTGCACAGGCCTTGCCCAGGCCCTTCGACTTCAGATAGCTGGTGGGGTAGAGCATCTCCTGCATGCCCGGCCCGCCCTTCGGGCCTTCGTAACGGATCAGCACCACGTCGCCGGCCTGCACCGTGTCGCCGAGGATGCCCTCTACGGCCGCATCCTGGCTCTCGAAGATCCGTGCCGGTCCGGAGAACTTCAGGATCGATTCGTCGACGCCGGCCGTCTTGACGATGCAGCCGTGCTCGGCGAGATTGCCGTACAACACGGCCAGCCCGCCGTCCTTCGAATAGGCATGCGCGATGTCGCGGATGCAGCCGTCTTCGCGATCGAGATCGAGATCCGGCCAATGGCTGTCCTGGCTGAACGCGACCTGGGTCGGAATACCGCCCGGTCCGGCCAGGTAGCGCGTGCGTGCCTGTTCCTCTTCGCCGCGAATCACGTCCCAGCGGTCGATCCCCTCGCCCATGGTCGCGCTGTGCACGGTGTGACAGTCGCGGTGAATCAGTCCGCCGCGGTCCAGTTCGGCGAGGATGCCGATCACGCCGCCGGCGCGATGCACGTCTTCCATGTGGTACTTCTGGGTCGCCGGCGCGACCTTGCACAGATTCGGCACCTTGCGGCTCATGCGGTCGATGTCGCCCATCGTGAAATTGACCTCGCCCTCGTGCGCGGCGGCCAGCAGGTGCAGCACGGTGTTGGTCGAGCCACCCATTGCGATGTCGAGCGCGATCGCGTTTTCGAACGCATCGAAGGTCGCGATGCTGCGCGGCAGCACGCTGGCGTCGTCCTGCTCGTAGTGGCGCCGCGCCAGTTCGACGATCAGCCGTCCGGCCTCGAGGAACAGGTTGCGGCGCTCGGCGTGCGTCGCCAGCAACGAGCCGTTGCCGGGCAGCGACAGGCCGAGCGCCTCGGTCAGACAATTCATCGAATTGGCGGTGAACATGCCCGAGCACGAACCGCAGGTCGGACACGCCGAGCGCTCGATCGCGGCGACGTCCTCGTCGCTCTCCTTCGGGTCGGCCGCCGACACCATCGCATCGACGAGGTCGAGCTTCAGGTCGCCCTTGTTGGCCAGGCTGACCTTGCCGGCCTCCATCGGTCCACCCGACACGAACACGGTCGGGATATTGAGTCGCAACGTCGCGTTGAGCATCCCGGGCGTGATCTTGTCGCAGTTCGAGATACATACCAGCGCGTCGGCACAGTGCGCGTTGACCATGTATTCGACGCTGTCGGCGATCAGATCGCGCGACGGCAGCGAATACAGCATGCCGCCGTGGCCCATCGCGATGCCGTCGTCGACCGCGATCGTGTTGAACTCCTTGGCCACCCCGCCGGCCTTCTCGATCTCGCGCGCGACCAACTGGCCGAGATCCTTCAGATGCACGTGCCCAGGGACGAACTGGGTGAACGAATTGGCGATCGCGATGATCGGTTTGTCGAAGTCGCCGTCCTTCATCCCGGTGGCACGCCACAGCGCGCGCGCGCCGGCCATGTTGCGGCCGTGGGTGGTGGTGCGTGAACGGTACTGGGGCATCGGGATCTCCGCGATTCTTCAGACAGGTTGGACTGCGGATTATGACGCCCTGCCAGTAGCTAAGGAACCGCCACGACCCAGTTTTCGTACGCACATCCGGTCACGGGCTATACTGACCTGGACACGGAAATAACCCGTACGTCCGTCCGAAAGGTTCATGTCATGGCCAAGAAAAGCGAGCGGACCCGGCAGAGGATCGTCGAGGCCGCGAACCGGCTCTTCTATCACAAGGGCTACAACCAGACCTCGTTCAGCGACGTGGTCGATGCCGCCGGTGTGCCGCGCGGCAACATCTACTACTACTTCAAGACCAAGGACGAGATCCTGGAAGCCGCGATCCGTTATCGCGTCGAGCGCATCAGCCTGATGCTCGAGGGGTGGAACGGCACCTACCGCACCCCGATCGAACGGCTTCAGCGATTCATTGCGATCCTGACCAACAGTGCCGACGCCATCATGCGTTACGGCTGCCCGATGGGCACGCTGAACACCGAGCTCGGCAAGGACCAGGATGCGCTGCAGGAACAGGCCGAGAACCTGTTCAAGCTGTTCGAGAGCTGGCTGTCGGACCAGTTCGCCGAACTCGGTTTTGCCGGCCGCGCACGTGAGCTCGCGCTGCGCCTGATGGCCCATGGCCAGGGCATCAGCGTGATGGCGCATGTGCACAGCGACCCGGCGTTCCTGGCGCGCGAGACGGCCCACCTGCGCAACTGGCTCGACCGCCTCGCCGACGGCGATGACGACTGCGCCTGAAGGAAACCTTTGACAATTCGTGGCGCGACCATCCCGGCACCAGGATTTCGCATCTCTGCGTAGCAAGGCCGGGCGATGGTCGGCCACTGCGCGCGCCGCGCGCCTTGGTCCGCAAAATGCTGGCCAGCGATCCGATTCGCGCGGGACTGTGAGAAGCTCCCTGGACCGGTGACCCAGGTCAATAGCGAGGAACCGCCATGCCGACGCATCGCGAGCGACATTTTACCGAGCGCATCGGCTGGCTGCGCGCCGCCGTGCTCGGCGCCAATGATGGCATCGTGTCGACCGCCAGCCTGTTGGTCGGCGTCGCGGCCGCGGCGGCGCCGCATGCCGACGTGATGATCGCCGGCATCGCCGGCCTGGTCGCCGGCGCGATGTCGATGGCCGCCGGCGAGTACGTGTCGGTGAGCTCGCAGGCCGATACCGAGCGCGCCGACCTCGCACGCGAACAACGCGAACTGGAGCAGGACGAGGCATACGAGCGCCGGGAACTGGCGGCGATCTACGTCGACCGCGGACTCGACCCGACGCTTGCCCGACAGGTCGCCGAACAGTTGATGGCACACGACGCGCTCGCCGCACATGCGCGCGATGAGCTTGGCCTGACCGGGGTGCACAGTGCCCGTCCCGTGCAGGCGGCGCTCGCATCGGCGGCCACGTTCGCCGCCGGGGCCGCGCTGCCGCTGCTGCTGGCCCGGTTCAGCCCGGCCGCGCACCTCATCCCGGCGATCGCGATCGGCTCGCTGCTGAGCCTCGCCTCGCTCGGCGCGCTCGCCGCGCGGGCCGGCGGCGCAAGCCTCACCGTCGGGGCCACGCGCGTGACCCTGTGGGGCACACTGGCGATGGCGGCCACCGCCGCGGCCGGGGCGCTGTTCGGTACCCTCACATGATGCGCGCCCAGCCGCACCCGTGCCGGGCGCGGACTGCATGATCGCGGCGATCCCGCCACACGTAACCCTGGAGCGCAGATGAAAGCCGTCGCCTACCGAGAATCCCTGCCGGTCACCGACCCCGATTCGCTGCTCGACGTCGAGCTGGCGGATCCCGTACCGACCGGGCACGACCTGCTGGTCGAGGTGCGCGCGGTATCGGTCAACCCGGTCGATACCAAGATGCGCATGCGCAGCACACCCGGCCCGGGCGAACAATTCGTGCTCGGCTGGGACGCCGCCGGCGTCGTCGCCGCGATCGGGCCAGACGTAACACTGTTCAAACCGGGCGACGAGGTCTGGTACGCCGGCGCGATCGATCGGCCCGGTTCGAATGCCGAGCTGCACGTGGTCGACGAACGCATCGTCGGACACAAACCGCGCTCGCTCGATTTCGCGCGCGCCGCAGCGATGCCGCTGACCGCGATCACGGCGTGGGAATTGCTGTTCGAGCGCCTGCGCGTACCGACCGGCAAGGCACACGACGAAACCAGCCTGCTGGTGATCGGCGCCGCCGGCGGTGTCGGCTCGATGTTGATCCAGCTCGCGCGGCGCCTGACCGGCGTGCGCGTGATCGGCACCGCGTCGCGCGCCGAGACGCGGGACTGGGTCAGCGAACTCGGCGCACATGCGATCGCCGATCACAGCAAACCGCTACCGACACAGCTGGCACAACTGCACTTGCCGCCGGTGGACAGGGTCGCGAGCCTGACCCACACCGACCAGCACTTCGAACAGATCATCGAACTCCTCGCACCACAGGGCAGGCTCGCATTGATCGACGACCCGGGCCCGCTCGACATCCGCCTGCTCAAGCGCAAGAGCCTGTCGCTGCACTGGGAACTGATGTTCACACGCTCGCTGTTCCAAACGCCCGACATGGTGGCGCAGCATCGGCTGCTCGACGATGTCGCGCAGCTGGTCGACGATGGCGTGATTCGCACGACGCTGGGTGAGCACTTCGGCACGATCAACGCCGAGAACCTGCGTCGCGCGCACGCGCTGATCGAAAGTGGGCGTGCCCGCGGCAAGGTCGTGCTCGAGGGGTTCTGATGCCGGGACCTGGCCAGGTCTCTCGCGGATGGCCGGTGCCCCTGACCGCGCGCTACACTGCCCGCACGCCACGCGATCGAAGGTACCCACCGCGATGACTGATCTACTGCCCTCCACGCCGCTGCTGACGACATTCCTGCTCGCCAGCCTGGTGCTGGCCGTGACCCCCGGGCCGGGTGTGCTCTACATCGTCGCGGCAAGCGTCAGCCGCGGTCGCGCCAACGGTCTGGCCTCGGTCGCCGGCGTGGCGCTCGGGAATCTCGTCAATGCGATCGGCGCCGCGGTCGGTCTCGCCGCACTGTTCGCCGTGTCGGCAGCATCCTTCACGCTGGTCAAGTACGCCGGCGCGGCCTACCTGATCTACCTCGGCGTGCGTGCGTTGCGCGCATCGTCGACGACGCCCGACGCATCGGGCGAGGCACTGCCATCGCGGCGCCGTGCATTCCGCGAAGGACTTGTCGTCGCCGTGCTCAACCCGAAGACGACGCTGTTCTATGCTGCGTTCCTGCCGCAGTTCATGAACCCGGTCGGCTCTCCATTGATCCAGGGTGTGCTGCTCGGTGTGCTGTTCGTCGTGGTCGCCGCCGTCACCGACTCGATATACGCCCTGGTCGCCGGCAGCATCGCCGACCGGCTGCGCGACACGCGTCGCGTGCGCAACGCGGGACGGCGCGTAACCGGCATCACCTATATCGCCCTCGGCCTGTTTGCCGCCGCGAGCGACCCACCACGGGCGACGCTGCCACGCGGCTGATCGCGTCGACCGGTCAGTCCCGCAGCCGCGCCAACATCCGATAGCCGCCGTCGCGCAGCCCCTGCGCCTCCTGCTGGCGCGGCGACCAGTCATCGGCGACGACGGCCAGGCGCGCATCGTCGATCCCGGCCTGTTGCGCATCCAGCAGTCGCAGCATGACTTGCAGATCGTCGCGCCAGGCCGCCACCGTCGCCGGCCGCACCCTGCCGGTCTTCACGCGCTGACGTTGCAGCACCTGCAGGCTGCGCTTGGCACGCTCGAGCTGCTCCGGCAGCGGCTGCGACAGGTCGAAACCGAGCGCGACACGGGCCGGGTCGTCGCCGAGCCAGGCGCCGTCATCGGTCTCGACCAGCGGCTGCGTCTCGTCGAGCGGACGCCAGGTCAGGCGCGCATCGGTCGCAGCATCGTCATCGTCCGGATCGGGTGGAAACTTGTGAAATCCCCAGCGCGCGCCGAGCGCGCACTCGATCAACACCTTGCCGTGATCGACCCGGCACTCGCCGTGTGCGCACTCGCTGGCCGGCACCCACGCGCGCGGGTCGCGCTTCCAGGCACAGAAATCCCGGTCCGGCGGGCGGCCGTACGCGCCCTCGAGTGCGCGCCACACGGCGTCGAACGCCTGCCACTCGGCACGGTAGGCGGGATTGCGACGGAGGAATTCCCATGCCCATTGGGCCGCGTCGAGGTGCGCGGTGAAGGCATAGTCGTCGGCACGTTGCCAGTCGCGTTGGCTCATCACCGCATGGTAGCGCAGGCGCGCTTGACGGCGATGTTGCACCGGCCAATGCTAGCGCGATGAAACACCCCTCCTTGATGCAGATGATGCAGCACCTGGTCGGCTCACCGTCGGTCAGCAGCGTCAGCCCGGAATGGGACCAGTCGAACGCCCAGGTCATCGACCACCTGGCCGACTGGTGCGAGTCGGCCGGGTTTGCCGTCGAGCGCCTGCCGATCGCCGGTCACCCGGGCAAATTCAACCTGGTCGCCAGCGTCGGCAGCGGTCCGGAAGGCCTGGTACTTTCCGGACACACCGACACGGTGCCCTACGACGAGGCGCGCTGGTCGAGCGATCCGTTCGCGCTACGCGCGCACGCCGATCGCTGGTATGGCCTGGGAACCTGCGACATGAAGGGGTTCTTCGCCATCGTGCTCGACGCGATCCGCGACATCGATCTGACCCGGCTCGCCCACCCGCTGGTGCTGGTCGCAACCGCCGACGAGGAGAGCAGCATGTGCGGCGCCAAGGCGCTGCTCGACACCCACCGCCGGCTCGGCCGCCACGCGGTGATCGGCGAGCCGACCGGCATGCGGCCGATCCGGCTGCACAAGGGCATCGGCATGGAGGCGATCCGCGTCTCCGGTCGCTCCGGCCATTCGAGCGACCCGACGCTCGGCGTCAACGCGCTCGATGGCATGAGTCGGGTGCTGAGCGAACTGATCGCGTGGCGCACCGAGCTGCAGCGCCGCTACCGCAACCCGCTGTTCGCGGTCGACTACCCGACGCTGAACCTCGGTCATATCCATGGCGGCGACAATCCCAATCGCATTTGTGCCCAATGCGAGGTGCACTTCGATATCCGGCCGCTGCCGGGAATGGACCTCGACGAGCTGCGCGGCGAGATCGACCGACGCATCGGCGAGCGCCTGGCGGGCAGCGGCCTTGCCTTCGAACGCATCCCGCTGTTCGAGGGCATTCCGGCGATGGACACGCCGGCCGAGTCGGCGATCGTGCGCGCGGCCGAGGACCTGACCGGTCACAGCGCCGGCGCGGTCGCGTTCGGCACCGAGGGACCGTACCTGAACGGACTCGGCATGCAGACGGTCATCATGGGACCGGGCAGCATCGACCAGGCGCATCAGCCCGACGAATATCTCGCGCTGGACCAGGTGGAACCGGCACGCCGTATCATCCGCAGTCTGGTCGAACGCTTCTGCCTGACACCGCGGTAGCCTGGCAGATTGCTGTAGAACGGGAGTGACGATTCAGAATGGCAAGCGGTGCCAGCCGATGGCGCCGGTTACCGAACCAGGACGGGCACCGCAGCGCGCACGCCGAAATTGCCGCCCCCGGTTCCACCCAGCGTTACCGGCTCGCAGCTCGGTTTGAAGTAGAGCGTCTTCTGAATCGCGCCACCGTTGGCAAATGTCGCCGGGGTATCGCTGCTGTCCATCACGAGGTTGAAATGCGAGGCGAAGCTGTCCCAGCGCACGGCGCCGTCCGCATCGTCACTGCTCCATCCCTCCATGCTTCGCGGCCCGGTATTGTCGATGTTGTTCGCCCCGGCGCTGTTGGGATTGTTGTTGAACATCCACAGGACCTCTACACGCACCGCGCCGATGACCTTGGAGCAGAAACCGCCGAATGAACAACCGTAGACCACCGGCATCGTCCAGACCATGGGCTGGTCGGGCCATCCGTCGCCGTCGGTATCGAGCGTAGGATTGGACTTCCAACAGTTGTAGAGATCTGAGAACGCGCTGTTGATCTGCCCGTTGTTGACCTGGATCTCGCTCCCGAGGGGAACCTCCTGTGAATTCAGGCCGGCACCGCTGCAAACCGTGGTTTCCGCTACAAGATTGCGCATTTCGGCTGCGTTGACCGCGCCGTTGCAGCTGCCATCGGTATGCGGCTCGAGGTTTGTCCAGCCACCGGTCTGATCCGGCGTCGGGACAAGACGCCCAACGTTGCAGCCCTGGGTCAATACCTCCTGGCACATGGCGATAGGCACGTCGAACTCCGACGCATCGACGCTGCCTGCGAATCCAATATAAGCCACTGCCGTCGCCCGTGTCGGGTAGTCGTCGAAGCCGAGCAGCGAACCAAACACCGACTGCACCGGCGTCAACTCCCGGCCCGCAACGACCTGCACTGAGTTGATCTCGTTCGGGTTCACGTTCATCTGCTGCCAGCTGAAGAAGTTGCCATCGGCATCGGTCAGGTCTGCCGGCGTCGCCGAGGCATTGGCGGTGAACTGACCGCCACGTTCGATGCCGACAGCATCCGCGGTGCTGGTCATGAATTCCCAGTGTCCACGGTTGACACTGACGACCTCCGCCGCATCGCCCTGGCTCAGGTTGGCCTGGGTGGCCGTGGTCGCCGACTGAATCGCGGACGAACCACCACCACCGACGTTTATGGATCCGTCCGGGTTGTACAGAACGCGCGCACCCTCCAGCGCCCCCGCGTCGGCGGCGGTCTGCAACTCGGCGAGGGACACGTAGACATTGTTCAGGTCCACGGCCAGCACACCGAATCCAATCAAAGGGATCAGCGCCAGAAGCCAGTGAACCAGTGATGCCCCCCGTTGTCTCTTGCTCGAACCTTTCATCGCACGTACTACTCTAGATCGGCAACATGTTCATTCGCGCCGTCGCGGTGAGATTGATGCTCGCCGCCGACGACGCGAAACCGGGCAACATGAGAAAATTGAATGGATGGGTGATGGTCACGATCACCTGATCCCCAGGATCCGTCCCGGTACGGTTCACGACGACCGTCGGCAACGACGCACCACCTTGCGCCAGCAACGACTGCGTTACGCGGTCCGCCGCGACCTGCGCCTCACCGTCGGTGGCGCCGTTGATCACCTCTCTCGCCGCCGCGCGCGCCGCATTGTCGAGCACGATCTGATCCGACAACAAAGCGCCGAAATCGAACAATATCGCGAGCACGATCAGGATCACTGGCAGCGTGATCATGAACTCGACGATCTCGGCACCACGCTGCCGGACAGTGAGACCGCGCGTGGACTTCCGTTTGCCGATCTGCGCCACCGTGTGTTTCACCTCATTCCACTCCTGCGCCCGAGGTCGAGTTCAGCGTGAACGCCGACGCCGACAACAATCCATGCAGGGCGATAAACTGGTGGGTATACGACGCATTGACCGTCACCTGGCTGTCGGCGTTGACCGCCTGGGTTCCGAATGCCAGGTCACCGCCGTTCACGTTCAACGCGACGGTCACACCGGAGCCGCCCGGATCGATCAGCAGGTTGTCGTGCATCCAAGTGAACACCGAGTCGACCATCGCATGCTTCACGCGTTGGTTATCGTCCGGCGCAAACGGATCGTACAGTGCAGGGTCGACCCAATAGAGGCTCGCCTGCCGGGAGCCTTCGCGCACCGCGTTGTTGATGGTGCCGCGATCGTAGGTGACGATTGCAAACTCAATGATCATCAGGAACACAGCAAAGAACAGCAGCAGCGTTATCATGAACTCCACGGTCTCCGCACCCTGTTGGCGGCGGAGCGTATGCATCGACCCAAAGCTGCAAGAGCGGCTCACTGCTGGACTCCCGGACTACCGCACCGCGGGCGCTGTGCCACGCATCACGCCGAGTCGCTCGGCATTTCGCCCCGCCAACTCGTAGTAAATCGGCGAAAGCCGAATCGCTTCCTCGAAAAAGCGTTGCGCATCGTCGTAGCGCTCGTTGACCATCGCGATATAACCGATGTCGTTGTACGCCTCGTATACGTTTTCAATCTTGCCGAATGCCTCGAGTGCCTCCTGGTAGCGCGAAGTACGCGCGTAAACGAGCCCGAGATTCCGCCACGCCCGGCTGTAGTCAGGCTTCTGCATCAGCGCCTGGCGGAACCATTTCTCGGCCATCTGCAGATTGCCGTCCAGGTAGTAGGAATAAGCGAGATTGTTCTTATAGGTTGGCTCCTGGGCCGCCGCGGCAATGGCCTTTTCGAAGTGTAGCCGTGCCGCAGCGTGGTCCCCCTTCACATCGTTGATCACGCCCATCGCATTGTTCGCACGTGGGTTGACCTCCGCCTCGTCGAGCGAACGCCGCAGGTAGGACTCGGCGGTCTCGAACTCACGCCGATGCACACAAAGCACGCCGAGTTCCAGGTTTGCGCCGGCATGCTCCGGCTGAACGTTGAGCACCATCTTCAGGGCCAGTTCGGCACGCGCCCGGTCTTCCCTCAACAGGTGAATCTTTGCCACCGTGTACAGAATCCCGGGGTCCGCACCACCGAGCTGCAACGCCTGAAGGTATTCGAACAGCGCGCGCTTGGTGTCGCCTCGTACCAGAGCGACGTCCCCTCGCAACGCCACCTCTTGCGCCGTGGCCGCTGGCAGCGCCGTGGCGTATGCCAATTTGGAAGTCGGATCGCCCAGCGCGCCGAATCCGTTGTCGGTGGCGTCCTGACGAACCCCTTGGGAATTACAACCTGCGATCAACACGAACACTGCCAGCGCAGTAATGCACCTCAATCCCGTTTTTACCCTTCGAACCTGTGACATAGTGTTACCCTCTCGAACCCATCGACGTGATCGCGTCCATGATGACGAGCAGCGACGGTCCCATGATCATCAACAAAAACATCGGCATCATGCACAGCGCAATCGGCATGAGCATGGTCACGCTCAGCCGCGCAGCAATCTCCTGCGCACGCTGCAGACGCTTGTCACGCATATCCTCCGCGAACACCCTGAGGCTCTCGGAAACGCTGGTTCCGAAGCGCATCGCCTGCAACAGGGTGGTCACGAATGCCTTGATGTCGTCCAGGCCGGTGCGCCGCTCGAGTTCCTTCAATGCCTCCCGGTTTTCCATGCCCGCGCGTATCTGCATGATCGTGAGCTGCAGTTCATCCGCCAGCTCAGGATGCTGCACACCGATATCGTCGGCGACACGTTTGATCGCCGAATTCAAGCCGAGACCCGCTTCGGTGCACACAACCATCAGATCGAGGGCGTCAGGTAGCGCGTGACGCAGCAGCTTTTGCCGCCGCTTGACCCGCCGCGACAACCACACGTCCGGCAAAACGAACGCTGCGACGCTGCTGAAGACAATCGGGCTGAGCCAGTCGAAAACCGTCCAGGGCGTCACGAACCCGATCGCGGCCGCAAAGAGCAGCGGAACGAAAACAAATCCGAGCAGCTTGATTCCGAAGAACAGGGCCAGCGCGCGCGGCGATCGAAATCCCGCATGCTCCAGGCGCAATAGCATGGCAGTTTTCTTGGATTCAGCCTTTGGTACCAGCGCCTTGCCGAGCGATTGGATGAACTGGCCTTTCACCTCTCCTGTTGTCTGCGCCCCCTGTGGGTCATGCAGGGATCCGATACGTTTGCGCAGTGGATCAAACACGGCACCGACCATCATCGAAACGGCCAAAGTGAACACGAAACCGAGGAACGCGAGCAGCGCGACGAACAGCACACGAACCCGTTCAGGATCGTCGCCGACCGAGCCGAGCGCAGAAGTGATGTGGTTCAACCAATCCATATCGATCCGCCCCTATACATCGATATTGACCAACTTCTTCAGCCACAGGATGCCGATCACCATCAGCACGAAGGCGCCGATAAACAGCTGCTTGCCCAGCGGGTCGGCTGCGAACCCTGTGACCCAGCCCGGCTTGAAGAGCTCGAGGATCATCGCGACGGCAAACGGCGCGACCGACGCGATCCACGCGGTACTGCGCCCCTCCGACGTCAGTGTCCGAACACGGCGCTGGAAGCGGAATCGTTGCCGAATCAGGTTTCCGATGCGGTCGAGAACGTCGGCCAGGTTGCCGCCCGTCTCACGCTCGATCAGTACCGCCGTCACCACCGCCATGACTGAGACACTGGGAACGCGCTCGAGCAGGCCAAACAACGCACTGCGAACGTCGCCACCGTAATTCAGTTCGGCGAACAGCCGCCTGAACTCGTCGCTTACCGGACCCTCCATCTCCGTCGACACCATTTTTATGGACTCGCTGAACGGCAATCCCGCCTTGAGTGAACGGGCAATGACAGACAGTGCATCGGGCAGGCGTTCCTCGAAGTCGCGCAGACGCTTCATGCGCTTGCGATTGACGTACATCACGGGCGCCGCCGCCGCAACTGTCGCGGCCAGTAGTCCCGCGACCAGGCTGTCTGTGCGGACGTATAGCGCAGCCCCGGCTGTCAATCCCAGCAACGCACCGAGAATCAGCAAGCGATGCGCCGGGAAGTTCATGCCGGCCTGTGACACGATCGCCGCAAGGCGCTCGACATGCGGCAACGACTCGAGCTTACGTTCCAGCGGCGACAGTGATTGCAGATACTTCTGCCGCACGAGTGCGGCATGCGTGGAACCGTCGCTGGTCGTCGCGAGGTTTCGAATGCGCTGACGCAGGCGCTTGCGTGCCGCCTGCCGCGACCCCATGACGGGCGCAACAAAGGCCTGCGTCATTAGCAGCACTACGACGAAAATCATGCCGGCGAAGAGTGTTTCCTGCGTCATGAGCTACTCACCCCCGATCGGCTAAAAGCCCGGCTCATAGACATCCAGGGGGACGTCGAGGCCCCGCTGCCTCAAGCGCTCCTGGAACTTCGGCACCATGCCCGTCGCGGCGAACCTGCCGAGCACCTTGCCGTCGGGATCGATCCCTTTACGCCGGAACTCGAAGATCTCCGACAACGTGATCACATCTCCTTCAAGACCCTGGACCTCCTGCACACTGATGATCCGACGGATGCCATCCTCCTGCCGCTCAAGCTGAATGATGACGTCGATTGCGGAAGCGATCTGGGCCCGCAATGGGCGGGTGGGCAGATTGAAGCCGGTCATCGCCACCATGCTTTCGACTCGCGACAGCGCATCGCGCGGCGTATTGGCGTGAATGGTCGTGATCGAGCCGTCATGGCCGGTATTCATCGCCTGTAGCATGTCGAGCGCCTCCGCACCCCTGACCTCGCCGATCACGATACGGTCTGGCCGCATTCTCAGGCTGTTCTTCACCAGGTCGCGCTGCGTTACTTCACCTCTGCCCTCGATGTTCGGTGGGCGCGTCTCCAGCCGAACCTTGTGCGGTTGTTGTAGTTGCAACTCCGCGGAATCTTCGATCGTGACGATGCGTTCATTGTCCGGAATGAACCCCGACAGCGTATTCAGAAGTGTCGTCTTGCCGGATCCCGTACCCCCGGAGATCAGAATGTTCAGTCGCGCATGCACGATCGCATTAAGTACCTGGGCAATCTCGGGTGTGAGTTCGCCGAGTTCGATCAGCCGATCGACCGTCAAGCGCTCCACGGCGAACCGACGGATCGAGACCTGCGGGCCATCGATGGCGAGGGGCGGGATGATCGCGTTGACACGCGATCCGTCGGCCAGGCGAGCGTCGACCATCGGCGACGACTCGTCGATACGTCTACCCACGCGCGACACGATTCGATCGATGATCGTGAGCAGGTGCTGCTCGCTGTCGAAATGGATACTCGATGCCTCCAGCTTGCCGTGCCTCTCGACATAGACCTGGGCCGGCCCATTGACCAGGATGTCCGATACCGACGGATCGGCAAGCAACTGCTCGAGTGGGCCGAGGCCCAGAATCTCATCCTCGATCTCCTTGATGATGCGCTGGCGGGTCGGCATATTCAGCGGTAATGCCTCCTGTGCCATCAGGGCCTCGCATGTCTCCCTGATCTGAACGCGCGCCTCCTTGTCGTCCAGCGCACCGAGCATCGTCAGGTCGAGCATCTTGACGACGCGCTTGAAGATGTCCTGCTTGATCTGCTTGTCGCTGCTCGTGAGGCCGGCACCGAGTCGCGTGGTCGGCTCTCGACGATCTCCAAGCTGGCTGTCACCAAACAGTCTGCGCCCCAATTCAGCCTTGTCATTCATCCCGAAACTACCCATGAGACTTCACCTTTGCCCACGCGCTACCTGACTCCCAGCCAAGAAAGGAGGCCACCAGCCGCTTTCTCCCCCTGTGCCAGATCCGGAAGCACGCGCTCGCTCAGCGCCTTCAGTGACTTCCCGATCGCAGAACCGGGCGCGCTCTCGATCACTGGCGTGCCGAGATTGATGCTCTCGGCCACGCGGCGAAAATCGCTCGGTACAACCAGCAGGTCGACGCCAGGAAACGCTTCCGCAAAATCCGCGCGGCGAACCTCTGCCTTCCGGTCGAACCGGTTGATCACGATCGAGATGCGATCGTTCGAAATCCCGAGATAGTCCCGGAGCACGGTAAAGATGCGCTTAGTATCCTGCAGGTGGGTCACTGTCTGCTGGGTCACGAGTACGACTTTGTCGAGTCGCTCAAGCACTGTCGCCGCAATGCGATCTATCCGGCGCGGCAGATCCACGACGATATCGTCATAGGCCTGGCCAAGCACTTCGAACAACGCCGCGACGCGCTGTTCGGCGATATCGTCTGGCGCGATCAGCGAACTCATCGCCGCCGTCAACAACTGCAGGCTGCTCTCATGCTTCTGCGCGTAGCCGGTGATTGCAGCCGTATCCAGAGAGTCAGCCGACTCCAACGCACGAATCAGGCCGTTCCCGGCATTCATGTTCAGATAGCTGGACAGGCTCGCGAACTGTATGTCGAGATCCACGAGCATCACCCGGTGAGCCAGGCTGCGCGCCCTGTCCAGTGCCACGTTGACTGCCATGAAGCTTCCGCCGCTGCCGCCTTTGGCATTGATGAATGCGATCATGCGCGCCGCTTTCGTCGGCTGCCCTTGATGGGATTCGCGCGCGAGTTCGAGCAGGCGCTCGGCTAGGGCCGTGGCTTCGTACGGCGGCGTGACGACGTCGCGTGCCCCGGCGCGCATTGCCAGTTTCATCAGATCGATGTCATTGACCGGGCACGCCACCAGGAATGGCGGCTTGTTCGCAGGCAGTGCGGCGAGCAGCGGTGGCAGTTCGACGTGCCAGTTCTCGCCGATGCCGAGGACGAGCGCATCCGGCAGCGGCTCGTTGCTGCGCCACAATTCGCCGTGCCCGTTGCCATGGACCTTGGTGTCTATGGCGATACCACCATAACCGTCTAGCAGGCCGGACAGACCCGTCAGCGCACCTTGTGTGCGGCCTGCAATCAGAATGTGTGCTTTACGAAACACGTGAGTTCATCCAGTAGTAAAGCGTGCCGATTGTCGCAACTGATGCCACTCATCACTCACTTGCCAAGCCTTATCTCGATCAGGTCACGCTCGACCTTCTCCGGCTTCGCAACGTCTCGACGATACTGCTCGAGCGACGCTCCCGCCTTGGGTCCGTCCATGCCGTATGCGCCTTGTTCAGGATCGGCGGTCTGCAGCGCGATCGCATTGCGTACCGACGAACCGAAGTTTTGTTCAACGCGCGAAGGTTCGGACTCACACCCTGCGAAGACCAAAACCGCGACTATCGCCAGCAGGGGACCCTTCGACCACATGTAACCTTCCATCTCTTCCTCTCCTGATCGCATCAACGTTTAGAGATCATGGCCGAACTTGCCCTCGGCACCTTTCTTGTCCGGCCCGAGATCTGCCGCCGGCGGCGCTGAACCCCCTTCCATCTTGCCCATCAGGTAGTATTCGACGTCGTTTGGCTCGACAAAGTCATCGGTTGGCAACTTGGCCAGCGCCGGGTCGAAAGGCGTCGCGAGTCGTGGTGTCACGAAGATCACCAGCTCTGTCTGGCCTTTGATGAATTCCTGGCTGCGAAACAGCGGCCCAAGCACTGGCAGTTCGCCAAGGCCGGGGAACTTGTCTATCGTCTCGCGCAGGTTCTCGTTGATCAGCCCGGCGATCGCGATGGTCTTGCCGCTCGGCACCTCGACGGTCGCGTTTGCCGCTCGTTTCGTCAGAGCCGGTACGATAAAGCTGGTCGAAGAGACGCCTTCGGCGAAACCGATCTGCAGGCTGTTCTCACTCTGCAGTTCCGACACGGTGACATTCACCTTCAGACTGATAAGACCGGAATCGAGCACCACCGGCACGAACACCAGTCCGACACCGTATTCCTTGAACTCGACCGTGACGCTACCGAGGTCGCGCGGCACCGGTATCGGGAACTCGCCGCCAGAGATGAACTTCGCCTGCTGCCCGCTGAGCGTCGTCAGGTTGGGTTCGGCAAGCACCTTGGCCAGGCCGTTGTTCTTGGCGGCATCGACGACCATCTCGAACAAAAAATCGCCGCCCAGGTACTGCAGGAATCCGCCGACGTCCTTTATCTGACTCGGGTTGACGGCAATCTCGGGAATGGCCGGACCCCAGGTGCCGTTGTCGAAGAAATGCGGCACGCGAACTTCGCCGAGCACCGCATCCTTGATGACCGCGTCGGGGAAACTGGCACCGCCATTCACGGCGCCCAGCTTGAGCGAGGAGCCGGCGGAAAAAACGTTGAAATCGATATTCAGGCGGCGCACGAGGGTACGCGCAATCTCAGCGACTTTTACCTCCAACAGAACTTGTTGCGCACCCCCCACCTGCATCAGGTTGAGCACCTTCGCGGCCCGTTCCTTCTGCTCGTCGCCACCCGCCTTCTCGAGGGTGACGAATGTCTGCGCCAGCGACAGTGCCGCGTCCATCTTCTGCACGCTGGAAACCTCGCCACTGAGCACGATCGATTCCTGCGCCGACTCCACGGCAATCCGTTCGCCCGGCAGGTATCGGTACAGCTTTTCCTTCAGCGTCGAAAGGTCGTGTGTCACTTGAACGACTACGATGCGCCGTACACGCTTGTCTCGTCCCCAGACCACGACGTTCGTCGTGCCGAGCTTCTTGCCCACGATGTAGAGTTCGCGCGCGTTCAACACCAGGATGTCGGCAATATCGGGGTTGGCGACCGACACACGGGTAACCGGCGTATCGAGATTGACGACCCGAGATTTGTTCATCGGCACCGACACGGCCGCATCGGGCATCGCCGCCGCATCCGCCGCCAGGTTGCCGTAGGCGCCACTGAGACTGACCAGGGTGGTGTCGGCAGGTGCCGCCTGCGACAGACCAAGGCCGAATGCCACGAAAAATCCGGCCAGGGCATGGACAAACTGTCTGCGTCGGCTCGGCAGGCTGCGACGGACGGGGTCAACGGACGATGCCAATCGGCCCGCGGCAGAGAGTGTGTTGTTGTTCTTCATGATGACGACCTCTAACAACCGGGCATCAACGGCTGCCCGAACTACTGACTGACGTACTGCTCATCTGCGTACCGCGAATGACATCGATGCGGTAGCCGCTGGGTCTGGCGCGCGGCGGTGCGGCCGGAGCGGCTGGCGCGGGCTCTACCTGGGCCACGACGGGCGGCGCAGGCTCGGGTGGGACGACCTCGGTGTCATCGAGCGGATTGCGCAGTGACAACTGCACCTTGCCCTCGTTGGTGGCTTTGACGAGCTCTTCGGCTTCGTTCGGTCTGACCTCGAGGGTCACCGCTCGGACTACGACCGGATCGTTCTTGTCGGAACTGACCGTCTGATCGACCGCCAGCACTTTGAGATTCTGCACCAGGGTCTCGGACTCGTTGCGCGTCGATCCGGGCGGTCGCCGCGTCGACACCACGTCGACCCTACTTCCGGGTGCGAGAAAACCTGCTACCCCGATGACGTCATTGACGCGCACCGTGAGCGCCCGTTTCCCCGGCTCGATGACTGCCGCAAGTGGACTGCCGCCGGCAAACTCCGCAAGGCGCCGTTTGACCAGAATCTCGCCGGCGTAAAGCGGTTGCGAAGCGACCTTGCCAAGCGCCTCGTCGAGCGAGGTGATGGCGTTCTGGACCTGCATCTCCAACGGCAAAGAGATCAGCTTCACATGGGTCGAATCGATCTTCGTGCCTACAGGTATGTCGACTGCCGCGCTTACCACCTGAACGACATCATCGACTTTCTCCGCCGCCAGAAGCCGCTGATTGATCCAGCTGTTCGCCACCAACGCGGCGAATCCCGCGATGGCCAGTGACAGCAGTAGTGTTAGAACGGTTCTCGCTTTCATGACATCACCCGAAATACGTTCAGCCTTCCAAGAAATAGTTTTGCCACGCCCAATCCAGCGACTCCCTGTCGACGCCCGACGCGCCGATGAACGCGGCACGATCCGTCGCCAACTGCAGCAGGTCGCGCGGGTAGCACTGCATCAGCGGCGTGGCGTTCGGTGCATGCAACTGTTCCCAGGCGTAATGGAGCAGTTGTTCGTCGAAATCGATTCCCAATTGGCCGCAGACCTGCTGCCAGATCGCGGCATAGTCGTCACGAGACGCCGCGGCAAATCGCACCTTGTAGCCGATGCGGCGCAGAAAGGCCTCGTCGGCCAGGTCCCTGGGCTGCAGGTTGGTCGAGAACACCAGGGTGAGGTCGAACGGCACGCTGAAGTGGCGGCCGTTCCGCAACGACAGCTGGTCCCGCTTTTCCTCCATCGGGATGATCCAGCGGTTCAGCAGGGTCTCGGGCCTGACCTGCTGACGACCGAGGTCATCGATCAGGAAGAGGCCGCCGTTCGCCTTGAGCTGGAGCGGCGCCGCGTAGCCTCGCGAGGATTCGTCGAACTGCAGCGTCAACAGGTCCATCGTCAGCTCGCCGCCGACGACGACGAAAGGCCGCTCGCACAACACCAGCCGGTTGTCGAAACCTTCGCTGAGGCGACCGCTCCCGACATCGTTGCCTGGGACATCGATCGGGACATGGACACTGGGATCGAGGTACGCGATAACGTGCTCGCCCACGGCTACCGCGTGCGGCAGCAACATAGGCGTATCGAGCAGTCTGTGCAGCCTGCGGGCGATGAAGGTCTTCCCGGTACCTGGCTCACCGTAGATAAAGATCGCGCGACCCGAACACACCGCGGGGCCGAGCCGCTCGAGCAGGGCGGCTTGAATGACCGTGTCCTCGAATGTCTTGGCGACTTTTTCGCGCGTCACGGCGATCCGGCGCGGGGATTGCGCCTGGATCAGTTGCTTGTAGTGCGCCAATGTGATTGGTGCGGGCCCGACATAGCCATCCCGCTGCGCGGCATCCAACGCCGCGTTGCGGCCGGCGTCGGTGAGGCCAAATCGGAGCAGTGGGCTGTTGTCCCTGCGGCTACGCAGCTCGACCCGCCCTTCAGCACGGAGGAAATGCAGCAGCTCCTCGACCACCCTACCCGATAGGGCAACCCGCTGCGCTATTTCACCCAGATCGAGCACACCGGCTTCCATGAGGTGTTTACACACCAGGTCTCCAAGCATCCATTTCGACAGTCCGGTCTCTTCGAGATGGCCGGGGCGGGGCGCAAAAACGGAATGCACCGCCGGCGCCGTTGCGGCCACGCCGTCTGGTGTCGAGGGCGGCATTTCCGCCACATGGCCGATGGAGTTTCCCTGGTTCATGTCGACATCCCGATCAACGAGCGGCTGGACACGAGCACGATGCACACCCCGGTTGCCATCAACGGCGCCATAGGCAGACGCCGGCTCAATGTCGATGCCGTGTTGGGTGCGACGTAGATCCATTTCCCTGTACGCACGGTGGCGAACAACATGCCGGCGTAACGTTGGGCGTGTTCGACGAAGCCGGCGAATCCGGCGCGCATCAGGCCGCTGACCAGCACAACCGCAGCACCGAGTACCGCGGTGACCGCAAACACCTTGAGCACACCGACGGGGCCCAGAAACGTACCCAGCGCGGCGAGAAGCTTCACGTCCCCGGCGCCGGTAAACCCAAGCACGAAACCGGGTAGAAGTAGTAGCAGCCCGACCAGCAGGCCGAGCAGGCTTTGCGTCACGCCGGCCGGGCCGGCGGAAAACAGACTGAGAAGCAGCCCCCCGCTGGCGCCGAAAACGATCAGGGCGTTGGGGATGCGCCGACTGCGCCAGTCCGACGCAACTGCAGCGATCAGCAGCCCGCCGAGCCACGTGGCCAGTGCGAAGTCGAGAATCGTTTCAGTCTGCATCCTTCTGCCCTACCGCTGGTGATCTCATTGCATCGACCGGCCGGCATCGGGCACATGGATGGTGTGCGGAACGCTAGCCTGTCAGCGCTTTTCCGGGTGATGTAAAGACGGTTGTGGACACCGGACGCGACACCGATCAGGAACCGATCGCTGCCGACAGCGCCGCCAGCAGCGTGGGTACCAGTGTTTCCAACTGCGCCGCCATGCCCGCGGAGTACACCGCCGCACCGATCGCGACGAGCAGGCCGACGACCAACAGCCATTCGGCTGTTTCAGCGCCCTCTTCCTGTTGCCACAATTTGCGCAATCTCGGAGTCATCAATGCCATCCCCAAACCGTTTTCTCACCCGTCGGCACTGCACGGGAACCGACGATCGGGTTCCCATGCAGCACCCGTGTCACGGCTTTTCGATCAGCCGCCGCCGGCACCGCCGATAGCGGTAGAGATCGCGTCCGTGATGGTCGTCACCAGTCCTTCCAGACCGTCCGACAGGGCCACGCTGTAGACGGCCACGCCGACGGCGACGAGCAGGCCGACGATCAACAGCCATTCGGCCGTCTCCGCGCCTTCCTCTTCTTTCCACAGTCTCAGCATCAGATTTTTCATTTTCGATACTCCATAGCGTTCAATTTCACACGGCGTACAGACAGGCCGCGATTACCGAAATGTCGACGGTGAAGGAGAAGCGTCTGGGGCAGACACGCGAGGAGGATCCCTCCCCGTTCGGCGGCTGAACTCGCACAGCGCGCTGAGTGGACGGCCCACTTACGCCAGCGCTGCCTTCCTACCAACATCTCTGGAGACCCGGTGGCCTCACACATGTCTTTAAGCACAGGTCGTGCCATGGCAAGAAAAGACTTATCAAACAATTATTTATATTGGCAAGGCATGGGCTTCCCAAGATGCCCGGACGGTGGGTCATGGAATTGTAAAATCCGCATTACAGGGAAAACGCGCAAACCCGCCCCAAGACGGCGCACCGACGGCCATTTTGTAACCTTTACTTCGCAATCCGGTGCGGCCCGGGGAATTAAACGGCGCAGATTGCACCGTCACGCGCGTTCGCGATGCGCGACGACAATGTGACGCTTGTAAAAGCCCCGGACAGATTACAGGAATGACGATCCGGCGGCGGCGACGCAGATGGCGGCGAAAGCGGCCCGTCGCGCCGGATTGATCACTGCCAGACCTTCGTGCACAGCGTGAGGAAGATCGCGAACAGCGGGATGATCAACACGCCCCTGAGCAGCAATGTGATCAGTTCGACGTGGGGAAACATCTTCGGGTCCGTCTTGAGCAGGCGTGACGAAACCTCCGTTGCCGCGACGCCGGACACGACGATGGAGAGAAACACCTGCAGCATGACGGACCTCGGGTGACTTCATGACTGACGCTGTTCCAGATTATTGACCAGACCGGTACGCGCGAAAAGGCCATCTTTTCGGCGACGTCCGCCGCCCCCGTCCGCATGGCAGCGTCGCATGCAATAAGCGATAACCCGCGCGTATGAATTGAATGCCTGCCGTATGCGAGCAGCGTCGCAGTACCTGTCGCCACGAGGTGCCTCAGGTCGTCACCAGTAGATCGAACACGTGGCGCCACAATCGCTGGCCCTCGGTCTCCACGACGACCGTCCCGTAGACGGGTCGATTCGCGAAGCCCTGCCAACGGCCGCCTGCGGCTGCATCGATTTGATACCTGACGCGAAGCGACAGGGTCTCGGCACCGGCTTGTACGTCCGCAGGACGGCCCTGTATCGACACCACGCGGCCACTCAGGCGCACGCCTGCGCTGTCCCGCGTGTCCTGCAACGATACTGTCACCGGGTGGCCGGTTCGAATGCGTTCCATCTGTTGCACCGTCCCACGCGCGGTCAGGAACCCGTGATCAGCAGGAACATGCAAGGTTCCAATCTGTTCACCCTTCTCAATACGGTCACCCGGGCGCCATCCCCCGGCAGGCACAAAGTACCCGGCCGCGGACGCCGTCAGATGGAACCCGTCGTGCCGCACTGACAAGCCGTCGAGACGGCGCTGACTGGCGTCGACGGCCTTTCTGAGTTCCGCAAGCGTTTCGCGCGCGCGCGCGCGCGCCGCCTGGCTGGCGGTGGCGAGCCGTGCACGCGCGGTCCGCAGATGTGTGGTCAGCTCCGCTTCACTGTCGCTTAGCGCGTTGAACTCGTCGACCAGTCCCTGGTACGCGCGCTGCACTTTCTCGAGCGTGCTCTGCGTGTACTGTCCGTCGTCGAAAATGACATTCTGCCGGGTAAGCGACTTGGCCCGATTCAGGGCACGTTTGGCGTCTTCCAGGCGCTGCTCGAGTGCGAGTTTTTCTGCCCAAACGGACTTCAAGTCGGCGTCAACCTTGTCCACGTCGTTGCGCAGGGGCACAAGGATCTCCGTCTCGGCGTCTGCATCGTCGTCGATGTACTGCTGTGCACGTGCCTGCAGTTCGGCCACGTCGATCTGCGGAAATTGCTCTGCCAATCTGTCCTTCAGCGTCGCCTGACGGTCGCCGTCGATGCGTGCATCGAGCAGGTCTTCGCGAAGCTTGAGCGCAATCCAGTCGCGTGTTGCCGCCAGCACCTCGGCAGAACGATCCTGCTCCAGGACCATCAGCAGTTGTCCGATCTTCACCTGACCCGCGACCGCGAATGCGCCCTCGTCCACGACACCACCCTGTGGTGCCAGAACGACGGTCTCTTCGCCGACCGGATCGACGTCTGCCGGCAGAACGATATTCTTGTCCACCCGGAGCATCGCAACGGCGACCAGTGAGGGGATCGCGACCAACGCGAGCATGATCCTGACACGCCGCCTGATCCGGCTTCGGTCCTCGATCAGGGCATGATTGTCCGCGGGCCCATGGTCGGCCCGGTTGGCGGTCTGCAGTGCAGCGTGCCCGACATCGGCGAGCGACGCGGAATTCGGTGAGCCGCTCGCACCCACCACCGCATTGCCGGCCCTGGCGTCTTGGTAGGGCCAGACCGTGCTGTCGCATTCGGCGGCCTGGACCGTGTCCTGCGCGCCACCTCGGTCACTGTCATCGGATAGCACCGTCGTGGTGATACCCGACTCTTGCCGATAGCGCGCCAGTGCCTTGCTGAGTTTGTCGGGGTATGCGACGGGATCGCGGCTCATGGAGCATCACATCTGGGCATTGGGGCAACCGGAGGCTTAACGGGATTCTCTGTTTCCTGACGGCAGATTGAACAGCTGGCGGGCGATATCCCGATCATCAGACTGCATGACGTGCCGGCCGCTCCCGCTGACTACCGGCTGCAATTGCCCGGCGCCGTGGCCAAGGCCGATCAGCGCTGTGCGCCCGTCGAACAGGTTGCGATCAGCGACGACTTCCTTCATGACATCGACATCGATCCGACGCGCATGTTCGGCATAGCCGTACAGCAAGGCCATGTCGCAGATCACGTTGATCAATCGTGGAATGCCCGACGACGCGCGAAACACCAGCTCGACGGCCGAAGGCGAAAACACCTCGTCCCGCGCACCCGCAGCCTCGAGTCGATGATCGATATAGTCGCGCGTCCCCTCGAAGCTCAATGGACCGAGGTGACAGGTGAACAACACGCGCTGTCGAAGCTGCTTGTTCTCGGGACGAAACAGCAGTGGTTTGAGTTCATTCTGTCCCACCAGCACGAGCTGCATGATGCGCTCCGACTGATAGTCTCCGTTCATGAATAGGCGCAGGCGTTCGAGCACGCCATTCGACAGGTACTGCGCTTCGTCGATGATCAGCATGACCTGACGCCCTTCGGTGACGTGCTGCCTCAACGCGTGCTGCAGATCGCTGGTCAGCGACTTTCGCGGCATATCGGCACCGTCCATCTGGAAGGCCTCGGCGAGACCGAACCAGAGATTTTCTTCGAGCAGTTCCGGGTTATGGATCACGCCGAGTACCAGGTGCTCATCGGCATGCTGGGCAAAGGTGCGGATCAACAGCGACTTGCCACAACCTGGATCGCCGGTCACGACAGCGACACCCTCCCCACGCACTCGAGCGTACTCGAGCACGTTCCACGCCGACTGAAAGCCAGGCAGGGCGAGCAGCATCTCGGGGCCGCTGCTCAGCGTGAAAGGCATCTGATCGAAGCTAAAATGGTTCTGGTACATCGAAATTGCCGCCTGACCCCTGATCACCTCACCGTGGCTTGGCCGACCCACGTGGCACCGCACGTCGTCGCCGGTCGCACCACAGCCAACTCCTTTTACGGCCGTTGCGCTGTCGTTGCCGACGCGTGTGCGACCGCGAGCGAAGCGCCAATGCACCGCCCCGCATTGGTAGTTATTGGCAGACAGTCGCGATTTCTTGATAGCCCCGTCCGCGCGTCCCGACGCCGACCGGGACCTGATGTGGATGGCCGCTGCCTGTTCGGCACACCGGGTCCCCAGGCGGCTTGAACAGGCAGCGGTCGGGCACTGGGGTACTGTTGCCCGACGCTTTCCTTGCGCCCGGGCGGCCGCTATCCTCGGCGCTTTGCACCGTTCATTGATCTATCCGGCCGTGAAAAGACGCAGGCGCAACAACGGGGATTTCGTCGACTGGTTCCGCCAGTCGTCGCCCTACATCCATGCCCACCGCGGCAAGGTGGTCGTGCTGTCGTTCGGTGGCGAGGCGCTCGGTGACGACGGTTTCGCCAACCTGGTCCACGACATCGCGCTGCTCAACGGCCTTGGCATACGCCTGGTGCTGGTCCCCGGTGCGCGCCCGCAGATAGAGCAACGGCTCGCCGCGCGCGGCGCCGATATGCAGGTCGTCAACGGCCTGCGGGTGACCGACGACGAGGCGCTGGCCTGCGTCAAGGAAGCCAACGGCGTGGTTCGGGTGGAGATCGAGGCCCTCCTGTCGATGGGGCTGGCCAACTCGCCGATGGCCGGGGTGCGCATCCGGGTTGGCTCCGGCAACTTCGTCGCCGCGAAGCCGCTCGGCGTCATCGACGGCATCGACTACCAGCACACCGGTGAGGTCCGGCGGGTCGACGCCGAGGCGCTGCGCGGTCTGCTCGCCACCGGCAGCATCGCGCTGGTACCGGGACTTGGGTACTCGCCAACCGGTGAGGTGTTCAATCTGAGCGCCGCCGATGTGGCGGGCGCCGTGGCGGCGGCGCTGAATGCCGACAAACTGATCTTCCTGACCGAGCACAGGGCGAGCGACGGCCGTGGCCGGCTGATCAGCAGCATGGTCCCGCGCGAGGTCGACCTGTTGCTGGCACGGCGGCGCAGCATGGCGGAGGACATGGCGCGGGTGCTGCAGAACGCCGCTGCCGCCTGCCGCGCCGGCGTCCACCGCGTGCACATCCTCGACCGCCACGACGACGGCATCCTGCTGTCCGAGCTGTTCACGCGCGACGGCGCGGGCACGCTGGTGACCGCGGAACCCTACGAGCTGACACGCACGGCGCGCATCGAAGACGTCGGCGGCATCCTCGAGCTGATCGCGCCGATGGAGGCGGCCGGGGTGCTGGTCAAGCGCTCGCGCGAACTGCTCGAGCAGGAGATCGACCAGTTCACCGTGATCGAGCGTGACGGGGCGATCATCGGCTGCGCGGCGCTGTACCCGTTCCCGGACGAGGGCGTTGCGGAACTGGCCTGCGTCGCGATCCACGGGGGCTACCGTGGCGCGCGGCGCGGTGATGCGTTGCTGGCGCACATCGAGGGCCAGGCACGCAAGGCGGGGATCGGCGGGCTGTTCGTGCTGTCGACGCGCACGTCGCACTGGTTTCGCGAACGCGGTTTTCAGAGCGCCGGCGTCGAGGTCCTGCCGCGTCGCCGGCGCGACCTGTACAACTGGCGCCGCAATTCAAAGGTGTACATAAAATCGTTATAAACCGGGGGTATGCTGGGTCGCGCGGTCGATCCGGAATTGCACCGACCTGGACAAAGTTTCCGTCGTTTTGCACCGGATCGGTGCCGAAAACCGTGAAATCGGCCGTTTTTTCGCGGCATGGATATTGCGTAATAATGGAACGAACGGAACCGGGAGGAAGCCCAATGCCACTCCGGAAACATCAAGCGAAAGTCGCCACGCAACATCGTGACCACCACCGGCAGATGCTGCTCGCCGTGCTGTACCTGTGCGGCGTGGTGCTGCTCGTCAACGCCTGGCTGGTCAGCCAGCAACTCGTGAGTTTCTGATCTATTCCGCGCTGCCCGGCTGCGCGCCGGGCAGCGGCCCTCTCCGGATCATCGCGATGAAGGCCTCGGCGGCGGGGTTGTCGAGATTGGCGCGCGTGCGTGCGATCCACAAAGTGCGCATGATGCGCAGGCCCTCGACGCGGATCAGGTGCAGCTGGCCGGCGTCGATCGCGCCCTGCACCGCAAAGCGCGGCAGGAAACTGACATGCCGGCCGCGCTCCAATATCTCGACGATCGCGTCGGTCGAACCCACCTCCAGGGCCAGCGGCAGCTCGTCGATGCCGATGTCGTGCAGGGTGCGATCCAGCGTGATCCGCATCGACGATTCGCGTTCGCGCAACACGTATTTCAACTGTGTCAGTTCGGCGACCGCGAGCATCTCGCGCGTGCCCTGCGGGTGGCGTGGCGAACACACCAGCACCAGTTCGTCGTCGAGCCAGCGCTGCACCAGTACGTCCGGATGGTCGGGCTGGATCTCGGTCAGCGCCAGGTCGGCGAGCCCGGTGGCGAGCCGGGTATGGATACTGCGGCTGTAGCCGACGCGGCTGTCGATGCGGTAATTCGGGTAGGCGTCGGCGAACGCCAGCAACAGCTCAGGCAGCAGGTGTTCGCCGATCGACTGGGTCACCGCGAGCCGCAGCCGGTCGCGACCCGCCTGCAGCTGGCGCAGGTCGTTGACCAGTTCGGTCTGGTGATCCATGACCAGGCGGGCGAACGCGTAAACGCGTTCGCCCGCCGCGGTCAGGCGCAGGCGGCCACCATCGCGGACCATCAGTTCGGCGTCGAAACAGCGCTCGAGCGCGCGCAGCCGTTTGGTCACGGCGGGCTGCCCCACATGCATCGCACGTCCCGCTTCGCTGAGTCCGCCGCGCTCGACGATCTCGCGCAGCGTGGCGAGAGCCTTCAGGTCGGGCAGGTTTTTGTATTCCATATTGGAATGTTAGCGGGAAAGTATTCATTGGCAATGCCCGCAAGATTTCCGCAGTATATAGCGCGTTTGCGTGCTGCCGACGCGAGTCACCCCGCCAGTTTCCGGCGTCGACCGCCCCCGCACCGATTTCCTTGAAGGAATTTTACGTGCCGACTCAACCAGCCCGGCCGCATAGCCGACCGGCGGCGGGGCGCACGTAGCAGGCGTCGAGGCGCCGGATCACGCAAACCAAGAAGACAGATGTTTCACCGAGGTCACCTGGATGAGCAACCCACCCGAACAGACCGTTGACGCCCCGGTCGTCAGCGTCGCGCCGAGCGTCGAACCCACGCCGCCGACACCCGCACCACAGGCGAGCGCGCCGGCCAAGCCGCGTCTGCCGCTGTCCAGCAAGCAGATCATCGCCGGCGTGCTGTTCGCCGTCATTGCCGTGTACATGTCGACGGTCGTGCCGAGCGTCGAGATCGCGTGGGTCTCGGCGATCCTGCTGCTGACCGTGTACCTGTTCGCATTCGAGGTGGTCGGCGTCGATGTCGCGGCCGCATCGGTGATGGTGCTGCTCGGGCTGACGTCCCTGCTCGCGCCACTCATGGGCCTGAGCACCGGCCTGGTCGACAACAAGCACCTTTTCGACGGCTTTGCATCCAACGCCGTGATCTCGATCATCGCGGTCATGATCATCGGTGCCGGGCTCGACAAGACCGGCATCATGTCGAAGGTCGCTGCCTTCATTCTCAAGGTCGGCGGCACGACCGAGGCGCGCATCATCCCGATCATCTCGAGCACGGTCGGGTTCATCTCGTCGTTCATGCAGAACGTCGGCGCCGCGGCCTTGTTCCTGCCGGTCGTCGCACGCATCTCGGCACGTTCCGGGCTGCCGATGTCGCGACTGCTGATGCCGATGGGCTTCTGCGCAATCCTTGGCGGTACCGTGACCATGGTCGGCTCGAGCCCGCTGATCCTGCTCAACGACCTGATACTCACCTCCAACAAGGCGCTGCCGCCGGAGCAGCAGATGGAGACCTGGTCGTTGTTCTCGGTCACGCCGATCGGATTAGCACTGGTCGCCACCGGCATTGTCTACTTCGTCCTCGCCGGCCGATTCGTGCTGCCCGTCAGCAAGGGTTCGAAGAGCAAGGACGACGCGATGGCGTACTTCCATAACACCTATGACCTCGACTACGAACTGTACGAGGTCGAGGTGCCCGAAGACAGCGAGCTGGTCGGTAAGAAGCTCGACGACATCGAGCACCAGGACAAGGTGCGCGTAATCGCGTCGGCCAGCGGCGGCACGCTGAAGGTCGGTCCGGGCACGATCGCGCGCGACACCGGTATCGGCGCCGGCATCGTGTTCGGCATCATTGCATCTCCCAAGCACCTGCTCGAATTCGTCGAGAAGTACAAGCTCGACCTGCACAGCAGCATCGAGGTGCTGGGCGAGATCTTCGCGCCGACGAAATCGGGCGTGGCCGAGGTCGTCATCCCCCCGAGCTCCAACCTGGTCGGCAAGAGCGCGCGCGACGTGTGGATGCGCAAGACCTTCGGCATCGCGATGATCGCCCTGCATCGCGACGGCGAGACACTGCGCGAAGGCGACGACATCCGCAGCATCCCACTGCAGGGTGGCGACACGCTGATCGTGCATACCCAATGGGATGCGCTGGCACGGCTGCAGAAGGACCGCAATTTCGTTGTCGTGACAACCGAGTTCCCGCACGAGGAGCTGCGCCCACAGAAACTGCTGCACGCCGGCATCTTCTTTGCCATCGCGCTCGGCCTGGTGCTGTTCTCCGACCTTCGGCTGTCGGTCGCGCTGCTCACCGGCGCGATGGGCATGATCCTGTCCGGCGTGCTCAAGATCGACGAGGCCTACCAGGCAGTCAGCTGGAAGACCGTGTTCCTGCTCGCGTCGCTGATCCCGCTCGGCCTCGCGGTCGAGACCTCGGGCACGGCGAAGTGGATCGCCGAGCAGACGCTGAGCGTGGTCGGCGACATGCCCACCTGGGTGATCCAGGCCGCGGTCGCCGCGCTGGCGACCTTCTTCACGCTGGTCATGTCGAACGTCGGCGCGACCGTGCTGCTGGTACCACTGGCCGTCAACATTGCAATCGGTGCCGGCGCCAATCCGGCGGTGTTTGCGCTGACGGTCGCGATCGCGACCTCGAACTCGTTCCTGATCCCGACCCACCAGGTGAATGCACTGATCATGGGTCCGGCCGGATACCGCGTACCCGACTTCATGCGGGCCGGCGGCATCATGACGGTTTTGTTCCTGGTCGTGATGATGATTATGATGAACCTGATCTTTTGATCCGACCGGTCGGTGGTCCCCTGACTGCCGGCCACCCGTTCCCCTTCGCAGTCCTGGAGCCACCGATGGTTTCTTTCCCCAGCCGGCCGCGCAGTCGGATCGGCGTAGTGTGCAGTGCGTTCGGGGCGTTCGTGCTGCTGTGCGCTCTGCCCCTGCCGGCCCTGAGCATGGTCGCGGAGCAGGCCGAGCAGCTCGACCTGACCGGCCACTGGGTTGGCTACTTCGGCATTGCCCTGTTCGTCGTCGCCTACCTGCTCGTCATGGCCGAAGAGTTCACCCATCTGCGCAAGTCGAAACCGGTGATCCTTGCGGCCGGGGTGATGTGGGCGGTCGTGTCCTGGGTCTACCAGCAACATGGCATCAACACCGCTCCCGAGCACGCACTGCGCAACAACCTGCTCGAGTACGCCGAGCTGATGCTGTTCCTGCTGGTGGCGATGACCTACATCAACTCGATGCAGGAGCTGAACGTATTCGAGGCCCTGCGCTCGCGACTGGTGCGCGCCGGCTTCAGTCTGCGCGCCCTGTTCTGGATTACCGGCACCCTGGCGTTCCTGATCTCACCGATCGCCGACAACCTGACCACGGCGCTGCTGATGTGCGCGGTCGTGCTCGCAGTCGGCGGCGACAACCCGCGTTTCGTCGGCCTGTCGTGCGTCAACATCGTCGTTGGTGCGAACGCCGGCGGCGCATTCAGCCCGTTCGGCGACATCACCACACTGATGGTCTGGCAGAAGGGCATGGTCGACTTCTGGAGCTTCTTCGCGTTGTTTCTGCCGGCGTTGGTCAACTTCCTGGTTCCGGCCGCGTTGATGCACTTTGCCGTGCCGAAAGGTACGCCGAACGGAAGCGGTGAGCGCGTGTACGTCGACCGCGGGGGGATCGCGATCGTGCTGCTGTTCCTGGTGACGATCGCAACCGCGGTCTCGTTCCACAATTTCCTCCACTTGCCGCCGGTGATCGGGATGCTGACCGGACTCGGTTACCTCGGGTTCTACGCCTACTACCTGAAGAAGACACACGACCGCGTGCCGGCGCGCCCGGGCGGTCACCGGCTCAATGCCGAAGACGAGATCGGCGACCCGGTGGCGTTCGACGTGTTCCGCCCGGTTGCACGGGCGGAATGGGATACGTTGTTCTTCTTCTATGGCGTGGTGGCCTGCGTCGGCGCGCTCGGGTTCATGGGCTACCTCGCGCTGACCTCGGAGGTCATGTACCACCACTGGGGAGCGACCAACGCCAATGTCGCGGTCGGCCTGTTGTCAGCGATCATCGACAACATCCCGGTCATGTTCGCGGTGCTGTCGATGGAGCCGAACATGTCGATCGGGCAATGGCTGCTGGTGACGCTGACCGCGGGTGTCGGCGGTTCGCTGCTGTCGATCGGTTCGGCGGCCGGTGTCGCGCTGATGGGGCAGGCGCGAGGTCACTACACCTTCTTCGGCCATCTCAAGTGGACCTGGGCCGTCGCGCTCGGTTATGCCGCGAGCATCGGGACGCACTTCTGGGTGAACTCGGCGATGTTCTGACGTCGCGACAGGCGTCGTCCAAGGCGGATTGCATGCCGGTCGCGCCCTGCACGTCCGGCTTTGTTGCTATATTGCCCGCCCCAGGGGTGTCGGGACACGCATGAGGCCATCTCATCGATTTCCGCGCGAACCGCGTTGCTGTCCGAACCGCGCGCATGCAAAGCCTGCCGCGCAATGCCGTGCGCGACGCATGGACACGCGGCACGCGGAGGCAGTCGTGCGGTTCGTACGCAGGCCCTTGGTTACCGGGCGATTTGGCCCAGGTGCATCGTCGCGGCTCGCGCGTGTGGCGGCAGCTGGCCACCCTCGCCGCATTGTGCCCGAGAGCAAGATCGCCGAGGTCGCGGTCGTGCAGGAACATGCAATAGGTTCATGATGAGCGATTTGGCAGAACGCGCCGCAGAACTGGTCGATGCCGGGCGCCAGCTGTACGCGCGCGAGATGGTGCCGGCGACCAGCGGCAATTTCTCTGCCCGCCTTGACGACGGCACGATCGCGATGACGGTTTCCGGCCGGCACAAGGGCAGACTGTCGATTGCCGACATCATGCGGGTCGACGCCGAGGGCAATCCCCTGGACGACCGTCGCCCGTCTGCCGAGACCCTGTTGCACGTGCAGATCTACAGCCGCTTTGCGCAGGCCCGCGTGATCCTGCATCCACATTCGGTCAACGCGACGGTGTTGTCGCTGATGTCGCACGACGAACTGATACTGCAGGACTACGAACTGCTGAAGGCGTTTCCCGGCGTGGCAACGCACGATTGCAGCGTGCGCGTGCCGGTGTTCGCCAATGATCAAGACATCGCGCGACTCGCGGCACAGGTCGACGCGACGCTGTCGGAACGCTGTGACGCACCCGGATACCTGATCCGCGGCCACGGTTTCTACACCTGGGGGGCCTCGGTCGAAGACGCGCTGCGCCACGTCGAGGCGTTCGAATTCCTGTTCAACTGTGAACTGCGACTGCGAGGGAAATGACATGACTAGGCTGACCATCCAGACCGTAGACGGCCAGAACGTTCAAACGCTGCATGGGGTCGGTGCGGTGGCCGCCGCGCTCGAACCGCTCGGCGTGCAGTTCGAGCGCTGGGATGCAAACCAGCCACTGACCGACGATGCCGATCAGGATGCAGTGCTTGCCGCCTACAGCACCGACGTCGAACGCCTAAACGCACGCTACGGTTTCCAGTCCATCGACGTGGTCTCCCTGAAGCCTGATCATCCGCAGAAGACCGAGATGCGGCAGAAATTCCTGGCCGAGCACACGCATGCCGACTTCGAAGTGAGGTTCTTCGTCGATGGGCGCGGCCTGTTCTATCTGCATGTCGGCGACAAGGTGTACATGGTGTTGTGCGAAAAGGGAGATCTGATCAGCGTGCCGGCCGACACGACGCACTGGTTCGACATGGGTGCAAATCCCAGCTTCAAGTGCATCCGGTTCTTCACCGCGCCCGACGGCTGGGTTGGCAATTTCACCGGCAGCGACATCGCGACGCGCTTCCCCGATTTCGATGCCCTCGTCGGCGACATGCAGTGAGCGGAGTGCCGGTCGAGGCGATTCTCACCGACATCGAGGGCACGACGTCGTCGATCTCGTTCGTCAAGGACGTGCTGTTTCCCTACGCACGCGAACGCATGCCCGACTTCGTCGCCCGGCACGTCGAGGAACCGGACGTGCGCGAGGCGTTGGAGGGTGTCTCGCGCGAAGTCGGCCAACCGCTCGACGATGACGAAGCGGTCACGCAGCTCGTGCGCTGGATCGACGAGGATCGCAAAATCACGCCGCTGAAGGCCCTGCAGGGAATGATCTGGGAGGCCGGGTACCGCAGCGGCGACTTCCATGGCCACGTGTATCCGGACGCCGTCGAACACCTGCGCGCATGGCACGCTCGCGGCCTCGCATTGTACGTCTACTCGTCCGGCTCCGTTTACGCGCAGAAACTGCTGTTCAGCCACACCCAACATGGCGACATGACGCCGCTGTTCAGCGACTATTTCGACACCCGGATCGGTGCAAAGGTCGATGCCGGGTCCTACCGCGCGATCGCGGCGCACATCGGACTGCCGCCGGATCGCATCCTGTTCCTGTCCGACATCACCGCCGAACTCGACGCGGCTCGCGTCGCGGGTTTGCGCACGACGCAGCTGCTGCGCGAACCCGGCGCACAGACATCCGACCATCAGCCCGCTGCAAGTTTCGACGCGATCGACATCGATTGACCCACGGTTGGCAAGCGATGCCACCACGCGGCACGACTGCGTACCCGTAGCACAGCGGTTACACTCAACATGCAAACGAACCGTAGGCGGCCCCAGCTGCCGGACGCCATGCATGCAAACGGAAAACGCCGACGATGGAAAAAGCGCGAAGCCGCTCCCCTGCTCTGTGTCTGCTGCTGGGCGCCGGGCTGACGCTCGCCACCGTGACCCGGGCCGACTCCCTCATCCAGGGCTGTTTCGGCTGCCACGGACCGGAGGGCATCAGCGCAGCCGGCAGCATGCCGAACATTGCCGGGCTGAATTTCCGCTATTTCTACGCCGCGATGCAGGCGTTCCGGAAGGACCGCCGCAACGGCACGATCATGGGGCGCATAGCCAAGGGCTACAGGACAAGCCAGCTGCAGCGCATGGCGCTGTACTTCGGCAACCGGCCGTGGACCGGCACACGCGGCGAATTCGATCCGGAAATGGCCCAACGGGGCAGCGAGCTGCATGCGCAGTACTGCGAAAAGTGCCACAAGCAGAACGGCCGGTTCCAGGACAGGGAGACGCCGCCGCTGGCCGGACAGGCGAAAGGGTACCTGCTGCACCAGATGAGCGACTACCGGATCGCTGCCACCGTGATGCCGCAGCCGCCATTGATGCAGGAACGCCTGGAAAAGCTGTCCGACGCGGACCTGCGCGCATTGTCCGAGTTCTACGCCAGCAATCCGGAGGCCGATGCGCAGGCACCGCCCCGCTCGGCCGCGGATCGGTAGCGCTCCCGCAGGGCCGGCCGGAACCGGCCCTGCGGTGGAGCGACCGAGATCAATCGAATGGATGCGGCAACGGCGTCTTGTCGGTCGACGGCGGCAGTATCGGCAGAGCGAAGTTCGGCTGATCGCCGGTCAGCGTCTTCAGGAAGGCGACGATCTGCGCGTTTTCCTGGTCGCTGAACTTCTTGCCGAGCTGCAGGCGGCCCATGACGTCGACCGCCTCGGTCAGGGTCTCGGCCTCGCCGTCGTGGAAATACGGATAGGTCATCTCGACGTTGCGCAACGTCGGAACCTTGAAGTTGAAGCGGTCCGCATCCTTGCCGGTCACGGCGCTTCGACCTTCCGCGGGGCTGGTGCTCTGGTACGGTTCGACGATGCCCATCTTCTGGAAGGTGTTGCCACCGGCGGCGGCACCGTTGTGGCAGGCGGTGCATCCACTGCTCTTGAACAGCACGTAACCGGCGAACTCGTCGCTGGTCAACGCGTCCTTGTCGCCGAGCAGCCACTTGTCGAAGCGCGAGTGCGGCGTCACCAGTGTCTTCTCGAACTCGGCGATCGCATCGGTGACCTTGTCGATGTCGACACCGTCTTCACCGTACACGAGCCGGAATTCGTCGACATAGCCGGGAATGGATTCCAGCAGACTCACCGCCAGCGTATGCGTGAACGCCATCTCGCCCGGGTTGGCGATCGGGCCACCCGCCTGCTCCTTGAGGTCCGCGGCGCGCCCGTCCCAGAACTGCGCGACGTTGAGGCTCGAGTTCAGCACCGTCGGTGCATTGATCGGCCCCTTGTTCCAGTGGTCGCCGATCGAGGTCTTCAGATTGTCGGTGCCACCCATGCTCAGGTTGTGGCACGAGTTGCACGAGATGAAACCCGACCGCGACAGGCGTGGATCGAAGTAGAGCTTCTTACCCAGTTCGGCGCGCGCGAGGTTGATTTCCTGCGCGGGCCTGATCGGCGTGATGGGTTCGTCGGCCAGTGCCGTGGTAAACGGAATCGCGGCGAGCATCGCCGCGACGAGCGCTTTGGTTGTCATATCCTTCCCCGTTGGTTGCTGGAATCTCCCGCCGCCGCCGGAATCGGCAAACAGCGGTTCAAATCTAGTCGAAGAACAGGCGGCGGACAGGGACAGCGAACGACCTGGCCTGCGATCGCCCGACGGTGCGTGCCGGCGGTGGCAGTCGCCGCTGACACGCGTCAACGCGACCAAGCGACGATCGACCAATCTGCAACGGCATGGACCGAAATCACGCAAGTAACTGTAGGTCTGCAAAAATCTGTTGTGTACACGGCCGTGAACTCGTTCGATCCGTCAGGACCACGCGCGCGACAGGGCTTGTGACAATCAGCGCTTGCACAGTCACCTGCACCCGATTGCAGGTTGATGCAGATTAATAAAATAGCGGCACCGACCAACCGCGTACCAGACGCAAGGATCAGGAAAACATGTCACGCGTGCTCTGCATCGGAACCGCAACGCTGGACATCGTCAACCGCGTACCGCGTTACCCGGAGGAGGACAGCGAGGTGCGCGCCACGTCGCAGGTGATGCGCATGGGCGGCAACGCGGCCAACACGGCGATCGTGCTGGCACAGCTGGGCGATGACGTAGCCTGGGTGGGTCACCTGCCAGCGAATGCCGAGATCGTCGATTCGACGTTTGCACGTCACGGCGTCGATGCATCGCACGCGACCCGTGTCGCCGATAGGTTCATGCCGACGTCGTACATCATTGCCAGCGATGCGACGGGATCGCGCAGCATCGTGCACTACCGCGACATACCCGAGTACAGTGCCGACGACTTCGTCGGTGTCGACCTGGATGACTCGCACTGGGTGCATTTCGAGGGACGTGCCGTCGACCAGCTCGGGGCGATGCTCCGACACGTACGTCGCGCAAACCGGATCACCGTGTCACTCGAGGTCGAAAAGCCGCGGCCCGGGATCGAGGACCTGTTCGGCCACGCCGATCTGCTGCTGTTCTCGCGCGCCTACGCGCACTGGCGCGGGTTTACCGATGCCCCGACGTTCCTGCGTGGTCTGCCGAAAGGTGCGCGCGCGACCTGTGCCTGGGGCGCCATGGGGGCCTGGGCGATCGACGTCGATGGCAGCCTGCTGCACGCCCCCGCCCCGGTGCTCGACCGGGTCGTAGACACGGTCGGTGCCGGTGACGCGTTCAACGCCGGCGTGATACACGCATCGTGCGCTGGACAGGCATTGGCGCAGGCACTGTCGGCCGGGGTGGCGCTGGCCTCCTTGACCTGCACGCAGGACGGACTGGCGTTTGTGCGGTGAGTCGCCACCCGCGCGTCGACGCGCGACCGTTCAGCGCCGCCGCCAGCCTGTCGCCGCCACGCCGCCGCGCCCGGTGTGCGGCGACCGGTGGCGGCGATGCCGCGCACTCAGGACCCGGCGCGATCCCTGTCGGGCTTGCTCGCCATGAACGCGTCGAACTCCTGCTGGTCCTGGCGCCTCTTGGCATCGAACCGGAAACGCCGGAACGCGTCGGTGCGGCGCCTGATCTCTTCCCTGATCTCCTGGATGCGGTCGTACTGGGTCTGCTGATATTCGTTGAACACGACGTTGTCGCCCGTGTCATTGCGCTGCCGGCCACCGCCACGCGCCAGCGTCACCCACTTGTCGCGCAGCCAGCCGGGCAATTCCTGGATCGGGTTGCCGAACAGGGTCCACACAAGCACCGCGATGCCGAGCGGCGGGAAGATGATGAAGCCCAGCACCATCGCCGCGATGTTTGCGCCGCTCCAGTGGCCACCACACGGCCCCGCGGCGCCGTTGAAACACCGTCCGCCGCGATGGCCCGCGCTCGAGAAGTCTGTCGAAGACATGGTCGTTGACCTCCGGTATTGACTATAAAACAACGGGTTACACTGATTTCACCAGCAAATGTAAACACCGTTCACATGCAATCTAGGGCAACCCGCGCCGCATTTCAAGCCCTGTGGACAAAAAAGTTAACAATGTTCACTTTTAGTGCTAAAAAACCGGTTCATGGAGAAACCGCGACACCGCTATCACCACGGGCACCTGGCGGAATCACTGCTCGACGCCGTCGACGCCATCGCCACCCAGTTCGGCATCGAGGCCGTCACACTGCGTGCCTGCGCGAAACGGGTCGGAGTCTCGCCTGCATCGGCGTTCCGGCACTACGACGACAAGCGGGCGCTGCTGACCGCATTCGCGGCGCGTGCCATCAACCAGCTCGCCGATGCGATGGAGACCGCCAGGACACAGGCGCAGGAGCGCGGCGGCGACACGCTGCACGCGGTCGGCATGGCCTACGTGACCTTCGCCATCGACAAGCCCGCGTTTTTTCGCGCGATGTGGCGCGAAGAGACGATCTACGCGGGCGATCCTGACTACCTGGCGGCCGCCGAGCGACTCGCCGGCTACCTGAAGGAGGGATTCGTCAACACCCTCGACGATGAGGATCCGCGCGCATTCAGCCCGCAGGAACTGCTGGCGTGGTCGTCGGTGCACGGTCTGGCGGCGCTGTTCGTCGACGGCCCGGTGGCCAAGGAGCGGGACCGCGCGCAGAAACTGCGGCTGGCCGACGCGGTGCTGATGCAGCTCGGCCCGGCATTCTCGCGCCGGGCGTAGCGACCGCGCTCAGGCGTCTGCCGGTCAACCCGCCGACACGGCGGCGAACCGGCACCCCACGCCGGCGTCCCGGCTCGACCACCGCGTTGCCGGACGCGCTGGGCCACGGCCGTTCCGGGCCGACCGGGGCAGTCTTCACAACGAGCGCACGCGACAGACGTCCCGCACGGTGTGCGATATGCCTGTAACGGCACGCCCGACACGCGGAGAGGCCGCCTGGTCCGGCTGATCCGGGCCGGACGCGACGTCCGATGTGACGCCCGTCGGCGGCACCGAAACCGGCGAAGGAATGCGACGCGCGACCCCGCCATACGGCCTGTGCCGGATGCACCACGAGGGTGCGAACAGGGGCAGCAAATGGGCGCGACTTGTGCCAAAGTTGCGCACGTACCAGAGTGCCCGCCGGTCCGCGCATCACGCGGCCCGACAGACGCAGGCCTGTCAGCGGTTTAGGGCGGACCTGCAAATGCGCACGGAACTTGCACAACCCACATCGACTGCTGCCGGACGACCCGCTTTCGGCGCCTAAGAACGGGAATGACTATGCCAACCGACATCGCCGTCCACGCCCCTGGCGTTATACGGCGCGGCATTGCGCGGATCGGCGCGGGGCGATAGCCGATGGGCGCGAGCTGGCAAACCGAGATCGATCCGGCCGCGGTCGCCGACGCGGCCTGCCGCCTGGTCGGCGTCGCCGCGCGCAAGGCGATCGCCGAGCGCGGTGTGTTTCGTCTGGTGCTGTCCGGGGGCAGCACACCGAAGGCCACCTATGAACGTCTTGCCAACAGCGATCAGCAGTGGAAGCGCTGGGTGCTGTATTACGGCGACGAGCGCTGCCTGCCGGCGGACGATCCGGAACGCAACAGTGTCATGGTCGCATCGACCGGGCTGGCCGCGCGCGTCGGCAAACACTATCCGATCCCGACCGAACTGGGCGCCAAGCAGGCCGCCAGCAAGTACCGGCCGATCGTCAAGGCGGCCCAGCCGTTCGATCTGGTGTTGCTCGGCATCGGCGAGGACGGGCACACCGCGAGCCTGTTCCCGGGCCAGAAGTGGCCGGACAAATCGGTGTTTGCGATCAGCGATGCGCCCAAGCCCCCGGCATCGCGGGTCACGCTCGGTATCAGGGCACTGCAGAACTGTGCCACGATGCTGGTGCTGATCACAGGCGACAGCAAGGCGGACGCGGTGCGCCGGTGGCGCGCAGGCGACGATCTGCCGGTCGCACGGGTGAGCGACGTAGACCATGCGCTCGTCCTGATCGACAAAAACTGCCTGATGTTTGCCGGCGGTCAAGCCGAGATGACGGGTGAGTCGATAAGGTCCGGCCGATGACCTCGCTGGCAGCAGACATCGGCGGAACCTACAGCCGCCTGGCGTGGCTCGACGAGCGTCGGCCGACGACCGAGCAGGTCTACGAGAATGCCTGTTTCGACAGCCTCGAATCGGTCATCCAGCACGGACGCGACGCTATCGGCCTCGGCGAACACGCGATCGACCGCATGGTGCTGGCGGTCCCCGGACCGGTCCAGCGCGACCCGATCGAGCTGACCAACATCAACTGGCGGCTCAGCCGCGATGTCCTGCGCCAGCGCTTTCGCGTCAATCAGCTCACCCTGGTCAACGATTTTCAGGCAGCGGCACTGGGCGCGATCATGGAGCCCTACGAACACCTGACGGTGCTGAATCCCGGTTCACCGGACGAGGGACCCGTGGTCGTGACCGGCGCGGGCACCGGACTCGGCATGGCGTGGATGGCCCGGCGCGACGAAAACGATCTGCCGCAGGCCACCGAGGGTGGGCACATCGATTTCGCGCCGAGCGGCACCGACCAGGTGGCGCTGCACGGCTGGCTCGCCGAACGCTACGGTCACGTGTCATACGAACGCATCCTGAGTGGTGACGGCCTGCTCGACGTCTACCGGTGGCGGAGCGGCAATGCCGGTCATGCCGGGTCGCCAGCCGAGGTATCCGCGCTGGTGGACACCGGCGACAAACATGCCACCCGGGCGGTGCGCCTTTTCGTCGAGATATTCGCCGCTTACGCGGGTAACCTTGCGCTCGCTTTCAATCCGAGCGCAGGCATCTACCTGTGCGGCGGCCTCACCGCGCACCTGGCATGCCACTTCGACACGGCGACCTTCATGAACGCATTCGGCGCCAAGGGACGCATGAGCGACGTGGTGCGACGGGTTCCCGTGTACCTCATCACGCGTCCGAACACCGGCCTCACCGGCGCCATCCGGATCGCCAACCGAACCGCCGCCTCACCATGGCGATGAACAATTTTCGACGACACAGACAACAACCACATCCGGCATCGAACCGGAGAATCAGTGGCATGGCGAATCCGACCGTGACCACGCTCGACCATTCAGGTCTTTCGTACAGGGCAGGAACATGACGACCAGCAAAGAGCAGCATCATCTTTACAAGTATTACGTAGAACCGCAGGCGGTCAGCGACCTCACCCGGCGCACACTGGTGCTGGTACTGGCCGGGGGAGAGGGATCGCGGCTGAAGAATCTGACCAAGTGGCGGGCGAAGCCGGCGGTGCCGTTCGGCGGCAAGTACCGGATCGTCGACTTCGCGCTGTCGAACTGCATCAACTCCGGCCTGCGCCGGATCGGGGTGCTGACCCAGTACAAATCGCACTCACTGATCCGTCATCTGCAGCGCGCCTGGGGCTTCATGCGCCCCGAGATCGGCGAATTCGTCGAGATCATCCCGGCCCAGCAACGTCTGCGCCCCGAGTGGTACCAGGGCACCGCCGACGCGATCTACCAGAACCTCGACATCATCTACCGCCACGAGCCCGACTACGTGCTGGTCCTCGGCGGCGACCACATCTACACGATGAACTACGCCAAGATGCTGGCCGCACACGTGCAGGCAGATGCCGAGCTGACCATCGGCTGCATCGAGGTGCCGCTGGCCGATGCGCGCGAATTTGGCGTGATGTCGGTCGACGAGGATTATCGTATCGTTCGCTTCACCGAGAAACCGGCCAACCCGGAGCCGGTTCCCGGCAAGCCCGATGTCGCGCTGGCATCGATGGGCATCTACATCTTCTCGATGGAATACCTGACCAAGGCCCTGATACTCGACGCCGAGGACGACAGCTCACAGCACGATTTCGGCAAAAACATCGTGCCCGAGGCGGTCCGACAGGCAAAATCGATCGCCTACCCCTACGTGGGCACGCTCGGCGAACCTGCCTATTGGCGCGATGTCGGATCGCTCGACTCGTACTGGAAGGCCAACATCGAGCTGTGCGACATTGAACCCGAACTCAATCTCTACGAACGCGACTGGCCGATCTGGACCTACCAGACGCAGAGCCCGCCGGCCAAGTTCGCGTTCGACGACGAGGGTCGGCGCGGCCAGGCGATCGACTCACTGGTTGCCGGCGGCTGCATCATCTCCGGCGCGAAGGTGAAACGCTCGGTGATCTTTTTCAACACCCAGATCGAAACCGGCAGCTACGTCAAGGAGAGTGTGATCCTGCCGAAGGTGCGGATCGGACGGAACTGCAAACTGATCCGATGTATCGTCGACAAGGGCACCGTGATCCCTGACGACTTCGAGGTCGGTGTCGACCCGGACGAGGATCGCAAGCGATTTCTGGTCACCGACCAGGGCATCGTCCTGGTAACCCCTGGCATGATGAACCAGCGCCTGCACTATGAACGAGACTGAAACATGAGCAACGACGAGCAGCCGCGCATGAACCTGGTGCTGTGCTGGCATATGCACCAGCCATGGTATCGGGAAAGCCAGGACGGCGAATACTGTCTGCCCTGGGTCTACCTGCATGGGCTCAAGGATTATGTCGACATGGCCGCGCATCTCGAGGCACATCCGAAGATGCGGTGCGTCGTCAACTTCACGCCGGTATTGCTCGAACAGCTGGACGACTACGCACAGCAGTTCAAGTCACACCTCGCTTCCGGCACGCCGTTCAGCGATCCGCTGCTGAATCTGCTCGCCGGGATCACGCCGATCCCGGCAGACGCCGAACAACGTGCCGAGATCGTGCGCGCGTGCCGTCGTGCCCATGCACCGATGATGATCGACGTGCATGCGCGTTTCCGCGCCCTGTTCGACCTGGTCATGTCGCTCGACCGCAAGCGCGTCGACCCGAGCCGCCTGCGCTATCTGAACGACCAGTTCTTCCTCGATCTGTTGAGCTGGTATCACCTCGCCTGGCTCGGCCACTCGTTGAAGCGCCTGCCGGACGTGCAGGCGCTGATGGATCGCGAGCAGGAATTCGACGCTGAAGCGCGACAGGTTCTGCTGCGCGTGATGAGCGATGCATTCGACGGCCTGCTGGCCCGCTATGCCAAGCTCGCGCGCACTGGTCAGATCGAGCTGTCGATGACGCCCTACGGCCACCCGATCGTGCCGCTGCTGATCGATCTGGGCGCCATGCACTGTTCCCTGCCCGAGGCCAAGGGTCCACAGGCAGACGCCTATCCGGGCGGCAGCGATCGCGCTCGCTGGCACATGCGCGAGGGGATCCGTGTCTTCGAGCGCTATCTCGGCTGCAAGCCGACCGGGGTTTGGCTGTCGGAGGGCGGCGTCAGTACCGATGCATTGAAACTGCTCGACGAGTTCGGTATCCGCTGGAGTGCCTCGGGCGAAGGCGTGTGGGCCAACAGCCGCTTCCTTTCCGGGCTGGACGCACACGGCGAGCAGGCCCGGCGCACGCTGTTCTGCTCTCACCAGGTTGACGACTGCAAGACCCGCATGTTCTTCCGCGACGACGGACTCTCCGACATGATCGGATTCGAGTACCAGCAGTGGAACGCGGGCGACGCGGCCGCCAACTTCGGCGAGCACCTGAAGAATATCGCGCGTTACCTCGGTGACAGCTGTCACGAGCACGTCGTCAGTGTCGTTCTCGATGGCGAGAATGCGTGGGAATACTACCCGGACAACGCCTTTCATTTCCTCGGCGCGCTGTACGAGCACCTCGTGGCGAACCCACACATCCGCTGTGTCACGTTCACCGAGGCCGTGCCGCTGTGCCCGCCGCAGAAACTGCCGACCCTGTGCCCGGGCAGCTGGGTCTACGGTTCGTTTTCGACCTGGATCGGCGAACGCGACAAGAACCGCGCCTGGGACCTGCTGGTGGAGGCCAAGCAGACCTACGACCGGGTGGTCGGCAAGAAGCGCCTGTCCAGCGAAGCCAAAACGCGTCTAGAGCGTCAGCTGGCGATCTGCGAGGGCTCCGACTGGTTCTGGTGGTTCGGCGATTACAATCCCGCCGACAGCGTGAACGATTTCGACCGGCTGTACCGCAAGCAGTTGCAGAACCTGTACGAGATGCTCGGCGAACCGCCACCGGCGAATCTCGACCAACCCCTGTCTCGCGGTGGCGGTGCCGCTGAGAACGCTGGCACGATGCGACGCGGCCATGGTTGATTCGGCAGTGCGGCGCAAGGCCGGCATCCTCCTCCACGTCACCTCCCTGCCCTCGGGGCGCATCGACGACGACTGCCTACGCTGGCTCGATGTCATGGCCGCAAGCGGACTGTCGGTGTGGCAGGTCCTTCCACTTGTGATCCCGGATCCCTTCGGCTCGCCGTATCAGAGTCCGTCGGCGTTCGCCGTGAACCCGGGACTGCTACCGCTCGACGACGCGCCGGTGACGTCCTCGGCGTTGGACGAATACCGCGCAAAACATGCCGCATGGATCGAGGACTTCGCACTGTTCGAGGTACTGAAGCGCCGCTTCGGCGACCGTTCCTGGGTCGAGTGGCCGGACCGCTACCGGCATCGCGACGAAGCCGCACTGGCGGCCCTGCGAATGCAGGCACACACCGAGATCCACACCATCGTCGAGCAGCAGTACCGCGTCGACCGCGCGTGGCGAAGGGTGCGTGAACACGCGCGTGGGCTGGGCATCTCGCTGTTCGGCGACATCCCCATCTTCATCGCCCACGACAGTGCCGACACCTGGGCCAACCCGCAGGACTTCCTGCTGAATGACGAGGGCTGCCCAACCCACGTCGCCGGCGTGCCACCCGACTATTTCGCCGCGCTCGGCCAGCGCTGGGGCAATCCCCATTATCGCTGGGACCGTATGCAGGCCGACGGCTTCAGCTGGTGGATCGGACGCATGGCGCGCCAGTTCGCGCTGTACGACCTGGTGCGCATCGATCACTTCCGCGGCCTGGTCGCAGTGTGGATGATCGCCGCCGAGTCCGAAGCCGCGGTCGACGGATTCTGGCAGGCGACGCCCGGCGACGTCCTGCTGGATACGCTGCGCCAGCATTTCCCCGACCTGCCGATCGTCGCCGAGGACCTCGGCGTGATCACCGACGAGGTGCGCCAGCTGAAGAACAAGTATGGCCTTCCGGGGATGTCGGTACTGCAGTTCGCGTTCGATCATTTCGCCGACAACCCACACAAGCCGGCCAATATCACGCACGACTGCATCGCGTACACGGGCACTCACGACAATGACACCTGCGTTGGCTGGTTCGGGTCGCTGGACGCGCGCCAGCGCGCGTTCGTGTTCGAGGTGCTGCAGGCACAGCCCACTCCTGACATCGCCCGCCTGATGATTCGGACCGCGATGCAGAGCAGGGCCCGGCTCGCGATCGCACCCTTGCAGGATTACCTCGCGCTGGACAGCAGTGCGCGCATGAACAGACCGGGCGTCGCCGACGGCAACTGGCAATGGCAGTTCGCCTGGGACATGCTCCCACCAACATTCAGTGCAGAGATTCGCGAGATGGTTGAAGCGAGCGGGAGACAGGATGTCAAGTAAGCTGCCCTATCCCCTGGCCATGTTGCAGCGCGGCGAGTCGCACGACCCGTTCGCGCTGCTCGGTCGACACGACGGCGAACAACATACGCTGGTACGTGAGTTCATGCCGAGCGCCGAAGAGGTCGAGATCGAGGGTTGCGGCAGCATGCAGCGCATTCCGCATACCGACATCTTCGAATTGACCCTGTCGCCGGAACAGGCGGCCGCGCTGCCACAGCACTACCGGCTGCAATGGACGGACAAGGCGGACGGCCTGCGGCATGCGGTGATTTCACCCTACACCTTCGGCACCCTGCTGCCGGACATCGACCTGCACCTGTTCAACGAGGGTCGCCATCACCACGTGTACCGCCTGCTGGGCGCGCACCTGGTGGAAATCGACGGTGTCGCGGGCTGCCGCTTGGCCGTGTGGGCGCCGGCGGTCAAGCGCGCCAGCGTGGTCGGCGATTTCAACGGCTGGAACGGCCTGCGCCACCCGATGCGCAACCGCGGCGGCTCCGGGGTCTGGGAGCTCTTCATCCCGGGGCTGCAGGCTGGCGACCTTTACAAGTACGAGTTCATCAGCCGTGACGGCCACCGTCTGCTGAAGTCCGATCCCTATGGCCAGGCGATGACGCTGCGACCCGACACCGCGTCGCGCGTCGCCCCACCTTCGCATTTCCAGTGGGGTGACGCCGACTGGCTCCACCACCGCGAACACTGGCGCTGGATGCAGCAGCCGATGTCCATCTACGAGGTCCATCCGGGTTCATGGCGGCTCCGACCGGACGGGGATTTTCTGAACTTCCGCGAGCTCGCCGATCAACTCGTGCCGTACGTAAGCGAACTCGGCTACACGCACATCGAACTGCTGCCGGTCATGGAACACCCGCTCGATGAGTCGTGGGGCTATCAGGTATCGGGTTATTTCGCCCCCAGTGCGCGCTTCGGCGATCCCGACGACCTGCGCTACCTGATCGACCGCTGTCACCAGGCGGGCATCGGCGTCATTCTCGACTGGGTGCCGGGACACTTCCCGAAGGACGACTTCGCGCTCGCACGATTCACCGGTGACGCGGTCTACGAACACGCCGACCCACGTCTCGGTGAACATCGCGACTGGGGCACCTTGATCTTCAACTATGGCCGGCGCGAGGTCGGCAACTTCCTGCTCGCCAATGCGGTGTACTGGATCGAGGAGTTCCACGTCGACGGACTGCGCGTCGACGCCGTCGCCTCGATGCTGTATCTGGACTACTCGCGCAACGAAGGCGAGTGGATCCCAAACCAATACGGCGGTCGCGAAAACCTCGAGGCGATCGAGTTCCTGCGCCATGTCAACGCCGTGCTGCACGCCCGCTTCCCCGGCGCACTGACCATCGCCGAGGAGTCGACAGCATGGCCGATGGTGTCACGCCCCAACTGGATGGGTGGGCTCGGTTTCAGCATGAAGTGGAACATGGGCTGGATGAACGACACCCTCAGCTATATCGAGAAGGATCCGGTTCACCGCCGCTACCACCACGACAAGCTGACGTTCAGCCAGCTCTATACCTACACCGAGAATTTCGTGCTGCCGCTGTCGCATGACGAGGTCGTGCACATGAAGCGCAGCCTGCTCGACAAGATGCCGAAGGACGCGTGGCAGAAATTCGCCAATCTGCGCCTGTTGTTCGCATGGCAGTACGCGCATCCGGGCAAGAAGCTGCTGTTCATGGGAGGCGAGTTCGCGCAGTGGCACGAGTGGCGCGAGAACGAGGCGCTCGACTGGCCGCTGCTCGAGCACCCCAACCATGCCGGAATCCAGCACCTGATACGCGATCTGAACCGCCTGTATCGCGAATTGCCTGCATTGCACCGACATGATTTCGAACAGCAGGGTTTCGAATGGCTCGACTGCAACGACAGCGAGCGCTCGGTGCTGTCGCTGATGCGCCACGGCGACAGCCAGTCGGTCGTGTGCCTGTTCAACTTCACACCGGTACCACGCCTGGGATACCGGGTCGGACTGCCGTGCGAAGGACTGTACCGGGAGGTGCTGAACACGGATGCCGAGTACTACGGCGGCAGCAACACGGGCAATGCCGGTGCCGTATACGCCAACGGCGAGCCGTGGCACAACCGGCCGTGCTCGGCAGCGATCGACATACCGCCGCTGGGTGCGGTCTTCCTGCAGCACGAAACCGGCTGATGCGCGTACTGTTTGCCTCCAGTGAGATGTTTCCCGTGGTCAAGACCGGTGGTCTCGGCGACGTCACGTTCAGCCTGCCGCATGCGATCAGCGATCTCGGCGTCGACGTGCGCGTCGCGCTGCCCGCCTACCGCAGCGTGCTGGAGGAAGTCGAAGGACTGCGCGTAGCCGGCTGGCTGCCACTGGCCTCGGGCGAAGAGGTGCGCATTCTGTCGGCCCGCCATTCGGCGATCGAAGTCCCGCTCTGGCTGGTCGACGCACCGTCGCTGTTCGACCGCGTCGGCCAGCCCTATACCGATCCACACGGACATGACTGGGGCGACAATGCGCGACGCTTCAGCGTCTTCAGCGAGGCCTGCGCCATGCTCGCTGATGACCGCCTCGGCATCGACTGGCGCGCCGACGTCGTGCATGCGAATGACTGGCAGACCGGCCTGCTGCCGGCCTTCTGCGCGCTGCTGCCGACGCCGCCGCGCACGTTGTTCACGGTGCACAACCTGGCGTACGACTGCCAGGTGGATTTCCGAACCTTCAACGAACTCGGCCTCCCCACCTACTGGTGGTCGATGGAGTTCGGCGAGTTCTACGGCCGCCTGTCGATGCTCAAGTGCGGCCTGGTCTTCAGCGACCTGATCACAACCGTCAGTCCGCGCTACGCGCAGGAGATCCGCACCAGCGAATTCGGCTACGGCTACGCGCCCGTGCTCGATCGCTATGCCGACAAGCTGGTCGGCGTACTCAACGGCATCGACGACAAGACCTGGGACCCGGCCACCGACACCTTTCTCGAAGCGCACTACCATGCCGCCGGCAAGATCCGCAGTGGCAAACGCGCCAATCGCACCGCGCTGCTGGCGGCGATGGGCGCGTCCACCGAGGCGCCGGCCACAGACGGCCCGCTGATCGGCTCCGTCGGACGACTGGTCTACCAGAAGGGCATCGACCTGCTGCTCGACGCTATCCCGAACCTGCTTGCCAGCAGCGACGCAAGGTTCGTGTTCGTGGGTAGCGGCGACCGCGAGATCGAGCAACGTCTGCTCGCGCTGACGCACGCACACCCGCAGCGCGTGTTCGCACACCTGGGTTACAGCGAGCGGCTGGCCCACCTGGTCGAGGCCGGCTGCGACCTGTTTGCGATGCCATCCCGCTACGAGCCCTGCGGGCTCAATCAGATGTACAGCCTGCGCTACGGTACGCCGCCGGTCGTGCGCGACACGGGTGGACTGGCCGACACCGTCATCGATGCCTCACCGCGCACGCTGGCACGCCAGGAGGCAAACGGCTTCGTTTTCGAGGAGGCCACGGCCGAGGCGCTTCAGGCTGCGCTCGAACGTGCGTTCGAACTGTTCCGCAATCCGAAGCAGTGGATGAAAATGATCAAGATCGGCATGCGATCCGACTACGGCTGGCGCCGCAGTGCCGAGCAGTATCTGCTGTTGTATCGGGGAGAATAGACGCGCATCGGTCAGACACCGACCGCGGTAGCGATCCTCGGTCGTCCGGCAATCCGGACACCGAACAACGGGAAGGAGGGAATTCTCGTGCCAGAACCAGATACCATCGATACCTGCGTGCTGCCGAACATGCCCGCGCTGCCCAACGACCCCGAGCACCTGGCGCGCGATATTCGGCGTTACCTCGAATACCACCTCGGCCGGTTCCTCGGTTGCGACCGCTTCTACCTGTACGAGTCGCTCGCCTACACGGTTCGCGACCGCATCATGAGCGACTGGCGCAACACCTGGTGCATGTACAAGCGCCCGGGTGTGCGCCGCGCGCACTACCTGTCGCTCGAATACCTGATCGGCCGCTCGCTCAGCAATCATCTGCTCAACCTCGAACTGCGGGCGCCGGTCGAGCAGTCGCTGAAGGATTTCGCGATCGCGCTCGAGGAGATCAACGACACCGAACCCGATGCCGGGTTGGGCAATGGCGGCCTGGGCCGACTTGCGGCCTGTTTCCTCGACAGCTGCGCGACGCTCCGCCTGCCGGTCACCGGCTACGGCCTGCGCTACGAATACGGCATGTTCCACCAGCATATCGAGAATGGTTACCAGATCGAGGATCCGGACCATTGGCTGCGCGACGGTCATCCCTGGGAGGTGGAGCGTCCCGAGTACACCCAGGTCGTGCACTTCGGCGGCCGCACCGAACATTTCACCGACCAGCACGGCAGACCGCACGCGCGCTGGGTCGACACCGAGGACGTCCTGGCAGTGCCCTACGACGTCCCCGTATCAGGCTACCGCAACACCATCGTCAATACGCTTCGGCTGTGGTCGGCCTCGGCCACCGCGGCCTTCAACCTGCGCGAGTTCAATGCCGGCGACTACGCTGATTCGGTCGCGAGCAAGAACCAGGCGGAAAACATCACGATGGTGTTGTACCCGAACGATGCCAACGAGAACGGCAAGGAATTGCGCCTGCGCCAACAGTACTTCCTGACCTCGGCAAGCCTGCAGGACGTATTTCGGCAATGGGGCGATCAGCCGCTGGACGCGTTTGCCGACCACAACGTGTTCCAGCTCAACGACACCCACCCCAGCATCGCGGTCGCCGAGATGATGCGCATACTGCTCGACGATCCCGACAAGCGCCTCGACTGGAAGCAGGCGTGGGACCTGACCTGCCGCTGCATGGCATACACCAACCACACATTGCTGCCCGAAGCGCTCGAACGCTGGCCCGTGCGCCTGTTTGAGCAACTGGTGCCGCGTCTGCTCGAGATCATTTACGAGATAAACGCGCGATTTCTCGCTGTCGTGCGCCAGCGCTGGCCCGGCGACAGTGAGCGTGTAAAACGGATGTCGTTGATTGAGGAGGGCAACGAGCCGCAGGTGCGCATGGCCTGGCTCGCGATCATCGGGAGCTTCTCGGTGAACGGGGTTGCCGCCTTGCATTCCGATCTGCTGAAGCAGGGACTGTTCCGCGATTTCTACGAACTCTGGCCGGAGAAGTTCAACAACAAGACCAACGGCGTCACGCCGCGACGCTGGCTCGCGCTCGCGAATCCCGATCTGGCCGACCTGATAACTGAAAAGACCGGCGACGGCTGGCAGGCAGACCTGGAGCGCCTCAGCGCAATGGCGCCGCTTGCAGACAACGGCGATCGCGAATTCCTGACTGCGTGGCAAACGATCAGGCGCCGCAACAAGGTGCGCCTGGCGGAGCTGGTATTCGAGCAGACCGGCGTCGAGTTCAACCCGTCAGCGCTGTTCGATGTGCAGGTCAAGCGCATCCACGAGTACAAGCGCCAGTTGCTCAACGTCCTGCACGTGATCCACCTGTACGACCGAATCCGGCGCGGCGACACCGCGCACTGGGTCAACCGCTGCGTGTTGATTGGCGGCAAGGCGGCGCCCGGCTACCAGCGCGCCAAGGAGATCATCAAGCTGATCAACAACGTGGGCGCGGTCGTCAACAACGATCCCGCGGTCGGCGACCGGCTCAAACTGGTCTTCCTGCCCAATTACGGCGTGAGCAAGATGATGAAGATCTGCCCGGCGGCCGACCTGTCCGAGCAGATCTCGACCGCCGGCAAGGAGGCATCCGGCACCGGAAACATGAAGTTCATGCTGAACGGTGCGATCACGATCGGTACCTACGACGGCGCCAACATCGAGATCCTCGAAGCGGTGGGCGAAGAAAACTTCTTCCTGTTCGGCCTCAAGGCCGACGAGGTGAGCGCGCTGCGCAGCGAGTACGACCCGCAGCAGTACATCGACGCCGATCATGACCTGGCGCAGGTCATCTCATTGCTGCAGAGCGACCATTTTTCCGGGATCGAGTGTGGGCTTTTCCGCGGCATACTGGATGCGATCCGCAGTCCGCACGACCCCTGGATGACCCTGGCCGATTTCCGCAGCTATGTCGACGCGCAGCGGCGCGTGGAACAGGCGTGGCGGGACCAGGAGCACTGGACGCGCATGAGTGTGCGCAACTGCGCCGCCAGCGGCGGTTTTTCGTCCGACCGCACCATCAGGGAGTACAACGAGGACATCTGGCACCTGACCGAACTGATGTGACCGCGGCATTGCCGGCACGTCGGCGGCCCGCCGCGTAGCCGGCGGCCGGCCGACCTTGCGGGTGGCTCGTGGAATCGCGAGACCGTTGCAACACGCAGGTCAGTCGGCGCCTGCGAGCGCGACTGTCAGCTCCACCGTCCGTTCGCCACCGATCAGCGGGTCGCGCAGCAGCTTCACGGTAACCTCGCGCCCCGGCGGCTGATCCAGCATCGCCAGTTTGACGTCGACGAAATGGCGAATCGGGATGTCGTTGATCGCCAGCAGGCGGTCGCCTTTTTTCACCCCCGCGCCTTCGGCCGGGCTGGCGTCGCCGAAGCCGGCGATGAACACACCCTCGTCACGTTCATCGAGCATGACGCGCAGCATGCCCGCGGGTGGCAATGGCTCGTCATCGGCCAGAAGCAGAAAGTCGGCCTGGTCGAACGCCGCCGCATTCGGCGTGTAACGTACGATGGTCTTGCCATCGGTGCCGGTGCGCCGCGCCACCCGGTTCGGGATCCCGTGGCGGCCACCGATGTGGCCCTTGCCCGCCAGCACGAGCATGCGTCCGCCCGGGTGTTCGTCAAGGTACTTCGCAACCCGTTGCGCCATGCTTTCGTCCCATGTCAGCTGCACCTCGACGAAGCGCTGGAACGCCGACTCCTCGACCTTGTGCATCGCAAAAGTCTCGCGCAGATGCTTTTCGTAGGCGTGGTCGTTGACGTCGTAGCTGTCAGGCAGTTCCTCGCGCATCGCTACCGGCAGTCCGTTGATCCCGTCGCGGCTGATCGCCGACGTCAGTTCCTTGGAGGCATTGAGTGCGATCACCGGGATGCGCTTTTCCCGTGCGAAGCGCATGATGGGCCGGTAGAGGCGGTAGTCGAAGCGCCAGCGGTCGTAATACTCTGTTTTGCGCAACATCTCCGCTTCATCGCTGCGGCCGGCGATGTAGTCGTCGAGGAACGGTTGAAAGCGCGCCTGGAACCACTCCACCCCCAGAGCGAGTCCTTCGGGGCGCGCCGCCATGCTGCGCAGCACCTGCAGTTGGATACGATGATCGGCGAATGCGGTGTGCGTTTCACCGACATACACCAACCGCTCACTGTGCAGTTTCGTCATCAGTTGCTGCAGGGTTGCAGATTTCGCAGGTTCGACAACAATCGGCGCCATGTCATCGTCAATCGCATCCATCGCCGTGGCCGGTGCGACCACGGCCGCCAGACACCAAGCCAGCGCCAGCCATAGGCGCTGCCCGCTCGCCGCACTGGCGCTGTTCGTATGCATCGTTTTCACACCTCCGTCATCCTCGGCCGCAGGCGGCCTCGCACATTCGCTTTCCGTCACCGTGGACCCCGACAGTGGCACATTGCAGGCCAGCGACCAAGTCGAGATCGACGGCACGACCGACAACATCGAGTTCGTACTGAACGCAGGACTGGTCCCGCGCAGCGAACACGGGCGCATCGAGCAGATCGCAACGTCCGCGGATACCCTGCGCAGCACCTACCGTCTCAGGTTGGAGACAGCGAGCGACCGCTTCGAGTTGCATTACCGCGGACAACCCGTGTTTTCGACCGCCAAGCGGCCGGTCGGTGCCATGCCGCAGGGTATCGTATCGGCCGAGGCCGTCTATCTCGACGGGGCGTCCGCCTGGTACCCGGAGTTTGGCCGGCCAGTGGACCGCCTGCGCCTCCACGTGACGCTGCCCCGCGGCTGGCAGTCGGTCAGCAACGGCGCGCGCGGCGAGTCCGACTCCGGCTTCGAATGGCGCAGCGACAAGCCGCAAGACGACGTCTACCTCGTTGCCGGACGCTTCACGCGCCACGCGCGCACCGAAAGCGGCATCGTGCTGTCGGTCTACCTGCTCGACGACGACCCCGCACTCGCGGAGCGTTATCTCGACGCGATGGGCGACTACATCAAGCACTACAGCCGGCTCATCGGCCCTTACCCCTACGCCAAGTTCGCCGTCGTCGAGAATCCGTGGCAGACCGGCTTCGGCATGCCATCGTTCACCCTGCTCGGCTCGCGCGTATTGCGCCTGCCGTTCATCCTGTATACCTCGCTGCCGCACGAAATCCTGCACAACTGGTGGGGCAACGGTGTCTGGGTCGACTACGCCGCGGGTAACTGGAGCGAAGGGCTCACCGCCTACCTCGCCGACCACTGGATGCAAGAGCGCGAAGGCAAAGGCGACCAGTATCGGCTCAAGGCCCTGCAGAACTACAGCAATTTCGCCGCCCGCGCCGACGACACACCGCTGCGCGCATTCGTCAGCCGGCACAGCGACGCCAGCCAGTCGATCGGGTACAGCAAGTCGTTGATGCTGTTCCACATGATCCGCCAGTCCACCGGCGACCGGGCATTCGTCACCGGGCTGCGACGCCTCTGGCACAACCACCGCTTCGAGGCGATCGGCTTCGAGCGTGCGCTGCGCACGCTGCTCGACGACGACCCGACCCGGGTGACGCAATTTCTGCCCTGGCTCGATCGCCGCGGCGCACCGAAGCTGGTACTCGGTGAAGCCGCGGTGCAACAGGTCGGCGAGGCCTGGCAACTCACACTCAACATCGCGCAGAGCCAGCAAGAACCCTTCGCGTTCGAGCTGCCGGTCGCCGTGACGCTCGCCGGTCGCGCGACCGCGGAGGTCCGCCGCGTGATGATTGGCAATCACCTTACGCAGGTCGACCTGACGTTCGACGCGCAACCGTTGCGGATCGACATCGATCCCGCCTACGACGTGATGCGCGAACTCGACCCGAGCGAACAGCCGCCCGTCCTGAGTCGGCTGTTCGGCAGCCGCAAGGCATGGCTGATCGTCCCCACCGGGGCCTCGCCCGCCGAACGCGAGGCGTGGACGGCGCTCGCCGACGCATGGCAGGAGCGCTACCCGGGGCTGAAGCGCCTCGGCGACGATGCAGCGGATACCCTCGATCAGGACGCCGACCGCATCATTCTCGGCTGGGACAATCGACTCGCCGGGCAGGCCTGGGAAATGCTGTCGCGACCTGACCAGCGCATCGATGCCACCGGCGTGCAGGTCGGTGACGTGTCCTATGGCCGCAAAGACAGCGCAGTCGTCATCGTCGCGACCGCGCCGCACGACGCCAGCATCGCGTTCATCGGCGCACCAACAACGCCGAGCATCGCGCTGCTGGCACGCAAACTGCCGCACTACGGCAGCTACGGTCGTCTGCTGTTCGACGCCCAGGGCAACAACCTGCGCAAGGACACGCTACTGCCGGCGCAAACGCAAATGACCCGCCTGCTGACACCGCGGCAGGTACCGCTGCGCCTGCCGGCTCGCGACGTGCTCGGCGCGGAGGCGCCGTGAACCGGCTGCCCAGCGACCGGACAAGGCATGCGCGTACCCGCGACGGGAACCGGCTTCCATCTGCACACCGCTTAAGCACGCCCGTCGACGGTCGCTAAATGTCGAAGCAGAGGCCGCCCCCGGCTGACCACCGGGGCATCTAGGTGTGGTTAATCAGCGGTTCGTTGCGCTTCGCAGCCGCACGAACGGGCCAAAACAAGGCGCAGTCCGCAGGGAATGGCGGGGCCTTTCCAGGGACTGCAACGCCGGATCGGCCCGATCGTGGCGATCCCCTCAGATGGGGGGCTGAACGGGGTAGAGGCTTTGTTGGGCCTGCTTGAAAGGGAATCGACCCTTGCTGTGCAAACGCGCCTGGCCACAAAACCGTACCGCTTCGCTGACGCGCAACGAACATCTGACTCGCCACACGAGGTAGGGACATGAAGAGGCAGTCGACGCAGCGCCCGCCCGGGTGCCCGTATGACCGCGTGATGGCGTATGCAAGCCCGGCGATGCGCAAGCGGATCGGCGCCGTAAGCCCATTGTCCTGAAGTTGCGGAGTCAGGGTGCCGTACCGAATTCAGTACCGAAGGAGTTGGATCAAGGCGATCGTCGCGATCGTGCTGTTGGTCGCGCTCGCCGCGTTCGTCGCTACCAAGGGCGAGCGATTCGTGCAGATGGAGGTGCAACGCAGTCTGGTCGCGTTCGCCGACATCTTTGCCACGAGCATCGAGTCGGAATACCGACACATCAGCATCAATGCCCGGGCGATGGCCGCACGCCCCGACCTGTTCGAGGCCACGCGCGCACTGCGCTCCGAACCGCCTTCCGCGGCGCCGTCATCGACGAACCTGCAACGCCCGATCCGGCGTATCGTCGCCCCCATTCTGTCCAGTGATGCCTTCGATGCCTTTACGATAATCGACTCGCTCGGGGTCATCATCGCGTCGAGCTTCGATGGTGAGATCGGAGCGCCCAGCAAGCTGAACGCGCAGGGGCTGCTGCTTGCCAGGGCCTGGAGCGGCCAGGCAGCGATTTCGCTGCCACAAGTGTCGGCCAGCCCCACCCAGTTCGACCGGGGTGCCGATCAGGCCGGTGCGCCCGCAACCTACGTCGTCGCCCCGATCAGCACGAGCGGACATGCACCGATCGCCCTGCTCGCGTTGCGCCTGAAGCCGAGCGCCACGACATCCCGAATCATCAGGTCCGGCAACACCGGCGTCAGCGGCCGGACCTACCTGTTCGACCGCAATGGCCTGATGCTGTCCGGGGGCAGATCCGGTGGGTCAATTCCGGCGAATTCGGGCAGCCTGGACGGCGGGCCCGGTTCGAACAAGCGGGTGCTGTCACCCCCGGGCACCGACCAGCTGACACTGCTGGCCGCGAGCGCCGTCCGCGGCAAAGACGGCGTGAATGCCGAGGGATACCGCGACTATCGCGGCGTGCGCGTCGTCGGCGCCTGGCGCTGGCTGGACGAATACGGCCTCGGTGTCGCTGTAGAGGTGGACTACGACGAGGTCTACAGCGGCCTGCGCCTGATGCGCACGGCACTTTACGTATTCACTGCCGCCGCGGCGTTGCTGATGATGTTGATCGCCCACTTGTCGGGCAGGCAGCACGGGCAGCTGGCGCGCCAGGTTGCGTCGCAGACGCGGGCGCTGCGTGGCGAACAGGCACGCATGCAGGCGCTGTTCGACGAGGCACCGAACGGATTGATTGCGCTCGATGCCGACGGCAACATCACCCGGCTCAGCGCGCGCGCGCGCTCGATGTTCGATTGCTCCGGTCAGGGCATGGTCGGCAAACCGCTCGACACGCTGTTGGCCGAGCCGATACCCAACGTCGCCGCGCTGCGCGCATGGGGTACGCGCGAGATCAATGGCCGACGCTGTGACGGCGCGCTGTTCCCGATCGAGCTGTCGATCAGCGAAACACAGACCGAACTCGGCTGCTTCATGCTCGCAATCGTGCGCGATATCAGCGAGCAGAAGCGCATGGATACCGCGATGCGCGAGGAGGTACGCCGGCGCAGAGAGGCGGAGCAACGCCAGCGTCAGCTGCTCGATGCAGCGGGTGAAGGCATTTTTGGCGTCGACCAATCCGGCGCCATCACCTTCATCAACCCGGCCGGCGCCGAGCTGCTGGGTTACGATATCCCGGAGCTGATCGGGCGCAAACTGCACGAACCCAGCGAATCCGGGCCCGCGTTGTGCTCGGCGGAATGCGGTCTGGCCGACCCGGATCACTTCACCGAACGCACCGACGAATCGGTCATGCAACGCCGTGACGGCACCACGTTCGAAGTCGAGTTCACACGCTCGCCGCTGGTCTCCGAGGGCCGGGCTCACGGTGCCGTTGTGGTGTTCAGCGACATCAGCGACCGCAAGCACGCCGAACAGTCCCTGCTGCTTGCCGAAAACGTGTTCCAGCACATCACCGAGGGCGTCGTGGTAACCGACATCGACGGTGTCATCCTGCGTGTCAACCGCGCCATGGTGGCGATGGTTGGATTCGACGAGCACGAACTGGTCGGCACGCACCCGCCTCCCTATCGTTCCGGAGAGCATCCCCCCGTATTCTACGACCAGCTGTGGAACGCGTTGCTCGCCGACGGATCCTGGGAAGGTGAGATCTGGAACAGGCGCCAAAACGGCGAGCTGTTCCCGACCTGGCAGACCATCGTCGGCGTCATGAACAGCCGCGGGCAACCCGATCGCTTCGTTTCCGTGATGCGCGACATCACCGAACAGCGCCGCAGCGAGCAGCGCATCCATCGCCTGGCGTATTTCGACAACCTGACCAACCTGCCCAACCGCGAACTCTTCTACGACCGCTTCGGGCATGCGATCGAACGCGCACAGCGCCAGCAGACCGAGCTCGCGCTGCTGTTTCTCGATCTCGACCGTTTCAAGAACGTCAACGACAGCCTCGGCCACCCGGTCGGCGACGAACTGCTCAAGGCCGTCAGCGTGCGCCTGCTGCGCCTGGTGCGCAGCGAGGACACGATCGCCCGCCTCGGCGGCGACGAGTTCACGATTCTGCTCGAGTCCGCCCCCGACGACGCGGCGGCGGCCAACGTCGCCGGCAAGGTGGTCGAGGCGCTGTCGCGACCCTTCGCGATCGGCGAGCACACACTGCACATCGGCACCAGCGTCGGCATCAGCCGCTTCCCTGCCGACGGCAATGACGTGACGACCCTGATCAAGCACGCCGACTCCGCGATGTACCAGGCCAAGGCATTCGGCAGGAACAACTACCAGTTCTACTCGCCCGGCCTTTCCAGCCGCACCAGCGAGCAGGTGCTGCTCGAGGCAAGCTTGCACCGCGCCATCAAGAACGAGGAGCTGCTGCTGCACTACCAGCCGCAGTTCGACCGCGCCGGCCGCCTGACCGGTCTCGAGGCCCTGGTGCGCTGGATGGACCCTGTGCGCGGTCTGGTGCCGCCGTCCGAATTCATCCCGCTGGCCGAGGAGAGCGGCCTGATCGTCATCATCGGAGAATGGGTGCTACGCACGGCCTGTGCACAGATGCGCACCTGGCTGGACGACGGCGCCCCGGAATTCCGCGTGTCGGTCAACGTTGCGGGCCCACAGATCACCCGCAGCGATATCGCCAGCACGGTCGACGAGGTGCTCGCACAAACCGGACTTCAACCCGTATTCCTCGAGCTCGAGGTGACGGAGACATTCGTCATGGACAACGAGGCGAAGACCATCGACACGCTCGCCCAGCTGCGCGCGAAGGGTGTGAGCATCGCGATCGACGATTTCGGCACCGGCCATTCGTCTTTGGCCAACCTGAAACGCCTGCCGGTGGACACGTTGAAGATCGACCGGGCATTCGTGCGCGATGTGCCGAATGACCCCGATGACATGGCGATCGCGCGCGCCATCATCGCGATGGGACGACAGTTGCAACTGAAAACCATCGCCGAGGGCGTAGAAACCGAGGACCAGAAGCGTTTCCTCGGCGACGAGGGCTGCGACGGCTTCCAGGGTTTCCTGTTCTCCCGTCCGCTACCTGTCGAGGAGGTCGCATCGCTCTGGCATGAGCCCGCGCGCGTCAGCATGAACTGAACGCGCATTCCGGAAAGTCACCCGGTTCGCCCGGCCGGCCATAACGTGCGATCATGCCCCGCAACGCGCCCGGTCAGCTGGGAATCCAAACGCACCGATGCAGCAACTCGCCCCGATCGACCTCGCCGCCGTCGATGTCATGCACATTCTGCCGCTTGGCGTCGCTTTCGTCATGGGGCTGCTCGCCAAGGCCGGCGGTTTGCCGCCACTGATGGGGTTCCTGGCCGCCGGCTTCGCGCTCGGCGCCTTGGGCATGCAGAACACGCCGACACTGCAGCACATCGCCGATCTCGGCGTGACGCTGCTGCTGTTCACGATCGGCCTCAAGCTGCATCCACGGGATCTGATCGCGCCTGTCGTGTGGGCGACTGCGGGTGCGCACATGCTGTTGAGCGCGCTTTTCGCAGGCGCCCTGCTGTTGCTGACGGCGGCTCTCGGACTCGGCCTGATCGGAGGCGTCTCGTGGGCCACGGCGCTCCTGATCGGCTTTGCGCTCAGCTTCTCGAGCACCGTCTTCGCGGTCAAGGTCTTCGAGGGTCGCGGAGAGATGGGCGCGATCCACGGACGGATCGCAATCGGCCTGTTGATCGTGCAGGACATCTTCGCGGTCGTGTTCATCGCCGTTTCGGCCGGCAAGGTGCCGAGCCCCTGGGCCTTGCTGCTGCTGGGGCTGTTGCCTGCACGACCCCTGCTGCTGAAACTGCTCGACAAGGTGGGGCATGGCGAACTGCTCGTGCTGCTCGGCTGGACCACGCCGCTCGCGGGCGCAGCGCTATTCGAACTGGTTGGCATCAAGGCCGACCTGGGCGCCCTGGTGCTGGGCATTCTGCTCGCCGGACACCCCAAGACCAACGAACTGGCAAAATCGCTGCTGAGCTTCAAGGATCTGTTTCTGATCGGCTTTTTTCTGTCGATCGGCCTGTCCGGCGAACTGAGCTGGCACGCTCTGGGCGTCGCACTTCTGCTGGTGGGCCTGATTCTCCCGATCAAGACGGTCATGTATTTCCTGCTGATGACACGCCAGCGCATGCGCGTGCGCAGCGCGACGCTGGCGTCACTCGCGCTGACGAATTTCAGCGAATTCGGCCTGATCGTCGGTGCGATCGGCGTGGCCCACGGCTGGCTCGGCAGTGAATGGCTGTCGGTGATCGCGCTGTCGCTGGCGATCAGCTTCCTGATCGCCTCGCCATTGAACTCCATGTCGCGGAACCTGTACGCACGCTGGCGGCATGCCTTGCATCGCTTCCAGACCCGGGCCAGGTTGCCGGGCGACGAGATTGTTCGCGCAGGCAAGGCGCAAGTGGTCGTGTTCGGCATGGGTCGGGTCGGCACCGGTGCGTACGACTACCTGCGGCGGCATTGGGGAGACGTCGTGCTCGGCATCGACATCAACGAGGACTACGTCGCCCGCCACCGTGCGGCCGGCCGGGTCGTTGCCCACGGTGACGCGACCGATGCGGATTTCTGGGCCCGCGCCGAACGCAGCGGCCACGTCAAGCTCGCACTGCTGGCGTTCAGTGACCACGGATCCAATCTGGCGGTTGCCCGCCTGCTGCGCGAGCAGGGTTTCGAGCTCGAGCTGGCGTCGGTCGCGCACTATCCCGATCACGAACAGTCGCTGCGCGATGCGGGCGTGCACGCGGTTTTCAACTTCTACGCCAGCGCCGGCGAGAGTTTTGCCGAACACGTTGCCGAGACCTTCTCCGGCCTGATCGACGAGCAGGCTGCCGAACCGGCCTGACCGGCCGTCGCCAACGCGGGTGGTAATTTAAGTTCCACGCCGCTTTGCCGCTGAACTGATAGCCTCCGGACAAGCGAACACATCATGCCCCTTAAGTACGGACGGGCGCGCCGAGCGTCTGCTGTGAACACTGCGCAACGCCTGCAGCAACGCGACGCTGCGGCCCCGTCATGACGCATCGCAGTACCGTGAAACTGGCTGCTGCCGTGGTCGTTCCGCTGGCGTGCATGCTCGGTGGCGACTGGCTGGTCGTGACGGCGACGGAAGGCGCCGACTCATTGCTGCCGGCGCTGCTGATCAAGGACCTCGTCGTCCTCGGGATCGCCGTGTTCGTCTACGACCGCCAGGTGCGCAGACCCTTGCGTCACGCCGCGTCGACAATCGACGCAAAAGCGACCGGCAGCTCCATCGATCTCACCGTACGGCTCGACGATGATGGCGTGGCATCTCGGCTGACGCAGGCATTCAATGCTTTCATCGACGTCAGCGATCACGCGATCACCGAGCTGGCCATGTCGGCGAGCCGACTGGTACCGATATCCAAGGAACTCGCCGACAGCTACGGATTCCAGGCCCAACGTGCGGGCATGCAACGCCTTTACAGCCAGACGGTCGCCAGTTCAATCAGCAAGATGCTCGAGGCATCCCACGTCGTTTACGAACAGATCGATGCCACCAATCGCGTGATTGCCACGACCCAACTCAGCGTGCAGTCCGGTCAGGCCGTGTTTCGCGACACCGCGGCCAGCATGAACGCCTTGGTCGAACAGATCGACAGGGCGTCGCAGATGGTCGGCGAGCTTGCCGCACGCAGTAAGGCGATAGACCGTATCATCGCCGTGATCAACGAGATCGCCGATCAAACCAACCTGCTCGCCCTGAACGCCGCGATCGAGGCGGCCCGAGCCGGTGAGCATGGCCGTGGCTTTGCCGTGGTCGCGGCCGAGGTTCGGGCGCTCGCGGAGCGCACCCAGCGCTCGACGCTCGAGGTGCGACAGGTGATCGAAGCCATCCAGTCCGAGACGGCCCAGGTCGTGGACACGATGCAGGAAGGGCGCACCCTGGCCGGAAAAACCCAGTCGCTGGCCCTCGCCTCAGGCGAAGAACTCACCGACATCGAGAACCAGATTGGCCAGATATCCGACAACGGCCGCGAGATCCTGCAGGCTATGGAACAACAGAAGGCGACGGCGGGCGAATCGCAGTCCTCGGCCGACGCGCTCGTCAACCTCGACCAGATCTCTCCCGACGACAACGAGATCAGCAGCGTCACGGCCGACGATCTGGCGAAGCTGGGCATGGCCCTGCGCACCAAGGTCAAGCGCTTCGTCGTCAGCGAGAACGGATGGGACGAAAGCCTGCGCGCGGGCCGAAACGCCGAGCCGAAGCCGGCAGCAACCGGCACCCCGAACGGGGATGACGGCGACATCATGCTGTTCTGATTGCCGCGGTCATCGCAACGTCGCACCGCCCCCGCAGCTTTCCGGAATCCTCAAGCACCCCCCCGGACCCGCTAAAGACCCGACCGCCAGGCGTCGCTAAACGTCAGCAGCCGGAGGCATACGCATGCAAGACACCAGCATCATCTCGTCGCTCGTCGAGCTCACCAAGCAGCGCGACCAGCTGTCGATCCGCGCCAAACTGCTGTCGACGCTGATGTCCGCCACCGATGCGGCATGGATCGTGTTCTGCCGACTGTTGGACGACCGGACGGTCGAGGTACTCGATCGCGTGCCCAGCCCCTCACCGGGCAAGTCCTCGAAGCACTACCCCGTCGACCTGTTTGCCCGGGTCGACGTGTTTGTTAAATGCAGTCATCTGCGCCGCCCGATCTGGGTTACCGATCTGGAACCCTACCAGGCGATCATTTTCACGATCAACGACGGTGCGACCAACGACGACTTCATCGTACTGTTCAATCCGGACCTCGACGGCCGCGACGAGCGCACCGCGGCGAGCATCCTCGATCTGTACGAGAATTTCGTCGCACTGGTCATCGAGAACACCCAGGACGCACTGACCGGCCTGCTCAACCGCGGCGCCTTCGACCGCGATCTCGAGCTGGCCGCGATGTCGGTGAGCCACGGCAAGCGACGTTGCGATGCGGAAGACGGTTGCGGCTATCTCGCCATGCTCGATATCGACCATTTCAAGCGCATCAACGACCGTTACGGCCACCTCTACGGTGACGAGGTGCTGCTGCTTTTCGCCACGCTGTTTCGCGACAGCTTCCGCCGTGCCGACAAGCTGTACCGCTACGGCGGCGAGGAGTTTGCCGTGATCATCGACCATGCCGCAGAGCGCGACGTTGTGGATCTGTTGCAGCGCTTCCGCCAGTCGGTGAGCGAATTCACCTTCCCCCAGGTTGGCAACGTCACTGTCAGCATCGGTGCAGCGCCGATCACCGGCAACAGCCTGCCGAGCAACATCGTCGACCGAGCCGACAATGCGCTGTACCGCGCCAAGGAAAACGGCCGCGATCAGGTTCAGCTGTTCCACACGGATGCAGACGGCCACGATCGTCAGCTTCCACGGCGGGACGTCGAACTGTTCTGACGTCTGACCACCACTTGCAAAACCGCGCCACTTGCCCTCTCATTCGCGCGATCACCTGCGCAACGTGGCGGACCGGGGGTAAGCCAGATGTCGGAATCCTTCAAGGCTCTGGTATTGAGCCAACAGGACGACCATACGGTCAGCGAGATCCGCGAACTCACCACCGCTGACCTCCCGGCTGGCGACGTGCTGCTCGCGGTCGAATTCTCGAGTCTCAACTACAAGGACGGCCTGGCGGTCACCGGGCGCGGCAAGATCGTGCGCGAATGGCCGATGGTGCCCGGTATCGATCTCGCCGGGCGCGTGCTCGAATCGCACCACGGCGACTACGCCGCAGGCGACCGGGTCGTGCTGACGGGCTGGGGCGTCGGCGAGAAATACTGGGGAGGCTACAGCCAGCGGCAGCGTGTGCAGGGCAGGTGGCTCGTGCCGCTGCCCGAGCAATTGGACAGTTTCCGCGCGATGGCGATTGGTACCGCCGGCTTCACGGCAATGCTGTGCGTGATGACATTGGAAGAGGCCGGCGTGCATACCGACAGCGGCACGATACTGGTAACCGGCGCCAGCGGCGGGGTCGGCAGCATAGCGGTTGCGATCCTGCATCACCTCGGCTACCGAGTCGCCGCAGTGACGGGCAAGAAGGACGCGGCCGACTATCTGCTGCAGCTGGGCGCCAGCCAGATCCTCGATCGCGATGAGATGGGCACGCCGCCGCGTTCGCTGGAGAGCCAACGCTGGGCCGCGGCGATCGACACTGTCGGCGGAACGATGCTGGCACGGGTGCTGGCGGAAACCTGTTACGGTGGCTGCGTGGCGGCATGCGGCCTGGCCGGCGGCGCCGAGCTGCCGACGACCGTCATGCCCTTCATCCTGCGCAATGTAAGCCTGCGCGGTGTCGATTCGGTCAGCTGTCCCACCGATCGCCGCCGCAGCGCATGGCAGCGCCTCGTCACCGACCTGCCAGAGGCCGCGATCGGCGAGATCGCCCAGGTCGTCGGCCTCGAGCAATTGCCCGAGATGGCCGACCTGATCACGCGCGGCAAGGTGCGCGGGCGCGTGATCGTGAATCCCAATCTGTAACGCCCCGCCCCGGCCAGGCCTCCGCAACGTGCACCTAGCGCGATCCGTCTCACGGTTGCGCCGGCGGCGCCTGCGTCCGCCGCATTCGGATGTTGAGCATCTCCACCGCCAGCGAGAACGCCATCGCGAAGTAGATATAGCCTTTCGGGATGCGCAGCCCCGCGCCTTCGGCGACCAGCGCGACGCCGATCAGGATCAGGAACGCGAGCGCCAGCATCCGAATCGTCGGGTGCCGTTCGACGAATGTACCGACCGGTCCAGATGCCCAGATCATCACGAAGACCGCGGCAACAATCGCCGCGATCATCACCGGCACCTGGTCGACCAGACCGACCGCCGTGACGACCGAGTCGAGCGAAAAGATGATGTCGAGCACGCCGATCTGGATCACGGTTGCGGCAACCCCTGCAGTCGCGTTTGGCGCGACGCGGATCTCCGTCCGTGTTTCGACCGACGCATGGATCTCCAGCGTACTCTTGCCGATCAGGAACAACCCACCACACAACAGGAGCACATCACGCCCTGATACGGCGTGGTCCAGCACCTGCCACAACGGTTCGGTCAGCTGCATGACCCAGACCAGCGACAGCAACAGCAGGACACGCGTACCCATCGCCAGCAACAGACCGAGACGGCGCGCTCGCGCACGCTGCGCCGCGGGCAGCCGGCCGGCGAGAATCGTGATGAACACGATATTGTCGATACCCAACACGATCTCGAGCGCGGTCAGGGTGACGAACGCCGCCCAGGCGTGCGGATCGAGAATCAGATCCATGATAGGAACATGCCACTGAAAGGTGACTTCGGGCATTCTGCACCCGGGCCGGCGTCTTGCACAGCGCGCCACGCACGCCACCACGGCACATGACTGGACTTCGTCATCCACGTACAACAAACTGCCGACGTTCGTCGCACCCGCGGCGTCAACTCCCGTACGGTAACGCATGAGCCGCCCCGCCAACGCGACCATCGACACGAACGCGTTCGTTGCGAACTACCGCCACGCGAAGACACTGGCACCGCGCGCGCGTGCGCTTGCCGTGGTCAAGGCGAACGCCTACGGTCACGGCGCCGTCGCCCTGGCGCAGGCGCTCGGCGACGCGGCGGATGCGTTCGGTGTGGCCTGCTGCGAAGAGGCGATCGAACTGCGGGAGTCCGGAATCACGCGGCCCATCGTCGTGCTGGAAGGCGCGTTCGAGCCCGCCGAGCTGGCGACGGCGGCGGCCCTCGACCTGACCTTGGGCGTGCACTCGCCGGTACAGCTGGCATGGATAGAACAGACGCGCCTCACGCGTCCGCTGCGGGTATGGGTCAAGGTCGACACCGGCATGCACCGTCTCGGCTTCGATCCGTCGCAGCTGAACACGGTTTGGCACCGCCTGACGGCAAGCCGCAACGTGCAGGACATCGTGCTGATGTCGCATTTCGCGCGCGCCGACGAGGTCGACATGCCGACCACGCGGCGTCAGCTTGCGCTGTTCCGCGACACCGTCACCGGCATCGCGGCACCTGTCAGCCTCGCCAACTCGGCAGCGGTCATGGCCTGGCCAGACAGCCATGGCGACTGGATCCGCCCCGGCATCATGCTGTACGGCAGTTCACCGCTCGCCGACGCCGACCCGCGCGGCACCGCGTTGCGGCCGGTCATGCGTCTGGAGTCGCAGGTGATCGCCATCCGCGACCTTGCTGCAGGACAGGAGATCGGCTACGGCGGCCGCTACGTCTGCCCGCAACCGACGCGTGTCGGGACCGTAGCGATCGGTTATGCCGACGGCTATCCGCGCCACGCCCCGGACGGCACACCGGTCGCTGTCAACGGCGTCCCTACGCGCCTGATCGGACGCGTGTCGATGGACATGATCACCATCGATCTGACCGATCTGCCCGCGGCACGGATTGGCGATACCGTTCAGCTTTGGGGTGACCGGATCAGCGCCGCCGAGGTCGCCCGGTACTGCGGCACCATCGCCTACGAGCTGTTCACCCGCGTCACCCGGCGCGTCCACCCCCACCCCGTGTAACGCGCCCGCGCATCTCACGCTGCAGGGCTGCGTTCACCGCCATGCCGGTCCGGAACGCTTTTTCCGCATCGCGCGGAGTGCCGCTGCTGTCGCTCCGCATGCTGGCGCGCTGTACGCATCACCGCGCAACGGCCGCGCAAGGCGCAAGCCCCCCCACAGCACGCATCCGCCCGACCCGGACGCGCGGAGGCAGGACGTTTCAAGGTCGGCATGATCGGGCCGATATTCACCCTATGGCGAGCAAGAAAATGATCCCTGTCCTGGCGGGTGGCGGCACACGTCTGCCCGCGCATGTCGGCGTGCTAACGGCGCTGGAGGCCATGGACTACGGTGTGGAGCGCATCGTCGGCGTGTCGGGTGGCAGCATTGTCGCGTCGCTTTACGCACACGGCTGCTCGACCGACTACCTCAAACATCTCGCATTCGACGTCGATTTCCGCCAGTTCCGCGGCTACTCGCTGCAGAAGCTGCTCTTCAATGGTGGCTTGTCCACCGGCGAGCGCTTCGAGCAGTGGCTCGATGCCCAGCTCGACGGCGCGACCTTCTCGGATCTCGGGCGCGAGCTCCACGTGGTCGCCACCGATGTGCGCTCCGGCGCGCCGGTCGTGTTCGATCGACAACACTCGCCCGATTTCCGGGTCGCGCGCGCGGTGCGCTTCTCGATGGGGATTCCGCTGCTGTTCACGTTCGAACATTACAAGCAGCATCTGATGGTCGACGGCAGCATCCTGGCCGAGGACGCGCTGTACCGGGAATGGTCCGACGACGGCACGCCGGTGGTATATTTCCGCCTGCGTTCGACCCGCGGGTCGCGTGCATCCAAAGAGTCCCACCTCTTTCCGCTGCCCGATTACCTGACCATGCTGATTCGGACCTTCATGACCAGCATCTCTCGTGAATTCATCAGCACGCCCTACTGGCGCAACACCGTCGTAGTCGAGACCGGCGACAGCTCGCCGCTCGAGTTCGCGATGTCGGCCGAGCAGAAACACGACCTTTTTCAACGCGGATACGACACCACGCGCAGCGTGATACCGCTCAAACTGGAATCCGGTGGCGCACCGACTCCCATCGCGTTGCCACCGGACACCGGTGACGTGTTCGCGGCCCGCTGAACGCCGACACCGTCCACCACACGACATGCCCGGCGCCATCGGCGATACTTGCGACATGAACACGCACGCGCTCAGCAACAGGATTCGGGGTCTGGTACTGGTTTTGACGCTGGGGCTCGCCGCGACGGCAGGCGCCGTCGATGCGCTCGCCACGCGCTACTACGAAGACGCCGTGGCCCGCTTCAGCGCCGGCGATCTGCGCGGCGCCGAGATCCAGCTCAAGAACACCCTGACCCGCGACCCCGGTCAACTGGCCGCCCGCATCCTGATGGGACGCGTGCAGCTCGGCCTGGAACGACCACGCGAGGCAGAGGAGTCACTGATCGAAGCGGAAAAGCTCGGCGCCGACCCGCTGCTGACCGCGCTGCCGCTGGCGCGCGCGCGCAATGCGCTCAGCAAGTACGCCGACAACATCCAGAAGATCGTACCGACCAGAGCGCCACCCGCGCTGCAGCCGGATCTGTGGGTCGAACTCGGGCTCGCGCGCCTGTACAGCCAGGACCCAGATGGTGCGGAGATCGCGTTCCAAGAAGCACTCAAGATCGACCCCTCGCACCTCGCCGCCCGCGTGGGCCTCGCGCGTATCCCGCTCGCGGACCAACGCTTCGATGCGGCCACCCGGGCGGCGGACGCCGTGATCGCCGCGAATCCGGATGCCGCTGACGCATGGTATGTCAAAGGCGCCGCGGCGCACGGTCAGGGCCGGTTCGGCGATGCCGCGGCTGCGTACGCAAAGGCCCGCGAACTGGATCCCCGCCACCTGCAGGCGGCGATTGGCGAGGCCACTGCCCTGCTCGAGGGCGGCAAGCCTGGCGACACCGTCGCGCTGCTCGACCCGCTGCGAGGCCAACACCCCGGCAGTGTGATCATCCCGTACATCCAGTCCGAGGCACTGAAGGCGCTGGGACGCACCGCCGAGTCGGAAAAGGCGTTGGCCGCGGCGTCGGCGATCATCCGCAGCTTCGCGCCGACCGATGTCGCGGGCCGGCCGGCCGATCTGCTGCTGTTCGGCACCATCGCATTCGACACCGGACAGTTGGAGACGGCATACAAGTTCCTGGCGCTGTACGTCGAGCTGCAGGGTGGCGACATCCAGGGCCGCAAGATGCTCGGCAAGACCCTGCTTGCACTGGGCAAGCCGGGTGACGCGCGCCAGGTGCTGGTGCGGGCCTCTGCCGCGGAACTGGCCGACGCCGAGGCACTCGCACTGCTCGGCGATGCCAACATCCAGCTCGGCGACCTGGTTGCCGCCGAGCGCTACTACCGCAACGCATTGAAAAATCACAAAGGTGGACCCGCGATCGTGCGCCGCCTCGCGATGGCGCAGTTCCAGAGCGGCCGGCGTGATCTGGCGCTGGGGACGCTGCAGGAACTGGTCGACAAGACCCAGGGGGCGTCCGGCAGTGATACGTCGCTGCTGCTGGGCATGCTGTACTACAGCGAAGGACGGATCAACGAGGCCGCCGGACTGGCCGAGCGTATCGTCAAGCAGGAGCCGAAAAACTACAACGCCCGCAACCTGCTCGGCCTGATCGCGCTCGCCAGAGGCGATGCGGCGAAGGGCCGCCGGATGCTCGAGGAGATCGTCGCTGCGCAACCCGACTTCCGCCCGGCGCGCTACAACCTGATCAAGCTGGACATCGCGCAGGGCCGCACCGCGGTCGCCGCGGCCGCGCTGCGCGAGATCATCGCGCGTGACCCCAAGGATTCCCGTGCCCTGCTCGAGGCGGCGCGACTGGCCCAGTCCCAGGGCGACCTGCGCGTCGCGATCGCGAACCTGGAGAAGATCCGCGAACTCGAACCGAATAACGTGCAGACCAATGTCGAACTGATCAACGCCTACCTGGCGCTGCGAGATACCGATCAGGCGATGAACCGGGCACTTGAACTGGATCGCACGGTGCCGAACGATTTCGATGTCAAGGACGCGCTCGCGCGCGTGCAGATCGCACGCGGCGAAAACACGGATGCCGCCAACACGCTCAAGGAGGTCAACCGTTTCGCCGGTGAGGACGCGCAGAGGCTGGTCTACACCGGCCGCCTGCAGGCCATGGTGCGGGCCGATGAGGACGCGGCCTGGTCCTTTACCAAGGCGTTGACGATACAACCCGACAACCTGGATGCACGCATCGCCCTCGCCGGCGCGCTGTTCCGACAGCGCAAGCTCGACGACGCAGAGTCGGAGATCGACCAGGTGCTGCAGCGTGCGCCGCGCAATGTACCCGCACTCACGCTGCTGGGAGACCTGCGCATGGCCCAGGGGCGCGCGGCCGACGCGGTGGTGATCTACAGCCAGGCGCGCGCGGTCGCCGACGTGCCGCAGGCCGTGGTCGGTCTGCACCGCGCACTGATGACCCTCGGGCGCCAGGACGAGGCCCTCGGGGCCATCGAGGAGTGGAATGCGAAACACCCGGGCAACCCGCTCGTGACGGGCCTGCTGGCCAACCACCTGCAGTACGTGGGAGACACCGCCGGCGCGTTGGTGCTGCGCAGGAAGATGGTCGAGTTACAACCCGGGAACGCGGCCGCGTGGAAGAACCTGGCCGCCGCGCTGGCCGACACCGACAACGAGAGCGCGCTGAAGGCCGCGCTGCGCGCCCAGGAGCTAGCGCCGAACGACCCGGCCGTGCTCGACGCCGTCGGCTGGACCCTGATCCAGATCGGAGAGCTCGACAAGGGGCTGGCCAACCTGCGCGAGGCGCTGGCCCGCGATGCCACCAATCCGACGATCCGCTACCACCTGGGCGTCGCGCTGCAGGAATTCGGCAATCTGCCCGAGGCGCGGCGGGAATTGGAACAGGCGCTGCGGCTGTCGAAGAATTTTCCAGAGCGCGACGATGCCAAGGCACGCATCATTGCCCTGCCGCCAACGCGTTAGCGCAAACCCGCGGCCGACAGCACCTTCGGGGCCCCAAGAACGCTGACAGTTTTTTTTACACATTTCGAAAAAATCCGCTGTCGGCCGCCGTGACGACCGCGTCGAACTTTAAAATCCCGCGCCTGGTAGAACACAGTCAATTGTTTTTAATAGGTATTTTTCAAGACGATCGACTATGGGCGACAGCAGCGGATCCGTGGCACGATTCCTGCTTTTCACTGCGTGACTAAAGAATTTGGCCTGTCCCAAATTAACTACAACCGAATAAAGCGAACATGGGTCGTAGCATGAACATTAAGAAAACTCTGGTGCTGGGTATCCTGGCGTGCGCGGCGTCGGGCGCCTACGCGACGGGTGGTGGTAATTCCTGGTATGACAAGAACCATGACTGCAACCCCCCCTCGGGCGGTGGCGGCGGTTGCGTGGTCACCTGGGATTTCACCGACAACGCCACGGCGGTGACCGGCGACCAGACCGGCGGCGGTAACGTCTACCCCAACACCGGCAACTACACGCTGGTGGTGCATGGCTTCACCGTCGGCGCCAACACCATGTACAACCCCAGCAGCGTCCGGGGCCAGATCGGCGACGGCGACTCCACCTACGCGACCGACCTGACCGGCAGCGACTACGGTGTCGGTGTCCATGCACCCGGTGAGAGCGCTCACTGGGGCACCAAGATCGACAACCTGAAGACCGATTCCGAAACGAATTACCTGCGTGACGCGATCCTGCTGGATTTCGGCAGCTGCCTGGTGTCGGTCGACCAGATCGGTCTGAAATCGATCTATGACACCGACTTCGAATTGTGGGCCTATACCGGTGATGTCGAACTGGTCGGCAACGACGACTCTGTGATCCCGCAGATCCCCGACTACGATACCTGGAGTGTCAACACCGACTGGTCGCTCGTGTCGCAGAACAGCGGTGGCTCCTACGATCGGACCGCAGACATCAACAGCTCGATCACCTCGCGGTACTTCGTGCTGATCGCCGGCAAGAACGGCGGTGACTACAATAACGATGCGTTCCGAATGATGAACCTGACCGTGACCTGCGATCCGAACAACTGCCAGCCGGGCACGCCGCCGACCGGAGTTCCGGTCCCGGGCACGCTCGCTCTGCTCGGCATCGGCGCATTGGCCACGCGTCGCCGCTTCGCGAAGTTGAGCTGAACCCGAACAACAACGACTGATACGACCCAATCGAAGCCCGGCACCATGCCGGGCTTTTTCTTTGCTCGGGCGATGGCACGACGAGACCGCGCGAAGTTCACCGCGGAGACCCAGCCAGGTCCCATCACCGGCGCCCGCACGGCGTGCCGAGGTTGTCGCAGCAGTTTCGTGTCTCGCCACCAGCTGGCGCCCGCAGGTGGCACGGGCGATCTGCCGCGTAGCCTTCGCGTTCAAAGCGTGTACCGGCGTAGACGGCAGGGTCGTTTGCTGCACACACCTCGCCCAACCGGCGCCGGGTTATCCGGGCCACGCGGGGCGGTCTGCCAGACGGCATCCGATGCGCTGAACCGGTCACTCAGGAGCCAGCGCCGGTGCGGGGCGCCCGGACAGGGTTCTGATTGATTCGTTACCGACCTAGTCGGGCAGAACGATGTTCAGCTCCAGGATCTCCTGGCCGCCATCCCGTTCGACGTTGACCGTCACGGCATCGTTGTCGACAGCGACGTATTTCTGGATCACCTGCAACAGATCACGCTGCAGTTGCGGAAGATACGAGGGCCCACCGCCGCGCCGGTCGTGGGCGACCAGAATCTGCAGCCGTTCCTTGGCGACGGCGGCCGAGTTGCTCTTACGCTGCCGGAAGAAATCGAGCAGTGCCATGTTCATCCCCCGAAAAGGCGCCCGAAGAGGCCCTTCTTCTCAACCGACAGGAAACGGTGCGGCAGGTCCTCGCCGAGATACCGCGCGACCATGTCGCTGTAGGCCTTGCCGGCATTGCTGTCGCGGTCGAGTATCACGGGCGATCCGGCATTCGATGCATTGAGCACGGCACTCGATTCGGGAATCACCCCGATCAGGTCCAGCGAAAGGATCTCCTGCACATCCTCGAGCGCCAGCATCTCGCCGCGCTGCACGCGCTCGGGCGAATACCGCGTGACCAGAAGAAACTCGCGGATCCCCTCCTGACCCTGCTCGGCGCGCCGCGACTTGCTCGACAGGATGCCGATCATGCGATCCGAGTCGCGCACCGAGGAAACCTCCGGATTGGTGACGACAATCGCATCGTCGGCAAAGTACATCGCCATCGTCGCACCGCGTTCAATGCCGGCCGGTGAATCGCAGACGATGAACTCGAACTCACGCCCCAGCTCTTCGAGCACCTGGCCTACGCCTTCGACCGTCAGCGCGTCCTTGTCCCGGGTCTGCGATGCGGGGAGGATGAACAGATTGGGGCTGCGCTTGTCCTTGATCAGCGCCTGGCCGACATTGGCGTCGCCCTGGATCACGTTGACGAAGTCGTAAACGACGCGGCGCTCGCACCCCATGATCAGGTCGAGGTTGCGCAGACCGACATCGAAGTCGATGACGACGGTCCGGAACCCGCGTTCGGCGAGCCCCATCGCGAACGCCGCGCTGGTCGTGGTCTTGCCCACACCCCCCTTTCCGGAGGTGACTACGATGATGCGTGCCAACTGAGTACTCCTTTGGACCGATGGTCCGCGTTGGTCTGAGTGAAACCGTGCCACCCGGTCAGAGCAGCTCGAATCTCAGCGCCTCGCCGTCGAGCCGGATACGGACGGCACGACCGAGATAGCGGCTTTCGAGATTTTCGCTGACCCGGTAGCGACCAGCGATCGACACCAGCTCGGCGCCGAGCTCGCGGCAAAAGATCTGCGCCGACGCGTCGCCGGCGTAACCGGCCATCGCACGCCCGCGCAGCGGCCCGTAGGCATGCAGGTTGCCGGCCGCCATGACCTCGGCGCCCGAACTGACGCCGCCGAGCAGCACCAGGTCGCCGCGTTCAGCGACGATGCGCTGGCCCGAACGCACCGGTTTGTCGATCACCGTCGACGCCTGGGTGGCCGGTGCGGCGGCGACCGCCAGCACCTTTTGCCCCGTATCACCCTGGTCCTGCGACCGGCGCAACGCCGGCATCACGGCGATCTCGAGGGCCAGGGCCTGCTGTCGCTGGTGCTCCGAGGCGCCGCGTACGCCAATCGGGATCATGCCGTGTCCACGCAGCATGCCGACGATCATCGGCAACTCGTCCAGTCGATCCCGGTCCGGCAGCTGTGACAGGTCGATGGCGACCGGCGCCTGGTCGAAGAACGACGGCAGCTTTGCCACCTGTTGGGCGATAAATGCGTCGAGGCCGCCCAGGTCGATTGCGCGCAGCACCAGGGTCGGAAGATTGAATTGCCCGGCCTTCATATCGAAGGACGGCAAGGGCGCATCGCTGCGCGCGGATTGTTCGGACATGTTTGCTGGGACCTGCTCAGACTGCACACACGTCATCGACGGCGTTCCATTATTCGACCTACGGGGCGCGGTGGGCACGGTTTGGCCTTCGTAGCGGCCTGCGCCGAAACATCGCACGCTGCAGGCGGGGGTGGCCAAGCGCCCGGTGACGCCCCTCCCGATCGGCCCAGCCGCCGTCGCCCGTCGTTCATGCGTGCACACTCACCTCCTCCGCTCATGTTCCGCGAACCGATGCGGAAAGAGGCGACGGCGCGTTTGCCGCGTGCATGGGTCGCATCCGACCCGGAAACGGCATACCCGGTATCCACCAGGCCGCAGAGTCTATCCGAATTCGCCGCCGGGTGTGGCGCGTGCTTCACATTTTGAGGGATGACCGCGTCGGGCGAGCGGTCAGTTCGGCATGACAGGATTCATCGAGCCCATCGGTCCGGCGATTTGATGGACGTTCATGCGCATCACGCTCATCCCGACCGTCATCCAGTGCATCTGCTCGGCAATGCTTCCCATCGCCCCGCGAACCTGCGCCATGTCGTCATTGATCGTAAGCATGTCGCTGCCCACCGTTTCCATGCTCGCGTGGATTTTCGGCATGACCTCGGTGACAACATGCATGTGCTCGGCGATCGGGGACATGTAGCGGATACTCCGGTCGAAGTGCTGCACCCGCTGCGCGACCATGTCCATGTCGTGGTCGACGCGCGAAAGATTGCGATACATCGATTCCATGTTCTCGACGATGCCGTTCAGGTCCTGATACAGCACCCTGACGTAGTAGACGTTGACGCAGGCGAGGATGACCAGCAACAGCGAGATCACGAGGATGACGGCATCGGTCACCTTGAAGTGCCGGTGACGCTCATCGACGTGCAGTTGGGTCTCGCGGCCGAGCCGCGCCATGACCTGGATGATTGGGCTGCGTGGATCGACGCTCATACCGCCATCACCTCGACGCGGCACCGGCCACATACCGGTATCGTTGATTGCTGCACCGCATCATGGGAACGGAAACAGCTTGTTGAGGGTGCGCGCCGGCTTCGCCATGCGTTGCATCTCGATGCTCATTGCCTGGACCTCGAGGTTCATCAGGTTCATCGTCACCGCGATGCCGTCCACATTGGCCCGGGTGCCGGTCATGTGCTCGCCAATGCTGTCCAGACTCTCGCTGATACCGTCCGTGATCTCACTGATGCCGACGATTTCGCTGGTCAGCGACGCGGTGTCCTGCTCAATGTGCTTCAACTGCGCGACCTGCGACTCCATCGAGCCGAGGTGCTCGACGATCTCGTCCATGCGCATCGACACCGCCGAGAAATGCGTGTTCATCGATCCGACGACATTCGAGATGCGGTTTATCTGCGAGCTGAGGGTGAGCAGAAGCACCAGGATCGAGAAAGCGATTACCGACAGGATGATGAGGCCGGCGCGGATGCTGTAGTTCAGGCGGTCGCCGAGTTTGTTCTTGACGTCGATCTGGCTCAGTACGATCCCTTCGAATGAACTGAGCGCACGAAGATACTGCTGCTGCAGAATCGCGTCGTCGGTAACGGCGCGCGCTTCGTTGGGCTCGTTGTCCATGATTCATCCGTAATGGCGATCGGGATTCGACGCGCGCGTGCATGCGTGGCGCCGGAGATACTGCTGTGTTTGCAGGATTCTGGCACATTCGCTACGGGGTGGGTGCCGCGAACGCAGCGGCAACGCGCAAACCGGCACGCTGCCGGCACCGTTATTTGATCCGCGTCAGTATGCGGTCGAATAGGCCCGGCGCAGCAGTTCACCGGCGTCGCCGGGTGAAACCGGGCGCGAGAACCAGTAACCCTGCGCCTCCGGACAGCGCAGCGATACCAGTGCCTCCAACTGCTCCTGCGACTCGACGCCCTCCGCCACGACATTGATGTTGAGCATCTCGCCGAGGCCCACGATGGTACGAATGATCGCGGCGCTCTGTTTTTCAATGTCGAGGCTTTGCACGAATGAACGGTCGATCTTCACCGTGTCGTAGGCGCAGCGCTGCAGATACGACAACGACGAGTAGCCAGTGCCGAAATCGTCCATGTGGATCTTTACGCCGAAACGTTGAAGTTCGGCCAACGTGGCCTGAGTGGCGTCCTCGTGGTCCATACAGTCGCGCTCCGTGAGCTCAAGCGACAGGTCCTGCGCACGCATGCCGGTGTCGAGAACGATGTTCTTCAGCCGCTGCGCCGCGTGTTCGGCGCGGAACATGCCGGCGGAGACATTGACGCACATCCGCAGCGGCGGCTCGCCGACCAGGCCATTGCGCCAGTCGCGCGCCTGCTTGCACGCCTGCTCCAGCACCCACCAACTGAGCGAGGCAAGCATTCCGGTGTCTTCGACCACCGAGAGGAAACTTTCCGGGGCGAGCAGACCTTTGTCTGGATGGAGCCAGCGCAGCAGCGCCTCGAACGCGACGATGCGCTGATCGCTCACCGTTACGATCGGCTGGTAGTAGACGACGAACTCGCCACGCGCGACCGCGCGCCGCAGGTCGGTCTCCATATTCAGGCGCGAGATCGCAGCCTGGTGCATCGTAGTATCGAAGATCACCGTATTCTCGGTCTCGGACCGCTTGGCGCGGTACATCGCCAGGTCCGCGTCGCGCAACAGCTCATCGGGCGAATCGTAATCGCGGGTCGCGACCGCGACGCCTATGCTGGCGCTGGTGTACATCCCCCGCCCAGCAATCGAGAACTCCTGGTGGAACAGGTTGTGAATGCGCTCCGCGACCTGTGCCGTATCCGATTCGTCTTCGATATCGCTGACCAGAACGGCAAATTCATCCCCGCCCATGCGCGCAATGGTGTCGCCAGGCCGTATCACGCTCATCAGGCGGCGCGCCGTTGATACCAACAGACTGTCGCCGGCCGAGTGGCCCAGGCTGTCGTTGACGAACTTGAAGCGGTCCAGGTCGAAGTAGAGCACTGCGAAGCGCAGTGCATTGTCGCGCTTGAACCGCCGTAGTGCCTGATGCAGACGATCGATGAACAGCACACGGTTTGGCAACCCGGTCAACGGATCATGCAGGGCGCGATGAATCAGCTGATGCTCAGTCTCCTTGCGTTTGGTGATGCTGCTGATCGAACCCGCCATGCGCATCGGTTCGCCCTGCACGTCGAGCAACACCACGCCGCGCGCGTATACCCAGATGTATTCGCCATTTTCGTGCCGCAGGCGGTGCTCGTGCTCGAAGTGTTGGCGGTCACTGTCAGGGTCGGCGCGCAACAAACGTCGCAGCTCACCGATATCGTCGGGATGCACGCGCTCCCACCAGTCCTGGAGGCTTTCGACGCGGGCGTCGGCCGGCAGACCGACCAGGTCGTTCCAGCGCGGCGAAAAGTACGCCCTGCCACTGGATGCGTCCCAGTCCCAGATGCAGTCGTTGGCGCCCGCCACCGCCAGCGCATAACGCTCCTTGACCTTGCGCAGCGCCTGTTCCGCCCGCTGTCTTTCGATCGCGTAGAGGATCGCACGGTGCAGCAGCGCCGCATTCACCTCGCGTTTGATCAGGTAATCCTGGGCCCCTCCGCGAACCGCACTTGCCGCGGTGCTCTCTTCGTTGCAGTTGGTCAGGATGATTACCGGGACACCTGGTGCTGCACCGGACACGTGGTGGAAACCCTCGAGCCCCTGCGTGTCGGGAAGGTGGAGGTCCAGCAGGATGACACTTGGCCGCTTGCCGCTGGAAAGCTCGCTCAGCGCCGCACTGACGCTGCGCACATGGCGAATCCCGTAGCTGTGGGTGTATTTCTTGGCCAGATAGAGTCGAACGATTTCCGCTTCCTGGGGGTTGTCTTCAACCAGAAGGACATCGATGGCTTCGTCATTCATTTGGAGGTTTGGATTGACCGAGGGCTATTCACCTGCCGGGTGGTCCGTCGCGTCTTCGGCCTGCGGAATCGAGAAGATGAACACGCTGCCGCTGCCGAGAGAGGATCGCACCCAGATCTTGCCGCCATGGTTCGTGATAATACGCTTGCAGATGGCAAGCCCCATCCCCGTGCCTGGGTGTTCGTCCGCTCCACCGGCGCGTTCGAACATGCCAAAAATCCGTTTGGTGTCCTCTTCCGCGATGCCGATGCCGTTGTCCTTTATCCCGATGCGCCACTCGTTGCGCACCCTCTGCGCCCTGACCGTCACCTGCAGTGGACGTTCGCTGCGGAACTTGATCGCGTTGCCGATCAGATTCTGGAACACGCGCATGAACTGCCTGCGGTCGACCAGCAGCGTGGGCAGCGAGTGCTGCTGCGACACGGTACCGCCAATCTCGTCCAATGTCAGCCGGTATAGCGAAACCACCTCGTTGAACAGGGCATTGAGATCAACCGGGGCCAGCTCGGGCCGCGCATTCTGCAGCCGAGAATAGTCCAGCAACTCGTCGAGCATCTCCTGGGTGCGGTTCAGGTTGAACTGCAGATGGCCCAGCACCTTCGCGCCCGATTCGCCGAGCGCACCATCGAAGTCCTCATTGAGCATCGCGGCGTAGCGACGCGCCAGCTGCAGTGGGTCCTGCAGGTCGTGCGAAACGGCATAGATGAGCTTTTCGCGCTCCTCGCGCACCTGTTCGTCCGGATCCGCCTCCTCCGCCGCCTGCTCGCGTTGCAGGCTGAAACTGCGCTGCTGTGCAGAAAGGGTCGACACCAGGCGCGCAAGCGCCAGCAGCCCCGCACTGTTGCGCGGGTATATCGCAGCCACGTCCTCGCCGAGCAGGCGTTCGCACTGTTCCGCGGAGTGATCGCCCGAGACGAGCAGGATCACCAGCGCCAACGGACGAAGCTTTCCGCACGCGGCCGCTACCTCCTGCCACGTCGTCCACTTCGGGCGGTCGTCGATGACGATGACGCCATACTGCTCCTCCGAGTACAGGGCCTCGAAAAACTGCTGTGCGTCGCACGCCGTCGAAAGGTTCGCAGCATCATCACTGCCGGTGCGCGCCAGCAGCGTATGCAGCACTGTTTCATCGGCCATAGAGGCACTAACGAATAGGAGATGATTCTCGTTGTTCACTCGTTGTTGTTTTCGGCACTTATCGTTATCGTTCGCGGGTTGCGGCGAATCCGTCGCAACGATCCGTGAGCCGGGTACATTCTTTTTTTGTCACGTCGTCGGCTCGCGATGCGCGAGCATCCGAAAGCCGATGCATCGTTTCCAGGATCATATCCTGGCACAGGTCCTTTTCCCAATGAAAACAGGATCATTGTCGCGAAAATTTCGTGTTGGGCAATGTCGGATTTTCAGCACCGCAGATTCCTTGACGCTGCACCCGCCGTGCGCACGGAATGCACTTCTTAAGCCCGCCCGAAACGGCCAAACCTGGCATTCGGTGCAGACCGGCTCACCACCAGTGCCGCAGCGGACGGTACACGGGGACGACGGATCCGGTGCGACGCTGCCCGGCACCGCGAACCGGGCGCGAACCCAGCACCGATGAGCCTCGGCGACCCTTTCGGCCGCGTGGCACGGCGGAGGACCGCCGCATATACGCAGCTGCGCGAGGAATTGCAGCGGCAGGGGATCCGGAGCGGCGCGGATATCGAGCGCGTCGTGGCGCGAATGAATCGCACCACGTTGCGCCTGATGCTCCTGCTGCTGGTCGCTGCGGCAACAATGATTGCACTCTGGCCGCAATGGCGACCCGCGTTGGTGCTGTTCGCGGTGCTGTTCGCGTTCTGGATAGGCAGCAGCTATCTGCAGACACGCAACCAGTTGCGGCGATTTGGAGAAGAAATGTCATCAACTGGCGCGCGCACTGACCCGGATCAGGCGCCGTCGACGATACGGGATCCCGATCGGTGAGCCGCCTGCCACGGACCGTCGCGACGTGGCATCGCGCCGGCGTTCTTTTCGCATCGACCCGCTGTCAATGGTCCTTTCCCTATCGGACGCCACTGCAACGATGCCATTCGTTCAGAAACCGGTCGCCGCGTGAAACCCGGCGCGTGTGCGTGGCGTCGACCCTCCCCCAACCGGGCTCGCCGGAGGCAATCCCGGCGCACGCATCGCGCGGGCACGTGCGCGCACCACGCGCCCGGTTGCGCAGCGCGCCGACGATGGGTTGCGCATGCCGGCGCCATGGCTCTCTGCCGCCGTTACTGCGCGCCTGGCTGACCGCCATCGTCCTGGCGTTCGCCACGCCGTGGCTCGGCGGCTGTGAGCAGCCCGCCCCCGCAATCGCCGAACTGCAGGGCACGACCATGGGCACGACGTACTCGGTGAAGGTCTACCCGACGCCGGCTCCCGATGTACTCGACCGCCTGCAGCGGCGCATCGAGGAGACCCTCACCCGCGTAAACGCCGAGATGTCGACCTACCTGTCGGACTCCGACCTGACACGGTTCAACCGCAACCCGTCGACCGACTGGCAGCCGGTCCCCGCCGCACTGGCCGCACTGGTCGCGCAGGCAGGCGCGATCAGCCGCGCGACCGATGGCATGTACGACGTCACCATCGGGCCGCTGGTCGAGCTGTGGGGATTCGGCAGTCGCGGTCGCCGCGACACCCCGCCGACCGACGCCGAGATCGCAGCGCTGCTCGAACGCGTTGGCTACCAGCGCGTCGAAGCGCGTCTATCGCCGCCCGCGCTGCGCAAACGGGTGGGAGGCGTCGCGATCGACCTGTCGTCGATCGCCAAAGGCTGGGGGGTGGACGAGCTGACCCGCGTACTCGACGCCGAGGGCATCGCCAGCTACCTGGTCGAGATCGGGGGCGAGTTGCGCGCGCGCGGCGACAAGGGCGGGCAGGCGCCCTGGCGGGTTGCGATCGAGCGCCCGTTGGCGGGAGCGCGTGCAGTCCAGCACCTGCTCGCACTCCACGATGAATCGATCGCCACGTCCGGAGACTACCGCAACTTCTTCGAGGCCGGAGGGCAACGCTACGCACACACGATCGACCCGCACAGCGGGCACCCGGTGCGGCACCGGCTGGCGTCGGTCAGCGTAATCGCCGCAGACTGCGCGACCGCAGACGCCTGGGCCACGGCCCTGATGGCACTCGGCGACAGGCGCGGCCCGGAGGTGGCACGACATCTCCACCTGGATGCCCTTTTCGTCGTGCGCGACGATGATGGATTGCGCGAGATGGCGAGCGACGTCTGGCGCGCAAAACGCGGCGACAGGGCTCCCACTTCTGAACAGTGAATCCCGTATCGCGTCCGGCTTTCGATGGCTGGCATCCCGGCGCAAAACACCTTAGGCTCACGGCCGGTGTCGAACCCGGCGACAGCGTCCGTTCGGCACCGCGTTCAGGCACACAAGGCTCTCGCTGGCAGGAGTTTCCGAGATGCTCGATACCGCGACTGGATCCGGTGCCCGCCGTTCACACCCGGGCCGGGAAATCGGCAGCGGCGACGAGGCGTCGGGGAAAGGCGCCCCGATCGCGAAGATCCGCTTTCCCACGTACGAGTTCCTGGCACTGTTCCTGCCGATCGCACTGCTGATCCTGGTCGTCGGATTTTCGTTCGCATGGCTGCGCACCGAGGCACGCGTCGAGCAACTGCTCGACGCCGATGCCTCGCGGCTGCAGCTGATCAGCGGTTTCATCGGTGCCGAGGTTTCCGGCTCCCTGCACCACCTGCACTACCTCGCCGACAATTCGGTACTGCGCAACACGATCGAGCGTGGCGATGCACAATCGCTGCGGAACCTGGAAAAGGTTTTCGAGAACGTCGTCGAGCTCAATCCGAACTATCGTCAGGTCCGCTGGATCGACGAACGGGGTATGGAACGCGTGCGCGTCGACAGCGACGGGGTCGACGTGCACCGGGTGGCCGATGAAGACCTCCAGGACAAGAGCGATCGCTATTACTTCAGCGAGGCCAGCGCCCTGCTGCCCGGCGAACTCTACGCGTCTCCGATCGACCTCAATGTCGAACAGGGGCAGCCGGAGTGGCCGGCGCGCGCTATGCTGCGCATCGCCACGCCGGTTGTCGACAGCCGGCGCAATTCACGCGGCATCCTGATCATCAACATTGGCATGCAGCACCTGTTCGATGTGCTTCACTGGCGCGGCCCGACGACCGAACGCGGTGAATTCCTGCTGCTCAACCAGTTTGGCGTGCAGCTCAACCCGGTCGCGGCCGGCAACAGTTCCGCGGACCAGGGCCCGGGCGTGCCGTTTGGTGACAGCCACCCGCGACTTTGGGAAAACGTTTCGAACCGCGACCACGGTAGTTTCGAGGCCTGGGACGGACTGTGGACCTGGAGCCGCCTGTCTCCACTCGCCTCGCTCCGGCAATCCTACGGGGACGCTGCCAATGCGGCGGAGCGGATCGTCGTCAACCATTTCACGGTCGTGCTGCTGGCACATCGCCCGGTGGAGGTGCTGATCGAGATGCGGCGCGACGTGCGTATGCTGGTCTCGCTCGGCGTCATCCTCGGCATCGCGGTCTACGGGATTGCTCTGTTCCTGTATCTGAGCGGACACGTGCGCCTGCGGTATGCCGAGCTGAGCGCTGCCCACGCGGTGTCGCGCGCCGCCCATCTGGCGAAAACGAAAGAACTGGAACAACGCTTTCACCGCCTGGTCGAGGCCAGCAGCATCGGCCAGCTGCTGATCGATGCGGACGGCCAGATCGAGATCGCGAATCCGGCAGCCGAACGGATGCTGGGCTACGAGCCAGGCGACCTGAACGGTGAGAGTGTCGATCGCCTGGTGCCGCGAGCGCTGCGCGATCGCCATGCCGGCCTGCGTCGCCAATTCCTCAAGGCGCCGGTGGCGCGTCGCATGGGCGAGGGCCGGGAGCTGGCGGCGACACGCAAGGATGGTTCGACCATCGCCGTCGAGATCGGATTGAATCCGTACAGCGACGCCGGGCGTCAGCTGGTGCTTGTCAGCATCATAGACCGCTCGCAGTCTGCATCCTGAATACGCGCGCCGAATGGTCGCATCTACGCCGTCACGCACGATCCCGTTCGACCTCAGTGCAGCGCGTGGGCGGGATGAGATCGCGCCGTGAATCCCGGCCCCGCCGAACCGCCCGATCGCCGCCTGTCGGTCGCGCCCATGCTCGACTGGACCGATCGCTACTGCCGTTATTTTCTGCGCCAGATCACGCGCCGCACACTGCTATACACCGAGATGATCACGACGGGCGCGCTGTTGCACGGCGAACCGTCGCGGTTCCTCGACTACGATGCCGAGGAACACCCGCTGGCCCTGCAACTCGGCGGCAGCGACCCCGGCGAGCTCGCACACTGCGCGAGACTGGCCGAGGCCTGGGGTTACGACGAGGTGAACCTGAACGTTGGCTGCCCGTCCGACCGCGTGCAGTCCGGTCGCTTTGGTGCCTGCCTGATGGCCGAACCACAACTCGTCGCCGACTGCGTCACCGCGATGCGTGACGCGGTCGCCATACCGGTCACTGTCAAGCATCGCATCGGCATCGACGATCGTGACAGCTACGCTGCCCTTCAGGAATTCGTCGCCCTCGTCTCCGCCGCTGGCTGCACGGTGTTCATCGTGCATGCGCGCAAGGCCTGGCTGCACGGCCTGAGCCCGAAACAAAACCGCGAGATCCCGCCCTTGCGACACGATGTCGTGCACGCCCTGAAACAGGACTTTGCCGATCTGACGTTTGTCACCAACGGTGGATTCAAGACCCTGGCCCAGGCCGAGCACGAGCTGCAGCGGGTCGACGGCGTCATGATCGGTCGCGAGGCCTACCAGAATCCGTGGATCCTCGCCGACGCAGACTGCCGCATCTATGGCGAGCGCGGCGCACAACGCAAACCGGCCGACGTGGTCCGGCGGATGCTGCCGTTCGTCGATCGCGTGCACCGCGCCGGCATCCCGGTGCACCGGGTGACCCGCCACATGCTCGGCCTGTTCCAGGGTCGTCCGGGGGCACGGGCATGGCGCCGGTACCTGTCCGAACACGCACACGTCAGTGGCGCCGGCAGCGAGCTGCTGGAACGCGCACTGCAACAACTGCCACGCCTGGCGACGCGAGAGTAAGCCGCTGTTTTGTGGTCTAATCCGGACGGGATTCGCGTCACACCGGGGGTATGGAAATGGTTCGGCAAGCCGCGCGACCGGCCCTGGTGATGGGCGCTTTGATACTGGCCTCACTGGCCGCCGATGCAGCCGACCCGGCGCACCTGCGGCGACTGACCGAGTCCGGCCAATGCCCTGCATGCGACCTCAGCGGCGCCGACCTGTCGTCGATGCGCCTGATGAGCGCAAACCTCAGCGGCGCCAACCTGCGTGGCGCCAACCTGCGCAAGGCCATCCTGTTCCGTGCCGACCTGACCGGGGCCGACCTGCGCGACGCCAATCTCGAGAAGGCCAGCCTCGGGCGCGTCATCCTGAACGGGGCAAACATGGCCGCCCTCGACCTCGCGGGCGCGCGGCTGGCGCACGCAGAGTTGCGCGACGCGCAGTTGCAGGACGCGCGGCTGCCGGATGCGATGCTCGAACACGCCGACCTCGGCGGCGCCAATCTGGCCGGCGCCAACCTTGCCAACAGCTCGCTGCGCTTCGCCCGACTCGACAGCACCAACATGGAACGCACCGATCTGCGCGGCGCCGACCTGCGCGAGCTCGATCTGCGACGCGTCGCCAGTCTGCGCAACAGTGACATGTCGCGCAGCCGGTTCCGCAACAGCCTGCTTGACGGCCTCGACCTGAGCGGCAGTCGCCTCGAGGACGCCGAGCTGCACGCGAGCAGCCTGGCCGGCGCACGTCTCGACAGCGTGTCGATGAAGAGCATTGTGATGCGCAAACCCGATCTCAACCAGGCCTCGTTGGCCGGTGCGGATCTGGAACGCGCCAGCATCAGCGGCGCCAAACTGACCGGGGCCAAATTGACCGGGGTGAAGGCCGACAACGCGATACTCCAGGGCAACCTGATCGGCTGTGACCTCAGCGGCGGGACATTCAAGGGTGCCGACCTCTCCGGCACCAACCTCAAGGACGCCGTACTGCGTGACGCCAACCTCAGCCAGGCGAATCTATCGACGAGCAATCTGTACGCCGCCGACCTGAGCGGCGCAGTGCTGGTGCGCGCGAACCTGCGCGGCGCCAATCTGCGCGAAGCCCACCTGGACGGTGCAGATTTGACCGGTGCCGTGCTCGACGGCACGCTGGGCGCACCGTCGAACTAACCCACGAATCCGGTTACTTGATGATGATCTCGGGGCCCATCAGCGTAGTGGGCAGCCAGGTCGACACGATCGGCACATAGGTGACGATTATCAGGAACAGGAACATGATCGCGACCCAGGGCATCGCGGCCTTGATAACCCTGCCGATCGACATCTGCGCGACGCCGGCCGTCACGAACAGGTTCAGGCCAACCGGCGGCGTGATCATGCCGATTTCCATGTTGACGACCATGATGACACCGAGGTGAATCGGATCGATACCCAGCGCGATCGCGATCGGGAACACCAGCGGTGCGACGATGATCAGCAGGCCTGACGGCTCCATGAACTGACCGCCAATCAGCAGCAGCACGTTGACCATGACCAGGAACATGACCGGGCCGAAGCCGGCCTGCAGCATGGCCTCGGTGATCATCTGCGGCACGCGCTCCTCGGTCAGCACATGTTTGAGCAGCAGCGCGTTGGCGATGATGAACATCAGCATGATGGTCAGCCTGCCGGCCTCGAACAGCGCATGTTTGGTGTCCTTGTGCCACAGCACCGAGACGATCCGGTACGGGATCAGCGCGGGCGATCCCCAACCGCCGCGTACGGGGCCCATGTCGCGATAGACGAAATTCGCGATCAGGAAGGCGTACACGGCGGCGACCGCTGCCGCCTCGGTCGGCGTGAACACGCCGCCGTAGATCCCGCCGAGAATGATGATGACGAGCATCAGGCCCCAGGTCGCATCGCGCGCCGATTGCAGCACCTCGCCCCAGCCGGTCCAGGGGTTCGACGGCAGGCCCTTGAAGCGGGCCCACAGGTAAATCGCGAGCATCAGCATGCCACCGGCCAACAGGCCCGGGAACACGCCGGCCAGGAAAAGGCGGCCGACCGAGACGTCGGTTGCCGCCGCGTAAACGACCATGACGATCGATGGCGGAATAAGGATACCCAGCGTGCCGGCGTTGCAGATCACACCGGCGGCAAACTCCTTGCTGTAACCGACCTGGGTCATGCCGGCGATGACGATGCTGCCGATCGCGACGACGGTCGCCGGTGACGAACCCGACAGGGCCGCAAACAGCATGCACGCGAACACCGATGCGATCGCCAGTCCACCCCTGAACGAACCGACCAGCGCGATCGCGAAGCGGATGATGCGCCGCGCCACGCCCCCGGTCGACATGAACACCGATGCCAGAATGAAGAATGGGATCGCGAGCAGTGTGTAGTGGCCCTCGAAGGCGTCGAACAGGGTCTGCGCAACCGACACCAGCGATGCGTCGTGCGAGAACATGAACAGGAACAGGATCGACGAAAGGCCGAGCGACATGGCGATCGGCACGCCTATCAGCATGAAGAGCACGACCATCCCGAACAGGATTGCGATGGACATGGCTCAGCCCTCTTTGCCCTTGTCAGGGCCAGGCTGCCCATGCGGCGACACCATCTCGAGCTCCTCGAGCAACTCCTCGGCCTCGTGGCTGGCGATGATCATGTCGATCTCGCCGGTGACGATGCGCCAGGCCTGCTGCAACAGGCGGATGATCAGCAGGCCGACGCCGAGCGGCAGCGCCAGATAGGGGATCCAGCGCGGAATCTTCTCGTAGCGCTCGCCCTCGTTCATCCATGTGGCGAGGAACTGCATGAAGTCCGGCATCGGCAGGTCCTCGGTCTCCATCCAGGCACGCTCGGTGGCGAACGGGTACCAGTACTTCCACGAGCCGATCATCAGCAGCACCGCAAAGACGAGACAGGCGGTCACCGAGACCAGCGCGAACAGCCGCCGCACCGGCGGCGTGAATCGCGCGATCACCACATCGACACCGATATGCACGTGCTTCTTGACCCCGTACGACATACCCATCAGCACCAGCCAGGCGAACAGGAACTCGGTCGCCTCCTTGGCCCACAGGATGTTGTCGGAGAACACATAGCGCGCGACGACATTGACAAAGGTGATCAGCGTCATCAGGCCGAGGCAGATCGCGATGCTGGTCTCTTCGATGTTGTCGATGATGCGCCCGAGCCCGGTCGCTTGTTGTTGTTGCATTTCTCCCCCGGCAGCATGCGAACGTCGGTGAAGACAAGTGTAGCCAGCGACGCTCCGGCCTGCCGCGCCGACGGCAGCGCGCCGGTCAGGTCACCGAACCGGCCACCGCCGCGCATCGCGGCCCGGCGGTGGCCGTCGTGCGACAGATCCTCAGCCGTCGTTGGACTTCAGGGCGGCGTCCATCAGGTCGGCGCCGATATCATCCTCGAACTTCTTCCACACCGGCTTCATCGCATTGACCCAGGCCGTACGCTGCTCCGGCGTCAGGGTGCGCACGACGCCACCGGCGGCGATGATCGCCTGCTTGGCCTCTTCGTTGACGCGCGTCGACTCGGCGTTGCGCGACTCGGTCACCTCCTTGAGGATCGTGGCAAGCTGGCTGCGCACGTCATCCGGCAGGCCGTCCCACCACTTGGTCGACGTCACGACCAGGTAGTCGAGGATGCCGTGATTGCTCTCGGTGATGCCGTCCTGCACCTCGAAGAACTTCTGTCCGTAGATGTTCGACCAGGTGTTCTCCTGGCCGTCGACGACCTTGGTCTGCAAGCCGCCGTAGACCTCCTTGAACGACATCTTCTGAGGCGACGCGCCGAGCTGCTCGAACTGAGCGACCAACACGTCGGACGCCTGCACGCGGAACTTGAGTCCCTTGGCGTCTTCCGGCATCAGCAGTGGCTTGTTCGCCGAGATCTGCTTCATGCCGTTGTGCCAGAAGGCGAGGCCCTTGAGGCCGCGACGGTTCATCGAGTTCTTCAGCTTCTCACCGTCTTCCGAGTTCTGGAAGCGGTCGACCGCGGCGACGTCCTTGAACAGGAACGGCAGGTCGAAGATGCGGTACTTCTTGGTAAAGGTCTCGAACTTGGACAGCGACGGCGCAGCGAGCTGCACGTCGCCGTTGAGCATCGCCTCGAGCACCTTGTCGTCGTCGTAGAGCGTGGAGTTGGGGAACACCTGCATGCAGGCCTTGCCGTTCATCTCTTCGTCGACACGCTTGGCCAGGATGTTGGCGGCAATACCCTTCGGGTGCTTGTCGCCGTTGGTCACGTGGCTGAACTTGATCACGATCTCGCCGGGATCGCACTCGGCGAAGACCGGGCTGGCGGAAACTGCAAGGGCTGCCGACACAGCGAGCCCGATCAGGTGCTTACGCATGGTTTTTCCTCCTAACGCTTACTGTTCTTCAATGTCGCATGGCGTGCCGCGGGGCATCACACGTCCGGATACGGTGCAACCGTGATGCCAATACCGGGATACTTACGCTATACAGTTGTTTTTATTGGCCAACACCCGTTCGGCCTCGGACATAGCGACAGTCCGATCGGCGGAATTCCACCCAAACCGGCGGTACGCGCGAGCGGTCATCCGCCCATTCGGCGTCCCACCGACGCCACCGCAGGATGCCTCATGAGGCCGACCATCAGCCGTATCGATCACCTGGTGCTGACCGTGAAGGATATAGAAGCGACCAGCCGTTTTTACAACCTCGTACTCGGCATGGAGCCGGTGCGCTTCGCTGACGATCGCCACGCGCTGGTCTTCGGCGCGCACAAGATCAACCTGCACCAGGCCGGCCGCGAGTTCGAACCGAAGGCGCGTGTTGCGATGCCGGGTTCGACCGATCTGTGCCTTCTGCTCGACGGTTCATTGGACGACATGGCACGGCATCTCAACGATCTCGGCGTGACCGTGATCGAGGGCCCGGTGCGGCGCACCGGCGCACGTGGGCCGATCCTGTCGCTGTATTTCCGCGACCCCGACGGCAACCTGATCGAGGTCGCGGAGCCACTGACAGAGAATTAGCGTATTCGATTCTGCTGAGGCACATGGCGTGCACCGCCCGATACAATCGCCGTAACACGCGCACCATGCCGGAGAACGACATGCACAGCACGCAGCGCGGTCTGTTGGCCATCAACGCCCTCCTGCTGCTGGCGGCGGTGCCTGCGGCCGATGCCGACAGCGTCGGCGAGTTTCTGGTCTTCCTGCAGGATGACGGCGAGCACTACCTGATCCAGCGCGCATTGCGTTCGGACGCCAGGGAACACCGCCTGCACGTCGACAAGTCGCTGAGCCTCGACCGTCTCGGCTACATCGATCCCGATGCATTTCGCTGGGACGACAGCGGCGCGGATGGCAACGTGCTGATCTTCGCGCAAGGCGATTTCACGGTCATGTATCCCGGACGCTTCGACGCCGCGGAACTCGCGCGCGAGGACGACGGTACGTTCGCGTTCAGCAGCTGGGACGGCCGGGTCCGCGACGATGGACATTTCGGCCTGTGGCACGAGCCGGGCGGCTTCACCCGCTTCAACTATGCATGGATCCTGCCGGCACATTTCGAGGTGATCGACTACGCCAGCAACCGTGACGGCAAATGGGTCGAGCGCGGCAACACGCTGACCTTCTTCGCCAGCGACGTCAACGACCTCACGTTCACCATCCGCTACCGGGAACGCGACGGCGACGGCGATGGGGTGCCCGACCGTTCCGACCAGTGCCCGGACACCGCCCACGACCAACCGGTGAACGGACAGGGCTGCGACCCCGACAGCGATGGCGACGGCGTGTACGACCGCGACGACCAATGCGCGGGTACCGCACGCGGGCTCGCGGTCGACGCCATCGGCTGTGAACCCGACCGCGACCACGACGGCGTGCCCGATGCCCGCGACCTGTGCGGCCGGTCACCAACCGGCAGTGCCGTCGACGCCAGCGGCTGCACCGTCGACAGCGACAGCGACGGCATCGGCGACTACGACGACCGCTGCCCCGGCACACCGACCGGACTATTCGTCGACCGCTCGGGTTGCGAACCCGATCCGGACGGCGACGGTGTACCGCTCAGCGTGGACCGTTGTCCCGACACCCAGGCCGGTCAGGCGGTCGGCACGGACGGCTGTGAGGTGGACAGCGATGGCGACGGCGTCATCGACCGCGAAGACCGCTGCCCGCAGTCGGCCGAGGGCGCCGCCGTCGACCGCGGCGGCTGCGAGATCGATTGCGACGCCGACGGCGTGGCCAACTCGCTCGACAGGTGCCCGGGCACACCCTCCGGCCGATCGGTGGACGAAACCGGTTGCGAGCCCGACAGCGATGCCGACGGTGTCGTCGATGCGCTCGACCGCTGCGCGGAGACGCCACGCGACCGCGTCGTCGACGACAAGGGTTGCGAATACGATGCCGACGGCGACGGCGTGGTCGATGCACTCGATCGATGTCCGGACACACCGAGCGCACGCCGCGTCGACGACGGTGGCTGCGAGCCGGATGCCGACAACGACGGCGTCGTCGATGTGCTCGACCTGTGCCCAGACACGCCGGCCAACCGAAGCGTCAACGCCGGCGGCTGTGAAGTCGATGCCGACAGCGACGGCGTCGTGGATGCGCTCGACCTGTGCCCGGGTACGCCGCGCGACCGCAGCGTGAACGAAGGCGGTTGCGAACCGGATGCCGACGCCGACGGTGTCGTCGACCTGCTCGACCTGTGTCCGGACACGCCGGCCAACCGCACCGTCAACGCCGGCGGCTGCGAGTACGACGCCGATGGTGACGGCATCGCCGACGACCTGGATGCCTGCCTCGACACCGCCCCCGGCGCCCGTATCGATGGCGTGGGCTGCGAGCCCGACGACGACGGTGACGGCGTGAAGAACGCGGCGGACCTGTGTGCGGCCACCGTGCGCGGTGTCCGTGTCGACGCGACGGGTTGCGACAGCGGCAAACCGATCCGCCTCGACGGTGTCGGCTTCCCAACCGGCTCGGACCGGCTCACCGATGCATCGCGCGGCGTTCTCGACCGGGTCGCCGGGTCGCTGCGCCGCCACCCCGAACTCGCGCTCGAGGTCGCCGGGCACACCGACGCGCAGGGCGATGCGGCGTCGAATCTCGACCTGTCACAGCGCCGCGCAAACCGCGTCATGCGCTACCTTCTGGCACGCGGTGTCGAGTTGAAGCTGCTGGTCGCGAAGGGCTACGGCGAGGAGAAGCCGGTGGCCGGCAACGACACCGACCAGGGCCGGGCCATGAATCGGCGGGTAGAACTCCGGCGGCTGGGTGACTGACACCGGCGCAACGGCGCCGCCGCACAGTGCGATCGTCCGACCGGACGCGCCGCGGTGGATTAGAATGCGACGCGTTGCTCGATTGCGGATACACCGTTGCACTGGCTGATCCTGAGCCTGATCTGCGCCTTCACCCTTGCCAGTTCCGACGCCGCCGCCAAGCACTGGCTGCGCGACGCCGGTGCGCGCGAGATGGTGGTCGTGCGTCTCGGCCTGAGCGGCCTGCTGCTGATCCCGTGGGTGCTCACGTTCGACCTGCCGCCCCTGCCGCCGGCGTTCTGGGGCTGGATGTCGCTGCTGGTACCGCTCGAGATCATCGCCATGCTGATGTACATGCAGGCGATCCGCGACTACCCGCTCGCATTGACGCTGCCCTACCTGGCGTTCACGCCGGTGCTGGTCGTGTTGACCGGCTGGCTGGTGCTGGGCGAGACCGTCAGCGGTGCGGGACTGTTCGGCATCCTGCTCGTCGTCGCTGGCTCCTGGCTGCTGAACTTCACGCCCAGCGGACCGCTGACGGCGCGCCAGTTGATCGCGCCGCTCAGGGCCATCGTCGTCAACCGCGGGTCGCGGTTGATGCTGGCCACCGCGGGCATCTATGCCGTGACATCGGTGGGCGGCAAGGCGGCGATGCAGTGGATGCCGCCGGAACACTTCGGCGCGTTCTACTTCGCCGTGCTCGGCAGCGCGGTGTTGCTGCTCATGGCGCTGACCCGGCCCCGCTCACTGCGCGTCGCACGCTTCGGCATGGTGCCGATCCTGGTGGTCGCCGGGCTGATGGCGCTGATGGTGGTCACGCACTTCATGGCACTGGCGCAGGTTGAAGCCGCGTACATGATAGCGGTCAAGCGCACCAGCCTACTGTTCGGCATGGTGTACGGCGCCGTCCTTTTCGGTGAAAGACACCTCGGCCGGCACCTGCTGGCCGGCATCATGATGGTGGCCGGCGTCGTGGCCATCGGGCTTTGACGGGGCCCCTGGCGATTCGGCGGACAGTCATCCCCGCATCGGGATATTGCATCCATGCATTGCCGATCGTCGTGATTGCCTGCTTGCGCACACGCTCTGTACCTTGACCTGCAAGATTTCGTTCGCCGATCCGACCCGTGCAGAATGTGCTCAGAAGCTCCCCGTGAACAATACGGAGACCGTGATGCTCAGCCACTACCGAGACCAGACGGCGTTTCAGACCAAGGACGGTTCCGAGATCCGCGAACTCATGCATCCCAACGTACAAGGCAACCGCGCACAAAGCCTGGCCGAGGCGCGCGTCGAACCCGGCCAGGAGACCGCATTGCATCGTCATCTCAGCAGCGAGGAGCTGTATCACGTCACCGCCGGCACGGGCCTGATGACGCTCGGCGACAGCCGGTTCCAGATCCTGCCCGGCGACACGGTGGCGATCACACCGGGGACGGCACACTGCGTGCGCAACGTCGGTGACGACACACTGGTGATCCTGTGCTGCTGCAGCCCGCCGTACGCGCACGGGGATACGGAACTGCTGTAGCGCCGCCCCGTGACGCAGGCTGCAATGTGGCATTTATCTATGGTTTGACGATGAAATATCGATTTCATCCAGGTACGCGGCGCATGCAGACTCAGCCCATCCGACGCCAGCCATCGAGGTGAACGAAATGCCGTACAGACATATCCAGTTGCAGAACAGGGCCATCCGCGACATCGAGCGCCTCGCCGAACTCGCCCGCGTGGCATTCGCCGGCATGTGCGTCGAGCCCGCGCCGGCACCCGTGCCAGTGCGAACGGGGCGCCGCGCGTCCGATTCGAGATCCTAGACTGCGGAGCAAGGGCCAGGATGGGTCGCGGGCGGAAGACAATCCGTTCGTTCTGAATTCGCACTCGACAACGACCGTCATCGCATCTACACCGATGCAACAGCACCCGCCCCCGATCGGCTGGCGCGACGTACAGGCGAGTGCCCTGTTCGACAAATGGCGTGTCCCGCAGAACGCCACGCACGGGCCAAGGCGGGGTCGATTGCATGCGAACAGTCGCTCTGTTCGGAACGGACGCAACGCGGCGGTGGCGCGTGGGTGGCGTGTCCTTCGGGCGGCGCCGAGCGATACGTTATTTGTGGAGCAGGACACTAGAGCCGCACGAGCAGGAAATCCCGCTCAACGGCCATCACAGCGCCGCGCCGCATCATACTGTCGCGCAGATCATGCGGACCGAGGAGCAGTACGTACATCGGAAACCGACCGGGTGATGCATCCCGCTCGGCACGCCGTACGGCGTGCCTGAACGTCAGCAGCGCGTCATCCAGCTCCGGTTCGGTCTCCAGCCGCAGCGGCACATTGCCGAGTTCTTCATAAAACGGCTGCCATCGCTGGCGGCACACGATTGTATGCTGCAGCGGGAGCGCGTGCGTGGTGAGTACGAATACGGGTTTGTGCAACGCTGCCAGGTCCGCGACATGCCACAGACGCCGCTGTCTCCCCCACCTGCCTGCGTGAGGGCTCGCTCCGTCCACCGCCACCATAACCACACCATTTTCCGCGACGTCGTCCAAGGCCGTGACCATAACCGCGGCGTCCGCCTCGAACCGCCGAAAGTCGGCAGACAGCAGGACCGAGCGCGCGGCCAGCAGCGCCAACACCACCGCCAGGAATGCCCGCGCGCGACGCCGGCTGCGAAACTCGATGCGCAGGCTGGCGATGACCACCAGCACGATCAGCCCCGGAATTCGGGCGTCGAGGTAGGCACCCCCGGCAATCTTGTGCGGCGCGACCAGATAGACGATGAACAGCGCCACGAAGGCGAACAGCATTTCACTGTGCGAGTGGACACGAGCGCTGTAGCGCACGCAAAGCACAAGCACAGCCATCACACCGAGGGTCGACAGCTTGTCAGCGAACCCCAGGTCGACCGCATTGATCAGCTGCAGAACCTTCGTGTGCAGCTCGGTTGTCCAGACCAGCGGCCCCCCATCGACAGCGACGCGCGCCGACATGAAGAGGGCAAGTACCAGCAGCAAAGGCACGTCGATCTGCCATTGAGCGAACAAGGCCCCCCAGGATCGTGACGTCACGCCTCGCTGCAGCTGACACGCGCCAACGACCACGATCAACAGCACCAGCGAGACGACATGGGCGAAGGCCAGCACGACGCCGATACCGGTCGCCAGTATGGCCTGCATGGGGCGCGACCAACGATCGGCCAGGAACAACAAAGCGAGCGCCCAAAGCAACAATCCCGATGCAAACAGATAGTTCAGGAACCCCATCTGCATCGTCCAGCCATACACGAACAGCGCCCCGATGAGCGGCACCGCCCACATGTCCCAGCGCCGCCAGATCGCATAGTTCAGCATGGCGACACCGCTCAACTGGACGGCAATCGTGAATGCGATGAACAGTCTGCCTGCGGTCTCGATGGGAACGAAGACCGTCAGGAACCGGATAAGCGATTCACCGGCGATATTCGGCGGCAAGGTCGGGCTGAGTTCATAGAAGTCGGTGAACGATGCGATGTTCTGCGTAATGAAGATCCGGGCCAGCTGCGAGGGGTAGTCCAGCAGCGGAGGAAAGACCACCGCAGCTATAGGGATCAACACGAGCGCCAACGCCGCCAGGTAGATCAGCACCAACCCGGCTTGCGCGTCAACGCTTCTGTTCATGACAACAATATCCGCTTCGCGCATCGACAATACACATTGAGCGGCACATCGACGGTAACGCGGCGATGCACGCTTCTATCTGCTGGCCGCGTTCCACGTGTACACCGCACTGACGGCGTAGTTCCATACCGCACCTACGATCACACCCGCCACTGCGGACAATACCCAAAAGGTGTCAGCCTCGAACAGATACACGGCGATGCCAACGTTGGCGACCGCACCGACACTGCAGGCAAGAATGAACGACAGCAGGCCGCCAATCATCTTCATGCCACGCAGCCGCCTGTCGCGATAGGTCAGGTAATTGTTGAGAAAAAAGTTGCCGCTCATCGCAACCAGTGTCGCGGTCAGCTGGCTGGCGGCGAAGCCTGCGCCCAGTCCCTTGAACAGCAGCGCCAGCGTGAGCATGTGAACGAGCACACCCAATCCGCCCACCAGAGAGAACACGATGAAGCGGACCGGGACATAGCGGCCGACTGTCTTGTCCATCAGCAGCATCACGTAGTCCCACGCCACACCGCTGTCCAGCTTGCTCTCGCCGCTGTGCCGTTCGCGAAACGTGAACGGCAGCTCCCGGACCTTCAGCCGGCGACGGCTGGAGGCGAGGATATCCAGCAGAATCTTGAAACCGATCCCGCTGAGTTGCCGGACCGTGTCGTCGAAGGCCTCACGGGTCATCATGAAGAACCCGCTCATCGGATCCTTGATGTCGACAGCCAGGAAACGCTGGCCGAATACCGTCGCCAGACGACTGATGCGCACGCGGTTCCGACTCCAGCCGGGCGTGCCCCCGCCGCTCACGTAGCGGCTGCCGACCACGACGTCGAGGTTCTCCGATTTCAATTCCTGCAACATCTGCGGGAGAAGTCGCTCATCGTGCTGCAGATCGGCGTCCATGACGGCGACGACGGGCGCAGTGGTCGACAGGATGCCCTCGATGCAGGCACTCGACAGCCCGCGGCGCCCGATTCGCTGCACGCAGCGCACCCGCCGGTCATCCCTGCCCAGCGCCCGCACCGCCTGTGCAGTGGCATCCGGCGAATCGTCGTCGACGAACACGAGCTCCCAGTCCCGATCGCCCATGCACGCGGCGACACGTTCGACGACGGCGGCGACATTGCCGGCCTCGTTGAACGTGGGGACGATGATGGCGAGTTCCGGCGGACGGCAAACCGCGTTCATTGACGATTCCGGTGAGACGGCGATTACGAAGGGGTCGGCACGCCGGCAGTATACGGCCACGCGTACCTCCGTGAGCGACCATCGCGGACGCATCGCACCGCCGGCAGTCCCGACGACGTCGCCGGGCGTCGTGGCCATCGGCCTGTGAACAAAGCGCGGAGTCCGTCGTGCCCAGCCTTTGCCTGAACCGCTCCGTGCAACGCCTGGCGACCGCGACGCCGAGGTCGCTCCTGGTCGGGAAATGGTAATGAACGCTGGCGCTCTTGATGCCGATCTGTTTCGAGATCTCACGAAAACTGAAGGCGTGGTAGCCGCCGCTGCGCACCTGCGACTCGGCCACGTCCCTGATCCGATCGACCGTTGATCCGTTCATCGCGCGTCACCCCGTATGTGTTGCCGGGGTTCCGGAACTGGCTTGTACCCCGCGACCCTGTGACCGGCACTCGTGCAGCCCAACCTACCTATCGAAAGATTGGCATTGACGGGCCACCCGGCGGTTGTCAGGCGGGGCACCTGCCGATACTCCAGCCCGCCGCGACCGCCACCGGCGGGACGCCGTTGGACTGACCACCGTCGCCTGCGCCTCGGCGGCAAGTCCCGCCCAACCGGCCTAGCCGATACGCCGTGACTTAATTGCGAATGATTCGTATTGACATCTCAATCGGAAGCCCTAGACTTGCAACATCCAACGCCCACAGTACGCGAGCATGCAGCACGGCAATTCCAACGATCGTCCGACCGATTCGCCGCCCCGGCCATCCGCGCCGCTTCCGGCGGTGGTCGAAAGCCACAGGCTGCTCGCCGGTCGCGACCGCGTGCTGATCCTGCACCACGGCGAGACCTACGTGCTGCGCCGGACCCGGCAGGGGAAACTGATCCTGACCAAGTAGACCCACCGCATGCCAGCCAGGCCGCCGATGCCACGTGCACGCGCCGGCCGCCAGCCACCTCGACCCCGACCCCTGACAGGAGGCTGAACCAGATGTCGACCAACCATCAATCCACGACCGTCGCGCCAGGCAACAACCCGGATGGCCTGCGCGAGCGCGTCGCGCAGCTGATCCGCCACTACGTCGATACCCGCTCACCGGCCATTGCCGCCTCGGTGGTGCGCCACATCGAGCAGCTGTGCGACCACCCGGGTTTCGAGGGCGACAGCCACGAGCGCTGCATGTTTCTGCGCCTGCGCGCGCACTGGCGCTGGTTGGCGGCGAGCCACCCGGCATCACGCTGATGTGTCCCGCGACCCGGCAACGGATTCGCCCGGGCTGTTGTATGCTAAACGTCTGAAACGGATTGACTTTATATATTAGATTGCGCTAATATCTGCGCCGTTTCGCGACCGCCCGGCGTCCCCGGCGGTTGCATCAGGCCCAACCTCGGAGAGTCGCCATGTCCATAGAACGCATCGTCCTGGCCTTCGCCGGCATCGTGATCATGCTCAGCGTCGCGCTCGGTATGCCGGGCAGCCCGGTGTTCCATCACGAATACTGGCTGTACCTCACCGCCTTCGTCGGCCTCAACCTGTTCCAGTCCGCGTTCACCGGTTTCTGCCCGCTCGCCTCGATCCTGAAGGCGATGGGCAAGAAGCCCGGCACCGCCTACTGATCGACGGTTTTCGCTGCCCGCGCAAGCCGGCCCTCGGGCCGGCTTCGTCGTTTCTGCCCGGTTGACCTGTCATCCGCCACGGCGGGTCGACGTCTGACCGATTTCCCGACCCAGACATCCCGCTGCCTCTGGATCGTGAATTTCGTATTTGCGAATCATTCGTATTACGATTATCATCTTTTCCGCTTCAGAATTGCGTTCGGATGGCGACAACCGATTCGGGGCACCGGTGCTGCGGCCCGGCCGACCCACCCAATGGACCCGTCCGACGCCTGCAGCAACCGGCCATCGCCAGCCCTTGTGCGTCAGCCAGGCCATAGCAAACGCAATCCAAGCATCAAGCATCAGGAGTCGAAGATGAACAAAACCCGTATGGCCGCGGCCCTGGCCATGGCGATCGGCGCCGGTACCAGCAGCGCCGGTGCATTCGAGGACGAACTCGCCGCCATCAAGGCGCGCCTCAGCGCCCTCGAGGCCCAGGTGAGCGACCAGAACCGCGTGATCGCCGAGAAGGACCGCGAGATCGCGGAGCTGCGCGAGGCGCAGAACTCTGGCGGTGGCGGCGGCGACGCCTGGTTCAACCGGGTCGAGGTCGGTGGCCTCGTAGAAGTCGAGGCCGCGCACGTCAGCAGCGACAACGCCAGCGATGTCGACGACCTGGTCGCCAGCAAGATCGAGCTCGGCATCGCCGCCCAGATCAATCCCTGGGTCGCGGGCGAGATCGTGCTCAAGTTCGAGGAAGACACCGACAACAGCGACGGCACCAACAGCGACGTCGACCTCGACACCGCGGTGATCACGATCGCCGACCCGGACAGCTCCTGGTTCGTCAATGCCGGTCAGTACACGCTGCCGTTCGGCACATTCCCAAGCTACCAGGTTTCCGACCCGCTGACGCTCGACGTCGCCGAGACACTCGACACCGCGGTCGAGGCCGGCGCCGGCGTCGGTCCGGCGACGCTGTCGGTGTTCGTGTTCGACGGCGACCGCAGCGCGACCAGCACCGACCGCTACGGCGCGGCACTGGCGCTCGAGACCGAGGCCGCCGGGGCCAAGCTGGCGGCACAGATCGCCTACATGAACGACGTCGGCGAGACCAACGGCCTGGGCGAGATCATCGCCAACGGCGGCGGCTTCACGACCAGCGACCGGGTACCCGGCTACATCGCCGGGGCAGAGATCGGCGTGGGTGCATTCCTGTTCATCGCCGAGTATTTCCAGGCCACCGACGACTTCGCCGACCTCGGTGGCGACAAGCCGTCCGCGTACAACGCCGAAGCGGCGTACGTGTTCGAGACCGTCGGTCGCCCGTCGACCTTCGCGGTCGCGATGGGCGGCACCGGTGGTCTGCGCAACGCCGACGACGGCAACGGCAACCTCGGCCTCTTCGTCGAGAGGCGCCGTTCGGCGACCTATGCGGTCGAGGTGCTGGACGGCACCACCGTGGCGCTCGAGTACAAGTCGGAGGAAGACTACAACGGCACCGATACCGACACCGTCACCGGCCAGCTCGCGGTCGAATTCTGAACATCCACAGAGGCAGTAACAGCATGAAAACAATGACTCTCGCCTGTGCCGGCGCCCTGTTCAGCGTGCAGGTCCACGCCACGTCGCCGGACGCCGTTCTCGGTCACTACGCCGACATCGCCGCCGCCACCTACGGTGACGCGTTGACGACCGCACGCACGCTGCAGCAACGGGTCGGCGAGCTGCTCGCCGCACCGACCGAGGCCAGGCTGGCCGCCGCGCGCGCCGCCTGGGTCGCCGCGCGTCACCCCTATCAGCAGAGCGAGGCGTTCCGCTTCGGCAACCCGATCGTCGACGCCTGGGAGGGCAAGGTGAACGCGTGGCCGCTCGACGAGGGCCTGATCGACTATGTCGCCGCAAGCTACGGCGGCGAGTCGGACGAGAACCCCTACTACAGCGCGAACGTGATCGCGAACCCGACGCTGATGCTGTCGGGACGCAAGATCGACGCACGCGTGATCACGCCGCAACTGCTGTCGGAGACACTGCACGAGGTCGACGACGTCGAGGCCAACGTGGCCACCGGCTACCACGCGATCGAATTCCTGCTGTGGGGCCAGGACCTCAACGGCACCGGGCCCGGTGCAGGCGCGCGCCCGGCCAGCGACTTCGACCCGGCCAACTGCTCGTGGGGCAACTGCGACCGACGCGCCGCATACCTGAAGGCCGCAACCGATCTGCTGGTCAGCGACCTGGAATGGATGGCCGCGCAATGGGCCGGCGGCGGCGAGGCGCGCAGCTCGATTACCGGGGGTGACGTCCGCCAGGGGCTGGCCCGGATCCTCTCGGGCATGGGCAGTCTTTCGTACGGGGAACTGGCGGGTGAGCGCATGAAACTCGGCCTGATGCTGCACGACCCGGAGGAAGAGCACGACTGCTTCAGCGACAACACGCACTGGTCGCACTTCGACGACGCGCTCGGCATCCGCAACGTCTACACCGGCCGCTATACGCGCGTCGATGGCAGCCGCATCGAGGGCCCAAGCCTGTCGGCGCTGGTAAAAGTGGCAAACGCCGACGCCGATGCGATGGTACGCACGCGTCTCGACGAGACGCTGGCACGGATGCAGGCACTGGTCGACAGTGCACGCAACGGCGAGGCCTATGACCAGATGATCGCCGCCGGCAATAGCGCCGGCAATGCGCGCGTCAGGGCCGCGATCGATGCACTGCTCGCGCAGACCCGGGCGATCGAAGATGCCGTCGCGGTGCTCGACCTCGAGCGCATCGCGTTCGAGGGCTCGGACAGCCTCGATGCGCCCGACAAGGTCTCTCAGTAACACAAAGCCTGGCAGTTCGATCGGGCCGCCCGGTGAGGCGGCCCTTTTTGTGCGTGGAATACGGGTGCGGCGCTGGTCCAGCCAGCCCGCCTATTGCACCTGCATCCCGCGATGCCCGCAGGATTCACAGCCGCCGTGGCGCCGGCCTGGCACGAAAGGGATAGCCGTGACTAGCGCTCGAGTGAAGATCCAGCGAGAGTGAGCGAGAGGCCGCTCGAACCGGGATAGACGGGCCCCGATTCAAACCGGGACTGCAGAAATCCAGACGGATTCCGAGACGTTCGACGCACCAGCGGCCAGTTGCTTCACAGGCGCTGTTCGACGGGTGCGCTACGCCGGCTGGGACGGCGATCCGCCCTGCATCTGCGCCTGCAGATAATTCTTCAGCCCCACGCGCTTGATCAGACCGAGCTGCTGTTCGAGCCAGTAGGCGTGATCCATCTCGGTATCATCGAGCAGCCGCGTCAGGATCATGCGCGTGTCGTAGTCGTGCTCTTTCTCGCACACCTGGATCGCGTGCTTGAGCGCGTCGGTGACCTCGTACTCGACGTCGAGATCGTGCTGCAGCATCTCCGGGACATCCTTGCCGACACGCAGCCTGTCGGGCGTGGACAGGTCAGGCTGTGCGCCGAGGAACAGCATGCGTTCGATCAGCGCATCGGCGTGCTCGGTCTCTTCCTGCATCTCGTGGTCGATGCGTTCGTACAGCGCCTGCAGCCCCCAGTCCTTGTACATGCGTGAGTGGATGAAGTACTGGTCGCGCGCGGCCAGCTCACCGTTGAGCAGGCTCTGCAGCTGTTCGATGACCTTCTTGCTGCCCTTCATGTCAGTCCTCCATCTGCGCCTGCAGGTAATTTTCCAAGCCGACGGCGGCAATCAGGTGTTGTTGCGTCTCGACCCAGTCGATGTGCTCCTCGGTCTCCTCGAGCAGGTCTTCGAGCTGGTCGCGGCTGATGAAGTCGCGCGCGTCCTCGCACGACTTCAGCGTGTCGACCAGGTTGCCGTGCAGCATCGACAGCAGGTCGAGATCACCCTGGAGCATCCCCGGCACGTCGTCACCGATCATCAGCCTGTCCATGAACTGCATGGCCGGGCGCCCCTCGAGGAACAGGATCCGTTCGATCAGCACGTCGGCCATCTTCATCGCATCGATCGAGCGCCGGTACTCGGCGTCGTTCAACCGCTTCAGACCCCAGTTACCCGCCATGCGTGCGTGCAGGAACAACTGGTTGATGGCCATGAGCTGGTCGCGCAGGCAGAGATTGAGACCCTCGATGACGTGCACTTCGCCCTGCATGCCGTGCCTCCCGGCGATGATGGTTTGGTACGGGACTGGTCACCCATTTGGAGTGGCTCGCCGACGTGAATGGTAGCCGGCCAACGCAGCGCAACACAACGTAAGCCACTGTCGATACGCGGATTTCCCGGGATGAGGTCCACACCAAAGATAGCGTTGCGAATCGTTCTTATTTGAATTAGCATTTCGTTGATGGCCGGGTGACGTGCACCCTGGCCAGCGACAGACAACGCCAGATCCGCACACACCGCCGTAACGCCGACCGCACCGCTGAATCACGTGATGAAAGCCGTATCCCTGACCCTGCTCTGCGCAAGCTGCCTGCTGACCGCCGTGACCGTCGCGGCGGAGGCGATGGTCGCGAGCGCTGGTGCGCGCAACCCGGGCGGTGACGCCACCCACCATAAGCAGATCAACCGCGACGCGTTCTCGCACGCGTCGGCCAACATGAGCTTCGAACGCGAGATCGACTTCAAGGTCGGCAACGGCTTCTTCAAGCGACTCTGGGTCACGGCGCCGGCGTCGACCCAGTCCGCCGACGGTCTCGGCCCGCTGTACAACGCCCGCTCGTGCCAGCGCTGCCACCTCAAGGACGGCCGTGGCCATCCGCCGAACGGGGCCGACGACGACGCGGTGTCGATGTTCCTGCGCGTCAGTATCCCGCCGCAGGACGCCGAACAGCAGGCGCTGCTCGACGGCGGTCGGGTCGGCAACATCCCGGAACCGGCCTACGGCCTGCAGCTGCAGGACTTCGCGATCCCGGGCCATAGAGCCGAGTACCGCCTAGGCGTGCGCTACGACGACCTGCCGGTGGCGCTCGGCGACGGTACCGTCGTCACGCTGCGCTCCCCGACCTACACCGCCGAAGACCTCGGCTTCGGCCCGCTGCACCCGCAGGCACAGCTGTCGCCGCGCGTCGCGCAGCAGATGCTCGGACTGGGGTTGCTCGAGGCGATCGCCGAGGACGACATCGTCGCCGCGGCCGACCCCGACGACCGCGACGGTGACGGCATCTCCGGCAGGCCCAACCGCGTGTGGAGCGGCGAACTCGGGCGCGTCGCGCTCGGCCGCTTCGGTCACAAGGCCGGCATGCCCAGCATCAGCGAACAGTCGCAGGCCGCATTCAACGGCGACATCGGCATCTCGGTACCGCTACACCCCGATGCCGCCGGCGACTGCACCGTGGCACAGACCGCGTGTCGCGCCGCACCCAACGGCAACTCACCGCAACAGGACAACCTCGAAGCCGACCGCCGGATCGTCGACCTGGTGGTGTTCTACGCGCGCAATCTGGCCGTGCCGGCGCGGCGCGATGCCGACCATCCCGATGTGGTCGCCGGTGAGGCCCTGTTTCACGCCAGCGGGTGCGCCGCGTGCCATACCCCAAGCCACCGCACGCGCGGTGACGAGGCCGTCGCCATCGAGCAACGCGGCCAGACGATCTGGCCGTACACCGACCTGTTGCTGCATGACATGGGCGAAGGACTGGCCGACCACCGGCCGGAGGCGCTCGCCAGCGGGAGCGAATGGCGCACTGCGCCGCTGTGGGGCATCGGCCTGACGCCCGTGGTCAACGGCCATGACCATTACCTGCACGACGGGCGCGCGCGCGGCGTACTCGAGGCCGTGCTGTGGCACGACGGCGAGGCCCGCGCCGCGCGCGACACGGTCGCCGCAATGTCCAAAACCGAGCGCGACCAGCTCGTGCGTTTCGTGGAGAGCCTCTGATGCATCGTGTGTTTCGCCTGCTGTCGAGCGTGCTGCTGGCACCCCTGCTCGCGCACGCCGCTGCCGCCGCGATCGATGGTGAGCGGCTGCGCGACGTCGCCCGACACCACATCGTCCCGGCCTACGCGCACCTCGCCGCAACGACCCGTGGGCTCGACGAAGCCGCCGCGCGCTGCGGCGAAGCCGATGCGTCCGCGCTGCGCATGCGTTTCGCCGACGCCTTCCTCGCCTGGCAGGGCATCAACCACCTGCGCTTCGGCCCGATCCAGGTGCTGTCGCGCGACTTCCGCTTCCAGCTGTGGCCGGACAAGCGCGGCAGCGTGACGCGCCATGTCAACGCCCTGCTGGCGTCGCGCGACGCGGCGCAACTCGCGCCCGACACCTTCGCGGCCGGCACCGCCGCCGTGCAGGGCTTCGGTGCCCTCGAATACCTGTTGTACGACAACGCCCGTAGCGCAGACGTCGATCCGGGCTGGCGCTGCCGCGTACTGCGCACCATCACCGCGAACCTCGCGCGCATGGCCGCCGACACGCTGGCCGAGTGGCGCGACGGCGAGCAGGCGCACGTCAAGATGTTTGCGACCGCCGCCGATGGCAATTCGTACTACGACAGCGCCGGCGAGGTCGCGGGACGGTTGTTGAACAACCTGCACACCGCGCTGGAACACGTCGCATCGAACAAGCTCGGCCGACCCCTCGGCGAGACCGCCGACAAGGCGTCGCCGAAACGCGCCGAGGCCTGGCGCAGCGGGCTGTCGCTGGACGCGGTCAAGGCGAACCTCGCGGCGGCACACGCGCTGTATCGCCACGCGTTCGCACCGGCGCTCACCGACCCGGCACTGGCGGACCGCATCGATGCAGCCTTCGACGCCGCGAGCGAGGCCGCCGACGCGATCACGCCGCCACTGGCGCAGGCCGTCGTCGCAGCCGAGTCACGTCGCGCCGTGCAGGCGCTGCAATGGCAGGTCGAGGTGCTCGAGTCACTGCTTGCCGACCAGCTGGCGCCCGCGCTCGGCCTGGGCCTCGGATTCAACAGCCTTGATGGCGACTGACCGCCGCACCTTCCTGCGCGTCGCCGCGACGGCGATGCTGCTCGGTCCGGTGCGGGTCATCGGTGCCGACCGCACGCTGCGCCTGCTGGGCTGCCGCAGCGACGCGCACAGCCGCCATTACGCGACGCTGTTCGACAGCGACGGCACCACGTTGCTCGACGTCCGCCTGCCGGCGCGCGGCCACGGCTTCGCAGTGGCGCCGGACCACGCCGGTGCGGTCGTGTTCGCACGCCGTCCGGGCGCCTTCATGCAGGCATTCGATCTCCGTCACGTCCGCGCCTTCGATCCGATCGATGCAGCACGTGGCCGTCACTTCTATGGCCACGGTGTATACAGCGCCGACGGTGCGCTGCTGTTCGCGACCGAGAACGCGTTCGACAGCGGTACGGGCCGGATCGGGGTCTACGACGTTCACAACGGCTATGCACGCATCGGCGAGTTCGACAGCCACGGCGTCGGCCCGCACGAAATCCGGTTGATGGCCGACGGCGCGACGCTGGCGGTCGCCAACGGCGGCATACGCACCCATCCCGACAGGCCGCGTGCCAAGCTCAACCTCGACACGATGCGTGCGTCGCTGGCCTACGTCGACAGTGGCAGCGGCGCCTTGTGCGAGCGCGTCGAGACCCCGACGGCATGGCAACGTCTCAGCATCCGCCACATCGACGTCAACGCCGCCGGCGATGTCGCGCTCGCGATGCAGTACGAGGGCCCGAAGACTGCGCGGCCGCCGCTGGTCGCCCTGCACCGGCGCGGCGAACCGATGCGCTGGCTGCAGGCGCCGGAAGACGTGCAGCAACGCCTGCGCAACTACTGCGGCAGCGTGACGTTCGCACGCGACGGACAGACGTTCGCCGTGTCGTCGCCGCGCGGCGGACTGGTCATGCGCTGGGCGCGCGACGGGCACTATCTGGGCGAGCTGGCACAGCGTGACGTCTGCGGCATCGCCGCGTCGGACGACGCGATGTGGTACAGCGACGGCAGCGGCGTCGTACGCCACGTCACGTCCACTGCAGACGACGCGCACCGCTGGCCGGACACGCGCTGGGACAACCACCTGACCGCGATCTGAAAATGCATCGCGCGAATGGCGGCCGGTGCAGTGTCAATTGCCGCGCAGCTTGAGCACCAGCACCACCAGCGCGAGCGCCAACGTGATGACGTTGGCGACGACCACCGGCCACAACCCGAGCAGCAGCCCATAGACACACCACAGCGCGACGCCAAGCGAGAACAACAGGTACATGAACAGCGATATCGCGTGCGTGTCGCGGGTGCGGATCACGCGCACGACCTGCGGCACGAACGCGACCGTGGTCAGCAACGCGGCAAGGGCTCCGATCGAGGCGGTGTAGGTCACAACAGGTATTCGGGCCAGGGTAGAAACTCACCGAGCCAACGGCGATCTGTCGGCGACACCGTCATCGGTTTTCGCTCTGACCCGGAATGCGTGGTTGAAAGCGGCATGGCGTTCTCAATTGAAGTAACTCGCAGTTGACAACGGTACATGGAAAACCCATGTAGCGACGATCCATCCGAGGATTGCGCCCGGAACCGCACCACCGACCATGCCCGGGTATCCGTAGGATGCGTAACCGAAGAAACCACCAACAACGGCTATCACAACCGCGTTAGTCAGGCCAAGCGCCACCGCCCATCGCCACGAACTTTTTTCGCATCGCCAGATGGCCCGGAGGATAGCTCCGAGTACGGAAGGTTCTTTCCTGTCCGGCTGGTCGTTCACGGCCCCAGCGTTTATCCCGGGTTCAAATCATGTGTCGTGTTGGCCGGCTGACGCGCTTGGCGATCGACGGGCTTTGCCGTCGAGGCGGCCTTTTCCGTCCTGGTGCAATCCAACCATTCTCGATCGAGCCGAGATCGAGAACGAAAGCGAAACGACGAGCCGACAGGGGCGCAGTGCGTGAACAGTGAAGAGGGGTCGGTACCCTTGACCGGTGCTCACCGACGCGTGGTTGCATCCATGCCCAAAAGGGTACCAACCCCTTTTCCGCGCCTTGTTCTGCGGTGTTTCGCCAAGACGATGGCCTCAATGGGTTCGCTCGTAGTCGTGGCCGTTCCAACGGTACACCGGGAACTGTCCGAATCCCGGGCCGCCCACCTCGATGTCGGGCCAGCCATCGTGGTGCGCGTCGCGTTGCAGCGGCATGCCGACCTCGTCCAGCAGCGCTCGCCAGGCCGAACCCTCGCGCGTCAGCAGTACGAAGGCACTGCCGGTGTTGCCATAGCAGAACAGACTGCTCTCCGTGATCCAGACCTCGGGCCGCCCATCACCGTTGAGATCGCCGATCTCTGCCCGGCCCGGCACATAGGACATCGTCGGCGGATCTTCCTGACAACGGATCCATCGCCCATCCGCAGACTGACGAAAGCCGGCGGCGGCGAATGCGGCGGTCAGATCGTCGGGGGCAAGTGCGGGCCGGTCAGCAGCGGTCGCAGGCGGCGCCGCCAGCAGGCTGCTGACGAGCAGGGAGCACAGCGTGCCAAACGGAGAATGCGGCATACACTGTTCCACTCCCGGGGTGCGAAATCCGCTTCCAGCGTAGCCCCGAAAGGCTACTTGTGCCAGCCGGAAAACGTCAGCGCACGCGGGAGGGTCGGAGCCAAAAACTCGCTGAACCAGTGGCGCATTGCCGGCGACACCGGAGCTGGTTTCCACTCTGACGCCGAACTGCGGTCACGCCGGCTCGGCGAACAGATCATGGTCGTCGTAGCCGGTCACCTGCACCTCGATGAAGTCACCCGGACCGACGTCGTCCCAGTCGCCGTCGATGATGACCTGGCCATCGACCTCGGGTGCGTCGCCGGGACCGCGTGCGACGATGCGACCATCCTGCACCGCGTCGATCAGCACGACCATCTCGCGCCCGACCTGCAGCGCCAGCTTGTCGCGACTGATCTCGGCCTGGATCTCCATGAAGCGCTGCAGCCGGTCCTGCTTGACGTCCTCTGGCACCGGGTCGGGCAGCGCGTTCGCCGCAGCACCGGCGACCGGCGAATAGGTGAAGCAGCCGACGCGGTCGAGTTGCGCGGCCTGGATGAATTCGAGCAGGCGGTCGAAGTCGTCCCCGGTCTCGCCGGGGAAGCCGACGATGAAGGTCGAGCGCAGCACGAGGTCCGGGCACAGCTCGCGCCAGCGCGCGATGCGGTCGAGCACCTTCTCGGTCGCCGCCGGGCGTTTCATCGCGCGCAGGATGCGTTCGCTGCCGTGCTGCAGCGGCATATCGAGGTACGGCAGGATCAGGCCCTCGGCCATCAGCGGCAGCAGGTCGTCGACGTGCGGGTACGGGTAGACGTAGTGCAGCCGTGTCCACGCCGGCAACTGGCCGAGCTCCCTCGCCAACGTGGTCAGGCGTGTCGCCAACGGCCGACCGTTGAAGAAATCGGTGCGGTATTTCAGGTCGACGCCGTAGGCGCTGGTGTCCTGCGACACGACCAGCAGCTCACGCACACCGGATTCGACCAGGCGTTCGGCCTCGGCCAGCACCTCGCCGACCGGGCGGCTGACCAGGTCGCCGCGCATGCTCGGGATGATGCAGAAACTGCAGCGATGGTTGCAGCCCTCGGAGATCTTCAGATAGGCGTAGTGCTTCGGCGTCAGCTTGATGCCCTGCGGCGGAATCAGGCTGGTGAACGGGTCGTGCGGCGCCGGCAGGTGCGCGTGCACGGCACGCATGACGGCCTCGTAGTCATGTGGCCCGGTCACCGCGAGCACGTCCGGGTGCGCGGCGCGGATCTCGTCCTCGCGCACGCCGAGGCAGCCGGTGACGATCACGCGGCCGTTGCCGTGCAGCGCCTCGCCGATCGCGTCCAGCGACTCGGCGACAGCCGCATCGATGAAACCGCAGGTGTTGACGACGACCAGATCGGCACCCTGGTAACTCGGCGACAGGCCGTAGCCTTCGGCACGCAGCTGGGTCAGGATGCGCTCGGAGTCGACCAGGTTCTTCGGACAGCCGAGGCTGACGAAACCGATCTTGGGTTCGGACGGATTCATCGCGCGAGGGCCGCCGTCAATGGATCAGGCGGGCGAGTTCGCCGCGGTACTGCTTGACCAGCGCGTGATCGCCGCCGAGCGTGGCAAAGATCGCGAGCAGCCCGCGTCGTGCGGCGCCGTTGTCGTAACCGGGATCGGCGCGCAGGATCACGATCAATGCCTGCAGCGCCTGCTCGTACTCATCGTTGACCAGGTGCAGGGCCGCGGCCTTGAAATGCGCATCGAGGTCCGCCGGCTGCCGCTGCAGGCGCAGCGCCAGCGCCTGCCCGTCGTCGACGGCGCGCGCCGCGGTGATGAAGTCGAGATGCGCACGCAGCGTCGCCAGCTCGGTCGTGTCGCGTGCCTCGACCGGCAGTGCCGCGAGCACGTCGCGCGCCTCGTCGTAGCGATGCACGCGCATCAGGAACTTGGCCAGCATCGCCGGCAGGTCGAGATTGTCCGGCTCGGCCATCGCGCCCTCGGCCAGCAGCTGGATCGCCTTGTCGTGCTCGCCGGCATTCCACGCCTTCGCGGCGGCCAGGCGCACCTTGTCACCGAGCGGCACCAGGTACTTGTCGACGATGCGTCGGTAGTCGGCCTCGGGCTGCATGCCGTGCACATCCTCGACGACCTTGCCGTTGCGGAACAGTTTGAACGACGGCAGGCTCTTGACGCCGAAGCGGCCGGCGATGCCCTTCTGCTCGTCGGTGTTGACCGTGACCAGCAGGAAGCGCCCACCGTACTGCTCGGCGAGATGCCTGAGCACCTTCTGCTGGCGCAGCGAGGGACCGGCCCAGGGCGCCCAGAAGTCGACCAGCACGAGGCCTCTGCGCGAGTTCTCGATCACCAGGCGGTCGAAGTTGTACTCGGTGCCTTCGAGGATGTAGCCGGAGGGAGTGGACATGCTTCGTTCAGCCGGGTCGGTCCGACCCCGTTGCCCGCGACGCGGAAGGCGATGGCTGCGCTGCGTGGCGCATCAGTTGAGCAGGTCGGCCAGGTTGACGCCCGGCGTACGCTGCACCTCGATCACCAGGGTCTCGCCGAGCGCGATCTCGCCGGCCTCGATATGCGGTCGCAGCTGTTCGCAGATCTGTTGCACCAGCATCACGCCCTGGGCATCGCGACCGTCGACCCCCCCCTGCTGCAGCGCCGCGTGCAGCTCGCCCAGGTAGCTGCGGAATCGCTCGCCCTGTGCCGCCAGGTCGGCGGCCTTGAAGTCGTCGGTGAAATTGATGTGCAGCTCGTAGTTGCCCTGCGCCGACGGCTCGACCACGCCGATCTTCAGGGGGCCATCGATATCCATTGCAAGGTCTCGTCGGTGACGGCGGGAACACCCCGCGCGGGCCGACAAGGATACGGTAAGTACCGGATAAATAAACCCTGATGGATGTCCCGCTTCGGTACCGGCGACGGCCTCCGGCAGGCGCCTCGACGGGCCGCCGAAACGGCCCGATTGCGGTGTCATTTCAATCGCTTGATGCAGATTAAGCAGTTCGTGGAATTAGCTAACATGACAGCCTTGTCATACCCGCAACGGCATGCCAGTATCGGATAACTCGAGGGACACCAAATTAGCGTTTTCTAATTTAAAAACCGAGAGTTGCAGCGCTATTACAACAGGCTGAAAAGTCGATCTGGAGGTGTAGGTGAAGTCATTTGTGAGTTGTACTTTCGGTAAGGTATGCAGTGACATCCCCGGCGTCTGCATCGTGTTGCAGATGATCCTGGTCGTCGCACTCTCGGGTGTGCTCGGTTACATGTTCGTTACCCAGGAACTCATGAAATAAGCCCCACTACCGCCACTCCGGCCTGAGCCGGAGTGGCCTGAGACCGCTTTCGACACCTCGTGACACGATTGTCCCGGCATCGGAAACCCCCTCTCCCCCGCAACCCGCTTCGCAATGACTCGCACCTCCGGGCACCTCGCCCCCGGATCGGAAAATTCCTGGCGGACTGCCGGATTCACGCGCCACGTTCACAAGGTCTCTTGACCCTCGCATCCCTCCCCCTTACATTGCCGCCGCTCGCCTGAGGTGCCTCCCGCCAGCGATGGCCGAAGGTTAAACGGGAAGCCGGTGCGCTCCATTCCGGAGCCAGTCCGGCACTGCCCCCGCAACGGTGATCGGGTCATCTGCCTGTCGCAACCGCCACTGCGTCGCTGACGTGGGAAGGCGCGAACAGGCGACTGCCAATGCGGCAGTCGGCCCGTCAGTCCGGATACCGGCCCAGGCCATCGACAACCACGCCGCGGCGGGCAGCGTGAGGCCGGCTGCGCCAGCACCCTGGTTGCGGTGTCGCCTCTCCGACCCCACGCGACACCACAGGCAGCGCGGAGGGCGCCGCCGGGGAGCCGCAGATGTTCAATACGTTTTCCGCGCGCGCACTGGCCACGCGCGCGCTCCTGACCCAGCTGGTTCTGACGCCACTGGTGCCGACCCGGCCGGCCATCGCCGACACCGCGCTGCCGCCGATCATGATCAGCGCGACACGCAGCGAGCTGCCCGGCATCGACATCCCCGCCGCGCGCACGCTGATCGACGCCGAACAGATCGCCGACAGCGGTGCACACGATATCTCCGAGCTGCTGCACCGCACGGTGGGCCTGCACGTGTCCGACGGCATCGGCGACGGTTCGAGCAGCCGCATCGACATGCGCGGGTTCGGTTCGACCGCGCAGTCCAACGTCGCGGTGCTGATCAACGGCCGCAAGATCAACCCGGCTACCGACGGCGCGACCCTGTATCTGAACAGCATCGACCTCGACAGCATCGAACGCATCGAGGTGATCGAGGGCAGCGCCGGCACCTTGTACGGCAACCAGGCGGTCGGGGGCCTGATCAACATCGTCACACGCCGGCCGCGCACCGCGACGCGCGAGCTGAGCGTCGGCGGTGGCAGCTACGCGGCGCGCGCGCTGTCGGCGTCGTTGAGCGAACCGCTCGCGTTTGGCACGGTGTTGCAGCTGAACCTGCACCACGACGCCAGTGACAACTATCGCGACCACAACGCCAGCCGCGTGACGCGCATCGGCGGACGCATCGACGTCGACCACGCCGGTGGCGCCAGCTATATCGATGTCGAACGTCTCGACGACTATGTGCAGACACCGGGCGCGCTGTTTGCCGATGAACTGGCCGCCGACCGGCGCCAGGCCGTGTTTACCGACGACTTTCTCGACACCGTGAGCACTGTCGTGCGTGTCGGCACCCGCACGCCGTTGTCCGCGCACTGGCAATTCGAGGGCGAGCTGGCATGGCGCGACGACGCGCGCGACTTCGTGCAGAGCTTCCGCGGCTTTCCGGGCGGCCTGTCGACCCAGGACCGCGAGTCGGTCGAGTTGACGCCGCGCCTGATCGCCACGTTCGACGACAGCGTGGTCACGCTCGGCGTCGACCTGCTGCACACCGACTACCTGCTGCAGACGGCGTTCGGGCCGCAGGGCGACGAACAGGACATCGCCGCCGCATATGCGCAGTTGACGCAGCCATTGACGCCGGCTTTGTCGGTGACCGCCGGTGTGCGCCACGCGCGCGTCGACAACGCCATCAACAACAGCGGCTCACCGGTGTCGGTCGGCGACAGCGTGACGGTCGGCTCGCTCGGTGCCGTCTATCGACCGGATCCAGCGTGGCGCCTGTTCCTGCGCGCCGACCAGAACTACCGTTTTGCCAAGGTCGACGAACACACCAACGTGCCGTTCGGTCAGCCGGTCGGCCTGGACACGCAGCGCGGGATCTCGTACGAAACCGGGGCCGAGTACACCGGCGCCGGGCTGCGCGCGTCGCTGCGCGCCTACCGCCTGGAACTGCAGGACGAGATCAGCTTCGACGCGGTGACCTTCACCAACGTCAACCTCGACCGCAGCCGCCGGCGCGGCGTCACACTGTCCCTGGATACGGCACTGACGCGCACGCTCGATGCCGGCGTCGGCTATGCCTTCATCGACAGCGAGATCACCAGCGGCACTCACAGGGGCAGCCAGGTGCCGCTGGTGCCGCGCCGCCGCGCCACCGCGTATGCCGAGTACCGCCCGGCCGACGGCTGGTTGGCGCGCGTCGATGTCGAGCACGTCGACCGCCAGTTTCTCGGTTCGGATTTCGCCAACGCCGCGCCGCCGCTCGACGCCTATACCGTGGTCGACCTGGTCGTGCATCGCGACATCGCCGCGTGGCGCTTCACGCTGAAGGTCAACAACCTGCTGGATGCGCGCTACAGTGAGACAGGTGCCAGCTCGTTCGCCGGCGACGGTTACAACCCGGCGCCCGAGCGCAACCTGTGGCTGGGCGCCCGCTATACCGTCGAGGATTGATCGTGGCCAATCGACTCACCCGCATCTACACACGCGGCGGCGACGACGGCAGCACCGGCCTGGCGGGCGGCGAACGCGTGCGCAAGGATGCCCCGCGCATCGCCGCGATCGGCGATGTGGACGAGTTGAACTCGGTGATCGGGCTGTTGCGCGCCGCGTTGGCCGGAGACGATATGGACCCGCTGCTCGAGTCGGTGCAGCACCGCCTGTTCGACCTCGGCGGTGAGCTGGCGATGCCCGGCACCGAACTGATCGAGGCCGAGCGCACGATCGAACTGGAACAGGCCCTCGACCGGCACAACGCGCTGCTCCCGTCACTGGCCGAATTCGTGCTGCCGGGCGGCAACGAAGCCGCCGCGCGCTGCCATGTCGCGCGCGCCGTGTGCCGGCGCGCCGAGCGCGCGCTGCTGCGACTTTCGCGTGACGAGCCGGTAAACTCGGCCAGCGTGACCTACCTGAACCGGCTGTCCGACCTGCTGTTCGTGCTCGCACGTACCTTGGCGCGCCGTAACGGCGGCGCGGAAATCACCTGGCACAAGGGAACCTGAGCATGGCAGAGAAACCGGTGGTCGTGATCGGCATGGGCGAGATGGGCAGCGTGTTCGCGCGTGCGCTGTTGCGCCTCGGTCATCCCGTATACCCGGTAATGCGCACGTCGAGAATGAAGCGCATCGCGGCCGAGCTGCGCAAGCCCCGGGCGGTCGTGGTCGCGGTCGGCGAGAACGATCTCGCCAACGTCCTGCGCCGCATGCCCAAGGCCTGGCGCAAGCGCCTGGTCCTGCTGCAGAACGAGCTGTTGCCGGACGATTACCGCGAGATCGACAACGTCACCGTGGTCTCGGTTTGGTTCGAGAAGAAGAAGGGCCAGGACAGCAAGGTCATCATCCCCTCGCCCGCACATGGCCCACGCGCGACACTGCTGGCACGTGCGCTGGCGACGCTCGACATCCCGGTCTCGGTGGTCGAGTCCGCACGCAACATGCTGTTCGAGCTGGTGGCGAAGAACCTGTACATCCTGACCAGCAACATTGCCGGGCTGCGCGTCGGTGGCACGGTCGGCGAACTGTGGCGGGAACATGAGGCGCTGGCACGCACCATCGCCAACGAGGTCATCACGCTGCAGGAGGGCCTGACCGGATCACGCTTCAACAACGACGACCTGATCGCCGCGATGTGCCGCGCGTTCGACGGCGACCCGGCGCACACGTGCATGGGGCGCAGTGCGCCGGCGCGCCTGGAGCGTGCCCTCGCCCACGCCGATGCGCTCGGGCTCGTTCTGCCGACACTGCGCGCGATCGCCGCCGAGCAGGCCGCCCCGACCATCGACGAACTACCCCCGGGCCCGCTGCTCGCATGAGCGAACCCGGGCAGATCGTCCCCGGCAGCCGCGTCACGCTGCACCTGTCGATCCTGCTCGAGGACCGCACCGAGGCGCTGTCGACCTTTGGTGAAGACCCGCTGGTGATCACGGTCGGCGACGGCACGCTGCGCCCCGGCCTCGAACTTGCGATCTACGGCCTCGCGGCGGGCGACACCCAGACCCTCAACCTGTATCCGGACCAGGCCTACGGCGAGCGCGATCCGGCCCTGGTCCAGCCGATGCCGCGCACCGACTTCGATCACGATTTCATCCCCGAGCCGGGGCAGATCATCGCGTTCACGCTGCCCGACGGCGAGGACGTGGCCGGCCGCGTGGTCGAGGTCGACGAGGGCCACGTCGAGGTCGATTTCAATCACCCGCTGGCCGGACACGAGATCACGTTCCGGGTCGAGATCCTCGACGTGTTGCCGCCGGCTGATCAGCACTGACGACTGCCGGGGCGATCCGGACCGCCCCGGCAGCGGCCGGGTTTCCCGCCCGTGTCACAGGTTGAAAACGCCCGCGCGGCCACTGACAATCGCGTCCATGAAAATCCTGCTTGCCAATCCGCGCGGCTTCTGCGCCGGCGTCGACCGTGCGATCGAGATCGTCGAGCGTGCGCTCGACGCGTTCGGCGCGCCGATCTACGTGCGCCACGAGGTCGTACACAATCGGTTCGTCGTGCAGCGCCTACGCGATCGCGGTGCCGTGTTCGTTGACGAACTGGGTGAGATACCGGACGGCGGTACGGTGATTTTCAGCGCGCACGGCGTGGCGCGCCAGGTGCGCGACGAGGCCGACCGGCGCAACCTGACGGTGTTCGACGCGACCTGTCCACTGGTGACCAAGGTTCACCTCGAGGTCGCGCGTCACTGCCGCGCCGGCGACGAGGTGGTACTGATCGGCCACCGCGGGCACCCCGAGGTCGAGGGCACGATGGGCCAGTACCGCTGCGCCGACAACGGCGCCGGCATCTACCTGGTCGAGACGCCCGCGGACGTCGACCGGCTCGCGGTGCGCAATCCGGCACGCCTGGCGTTCGTCACCCAGACCACGCTGTCGATGGACGATACGGCACGGGTGATCGAGGCCCTGCAGCGCCGCTTCCCCGAGATACGCGGACCCCGCAAGGACGACATCTGCTACGCGACGCAGAACCGCCAGGACGCGGTCACGCGCCTGTCACGCCATTGCGACCTGGTGCTGGTGGTCGGCTCACCGAACAGCTCGAACTCGAACCGGCTCAAAGAGATCGCCGAGAAACAGGGGCGCGCCGCGTACCTGATCGACGGCCCGCAGGACATTCGACGCGAGTGGCTGGACGGTGTCGACGTGATCGGCCTGACCGCCGGCGCGTCGGCGCCCGAGGTGCTGGTCGAGAGTGTCATCGCGCAGCTGCGCGGCTGGGGTGCCGGCGATGTCGAGCAGGACGACGGTGAACCCGAGACGGTCGTGTTCGCGCTGCCGAGGAACCTGCTCGACGCGATCGGGCAGCGGGGCTGACGCGAACGACGTATTGCGGGTCGGCCCGGGCCGGCGGGCAGCGACCCGCCGTGACCGACCGCCCACACGCCCACTACCAGCAGTTGCCTGCCGATCCCGTCGAGGTTTTGGTACCAAGGTGATTGATCGTCAGAGTTGCGCAGTGGCCGGCATCGCTGGCCTGCGCGCCGCCTGCATCGGCGGTCGCCGTGGCACTGAAACCCTGCGCCCCGGCACTCAAGGTGGGGTTGGCGATCGTGTAATAGCCTTCGTTCGAGTCACCGCCCTGGATATCGCTGGAGACCTGCAGCGACGCGAGGTTCGCTGTGTACCTGCCGTTGATCGTAAAGAAGCGTTCCTGCGCCATCGCAATCGCCTCCAGCGCTATCCTGGCATCGGCGCGCCGCGCCTTCTGCGTCTGGTTGGTGTACAGCGGGTAGGCGATGGCCGCGAGCACGGCCATGACCGCGACCACGACCATCAGTTCCACCAGCGTCAGGCCTTTCTGCCGCGTGTGCATGTTCACTCCTTACTTGATCCTGACCCACGACTTGCGGCCGGAGCCGCCGACGTCCGGGCGTTCCCGCTTGACGTCGATCTGCGCGTTCTTCGAGCCGGACATGTTCTTGGTCTGGAACTCATTGTCGCCCTCACCGAAGCCGGCCAGGATCGCCGGCGGCTGGATGATGCCGACCTTGGACTTGACGCCGCTGATCGGTGTCGAGACCTCGTTGCCATTGCCGTCGTCGACGGTGTACATGTCGAACACGCCGTCGCCGTCGAGGTCGAGCACCGGGATATCGAGACGGCCGCCGTTGCTCGGGTCGATCTCCATCAGCCAGCCCGAACCGCCCTCGTCGCACGCCACCGGTGACGGTGTCGTCGTAACGAAGATCAGGCGGCTGGCACGCAGGATGGGCTCGAACACGATCTTCTCGCCGTCATCCTCCATGTCGAGATACCAGCCACACGACTGGTCGGTGTCGCATGCACCCGCAGCGATCGACGAATCCGGATTGGCCCACTGGATCGGCGTGTTGCTGACGATGCGGATCTCCTCCTGCTCACCACCGAATGTCTCCAGGACCTGGGTCGTGATCGTCTGCCGCTGCAGACGATTGGAGTTGCGCGCTGTCACGGACGTGATCGTCTGGCCGTCGTCACGGTCCCAGATGCCGTACATGGTGTTCGGGTCGACGGCCGTGTCCGGGTCCTGATCGGTCAGCTCGTAGTACTTGCCGGTGCCGAAGAAGACCATGCGACCCTTGGCGTAGACCGGATGGAAACCGACCGCCACGCGCGACGTGATGTGCTGCACGTCGCCGGCCGGGTTCTTGGCCTTGTACAGCAGCGTGGTGTTGGCACGCGCGAAGCCCGATCCGGCGGTCGCCTGGAAGCGCCACAGGTTGCCGTTCAGATCACCGGCATACAGCAGGTCGGCATCACCATCGCCGTCCACGTCGACCGCGGCGACCGACGCCAGGCCGTTGCCGTTGCCATGCGACGCCGATCCGGGCCCCGCCGCCGACAGGTCGATCGTCGACAGCAAATGGCCGTCTTTGAGCCGTACCACGTAAAGCACCGCCTTGCCGTCCTTGCCGTGGTAGCCGTTGCCGAAGATCGCCACCCAATCGGCGTAGCCCTCGGCTTTGACGATGATCGGCTGGCTGTATGCGTATCCCAGCTGCTCGAAGTCGCTGCCGTTGACCGTCGGCGTCGCCATGATGTCCCAGAGTGCGACATCCGCGGCCGTGGATTCGTCGAAATCACCTGGGTCGGTGATATCGAGCGCGAAGATACCCGATCCACCGCCGCCCATCGTGCCGATGAGCACGGTGTGCCAGGCGCCATCGAAGAAGGCATCGACCGTCGTGATCGGGCCGTCGGCATAGTACTTGTGCTGATAGTTGGGTGACGTCAGCTCGTTCAGCGTCGCATAGGTGCCGAGCGGCACGTAGGCGATTCGTTCGTCACCGGTGCAGGCCGATACGCCGTGCAGCGCGCCGTCGTTGCCGCCGAAGTACAGGATCGGCTCCCGATCGAGGTCTGCGACCGAGCGCAGCGCGCCACCCGAATCGAAGCACTCGACATCGCTGTTTGCCGCCTTGAAGTCCGAGTAGGCGACCGCCTCCATCGTGTCCGGGTAGCTGAACTGCGGCGCGCCGACCACGGTCGGCGTCGAGTTGACCACGTCGCCGAGCAGCCTGATCTCTCCCTCCTGGGTCGTTCGGTCGCGGAAGACATGCAGCCCGCCCGCTTGGGAGACTTCGTTGGTCTGGTCACCGCGCAGCCAGTCGAGACGGGCGCTGCCCAACGCATCGGGGTTACCGGAGGCGGGATTCAGATTGAGCGCCGTCTGCTGGGCGACATTCAGGCTGCCCCAACGGAACGGCACGCCACCGCCGACGACGTTGCCGCCCCCGTCGACGATCGTGCTGTCCCAGGTAATCCATTCACGCCCGGTGTCCGGGTCCTGATCCTTGACCTGCTCCGCAACGTCCCACTCCGGGTCGACCTGGTTGACGGCTCCAGTCGTCGGGTCGACTTCCAGCGACACCACGCTGCCGGACCAGTCGTTGCTGTCGAAACGTGCCTGGAACAGGCGCGTGTTGGTCTGCAGGCTGACCGAGTTCGCGACGACCGAGGCCGATGACGAGGTGGTTGCGATCGTCGACAGATAGGCGGCGAGTTTGGGACCGATCTGCGACGGGTCGTCGGCGAAGAAGAAGCTGTCCGACAGACCGTCGCCGTCCTCGTCCCATTCAGCCGCCACGTCCGGCAACACTGGATCACCGGGGTCCGCGTTGTCGCTGTCATTGAACGAACCGTACTTGGCAGCCAGCTGCAGCGGCGTCGGCAGGTTCACCGCCCCCGATGCGCCGGCGTTGAAGGTCACGATGTACGGGTTCGGTTCGCGGTTCTGGTTGTCGTTATCGAAATCGTCGGCCGAGAAGTTGTCCCCGTTCTTGTACCTCAGGTTCGTGTATTCACCATCCGCGGTACTACCCGAGGCGACGAAGCCGACCTTGACCGACACGCCGGCATACTTGTGCACGATACGCACCGTGACGCGCACCGTGTTGTCGCCGGGGTTGCTGTCGTTGGCACCGTTGTTGTCATCGTCGTGGCCCTGGCACACGGCGCCGACGCAGGCCGAGATCTGCGACATCACGTCGAGGTCGTAGTCGTTGCCCCAGGCCGAGTCTTCCCATTGTGGCAGCATCCGCACGTAGACGAGGTTGCCGTCGCCGTCGTATTCCGCAGCCGTCACCGTCAGCGCCGCGAGCGTGGAGGCCTTCCACTGATCGCTGTCCAGCGCCGGCAAGGCATTGGTCGGGCCGGCATAGGCCGTCGGCACGATCGTGACCGCGCCGCCACCGACCTTCAGCGAGAACTCCGGCAGGTTCTTGGCCATTGCGATCGCGAAGGTCTTGATGGTCTGGTCGTCCGGATACCCGTTGCCGGCGCGCAGGTCGGTCGTGTGCGCCTTGTAGGCGATGCCGGCCATCGCGTAGCCACCCTGCTTGGTCGGCGTCGCCGGGCACAGGCCACGCATGTGCGACAACTGATCGAATGTCTTCGCGGTACATACGTTGCTGTCGGGATTCGCCACCGGTGCCGCACCGACCTCGCCGATGAACACGTCGTCGCCCCATACGCCCTGGTTCATCTCCTCGACGCCGATGGCGTCGGTCGCGTCGTCGATGTCACCGAGCACAGCCGGTACGTTGCCGGACAGGTTGTCGGTATCGAAGCTGTTGTCACCGCTCGACAACACGACGACGTTCATCGGCGTACACCAGTCGTCGGCCGGCATCGGGTCGTCCCAGGCCGCATGTGTCAGGCCCAGCGAATCGTTTGCGACATCGAAGGTGTTGGTCGCCGCACCACTGCCGATCAGGTAGCGCACCGACTCGAGGTACAGCTCCGACAGCGGGTTGCCCCAGTTCGAGCACTTACGGGTCGCGAGATTGCTCGTCAGATAGGTGTTGATGCTGATGCCGAAGGTGTTGCAGTCCTGGTACACGTGCGACGTGTAATCCCAGGCGTTGATACGCAGCTTGTCGAGCGTCGACACGATGCCGTTGACGTTGTTGAAGGTACCGTCGCTCAGGTCGACCTCGTCGTCCGCGGCATTGGCATTGCCCGCAAAGTAGCCCATGGCCTTGCGCAGCACGCCGCCCTTGTCGCGCTTCTGGTAGCTGCCGGTCATCAGTCCGAAGCGCAGTGACCCGTCTTCACCGTAATCCTGCAACAGGCCGACCGGCTTGTAGGTCGCCCCATAGAGTTTGCAGTTCTCTTCGAGTTTGCCGGCGACACACACCTCGACACGCACGTTCGGCGCATTCGACGTGTTCGGGCTGTACAGGTTCGTTGCGGTGCCTGGGCTCGTGCCGTTGTTGCGCCAGCCACACTGGTAGACCTCGTCCGCCGACCAGCGCGGCCAGGATCCGGACGCGATGCGTATCTTCGGCGGGTAGGTCGCGGTGTTGACGCTCTGCGTCTGGGTGTTGCCGCCGGGACCGGGCGTGACGTTGCAGATCGAGATCGTCGACGTGGCGGCGTTGTAGTTGCTCGGCACGTAGTTGTCCATGTCGTCGCCCGCGTCAGCGGTGAAGACCTTGACGAAGGCATGTACCTCGTCGGGCACCAGTTCGCGCTCCAGCACCGTGGCAGCGTCGGTATCGGTGAAGCGCTTGCCGCCGTAAAGGGCCTTGCGCAGCACGTCGATGCGCATCATCGTCGCCCAGTTCAGGAAGTTGCCGCTCCAGTCGCCGCTCGCCGCAGCGTTGTTGCAGTGGTGACTGTTGGCCCCGTTCGCGGCGTCGCGCGGCTCGAAATTGCCACTCCCATTGTCATACTGGTAGCAACGGTTGCTGTCGAAGTAGCCGTAGTAGTCAAACGTGTCGGTGTAGGTGTTGTCGATCTTGCCGTCGCCGTTCAGGTCGGAGTAGTCGGCGAACGCCTTCTTGAACAACTGGTGGTCGACCGACATCGCGAACATCACCATCGGGCTGATCTGCGAGACCAGGAACAGAGGCTCCTGTGCCGGCAGCGCGACGGCGGCGCGGCTCGACATCAAACCCCACATCACCGCCAGCGCGGTACTGACAAGTTTCGTGCGCATGATGAATACCTCTTAGTTCCCGTTCCAGTCGAACAGCGTGCTTTGCAGGATCACCTCGCTGTTCGGTGAAATGCCCCTGCCCCGCGCGGTGACACGGTAGTAGCTGAGCGGAAACGGCACGTTCTGGGTGCCGATCGCCAGATTGCTGCCCGGCAACTCGATGGACGGGAGCTTCTCTATGTAAAACTCGGGATCCGCGCTGAGCAGCGTATGGTCCTTGTCCATCTGATTCGTGTTGAGCGCGATCCAGGCATCGTCGTCATCGACCATGCTCGGCATGACGCTGTGCGACATCACCGAGACGTCGTAGGTGCCGTCGCTGCCGTCGAACGCCATCGCCCCGAACACCGTCGTGTTCGCAACCTGCTGCTCGCCGGTGCGCAGCGCGGCCTCGGCGGCCTCGAATGCCGCGGTCAGATCGCGGAAGTTGCCCGCCATCTTTTCCTCCATCGTCGTGTCGCGCACGCCCGCGGCGCCGAGTACGGTCAGCACCAGCAGCAGCACCAGCGCGACGATCAGCACCACACCGCGCTGCCGCGATTGATGGAAATGGCCGAATCGGTCGAGTGTTCGCATCATTCGAGAATCCCGTTGCGTACGGAGATCAGTGCCGAAAATTCCTGCCGCACCCGCAGGTCGCCCGCGGCCGGCGTGATCGGCGTGTTCTGCACCGGAAACCAGGTGTAGGGGGCCGATGTCGCGCTCGCCGCTTCGATGCTGCTGAGCAGCAGCGAGACCCGGATCGCGACCACGTTGGGCCAGTCGGTGGCCACCATCGTCGGGGCGCCGGGCCCGTTACGGAACGCATCGATCTCCCCGTCGAGATCAGTATCGAGCCCGTATTCGACCTGGAAGTCTTCGACGCCGTCGACCAGCTCGACTGCCGGCGTGGCGGGATCCTCGTCTTCTCGATAGAGCGCGATGATGTCCTGACCGCTGCTGTTATCGCGGCCGGTGTCCGCGACGAAGTAGGTACGGCTGACCAGCTTGCTGACGGTCGCGTCGAGACCGAAGCCACGTGACAGGTTGGCTTGGGAATTGGTTGCTCCGCCCGCGGCGTGCGCAAGCGTCGTTCCGCCGCCGCCGACGCCGCTGACCGCGAAGATGTCGACGCCGGCGCAGTCCGAGATCGCGACATAGTCGCCGACCTCGAACGTATCCGAGAAACCCTGCACATCGACGGTGCCCGACGTGATCACGGCGCCCGAGACGTAGTCGAGCTTGCGATCGAGCGGCCCGCGGATCTGCAGCGAATCGGTGCCTTGGTCTCCGCGGTTGCCATCCCCGTCGAAATCAGGACCAATGTCCATCTCCGTTCCTGCGTCGTCGTAGTCGTGATATTTCCCCGTTTCATCATTCCGTCCTTGGAAGAAGGTCTGGTCAGGAAAACCGTCGAGAAAATCGGTCTTCGGCGCGTTGGTGCTGACCAGATTGATGATGCGCGGCGCCGGGCTCACGCGCGGCGAGATGCAGCCGCCGTAACCGGCCAGCTGAATGTCCGACGCGATCTGCTGGATCGCGTAGCGGCCGTTCTCCTGCAGCACGCTCAGGCCGTTCTGCAGGTTGTAGGTGGCCTTGTTGGCCGAGAATACCAGCAGCACACCGGCCAGCAGCGTCAGGCTCAGCGCGGTCGCGATCATCAGTTCGACCAGGGTCAGGCCCTGTTGGCGCTTCAGTGCGCTCATAGCTGCGACCTCGTAACCAGGATCTGGCCTGCATCGTTGGCGCAATCCAGGTCTGTCCCACGATCATCGGCCCAGCACACCGATACCTCGGCAACATTGAACGTGATTCCGCCCGCGGCTACCGGCTGGACATCGATCTTCCCATCGCCCGAGATCCGGCTCAGCGCGGCCCTGAAGTCGATCAGGTCGAGATCCGCCACATTGCCTCCGTTGCAGTTGTTGAAACACGCGCCCGCGCCTGGTGCGGCGTCGCCGAAGTCGGTGTCGTATTCACCGGCGACGGCTGCGTCGCGGTTCGCGCGCATGCGGTCGATGATGTCACCGGCGATCAGCGCGGCCTGGGTGCGCTGGAACGCGCTGTAGTTGTTGCGCAGGCCGAGCGTCTGCAATCCGCTGAGACCGAGCAGGCCGATCGACAGCACGATCAGCGCGACCAGCACCTCGAGCAGCGTGAAACCGCGCCCGCGACGGCGATCGAAAGCCCTCAACTGCATGCTGCACGCTCCAATCGGACCTGTCCGCTGGCATTGATGTACAGGCAACGTGACTGGTTGCCGCTGGTCTCGCTCTGGCCCAGGTCGATACAGCTGCCGCTACCGGCGCAGGCGCCATTGGCGGTCATGCTGTCGACCTCACCGCGCGCCTGGAAGCGGAAGAAAGCGCCCGGCGTCGTGGCCACCGACCCCGCCGTCGCGATCGGGAACGCCCTGATCCGTTCGTCGCCACCGTCGATGGTTCCGGCCGTGTCACCGTCGGTGAACACCAGCAGCCCGTTGTCCCAGTCATCGTTGCCGCCGCAGGTCGGCGGGCTGGCATCGGGGTCGTCGATTGCACACACCGAGACGTTGGTCGCACGCTTGACCGCCTCGCTGCGGGCCAGCTTGAACGCGGTCAGGAATGTGTTGGCCTGCGTCGTGGCACGGTTGTTCGCGGCAACGCCGGTGAACAACGGCATGCCGACCGCGATCAGGATGATGGCCACGGCGAGCGTGACCATCAATTCGACCAGCGTGAGTCCTCGTTGTCTGTTCATAGTGGTCCGTATAGCAGTATCGGTAAAAAGTCGCTGCCGGGCGGATGATAGACTGCGGCAATTTCCCGACAAGCGGTGATGATCGCCGCGCACCCGACTGTAGCGGCAGATTTTCCATCCTCATGAATCGCATCCTCGTCATCGGCGGCGGTGCGGTCGGCATGCTGACCGCACTCGAACTGCGTGAAGCCGGTCACAGTGTCGTGTTGTTCGAACGCGGCGCGACCGGGCGCGAATCGTCGTGGGCCGGCGGCGGCATCGTGTCGCCGCTGTTCCCGTGGCGCTACCTCGACAGCGTGACCCGGCTGGCGAGCTGGAGCCAGGCGCACTACCCGGCGTTCTGCGAACGGATCGCCCGGCCGACCGGCGTCGACCCCGAATACACGGCCAGCGGGCTCATCCTGATCGCACCGGACGAACACGACCAGGCGACGCGCTGGGCCGAGCAACACGGACGCGTGCTTCAGGTCATCGACCGCGCGCGGTTCGCCGCCCTCGAACCCCGGGCGGCCCACCCGGTCGACGGCGCGCTGTGGATGCCGGAGGTCGGCCAGGTGCGCAATCCGCGCCTGGTGCGCGCGCTGCGCATCCACCTCGAACGGCTCGGCGTCACGTTGCGTACCGGTGACGGCGTGCACCGGCTGCTGGTCGACGACGGTTGCTGCCGCGGCGTCGCCGCGGAATCCGGTGAGCATACCGGCGACCGCACCGTCGTGTGCGCGGGCGCCTGGAGCGGCGGACTGCTCGACGGACTGCCTGATCCGCCCGCGATCCACCCGCTGCGCGGCCAGATGCTGATGTTCCGCGCACCGCCCGGCACCATCACGCGCATGGTGCTGGAGGCGAACCGCTACGTGATACCGCGCCGCGATGGCCGTACGCTGTTCGGCAGCACGATCGAGGATGTCGGCTTCGACAAGTCGACCACGGCCGAGGCGCGCGCCGAACTGTTCCAGATCGCCACCGAACGATTCCCGGTACTGCGCGACTGCGTGGTCGAGGCGCACTGGGCCGGACTGCGGCCGTCGTCCCCGGCCGGCGTACCGTTCATCGGCCGCCACCCGCGAATCGCCGACCTGTACGTCAACGCCGGCCATTTCCGCAACGGCATCGTACTCGGCCTGGCCTCGGCCCGGCTCGCCGCCGACCTGGTGCTGGGGCGCGAGCCGATCGTCGATCCCTCGCCCTACGCGTGGACCGCGGCGCGCGGCTGAACACGCGCCGAACGCCCGGCCGTGGCTTGAGTCGCGCTGGGCTCTGTCCCTATAATGCGCGGCCTCGCGCCGGTGTAGCTCAGTTGGTAGAGCAACGCATTCGTAATGCGTGGGTCCGCGGTTCAAGTCCGCGCACCGGCTCCATTTTCCCGCCAGGGCGACCCGGCGTGCACCGGCACGCGATCGACGCTATCGTCGTCATCTCCAATCCGCTTCGGAGTTCCTCATGCGACCCACATTCGCCGGCGCGTTGGTGTTGCTGATGACCGCCTTGTCCCCGGCGCTGCAGGCCGTCAATCTGCCTGGCAGGGTGTTGCGCGTGATCGACGGCGACACCCTGATCCTGGATGTCGGCGGCGGCCAGTACCGGGTCGAGATCGCCGGCATCGACGCGCCGGAGCTGAACCAGCCCTGGGGCGAGGTGGCATCCTCGACGTTGGCGCGTCGGCTGACCGGCACGTTCGTGGTCGTGGACGCCGCCGAGATCGACGGCTACCGGGTGCGCGGCGGCCTGCAGGTGCAGAACCGCGATATCGCCCTGGACCTGCTGTACGCCGGGCTGGCGTGGTCGACGGTGCAGTACGAGCCACCACTCTCCCAACTGTCCGATCAGGAGCGTCTGGCGCATCCCTACGTGCGCGCCGAGACCGAGGCGCGCATCGACCGGCGCGGGGTGTGGTCCGACCCTCAGCCGGTGCCGCCATGGATCTGGCGGCTGTGGGGCGGCATGCCGCCGGCACAGCAGCCGCAACAGTAGGCGATCTCAGTCGCGCTCGATCTTGTAGAAAAGGTCGACAGACTGCTCGTTGCCGGAACGGCTCTCGAGTTCGAAACGCCGGCTCAGGCGCAGCCGCAGCAGCACCGCGCCCTCGGGACTGAACAGCCCCTGCGAATAGCCGACGTAGAGGTCGGGATTGAGGTACTTGCCGAGCAGCAGCGAGCTGTCCTCCAGGCCATTGCTGCCACTCTCGACGCGCAGGTCGTCGAGGCCCAGTCGGTCGCTGAGATCCTGCAGCAGCGGTTCGCCACGCGACAGGCCGAGCGACAGTGCGGCACTGGCGATGTCGGCACCCTCGCCCTTGCCGGCCGCGTCCAGTCCGCGCCCGGTCAGCAGGTAGGCGACCGCCTCGGCCTCGGGCATGGACGGTTCGGCGTAGACGCGCGGACGTGGCTTGGCCAGCGGTCCACTCATCGCCAGGTAGGCGCGCACATCGCCGTCGCGCGACACGCGCACCGCGCGCAGGTCGACATCCGGGTTGCCCGGTGGCCCGGCGAACAGCAGGCGTCCGCGTTCCACGGTCAGGTCCTGACCGTAGGCCTTGTAGCTTGCATCGCGCATCTCGATCTTGCCGTCGACCGAGGTGCCGGCCGCACCGCTGTTCACGTGCAGGCTGCCGCCGAGCCGCGTGACCAGACCGAAACCCTTGAAACTGACCGCGTCGCCGAGTTCGATGCGCAGGTCGGCCGCGACCGGACTGCGACGCTTCTCCGCCGCCTGCGTACCGTCGCGGCCGACGATCACCTCGTCGTCGCTGACCGCGACCGTGCCCTTCGGCAATTCCTTGAGCTCGATCTTGGCGCGCGGCACCCGCAGCGTGCCGGTCAGTCGGTAAGGCCCCTTGCCGGCCAGACGCAGATCGGGTGACACCAGCGCGGTCGCCTCGGGCAGGCGTACGGCCTGGAAGTCTTCACCTTTGATACGCACGTCCACGGCCATGCCGCCGGGCGCTGCGGGGTCGACGTCCCCGATGAGCGCCAGGCGTCCTTCGCCCGACGTCAGCGCGCCGTCCACCTTGAGCGGACCACGGCCGTCGCCGTGCACGCGCAGGTTGACGTCGCGCAGGTCGATACCCGCCGCCGGCACGCTGGCGGCCGCATCGCGGATCGCCAGCTCGCCGTCGATGGTCGGCCGGGCGAGGCTGCCGCCGAGGTCGAGGGCCAGTGCCAGACGTCCCTTGACCGCGTGCAGCGCCGGTACGAAACCGGCGACCAGGGCGAGATCCGGGAAGGCCGCCGTGACACGTCCGCCCAGCGCGCGCCGGCCGTCGCGCTGCGCCCCAAGCGTGACCTTGCCGTCGGCACGCCCGTTGGTCCCGATCTCGAGGGCCAGCTCGGCGCTGCCGCGGTCGTCGGCGAACGTGCCCTGCAGACGGGCATTGCGATAGGCAAGTTCGAAGGGCTCAAGGCCCTCGGTGACCCGAACGCGACCGTCGCTGGGCTTCAGCTCGAAGCTCGCGCTTGGCCGTTGCGGCGGCCCTTTGACCGCAAAGCGCGCGGCCAGGGTGCCCTCGATCTCGGCATCGCCCGGGATTCGGCGCGCGAGCTGGCCCAGATCGAAACCGCTGATCTCGCCATCGGCGTCGATGCCGGACGCCGTCGACCAGCCGGCGCGGGCACACAGGCTGGTGGCGTCCTGCACCAGGCACAGGCGCTCGATGCGTGAGGCGTCGGCACCGACGTCCACCGCAACCGGCTCGCGCAGGCGCCATTCACCGAGCTCGTCGATGTTGGCGTCGAGGCGTTGCAAGCTGCCCCGCCAACGCGTGCGCGCGGCGTCGACACCGCCGGCCGCGGCCAGCGCCAGGCGCACGCCAGGACCGTCGGCGGTCAGGCGCAGCGTGTGCGCCGCAATCTGGCCGTCGAGCGCGGCGGTCAGCGCGCCGATGCGCGTTTCACCCTGCTCGATGCCGGTCACCTGCAGTTCACCGCTGCCCGCCTCGCCGCGCCAGTCCAACTGCAGCGCCAGCGTGGCCGCGCGCATGCCCGCGTACGTCACGTCGCCACCTTTCAGGTCCGCCACCACGGTCGGCTGCTGCGGACTGCCGGCCAGACTGCCCTGGCCGCTGATGCGTCCCGCCAGGCCGGGGTAGAGACTGGCCAGATCCGGCGCATCGACGTCGAACGCGAGATCGAGCCGTTCGCCGGCACGGCCATCGACATGCACGCGGTTCGGTCCGGAGGCGAGTTTCAGGCCTTCGGTCAGGAGGCCGCCGTCACGCCAGCCAAGCCGACCCTGTGCGCTCACCGGGTAACCGCGCAGCGTGCCGGACAGCGACTCGATCAGTGCGTCGACGACCGCCGGTCCGTCCGCCGGCAACCGGCCATCGACGGCGACCCTGCCCTGCAGCGCGCCGGGCCATTCGGCCGCGAACAAGCCCGGGTCGATCCGCTCGGCCTGCAACTGCAGCCGCCAGTCGACACCGGCGCGCCAGCCGACCCTGCCCTCGGCACGCACCTCGCCGTCGCGGATGCCCACGCGCAACGGCTGCAGCGACAGGCCGCCGGTATCGCCATGGCCGTCGAGCGCGACGTCCAGGCGCGGCCGGCCGGGCAGCGTGACCGGCGCGCGCAGCGCGAGCCGGTACGCATCGGCGGTGCCGGCGACCGACAACGTACCCGCGCCGGCCTGGACCTGGGCCTCGCCGCGCACCGGCCATTGCAGCGCGGGCCACTTGGCGTTCAGGTCGAAACCCGGCTGTGAGCGGTCGAATTCGACCCCACCCTCGACACGCAGCGCGGTCGGTGTGCTCACGATCAGCGTGAAGGTCGGCCGCAGCGCCGGTCCGGCGATCGCGAGTTGCAGCGTCGTATCGCCAACATCCGCGCCGGTCAGCGATGCCGGCAGCGCCGCGTCGAGGGTCGCCTGCAGCGCGTGCGGAGCCGTTGCGCCCATTCCGATCCGGCCGTTCACGCGCGCATCCAGCGCCATCAATTCGAGATCGTCTAAGCGCACGCCGTCGCCATCCAGTGCGGCCGCAGCCGATGCGTGGGTCAGTGCGACGTCGCCGTCCGGCTGCTGCACGACGACCCGGTCGAGCTCCAGGCGGTCCACCTGCACCCTGACGGGCAGCGTCAGCGCGGGCAGCTCGGGCGGCGTATAGGGTTGTGGCGGTGACGGTGGCGGTGGTTCCACGCGAACGTCCGCCAGCGCCAGCCGTTCGACGTGCAGCAGGTGCTGCAGCAGGTCCTGGGGGCGCCAGCGCAGGTGCAGCGTGCCGACCTCGACACGGGCCTGCGCGACCTCGAGCACCACGTCGCCAAGTTCGATGTCGTCGAGCAGCGCGCCGCGACTGCGCGCAAACGCGAACCGTATCCCCTGCGACGGCGCCGCCGCACTGATCCGGTGCAGCAGCCAGCCACTACCCACCTCGGTCGCCAACACCAGGTACGCCGCGAGTGGCAGCAGCACGATGATCGACAGCAGCAGCGCGACCACGCGCCGCGGCCAGCGCCAGCCGGACGGCTTCGGGCGTGCCGGCGCAGCGGGCGGCGTTTCGCTCAAAGGTCCGCCCCGAGGCCGAAGTGCAGGCGCCAGTAATCGTCGCGGGTGTCGTCGGGCACCGCGACATCCAGGCGCACGCGGCCGATTGGCGAATACCAGCGCAGGCCGACGCCGTAGCCGGCGCGCAACTCGATGCGGTCGGTGTCGAACGCGTTGCCGGCGTCGACGAACGCCGCCGCCCACCAGTCATCGCCGTGCACCGGATGTTCGTATTCCAGACTCGTCGTCAGCAGGTTGCGGCCGCCGACCACGTCGCCGCTCGCATCGACCGGTCCGAGCGACTTGTAGGCGTAGCCACGCACGCTGTTGTCGCCACCGGCGAAGAACCGCAGCGAGGCCGGCAGGTCCCCCGTGCTGTCGCCGATCAGGATCCCGGCATCGGCGCGCGCGGTCACGCGTCCCGCATTGCCGAGACGGTAGATGCCCTTCGCGCCGGCCTGGACCCGAAACATCGAAGCGGTCGACAACAGGCCCTCGAAGGCACCGCGCAGTTCGAGATTGACACGGTAACCGCGGTTGGTGCGCAGCAGGTTGTCGGCGACGGTGCGATCCCAGGCCACGCCCGGCATCAGCAGCGTCGCCGTCGTGTCGTCGCTGCCAACGGTCGAACGCTCGTGCAGCAGTTCGATGAAACGGCTGCTGGTCCAGCGTACGGTCTTGTACGTGTAGCGCGCATGCAGCGACGCACTGTCGCTGTCGCTGGTGTCGGTCGACTCGTGGGTGAGCGCGCCACCGAAGGCGTAGTTCTGCACCTGGGGATCCTCGCCGGGCACGACATAATCCGCGCCCAGCGTCGACAACACAGGCGACACGCTCAACGCACTCTCGAAGCGGTGCCCACGACGATTCACGAAGCGGTTCTCGTAGCTCAGGCTGACGCGCGGTCCGGTATCGGTGGCGTAGCCGATGCCCGCCTTCCATGCCTGGCGCTTGGCCGGTTCGAGCGTCACCTCGACCGGGATCGCGCGGCCGTCGGCGCGATTGCGCTGTGGGCGCACCTCGACGCGCTGGAAGTAGCCCGAATCGCTGAGCTTGCGGTCGAGCGCGGCAACCGCACGTGCATCGTAGGGCTCACCCTCGTGCAGTCCGGCGAGCCGGTGCACGAAATCCTCGTCGAGACGCTGTTCGCTGAAGCTCAGCGGACCGAAACGGTAGCGCGGACCGCTGTCCGCGGCGAGCAGCACCTCGGCCTGCGCACGCTCGGGGTGGACGCGCAGCTCGCGGCGGGTGAACGTGAAGTCGAGGTAGCCGCGCTCGGCCGCGAACTGGCGCAGCCGTTCCTTGATGGTCTCGTAGTCGGCGTGGTTGAGCGGCGTCCCGACGGACAGGGGCAGATCGGCGATGACCTTGGCGAGCTCGGGGTCGTCGCGCGCCTCGCCCGCGATGTCGATGTCGCGTGCCGAGATCGTCGTACGTGCGCCGAGCGCGACTTCGATTGTCGCGTGCCAGCATTCCGCATCGCGCCGCAGGTGCTTGTCGATCTGGGCAGCGTAATAACCGAATGCGTGCAACGCCGGCCTGAGATCGTCTTCGGTGCTGCGGAACAGGCGCTGCACCTTCCATAGCGGGGCGTCGCATGGCTCCGCCTCGAGTCCCGACCGCGCAGTCAGATTGTCTATCAGCCCGGGCGGGGCGTGGGGGACGTCGAAGATCACGCCGGCCGGTGCGCGCGACGCCAGCGCGAACAGCAGACAGAGGGCGAAAGCCGTTTTAAGGTGCAGGTTTCTCACGACCTCGTGAGGGTACCAGGACACGGCCCGGCTGACCGCCCCGCGGGCGCACGCAAAACCCCACATTTCTCGCAGCCGCCGGACGGGAACTCCATGCCGCCTGCAAGCCCTGCCGCACGCGTCGGGTTTCAAGGTATCCTCGACGCATGACCACCCTGTTCGTCAAACGCCTGACTGTCATCGACAATTCGATACTGAGCCCGAGTCGCGGCCTGGTCGGCGAGAGCTGGCAGGTCGATATCGAACTCGAAGGCGATCTCGACTACCAGGGCATGGTGGTCGATTTCGGCGAGGTCAAGCGCTCGATCAAGCGCCTGATCGACGAGCAGTTCGACCACAAGCTGCTGGTGCCGGCGGAAAACCGCGGGCTCACCGTCACCGAGGTGCCGCACGGCCTGCACCTGACGTTCATCACCGATGACGGCCGCGTGATCGAGCACCGTTCGCCGCGCGATGCCGTACGCCTGATTCCCTGCGAACAGGTGGTCGCCGACCGGCTCGCGCAGATCATCGGCGACTATCTCTCGCCGCAGACGCCGGTCAACGTGAGCGGGGTCCGCGTGCGCTTGTGGCCGGAGTCGGCATCGGGGGCGTATTACCACTACAGTCACGGCCTGAAGCACCACTACGGCAATTGTCAGCGCATCGCGCACGGTCACCGCTCGCGCCTCGAGATCCTGCGCAGCGGCCAGCGCGACACCTCGCTCGAGGACGACTGGGCCGCGCGATGGAGCGACATCTACATCGGCACGCGTGACGACCTGATCGGCACCAGCGAGCGCGACGGCATTCCCTACTACGAGTTCGGCTACCAGAGCGCGCACGGCCAGTTCGGCCTGACGCTGCCGCAGGCCGCCTGCTACCTGATCGACACCGACTCGACCGTAGAGAACATTGCCCTGCACATCGCCCGCGAACTCAAGACCGCGCACCCCGACGACTGGTTCAAGGTGTATGCCTATGAAGGCGTGGACAAGGGCGCGATCGGCATTGCGTGAACACCGCGGCGCACGCGCCGTCGGGTTGGCACTCGCGCTCGGCCTGGGAGGATGTGCGGGCCTGTGGCCGGCCCCGTACGGCGAGATGGCGCCGGACGCCGAGCCGGTCCGCAGCGATGGACTGCCCAATGTCATGCCATCGAACGCGCCGTCGACGCTGAACGGCCACTGGGCCGGCTACGACGGTCATCAGGGCATCGACATCCTCGCCGAGGTCGGCACGCCGGTACTCGCGCCGGCAGCAGGGACGGTGATCGAGGCCTACTTCGAGCCGATGTACGGCAACCGTGTCGTGCTCGAACACGGCCTGGACGAACAGGGCAATACGGTGCGCACCTTCTTCCTGCACCTCGATCGCGGATTGGTCGAACCGGGCCAACGCGTGCAGCGTGGCCAGCCGATTGCCGAACTCGGCCGCACCGGCATGCTCGCGATCGCGATCCCGCACCTGCACTACGAGGTCAGGACCCGCGTGCCGGGGCGCTGGACGATCTTCGAGACCCGGAACCCCAACCTGTTCTGGTTCGACGGCCCGGGATACGTGACCTGCTTCGACCGCGACAGGCACTTCGCGGACCAGCCATTCCGTACAACCTACCCGGTGCCATGCCGCGGCGTCGCGTGGCGATGACCGAAAGAAGAGGGATTGAAAGGATTGGAGGGCGCTACCCCGTTGTCACTGACGTGCCTTGCTGTCGGTTCGTCGGGTTCAACGCACAGATATGATCACTGAAAGTCGCTGCTTCGGACGATTTGGCACCCTGATGATACCGGCGTTTGCCGCGTTTACCCATTTGATCGGCAAGTCTTATTATTTGATACCCGCTGCTCTTGCCTTTTTGTTTTTCCTGCACGCAAACAGATGTATTTATAAGATGCTTGCAAGAGAGAAAAGATTTGATCTGTTGTGCCTGTTACTTTTCGGCTTGCTCGGCACGATTGGTGTGCATTTGTTTGCAGAACAGTTAGGGCTCGTGTTCTTTCAATCTCTCATCATATCGACGTTGATTTCAGCCGGCGTTTCATGTTGCCCATGGTGGAAGACCTTCGATGAGCAATGTGAACAAACAGCGGGGTCCGCGTGAATGCACTGGCTGACAACCACATGAAGCGCACCCTCTGCTGTCCCGCTCGCGCGGCCCTGGGAGCCACGAAGGGATTCAACGCCGTTCGAACTCGAGGCGCATGCCGCCGGCACTGCCGAGGAACTCGCCTTCGCGGTACTTGAGATCGCCGTTGACGATGGTCGCAACGATGCTCGAGCGCAATGTATCGCCCTCGAGCGGTGACCATCCGCACTTGTACAGCACGTCGTCGCGCACGATCGTCTGCGACCGTTCCATATCGACCAGCACCAGATCGGCCCAATAGCCCTCGCGCAGGTAGCCGCGCTCACGCACGTTGAACAGTTCGGCCGGTGCATGGCTGACCTTGCGCACCAGCTGGGTCAGCGGCATGACGCCGTCGTGCACGAGTTCCAATGCCATCGCCAGTGCATGCTGCACCAGGGGCAGGCCGGCCGGCGCCTTGAAATATGATGGGTCGGCCTTCTCTTCCAACGTATGCGGGGCGTGGTCGGTCGCGATCACATCGATCCGGTCGTCGGCCAGCGCCTGGCGCAGCGCAGCGCGGTCGGCCGCGGTCTTGATCGCCGGGTTGCACTTGATCAGCGTGCCGCGCTGCGCGTAGTCGGCCTCGCTGAAGTACAGGTGGTGCACGCAGGCCTCGACCGTGATGCGCTTGTCGGTGACCGGCCCGGTCTCGAACAGCGCCAGCTCGCGCGCGGTGGTCAGGTGCAGCACGTGCAGCCGGGTCGCGAAGCGCCGCGCGAGATCGACCGCGAACGACGACGACAGCCAGCACGCCTCCTCACTGCGGATCAAGGGGTGCAGGTGCATCGGTATGTTATCGCCGTAATCGGCGCGGTAGTGTTCCTCGTTGGCCTTGATCGTCGGCGTGTCTTCACAATGCGTCGCGACCAGCGTCGGGGCATCGCGGAAGATCTGTTCGAGCGTCTTCGGATCGTCGACCAGCATGTTGCCGGTCGACGCGCCCATGAAGACCTTGATGCCGCAGGTCTGGTCGACGCCGAGGCGGCGGATCTCGTCGATGTTGTCGTTGGTTGCACCGAGGTAAAAGGCATGGTTGCCCCAGGCGCGCCCGGCGGCCAGCCCGAACTTGGCCTCGAGCGCGTCCAGCGTCACGGTCTGCGGCTTGGTGTTCGGCATCTCCATGAAGCTGGTGATGCCACCGGCGATCGCGGCGCGTGACTCGGTGGCCTGGTCGCCCTTGTGCGTCGCACCGGGTTCGCGGAAGTGCACCTGGTCGTCGATCATGCCAGGCATCAGCACGCGGCCGGCGGCGTCGATGACTGCAGCGGTCGGGTGACTGATATGGCCACCGACCTGCGCGATGCGGCCGTCGACGGCGAGCAGATCCCCCTCGTCGATGCGCCCCTCGTTGACCAGGCGGGCGTTGGTGATCAGAACGGCTTGGCTCATCAGTCGTAGTCCTTGTCTTTCCAGGTGCGCAGTGCGCGGAAAACGTCGGCGCGGTCGCCGAGCGGGCGGGCGGCCCAGCGGCTCGCCGCGTCGATCACGGCGGGCTGGTCGGTGCGCATGAACGGGTTGGTCGCGAGCTCGTCGGCGACCGTCGAGGGCACGGTCGGCTCACCGCGCGCGCGGCAGGCCTCGTCGCGCCCGGTGCGCTCGGCCAGCGCCGCACTGTCCGGCTCGACCCAGGCCGCAAAGCCGAGGTTGGCGAGCGTGTATTCGTGTGCGCAGTACAGCCGCGTGCGTGGCGGCAGGCGACCGATCCGCACCAGTGAATCGCTGAGCTGCTCGAACGTGCCGCTGAACACGCGCCCGCAGCCCGCGGCGAACAGCGTGTCGCCGCAGAACAACATGCCGTCGTTGGCGTCGTGGTACGCGATATGGCCCTCGGTGTGACCGGGCACGTCGAGCACATCGAAGGTCACGCCGAGATCGTTCAGGGTGATGCGATCGCCACCGTGCAGGCGCCGTTCCAGCGACTTGATCGGTTCTCCGGCCGGCCCGTAGACGACCGCACCCGGCCAGCGTTCCTTCAGTCCGCGTATGCCACCGACGTGGTCGCCGTGCTTGTGCGTGATCAGGATCGCGCGCAGCTCGAGGCCGCTGGCCTGCAGGCGCTCGATGACGGGGTCTTCGTCACCGGGATCGACTACGGCACAGGCGTGCGTACCCGGGCGCGTCAGCAGCCAGATGTAGTTGTCGTCGAACGCGGGTATCGGCGAAACCTCGATCACGGCCGGTACAGCTCCGTCGGGTCGATCAGCACATCGCGGTCGACGACGACGCGGTCACCGTCGATGCGGTTGTAGAAGCAGGCGCGCCTGCCGGTGTGGCACGCGGGACCGGTCTGGTCGACCTTCAGCAGCAGCGTATCGCCGTCGCAGTCGATGCGCGCCTCCCTGAGCATCTGCACCTGGCCGGACGATTCACCCTTGCGCCACAGCCGGCCGCGCGAGCGGGACCAGTAGCAAACGCGACCGGTGGTCAGCGTTTCGTCGAGGGCAATGCGATTCATCCACGCCAGCATCAGCACCTCGCCCGAGTCGTATTGCTGCGCGATCGCCGGCAGCAGGCCGTCGGCGTTCCACGGCAACGCATCGAGCACCCGCGCCAGCGGGACCGAGCCGCCGGTCTGCGCCGCCTCGAGTTCCTTGAAAACGCCCATCGCACACCCGGATCCGACCAGTTGGGCTGGGCATGATACCGCACCCGCGGCGACGGCTTCGGCCTTAGAATGCGAGGCGCCACGCCGCGTCGGGAGGACGAATGCACATCTACCGGGTCTCGTTCCACAACAACGGCAAGCTGTACCAGCTGCACGCGCAGCAGGTCGCGTCGGCCCAGCTCTACGGCTTCGTCGAGGTCAGTGGGCTGCTGTTCGGCGAGCACACCGCACTGGTGATCGACCCCGCCGAAGACCGGCTGAGGGCCGAATTCGACGGCGTGCAGCGACTGATCCTGCCGATGCACGCAATCGTGCGCATCGAGGAGGTTGAACGCCGCGGTCAGAACAAGATCCTCGACATCGACGGCTCGCCCAGCAACATCACGCCCTTCCCGCTGCCGCCGGGCGACCGCGGCAAACGCTGACTCACAGGCGTCGGCGGAAATAAGGCAGAATCCGGTCGGGGACACTACAAGCGGACCGCCCGTGGACGTAGACAACGACACACCGCTGCGGCAGCGCATCCTGCGCCAGCGCGCAACACTGCACAATATGCTGATCGACCCGATGCGCCGGGTCGCGCGGCGCTGCGCCAAGGTCTGGGAGGACCGGCCGTCGCTCGACCACCTGCTGACGGAATCCATGCCCAAGGTGCCGTATGTCAGCTACCTGTACGCACTCGACCGCAACGGGATCCAGATCAGCTCCAATGCGTCCTGTGACGGCCTGATGCCGGAGGACTTCGGTCGCGACCGTTCACACCGCCCCTACATGACCAGCCTGCCACCCAACCGCGACATGTCGCTGTCCGAGGCCTACATCAGCCTGCGCGCCAACCGGCCGTCAGTAACGGCGATCCAGCGTGTCTACCGCGACGACCAGTTCATCGGCTACCTCGGTGGCGACTTCGACCTGCGCGGCCTGCCGATCACCAAGGAACTGTACTCGGAGCCGACCCGCTGGCGTCAGCTCAAGGGCGACCCGGCGATCCGCGGCCACGTGTTCCAGCAGTGCCGGATCCAGAGCCGCCTCGACGAACACATCGACGAGATCCTGCCGACGCTCGAGGAACTCGTCGTCGAGAGCGGCGTGTTCCACCTGAAGATCCATTTCTCCAGCAGCCGCGCGACCATTTGGCTGCTGGACGACCCGTTCCGTTACCAGCTGCTCGAATTCGAGGACCTGGTCGACCCGGACGTTTGCCTGGCCTTCCCGCATCGCGACTACCCGACCGACGCGGTCGTGCCGCAGGACCAGATCCGGCCGATCTTCGACACCTTCCGCCACCTGCGCTTCGCCGACGACACCATCTACCTGCGTGCCGGCTCGATCAACGTGTTCAACGGCATCGTCGGCCTGAACTTCTCGTGCGACGGCTCGCACTACATCCCGTTCGACCAGTTCCTGGCGCGCGACTCGGAGTTCTGGAACGGTATCGGCTAGCACGCGGCGGACAAACCCGCGCCCACCACCGGTTTGAAACCCGGCACGGCAGGTGGACAATCGAACACATTCGGCACCGACGGCCGGCCGCATCCGGGAGCAGACGATGGACATGCAGCAACAGATCGAGCAACGCCTGCGCGAGTCGTTCGCGCCGCTGCACCTCGAGGTGCAGAACGAGAGCCACATGCACAACGTGCCCGAGGGCTCGCAATCACATTTCCGCGTCGTGCTGGTCAGCGACCGCTTCGACGGCAAGCCGCTGCTGCAGCGCCACCGCGCAGTCAACGGTACATTGTCGGACGAACTCGCCGGTGGCATCCATGCGCTAGCCCTGCACACGATGACCCCGGAAGAATGGTTCGCAAAGGGTGGCGAAGCACCGCAGTCTCCGCCCTGTCTCGGCGGCGGCAAGGCATGATCGCGCAGCTGATCCGCTGGCCGATCGGGCGGCTCATCCTGTTCGTCGATGCGCTGACCGCGCCACGACGGCCGCAGCGTCAACCCGCCGAACAGGCGCGTGTCGACGCAACGACGCGCGGCCTGTCCCTGTACCAGTTTCACGCCTGCCCGTTCTGTGTGAAGACCCGGCGCGCACTGCGCCGCCTTGGTGCCGACATTGAACTGCGCAATGCCAAGCTTGCTCCGTGGCGCGACGAGCTGCTGGACGGCGGCGGCCGCCTGCAGGTGCCCTGTCTGCGCATCCCGCAGACCGATGGCGGCGTGCACTGGCTGTACGAGTCCGACGACATCATCGCCTACCTGGAAGGATTGGTCGGCGACGGCACCGCCAATGCAGCCGCCTGAGGCGCCGCCTGCACGACGCCCTGCCAAATCGCGGTAACATTCCAGCCCGTTCCGCCACCTCCGGCAGCGTGCGCGAAGGTCACCCGTCCATTCCAAAGACACCCCGCCCGTCATGATCGATCCACTTTCGCTCGGCGCCCTCGCCAGCGTCCAGAACCTGTTGCTGCAACTCGTCGAGTCACTGCCCGCCCGCGACTGCAAGCGGCGCTTCGACGAGGCGCTGCCGTCAGCGGGATGGCTGCTCGGCCGCGCGGTCTACCTCGAACTGCACCTGCTGCGCAACATCGTAATCGGCGACGACGATCTCGCCACGCGCGTGCGACACCTGTTCGACGCCAGCGAAAGGCCGGCGGCGTCGGTCGATGACGAACTGCCGCCGCAGGATCATCTGCTGAACTGGGCGGCACAGGTGTTCGACGAGCATCTGGCCCGCCTCGCCAACCCGGGTGGCGTTCCCGATCATCCACTGCTCGACGACAGCTGGCTGGTGTGGCATCTGGCGCAACGACTGGGCCTGGTCTATGAACGGCTGCTCGCCGTGCTGAATGCGCGCAGCGCCGACCGAGAGCGGGGCGAATACCGGGTCGGGTCGGTGCTCGACCCACGCCTGCCACACGACGATACATGCCGCATCGAACAGGGCCACTACCGGATCGGTGCGCGCGGCGGCGCGGTGATGCCGAACGAGCGCCCGCCCCAGGTCGTCGAGCTGAACGCGTTCCGCATCGCCCGCCGGCCCGTGAGCAACGCCGAATACCTGGCCTTCATCGACGACGGCGGCTACGCCACCGCAGGGTGGTGGGACGATGTTGGCTGGCACTGGCGTACACAGGGCGTGGTCGCGGCACCGTGGCAGTGGCGGCGCGACGCCGACGACCACTGGTACGAGGTCGGCCTGAACGGTGCCGTCGATCTGCACCCGGATGCCCCGGTTGCCGGGCTGAGCGCCCACGAGGCGCGCGCATTCGCCGCCTGGGCGGCGGGGCGCGGCGACGGATTGAGTGGCGCGGTGCCACAGCACGAATTCCAATGGGAGGTTGCCGCGCGGCTGGGCGAGCTGACCGACGCTGGCCGGAGCTGGGAATGGTGTGCGAACGCCATCCACGCCTATCCCGCGTACGAGCCGCCGGACGACCCGTCACTCGAACCCTGTGCATGTGACCGCGACCTGATCGCGCTGCGCGGCGGATGCCTGCACAGTCAACCCGGCATCCGACGCACGACGTTCAGATACTGCGCCGAAGCCGGAGACCGCACCCGGTTCGCCGGTGTGCGCCTGGTGATGCCGCCGGGCAAGGCGATCTGGGAATAACGCTACAGCCAGGCCGTGCGCTCAGCGGCGCCATCCGCGACCCGGGGATCAGCGCACGATATCGAGCAGTTGCATCTCGAAGATCAGGGTCTCGTTCGGCCCGATGTCCGCACCGGCGCCCTTCTCACCGTACGCCAGCGTGCTTGGCATGAACACCTGCCAGCGGTCGCCGACATGCATCAGCGACAGCGCCTCACGAAAACCCGGCACCACGCCGGCGAGCGGAAACTCGGCCGGCTCACCGCGCTCGATCGAGCTGTCGAACACGCGACCGTCGATCAAGGTCCCCTGATAGTGCACACGTACGGTGTCGTCGGCGCCCGGCTGTTCACCGTCACCCTTGTCGAGCACGCGATACTGCAGGCCGCTCGGCAGCGCGACGACGTCGGCATTCGTCGCGTTGCGTGCGAGAAACTCCTGCCCGGCACGCAGGTTGTCGGCGGCCTTCGCGGCGCGCTGCTCGGCGAGCAGGCGCTGCTGATCGACGATCGCCTGACGCATCTCGTCGGTGCTCAGACGCAGGGTGCGCTCGTTCAGCACGTCATCGATCGCCTGCGCGAACGAGGCGCTGTCGAGCTGGCTGATGCCCTGCGCGCGCAGCAGTTGGCCGAGACGCACACCCATGGTGTAGCTGTAACGCTCGGCCACGTCGGATCCGGCATCCGCTGCCGGCGCGAGGTGGGGGAAAATCAGTGACAGGGACAACAGCAAAATCGCTTTTTTCATGGCATCTCGGACCGTTTGAAGAAGGACGCTCCCAGTTTCGGAAGGGCGCGCCTGAAATACGTAAATCACTTCACAGATTGCAATACGGGCTATTAACCCGGAAATCGGCGTGTCGATAATACAGGCAACAGGATGAGGTCTGAGCGGACATTTGTCATGATCGGCAAACTCGGAAACACGGCACTCCAGGGCTACCAGCGCAGCACCCAGGGCATGGTGCGCAGCGCGGCCGAAATCGCCCGTGCGTCGCGGCCCGGCGACCAGTCCGACATGACCCGTGCGATGGTCGAACTGAAACAGCACGAACATGCGGCAAAGGCGAATCTGAAAACGCTCTCCGTTGCTGACCGCATGCTCGGTGCGCTGCTCGACGTCAAGGCCTGACGGCGGCGGGCCGTCGAACGGGTCGGGGCATCCCACTTCGCAGTACAGCCAATGCGTGCCCGGTACAGCGCCGCCACGCTTCCGCCGTCCACCCCGTTTCCACCAGTCTCTTCCCCACTCGACCGCCGTCAGTCAATCATCGAACAGCATCGAATAGTCGGTCGCACGCACATCCTTTGTCAGCCCGCCGACCGAGATGAAATCGACGCCGGTCGACGCGATCGCCGCGACGGTCGTCAGGTCGACGCCGCCCGAGGCCTCCAGCCGCGCGCGCCCCGCGGTGCAAACGACCGCCTGCCGCAATCCGTCGAGATCGAAATTGTCCAGCAGGATTCTTTGTGCACCTGCGGCGAGCGCCTGTTCCAGCTCGTCGAGGGATTCCACCTCGACCTCGATCATCAGCCCGGGCGCGGCCGCCGCCTGCGCCGCCCGCATCGCCGCGGCGATCGAGCCGGCAGCGCGGATATGGTTCTCCTTGATCAGGATGGCGTCAAACAGACCTATGCGGTGGTTGCTCGCACCGCCGCAACGCACCGCGTACTTTTGCGCCAGACGCAGCCCCGGCAGGGTCTTGCGCGTATCAAGTATCGTCGCGCCGCTGCCGGCGACCGCGTCGACATAGCGCGCCGCCGCGGTGGCCGTACCCGACAGGGTCTGCAGAAAATTCAGCGCCGTGCGTTCCCCGCTCAGGATCGCCCGCGCCGGACCTTGCAGCGCGCACACGCGTTCACCCGACTTCAGCCGGGCACCGTCGGCGTTCGCCCAATGCACCGCGACGCCGGCATCGAGCTGGGCAAACACCTCATCGAACCAGGCGATACCGCACAACACCGCGGGCTCACGCGCGACCACGTGCGCATGCGTGCGTGTGCCCGCCGGGACCAGCGCGGCGGTGAGGTCGCCGCTGCCGACGTCCTCGGCCAGCGCCGCGGCGACCTGGCCCCGGATCTGGGCGCGCTCCGCGGGCTGCATGATCACGCGATGCCGAGCAGCTCGACCTCGAACACCAGTGTCGCATTGGGCGGGATCACCCCGCCGGCGCCGCGCGCGCCATAACCGAGCTGTGGCGGGATCGTCAGTTTGCGCTTACCGCCGACCTTCATGCCGGCCACCCCCTCGTCCCAGCCCCGGATCACCATGCCACGCCCGAGCGCGAATTCGAACGGTTCACCGCGATCGACGCTGGAGTCGAACTTGCTGCCGTCAGTCAACCAGCCGGTGTAGTGCACGCTGACGCGTTGGCCGGCCGCGGCGGTCGCGCCGTCGCCCGGGGTGATGTCCTCGAATTTGAGTCCGGAATCGGTAATCTGTTCGGCCATGAGGTTGCTCCTGTAGAGATTCTGGGCGGGCGCACGCGGTACGCACAGAAAAGCGCCGGCACGGGGCCGGCGTCGGGATTGTACTGTATTGCAGACGGCTCGCGCCGCGGCGTCTCAGCCGGAATCGGGCTCGGCCGCGGTGTCGCGCAGCGCACTCAGCATCGCATCGAGCGCGCGATCCATCAGCGGGGTGTTGACGTCGCCAAGCACGCGTGCGGCGTCGCGACGGAAAAGCGCCGCGATCTCATGCAGGTGCATCTCACCCACTTTCATCCCCTTGCGGTTCACGAAGATGAAGTTTTCAGTCACGGTGCTGCGCCACGACAGCTTGCCGCGAAGCTGGCCCTCGTCTGTGTCCCATTCGAGCCACTGGCCGACCGCCAGCGCGCGTGCACGATCGAGATGTTCGTCGTCGATGGCCTCGCGTTGGATATCGGCATTGGCCAGTGCCACCTCGGGAATGACCTCTTCGTCTTCGAGGTCGACGCTGTGGTCGCTCTCCCCGCGCAGGGCGGCGATGTGGCACGTCTGCAGGTCCTTGAACAGCTGGCCGGCGCGGTGCTGATCGAACGAGATGTTGTTGAGGCCGTCGCGCAGCTTCTTCAGCAGTTCTGGAATGGCCTTCAGAAGGCGCTGGCGTTCGTTCGGTTCGACCTTGGGCTGGATGCTCCAGATCAGTTCCTCGACCGCGTCGTAGGCGTGCTTCCAGGCCACGCTCTCTTCGCCTTCGCGCAGGTAGGCGAGCAGCATCACGTCGTGCCACCCCTCGCGCAGAATGTTGACGACCGCCATCGGCAGTTCGGGATTGGCGATGCGGAAGTCGTTCAGCACCTGCGCGACCCGGCGACGAGCGATCAGCAGCTGCTCCTGGCCGCGGGTCACCTGGTTGATGCGTTCCTCGGCAACCTCTGCTCCGCGCGCCTCGCGCTCGACGAAGTTCGAGAAGTCGTCGAAGATCTGGGCAAACAATCCGACATCGTCGGAAAAGTCACTCAGGACACGAGAGACAACGGATTCGATGCGTCCGTACAGCGATTTGGCCGAACGGTCGCCATCGTCGATCCAGCCCATCGCCGCGCGCGCCAGCGCGTTCAACAGGCGTCGTGCCGGGTGCTGCTTGTTGCCGAAGAACGTACGGTCCAGCACCGCGACCTTCAACATCGGGATCTGCAGCCGCCCGATCAACGCCTTCATCGCGTCGGGCACGTTGCCGTCATCGAGGATGAAGTCGAACAACATGCCGATCACGTCGATCACGTCCTGATCGACCTGGTTGAGACGGCGCGACGGGGCCTCCGCCGAACCCATGTCGAGCTGACGACCGAGATTCAGCAGCATCTCGCTCTGCAGCGCCTGAATCTCCTGCGGGCTGACCGGTGCCTCGACCGATACATCACGCTGCAGGCTGGTCAGTGCATCGACGAGTTCGTTCGAATGCACCGACGGCAGGTGCGCGTATTCGCCGCTCGCCCCCGGCAGGTAATGCGAAGGCAGGCTGGCAACACTGCGCTGACGGCGTCCCGAAAGCAGCTGCCCGAGCATGCCAAGAATCTGCTCCTGGCTGATTTCGTCGGCGACCGCTTCGCCAATCCCGGCCGGGTGGGTGACGGTTTCGCCCGTGTCCCCTGCCTCCTGCCGTGCGCGCTGGATCGACGGTGCCACCGGGTTGCGGCGGACCCGCTGGACGATCTTCGGCAGGACGCCGGCCTCGACCAGGGTGTCGTTGATGTCGTCGTACAGGCCACCGGCATACGCCATCACGTAGCGGTCGAACAGCTTGAACACGACCAGGCGCACGCCGAGGTCGCCGCCCCACTGGCGCATCGCGGTGCGGAATCCATCGGCCAGCGCAAACGGGCCGACCGGGTTCTGCCGGGTGTTCAGGTCCGGCACCCCGACCAGCTGGGCGAAGCGCATGTTGAGCGCGAACAGCTCACGGTGATAACGGTTCTCGGCCTTCGATACCATGCCGCTGACGGCGAGGTTCTCTTCGAGTTCGTCATTCTCTACCAGGCTCATCTCGTCGCCGGCCTCTTCGACCGCCTCGGCCTGCACCGCAGGCACTGGATGGAGCCAGAAATCGTCGAAGCGGGTCAGCTGACCGTTGCGGAAGTCACCTTCGATCTGCTCGCGCAGCTTGCGCAGTTCACGCATGGCATCGAAGTAGCGCGTCTGCAGCACGTCGCTGGCCGACTTGTCGGCAAGCTGGTACAGCTCATCGTCGATGTGCTCGAACAGCTCCTGCATGAGGCGCGGCAAGGTATCGGCCAGGTGGCGGCGACACGCTGCGACGAGCTCGTGCGTGCGCGCATCGGCGATGCGCCGCCGTCCGCCCGCGAGGCCCTGATCAAAAGAAATGACGTTGTCGCGCACCATCAACCAACCTTCGTACTTTACGTTCCGGAACCTACTGTTCCCCCGATAAAACTATCGGCAATTCTCGAGGCGGCTGCAGGCGCCGTAAGTGACTGGCGTCACGCTTTGCAACGCCGTTCACCGCGTGCCGCCGAACGCCGGTGAACCCTGTCACACAAGCTCGGGATCGAGTCGCCTCGACCCGGTCACGCTTTCACGCAGCCCTGCAGGCTATAGCGGCCGCGGCGTTTAATTCATGACCGCCGCATGACGACGGGGTGTTACCGTATCGTCCCGAGTACCACTTGCCAATCCGGATCATGTGCGACGCAACCAGCCGTGTCGAATCGAACGTGTTAGCCGCGCTGACCCAGTTCGATCTGCACGCCCGCCTGGGAGGTACGACCGGCGTGACGCTGCTTGCGTTCACCGGGGCCGCCTGCGGCAGCTGCCGACACCTGCGCCGGGTGTTGCTGGCGTTACACGAGCTGCGTCCGAACTGGCAGTTGTTCGAGGTCGATGCGGAGCGCGAGGCGGGTCTTGTCAACGAGTTCGAAGTATTTCATTTACCGACAGTTTTTCTCTATCACGACGGTCAGTTTCACTGCCCCCTGACGGCCGAGGCAGACCCGGCTGCGATCATCAGGGCCGTGGATGCCGCACTGCAACAACCGGCACAGGAGGCGCCATGAAGGGTCCGGGCAGGATCTGGCTCGACGGCGTCCGGCATCTGCCGTCACCGAACGCCGACGAACGGCCGCCAGGGACGGCGGTCGACCTGCTGGTGATCCACAACATTAGCCTGCCGCCGGGTCACTTCGGCGACGGCCAGGTGCAGGCGTTTTTCACCAACCGTCTCGACCCGCTGGCGCATCCCTATTTCGCGTCCATCGCCGATCTCACGGTGTCGGCGCACCTGCTGATCGAGCGCGATGGCACGACCACCCAGTTCGTCGCCCTCGACCGGCGCGCCTGGCATGCCGGCCAGTCGACGTTCTGCGGACGCGATCGCTGCAACGATTTCTCGATCGGCATCGAACTCGAGGGAACCGACGACCTGCCGTTCAGCGACATCCAATATGACCGCCTGGCGGACCTGACGCTGCGCATCCGAACCCTGTTCCCATCGATCGGCGACGACAGCATCGTCGGCCACTCCGATGTCGCCCCGGGCCGCAAGACCGATCCGGGGCCCCATTTCGACTGGGACCGCCTGCACACGATGCTGGCGGCAGGCGGGAGCAGGGCAACACCGCGTGGCTGAACATCCAGCGCAATCATCCGCGTCGTCACGGCCACTGGCGTAAGATACCGCCGTTCCCAACCCCATCCGTACAGGCGATGACTTTTCTCTCGGTTCTGATCGCTCTGATCGTCGAACACCTGGTCGAAAGCCGGCGTCCGGGCCGGCGACATGCCTGGTTCGACAGCTATTGTCAGCGGTTGTCGCGTTCGACGCTGGCGCAGGGTCTGCTGCGCCGCCCATGGGGCGCGCTGGCCGCACTGCTGCCGGTGCTGCTGGTCGTCGGCTGGCTACAGGCCTTGTTCAACGACCTCGGCAGCGTCTTCGCGCTGCTCTACGGCAGCGCCGTCCTGCTTTACAGCCTCGGCCCGCGCAACCTCGCCGAGGAGACCGAAGGATTCGTCGAGGCGCGCGACAGCGGCCAGTACGACCGCGCGACAGCGCTGGCCCAGGGGTTCTGCCTGAGCGAGATCCCGGACACCGAGCCACGCCGCTCGTTCGCGGTCGCGCGCGCCGTGGTCGTGCTGGCCAACCGCCGCCTGATCGCCCCGTTGTTCTGGTTCGTCGTGTTCGGCGCCGTCGGCGCCGCCGCGTACCGTGCGGTGCAACTGCTGGCCGAAAGGCTGCAGGCCGAGGATTGCCCAGAGGAGATGAAGCGCTACAGCGACGAGGCCCGGCATGTCGCCGACTGGGCCCCGGCGCGCATCACCGCGATCGGCTACGCGGTCGCCGGCAACTTCGACGCGGTGGCCCATGCCTGGCGATCGTTCGATTACGGGCCGTCCGACGGACCACTCACCGAGGCCGACCAGCTGCTGGCCAACACCGGCCTGGCGGCCCTCGACACCTTTCCCGACGACGTCGAAGAGCTCGCGCCCGGCGACGAACCGATGGGCGATGCCGGCATTCCACCCGTGGTCGAGGACGCCCTGGCGCTGGTCTGGCGATGCCTCGCCCTCTGGGTCACGGTGGTCGGCGGCGGCAGCCTGGTCGCGGCATTGTCTTGACACGGTTTGTCATGATCGTGCTGCTGGCACTTGCCGGCGGCGTAGGCGCCGACCTGCGGGTCGTCGACGACAGCGGACGCACGGTCGCACTCGACACACCGGCACGCCGCATCGTCGCACTCGCGCCGCACGCCGCCGAGCTCGTGCATGCAGCCGGCGCCGGTGATCGCCTGGTCGGCGTCAGCGCCGGCACCGAGGTGACAGGACTGGCGCCGGACGCCGTGGTCGTCGGTATGGCGGGGTCGATCGACCGTGAACGCCTTCTCCTGCTGGCGCCGGACCTCGTCGTCGCCTGGCAGACCGGCAACCATCCGACCGACCTGGCGTGGCTCACCGCCCATGGCATCCCGGTCTATGTCACCGAACCCGCATCGCTGGCCGCCATCGGCGACGCGATCCGCGATCTCGGCGTGCTCGCCGGCGCACCCGGCCCGGCCGCGGCGGCCGCGAGCGCATTCGATGCGGCGGTCGCGGGCACCTGCGCCGATGCCGCGCCACGCAAGGTGTTCGTCGTCGTCTGGGAGCGTCCGCTGCTGTCGCTGGGTGGACGGCACTGGATCAACGACGTACTCGCCCACGCCGGCCTGCGCAACGTGTTCGCCGGGATCGACCGCGGTGTCATGGCCGTTTCCCCCGAGGTCGCACTCGCCAACGCTGCGCTGCCGCGCATCTCCCTGATCCGACGATCCGACGACGGCATCGAGAACCGGCTCGCCGGCCTGATGTCGCGTCCGGGACCACGCCTGGCCGAGGCGGTGGCGCTGCTCTGCAGCTGGCGCGCGCAGGGTCCGCACGGGACCGAAACGTCGCGCTGAAATCCTCAAGAAGCACCCCCCTGCGGACGATATCCCCTTAGATCCTCCGTCTATTGCGGGCACCGGGCGTCAGATGCGAATAGGAAGATTTTCAAGCGACAGGGAGCGTGTCGAGGCGACCACGGGGTCCAGACAGATCGCCGCGGTGCTGAATGACCGGGTCCGCATGCTGTATTCCGGCAATCTGCTGGGCATCGCGGCGTCGCTGGGCGTTGCACTGATCTACGTGCGCGCCCAGATCCTGTATGCGCCGGACTCGCCCTACGCCCTGTGGCTGGGCGCCACCGTGGCCATGCTGCTGGTGCGCGGCCTGTTGAACCGCGCGTATCACCGACGCCCAGACGTGTCCGACGACCCGCAACGCTGGTTGCGTCGGTTTCGCAACGGTGCGAGTTTCAGTGCCGGGCTCTGGGGGATCGCGGGCATCGTCTTCTTTCCCGAAGACAACACCCTGCTGCAGGCGATGACGATCCTCGTGCTTTCGGGGATCGCCGCCGGTTCGCTGAACGCGTTGTCCGCCGATTTCGCCACCTACCGGAACTATGTCCTGTTCACGCTGGTCCCGGTGAGTCTGCATTCGTTCACCCACCCCGGTGACATCCCCTTCATGATCGGCCTGCTCGCTTCGCTGCTGATCCTGTTTCTGCTGCGTTCGGGGCGACAGAATTCGCAATCCATCATCGAGGCCCTGAACCTGCGTCACCAGAATGCACTGCTGGCCGAACACCTCGAGCGGCAAAAGAACCGCGTGCTCAACGAGGCCGAGACCATGATGGCAACGGTGCTCGGATCGGCACCGATCGCGCTGTGGGCCGTGGACCACGACGGCCTGATCAGCTTCATGGAAGGACGGCAATTCATCGACAAGACCAAGATCGCCCTACCTGGCGTGGGCGAAAACCTGTTCGACGCCTTCCAAGACTTTCCGCAGATCGTCTACGAGACGCGCCGCGCCCTTGCCGGTGAGTCGGTCACGACCGAGATCGCCATGAACGGGCACACCTTCGAGGTGCACTACAGCCCCCTGCCCGCCGACGACGAGAATCCCCGGCCCGGCATCATCGGCGTCGCGATCGACGTCAGCGATCGGATCGAACACCAACGTCAGCTGCAGCACCGCGCCCACTACGACCAGCTGACCGGGCTTCCCAACCGCACGTTGATCATGAGCCAGATCCACCATGCGTTCGAAAACGCCCAGCGCCACAAGCGCCAAGTCGGACTGTTCTTCATCGATCTCGACAATTTCAAGGGCGTCAACGACTCGATGGGGCACGGTGCCGGCGACACCCTGCTGCGGCTGGCAGCCGAACGTCTGCGCAGTGCGGTGCGCCAGAGCGACATGCCCGCGCGGCTCGGCGGCGACGAGTTCCTGGTCGTCAGCGAGGACCTCACCCGGCCGGAAGATGCGGAGGTCATCGCGCACAAGATTGCGCGTCTGTTCCAGTTGCCGTTCGACCTCGGCAGCCGCGACGTCTACGCGACCACGAGTATCGGCATCGCGATCCACCCGCAGGACGGCATGACGGCCGACCAGTTGCTGCGCAGTGCCGACACGGCGATGTACCATGCCAAGTCCGCCGGAAAGAACAAATACCGCTTCTTCACCCGCGAGATGCAGGATACGGCCGACCGGCATCTGGCGATGGAGACCGAGCTCCGCCAGGCGTTGAAGCGCCACGAACTCACGCTGATGTTCCAACCCAAGATCGACACCCGCAGCAGTCGCATCCGTGGTGCCGAGGCGTTGCTGCGTTGGAACTCGCCCTCGCTCGGCCAGGTTACGCCGGACGATTTCATACCGGTCGCGGAATACGCCGGACTGATGCCTCAGATCGGCAACTGGGTGCTGCAGAACGCGTGCCGGGAGGCGGCCTCGTGGGCGTCGCTGTGCGAAGAGCCCGTACACGTCGCGGTCAATGTCTCGCCGCAGCAGTTTCGCAACACCGACCTGTTGGCCAACGTGACCCAGTCACTGGTCGAGACCGGAATCCCTCCGCAGCTGCTCGAACTCGAGATCACCGAGAGCGTGCTGGTGCAGGATGCGCCTGAGACCATGCGCGTGTTTCGCGATCTCAACGACCTCGGCGTATCGCTGTCGCTCGACGACTTCGGTACCGGCTACTCGTCGCTGAGCTACCTGAAGAAGTTCCCGATGCAGGTCCTGAAGATCGACAAGGCATTCGTGCGCGACCTTGGACGCAGCGAGGACGACGACTCGCTGGTCACGGCCATCGTCGCGATGGCACACAGCCTGAAGATGGAGGTGGTTGCGGAAGGTGTCGAGACGCGCAGCCAGTTCGAATTTCTCAGCGAACTCGATGTAGAGCTCGTGCAGGGCTACTACTTCAGCCGCCCGCTCGATGTGGAGGGCTTCCGTGCGCTGCTGGTCGCCGAAGCGGCACGCAGCTCGTCACCCACCGCCCAGGCACAGCACTGACATCCGACGGCACTTCCGGCCGCACCGCAGCGCTCGGCTACGGCCTGGCAACGCGACGACGGCTGTCACGCCACGCCAACCGGTCGACAGTTCCGGACAGGTCATGGCGCAGCGGTCGCAACGCGTGTTTCCGGCACGATCGTGCGCAGGATCCGCGCGAGCGCCTCGCTGGCCTCCGGATCGCCGTGGATCAGGCGCACCTCTGCCGGCAGGCGTCGCATATCGCGCACGAACGCGACCAGCGCCTGCTGGTCGGCATGCGCCGAGTACCCTGAGATCGTGTGCACGCCGGCGCGAATATCGAACCGTTCACCGTCGAGATCGACGTAGCCACCCTTCGGGCCATAGGTCTGGATGTCGCGGCCCGGCGTGCCCCTGGCCTGGTAGCCGACGAACAACACATCGTGCTTCGGGTTGCCGAGCATCGCTTTCAGGTAGTTGACGATCCGGCCTCCCGCGCACATGCCGCTGGCCGCGAGCACGACCACGGGCCGCTCGGTCTTTGCCAGGTAGTCGATCGCGTGCAGATGGTCTTCGTGACTGTCGATAGTCGTCAGCTGTTCGAAATCCAGCGGGTGTCTGCCCTCGTCGACCCGCGCCCGCGCCTCGTCGTCCCAGTACGGACGCAGCTCGCGGTACAGGTGCGTGAACTTCGCCGCCATGGGTGAGTCGAGCACGATCTCGACGGCGTCCCAGGCCAGGCCGTTGGCGGCCTCGCTGCCACGGTTGCGGTGCAGGATGTCTTCGAGTTCGTACAGCAGCTCCTGCGTGCGGCCGATGCTGAACGCCGGGATCAGCACCGTGCCGCGGTCGCTCAGCGCATGCCGCAGCACGTCTTCGAGCGCCTGCTGGCGGCGTTCCCGTCCTTCGTGATTGCGGTCTCCATAGGTGCTCTCCATGACCAGCACGTCGCAACCTTCAGGTTGATCGGGGGGTCGCAGTATCGGCGTCTCGCGGTTGCCGAGGTCGCCGGAGAAGACCACGTGTTGCGCCTTGTCGGTGTCGCCCAGGCGACAGTCGACCCAGGCCGAACCGAGGATGTGCCCGGCACGCTGGAAACGGATTGCCAGTGGCGTATCGCCACGCGTTTCGATCGTCTGCCATTGCCCGAACGGCAATGGCCGGATCATGCGTTCGAGCTTTGCCATGACCTTGCGGATCAGCGCCTTGTTGCGCGTGACGCCGATCTTCAACGCATCTTCGAGCACGACCGGCAACAGTTTTGCCGACGGCGGCGTGCAGTAGATCGGTCCACCGAACCCGGCCGCCAGCAGGTAGGGGATGCGGCCGACATGATCGATGTGCACATGGGTCACGATCAGCGCACGCACGTGGTCGATCGGGAACTCGATCGCGAGCTCGTGGGCGTTCGCACCCTTGCCGGAGGTCTCCGCGCCCTGGAAAAGGCCGCAGTCGATCAGGACCGCGTCGTCGGCGCTCGGCCGCAGCTCATGGCACGAACCGGTAACGCCACCGACGGCGCCGTGGTGGAGAATTTCCATCTGGATGAACCCGGACCAGCGTCTTGAGAGAGTGCCGATTTGACCACAGGCAACAACAAAGTGTCGCCAGGGGAGACCGAATCGCCAGCGGGCATCCCGCCGTTGGCCGGAATGCGCGGGTACCGACGTGGTCGACGATCACCCGAGGGACATGCCCGTTCACCCGGGTCCGGCGCCAAACGACGACCGTTTGCGCCAAATGCAAAGAAACAATCACGTTGCATTGGTCCGCCGAGCGCAGGGCCTTGCACGCGACCGGGGCTGGGTCAGGACGCCGGTCGCGACTTCCTCATCATCCAGATCGCACCGGACAGCAGGATGATGATGACAGCCAACAGACCAAGCTCGGCAATCGCCGCCTGAAAGGTCGTATCCGCCAGGTCAACGTGTCCGGCACTTTCCGCCGTGATGATCAACATCCTCCGGACCGCTGCAATGATCCCGACGATCAGAAATGGCTCAACCTCGAGCTGCAGCGTATGCGCGATGCGACCGACCGTGTAGATGATTTCCGCCAGCATCAGCGCGAGAAGCACACGATCCAGCAGATGGATTACCGCCTCGGCGTAATGCCCTTCCAGGGTGCCCCTGATGATTTCCAGCACGGCGACGATAAGTAACCCGGCGGCGGCGATTACCAGGATGTAGCCGGCAACCAGATAGATGTAGTGTTCTGCCCGCTCCAGCCAGTGCTTACCGTCCCACACGTGCGCTCCCCCGATTCCAGATCTGAAATTGCCGTGCTGACTGGATCAGCACCGTTGTTCGATTGTGTGGCCGTGCGCCGTTTTGGCATGTTGTGGCCACGGTGGCGTGTATGCCACCGAAAGCTACCGGTGGCTGACGCGCCACTCAGTCAATTTTTGCGGAGATCGTAGTTTTATGCTCGGGCAGATTCCAATTGATCGGGTAGCGCTGACTCAAGGCCGCGTAATCTTGCGCCAGTCGTTCCAGGATGAGGCTGCGCCGGATACCGCCGGCCACCTCGTTCAGAGGTCTCTGTTCGCCTCCCCTGCGCCCTTCGAGCATGACGACATGAAACCCCAGCGCGGTTTCGATCACTGGACTGATCTGCCCGTCGGGCAGATGCTCCAGGGCGCTGCGCAGCGCGGGCGGTGCCTGGTCCGACCGCACCCACCCCATGTCACCGCCGTGCTGACGTCCATAGGGATCGGTACTTTGCTCTGACGCGATGCGATAGATGCTCTCGCCATCGACGATTTTGCCGCGCACCTGCTCAGCGGACGCACGGTCTGCGGAGACTACCTGCACCACGTGCCATTCCTCCGGCACGCGGCTCAGGGCAGGGTGGCTGTTGTAATAGTCGACCAGGGTGGCACGGTCCGGCACCCAGGCCTTTTCCTTTTCCTGCATCACCACCTGACGGACGAGGTCGCGGCGGAAACCGTCGACGTGGTCTGCAATATTCAGGCGCGCGCGCTCGGCTGCCTGCACGAACAATCCGTGTTCGACCGCGCCGTCCAGCCGACGCAGCAGCTCGACGCCATCCACGCCTTCGGGTTCCTCACCGCGGTACAGCAGATCGGACAGGTGGATGACCAGCGTGTCCCCTCTCGCGATCAGTGAATCGGCGCGTCGTTGACCTGGTGCCAGCGCGTCGCGAAACACGGTCAGATGGTCCTGCGTGCCCAGCTCCAGCAGCCGTTGTTTCTTCACTTCGGCGAATTTCTCGGCCAGCGAGGCTGCGCGGGCAGCGGCGACTGCATCGCCATCGCCCCGATTTCGCTCGCTGGGATCGACGCTTCCCTGTATCCCCGTCGCCACCTCTTGCCTGAGGGCCGACAGATACTGCCGGAAGAGCTCACCGCGACGATACGACTCTACCTGATCCAAGACCTCGGGCCGTTGATCAACCTTGTGCGAGAGTCCTTCCTGGTACAGCATCTCCGAGTAGATCAGGTCCTTCAGCATCTGCCCCCGGATTCCCGCCTGGACATCTTCATCGAAGGTATTGAACTGCGTCGCGATCGGGGAACTGCGCAACGCCCCTTCCAACTGGTCGGCCGAGATTGCGCGGCTGCCTACGGTGACAAGAACCTGTGATTCCGTTGCCGACTGCCCCGACAGCGCCGCTGTCGACAGGTGGAGCAGCGCGACAGCGAGCGCGGTCGCAAGCACGCGGGCGGGAACGATACGTTTCATCCGAGATTACCTGATGTCTGTGGACAATGAGCGGGTTGGCGGGCGCACCCAGCCGGGGATGCGGCTGGGTGCGCCCGGGATGACGGCTATGGGATGGCGCCTCCCTCGTCATCCGCCTTGGCGTGGATCCAGGTAACGGCCGTGTCGAAGTCGTCACCCAGCTTCTTGCCCAGGTAGGTCTTGTCCGCAGCCTTCAGCGCCACGTTGTTTTCATTCGATTCGTGGCATGCAGGACATTTCAGCGGCCCACGGCTGCCATCAGGGTTGTACTGCGGCGGCTGGTTGTAACTCGTCGTGTCGATGCGCGACGCGACCGGGAACAGACCGTGAATGGACTGGTGACAGGCCTGGCAGGCCAGTCCCCCGTGCCCCTTCGAGTAGCGCATCGAGCTGTACTTGCCCGGCTGGTTGATCGGAAACGCAATCCCGCCCTGACCTTCCACAAACGGGGCGGCATGGCAGTCGGCGCAGTGAGGTACGCCTGGAGACAGCCAGTAATCCCGACCGTGCGTCGCCGCATCGTAGGGCACCGCCACCGCACCGTCGGCACCTTCGGGCAGCTTTAGCGAAGCGAGGTCGACCTTCGGATCGGCTGACAGGATGCTTACGTTGACATCGCCGTCCTCGTCCTTGTGCACCAGTGGCTTGCCGCCCGCGGTCGCAATGACCGCGATATCCGGTACGAGACGGTCGCGCGACCACACCCGGAGGATATCCTTCATGTCTTCCTTCTTGGCCGAGAAGGTGCTCGGCGTCGTGCGCGGATCCATCCAGTTGTTGGTCAGCTCGTCGACGCTCATCCCCAGGGCTTTGGCGATCTCTGGCAGCGACTTGTCGCGCAGCGTCTCGCCATCCTGCGCGAAGGCATCGGTGATGTGATCCCGCTGGTACAGTTCCCTGCTCAGCTGGTTGTGGCAGTTGGTGCACCACAGGCCCTTGCCGTTCTCGCCGTTGCCGATCTTAGAGACATTGGCCTGCAGCCACTCACCGATCGCGTTGAGGTGCTCGGGCGTCTCCGCCCCATCCTTGTCCTTGCCCGGATTGGAATGCACGTCGCGCCCGACGTAGCAGCCGCCTTTGGAATTGCGGTTGTCGCCGTCGGCATTGGTATTGTGGCCATCCGCCGTGATCGGGTAATCGTCAAGCGTGTGGTCCTCGCGGTGGGCCGGATGACAACCCTGGCACGCGCCGGTGCGTCCCTGCGAATCGGACATCGACCGCGTCGACAGGTGTGCGGTATGGATGGCCTGGCTGAGCGGCTCGATCACCTCGTCCGGATTTTTCGCCTTCTTGTCGACGTCGCCGACCTTCTTCGCGTTGATGACACCGATGACGTTGTCGGCGTGGCACTTCTGGCACAGCACCGGATCGCGGCCGAGGCGGTTCTCGCGACGGTTGCCGTCGTAGTTCTTGAGGAAATCGGTGCCGTGTTTTGCGTCATGCAGCTCGAGCACCGACACCGACGTCGCCTTGAGCCCGGCGATCCAGTCGTTGGCGCCGAGTCCTTTCCAGAAGGCCTTTTCGGCAATGTAGAGCGTGTGCTCCTTGCCGTTGGCGTTCTCGTTCGCGTGGCAATTCGAACAATTCGGCACGTCGATCGGATTGGTTCCGACAAAGGCGACGGGCTTGTCGGTATGGCTGTCGATGATCGGCTGGCCGCTGTCGGCATCAACCAGTTCCACGCGCGCCTCCTGGTACGGCGTGATGTCGGTCTCTACCAGATGCAGCGGGTTGCGGTTCGACACGTCGTCTTCGAACGGCGTCAGCGGCAGGCCGAGCGCCTCCCAGATCCCGGGATTGGTCAGCACGATCGGTACGTTGTCCAGCACGGGGCCTTTGGTGTACACGATCGTTCCGGTTTCCCCGGAGTATTTCAGGAAACCGTCATTCAGCGGCTGTCCGGTGGGACCCTGATCGGTGCCGATCTTGAGCTCGTGCCCGACCCGCAGCTTCTCGCTGTCTTTGCTGGTGTTCTTCGGATTCGACCCTTCCAGGTCCTTGTAGATGTACAGGTGATCGAGGTAGGCGTTGGCGACGTTCTCGTCGTCTTCGTACTTGCCGTTGCCGTTCACATCATAGGGCACACGCCAGTAGAACAGCTTGGCGCCTTCCGAAAAACTGTTGTTGATGTGGCCGTAACGGAGCCGCATTCGCCGGTCATTCTCGTCGTCCACCAATATGGTCGGGTCCTTTTCGTCGGCACCCAGCAACGCCGGGAGCCCCTTCGCTCCGACGCCGGTGCGGACGACCTGGCTCTGAATCGAGTTGTACGGCGGCAGCACGCAGCAGTAGCTGAAATCGAAGCCGGTACAGTGCATGCCCAGTTCATAGTTGATCGTGATGTTGTAGTCGTTCTTCGGCTTTACGACCTCTGCCTGCACGACGCTGGAAAACGCCAGCGCGCCGAACAGGCCTGCACATGCCGATATCACCACGGCCCGGTGGCTGCGGATTGCGCCCCGGCTGTTACCTCTCGCTGCTTCTGTCATGAATGCTCCCCCTTGCTTTTCTGTTTGTCAGTAACGCCAGTAACTCGGCCCGACAGGCCGGCGTCAGATTCCCGATAACCCTACCGACCGGCACGGGTGCTCGGCTCATACCCACGTCCATGGGAAATTGGCAGGCACCAGGCCCTGCGACGCAACAGCGGCACAAACCGGTGGTTGCCTTGTTGTACGGGTCCCGCCAGGACCGGTCGAACCAATAGCCGGTTCAAGACGCGGGCGATTCCGCCGGCACGTCAACCGGCACCGCAGGCTCTCCCCCAGCAATTTCAACGCCAACACTGTTTTTTTTATTGAACAATGAGTTATGTGTAACTCTCCGCGGCTTCATCGTTGCGCTGTCGCAACACAGAAACGCATTTTTTTGCCGTGGCCTGGCCCTCGCAGGTCCGTTGCTCGGGATACCTGAACGCACTTCCGCGCAACGTTCGAGGTACTGAATGTTGGAACCACATGTCCGCAACCCCATGAAAGACGATAGGATTGACGCGGGCACGCTTCAGGTACGGCTTGTGTCTGCCACGAGGATTCTAGGTGGCTTGTTTGCACCGGGTGTTAAGGGAACGTTAAGGGGACGCGTGCCGTATCTACTGTTGCAACGATGCGGCAACGAGCCGGTACCTGAGGAGTCCGCAGACAAGGGGCAACGTGGGTTGTTCAAGGTAGGACGCAGCACCGTAGGGTCCGCTCTCTACATCCCGGGCATCCCCTGGCGAAAGCGCTGAATCCCGAGGCGGTCGACGCTCCCCGCCCGCCAGTCGGTTCGCTGTGTGACGACGTCGACCCAAGGCCCCCTGCAGCGCGAACGCGTCAAACCCGATCCTGGCGGACATAGCGGGGCAATCACTTCATCATTGCAAGCGGTTTTCAGGCCTGCCGGGTGTCATGGACCGGGTACAACCAGGTTCCGGATGAGCCGCTTGAGGCGCTGTCCGGGTTTATCTACGCCACCCGGACACGGACCGACACAAGGTGCGTCATGAATTTTCTGACCGTGCGCTTGGCCAGATGAAGAAACGATTTCACGACATTGCACCGCGCCGCCGCTGCAACAAGGGCGACCGGTGCGTTGATCCGAAACAAGGTGGATACACCAGGATGTATCAGCTGACCGCTTTTCGATGCGCCGCATTGTTCTTGCTGATCGGCGGAATTGCACCGTCGATCGAACGGGCATACGCAATATCGGAATCGCGACCCGAGGTCAGCGGAGAACAGACGGCACCCCCATTGATCCTCCCCGACCTCGAAGGTCGGCAGCGCAGTCTCGACGAATGGCGTGGCAAGGTGTTGCTGGTGAACTTCTGGGCCAGCTGGTGTGCACCCTGCCAGGCCGAGATTCCACGGTTGGTGAGGATGCAGCAACGATACGGCGACAAGGGGTTTCAGGTCGTTGGAGTGGGTATCGATACCGCGCGCCCGCTGGCAAATGTTCGTCGCAGCCTGGGGATCAACTACCCGATACTGGTGCTCGACCCGGATCGCGCTGGGCCACTTTTGCGCCTCTGGGGAAATGCCGCACGCTATGTGCCGTATTCGGTGCTTGTCGACAGGGACAATCGGGTCGTCTACCGCCAGTCCGGCGAAGTGGAGGACACGGTATTCGCGGATTTCATCTCGCCGCGTTTGTAGCATCCGACCGGCTGTCGGAGCTGACGAGCTCGCGGCCGATGAGGTATCGACGGCAACAATTGCCTGCCATCCTCGAGCAACCTGGTCGCGGCGCTCGCGACCCGCGTGGTTGCGATCGCCGAGGTCGCCGGAGAAGATCACGTGCTGCGCCGCGTCACAGTGACCGACACGGCAGTCGACCCACGCCGAACCCGAGGGTGTGCCCGGCGCGCTGGAAGCGGATCGCGAGTGTCTTGTCGCCTTGCGTTTCGGTCGTCTGCCACTGGCCGAACGGCAGCGGCAGGATCATGCGTTCGCACCCTTGCCGGAAGTCTCCGCGCCCTGAAACAGGCCGCAGTTAATCAGGATCGCATCGTCGGCGCTCGGCCGCAGCTCATGGCCGGAACCGGTAACGCCACCTACGGCGCCGTGAAGGGGGATTTCCATCTGCGTTCACTTGCATCCGTGTGATCGTACGACGCGGATTTAACCGCAGAACGCCGTGAATTGCCGGGACCATGGGTGGCTTTCAGCCATGAGCTGTCGCCGGGTGGCGCCTGATCGGGTTCCGGTCGGCCTATACTCCCGGTGGCCATGGTTGCGCCAGCCGCAGGGTCTTACACCGGACCGATCACGCATATTCGCCATGGCCTCCCGGGTTGGCAACTACAACTATTTGGAGAGTCCACATGACAACGTTCGTCAGTCTCATAAATCTGACCGATCAAGGCATTCGGAACGTCAAAGAATCCCCACACCGTTTCGAGGCATTCAAGGAAATGGCCGCCAAACATGGGCTAGCGGTCAAGTCCGTGTACTACACGGTTGGCCAGTTCGACATGATCGTGATAATCGAAGGTAGTGAACAATCGGCCATCGCGTCGCTGTTGGCCACCAATGCATTGGGGAACATCCGGTCTCAAACGATGCTTGCCTACTCGGTCGACGAAATGAAACACATAACCGCGATGATGCCTTAGTCATTTCGCAGATCGCGGGAATCCTGTCACTTCCCTGCCGAGCGAAGGGACTCAATTGCGCCGGCGGGCCGCCTGCTATTGGCCGCCAAGCCAACGAGCCGCCTATGAAGCGGCTTCTACGTCTTTTCCCGGCCACTAGCTGACGATAGCGACAATCGATCAGCAAATTCCAAAAGCTAAAATTGGGGACGTTCCAAATCCCGATTGTCGACCAGCAACTGTCGTGATTCGGGACCTGACCCCCGCTTCCGCCATAACCTACCGCATTGCCGTTGGGGGTGAGCCGCAGGCGGGGCGCAAGGTATTCACGCTGCAGACGCTGCCGGCGATTGATGAGCCCTTCGATGCCGGGGTCGGCTAGGTCGCAGAGTTCTCCCTTCACGCCGGTGTAGCGGCGCGGGCGGATCAACGCCAGAAACTCGAGCGGTTGTGTCGGTGTATTGGTCGGGACGGCTACTTCGGAAAAGCGCCTATTGCGGACGCCGTCGGGAAAGCCGGCGTGCCTGGCCGACGGCAGATTCCTGGACCGTCCAAGCGAGACTGCCCGCTGCGAGCGAGCCAACAAACAGGTTGCTTGTTTATACTGCCTAGACACTTATGTCGCTCCATACAGAGTGAAACTATGGAAAAACACGGAGTTCGATAATTGACTGTTCCTGCACAGCCCAAGGTCTACCACATCGTGCATGTGGATCGGCTGCCATCGATTATTGCGAGCAATGGTCTTTTCTGTGATGCGGAAATGGCAGAACGTGCTGGGCTCGGCACCACTATCGGCATGAGCAGCATCAAAGCAAGGCGGCTGAATGAGCTAACTTTGGATAGTCATCCTGGGTTGTATGTTGGCGAGTGTGTGCCTTTCTACTTCTGCCCTCGTTCCATCATGCTTTATTTGATCTATCAGGCGAACCACCCGGAGCTGAGCTATCGTGGCGGACAAGGGCCGATCGTGCATCTGGAATTCGACCTGCAAGCTGCTGCCCAGTGGGCGGAGGCGAACGGCAGACGGTGGGCATTTACGCTGTCGAACGCAGGGTCGCGATTTTTCGAGGATCGTTGTGACTTATCCCAGTTGCATGAAATTGAGTGGGATGCGGTTCAAGCGAGGAATTGGGCATCTTGCAAAGAAGGAAAGCAGGCAGAATTCCTTGTTGAAACAAGCTTTCCTTGGGAATTAGTCGAACGCGTCGGCGTGCTCAGCAATACGACTTATCACCAGGCGGCACATGCGATAACCGCGCATGTCCACAAACCAATATTAGAAATAAGAGCCGACTGGTATTACTGATGAGGGTTACAAAATGATCGAATACAAGGTAGGCAATATCCTCACTGAGGATGCCGAGGCCATTATCAATACGGTCAACTGTGTCGGGGTGATGGGGCGTGGCATTGCGCTCCAGTTCAAGAAGGCTTTCCCAGAGAACTTCACGGCCTATGCTTCCGCCTGTAAGCGCGAAGAGGTGCAGCCGGGGCACATGTTTGTCTATGACATGGGTGGCCTCACCCATCCGCGCTATATCGTTAACTTCCCCACCAAGCGCCATTGGCGTGGGAAAAGCCGCATGGCGGATATAGAGTCGGGCCTGTCGGCTCTGGTCAGCGAGATCCGCGATCGTGGCATCCAGTCTATCGCGATTCCGCCCCTCGGCAGTGGACTGGGCGGCCTGGAATGGTCAGAGGTGCGCACGCGCATAGAACAGGCAATGGCCGGGCTCGAGGGTGTGCGGGTCATTGTTTTTGAGCCCAAGGGTGCGCCAGCGGCAGAGAAGATGGTACGGAATCGCGAGGTGCCGAATATGACGCCGGGCCGGGCGGCATTGGTCGAGTTGATGCACCGCTACCTTGGTGGATTACTCGATCCCTTTGTCACCTTGCTGGAGGTGCATAAGCTCATGTACTTCATGCAGGAAGCGGAACAGCCATTACGACTCAGATTCAAGCAGGCCCACTATGGTCCTTATGCAGAGAACCTGAGTCATGTGCTAAATGCCATTGAGGGGCACATGGTATCCGGTTACGCCGATGGAGGTGACGCTCCTGACAAGCCTCTGAAACTTGTGCCGGGGGCCATAGTTGAGGCCTCAGCTTTTCTCGAAAAGAATGTAGAGACGCGAGCCCGCTTCGACCGTGTCACCAAGCTTGTGGAGGGCTTCGAGTCACCTTTCGGGTTGGAATTGTTGGCGACGGTGCATTGGGTGATGAAGCACGAGAACACTCGTTCGCTGGATGAGGTGGTTCAGCGTGTCCACGCTTGGAATACCCATAAAAAGCAGTTTAGTCCGCGCCAGATTGGCTTGGCGATGGATGTGCTGTCGAAGCAAGGTTGGGTGGCAACTCGCTAAGGATACGTGGGTAGGTAATGGATAAGTACTATAGATGTCCGCGAATACGCGCTCGAATATACGTGGCGATTGGATCTTCTCGGGGCCGGGTGTCCGCTATGCGTCCGATTCGGTGGGCGGATAAGAGAACCGCCAATGTCCGTTTCGGTCGCAAAGCAGACAGAAACCCATCACGCGTAACGACGCGACTCTCCACCACCATCGACGTTGTCGATGCAGCGCCCGCAAAGGTCCGGGTGATCAGCGTTCGAACCGACATTCTCGCGGTGGTGCCAGCAACGTACGCATTTGGCATGCGCGCTCGCGACGGCGCGCACGCTCAGGCCGTCGACCTCTGTAACGACGGCGTCGCTCGGCGCATCGGCAAGCGGCGTTACCGCCGCATACGACGTGATCAGCGCGAAACGCAGCTCGTCTCCCAGCGTTTCGAGCACCTGCACCAGCCTGTCGTTGCAGTACAGCGTAACCTCGGCATCCAGCGACGAACCGATCACGCCGTCCTTGCGCATCAGTTCGAGCTGCTTGGCGACCGCGGTCTTGACCGCAATCACCTGCGCCCAAGCGGCATCGTTCAACGGCCCGGTGTCGCCCGCGAATAGGCCGTCGTACCAGGTCTCCATGAACACCGACTCGCTGCGTTCACCCGGCATGAAGCCCCAGATCTCGTCGGCGGTGAAACTCAATACCGGCGCCATCCACCGCACCATCGCCTCGATGATGTGGAACATCGCGGTCTGGCACGAGCGCCGCGCCAGGCTGTCGGCCTGGGTCGTGTATTGGCGGTCCTTGATCACGTCGAGATAGAACCCGCCCATGTCGGCGACGCAGAAGTTCAGCAGCTTCTGGTAAATGACGTGGAAGTTGTACTCGTCGTAGGCGCGCATGATGTCACGCTGAAGCATGTGTGCACGGCCCACGGCCCAACGGTCAAGCGCGATCATGTCGGCGGCGGCAACGCTGTGCCGTGCCGGATCGAATCCCTGCAGGTTCGCGAGCAGGAAGCGCGCGGTATTGCGGATGCGTCGATAGGCATCCGCGGTGCGCTTGAGGATCTCATCCGACACCGATATCTCGGCACGGTAGTCGGTGGCCGCGACCCACAGCCGGATGATGTCGGCACCGAGCGTCTTCATGACCTGCTGCGGTGACACGACGTTGCCGAGCGACTTGGACATCTTCTTGCCGTCGGCATCGACGGTGAAGCCGTGCGTCAGCACGCCCTTGTAGGGCGCCCTGCCGGTCATCGCGACCGAACTCAGCAGCGACGACTGGAACCAGCCACGGTGCTGATCGGAACCTTCCAGGTACAGGTCGGCCGGACGCACCAGCTCGGGCCGTGCATCGAGCACGCAGGCGTGCGTGACACCGGAGTCGAACCACACGTCGAGCGTGTCGGCGACCTTGTCATAGTGCTGCGCATCGGCGCCGAGCAGGTCCTCCGGCTCGAGATCGAACCAGGCCTGGATGCCACCCTGCTCGACCCGTTGCGCGACCTGCTCGACCAGCGCCGCCGTGTCCGGATGCAGCTCGCCGGTTTCTTTGTTCACGAAGAACGCGATCGGTACGCCCCAGGTACGTTGGCGCGAGATGCACCAGTCGGGACGGTTCTCGACCATGCCCTGGATGCGGGCCCGGCCCCAGTCCGGCGTGAACGCGACGCGCTCGATCTCGGCCAGCGCGGTCGCACGCAGCCCTTTCTGTTCCATCGAGATGAACCACTGCGGCGTGGCGCGGAAGATGATCGGCGTCTTGTGCCGCCAGCAAACCGGGTAGCTGTGGGTGAACTTGGCCGACTTGACCAGTGCACCGTGTTGTTCCAGTACTTCGATGACGTGCTCGTTGGCCTTGAACACATGCTCGCCCTCGAACAGCGGCGTCCCGGGCAGGAAGCAGCCGTTGCCGCCGACCGGGTTGTCGACCGGCAGGCCATAGCGCTGACCGACCACGTAGTCCTCCATGCCGTGTCCGGGGGCCGTGTGCACGGCGCCAGTACCCACGTCGAGCGTGACGTGGTCGCCGAGCACGATCGGCACCTCGCGGTGATAGAACGGGTGGTGCAGCGCTTGGCGGTCGAACACGCCACCCGGCGCACGTCCGATGATGCGGTGGTCGTTGCGACCCCAGCGACGCATCGCGTCCTCGAACATGCCCTCGGCGATCACGACACGCTCGTCACCGAACTGCACCAGCACGTAGACCAGGTCGGGGTTCAGCGCGACGCCCTGGTTGGCCGGCAGCGTCCAGGGTGTCGTCGTCCAGATCACGACCGAGATGTCGCCATGGCCGACATCGCCGTCGTCGACCCGCGTGAAGTTGGCCGCGAACGCATCCTGGTCGACGGCCCTGAAACGAACGTCGATCGCGTACGACTGCTTGTCCTGGTACTCGACCTCGGCCTCGGCCAGCGCCGAGCCGCAGTCGGTGCACCAGTGCACCGGCTTCGAGCCCTTGCTGATATGGCCCTGTTCGGCGATGCGGCCGAGCGAACGGATGATGTCGGCCTCCTGGCCGAAGTTCATCGTCAGGTACGGGTCGTTCCAATCGCCAATCACACCAAGGCGCTGGAAGTCGACGCGCTGACGGTCGACCTGCTGCATCGCAAAGTCGCGACACGCCTGGCGGAACTCGGCGGCGCTGACCTTGTGGCCCGGTTTGCCGACCTTCTTCTCGACCTGCAACTCGATCGGCAGGCCGTGGCAGTCCCAGCCCGGCACGTACGGCGCGTCGAAGCCGGCCAGCGTGCGGCTCTTGACGATGACGTCCTTGAGCACCTTGTTGACGGCATGTCCGATGTGGATCTCGCCATTGGCGTACGGCGGACCATCGTGCAGCACGAAGCTGTCGCGCCCGGCGCAGGCCGTACGGATCTTCGAATACAGGTCGGTGGCCTCCCAGCGCTTGAGCATCTCCGGTTCACGCTGGGCCAGGTTGGCCTTCATCGGGAAGTCGGTCTGCGGGAGGTTCAGCGTGTCCTTGTAATTGTTGCTCACGGACTAAGACCCGTCGGTAGAAGGTTTCAAATCAGTGCGCCTGGCCGTGCGCGACGGCGTCGAGGCCATGGATGCGGCGCGCACGCTGGACGTCACGGCCGATCTGTTCGCGCAACAGTTCAAACGAATCGAAGCGCCGCTCGTCACGGATATGTTCGACGAAATCGACCTCGACATGTCGACCGTACACGTCGGCATCGAAATCGAACAGGTGCACCTCGAGCAACACGCGCTCGTCGCCGGTCAGCGTCGGCCGACTGCCGATGTTGGCGACACCGGGCAGCGGCTCGATATCGAGACAGAACACCTGCACCGCGTAGACGCCAAGCAGCGGCGTCGAACGACGCAACAGCCCGATATTCAGCGTCGGGAATCCAATCGTGCGCCCGCGCTTGTTGCCGTGCGCGACCCGCCCCGCAATACGGTAGCGGCGTCCGAGACAGCGCGCCGCCTCGTCCATGTCACCGCGTTCGAGCGCCTCGCGGATGCGCGTGCTGCTGATGCGCTCGCCGTCATCCGCGACGGTCGCCAGGCTCTCGACGCCGAACCCGTGCTCACCCCCCATGCGCGTGAGCATCGCGAAGTCCCCCGCGCGATCGCGGCCGAACCGGAAATCATCGCCGACGTAGAGGTGGCGAATGGCCAGGCGATCGACCAGCACGTCGCGGACGAAGGCATCGGCCGGGACCGCCGCGAACTCGGCGTCGAAGCGGACCAACAGCACGCGATCGACGCCACACGCGGCGATCGCCTCCAACTTCTCGCGCAGCCGCGTGAGTCGCGCCGGTGCCTGCTGCGGGCGGAAGAACTCCAGCGGCTGCGGCTCGAAGATGATCACCAGCGACGGCACGCCAGCGGCACGTGCGCGGGCGTCGAGCGCCGCGAGTACGGCCTGGTGGCCGAGATGGACACCGTCGAAGTTGCCGATCGTGGCGACACATTCGCGGTGCTCGGCGCGCAGATTGTGCAGGCCGCGGATCAGTAACACGGGCTTGGGACCGTCGCGAGAAACGTAAGCCGACGATTATATAGCCTGCGGCTGGTACGGCATAACGCCGGCTTCCACCTTGCCCGGCGCCGGGCGTTCTGTGCCCGTCCCGCCGTCCTGACGCGCCGCCCCACTACCGGCCCTTGGCGGAGTCTCGAACAACCCCGCGCGAACCCGATTGGCGAACAACACCGTGCAGTTCACGGCACTGATTCGGATGCTGATGCGGGGCTTTCCAATGCAGTGGCGCGAAATTCCGATGCCGGGAAGATCGCGTCATGAATCGTTGGAAGCCCCCTTCAGCCCCGCCGGCGCACCGACGCCCGCTTCAACACGGTGTAGAGCGCCAACAGCAGGACGGCGATCTCGAGCGAAAACCCGAACAGGTAGTCAAGCGCGGTGAGCCGCGGGGACGGCAGCACTTCCGGCAACAGCCCGGCCGCCTGCAACACGACCCGCTCCTGGCCCTGCGGCAACGGGATGTATTTTTGCGAATCGCCCTTGATACCCAGCACCAACCCCTTGCTCTCGACAAAGTAGGGCAGCACCAGGGTACGCATCACGACGAGGTTGCCGAGGTAGATTTCCTGTCCACCCGGCGCCTTCATCTCGGTCTTGGCAAGATACCTGATCGATTCCCTGTCGCCGAACATCACGCGCGCGGCGTGCGCATTCAGTGACGCCAGCAACAGCGCGGCAGGCAAGATCCATCTCACGAGTCCCTTCACGTCCGTCTCTCCCTCGATGTTGTTCTGACGAGTCTTCGAGCACCCCGCATCCGGCGCGGGCTCCACGCATAAAAATACCCGGGACAGTCCGTGTCGCCGGGTATTGCCACCGAGGCCTGGTGTCGATCCGTCCTGGATCTCCGCGACATCCTGTCGACCGGTACATCCTGTACACGCACATCGTCCCTGAAGGTGGTGGCCACAGTATCGCGGCGCCGCGTGGCTCGCCCAAGGCCGCATCACCCGGCATTACGTAGGAATAATCCGAGGAACTTCAATCCTGGCTGACCACTGCCCCGCGCAGCCCGTCCAGCAGCAACAGCGCTACGCCCAGTGTGATCGCGCTGTCGGCGACATTGAACGATGGCCAGTACCAGTCGTGCCAGTGCCACTGCAGGAAGTCCACGACCCTGCCCAGCCAGACCCGGTCGATCACGTTGCCGATCGCCCCGCCCACGATCAGTGCCAGGCCGAACCCTGTCAGCCGCTCACCGTCCCTCAGCCGGGTGAGCCAGACGACCATACCCAGTGACACGAGCCCGCCGAGACCGATGAACAGCCAGCGCTGCCAACCGCCGGCGTCACTGAGAAAGCTGAAGGCCGCGCCAGTGTTGTAGACCAGCGTCAGGTTGAAGACCGGCCAGATCTCGAGCACCTCGTAATCCTCGAAGGTGGCCATGATCCAGAATTTGCTTACCTGATCGAGCACGATCACGAGCACGCTCAGCCACAACAGTCTCGCCATTAGCGGCCCCTGCCTTCGTAGAGATCGCGCCAGCGGATACCGACCGCGAACAACACCGCGAAATAGACCGCGGCCGCGCCGGCGATCAGGCCCCCCAGCCAGGCAACACGTTCAAGCCGGGCCGAGGTCACCCACCATTCGAAGCCGGGCCCCAACCACAGCAACAGGCCCGCCATCGTCAGCGCGGCGATCGCGACCTGGAGCAACAGACCCGGCCAACCCGGGTCCGGATCGAATGCCGCATCGCGGCGCAGGCCGCGCAACAGCAGATAGGCGTTCAGGTAGGCTGAAAGACTGGTCGCCAGCGCCAGGCCCGCATGCTGCAGCGGAAAAATCAGCGCGACGTTCATCACCATGTTGGCGACCATCGCGATGACGCCGATCCGCACCGGGGTACGGGTGTCCTGGCGCGCGTAATAACCCGGTGCGAGCACCTTGATGAGCAAGAACGCCTGCAGGCCGACCGCGTACGCCATCAGGCTGCGACGCGCCATGCCGACGTCCCCCGCGTCGAACACGTCCGACTGGAACAGCGTCGCCATCAGCGGACCCGCGAGCACGATCAGCCCAACCATCGCCGGCACACCGAACAGCACCGTCATGCGCACACCCCAGTCCAGTGTGTGGCTGAACAGCTGCGCGCGCCCCTCGGCCTGGCGGCGCGACAGCCGCGGCAGGATCACCGTGGACAAAGCAACACCGAGGATGCCGAGTGGAAACTCCAGCAGACGGTCGGAGTAATAAAGCCACGAGATGCTGCCCGTGGTCAGGAACGATGCCAGCACCGTGTCGAACAACAGATTGATCTGCGTCACCGAGACCGCGAACAATGCCGGCAACATCAATGCCAGCACGCGCCGCACGCCGGGATCGTGGAATCCGGGACGCGGCCGCGGCAGCAGCCGGATGCGCGCCAGGAAAGGCAACTGGAACGTGAACTGGGTGATACCCGCGACGAGCACGCCCCACGCCAGCGCGACGATGCTGCCCTCCATCGCCGGCGCCAGCCAGAGCGCCGCGCCGATCAGGCACAGGTTGAGCAGCACCGGGGTAAATGCCGGCACCGCGAAACGGTCGTGCGCATTCAGAACGCCGCCGGCAAACGCGGTCAACGAGATGAAGAACAGGTAGGGAAACGTGAGGCGCAGCATCTCGGCCGACAACGCAAGCTTCGCCGTCTCGCCGTCGAGCACCCAGCCAAAGGCGAACACTGCGACGAACACCGGCGCGGCGATCACACCGAGCAGCGAGACCGCGAGCGTCACCAGGCCCAGGCTGCCGGCCACGTGGTCGACGAAGTCCTTCAGTTCGCGGAACTCGCGCCGGGTCCGGTACTCGGTCAGCACGGGCACGAAGGCCGTCGCAAACGCGCCCTCGGCGAACAGTCGGCGGAGAAAGTTGGGGATCTTGAAAGCGACAAAAAAAGCGTCGGTTGCGGCGCTGGCTCCGAAGACCTGTGCCAGCACCAGGTCACGAACGAATCCGAGGATGCGGGACAGCAGCGTGTAGCCGCCGACCGTGGACAGGGATCTGATCAGGGACAGCGTTCAATCCTCCGGAAAGCGCGGATTATAGAGGCACGGACGCTGTCTTTGGCCAATGCGGCGCGACTTGACACCCTTTTCGCCGACGAGGATAATTCCGCGTCTTTCGTAACGCCGCAGCATCAGGAGACGGATTTGGCCAACTCAGCACAAGCACGCAAACGCGCGCTCCAGGCGGAAAAGCACCGCCAGCACAATGCGAGCCGCCGCAGCCAGATGCGCACCGAACTCAAGAAGGTCGATGCGGCGATCCTGGCCGGCGACAAAACCGCCGCCGAGAACGCCTACAAGGTGGCGACGCCGCTGCTCGACAGCTTCGCGGGCAAGGGCCTGATCCACAAGAACAAGGCGGCGCGCCACAAGAGCCGTCTCAACGCCAGGATCCGTGCCCTCTGATACCGGCACCGCGACCTGATCGCATCCGAGAAAACCGGTCTCGCCAGACCGGTTTTTCTTTGGCGGCACAGATTCCCAATCCCGATGTAGGAAAAATCCTACATAGCCTATCGACCTGAGTTGTAACCCTCGCACCGGCCGTCGTGCCAGATTAGGGCTGTCGTCAGAAGGGACTCCATGGATAGTCACGTGCGCCAGGAGGCGCTGCAAGGACCACAGAGTTTGCCAACCAAGCCTGACGACATTAACCCTGGGTGGACGGAAACACCCAGGGTTTCTTGCTACCGGGCCAGCCGATCAGACCAGCACCAGGTTGTCGCGGTGGATCAGTTCCTCCTCGTCGACGTAACCCAGGATCTTCTCGATCTCGCTCGACGCCCGGCCTGCAATGCGCCGCGCCTCGTCGGCGCCGTAATTGACCAGGCCCCGGGCGCGCTCGCGGCCCTGCTCATCGACGCAGGCAACCATCTCGCCGCGACGGAAATCGCCGACGACCTCGCGCACGCCCACGGCCAGCAGGCTGCGGCCTGACTCGCGCAGAACGCGGACGGCGCCGGCATCCAGCACCAGTCGGCCCTTGACCTGGAGTTGACCGGCCAGCCACCGTTTGCGCGCCGCGTCGCGACCATGTGACGGTGTCAGCAGGGTGCCGACCGGCTCGCCGGCATGCAGGCGCCTCAAGACGACATCGGTGCGGCCATAAGCGATCACCGTCACCGCCCCTGAACGGGCGGCCAGGCGCGCCGCCCTCACCTTGGTCTGCATCCCGCCACGGCCGAGCAGACCGCCACCGCCCGCCATCGCATCCAGGCCATCGTCGCCGGCACTCGCATGCGTAACCAGCCTGGCTTCCGGATTGGCGCGTGGATCGGCATCGTACAACCCCTGCTGATCGGTCAGCAGGACCAGCAGGTCGGCCTCGATCAGATTGGCCACCAGCGCCGCAAGGGTATCGTTGTCACCCAGCTTGAGTTCTTCGTTGGCAACGGCGTCGTTTTCGTTGACCACGGGTACGACGCCGAACCCGACCAACGCGCGCAGCGTGCTGCGGGCGTTGAGGTAACGCCGACGGTCCGACAGATCGTCATGGGTCAGCAGCACCTGTGCGGTATGCAGGCCACGGCGCTGGAAGCAGCTCTCCCATGCCTGCACCAAGCCCATCTGCCCGATCGCCGCGGCCGCCTGCAGATCGTGCAGCGCGCTGGGCCGATCCGACCACCCCATGCGCTTCATACCCTCGGCGACCGCGCCCGACGAGACCACGACGATTTCGACGCCGTCTGCCATCAGGTCGGCCATCTGATCGACCCATTCACGCAGGCGGTCGCGGTCGAGCCCCTTGCCGTCGCCTGTGATCAGCGCGCTGCCGATCTTCACCACCCACCGGCGGGTCGACCGGACCGCCTGTCGAAGCTGTTCGCTCATGTCGTCACCGGATCGTACGGTTGGTCTTCGGGGTCGTCGGGGCGCTCCGCCTTGCGCAGCCGTTCGAGGTGCGCGGCCAGCGCCGCGATCAGCGCGTCGAGCCCTTGTCGGGTGACCGACGACACCGCAAACACCGGCCCGCGCCAGTCGAGCGCGGCGATCAGCCCCTGCCTGCGATCCTCGAACGCGTCGTCGTCCAACAGGTCACGTTTGGTCAGCACGAGCCAGCGCTCGCGTTCGGCCAGACCGTGACCGAATTTCCCTACCTCGGCCTCGATGCAGCGCACCGCGTCCGCCGGCGAGGCGTCGTCGATCGGCGCAATGTCCACCAGATGCAACAGCAGGCGCGTGCGCGAGAGGTGCTTCAGGAACTGGATACCCAGCCCGGCGCCCTCGGCCGCACCCTCGATGACTCCCGGGATATCGGCGATGACGAAGCTTCGGCCAGACCCGGCACGCACGACGCCGAGGTTCGGGTACAGCGTGGTGAACGGATAGTCGGCGACCTTCGGGCGTGCGCTCGAGACCGCCGTGATCAGACTCGACTTGCCCGCGTTCGGCAGGCCGAGCAGACCGACGTCGGCCAGCAACACGAGTTCCAGGCGGAGCGTGCGGCGCTCGCCCGGCGTGCCGTGTGTGGACTGGCGCGGGGCACGGTTGGTGCTGCTCTTGAAATGGATGTTGCCCAACCCGTGCTGGCCACCACGCGCGACCAGCAGTTCCTCGGCGTGCGCCATCACCTCGCCCAGGAATTCCTCGGTGTCGGCATCATAGACGCGCGTCCCGACCGGCACCTTGATGGACAGGCTCTCTCCCTTGCGCCCGGTCATCTGCCGCCCCATGCCGTTCTGACCGCGCTCGGCACGATGGTGACGGGCATGACGGAAGTCGACCAAGGTGTTCAGGCCGCTGTCGGCGCGTACCAGGACATGACCGCCGTCACCGCCATCACCGCCGTCAGGTCCCCCTTTGGGGATGAACTTCTCGCGCCGGAAGCTCACGCAGCCGTTGCCGCCGTCCCCCGCCTCGACCTTGATCACTGCCTCATCGACGAATTTCATCGCACATCACCGTGACACCGCCAGCAGCGGCGCCGCAAACGAAAAAAGCCCCGTCGCTCGACGAGGCCTTTTGCGTGCCGGCATGTACCGGCCGGTCAGGCCGGCTCGACGCTGACGAACTTGCGGTTGTCCGGGCCCTTGGTCTCGAAGCGCACGACGCCGTCCGCCTTGGCGTACAGCGTGTGGTCGCGCCCGCACCCGACGTTGACACCCGCACGCATGCGCGTGCCGCGCTGGCGCACGATGATGCCGCCGGCATTGATCGTCTGACCGCCGAACACCTTGACGCCGAGTCGCTTGGATTCTGAATCACGGCCGTTCTTCGAGCTGCCGCCTGCTTTCTTGTGTGCCATGCTGACTACTTCCTCAACCGGCGCTGATGCCGGTCACTTCGATCTCGGTGAACGCCTGACGATGGCCCTGGCGCTTCATGTGGTGCTTGCGGCGACGGAACTTGACGATCATGACCTTCTTGGCGCGCCCGTGCGCCTTGACGGTGGCCGTCACCCTGCCACCCGACAGGTATGGCGTACCGACCTTGACGTCGTCGCCGTCGGCGACCATCAGCACCTTGTCCAGCTCCACGCTGGCGCCCTCGTCTGCGTCGATCTTCTCGACTTTGAGGGTCGAACCCTCGGCAACCCGATACTGTTTGCCACCGGTATGGATAACGGCGTACATGACCGCTGTGTCTCCCTGGATCTTGATTCTGGGGAACCTAACTCTGGCCCGCGGCGGCGAACCGATCGTCAGCCCACGGAAAGAGGCGGAATTTTATAGATGCCACGCACCACCGTCAACCGCAAACCCGGCGCCTCCGTTCGCCGCATTGCTTGACAGGCCGAAACACCGTTCCCTAGCATGCGCGGCAGTTTTTTGCCCCGGCACTACCCCGCCCTATGGATTTTCCCCAGATTCGCGGGTTGATCGAGGACGATTTCAAGGCGACCGACGCCTGCATCCTTGAACACCTCAGCTCGGACGTGGTTCTGATCAACCAGGTCGGTCACTATATTGTCGGCAGCGGCGGCAAGCGCCTGCGGCCCATGATCGTGCTGCTGGCTGCGCGTGCGCTCGGCTATCAGGGCACGCAGCATGTCGATCTCGCCGCGATCGTCGAATTCATCCACACCGCGACCCTGCTGCATGACGACGTCGTCGACGAGTCCGAACAACGCCGCAGCCGCGACACCGTGAATGCCGTCTGGGGCAACGCCGCGAGCGTGCTGGTCGGTGACTTCCTGTACTCGCGCTCGTTCGAGATGATGGTTACGGTGGGTTCGATGCCGGTGATGGAGGTCCTGTCGCACGCGACCAACCGGATCGCCGAAGGCGAGGTGCTGCAACTCCTCAACTGTCACGACCCGGATACCGACGAGACGCGCTATCGCGAAGTGATTCTGCGCAAGACCGCTACCCTTTTCGAGGCGGGTGCGCGCCTGGGCGCGATCGTTGCCGGTGGCGACACGGGCGTCGAACGGGCGCTGGCCGCTTATGGACAGCACCTCGGCATGGCGTTTCAGATGATCGACGACGCGCTGGATTACGGTTCGTCCGGGGTCGACATCGGCAAGAACATCGGCGATGACCTGGCCGAAGGCAAGCCGACGCTGCCGCTGATCCGCGCGATCGGGCAGTGCCCCGCTGAAACCGCCGAATTGCTGCGCGACGTAATCCGGACAGGCGGCACCGAACGCATCGAAGAGGTACTGGCAGCGATTGAATCGACCGATGCTATCGCTTACACTGCGCGGCTCGCGGCGGCGGAGGCGGAAAAGGCCAAAAAGGCGCTCGACCTGATCCCCGCATCGACCTATCGCGACGCCTTGGCGGCGCTGGCGGATTTCTCGGTCGACCGGTCGTTCTGACACGCGATCCACTCGGAGTGTAGCTCAGCTTGGTAGAGCACCACGTTCGGGACGTGGGGGTCGTAGGTTCAAATCCTATCACTCCGACCAACTCCAAAAGGCAGCCGCAAGGCTGCTTTTTTTTCGCCAATCGCCTGTCCGGCAGGGCCACGTCCCACAGGCGAGGTCGATCGAAGCGACTCCGGTGGCCGCATACAAAAAAGGGGCGACAGTGTCGCCCCCTCTTCGCACCGCCATTGGCGGCAAGGGATCAGTGAATATCGTAGCCGCGCTCCTCGTGCAGCACGATATCCAGACCTTCGATCTCCTGCTCGTCGGAAACCCGCAGCCCAAGCAGCGCGCCGACGATCTTCAGGATGATGAAGGTCACGACGGCGGTGAACACCACGGTCGCGATCACTCCCACCAACTGAACCCACAGCTGCCCCCCCATGCTGGTGATGCCGTCGGCGAATCCGTAGCCGCTGAACACGCCCAGGCCGGTCGACGAGAACACGCCGGCCATCAACGTGCCGAGCATGCCGCCGACGCCGTGCACCGGGAATACGTCGAGCGAGTCGTCGATCTTCAGCACGCGCTTGATGAACAGCGTGGCATTGAAGCAGACGAAACCGGCGAGCAGGCCGATCACGAGCGCCCCGCCCGGGCCGACGAAGCCGGAGGCCGGCGTGATGGTCCCCAGACCGGCGACCATGCCGGTGACGCCGCCCAACGCGCTGGGCTTGCCGAACTTGAACCATTCCATCGTCATCCACAGCATCGCCCCGGCCGCCGCCGAGATGTGCGTGACCAGCATTGCCATCGCGGCATCGCCGTTCGCAGCCAGCGCGCTGCCGCCGTTGAACCCGAACCAGCCAACCCACAGCATGCCGGCGCCGGTGACCGTCATCGTCATGTTGTGCGGCGGCATGGCCGTCGACGGAAAGCCGCGCCGCGGGCCAATGACGACCGCCGCGACCAGCGCGGCCACGCCGGCGGTGATGTGCACGACGGTGCCGCCGGCAAAATCGTACAACCCCATGGCGCCCAGCCAGCCACCGCCCCAGACCCAGTGCGTGACCGGCACGTAGACCAGCATCAGCCATAGGGCGCTGAACAACAGCATCGCGGAGAACTTCATGCGCTCGGCGAAGGCGCCGATGATCAGCGCCGGGGTGATGATCGCGAACGTCATCTGGAACAGCATGAACAAGGATTCCGGGATGTCGCCCCACAGGCTGTCGCGCCCCACACCGGACATCATCAGCTTGCTGTAGTCGCCGATCCAGGCATTGCCCTCGCCAAAGGCGAGGCTGTACCCCGAAATCAGCCAGAGAATCGACGCGACACCCGCAATCGCGAAGCATTGCAGCAGGATCGACAACACGTTCTTGCTACGCACCAGACCGCCATAGAACAGCGCCAGTCCGGGCAGCGTCATGAACAGCACGAGCGCGGTGGACGTCAGGATCCACGCCGTATTACCGCCGCTGGTGGACGCCTCGTCCGCCAGTGCGACACCGGGCAATACGGTCAGTGCCAGCCACATGGCCGGCGCGGCGGTAGCGATCACTCTCATCGATAGGGCCTCTTGGTCTTTTTGGAAGAATCGCGCAATTCTAGCCGCACTCGCGGACGCACCAAATATGACGCCCCATAAATTGTTGTTTTGGAAATCACCCGTACGCCCGGGAATGCCGGTCAGGCCGCGGAGCGCGCAGGATGGGTGCCAAGATGCCGGGAAGACACGCTGTCCCCGTACAAAAAAATAGGCCGACGCTCCTGTTCGGGGCATCGGCCAATCACCAAGGGGAGTCTCAACGAACCTCGTGTCCGTTGGAGGGCATCGTGCCCACGCAGACTGGGACCCCGGCCATGCGCAAAAAGTTTCATGCATGGGTTGACGAACACGGGGGCCAACGCGCCACTGCTTACCGGCCCGAGGTCATGGACATATCACGTATGCCGCTGAATTAATTTACGAAAATCGGCCAAGCACCCGCCGGAGAGGGCCAGCACCGCCCCCCGCTCGATGAAATGATTACCGAAAATTAATAGGCGACGCCGCGTTCGGCCAGCCAGCGTCGGAAGCGCTCGAGCTTGAGTTCGAGGTCGCAGGTAGGGGTCTGCGCGTCCATGTGACGTCCGTAGGACTCGCGCAGGGCCAGCTGCTCGTCCGCACTCAGCCTGTCCCAGCGCCGGAGTTGCTGCTGATCCTTGCCGTGCATGGGCCTATGCATCCTGAATGGACCCGGCGTGGCCCGGCCCGCGTTTGGCGGAAGATGGTAGCAAGGGGCGGACTTGAACCGCCGACCCCCGCATTATGAGTGCGGTGCTCTAACCAGCTGAGCTACCTTGCCAAAGAGGCGCGAAAGTCTAATGGCCGGACCCCGACCTGTCAATTTGGGCACGTGTCAGACATTGAAGCGGAAATGGACCACGTCACCGTCGCTGAGCACGTATTCCTTGCCCTCCAGCCGCACCTTGCCGGCCTCCCGGGCACCGTGCTCGCCGTTGCAGGCGACGAAATCGTCATACGCGATCACCTCGGCGCGAATGAACCCGCGCTCGAAATCCGTGTGGATCACACCGGCGGCCTGCGGCGCTGTGGCACCGACCGGCACGGTCCAGGCCCGCACCTCCTTTACCCCGGCCGTAAAGTAGGTCTGCAGATGCAGCAGGTGGTAACCCGCGCGCACCACACGGTCGAGCCCGGGCTCTTCGAGCCCCATCTCGGCGAGGAACTCGTGCTTGTCCTCATCGTCGAGCGCGGCCAGCTCGGCCTCGATCGCGGCGCACACAGCCACGACCTCGGAACCCTCCGACTCGGCATGGCGCCGCACCGCGTCGAGATAGGGATTGTTTTCGAAGCCGTCGTCGTTGACGTTGGCGACATATAGCGTGCGCTTGATCGTCAGCAGGTGCAGATCGCGCAGCTCCAGACGGTCTTCATCACTCAAGTCCAGTGCGCGCACCGGAAGGCCCTGGTCCAGCTGCCCGCGAACGCGTTGCAGCAGGTCGCGCCGCGCCAGCACCTTCTTGTCGCCGGTCTTGACCAGCTTTTCCGCCTTCTGCAGGGCCTTCTCGACCGACTCGAGGTCGGCCAGCGCAAGCTCGGTGTTGATCACCTCGATGTCCGAGAGCGGGTCGACCTTGCCCGCGACATGCACGATGTCGTCGTTGTCGAAGCAGCGCACCACCTGTGCAATCGCGTCGGTTTCGCGGATGTTGGCCAGGAACTTGTTGCCGAGCCCCTCGCCCTTGGACGCACCGGCGACCAGGCCGGCGATGTCGACGAACTGCATCGTGGTCGGAACGACCTTGTGTGGATTGACGATCCCGGCCAGCACGTCCAGACGCCGGTCGGGCAGCGGCACCACACCGACATTCGGGTCGATGGTGCAGAACGGGTAGTTCTCGGCCGCGATGGTCGCCTTGGTCAGGGCATTGAACAGGGTCGACTTGCCGACATTGGGCAGGCCGACGATACCGCATTTGAAACCCATGGGCCCTCCGCAGTGCGGACGTGCAAAAAGGCCGGGAAGAATAGCGGAAAAGCGCGGCGGCGAGAACTCAGCCGGTCTTGCCGGCCCGATTGTAGACGTCCTCGAAACGCACGATGTCATCTTCGCCAAGGTAGGAACCCGATTGCACCTCGATGATCTCGAGCGGTATCGCGCCCGGGTTCTCGAGCCTGTGCCGGGTGCCGATCGGGATGTACGTCGACTGGTTCTCGCTCAGCAGGAAGACCTGGTCGTCACAGGTGACCCGCGCGGTGCCGCTGACCACGATCCAGTGCTCGGCGCGGTGATGGTGCATCTGCAGCGACAGCGAGGCCCCCGGTTTGACCGTCAGGCGCTTGACCTGGAAGCGCTCGCCGACATCCACCCCCTCGAACGACCCCCACGGCCGGTGCACACGGCGATGGAACTCGCTCTCGCAGCGCCCCTGCGCATCGAGCTGCTCGGTGATGCGCTTGACATCCTGGGCATGATCCTTGTGGGCGACGAGTACGGCGTCGGGCGTCTCGACGATCATCAGGTCGTCGACCCCGACCGCGGCGACGATGCGATGGTGCGCATGCAGCAGATTGCCGTGGGCGCCGACGGCGATCACGTCGCCGTGCCGGGCATTGCCGTCGGCATCACGGTCGAGGGCCTCCCACAACGCCCCCCATGAGCCGATGTCCGACCAACCCGCGTCCAACGGCACGACCATGCACTCCCCCGGCTCCTGCGACAGCGGCTCCATCACCGCATAGTCGATCGAATCGGATGGGGATGCGGAGAACGCCGCGCTGTCCACGCGCACGAAATCCAGATCGCGCTGTGCGCCCTGGTAGGCCGCGCGCACCGCCTCGGCGATATCGGGGCGCATCCGCCCGATCAGGGCCAGCCAGCGGCTTGCCTTAAGCAGGAAGATGCCACTGTTCCAGTAGTAGCCGCCGCTGGTGAGGTACCCCTCGGCCGTGGCGCGATCCGGCTTTTCGACGAACGAGTCCAGCTGGAAGGTGTCGGCGTCGACAGCCGCGCCGGCGCGGATGTAACCGAAGCCGGTCTGGGGCGAATCCGGCACGATGCCGAAAGTGACCACTTTGCCAGCCGCCGCGTGCGCCAGGCCAGCCTTCACCGCCGCCGTGAAGGCGGCCTGATGCTTGACCACGTGGTCGGCCGGCATGACGATCAGGACCGGATCGTCGTCCTCGACATCGAGTGCCGCCAGCGTCAGCGCAGGCGCCGTGTTGCGACCGACCGGTTCGAGCAGGATGCTGGCCGCTGCATGGCCGTTGGCACGCAGCTGTTCCGCGACCAGGAAACGGTGGGCGTCGTTGCACACGATGACCGGTGCGGCGACCGCGGCCGCATCGCCCAAACTGTCGAGACGCGCGGCGGTGGCCTGCAACAGCGAGTCTTCATCCAACAGGGCAAGGAACTGCTTCGGATAGGCCCGCCGGGAAAGCGGCCAGAGCCGGGTGCCGGACCCACCGGACAGAATGACAGGCTGCAGACGGATCATGCGGACTCCCGGACGCAAAGCTGAATCTCTGCGGAATTACAGCAGGGCCGCAACCGCGGGGTCAAACGAAGCCGGCGCACCCGGGCAAGCCGTGGCCCCGGCCCGGCCGGCGGCAGCGTCAGGCGACCTTGAATATCTTGTCGAAGTTGGCGATGCGCAGGATCTCGCGCACACCATCGTTGCTGTTGACGAGCTCCATTGGGTGCCCCTTGGCTGCGTAATCGCGCAGCTGCAGCAACATCCCCATCGCGGAGCTGTCCATGTAATCGGTGTTTTTCAGGTCCACGACGTACACCTTTTCACCACGTGCATGTTGCTTGTATGCGCGCATGAAATCCTGGTGTGACGCAAAATCGAAGCGCCCCGCGACGTGGATCGTCACCTTGCGCCCGTCACCCGATTCCGTTGTCGTAATCGCCATAGTCGGCCTCCACTGATTCCACTTGCCCAGTATCGATTGTCCGCTCGGACCGGCAGTTCAAAAAAGCTCGACGTCCCCTTCACTCATCGAGCCCTGCGCAACGGGCTTCTTGTCGAGCAAGGAGTCGTTCTCTACGAACTGATGCAATTCAGTCTGAAGATTTCCGAGCGCCACGAGGAAGTCGTACTTTTTGTGCGCTTCGGATTCTCGCAGCTCGATCAACCCATGATGTATATGCGTCACGAGACCATTGATTCGATCCAGATGGAGCTCAGTGTACTTCGTGAGCTGCTGAACGATGTCTTCGAACTGCAGCGAACGCACGGCGTCACCGACCAGACGATTGACCTCGCTATTGGTGACCGAAACCGAACCCAGCGCCAATTCGACGGATTCATTGAGCCCGCTCAATCGCTCCAGCATCTCATTGACCCGAGTCTTGGCTGTGATCGCGAAATTCATGTCCTGCGACGCCAGCTTCGATATCGCCGCACGCGCGTTGTCGATCGCCGACATCGACTGGCCTATGACCGTGCGTATCTCGTCGCTGAACCGATCCGATCGCTTGGACAGCTTGCGTACCTCGTCGGCTACGACGGCGAACCCGCGCCCCGCATCGCCGGCCCGCGCCGCCTCGATCGCCGCATTCAACGCGAGTAGATTGGTCTGGTCCGCAATGACTTTCACATCATCGAGCAGACTGTCCGCACGCCCCATGTGGCCGACGATCTCGTCGATATGCTCGACCATGCCCATACTCTGGGCGCTGGTGTTTACCACGTACTCGACGAAGTAGCGCAGCACCTTGTCGGTCTCTTCGGCAAAGCCCTCGACCTCCGGGTCCTTGCCGCTCTGCTCACGCACCGCGTGGATCATCTGGCCGACCAATTCGCTTTGCCGGCCGGAACAGTCGTTCAAGCCGTTGAATGCCGCCTGCAGGGTGCCGACCGCGTCGCCAACCAGGTCCCGAATCTGGTGAAGGTCTTTGCGCATCAGCGCGATCATCTTGTTCAGATGACCGTCGACGTCGTTGACCAACGTCGTGACCGCCAGTTCGATCTCCCCGGCGGCCTTGATGCAGCACTGTTCGTTGAGGTTCGCCTTCTCGTCGCGCTGCGCAAGCACGCCCGCCAAACCCCACGGCACCGTGGCGAACGCGACCCAGGCCCAGGCCGGCAGCTCAGATCCGAAAAACACCGCGCCAACCAACAGCAACAGCGTGACCGTACCTGCCACGAACACCAGGCGGCGGCGAAACGATCTACCCGTGCGGGGGGGTGCGTCCCCCAATGGCTCATGCGCGGCATTTTCCATGCATCGCCTATCGGCCAGGACAGGTGATACTTGAACCGCAGCAGTGGCGAGATTAGGCCATTTCAGTTGCTAGCGACGAGTTCCTGAAGCCGCTGCGCGATCTTTCCCAACGGTAGCACCTCGTCCGCGAAACCGCGCTTCGCCACCTCGCCGGGCATACCCCAGACGACACTGGTTTTTTCGTCCTGGACGAGTATCGGTGCACCCACCTGCTTGAGCTCCCCCATTCCCGCAGCACCATCGTCACCCATGCCGGTCAGCATGACACCGATGGCATTCGGGCCGGCGTTCTGGGCCAACGAACGAATCATGACGTCCACGGAGGGTTTGTGTCTGTTCACAGGCGGCCCGTCGTTGAGTCGGCAGACATACCGGGCACCGTCACGCTCGACGACAAGATGCCGATCTCCGGGCGCGATGTAGACATGCCCCGGGAGGATCTGCTGGCCATCGCGCGCTTCGCACACCGACAAAGCCGTAATGCTGTCGACGCGCTTCGCAAACGGACCACTGAACGCGGCGGGAATGTGCTGAGAGATCACGATCCCCGCCTGGATGTCCATCGGCAGCGCCGCGAGCACATCTTTGATTGCCTCGGTGCCGCCTGTCGAAGAGCCAATGCCGATGATTCGATCCGTGGTTCGAAAATGAAGTTTTCCGCTGGTCGGACGCAGTACGGCATCGGCCGACAGCTTCTGGCGGACATCGGTCCCGGTCTTTGCCAGTGCCGGCGCCCTTTCTATCGCACGCACACGCGACTTGGCGGCGATCCGCACCTTTTCTGTGATTTCCTGCGCATACTCCTTCAGCCCCTCCGCAACGTCGAGCTTTGGCTTGGAAACGAAATCGACCGCGCCGTACTCGAGTGCGCGCAGCGTCACTTCGGCGCCTTTCTCGGTGAGCGTCGAGACCATTACCACCGGCATCGGGCGCAGGCGCATCAGGTTGCCAAGAAATGTCACACCGTCCATTCTGGGCATCTCGACATCCAGTGTCAGAACGTCCGGGTTGAGCTGCTTGATCTTTTCGCGCGCCACGTAGGGGTCACTCGCCACACCGACCACCTCGATGTCCTTGGACTCGGCAAAGATCTGTGTGAGCACTTGGCGCACCAGCGCTGAATCGTCTACGACCAGTACCCGGATTTTTGCCATGCTGAAAGTCCTCGATGAGAATCAGAAGAGTTCGACACTTCCAGTAATCGGCTGGTGCGTGATTTCGCTCCGATACTGATCCTCCCGCTTGATGATCGTATCGTTGTGCAGGTGCTTCAGTCTCTTCATGAGCGCCTTGCCGCTAGATGGAATGTAGATGACTTTGCGCGGGTAGATGTCGCCAACATCTTCACCCAGCAGCGGGATGCCTTCTATATCGAGATACTTCCGCACGAAATCGATGTTCTTTGCGCCGACGTCGCTCAAAGCATCCAACATGCGCCCGCCGCCAAAGATCTTCGCCTCCAGGTGCCGCTTGTGTCCACCATGCTTCAGGATGTCGTTGATCATGTGTTCCATCGCATAGTTGCCATAGCGCGTCGCAGTGCTGAGCACGTCGGCTGCACCGTTCCACCCTTTGCCGTCGCTTGAAATCGGCAGCATGAAGTGGTTCATGCCGCCGATTCCGAAAACCCGATCGCGTATGCATGCAGAGACACACGACCCAAGCACGGTGGTCACCAGTTCACCACCGCGCGTCACATAGTATTCACCGGGCAGGATCTTGGCCGCCGGCATGTCATGCACCGTATCCCAGTACCGGTTGACATGTTCGAAACCGTTCAGCGTGGGCGGGAGTTCGTGTTGCCGCGTGCGCATCATGTTCAACGCACCTTTTCGTACACGGTGTTCCCGATCAGTTTGAATCGATCCGTCACCTGGTGCAGCGACTCCGAGTGCCCGACGAACAGGTAGCCATGGGGCGACAGCGCGTCAGCAAACTTGTTGAGCAGTTGACGCTTGGTATCCTTGTCGAAATAGATAATCACGTTGCGGCAGAAGATCACATCCTGCTGTTCGACCGGGAGCTTGTGCATCAGGTTGACCAGCTTGAACTGCATGCCGTTGTGCAATTCCGGCCTCACGCGCACCTTGCCGAGGTTGCTGCCCGTACCTTTCAGAAAGAAGCTCTTGAGACGCTGCTTCGACATGCCCTCGACACGCGACGCTGCGTATATCCCGGCCTGCGCGTGGGACAGCACGTTGGAGTCGATGTCGCTGGCCAATATTTGAGCGTCCCAACCGCGCAGCAGGTGCTGATTCTCTCTCAGCGTAATCGCAAGAGAGTAGGGCTCTTCTCCGGTGGAACACCCAGCGGACCAGATGCGCAGACTGCGCGTTGAACGGTTTTTCTCGACCAGACTCGGAAGTGCCCGGTGGGCGAGAAATTCGAAATGGTGATTTTCGCGGAAGAACGACGTGAGATTCGTGGTCAAGGCGTTGACCAGCTCGACCAGTTCCCCTTCGTGTGCCGGCTTGTCGAGATAGTCGCAGTAGTCCGCGAAGCTGGACAGACCGAGTGCACGCACGCGCCGGGCAAGGCGCGAGTAGAACATATCGAACTTGTCGTCGGTAACGACGATCCCGGTATGCTGATTGGAAATCCGACGAAGATAGTCAAAGTCGCGACGTGTAAATTCGTATTCTCTTGCTGCCGTCATTGGCTGATCCGCCCGATTGATACCTTACCGTTGTTGAGGTCGACATCGCCTTCAGCGACATCAAAAGAGTTCTATATCGTCAATATCTCCCTCTTGAACCCTTTCACGGATGCACTCGAGCGCCTGTTCGACAGTCGCGCCCTTAACCAGCGCCTCGAACATGTCCTGTTCTTCCTGCATGCTGTACTTGCTGCGAATCGTTCCCTGCAGCCCCTGCCACTCGTACGGATTGAACAGACGGTTCTTGTCCGCGACCAGTTGTGCCAGCGCCTCGAGCGCAAATCGTACGTGATCGATCCGCTGCGACAGACGATCGTAGAATTGAAAAGCGACGATACTCTGCTGGATTCCGGATTGAACCGAGGCGCAATGAGACAACACGGCACCCCTGGCATCGTCACCAAGCGCTTGCCCGGTCGCGTCCTGTACCACATTGGCGATTGCATCCACATTGTGCACCATGGCGGTGAACGAGCCGGTCAACGATTCCACCGAATCCTCACCTTCGTGCATTGCCATAGCGATCTGCGCAACGGCAAGGTTCAACATGCGGACCGTTTCGGACACCTGGCTCCAGTCGAGGTCGGGCGCCTGCGCGGTGGAAATGCTGAATGATCCGGTGTTGGTTTCGCCCTGCATGTTCGTATCCTGCCTCTCAGGCCACCTGACCACAGGGTTCGAAGCCGGCCATCCCGCTCAAACCCACCTGCTTCACCGCCGCACACATCACGGCGGACGGCGCGGACAGCGTGACGTCCACACCCTTCGCGGCCGCCGATTTCAGCACCGCGGCGACGAGCTGCAAGCCCGCCGTATCGATCGACTCCACGTCTTCCGCGGCTATCGAAAACGGCACGTTCGCCATCAGATTTTTCAGCAGCAGTGCATGAATCTCGGCGACCTCCGCTATCGTCAGCGCAGGCGGCAGCCTGATTACCGAATCCGCGTTCGGCGTTGCACCCCGCTCCTCGCCGGCCCCCGAGCCCGTCGCAACAGACTCCGGGGATTCCGCATCCGCTGCCGCCTTGGCGGCCTCCGAGAGCGGATCATGCGACATTACTGGTTGCTTCTTCCTCATCTCTCACCACCCTGGAATCAAGTAGGTCCCTGATCAGCGCACGGTACTCGCGTGCCGACCGGCTGCTGTTCTGGTATTCGAAGATCGTCTCACCGGCGGCGGCGCACTCCGCCAGGATAGCCGCCTCGGTAATCGAGGTCGCAAGCAACTTGTCTGAGAAATGCTCGGACACGGTTCGGTAGACTTCCTGGGACAACCGCCGGCGTGGCGTGAAGCGGCTGAAATAGATTCTTTCATCGAAACGCGCCATGCACAGCGACCGCATGCGCCGCAGCGTGAGCAACAGGCGGGCCAGCCCGGTGAGCGACAGGTAGTCACCCGCCACCGGAACCAACACGTCCGTGGCTGCGGCAATGGCGTTGGCAACCAGCATGCCGGATGCCGGCCCACAGTCCATAACCACATAGGCATATGACTCATCGACCGCGGCAAGCGCATCACGCAACACGAACGCGCGCTCCGCCCCGCCCGATATCGCCTCGAAATCCACCAGCGCCGGCCCGGCGGTCACGAGATGCAAATCCTCCCGAATCTCATCCGCATGTTCGGCGATGCCGGTCGCGCCCAGCAGCACGCTGTCCATCCCTGGACGCGTGCTGTCATGCTCGCCGAGACAGTGCTGTAGATGCGCCTGCGGGTCGAGGTCGAGCAACAAGGTTGGAAAACCGTCCAGCGACAACCCGTGACCAAGATTGGCAGCAGTCGTCGTCTTGCCGACGCCACCCTTCTGGTTGACCACCGCGATTATCCGCATGACCTTGTCAGCCCCCGCGGAAAACGCCTACCGATCGATTCGTCCACCTGCCCGTTCATTCGTCCTCGGTTCCGTCGGATGCATAATCCAGCTCGATCGAGCCGAACAGCCTGTCCAGGTCGAGCAAAACGACCATCCCGCGCTCCAGCGACACCATTCCGCGCAGGTACTTCTGTGCCCCGCCACGCCCCATTCTGGGCGGTGGCTTCATGTTGGAAGTGTCGACATCAAGGACGTCGGAAACACTGTCCACCACCGCGCCCACCAACTGTCGACCGCCGTCTTCCTTCTCAACGGCGACGACGATGACAACCGTGGTGGTCGAATAGGCCGGCGCCGGCTGTCCAAAACGGATCCGCAGATCGATGATCGGCACGATGGTCCCGCGCATATCGAGGACCCCTTTGACGTAATCGCGGGAATCAGGTATCTCGCGCGCCTTCTCCCAGCCGCGGATCTCCTGAACACGCAGTATGTCGACGGCATAGTCATCGTCACCGATTCGAAAACTCAGGTATTGTCCCTTGTTCGAAATGTTGGCGGCTGAACGGTTTTCGTGCACGATCGCTCTCCCGAATCAATGTTCCACTTGGCGTTCTAGAGACTTGAGCAATCCGACAATCTCCGCCGATAGATCTTCCACCTCGACATAGCCTCTTTCCGCCTTGTCCGTCCGCCCCTCTTCCTTGAACTGGATGATGTTTCGGATGAGCGCGTGCAGCTTCTCGTGCTCCTTCTCGAGCTTCTGCATACCTTCCATTTCCCCGTACTTGCGAATGCCTTCGCTATAGAGCCATTTACCAAGCGCACAATCACGGTGCGAAACGGCCTCCTCGTGAGTCAGGCTCTTTCTTCCGTCGAGAAAATCGCGGATTCTCTGACGCCACGCGAGATGGGCTGTGCGGGCGCCAAAAAAATCGAAGTCGGTGCTGCGTCCATGTACATGCTGGTGCGTCGTGTGCTGTTGCGATATCAGGTCCTCGATGTTTTCGGCAACTGCGAAGAATCCGATTGTCTGCCGCATCGATTGCGCCTTTTCATATAGAGAAACCGAGGCAGCTGATGTCTGTTCGGCAAGCGCCGCATTCTGCTGCGTCATCTCGTCCATACTGGTGATGGCCTGGTTTACCTGATCGATGCCCGCCGCCTGTTCGGAACTGGCGGCAGCGATCTCGGCCACGATATCGCCGACCTTCTTGACGCCGGATACAATCTCTTCGAGCGTCCCGCCCGACTCGTTGACGAGTTCCGCACCGGCCTGCACTTTTGACACCGAGTCGCTGATCAGGTCCTTGATCTCCTTGGCTGCCGCCGCTGACCTCGACGCGAGGTTGCGCACCTCGGTCGCCACGACGGCAAATCCGCGCCCCTGTTCACCCGCACGCGCTGCCTCCACCGAGGCATTCAGCGCGAGCAGGTTGGTCTGAAATGCGATTTCATCGATTACGCCGATGATCTCGGCGATCTTGTTCGACGAGGTATTGATCTGATCCATCGCCATCACGGCGCGATTGACCACTTCGCCACCCTTCTCCGCGAGCTGTCGGGCATTCGTCGCCACCTGATTGGCCTGCTGGGCATTGTCGGCATTGTTGCGCACCGTGGATGTCAGCTGCTCCATGCTCGCCGCCGTCTCTTCCAGACTGGATGCCTGCTGCTCCGTACGCGACGACAGGTTTGAGTTGCCTGCTGAAATCTCGTTCGACGCGACGTTGACCGAGTCGGTTGCCTCGCGCAGCTCGGAGACGGTGTTGGAGATGTGCGTCAGCGTGTCGTTGAGATTGTCGCGGATCCGTCCGAACTCGCCCTGATAGGCACCGATCAGGGGCCTGGAAAGATCCCCTTTCGCCATCGCACTGAGTGAATCGGACAATCCCTGGAAGATGCTCTCGAGGTCATCCAGCAGCGCATTGAATCCAATCGCGAGATGCCTGAAGAATCCGGCCTTGCCGTCCATGCCGATACGCCCACCCAGGTCACCGGATCGCGCGGCGGCAACGATCGACTCCACCTCGTCTTCCATCTGCATTTCAGTTGTGCGGTCCACCCACTGCGTGACTCGACCCTGGTACTCGCCATTGGCGTCATAGACCGGGCCTGCCACGAGGTGCATGATCCGTCCGGCGATCCGACCGTCGATCTCGGTGATGCTGCGCAGCTCCTTGCGGTACGCTGTCGCCAGTTCGCCATCGGGCAGGTAGTCGGACAGGGAACGCCCGATCAGCCGGTCGACGGCGAAATCCGGGTGCGTGTTGCGCCACTCGCTCTCCATCTTCGTGAACAGTTCGCGTGCGGCACCATTCATGTAGATGAGGTGATTGCTGCCATCGGACACGGTGGTCGCCGTGTTCGAGCTGTCGAGCGCCAGTTTGATGCGGAGATTCTCGGTGGCCTGCTGCTGCTGCTCAGCACGATGTTCGGCCTCTGCTCGTTCAGCGTTGCGCTGCGCCGTGAGGTCGGCCCACTCGACGACGGTACCCAGACGCTCGCCGTCCCTGTTTACGACCGGGTTGGCGATGATGCGCAGAAAACGCTGGCCCAACTCCAACTCGGCAGTGTGCGTCGAGGTCAGGCTGGTAAGCAGGCGGCGCTGATGCGAGGGATCCTTGTGGAAGACGTCGATATTCGAACCCATGATCGCATCGGCGCGGAATCCGGGTATGTGCTCGCGCAGATCTGCCTCGGCATCTTTCATGAGCTCGAGTACCGAGTCGTTCATGTAGATGACGTTGTTTTCGGCATCCGCCATCATGACATTCGTCGAAGCGCAATTCAGCGCGGTCTGCACACGCGCGGTCTCGTTGGCACGGCGCTGTGCATCGGTCACTTCGAAACCCAGCTTTATCTGGGTGGAACGTATCGCCTGCTGGATCACCCCTACCGAGCCGGATTCGCCCGCCTCGGACCAGTCGAAGTATTCGCCGGACACGAACTGTCTCAGCTTCGCGGCCGCCACGGTAATCGGTCGGGCCACGCGCTGCATGACCGTATAACCGGTGAACACTGTTGCAGCGAACGAGGCGACCAGCAGCGCCACGGTCAGCGCAGGAGCGACACCCGACCAGGCGAGTATCGCTGCAATGAGGACCGGCAACGAGATCGCCATGCTGCCGAATACCACCAGACGTTCGAGTGACCAAAATCTGTCGGCGGCCAGCGATGAGGGAATGGAGGCGCTTCCGGCGCGCGCATCCGCATAGAGCTTTTCAGCGAATTGCTTCTCGGCGGCCGTGGGCTCGGTACGCACCGACATGTATTCGACTTCGCCGTTCGCCAGTGGGACCGGCGTCACGTTGGCGCGCACCCAGTAGTAGTCACCGCTCTTTGCCCGGTTCTTCACGATACCCGTCCACGTGCGCCCGGCGTGCACCGTATCCCACAGGTCCTTGAACGCCTCGGGCGGCATGTCCGGGTGTCGTACCAGGTTGTGGTTCCTGCCGACGAGTTCCGCTTCGGAAAAGCCGCTGATCGCAACGAACGCCGGGTTCGCGTAGGTGATGATGCCCTTTCGATCGGTCTTGGACACGAGAATGGTGTCCTTCGGAAACGGGACCTCTCGGTCGGTGACTGGCTCGTTGATCTTCATTTCCTACCCCGTGGATTGCGATGCGGTGTCCTGGCCATGGCAGCGGCGGATTGAAGTCCGGTCATCCAGCGGACTCCATCAGGCTGTGTCATCGGCCGATCGGAGATTGACTTGAGATGGTGGCGGGGGGCCGTCGCGCCTGCTGGCACTACTGATTCGACGGACGGTAAGTCACCGTTCGAGACGAGAATCGGGGACGCTTCGCAGATGCAGGAATCTATCAGGCAACGCGCGCATTGTGTGCCTGACGCGCTCGGCGCTCGCCGCGCTCAGCCGGCTTCCGCGCCGGTGTCGTCACCGCGGTGCTCGTGCAGGGAGGCGACATCCAGCAGCATCACCATATTGCCGTCCTGATTCACGAGACCGACGATGTTTTCCGTCGGGACGTTGGCACCGAAATCGGGCGTGCTGATGACGTCGTTGTCCTGCGCCACCAGCACGTCGGACACGGCATCCACGACCAGGCCAAGTGAACGCTCGGCCACCTTGCCCGCAGCCCGTACGACGATGACCACGGTTTCCTTGGTGTAAGGCTCGGCGTGCAGCTTGAACCGCGACCGCAGGTCGAGCACCGGGACGATCGTCCCGCGAAGATTGATGACGCCCTTGACGTATTCGGGCGCATTCGGGATGCGGGTCACGTGCTCCCAGCCCCGGATCTCCTGTACCTGGAGGATATTCAACCCATATTGCTCGCCGGCAAGCATGAACGTCAGGTACTGCGTACCGATGGCTTCGACCGTGTCGGGCATCGGCGCCGCGCTGAGTTCTGTCGACATACCTGTTTCCTCGCTCAGCCGACCGACGCCATCGCGTGCATCGCTCGACCACCTTGCTGCTTGGCAAGGCGCATCAGGCCAGGGATGTCGATGATCAATGCGACCGATCCGTCTCCCAGAATCGTTGCGCCCGAAATACCCTCGACCTTGCGATAGTTGGCCTCAAGCGATTTGATGACGACCTGCTGCTGTCCCAAGAGGTCGTCGACGAACAGCCCGCATTTTCGTCCTTCACCTTCGACCACGACCAGGATGCCGTCGGTCAGGTCCCTCGCGTCGTGCCCTTCGATGCCGAATACCTCGTGCATCCGAACGATCGGCAGATATTCGTCGCGGAGCCGGAACGTTTCCCCGCGACCCGCAACCTTGTTCAGCATCGACTTGTCGATCTGGATGGATTCGATGATCGATACCAGCGGAACGATGTAGGTTTCGTCGCCGATGCGAATTGTCTGGCCGTCAAGAATGGCAAGCGTCAGCGGAAGACGCACGATAATGGCGCTGCCGCGACCCGGCGTCGACTCGATTTCGATGGCGCCGCCCAGTTCGTTGATGTTGCGGCGGACGACATCCATACCCACGCCGCGCCCGGATACATCACTGACCTGCTCAGCGGTCGAAAACCCAGGCTGAAAGATCAAGTCGTAGATCTCTTTGTCGCTGGGGTGTTCCTCGGGCTTCACCAGCCCCCGCTCAACGGCCTTCGCGAGTATCTTGTCACGCGGCAGGCCGCGGCCATCGTCGCGGATCTCGATCACGATGTTACCGCCGCGATGCGAGGCACCGAGGTAGACCGTGCCTGTCTCAGGTTTGCCGGCCGCAACGCGCTCCTCCGGCTTCTCGATGCCGTGGTCGAGGCTGTTGCGGACGAGGTGAACGAGCGGGTCGCCGATCTTCTCGATGACCGTCTTGTCGACCTCGGTGTTCTCGCCGCTCATCTTCAGTTCGATCTTCTTGCCGAGCTTCTGACTCAGGTCATGAACGAGCCGCGGGAAGCGACTGAAGCTGAAGCTGATGGGCACCATGCGGATGCGCATCACGCTTTCCTGGAGTTCGCGCGTGTGCCGTTCGAGCTGGACGAGTCCTTCCCTCAAGCGGTCCACGCGGCTCATGTCGAATTCCTCGCCGAGCATCCCAAGCATCGACTGGGTGATCACCAGCTCGCCGACCATGTTGATCAGCGTGTCGATCTTCTGGATGTCGACGCGTATCGAACTGGACGCCCCTGCACCGCCCGGCGCGACCTTGCGGCGCTCATCCGGCTGGCGACGTTCGGCCGACTCGCGGCGGTCGGCGGGGGCCGGCACCAGTGAGAGTCCGGGCGCGGTGGCGGCCGGTGTCGAGGGTACGCTGTCGGTGACATCCGACCCGGCGGTCTGTGCGGCGGGATCGTATCCTTCAGGCATGACCGGCACGATCGCGAAATCGCAGTCGTCTTCGACCCACTCGAAAACATCGTCGATCAGCGCCTTGTCGATCGCATCGTGCAAGCGGAGGTTCCAGGACAGGTAGCTGTCTTCCGGTTCATATTCCTCGAATTCGGGAAGACCGTCCGCATCGCATTCGGCGGTCAGCTCGCCCAAGGAGGCGAGTTCGCGGATGATTCGCAGCGGATCATTTCCGGTGCGCATCAGGTGCTGGTGCGGACGGAAGACGATTTTCCAGGCGATCGGCGATACGTCGCCTGCCGACGTGGAACCGGCGACCTCGACCGGTGCAGCCGCCGTGGCGCCTGGTGCATCGCCGTCCCTGTCGGCAAGCACGTGATCGAGCTCGGCGCGCTGGGCCCGGACGCGGTCCTCATCGGGCGTTCCACCGTCGCGCGCAGCGATCAGCATGTCACGCAAAACGTCGACGGACTGCAACAGCACGTTGATGCCGTGTTCGGTTGCCTGCCTGCGGCCGTCGCGCATCTCGTCGAGGAGCGTCTCCATCACGTGCGTGAATTCGGAGACGTTCATGAAACCGAACGTGCCGCTGCCGCCCTTGATCGAATGCGCGGCGCGGAAGATCGCATTGATCTCCTCTGCATCGACTGCACCCGGATCCATGTTCAATAGACCGGTTTCCATGATGTCCAGGCCCTCGAAACTCTCTTCGAAGAAGACCTGATGGAACTGGGCCATGTCGAAGGTCATTCCGGCCCTCCTGGTGCGACCAGTTGATCGATGCTCAGCTGAGGACTTTCTTGACCGTGTTGAGCAACTGTTCCGGGTTGAAGGGTTTGACGATCCAGCCGGTGGCGCCCGCCGCCTTGCCCTCCTGTTTCTTCTCCGGGCTCGACTCGGTCGTCAACATCAGCAGCGGCGTGAACTTGTAGGAGGACAGCGCACGCAACTCGCGGATCAGGGATATGCCATCCATGTTCGGCATGTTCACATCGGTGATGACCAGATTCACCGATCGGGTCTTGGCGATATTCAATGCCTGCACGCCGTCAGAGGCCTCGACGACGTCGTACCCGGCACCCTTGAGCGTGAAAGACACCATTTGGCGCATCGAGGCGGAATCGTCTACGGCCAGGATACTTGCTGCCATTGTCTAAACTCCTAGTTGCGTGGCCGGCCCAGCAGAGAAATCCGGCGTCGCAGGGTCTGCGAAGATTCACCCGCTGGCGACCCCGGCACAGCGCCGGCACCCTGGGTGCGGTTCGAGGAGCGTATCGACGTTCGACAGGGAATCTTTAGCGGCGCAGGGGACGTCGCAAACGCGCGGATAGCACCGCCCTGCGGGGGATCGATCCGACGTGGAGGAGCGGCCGGGGCCGCCGATGACTATGACACAGGCAGCCGCCGGAAGACGGCCACTGCCCGGCGCCGGGGGCGGGACTCAGACGCAGCCGGTCGGCTTCGGCAGACCACCGTACTTGGTGATCGGCTTCATGGGGCCGGTCTTCCACATCTTGAACATCTCTTTCTGGTCCTGCCCGAGGTACTTCGCGAACTTGCGGATCGGAGGCACGACATTCTCCTCGTCGTAGTATTCGCGCGCCCTCAGGATCTGGTCCCATTTCACGTCGTCGAGTTCGACGCCGTCGGCCTCCGCCATGGCACGACCGATCTCAGGGGTCCAATCCGACATGCTTACGAGGTAGCCATCGCCATCGCGCTGTGGCAGTTGCATCGTCATCGCTTCCACTCCTGGGCCTACAGTCTTTCGATTTGATGGGTCGATGATAAAGAGCCGGCTGCAGCAAAACCCACGCAACATTCAGGGGTTGCGGTGCCGGGACCCGGTGAACCCATCGCCCGCGTCCCGCCGGGGGTCGCCGCCCGCCGACGCGTATCGTCTGTTCCGCGCGCTGTTCGCGCCCCGGCAATCGGCGCGACCGCTCCTTGCACGGGTGGGCCACCACTCTCACGGGCACGACTGTGCAGAGTCTGCACAACGCGTGTATAGCGACTCGACATGCGAAGACACGTCGCCGGTACGTGCGCTGCACACGCACCGCGATCGCCACACTTCCCACCGGAACATCGTTCTCCGGATTCGCCGGTGCGCGGGCGACCGCCTCGCGCGCGCCGGAAGCGTGCAGCCCGGTGCCGCGCAGGACACCGGGCGGACCGTGAGTCGGCACTTCCGGACGCAGTCGCTGCTCGCGCGACACATCGCATCGACGACACTTCAGCGTGGTGAATCACAAGTCCGTTGCTTTTAGGGCCCCACAATCGGGGCCGGCACAGGGCGTGGTCCGCGGCGAATGGCAGGTTCTTTGCTTGGATTGCGGCGCCGGGGTGGCCCGCCTGTGGGGCTCCCCTCGCCGGTATACGACAGCCCCTGATTCTCCGCACCAGTTTGGCTGTCGTTCGATGCGATGCAAGGAGAAAAACCAAATGAGACGTGTGAAGTTCATCCTCGCGGCCGGCGTGGTCGCAGCACTTGGCAACGTGGCGCTTGCCGACCCGCCGAAGGCGCGATCGCCATACGACGGCGTCGAGATCAAGGTGCTCACCGACCGTACGTCCGACGGTCTGATGCAACCCCTGTTCGAGATGCTGGAGCAGGACACGGGAATCGAGGTCGATCCCGTGTTCCTCGACGAAGGACTGGTCGCACGACTCGAGAGCCGCCCGACGGAGGCGGACGTGGTCATCACCAAGGATGCCGAACTGATCGAGCTCGCAAAGCGCAAGGGGCTTCTGGCCAAGCTCGACTCGCCGATCATCGAGAAGACCATACCGGCCGAGTTCCGCGACAAGGATGGCGAATACTTCGTGGACGCCTACCGGGCGCGCGGCATCATCGTGTCCCAGGACCGCGTCAAGCCGGGCGCCGTGAAGACCTACGAGGATCTCGCCAAGCCCGAGTGGAAAGGCAAGGTCTGTACACGCAGCGGCAAGCACGACTACAACATCGCGATCTTCGACCAGATGATGAAGGCGTGGGGCGACGACAAGGCCAAACAGGTCATCGCGGGCATCGGGCGCAACCTCGCGCGTGCCCCGGAGGGCGACGACCGCGAGCAGGCGAAAGCCATCATGGAGGGCGTCTGCGACGTCGGCCTGCTGAACAGCTATTACTATCCCAAGATGTTCGAACATCGCAGCCAGATCAAATGGGGAGAGGCGACTCGATACGTCTTCCCCAACCAGGACACCGATGGCGTGTTCATCATGCGTTCGGCCGTCGCCCTGACGAAAGCGACGGCGAACCGCGGCGCGGCGCGGATGTTCGCGGAATACATGGCCAGCGGGCAGACACAGCGCATGATCGTGCAACGCACCAAGCAGTATTCCGTACTGCCCGACGTTCCACCGCATGAGTCGATGGTCTCGATGGGTGCGCAACAGGGTATCAAGGATGGACGGCCGAAGATCAATTTCGTGTCCCTCGAAGGCATGGCGGACAAGCGTGACGAGGCAGTCAAGTTCGTCGAGGAGATCAAGTACGACAACGGGCCGGGTTGACACGTCAACCATCCCCAGAGCCGGGCAGCCGCCACCTGCGGCCGCCCGGCCTCGAAGTTGCACCCATGCGTGATGCGAGTCTCCTCCGCCGATGAACGGCCCCGCCGCCTCGATCGATTCACGCGGACGCAGGTCGTTCCTGCATAGCTTGGCCACGGCCAGGTACGCGCGAGCCAAGGGCCTGCTTGGTGCCTGGACCGTAACCGGCATCGCACTGCTCCTGGCTTTTTTTCCCCTGCTCTACCTCGCGCGATACCTGTGGTCGGCGCCACCGGATATCGTCGACTGGATCGATACCTGGGCAAACGGCACCTTGGCACGTCAGGCGGCGGAAACCGCATGGGTATGCATCGTTGCCGCCGTGGTGACCATCGCCGCTTCGGTTCCACAGGCGGTAGCGGTCTCGATGTATCGCTTCAGGGGCGCCCTGCTACTCGAAGGCGCGGCACTCGCACCGATGCTGCTGGCACCGTACGCCGCTGCAGGCGCGTGGTCCGAACTCGATCTTGGCGCGTGGAGTCACGGACCGCTGGCGATGGCCGTGCAAATCGGTTTCAGCTGCGCACCCTGGGCCTATCTGGCGCTACGCGTGGCAATTTCCCGCCTTCCGCCTATGCTCGGCGAAGCTGCCGCTGCGAGCGGGATGACGCGTGTGCAGCGCATTATCCGTGTTTGGATGCCTCTGCTTGCGGCGCCATTGTTCGGTGCGGCGATGTTCGCGGTGGCCCGGGCGTTCGGCGACTACGGTACCGCCGCGCGCAACGGCGCACACACGTTTGGCGTCTCGTTTCACGACATCTGGAACGGCACGCAGAGCACCCATGTGGCTGCCGTCGTCGCGTTGATCGCTGCCGTACCTGCCGCGGCCGTGGTGTGGTTCGCGTCAGCGCGGGCGACGCACAATGTGACGCGCCGACAGGGCGGTCTGGCAGGCGTTGCAAGTTGGAAGAAGGTGGCGCCACCCGGACTGATGCTGCCCGCAGTGGCTGGGTGGGCAATCATCTGCCTCGCGCTCTCGTTCGCGGTGCCCGAGTGGCAGTACCTGCGCTGGGCGATCGACGGACGCTGGATGGGGTGGTCCAAGGCCATCGACGTATCACTCGACGCGCTGTCGACCTCGGGTGCCGTTGCAGTCGGCCTGGCGGGCATGGGCGTTGCCTGTGCACTGCTGCTTCGCCCCGGAGCGCGCAGCGGCCTGGCGGAGCGTTCGATATGGCTTGTCTCAATCAATCTCTTCATTCCACCGATGGCCCTGGCGCTCGCATGGCTTGCAGCTACCGCCGATGGTTCTTGGCTTGCCGGCGCGCTGGGTGAGGCGCGTGATGGAACGTTTCCGCTGTTGCTGGCGCAGGCGATCAAGCTCGCACCGTTCGCGATGTTGCCCGTGCTGGATCGCGTGGCCCGCGAAAATGAGCTCCTGCGGGATGCCCTCAGGACTGCAGGCCTACCGCGTGGTGCGGCCGCGGCACACGTGCTGCGCATGACGGCACCGGCCATCGCGCTGGGAGCTGCGATGGTGTTCATGGAGGCGGTCAAGGAACTGGAGATCGCGATCACCCTACAGCCGTTTGGATACCGGTCGCCAGCGCTCAAGATCCACGACCTCGCACGCTTCCACGCGGAGTATGCGATCGCGGGCTGGTTGTTCATCTCGCAGGCGCTGATGCTGCCGGCCCTGCTCGGCGTCGTCGCCTGGCTGGCGCACCTGGACAAGTCGGGGAGACTTGCATGAGCGGACCGATACTCGACGCACAGGGCCTGACGGTTCCGGGTCGGCTCGAAGACGCGACCTTCGAGCTCGTGCGGGGCACCACAGTGGCCGTCGTGGGCCCATCGGGATCGGGAAAGACCACGCTGCTGCGGATCATTGCCGGATTCGAGGCGCCAGTGAGCGGGAGGCTGAAGATCGACGGCCAACTGGCTGCCTCACGCGGCAGGGTCCGCATTCCGGCCGAGCGTCGCCACGTGGCATTCGCGTTCCAGGACCCGGCGCTTCTGCCGCACCTGACGGTAATCGGCAACGTCCACCTCGGATTGCGCAAACCGCTGGCGAGCCGGAGGAAAATCGCGCGCGAGGCGCTGGCAGACGTGGGCCTGTCCGGCTTCTCCAAGCGGCGGGTTTGGGAGCTTTCCGGTGGCGAGGCGCAGCGTGTCCAGTTGGCCCGCGTGCTTGCGGCGCGAGCCCGCATCCTTCTGCTGGACGAGCCGTTCGCCAGCGTCGACCGCATGTGCCGCGCCGACCTTCTGGCGAGAATAGGGACACGACTCAAGGAACGCGCCCGCGAAGGATTCACTGCGATCGTCACTCACGACCCGGCTGACGCGATCGAACTCGCCGACTTGACGCTGGTGATGCGATCGGGTCGCGTCGTGGCCTTCGGGCGATACGATCAGATCGCCGGTGGTCAATTTGGATCCTGGCCTGCGGAGTTCCTTGCCGCCGGGCTCGCCGGTCGCGAGATCACGTGAGCAAGCAGATACCGGCTCCACTCCCAGTCACGACGCACCGGGCCGGGTTCCGCGCTATTCATCGGTGCGACAAGGCCTGCGGAAGGCCTGTCAAAGCATGGAGCTGGCGACAGGAATCGAACCCGCGACCGGCTGATTACAAATCAGCTGCTCTACCTGCTGAGCTACGCCAGCTGCGTCGGGCTAGTTTACCAGCAATCATCACGCTGCCGGAATCGCGGTAGCTATGGGCAGGGCTGCGAGGAACGCTTCGCCCCTTCCGGCAACGGCAGTTCCGCCCGCATGACGTCTCCGCCCTCCAGCCGCAGCACCAACCAGCGCCGTTCGACAGGCGACAGTTTGTCCCGGACGTCAGCGTCGAAGCCCTTGTTGCGCACATTATCGGCATGTTTTTCCGCACCGCTGCGATTGCTGAACAGGCCGAGCGAGATGGCATTGCGATACTCGCCGCCTCGAAACAGCCACGAATCGGCGAACCCTGCATCTCGCAGTTCGCGGAGCTTCTCGATTCCCGCGTCCCGGTCTGCCAATGGTGGGACCAGGACGTAATACGCGGTCGGCACGCGATCTTGTCTGGTGGTTTGTGACACCACGCGCACGCCCTCAGGCAAGTTGCTCACGAGACGGTCGGCATCATTAGGGGCCAGGGGACCGACCTCGGCACACGCGGCCGCAGCAGCCAGCACCGTTTCATCCGTTTCGGAGGGGTCCATCGAGGAAGTCGGGGCTAGGTGCGGCTGTGAGCGTTCATGGTTGACGCCCGGCTTCGCACCGGCTGCCGGGTCTTCGGCCGCGGCGTCCATCGGGGTAGGCATCGGCGCTGTTGCGGAAGGTGGCGTAGGCGTAGGCGTAGGCGTAGGCGTAGGCGTAGGCGTAGGCGTAGGCGTAGGCGTAGGCGTAGGCGTAGGCGTAGGCGTATGTTCGGACGCCGGCGGCTGCATCGCAACACCAGGCCCCAAGTCCTCGTCCGTCGCCGTGCTGCTTGCGGGTGCCGACAGTGGAGGATCGCCAACCGATTCATCGTCGTCGTTGCGCAGGTGCAACGTGCCAATATCGGGTGGCGGTATCTCTGTCTGTGCCACGGAAGAAAGGTTCTCATGCCGTACCCAGACGAACAGCGCTACGTTGGCGATCACCAGAATTACGACCAGGCCACGCACTAGCTGCCCCTCTTCATTGCCAACTCTGCAAGACCCTGCAAAACAAGATGCTCGACCCGGGTGCAGGGCAACGACATGGCGTTGATGACGCTGTCCGCATCACCTCCTCCGACAAAGATACCGGCAGTCTCACCAGGAAACAAAGCGCGGCTGCCGGCAGTGAAGAGCTCCACGATCGCCGCCACCGAGTATCTCGCGCCAAGTGCGACTCCGGTCGCGGTATCTCTTCCCAGCAGGTCCCCATCGGCGACCGTTGCATCACGCGGTATGAAGGTATTTCCAAGCAGTGTCTCCCGCGCCATGCGCTCCCCGGGAAGAATCAAACCGCCAAGATGCCTCCCGGCTGCGTCGACGAAATCAATGGTTGCTGCAGTGCCGGCGTCAACGACACAGAAAGGGGCCCTGGTCATCGCCCGGACCGCAATCATCGCCATCAGTCGATCTGTTCCCAGTTGCTGCGGCATGCGATAGCCGGGGATGATGCCACCCAACGGTGACGTGGCCCCGATCCGTTCAACACCGAGGCCGGCCGCTTCGAGATCTTGCAGGGTTTGCTGCGTCCGATCGGGCGATGCGACACTTGAAACGAGCACGCGCATGCCCGAATTCATGCGCGTCGAACACGCGTCGCGAATCGAACTCCACTCCAGGTAGTTCCCACTGACGATGTCTGAAATCCCGGTGCGACTGGCGACACCAAGCTTCCAACGCGTATTGCCGAGATCCAGTACGAGGGCGGTCATGGCGTATGCCCCGGTCGTACGCTCACCTCCCCGGCGAAGTGCTCGCTGCGACCGATGTCGGTATCCAGCAGCAGCGCCCCGGTTGCCGAGATCCCCGCGTATCTGCCTTCGATCGCGCGTGACGCGCTGTGAACTGAAACGTGCTGACCGACCAGCGCGTCAAGCTTGTGCCAGCGAGCGGCGAACGATTCGAAACCCGTCGCGGAAAACTGCCTGCATGCCGTAACCAGTGAGCTGATCAATGCCGACGTCAGCTGATTGCGCGAAATCGGTTGACCCTGAAGGGTCGCCATGTCCACCCACGGCTGATCGATTGCTGCGGCCAGATGGGACGGGATACGGACGTTCACGCCAACGCCGATTATCGCCGTAGCAGGGCCGCTTGCTTCGCCCGACACCTCCACCAGGATGCCAGCCAGCTTGCGCTGCCTGTGCACGAGATCATTCGGCCACTTCAACTGATGCCCCGTCACCCCACTCACACTCAATGCCTCGGCGACGGCCACCCCGGCGGCAAGGCTCAATGAGGACAATTCGGCAAGTGGTTTGTCAAACTGCCATGCCACCGACAAACACACGCTATCGCCAAGACTCGACACCCATCGCCGACCGCGTCGCCCGCGGCCAGCCGACTGAAACTCCGCAACGAAAACACGTGCCGCATTGCTCCGCATCGGCAAGTGTGCGGCGGCAAGCGAGTTGGTAGATTCCGTTGTCAACTCCAATTCCAACGAATCGATGTCGGCCGAGACGCCGTCATCGAGTCCGGACGTGATCCGGTCCAATACCAGGAGCTCAACGGGATCGCGAAACCGGTAGCCACGTCCTCGGACCGCATCGACGTCCAGCGCGAACCTCGATTCCAGCGACTTGATCCGCTTCCAGACGGCGCTACGCCCAATACCCAGCACTTCCGCCAGACGCTGACCCGAATGGAATCGTCCATCCGCCAGCAGCCGCAGCAGTTCATGGGTCGAATCCGCTCCGCGCATTCAGTGTAGACCGTCGGATACTGCCGATCGCAACCAGGATGCGCGGCGACCCGCAACGGGACCAGACAGGGATTCTTGCGCCAACAGCCACAGATCGCAGGTATCTTCCGCCGACTGGACGATCGGAAGGTCGGCTGCAGTGAGCATGTCGCGACGAAAAAAGTGCACCGGCACGGTTTCAGCGGTCGCACGGCCAAGCAGTTCCGTCAGGTTTGCGCCGCTGACACGCTCCAATCCGATCGCGACGACGACGTCACCCGGTGACATGCCGGCACGTTGCGCCGCTCCGCCCTCGAAAACCTGGGTAAGCTTGATGCCGACGTCCAGACTCTCGAATCTCGCGCCGATGGTGAACGTGGGCGCCACCGCAGGCGCATCTTCGTTGCTGCCACCCATGTCATCCGGCCCCTTTGCTCGGCGCATCCTGAAGCCGAGCCCCATCGCACTGCACCACTCGCCCAGCGGCAACTCATCGACACCGTAGACGAAACGGTCAAAAAAATCGTCGCAGGATGAACCGACCAACGACGCCACTTCGTTCTCGATCCCACGTTCGGCGATTCCGACACCGGTCTTGCCATAGCGGGACCACAAGACGCGCATCAAGTCGTCCAAAGAGAATCTGTCGCCGCTGCGTTCCCTGATGATGACATCCAGGCCGAATGCAACCAGGGCCCCCTTCGCGTAGTAACTGACGATCGCGTTCGGCGCATTCTCGTCCTGTTTATAGAACTTCGTCCAAGCGTCGAAACTCGACTCCGCAACCGACTGACGCAAACGACCCGCTGTACGTAGTACCCGCGAAACCGTTGCCGCGAGGAGCTCCAGATATGAGCCAGGGGTTACCACGCCGCTGCGTGCCAACGCGAGGTCATCGTAGTATGAAGTAATGCCCTCAAACGCCCACAGCAGTTCGGTGTGTGTCTCTTCGCGTAGCGCCGCGCCCATAAAGCTTGCCGGCATGATCCGCTTGACGTTCCACAAGTGAAAGTATTCGTGACTGCATAGTCCGAGAAACTGCCGATAGTTCTTTTCCGGTGCATCCATGTCGGCGCGCGGAAGGTCGGCGCGTTTGCACATCAAGCTGCAGCTGTTCGCATGCTCGAGTCCACCGTATCCGTCGGCAGTCGCAAGGGCGAGGAAAAGATAACGAGTCACTGGCAATTCACTGAACATGGCCGCGTGTTCATTACAAATCTTGCCGAGGTCGTGCGCCAATCGAGAGTGGTCAAATCCAGGTGCATCGCTGACGACGAAGTCGTGAGGCGTCTCCTGGACATCGAACGTCACATGGTCCCAGGTGCCAATCTCGACGGGATGGTCGATCAACTCCCGATATCCCCGACCGCGATAGATGCCGAACCCCCACTCGTCGAGCTCCGCACCTGGGAGTGTCGTTGCCACCCTCCATTCCGGGTTTTCCGAAACGAGCGAACGTTCTAGGGTCAATGACCATGGCGCATCCAGCATGCCATCGACATGAAGAAACACGCTGGTTCCGTTGAAGTAAGCTCGAGAGCGATCGAGATAAGCACTTCGGACCGACAAATCGAATGCGTAGACGACGTAGTTCACAAGCAATTCACCCGAAACGGGGGCCGTCTCCCACGTCTGTTTGTCGAGCTTATTGAGCACTACCGGACCGTCTGCGTCGGTGGCAGTAATCGCGCAAACGTTTCGTGCGAAATCCCGAATCATGTAGCTGCCCGGGATCCATGCGGGCATCCGCAAAATGCGGCTCACTCGCTCCGCGCAATGCACCCGCATTCGCACGTGAAACTGATGCCGCTCCAAATCCATCAATGCGAATTCGTACTGGATCATTGCTACCAAAACCAATCTAACGGAGCCAACCTGCAGCGCAACCAATGTCACGCGCGAATTGGGATATGTCGAGCTTCACGGAACAACCGTCCGCAATCTTACACGGCAGGACGCACCCACTCGCGCAGTAGACGTGCGGGGCCGCGTTCAAAAGAAAAACCCCGGTCGCTTGCGCGACCGGGGTCTTCGTTTGGAGCCTGGCGGTGACCTACTCTCACATGGGGAGGCCCCACACTACCATCGGCGATGCGTCGTTTCACTTCTGAGTTCGGGATGGGATCAGGTGGTTCCAACGCTCTATTGCCGCCAGGCAAACTGTTGTGCTCGACGCAACGCGCCGGGCAGGCATTCGGTTTGATCGATCAGACGCTTTGGGTCAGATTCGCTGCGCCCAAAAATTTTGGGCGTTATATGGTCAAGCCTCACGGGCAATTAGTACTGGTTAGCTTCATACATTACTGCACTTCCACACCCAGCCTATCAACGTCGTCGTCTTCAACGGCCCTTTAGAGACTTCAAGAGTCTGGTGAGAATTTATCTTGGGAGGGGCT
>JAGRGY010000017.1:0-145 GCA_020445255.1 Gammaproteobacteria bacterium
ACATCGGTTCGGAGCAGGATCCGGCGGACTACGCCCGCATGGTCTCGAACGACCTGATGGGTATCACCCGCGACGACCTGGCCTACGACCTGGGCCGTCACGTCGACGAGTCGGTGCACCTGTTCGAAGAGTGGGGCCTGCCGAT
>JAGRGY010000017.1:280-24163 GCA_020445255.1 Gammaproteobacteria bacterium
CCTACAAGTGGATCGTCGCCGAGGCCGCGAAGAAGGCACTGGGTACCGACCGTATCCAGGAGCGCGTCTTCATCGTCAAGCTGGTCAACGACAAGAACGACAAGAACCGCATCGCCGGTGCTGTCGGTTTCTCGACCCGCGACCACAAGCTGTTCGTCTACAAGGCCAAGGCTATCCTGCTGGTCGCCGGCGGCTGCGTGAACATCTTCCGTCCGCGTTCGGTCGGTGAAGGTCAGGGCCGTGCCTGGTACCCGGTGTGGAACGCCGGCTCGACCTATGCGATGGCCGCCGAGGCCGGTGCCGAGCTGACCATGATGGAAAACCGCTTCGTGCCGACCCGTTTCAAAGACGGTTACGGTCCGGTCGGCGCCTGGTTCCTGCTGTTCAAATCGCAGGCCACCAACGCCTTCGGCGAAGTCTACATGCAGCGCAACAAGGAAATGCTGGAAGACTATCCTCCGTACGGTCTGGCCAAGGTGCCGGCCTCGTGCCTGCGTAACCACCTGATGCTGAAAGAGATGCGTGAAGGTCGTGGTCCGATCTGGATGGACACCGTCACCGCGCTTGCCAACCTGCGTGAGACCCTGTCGCCGCGCGAGGTCAAGCACCTGGAAGCAGAGGCCTGGGAAGACTTCCTCGACATGTGTATCGGTCAGTGCGGTATCTGGGCCGGTGAGAACATCGAGCCGGAGAAGAAGAACTCCGAGCTGATGCCGACCGAGCCGTACCTGCTGGGTTCGCACTCGGGCTGCTGCGGTATCTGGGCCTCGGGTCCGACCGACGTCGGCGCGCCGACCACCGAAGAGCATCCGGAAAAGGACAAGATCCCGGGTCACCTGCCGGAAGGCTGGAACTGGGGTTATCGTGGTATGACCACCGTCAAGGGCCTGTTCACCGCGGGTGACGGCGTTGGCGCGTCGGGCCACAAGTTCTCGTCCGGCTCGCACGCCGAAGGCCGCATGTGTGCCAAGTCGATGGTCAAGTACGTCATGGACAACAAGGACATGACCGTCGAGCTCGACACCTCGACCGACGAGCTGATCGAGGACATCTACCGTCCGGTGCGCAACTTCCTCGAGCACAAGGACTACACCACCGCGATCGACGTCAACCCGAACTACATTACTCCGCGTATGCTGCAGTTCCGTCTGCAGAAGATCATGGACGAGTATGTAGCCGGCGTCGCCACCTACTACACGACCAACGAGCATATGCTCGCGCTGGCCGAGCAGAAGCTGGAGATGCTGAAGGAAGACGCGCTGAAGATGCGTGCCAAGGACCTCCACGAGCTGCTGCGCGCGTGGGAGAACTACCACCGCATCCTGACCGCGGAAGCCCACATGAAGCACATCCAGTTCCGTGAAGAATCCCGCTACCCGGGCTTCTACTACCGCATGGACAAGAACTTCGTCGACGAAGACAACTGGCACTGCTTCGTGAACTCCGTCTACGACAAGACGACCAAGACCTGGACCTGCTTCAAGCGCGCCCACAAGGATCTGGTCGACAAGTCGAAGCTGTTCAAGTAAGCACTGCTTGACAGTCTGACGACTGACTGGCCGGGCACCGCGAGGTGCCCGGCTTTTTTTGGCGGAGAAGTCAGAGATGCGGTCCGGCCTCGACCGCAGATCTCGAATCAGATTCGCTCGGTGAGCGAAAGGCCGACCGGAGGCAGTCCCTGCTGCCAACGTTCCCAGATCTTTATCAGACCGCTTTCGAATGTCCGCACGTAACGTGCTGTGTCGAACAGCGGTGACTGTCGTGTGGCCACGGCGATCCGTTCTCTGAAGGCCGCGAGCTGTGCCGGATCGTTGGCCAGTTCGATGGCCTTGGCGATGTAGGCATCTGTCGAAGCGACGATCAGGTCGTCGAGGCCGGCGACGTGCAGCATGCTCGCGGCAATGCGGCTGCAGAAGTGTTCGCCGGGACGTGTCAGCAACGGCACCCCGCCCCACAGTGCATCCAGACAGGTGGTGGCGGCGTTTACGTGGAAGGTATCCAAGAACAGGTCGGCGAGGCGGTGTCGGGCAAAGTGCTGGGCCTTGTCGTCTACCCGGGTCGCGAAAACCAGGCGTGACTCGGCGATGCCGCTCGCTGCAGCGAGGCGCTTCAGATTTTCGGCTGAGACCGAGGCCCTGGCGATCGATACCCACAGCTGGCTGTCCGGTACCGCCTTCAGGATCGCCATCCAGGCGGCGAACACCGTGCTGTCGATCTTGGCCGGGTTGTTGAACGAGCAGAACACCGTGGCGTGCTCGGAAAGTCCCTCATGCGCCCTGGTCGGGGTCTCGTCGCCAATCGGATGCGCAGCGGCCGGGGCGAAGCAATGCGGCATGCGCATGATCTTTTCGACATGGTGATGGTCGTCGGCATCGGGTGTCACGACGGGATCGCCGACCACGTAATCGTAATAAGGCAGGCCGAGCGTTCCGCCGTGCCCCAGCCAGTACAGCTGCAGCGGCGCGGGCTTGAGCGCAAATGCCTGGACGATGTTGGCGGCACCCATGTAGCCGTTCAGATCGACCAGGATATCGATGCCGTCTGCATCGAAGCGCTGAGCCATTTGCGCCGGTGTCATGCCGTTCATCGGCGTGTAGTGATCGCACGACTGCATGATCCGGGTCTTGAATTCGGAATCGTCGCGCGGCCGCTGATGAGTTGGATAAATGAACACCTCGAATCGGCTACGGTCGTGCAGGCCGTAGATTTGCGCGGTCACGTGCCCGATGCTGTGGTCGCCGAAGTTGGGGCTGACGTAACCGATGCGGATGCGTTCGTGGCGCACACGACCGTGTACGAAGGGCGTGCGCTGATGTGCGCGGATGTCGGCGTCGATGGTGGCCCCGATCTTGTCCCAGCAGCGACGCTCCACATCCCGGGGCATGCCCAGAAACGGCGCCCAATACGCGGCCTTGAACGAGAGTTCGACGGGCGCGTCGACGCTGAGGAATGCAAGTAGCCGGGCGCGCGATACGTCTTCCTCGTCGATTCTCGTCGTGACGATCCGCCCGGCCGCGGAAAAGATCAGCGCGCGCGCACTGCCGGGTTCGATCGACACGACCTTGTCGAAATATTCGATGCTGTCGTTCTGCCGCGGACTGGCCTGCAGCAGTTCGGCCGCGCCCAGCAGTGCATCGACGTTTTCGGGGGCTGCGCGCAACGCCTTTTCAAACCATGGCAGGGCCTGTTTGGGCCGGCCGGTACGGCGCAGCAGCCGGCCGTGGACAATCATCGACTCGGGGTCGTCTGGGCGCACACGCAGTGCCTGCTGAATCAGCTGCAGACCCGGTTGCAGGTGTCCGGCGCGCAGGGCCGCTTTCGCCGCACCACGATATGCCTCGTGGCTCGCACCATTGCTCGACCTGATTGCGGCATTGAAGAGATGTATCGCGCGGTCTGGCTGACGCAGGTCGAGCAGCACCTCGCCGAGCGCGACGTTTGCCGTGACCGAGTCGGGCTCCAGTGCCAGTACTTCGGCAAGTGTGTCGGCGGCGGCGGCCGTGTCGCCATGTGCACGCAGCACTCTCGCCTTGGTCTCGCCCAGCCGTGGGTTTCGCGGATCCGACGCGACAGCGCGTTCGATGCTTGTCAGGGCCGCACTCGGGTCGCCCCCCTCGAGCTGGATCAGCGCCAGAAGGTGAAGCCCGTCGGTAGCGTTCGCGGCATCAGCGAGCAGCATCTCTGCAACCTGCCGCGCAGTCGCCAGGTCACCGTCGAGCAGCGCCGCATGAGCCCGGGAGAAATCGTCGTTCATGCCGTCGGGCCTGCGTCGCTAGCGCACGCGTCTGAGAAAACCATCGGGAAAATTGGACGGATCGGGGCCGGCAAATCCGCGGTCGGGCTCGAATTCAGCGTCGACGGCGAAGAACTCGGCTATCGCGGCACGCGGATTGGATATGCTCACATCGCGGTACTTGTCGGTCGTACGCCCGACCGGCGTGCCGGCAAGATCGGCAAACACCGTATCGGCGACGATCAGATAGCTGCCCGGTGTAACCAGCGGCGCGAACAATGACATTTCGTTCAACACGTGGTCCTTGTTGTGGTTGTCGTCGAGGAACACCAGCACGCTGCCGGGCGACGCCGCAATCCGTTGCTGGAAAGCCATGACGTGTGCTGGATCGGCAGCATCACCGATGCGATATTCGCGTACCAGACCGGCCAGCGGATGCTGCGTGAACGTATTGCGCGCCTCCGGCTGTTCGTTGAGGTCGATCGTCAGCACGCCGCCCTCTTCGTCACCCAGCAGCCGCAGCAGCGAGGCGAAAAAGATCGCGCTGCCACCGAACTTGGTGCCGGTCTCGACGATCCATTTCGGGCGTGCCGCGAACACCGCACGCTGCAGGCGGACCAGATCGCCGGGCAGCTGCCAGATCGGCACCCCGAGCCACTGCTGGCGAAACCAGCCTTCGTTGGCCGCGACGCGCGTCCAGATCCGGTTGAGGTCTTCCAGAAGGTAGCCGAGGTCGTGGGTCGGAACCGCGTGATGGTCCGCGCTGTCGGTCATTTGACCGCCTCAAGGTTCAGGCTCATCAGCGATCCGTTCTGCTTGTCGAGGTGCGGCAGGTAGGCCTGCGAATAGTCGTCGACGTCGGCATGCTCGGTTTTGCGCCAGTCCCAGCGGTGCGTGGAAGTGAAACCGATGTTGCGCAGGGCATGACTGAGCAGTTCTTCGTCGAAGATCATCCTGTGCTGGTCCAGCGGATTGCGTTGACCACCGGAGATCAGGCCGATCAAGCCGTTGAGGCCGTCTTCCAGGCCGCGCTCGTAGTAGATTTTCGCGCACGCCGCGAAGTCCGGCACCGACAGCCGCAAAACCCCGCCGGCTCGCAGGACGCGATGCCATTCACGCAATACGTCCATATATTCCCAGCGGCCGAAGTGTTCGAGCACGTGCGACGCGTAGATCAGGTCGACGCTGCCATCCGGAATGAAGTCCAGATTGTCGACCGGCCCGACGTGATCGACATGCTCGTGAGGCTCGAGGTCGATATGGAAGAAGCCGGCGATGTGCCGGTCACCGCAGCCCAGGTGGAGTTTGCGATAGGTGTTCACTCGGCGAGCCAGTCCTCGATGGGTTGCAGCGGGACCCGGTGTGCGATGCCGCTGCACTCGCAATGGTCCGGCAGGTTCGCGCATTATAGGGATTCCAATTTTCAGCGCCTACTTGGGCGGTTGCGGATGCAGGTGTCGCGATGATCACGATCGGTATCCATTCGAGTGCCGTGGTGGAAAACCACGGTGAGCTGGTGATGCCCGATACCACAGTGGTCGAGCCCAATGCGGTGATCTTCATTGGCGAGCGCGGGCGCCTGGAACTCGGCCAGCGCAACATCCTCTATCCCAACGTCACGCTGCGCATCGACATCGGCTGGATGCGTACCGGCGAAGACGTCTCGTTCGGTCCAGGTGTGCAGATCTACGAGCCGCGAGCGGGGCTGGAGATCGGTGATCACTGCATGATCGGTGGTGGATGCATGTTGTGCGGCGTGAACCACGGCCGCACCCCGGACGCCGGTCCGATGCGCTTTCAGGCGTTCGATGCACTGCCGATCAGGATCGGTGCCAACGTGTGGCTGGGAATGGGGGTCATCGTGCTGCCGGGCGTCACGATCGGGGACAACGCCGTGATTGGGGCAGGGTCATTGGTAACGCGTGACATCCCCGACGGCGTGGTCGCGTTCGGTAGCCCCTGCCGGGTGATGGATTCCCTCTGACCGTGCCGTTGCGGCCTTCCGGCGCCGCTGCACGAACATCAGAAAAACCTTATAATCTCGGCCCCTTGCGCCCCGGAGCTATGCGCTACGGTTCCGGGACACGTCTGACAACGCGGCCGTCCGGGCCGAGGACCGACCTCATGAGCGACGAGAAGTTCGACATCCCCGACCAGTTCGCCAGCCCGGCGATACCCGCCGTGCTGACCGAGGACAGCGTCATCCAGTTCAAGTGCTACAAAGGCATCTCGTGCTTCAATGCCTGCTGCAAGCGCGCCGACGTGACGCTCGCCCCCTACGACGTGCTGCGTCTGCAGAAGCGCCTGGGCATGAACTCGGAAGCGTTTCTCAAGGCGCACACAGTGCCGTTCCAACTCGATGCCGACGGGGTGCCGGGCATCAAGCTGCGCACCGACGATGAGGGTGCCTGCCTGTTTCTGGACGGCGAAAACGGCTGCAGCGTCTACTCAGATCGCCCGACCGTGTGCCGCTACTACCCGGTTGCGTTGCTGAACCTGCGCGAGAAGGACACCTATGTCGCGAAGCAGCAGTACTCGCTGATCCGCGAGGGGCACTGCAAGGGACACGAGGAGGCGCGTGAGCTCACGGTCGGCGAATACCGCGCAGAGCAGGGCGTCGGGGAATTCGACGAGCACAACAAGGCCTGGTACGAACTGATCCTGAAGAAAAAATCCGGCGGACCCGGCGTCGGCAAGCCGAACGAGATGAGCCTGCAGCTGTTCTTCATGGCGTCGTTCAATTTCGACATGCTGCGCCGCTTCGTGCTCAGCGACAATTTCAAAGCCACCTACAACCTGCCCGACGAGACCTATGCCCTGGTCGCCGGAGACGACATCGCGCTGATGCAGCTCGGCAACCGCCTGATGCGCCAGGCGCTGTTCGGCGAGAAGACCATTCCCGAACAAAGCGGGGCGTGGGAAAAACGTGTCGACGAGCGGCGCGAGATCTGGGAGGCGCGCGCCAAGGCCGAGACCGAGGCGCGCAATGCGAAGACCGAAAAGGACATGCGCCAGGAGACCACCGGCTGCTCCGACAACTGAGCCGGAATGTCCCGTGGGGCAGGAAAGCGCGCCGTGGCGCGCTTTTTTTTGTCCGCGAGAGTCGGTGCACAGTCCGCGCCTGGCCGCGAGGCACTGAGCGGTGCAACGATCCGCGACGATTGCGACCGGCGTCGGGTTGCGTCGCGCCCAACCTTGCGTGCAGTGCGTTCATCACCGCGCAGCACGTTTGCGACGTCCGAGGCCGCCTCCCGAGAACACGTTGAAGCGGGAAAACCAACGATCACCCGACGCGTCGACGCGCCTCGCACCGCCCGCAGCACCGGCATGAACGACACGTCCACGGCAAGGCGCGCGGAAAACGACAGCAGGAACACCCAGGGCAGCGGGAACCGCGCGATCGGCAGCCACATCGAGGCCTGTCCGCGTGCGCCGGCGACGATGATGCGTGCCCGGCCGACGCGGAAGGGCCGGCGCAGCCAGGTCGAAAACCCCTGCGCGAGCGCGCCGCCGGCGGCTCGCTGGAGCGCGGGTGAATGGCGAATGCCGGCAGGTGGCCCTCGCCGACGCCGGTCACCGCCGAGTACGCGGAGCCGTCCCGAATCGACCGGCTCGGCGCCTGCGCGCATTCGGCGTCGACGACGATGTCGTCTGGCATGGCGCCTGGGTGCGGCTGGAAGGGGCGGACGGGTCCCGGCGGAAACCGGGCCCAGCCCCGATCACACCGACGCCGCTCGCAAGCCCGCGTCGCGTGCCGCGGAATCAGCTTCCGGTGATCTCGCGTCGGTGCAGCCAGATACGCAGGAACGGGTACAGCATCGACACCAGCAGCATCAACATGGCCGGGAGCATGTGGCCCAGCCGCGTCAGCGTGATCACGATCGCGAATGCGACCAGCATCGACAGCGTCGAGTCGATCAGCGCCCGTCGCATCAGGTCGCGCCGCGCCCGCTCGGACTCCCTGCCGGTGATGAACACCACCAGCAGCGGCAGCAGATAATGCAGCGGTGCGTAGAAGCCGACGATGATGATCCAGGCGATTGCGTCATCCATTGCGTGCGGGGTGGGTCGGCGCGACCTGTTCGAATCGGACCGCCGTTATAGCAGACTTGCACCCAGAGTCCTGCGCCACTGAAGACGGGTAACTGAGCGATACCCGCGCCGTGGTACACGAGACGGGCAAGCGGTGCGGCGCCCGCGCCGCACCGGGTTGGGTCACTTGCCGGTCGTCGCTGTCGACGTGGACGGGGACGCGACATACGGTGCCCGGTAGCCCCAGCCACCGTAGTAGGGGTAGCCGTAGCCGCCGTAGTAGGGGTAGCGATACCCGCCGTAGTAGCCGCGGTAACCGGGGTAGCCGTAGCCACCGCCGTAATAGCTGCCGTAGTAGGGATAGCCGTAGCCGCCCCACGGTCCACCATAACCGCCCCAGGGACCGCCGTAGCCACCCCAGCCGCCACCGAAGAACTCTTCCATCCAGTAGCGCGGATCCATCGGCGAGTAGGGGTTCCACCCGCCGCCCCACCAAGCGGACGCGTTGCCGGCAGCGACCAGCAGTGTTGCCATCAACAGAGATAGAGTGAGCTTTTTCATTGCCAGGACCCTCCTGCAGCACATCAATCAGTATTCCTGAATATTATAATTCACCTGGTTTCCTTTCTTGTCCTTGCGCCGGGTCAAAGCAGCCCCTGGCGGGCCGGCGGGACAGCCGGTGATACCCGGCGTCGGATCCATGCGCGGCACCGACACGCGGTGCCTATACTCCGTCCACCGGTCGCGGCCGCTCCCCCGGGAACGGCAGACCGGCGCCCACACCCTTGTCGGTGTCCACGCCCCTGCAACAATGAAAATCCATAACGAGGTGGAAAATGAGAGCTGGAATTTCTGTTCGATTCCTCGCCGTGATCGCCGCGGCGTGGTGGACGACAGCGGTCCACGCCTACGATCTCGACAACGGCAACGCGGCGATCGAGGTCGTGATCCCCGCCGTGCTGCCGGTCGCGTTCAGCGACGTCTCGCCGACCGGCGGTGATGCGACCCTGATCCTGCGCACCACGACCCTGATCACCAACGCCTGGTTCGACGCGACCGCGCCTTACCATCCGACCGCGGTCGGTGTGTATTCGCGACTCGGCCGGCGGCCGGCGGGGGAGTCCGCCACCAACCGCAACCTGAACATCGCATTGATGCACGCCTCGTATCAGGTGCTGAACAGCCTGTTGCCGCGGCACCGGCAGGCGTGGCGCGACATGCTGACCGGTGCCGGGCTGGACCCCGACGACACCGGCACCGACCTGACCACGCCGGTCGGGATCGGCAATGTCGCCGGGCAGGCGGTCGCGCAGGGTCGTCTGCATGACGGAATGAACCAGCTCGGTGACGAGGGCGGGCGCAACTACAACCCGATGCCCTACATGGACTACACCGGCTATGCGCCGGTCAACACTGCGTACGACCTCAAGGACCCGTCACACTGGCAGCCCGACCTGCAGCGCCAGGGTGTCGGCCTTTACAAGATCCAGCAGTTCGTTACGCCGCAGTACGCGCTGACCGAGCCCTACTCGTACCGCAACCCGAAGCGTTACCACGTGCCGCCGCCCAAGGCCAGCGATCACCATCACCGCGCGCTGTACAGGCAGCAGGCCGATGCCGTGCTGCAGGCCTCGGCCGAACTCGACGACCAGCGCAAGATGATGGCCGAGCTGTTCGACAACAAGATCCTCGGGCTCGGTTTTTCAGCGGTTTACGCCGCGCTTTCGCAGGGCCTCTCGCTGCGCGAATTCATCGAACTGGATTTCCTCACCAACATGGCGTCCTACGACGCCGGTGTCGTCGTCTGGCAGGAGAAGCGCAACTACGACGCGGTGCGCCCGTTCAGCGCGATCCGCTACCTCTACGGGAACGATCCGGTCACGGCCTGGGGCGGCCCCGGCATGGGCACCGTCAACGACCTGCCGGCGAGCGAATGGAAGAGCTATCTCGAGGAGGCCGATCATCCCGAATACCCGTCGGCGTCGACCTGCTTCTGCATGGCGCACTCTCAGGCGGCGCGTCTCTACCTGGGTTCCGACAACCTCAACTGGACCGTGTCGCAACCCGCCGGTTCGTCACGCGTCGAACCCGGCATCACCCCGGCGACCGACATCGAGCTGGTGTTTCCGACCTGGACCGAGTTCGCCGCCGACTGCGGACAGAGCCGTGTCTGGGCCGGGGTGCACTTCCCGGCCGCGATCGAGGCCAGCGAACAGCTGTGCGGGGTGTTTGGCGACACGGCCTATGATTACCTGGCGACCTTGCTGGACGGCAGTGCACCCGAGCGTCCTCCAGCCGAAGGCCTGGGCCAGGGCGGGCGTGGTCATGGCCATCGCGGCCGCGGACGTCACTGACGCATCGCCGCCATGTGACCGGCCCACCGGGCCGGTCCGATGGACGTCGCGGCCCGCAGCGGTCAGGTGCGGCGCCGGCCGGCGAGGAAGCCGGGCAGGGCCGCGAACAGCAACAGCCAACCCGGCGGCGCCGCCACCTGCGCATCGGCGGTCGGCAGCTGCCGCTGCAGTGTCGGCGGTGTACCGGATCCGGATCCGCCGTCACCCTGCGGCTGGGTGAGGTCCGGCCCCAACGCCGCCAGCAGCAGCGGACCGCCGCCGCCCGACGGTGCGCCGCCCGGGTTGCCGGTCGAACCCCCGTCCCCCGTGTCGTCGTCATGGTCGCCGGTCTGCACGGGGCCACCACCGCCACTTCCGGCGCCGTTGTCCCCGCCCCCCGGCGCGCCGGCGTCGCCATCCTCGCCGGTCTCGATCTCGATGTCGGTCAGTGCGTACACGATTGGCGGAAGGTTGTCGTCGTCGGCGACCACGACGAGGTCGCCGTCACCCGGCTCCCCGTCGCCTCCGGGCGATGCTGTTGCCGGTCCGTCGAAGTCGTCCGGCAGTCCGAGCTCGCCGCGCGCGTCAGGACCGAGCAGGGTGCCGAGCGGGAGGTCCAGATCGATGCCGGCCAGGCGCAGGGTGAGCCCGCCGTCGAGTCGGAAGGTCCCGGCACCGATGGTGATCCGGTCGGACGCGGCCCGCCGTTCGAGCGAGGACGGGTCGGCCTGTTCGACGCTGGCATACGTGCCGTCGAGCACGCCGCCTTCGATACGCATATCGCGGCGTTCGCCACCCGTGTCGAGTAAGGTCAGGTCGGCCAACTCGCCGCTGTCGTCGTCGTCGAGGGCCGGTCCGGGGGTCACCGCGAGCGTGATTCGGGCGCCGTCCAGGCCGTGCGTGTCGGTCGCGGACGGGTGTGTGGCGCGGAACTGCAACGTCCCGGTGATGCTGATCGCCGTCACCGTGGCGCTTGCCGCGAGCAGGCCGCCGAAAAAGGTGCCGGCGGCCATCAATTTCCTGCGTTTCAAGAAAACCTCCAAGTACAGGGCCTGGAACGGTCGCCATGCGACCCGGTTTTCTCCTCTGAGCTGTTATTTTTTTGCGAACACCACCGCTAATGCAGCATACGTGCCACCAAAAAAAGAATATGGAAAACAATAGGCTGACGCACAGCGGCCCGGCGTTGTATTAGAACCCGTTAAAGTTTTCGACAGCTTTCAGGAAGGGCGTGCCCGGCCGGCACCTGCCTCATCGTTGCCGGATGCGCACCTCGACGCGGCGTGCCTCGTCAGCGGTGCCGCTGCCGGTGGTCTCGGTGGGCTTTTCGAGCACGATGCGATTGGCAGTGATGCCGGCGAGCTGCAGCATACCCCCTACGGCGGCCGCCCGGCGTCGCGCCAACTCCCGATTTTTCGCCGGGTCGCCGCTGGCGTCATGGAAGCCGGCGATGGTGACGATCGTATCGGGTTCACGGCGCAACCGTCCGACCACCGGTGCCAGCAGCCGTGCCGAATCGTTGGGCGGTTCGGCACCGCCGACGGCGAAGAAGATTCGGGCGACCGCGGCCGGACTGTCGTCGGAGACGTCCCGCGCTGCCGCCACCGGCGCCGCCTGCGTGTCCGGTACGGCGTCGACGATGACCGTGCGCACCGCGGTGGCGATGTTGCCGGCCGCGTCGGCGGCGCTGTAGATCAGCGCGTAGCGACCGGCGCTCCGGGTGTCCAACTCACCGGACCGGCGTACCTCGACCTCGCCGTCGGTGCCATCGACCGCGATGGCACCCGGATCCTCGAATGCCTGTCCGGGCGTGAGGTGGGTGGTGGTGTCGCCGAGGATCTTCAGTACCGGCGCCAGTCGGTCGGGTGCGACGACCGACCGCTCGATCTCGACCACGCGCTCCTGCAACGGTGGTGCGCAGCGTGCGCCGCCCGGCCCGTACCCCGTCAGCCACGCCCAGGCGGTCAGCGCGCCGAGGATGACGACGCCCCACCACCAGCGGCGCCGGAACCCGGGCCATTCGGGTGACAGCTGCCTGTCTCGGTCAGGGCTCATGACGGTTCCTCCCCGCCATCGAGCACGTCCTGCCAGGCCTTCAGCGCCTCCCACTGGTTGGCGGCGGCGAGGTCGGCCTGGGCCGGCCAGGTATCGGGCCGGGCGAGCGCGACGTTGGGGCCGCCTGCGTTCAGGATATGCCGGATGACGTCGACCGGGGTGCGTGCCAGCCCGGCAAAGGTGTGGATGCCGGCGGCGTGGATGAGTTCGTTGATCGCGGGTCCGATCCCCTCGACAACGGTGAAGTCGTCGCGCTCGGCGACCCGGCTGACCCGGAAGCCGGCCGCCCGGGCGCGCTCTACGTCGGGTGCCCTGCCGGTGCTCAACTCGGCCAGTTTCAGTTCGAGCTGCGACACGCGTGCGGCCGATTCGGCCTCGGCGATCGACGAGCGCGGCGGCTTCGGGCGGGCGCTCGCGGTCGGATAGACGCCCCCGTCGAGCACGTCCTGCAGGGCCTTCAGCGCGGTCCAGCGGTTGTGCGCCGCGAGATGGGCCTGGTCCGGCCAGGTTCCCGGGTTGGCCATCTGGAAGGCCGGTCCGGCGGCATCGAGGATGGCGCGGATGTCGGTGGGCGTGGTCTGGGCCAGCGCGCCGAGGGAGCGGATGCCGGCGGCGTGCAACAGCTCGTTGATCTTCGGTCCGATACCCTCGACGACGGTCAGGTCGTCGTCGGCTTCGATCCTGATGCCGGCCGCGCGGGCCGCCCTGCGGTCGATGGCCGTGTCGGGCGCCGACATCACGTCGGCGGCCGGACCCGGGGTCGACGGACGTGTCGCACCGTCGAGTTCGGTGACGCGCAGCTGCAGGGCGCCGATCCGTGCGTTGTCGGCCTCGAGTTCGGCGATGCGCGCGAGATGGGCCGGATTGTCGACCGGTTTTTCGATCTCGACGACCTTCTCCACGGTCTCCGGCCGCGTGCTCTCCAGTTCGGCGACGCGTGCCGTCAGTTCATCGATCGCCGCGTGGGCGGACTGCAGCCGGGCGACTGCATCGGGCGGTTCGTGCTCGTCGATCGGCGTGTCGGCGTCGTCGGTTTCGACGGGCGCATGTTCGCGCATTGCCGCCGTGCGTCGAAGCCGGCGCGCAAGCAGGCCGCCCAGTAGCCAGGCCAGCAGGGCGCCCGCCAGGAACGGCCAGACGAAGCATGCGAGTGACACCTTGTGATCCTCCGTTGACGGGTGTGAATGGGTCGCGGTCCATCTGCGCGCAGCCCACAGGCACACCGGTGTGCCGTTGAGCGGTGAACCTAATCGTCAACCAGTGGCGCAAGTCAAGTGGTGGATGGATACCGAGCGGTGCGGCCGGCCGTGCAACGGCGCAGCTGTCGCGCGGTGGCCGCGACGGGTGGCCTGATGTGGGGCCTGCTCGGGCGGCCGATCGTCCGGCCCGGCACTCGACGACCTTCGTCCCACCTGGCTGTCGGCAGGGTGCGGGCCGGCGTGCACCTCACACGCGCAGTCCGGCATCCGCGTGCGGGCATTCCTGGGCGTACAGCACGTGCCGGCGTAGTGGGCGGGGCACGCCGCTTCAGTTCGGCACCGCGTCGCCGACACCCTTGTAAGGTAGGGAATACATCATTTAAATCATTATGTTGCGGGATATTCCTAGTGTGGGCCGGTGATGTCACCAATATCGCCCCGGCGATCCGCGTGTTTTCCTGCGGTCTGGGTTAGCGAGGCCCCAGTGAAGCAGCATCCGGTCCTGGTCCTGACAATGTTTGCACTGCTCGTTGCCAGTCCGAGCGGCGGCACCCGCGCCGCGCCCGCGCCGGCCACCGGGGCAAGTGTCGCCGCGGTCTCCGGTTCCCGGTCGCTGGATCTGCGTCTGCCGGCCGGCCTCGCCACGTCGCCGACCCAAGTACAAGCGCCCGCCCAATCCGATCCCCAATCCGGTTCCGCGAACGCGACGCCGGCGCCGCTTGCCGCCCGGACGTCGGTCGGTGCAGGTGGCGCCGCTGCGGGCGGCGACCCCGGTGTGGAGGACGACGAGGCCCGCGAAGCGGACGGCGTCGCAACACTTCGGGCGGGCGGGTTGCTGGCCCGGTTCGGTCCGCAAAAACTTGCATATACCAGCCTGATCCACGCCGATCTCGACCGCAACGGGGCCGTGGCGCAGTGGGGCGCGGGCGACGATCTGCGCGTGCGCGGATTCGGCGTCTCCGCTGACGCGGTGCAGGGTTTCGGGCACCTGCTGGGAGCCGACCGTGCGGATTACCGGATCAACGGGGTTATCGTCGAACGCGATCTTGCCCTGGCCGGCGTCGACCGGGCGCGGGTGCTGGGTGGCTGGGTGACCGGCGCGGCGAAGGCCGACGGTGCGCATCAACGCAGCGGCGATGCCTGGTCGCTGGCCTGCGATGCCGAGATGGTCGAGCGCCGGGCGCGCGTGCATGTCGAGTACGCCGGTTCCGAACTCGATCCGCAGCGAGCGGCGACCGACAGCGCGGCGCATGCCAAGGCCGGGCAGGCCTATCGCACACGGTTCGAACTGCATGCCGCGCCATCGGACCCGCACCCGTGGGTGCTGGGTTCCGAGTTCAGCAGTGTCTCCGCGCAGTTCGGCAGTCTCGCCAACCCGGCCCTTGCGACCGATCGGGTCGGGGCAAAGACTTTTGCGACGATCGACTTCGGCGAACTGTCGCTGGACCTGCGCTGGGACACGCGGCGCGACAATCCCGCGGCCGATCCGGGCCGGGCTGCCACGCGGTCGAACAGCACCCGGGTTGCGGCTACCTGGTCGCCGACATTCAGCGTCGTGCCGGCCTACATCGGGCACCCGAGCTACAAGCTGGCCGCGGCCGTCGGCGACACGCGCGACCGGCGCACCGATGCCGCGGTCGCGCACCCGCCGGTCCGGACAATGAGCGTCTCCTTGCAGACCGAGTTTGCGCACCCGGGGTGGTTGTGGGGTGTGCGGACCAAGGGCGCACGCGCACCGGGCGCGTTGGACGCGCCGGTTGCGGCAGGCCTGGAAACCGTCGCGCTCGACCTCTATGGCGACATGCACGGAGCGGACGAACTGCCGCTGAAACCGGTCGTTTCGTGGCAGCGCCGGCGCGATCTCGGTACCGGCACCACCTCGCGCCGGTTGCGCACGACGCTGGTGACGTCTCCCTACGCACTGGCAGAAGACCTGTCAGCGGATTTCGATCTGGGCTACCAGCGTCGGATACGCTCGGACGGGGCCATCGATGAACACGCCGCGCGCCTGGCCGGCAAGTTGCGCTGGACCGTCGACCGCCCCACCCGGGCGAACAGTGGTGTGGCGGTCGAGGTCAGCGGCCGGCTCGTTGTCGGCGGCGATGCCGGCGCCGGATTCGCCGACGACGTGCAGTTCATGGTGTCGCTGTCCACGTTGGGTGTCGACGGGCGCTGACGAGTCGCGCATGCGGGGTGCCGTGGCAATCGCGCCATGTGCCGCCCCGAGCCGGCTCAGTCGTCGTACTTGGGTTGAGCCCTATGCCCGCCGGCCGTGCCCAACGGGATCTGAATGCCGATGTTGGGTGCGCTGGCGCGCGGCTGCGGCAGGCGTTCAATTGCCTGGTCGGCCCAGCGCGTGCGGGCGCGCGCGTCGACCTGCCGGACGGCCGGCGCGGAGCGCAGGCCGTAGACGTCGAGCAGCTGGTTCGGGTGCAGCGAGACCGCCGCCCAGGTAGCCCCTGCGGCGGGGTCGCAGCGCACGGTGCCGCGCCGCACGATGACCTGCGACGTGCCCGCACGGCCCGGGGTGCCACCCGCCCGGCGCTGCACCGCGTACTCCGTACCTTCGACCGATGCGCTCAGTTCGTCGGTCTCGACGCGACCCCCGCCACGTTCGGTCAGCTGTTCGATGCGTGCGAACAGCTCGCCGAGGAACAGGCGTATGGATCCGAGCTGGATCGTCGTATGTGATTGCAGGGCGACGACGTTGCCGTCGTCGAAGTCGATCACCGCCTGGCCGGTGTCGGTGCTGATGGTATCGCCCTGCAGCAGCACCAGGCCGGGCTCGTACGCGACATCGCCGACGCCGTCGCGCCGCACGCGCACGCCGGGATCGGCGTACAGCAGCGGCAGTCCGCTGTTGCTGGGCGGCGAGATCGACAAGGGGCCGACGCCGATGGTCAGGCATCCCGCCAGTGCCGCGGCCAGCGCCAGGAGTATCAGGATCCGTCTAGCGATTCGCACCAATCGGCCTCCCTTCGATTCCGGTGATTGCCCGCCGGGTCACCGGCAGCCCCGCCCGATGATACCGGCAGTCTGCGTTCCTGCTGTGCACGACGGTGATGTCGTCAAGCATGGCACAGGGTGTGCTGCGCGCAATCGACGTCGTATATACGCTACCTCGGTGCGTCCAGCGATCGCGCGGCCTTCCACTGTTCGCGCTGCTTCAGCGCTAGGCGAAGCGCATCGAGGTAGGGCACGGCCCCGGCGCGCCGGATGATGTCGCGCCCCTCGCTGGTGTGGGCGAAATCGACGAAACGGCGCACCTCGCGGTAGCGCGGGTTGCGCGCGTTGGTGACGATGTACAACGGCCGGTACAGCAGGTAGGCACCGGTTCTCACGTTGTCGTAACTCGGTTCGTGGCCCTCCAGCTTGAGCAGCTTCACATTGCGTTTGAGCGCGCTGCTGATACCGGTCACGCCGATTGCATTGGGATTGGTCTCCAAAGCGGTTTCGAGCGGGCCGGTCGAGGGGTAGACGTGTTTGGACACGAATTCGCGTTCAGTGTCGTTGAACACCAGTTCGCGCAGCGTCCGCCCGACGCCCGAGATCTTGCCCTTGCGGACCAGCAGTTCGATCGGCCGGTCCGGGCCACCGAGCTGCCTCCAGCTCGTGATCCTGCCGTCGTACAGATCACGCAGCTGGTCCATGCTGATGTCGTCGACCGGGTTGTCCTTGTGCACCATGACGACCAGCGCGTCCCAGGCGACCGGCACCAGTGTGACGCCGGCCTCCTCCGGGTTGCCCGGCAGGTTGGGGCGGCAGGCGCCGCCGATGTCCACCTCGTTGCTGCTGATGCGTCGGATCCCTTTGGTCGCGCCGCCACCCTCGAGCACGATATCGACGCCGTAACGACGTTTGTACGCGGTGGCCAGCTCGCTCATGAAGGCCTTCTTGGTGATGCCGCAGCCCGCCCAGACCAGCGGCCCGCTGTCGTCGGCGAGTGCGGCGCCGCCGATCACCAGGGTGATGCAGATCCCCAGACAGGCAATCGGTTTGATCATCAGCGTCCCCGTTCGTCCGGTCGGTCGGGCCGGGCGGTACGCCGGGCCTCACCGCGCAGGCGCCGCAGCGCCCCATTTCCGTTCGAGCCTGGCGAGCAGCCACCAGGTCACCAGCAGGGCGCCCAGGTGATACAGGCTGTCGATCAGCCAGCCGAAGTGCGCATACAGCACGACCGCAATCCCGACGACGACGACACACAGCACGCCCAGCACGAGCCATTCTGCGCGCCTTGGCCTGCCAAGGCGCGCGCGCCGCCACCCGACGGCGACGGCGATCAGTACCGCCACGAACACCCACTGTACCAGGAAGCTGACCGGGTGCACGACATAATTGGTCAACAGCGCATTGATGACATCGGCATGGAATTCAAATCCGAATCGCGATGGCGTGCCGTCCAGACGCGTCTTCAATATGTCGCTGGGGTGTTCGGCACCGACCAGGACGACGCTCCCATGCAGTCGCCCACTGGCAGCCGAGGTGTCGTTCAGCAGGTCCTGCAATGCGACGCGTCGTACCGGGTCGCGCCAGCGCTCCTTGTGCGACAGACGCACGATCAGGCGCGCCATCTCGGAGCCGGGCGTGCGGGCCGGACAGTCGGCGTCGGCGACCGAGACCGTCTCGCGCAGCGAGAAACGCACCTCTTCGACACCGCCCGCCTGATTGCGAAAGCGTTGCCGGGTGCCCTCCGACGGCAGCGGATCGATCGCGGCCGGTGCCTGTGCGGCATAGAAATCCAGCGAGCCGAACACCCCACGGTCGGACTGCAGCAGCAGGTTGCCATAGGTGACATTGCCGAGGCGCCGGCCGACGCAGGTCAGGCCGCTCGACACGCCGGTGTCCGCAAAGCCGGGCGGCAGCCGCGGCGCACCCTGGTCGAGGGCGTTGAATCCGAACGTGACCGGCATATCGTGCTGGTGCGCGCGCCGGATCGCATCGCGCAGCGGTGCATCGAATTCGCTGTCGTCGCGCAGCGTGATGTCGAACACGACCCGGCGTGCGCCCTCGCGCACGGCCGCGTCGATCAGCTGGGCGTATTGCAGTCGGCGGCGTGGGTCGAGGCGCTCCTTCTCCGCGTCGGTCGGACGAATCCCGACCAGCAGCAGCGCGTCGTCGATCGTCGGCTCGACGAGCACGTCGCCGATCAGCATCGTGAAATTCGCACTGCGCGTGTCGAGTCCGAGCAGGTCGAACAGGTTGGCCCAGGCCAGGCTGGTGGCGGCGACGACCACGCATGCAGCGACGACCAGGCTGGCCCGGCCCATGCGCAGGCGCTGCCGCAGCCTTTGGATCGCGTCGCGGGTGTCGCGGCTGCCTTCGAGGCGCGCGATCAGCGCCTGCACATCGTCCTCGAACCGCAGCGGCGACAGCGGTTGTCCCTGCAATGCGGGCAGACGCGCGATATCGGCCGGGAGCTCCGCCGCGGACGGGATCCGCGCATTGTCGACCGTTACCGGTATCACGGTCTTGCCCATTCGCAGGGCCTCGGCAATCTCCCAGCGCACCACGTCGTTGTCGTCGTCGAGCCGTCGTTGCCCTCGTGCATCGCGCAGTTCGAGCCACTGTGGTCCGATCACGACGAGCACGAACTCGGATGCCTCGATGTGACGGCGCAGGACATCGCGCCAGTCGTCGCCCAGGCCGATGTTCTTCACGTCCATGAACACCTTGCCGTCGGTGAACGACTCTTGCAGACGTTCGCTCAGCAGCCGGGCATTGGCGAGGCTGTCGTCGCGGCGGTAGCTGATGAACACGTGGGGCATCGCGGACCCGGCAAGCGGCATTCTCAAGTCCTGTTCACACTACACGACGCGCAGCGAAGTCGGCCAGTTTTCGCCCGACGCGGCACAGGGAATGCCGCGCAGCCGGCGTACGTGAACAAGCAATAGCGTCGATGGGCGGCACGAGCCTGCCTGTCGCACCAGTACCCGGGATGACCGCGCAGGAACAAACGCGGGTCCGGATGGATCGGGTCGCAAGACAAACCGTTGGTTCGGGCTTCGCCATCAACAACGACCGCCATCGCCTCGATGCCGACGCTACTGCACCCGCCCTCAATCGGGTGGTGCAACCTGCAGGCAAGGGCCGTACCCCTTCGGATCGCGGTCCACACCACGCAATGACGCCTGTCGTTCGAATGCGCGTGACGCACCCGCTCGTCAGGCAAGCGACCAGCCCCGATGCAGGGCGCCTGCAGCGGTGGTCACTGCGTTGACGACGCGCGTGCGTGGAAAGTCAGTGTTCTTTGGGGTAACTGAACCCTACCGGGTCACGTTCGCGACAACGCACCGGGAGCGGGATGAGGGTGTGGTCGCCCGATACGCTGGCATCAGCGGTCCGGACTGGTCGCTCAGGTCACGAAGCCCTCGGCGAAGCGCCGCAGGCGATCGGCGATCGCGACCATCTCTGTCGTGGCCTGCTGGGTCTTGTGCGCTCCGTCGGTCGTCCGTTCGGCGAGTTCGGTGATGCTGTTCACGCTGCCGGCGATCGACTCGGCAGTGGCGCGCTGCTGCTCGGTGGCGGTCGCGATCTGCGTGTTCATCTCGTTGATTAGCGTGGCCGCCTCGGCGATCCGCGCCAGCGCGGCCTCGGCGTCGGCCGCCTGCGCCGAACACTCCTGTGCATTGCGGCGACCCTTGTCCATCATGTCGACCGCCTCTCGGCTGCGTTGCTGCAGGCGCTCGATCATGGTCTGGATCTCTTCGGTGGAACTCTGGGTGCGGCTGGCCAGCGTGCGCACCTCATCGGCCACGACGGCGAAACCGCGGCCCTGCTCGCCCGCGCGCGCCGCTTCGATCGCGGCATTCAATGCGAGCAGATTGGTCTGTTCCGCGATGCCGCGAATCACGTCGAGCACGGAGCCTATCTGTTGGCTGTCGTCGCTGAGCGCCTGGATGACGCCCGCGCCGCGTTCGATCTCGGACGCCAGCGCGGTGTTGGCCTCGCGCGTGCGACTGACGATCGTCTGACCGGACGCCGACGATTCCTGTGCCGACCGGGCCGTGTCGGCGGCGGCCGAGGTATGCTCGGCGACTTCGCGCACCGCCACCGACAGCTGTTCGACACCGGTAGCCATCTGTTCGGTGCCGACACGCTGTGTATCGATCACGCCGGAGATGTCCGTGGTGATGGTGCGCAACGCGCCGGACGCCTCGCTCAGCTCGGTGATCGCGAGTCGCATCTGCTCGACTGTCTCGCGGAACTTGTCACCGACCCTGTTGAAGGCGTGCGCGACCTGCGCAAGCTCGTCATCGCCGGGGACATCGGCATGCACCCTCAGATTTCCGTCGGCCATCGCCTTGGCGGTGGTATCGAGTGTTTTCACCGTGCGTGACAGTCCGCGGATGGTCGCAGTCGCTACGAGACCGGCCAATGCGAGGCCGGCCGCCAGCAGGCCGACCAGTACGATCAACTCCGCACGATTGCGTTCTGCGGCGGTCGCCGTCAGCTGCCGGCCCAGCTCCACCGACGCCTCCTGCAGGGCCTCGGCCGCCTTGCGCGTCGCCACGTAGCGTTTTTGTGCAACCTTGGTCGCGACCAGAACGGCGCTGTCGAAGTCGGTCTTTTCGAGCGCGGACAGCGTGGGCTCCAGGGCGTCGGCGACGAATTCCACCTTGGCCTCGTCGAAGGCAAGGCCAAATTCGGCAAGCGGTCCGGTCGTCACGTGCGGCTTGATGCGATCCCATTGTTCGCCGAGTTCGTCGACGTATTTGCGCATCAGCCTGACATGCACCTCGGTGTCGTGCTGGTGCAGGTCGGCCGCGGGGTTGCGTGGGTCATGCTGCAGCGCCAGCAGCATATGCGTGCGCGTCTCGCCCAGGCGTTGCAGGATGACCGAGATCGACACGCCGTCTGCCAGGAATTCGTCGCTCATCTGCTGCAGACTCTGGCGGCCCTGGTGCATGCCGTACAGGCCGGCCGCAGCGGTCAGGGCGACAACGACGATGAAGTTGCCGATCAGTATCAGCAGCCGCGTCCGAATCGAAAACCGATTGAGCAGTTTGATCATGTTGCCAACCCCGTTTGCCGACAGGCAGGTGCATGGCCCTGCCCAGCAATTCAAACCTGCAGCCGCTGCACTTCCGCGGCGTGCGCGCCACGCCAGCCGCGGCGTCCGGATTGGATCAACTGGCGGCCCTGAAAGGGGAATCTTTAAGAGCGTACGGCCGACATGCAGCGGACATTTGTCTCGGGCCGGTACCGGGAAGGGCTGGTCGGCGGGGGTATGGCGACCGGGCCGCGCGCCGCGAACGGCGAGGATTGTGCAGCCGACTGCATCGGTCGCGTGCGGACCACGTGCTGTCGCCGCCACAAAAAACCCCGCCACTGGGGCGGGGTCGATTGAGCCGGAGCAATACCCGGTCTACTTGGCCGCGATCTCTTCGAGCTGCTTGGCCGGGATCACCTGGCCGTTCAACGCGGAATCCGCGGCCGAGCGACCGTAGGCCACCGACATCAGCGTCGAGTAGTACACCACCGGCATCTTGAACTTGGTGCCGAACGTGGCGTTGATCTGGTCCTGGTAGACCTCGACGTTCATCTGGCACACCGGGCACGGCGTGACGATCATGTCGGCACCGTGGTCGTAGGCGGCCTCGATGATGCCCTTGATCATCTCCTGCGACTTCTCCGGCTCCGAGAATGCCAGCGCACCGCCGCAGCACTGCACCTTCTTCTCGTAGGCCGGGATCGAGTCGGCACCGAGCGTCTCGACCAGTTTGTCGAGATACTTCGGGTTCTCGTAGCTCTCGCCGTGGATGCCGAACGGGCGGTTGGTCTGGCAGCCGACGTAGCCCGCGATCTTGATGCCCTCGAGCGGCTTCTTGACCTTGGCGCCGATCGCGTCGTAGCCGATGTCCTCGATCAGGACCTCCGCCATGTGCTTGATCGGGGTCTCGTTCTTCAGCTTCAGGCCGGCCTCGGCCAGCGCGGTGTTGGTCTCGGCGAGCAGACCCTGGTCGTGCTGCAGGCGCTCCTGGGTCTCGCGCGTGGCCAGCCAGCAAGCGGCGCAGGTCGCGACGATCTCCTGCCCGGGGTTGTGCTCTTCCGACAGTGCGATGTTGCGCGCCGACAGCGCCAGACGCGGCAGCTCGCCGCCGCCGGCGTAGCCGATCGATGCCGAGCAGCAGTTCCAGTCGGGGATCTCGTTGAGCTGGATGTCGAGCTCCTCGCACATGGTCTGCACAGAGACCAGGTAGTTGGACGAGGACGCGCCCTTCTGGGAGGAGCATCCGGGGTAAAAGGAATATTCACGTTTTGCCATGGATACGTACTCCTGTTAACCGCCGTGCTTGGCGATGCGAGCGTCTTCCAGCTCCTGCGCCTTGGCGATGATCTTGTGCAGGCCGGACACGTCCTTGATCGAGTGGCCACCGAAGAACTCCATCGGGTTGAGGCGCTTTGCCTTCCACATCGCCAGACCGATGTCCTTGTTCTTCAGCGCGGTCTTCATGCCTTCGCCGACCTTGAAGTACAGGTCGATGCCGAGCTTGAGCTCGTTGACGCGGCCCTTCTTCATCAGGTTGTCCCAGAACAGCTGGGCGAAGGTCGCGGTCGGCTGGCCCTTGGGCACGATGCCGAGGCGTTTCGCGTAGTGCGCGAGCCCGTGCATGATGTGCGTGATCGGCAGTTCGCGCGGGCAGCGCACGATGCAGTTGTAGCAGGACGTGCACATCCACATCGAATCCGAGGTCAGCACCTCGTCACGTTTGCCGGCGCGGATCATCATGAAGATCTTCTGTGGGGTGTGCTCCCAGGCATTGCCCAGCGGGCACGAGCCCGCGCACACGCCGCACTGCATGCACATCTTGACCCATTCGCCTTCCTCGACGTTCGCTTCAACCTCCGACAGGAAGCTGTTGCGATACTTTTCGATCATTGCAGTATTCATATCGCTCATGACGAACCTCCGTTAGAACTTGAATGGGCTCATGCCCACCTTCTCGATGACCTCTTCCATGTCCTTGATCAGGCGCGGGGCGCGCTCGATGTCGGTGATGGCGACCTCGTGCACGATCACACGCTCGGGTTCGAGGTTCAGCGTCGACAGCGTGTCGCCGACCTTCATCATGCGCTCGGCCGCCATGGCCGAACCGCGCACGAAGTGGCACTGGTAGTCGGAGCCGCGCTGGCAGCCCATCATGACGATGCCGTCATAGCCGCTGTTCATCGCGTCGGTGACCCACGACAGCGACACCGAGCCGAGGCAGCGGACCGGGATGATGCGCGCCCACGGGCTGATCTCCTGGCCGCTCATTGCCGCCTGGTCGAGCGCCGGGTAGGCATCGTTCTCGCACGCCAGCACCAGGATGCGCGGCTTCTCCGAGAACTCGTCGGGCATGTCGACGTTCTTGATCTGCTGGCCAACCGAGTCGATCGAGTAGTTCTCGAACGAGATCACGCGCACCGGGCAGGCGCCCAAACAGCCTCCACAGCGGCGGCAACGCGACTCGTTGGACTGGGGGTAGCGCTTTTCGTCCTCGTTGATTGCGCCAAACGGGCATTCCACGGTACAGCGTTTGCACTGGGT
>JAGRGY010000018.1:0-27473 GCA_020445255.1 Gammaproteobacteria bacterium
GGGTTGATCGGCTCGCCGACGGTGCCGAGCAGGCGCAGCGACTTGCGGCTGGTCTTCTTGACCGGCTCTTCGCCGGCGCCCATCAGCGAGCGGATTGCCGTCGGCGCGGTGTAGAAGGTCGCCACATTGTGCTTGTCGCAGACCTGCCAGAAGCGCGAGATGTCGGGGTAGGTCGGGATGCCTTCGAACATCAGCGTGATCGCGCCATTCGCGAGCGGGCCGTAGATGATGTAGCTGTGGCCGGTCACCCAGCCGATGTCGGCGGTGCACCAGTAGACCTCGCCGTCCTTGTAGTCGAACACCAGCTTGTGCGTCATCGCTGCCTGCAGCAGGTAGCCGCCGGTGGTGTGCAGCACGCCCTTCGGCTTGCCGGTCGAGCCCGAGGTATAGAGGATGAACAGCGGATCGTCGGCGTCCATCTCCTCGGCCGGGCAGTCGGCATCGGCCGCCGCGACGGCCTCGTGGTACCACACGTCACGCCCGTCGACCCAGTTCACCGGGTCGCCGCCGCGCTTGACGACGATGCAGGTGTCGACCTGCGGGCACGACTGGATGGCCTTGTCGGCATTGGTCTTGAGCGGTACGCGCTTGCCGCCCCGCATCGACTGGTCGGATGTGATCACGCACTTGCAGTCGGAGTCGTTGATCCGGTCCTTGAGCGCATCCGGAGAGAAGCCGCCGAATACGATCGAATGGACCGCGCCGATGCGCGTGCAGGCGAGCATCGCGACCGCGGCCTCCGGGATCATCGGCATGTACAGCGAGACGCGATCGCCCTTCTTGACGCCGCGGCTCTTCAGCACGTTGGCGAAACGGCACACCTCGCCATGCAGTTCCCTGTACGTGATCTTGCGATCGACGTTCGGGTCGTCGGCCTCCCAGATGATCGCGACCTGGTCGCCGCGCGTGTCGAGATGGCGGTCGAGGCAGTTGTACGCGACGTTGAGCCTGCCGCCCTTGAACCAGTTGATGTGCAGGTCGTCCTTGGCGAACGACCAGTCGAGCACGCTGTCCCACTTCTTGAACCAGGTCAGGTAATCTTCCGCCTGCTCGCCCCAGAAGCCGGCCGGGTCGTCCACCGACTGCTTGTACATGGCGGCGTACTGCTCGGCGTTGACATTGGCCTGGGCGGCGAAATCTGCGGGAACGGGGTAGGTCTTGACCTCTGACATGGCTCCTCCTCCGGGAACGGTTATTGGTTTAAATCTGCAAAGTCAGTCGGCTATTGTTTTTTTGTCGCCAGACCACTGTCAACGTGGCGGGTATAAAAGCCCTTAATGATGAACATTCCGCGGCCGCGCCGAGGCGACGGATAGTACGCTTTTCACATCAGCTTTGCAGGCTCAGCAGGCGCTGCGAGAACGCGTGCGCCGCAGGCGACAGCACGCTGCCGCGGCGGGACACGACGGCGAGCCGCCGTTCGATGCGCAATCCGCTGACCGGAACGGCCACCACGCCGGGCTGCTGCTGCATGCCGAGCTGGCTGACGAAGGCGAGGTTGCCGGTGGTCGCCACCATGCGCAGGATCGCCGGGATCGAGCGCAGTTCCATGACCACGTTGACCTCGACGCCCGCCTCGCGCAGCTTGCCGTCGATGATCTGGCGCAGCGCGCTGCCGGCCTCGAACGCGACGAACGCCTGATCGGCAAGGTCCTGGATGCCGACGCGCCGGCGACCGGCAAGGTGGTGGTCGTCACGCGCGACCAGCACGATGCGGTCGGTGGCCAGCGGCATCACGTCGAGCTCGCGGTCGCGCACGGGCAGCGTGACGACACCGAGCTCGAGACGGCCGGCGGCGACGTCGTCGGCAATCTCACTCGACCCTGCCTCGCGCATGTGGAAGCGCACCTGTGGGTGGGCGGCCTGAAAAGCCGCGATCGCCTCCGGCAGGACGAACGACACCGCGGTGGCCCCGCCGCCGATGCGCACCGTGCCGCCCTCGAGGCGCTGATGGGTGCTCACCAGCTCGCGCATCTGATCGTAGCGCGCGACGATGCCCTGGGCCTCGCCCTGCACCAGGCGGCCGATCTCGGTCAGCTGCACGCCCTTGCGTCCGCGTGCCAACAGGTGCACACCGAGGTGTTCCTCGAGCTGTTGCAGGCGGCGCGACAGCGCCGGTTGGGTGACGCGCAGCCGTTCGGCGGCCTCGGTGATAGAACCACTGTCGGCCACGGTGAGAAACGATCGCAGAAGGACCAGATCCATGCATGCAAAATTAGCATGTTATTTATGCAAAGTATCCATTATACGTATGTAAGTAGCTCTGCTAACTTTTGCCACATCGATCGCGATCCCTGTCCGCATAGACCCCGCTGCGGCGGCCATGGCAAGGGCAGGCCGGCAATCGTAATCCATCATCATCACGGCAAAGGGCGATCGCCATACGGTCGTCCCGCCGTGGACAGCAAACCGAGGTGACCACGATGCTCGAAGCCTACCGTCAACACGTCGAGGAACGCGCCGCGCAGGGCATTCCGCCGCTGCCGCTGAACGCCGAGCAGGTCAACGAACTGGTTGCGCTGCTGAAGGATCCGCCTGCCGGCGAGGAGGACACGCTGCTCGACCTGCTCGTCAACCGGGTGCCGCCGGGTGTCGACGAGGCCGCGTACGTCAAGGCCGGCTTCCTCGCCGCGGTCGCCAAGGGCGAGGCAGACTCGCCGCTGGTCGACCGGCGCAGGGCCGTCGAACTGCTCGGCACCATGCTCGGCGGCTACAACATCCAGCCGCTGATCGATCTGCTCGACGATGCCGATCTCGGCGCGCTGGCCGGCGACCAACTGAAATTCACGCTGCTGATGTTCGATGCGTTCCACGACGTCGAGGAGAAGGCCAGGGCCGGCAACGCCAATGCGAAAGCCGTAATCCAGTCCTGGGCCGATGCCGAGTGGTTCACGCGCAAGCCGAAGCTGCCGGCCGAGATCAGGCTGACCGTATTCAAGGTGCCGGGCGAGACCAACACCGACGACCTGTCGCCGGCACAGGACGCGTGGTCGCGGCCCGATATCCCGCTGCACGCGCTGGCGATGCTGAAGAACGCGCGCGACGGCATCGTGCCGGACCAGGCGGGCAAGGTCGGCCCGATCTCCGCCATCGAGTCGCTGAAGGAAAAAGGCCTGCCGCTGGTGTATGTCGGCGACGTGGTCGGCACCGGCTCGTCGCGCAAGTCGGCGACCAACTCGGTGCTGTGGCACATGGGTGACGACATCCCGTTCGTGCCGAACAAGCGTCAGGGTGGCGTCGTGCTCGGCGGCAAGATCGCACCGATCTTCTTCAATACCGTGGAAGACTCGGGCGCACTGCCGATCGAGTGCCCGGTCGACAATCTGAATACCGGTGACGTGATCGTCGTCAAACCCTATGACGGCAAGATCGTCGACGAGGCCGGCAAGGTGCTCAGCGAGTTCGCGCTGAAGACCGACGTGCTGGTCGACGAGGTGCAGGCCGGCGGACGCATCCCGCTGATCATCGGCCGCAGCCTGACCGCGAAGGCGCGCGAGTCGCTCGGTCTCGGTCACAGCGAGGCGTTTCGCAAGCCGGTCGATCCCGAAGACAGCGGCAAGGGCTTCACGCTGGCGCAGAAGATGGTCGGCAACGCCTGCGGTGTCGCCGGCATCCGTCCCGGCACCTACTGCGAACCGCGCATGAGCACGGTCGGCAGTCAGGACACCACCGGTCCGATGACCCGCGACGAGCTCAAGGAGCTGGCCTGTCTCGGTTTCTCGGCCGACCTCGTGATGCAGTCGTTCTGCCATACCGCGGCCTATCCGAAGCCGGTCGACATCAACACCCAGCATACGCTGCCGGACTTCATCCAGACCCGCGGCGGCGTATCGCTGCGCCCGGGCGACGGCATCATCCACAGCTGGCTGAACCGCATGCTGCTGCCCGACCAGGTCGGCACCGGCGGCGACTCGCACACGCGCTTCCCGCTCGGCATCTCGTTTCCCGCCGGTTCCGGCCTGGTCGCGTTCGCCGCGGCGTTGGGCGTGATGCCGCTCGACATGCCCGAATCGGTGCTGGTCAGGTTCACCGGCGAGATGCAGCCGGGCATCACGCTGCGCGACCTGGTCAACGCGATCCCGTACGAGGCGATCAAGCGCGGCCTGCTGACGGTCGAGAAGAAGGGCAAGAAGAATGTCTATAACGGCAGGATCCTGGAGATCCAGGGTCTGCCGAACCTGACTGTCGAACAGGCGTTCGAGCTGTCCGACGCGTCGGCGGAGCGTTCGGCCGGCGGCTGTACGATCGAACTGTCGGAGGAATCGGTTGCCGAGTACCTGCGCTCGAACATCGTCATGCTGCGCTGGATGATCGACAACGGCTACGAGGACAAGCGCACGCTCGAGCGGCGTGCACGTGCGATGGAGGACTGGCTGAAGAACCCGAGCCTGATGCGTGCCGATGCGGATGCCGAGTACGCCGAGGTCATCGAGATCGACATGTCGGCGATCAAGGAGCCGCTGCTCGCCTGTCCGAACGACCCGGACGACGTCAGGCCGCTGTCCGACGTGGCCGGCGACCGGATCGACGAGGTGTTCATCGGTTCGTGCATGACCAACATCGGCCACTTCCGCGCGGCCGGCAAGCTGTTGCAGGCGGCGGGCGAAGTGATCCCGACCCGACTGTGGATCGCGCCGCCGACCAAGATGGACGAGGCGCAGCTGATGGAGGAGGGCTACTACAACATCTACGCAACCTCGGGTGCACGCACCGAGATGCCGGGCTGTTCGCTGTGCATGGGCAACCAGGCCCGCGTGGCGGCGAACTCGACCGTCGTGTCGACGTCGACGCGCAACTTCCCGAACCGTCTTGGCCAGGGTGCGAACGTCTACCTGGCGTCGGCCGAGCTGGCCGCGGTCGCGTCGGTGCTGGGCAAGCTGCCGACGGTCGACGAGTACATGCAGTACGCGACCAAGATCGACAGCATGGCGCCGGAAATCTACCGCTACCTGAACTTCGACAGGATGCCGGCGTTCGTCGAGTCGGCGAAGCGTGGCCAGGAGGTCGTGCTTAGACTGGCGATCTGACGCTGCCGGCTGATGGGATCACGGGGTTGGAATTCGTGATCCATGGGCTGATCGATCTGACGATGCCCTCGGTGGATTGACGCGTGTCACCCGCCATCATCGCGCGGCCGGAGATCCGGCATCCGGACAGCGACGTCCGGTTGCCGGCGTCGCCTGCAGCCCCTCGAGCGTCACCGTGATCGGCCCGACCAGCGACGGCTGGTCGGTGCGGGCGACTGCGAGGGCCTGTTCCGCCATGGCGATTGCCCGTTCGCGACAGCCCCGATCGTCAAGGACCTCGGCGAGATTGTTCAAAGCCGCCGGGTGCCGCGGTTGTCGTGCGAGGATGCGGCGATACTGGCGCTCGGCAGGTTCGAGTTTGCCCGCAGCCTGCAGCGCATACGCGAGACCGTACCGTGCGGTGAGATCATCGGGCCAGCTATCCAGAATGGCCGTATAGGCCAGCATTCTCGCGTCCGGCGCCAACAGCGGTTCGGCCTCGGCCGTGGTGCGCAACAGTGCAGCCAGCGATGCCCCGGCCGGCCGCTCGCCGGGGCGTAGCACAACGAATCCCCATTTATCGGCCCACGTCCACGACTGCAGGAACCGGTGCGCCGGCATGTGCTCGCGTCGTTGCGTGCCGGAACGCAGGATCACGGTGTCGCTGTCTGGGTCCATGCCGATCACGACCGCGTAGTGCCACACGGGCAGGGCCGGAATGCCGAGATTCAGCATCACGAGCACGGGGCGTCCGGCCTGCAGCTCCATCCGCAGGGCCTCAAGGTTTGGCTCGATGCGGTAGGGAATCCGGCCCGCCCGGCGCGTGGCCGCCAGCAACTCCGGCTGCAGGGTGCCTTTGCGGCCGGGGATGTAGACCTGTTCGACCAGGGCGTCAGGACGGGTGTCGGTGCCGGCGGCGCTCAGTACGGTGGCGAGGGCGGCCGGACCACATTGATATTCCTGTTGCGGAAAGAACGGGGTGGCGCTGAGTTCGATACCGTGCGTCAACGTCGGCGTCAGCACGGGCAACACGGGCGGGCGGCTTGCGCAGCCCGCCACGATCAACAGGCCGATCGCAGCCAGGGACCGTGGGCTGCGCACGGCTGGGCCGATGGTCAGATCTTCTTGAACACGTCGGTGACACCGACCAGTTCGAGGATCAGCAGGACGACGAACACCACGCCGATGACGCCGAGCAGGCCGCCGCCGGCGGGCAGTTCATCGAGCTGCGTCGACAGCATCTGCAGTTCCTCGGTGCTCAATGCCGCGACACGCGCATCGACCTCGCTCGGCGAAATCCCCTGTTGCAGGAACTGGGCGCGCACGTCGTCGCGTGCGAGTTCCGACTGAACCCGCGTCATCAGCTCGCCGCGTTGGTCGAGCTCGATCAGCTTGTCGGTGCCGATCGGTGCCGCGACGCCGACGGCGGGCAGGCCCAGCAGGCTGGTCGTAAAGATCAGCAACATCGCGACAGTCTTTTTGAATACGTTCTTCATTGCAGGAATCCCCTGGGAGTTTGTACGCACCTACCCGCGTGGGAGGACGTCCGGAAGCTAGCATGGTGGCGTCACGGGTGACAATTCCGACCGTCCGAAACCCGGACGAATGTCTCGTCCCGGCGGTGATGCTGGGGCGTGTTCGCGGATACAATCGGCGCCGTGGCGATCGCATTTCGAGTGCGTTGCCGCCGTGTTCGGGTTGTCGAACCGGCGAAGCGGGCGGGTGCAAGTCTGATTGGCGCGGTGTGCCGCTGTCGGGGCGAGGCGCTGCGCGCGGTCGGGTGTCAAACCGGCGAGTCGCTGAAACAGAGGAGTCGAATCATGCACCCGGTGGCCGTACCTGCCAATTTCATCGCCGCTGCAAGGTATCTGGACTGTTGACTGGCAAGCGCTTGCTCGACGGTGTTGTAACGCGCATTGCTGCGGGCGTCGTGCCGATCGCATTGCTGCTCGGTGGTGGTACGGCGACTGTCGCCGCCGCAGACGCCGACGGTCGCTGTCCGGAAAGAGGCGTCTGGGTCCAGGTGCTGGGTTCCGGTGGACCGGAGGTCGAGGACCTGCGGGCCTCGTCGAGCTACCTGGTCTGGCGTGATGGCAGGGCGCTCGTGTTGATCGACAGCGGCGGTGGCAGCGCACTGCGGTTCGGTCAGAGCGGTGCCAGCGTCGCCGACCTGGGTGTCGTCGCGTTCACCCATCTGCATGTCGATCACAGCGCGGATTTCCCCGCACTGGTCAAGTCATCGTACTTCGATGGGCGGAGGCAGGACCTGCCCGTGTTGGGCCCAACGGGCAATGACTGGATGCCGGCAACCGACGAATTCGTCACTCGACTGTTTCGCGCCGGCGATGGTGTCTACCGGTACCTGAGCGATTTCCTGGATACGCCAAGTGATGCCTACCGCCTGCTGCCGCGCGTGGTCGGAGATGGCGAGAGCGTCCGGTTCGGGACAGCCGAAGATGCCGTCACACTGACGGCGGCGAGCGTTCATCACGGCCCGATTCCGGCACTTGCCTGGGCCGTGCAGATGGGCGACGCAAAGATCGTGTTCAGCGGCGACATGAACGGCTCGACCGGCCATCTCGAACGGCTGGCTCGGGATGCGGATCTGCTCGTTGCACACAACGCGATTCCGGAAGACGCCATCGGTGCTGCGCGCAATCTGCATATGCCGCCGTCCGTGATCGGTGAAATTGCCGCGGAGGCGAAGGTTCGGCGCCTGGTGCTGTCTCACCGCATGCTGCGTACGCTGGGACGCGAGGACGAGACGCGTGCCCTGATCCGTCAACGCTATGCGGGTGCTGTCGCGTTCGCCGACGATCTGGATTGCTTTGCGGTTGCCCGGGGTCCGGCCGGCGACTGAGCGCCGTATCGGTCTTCGGCGCGCTGGATGCGATCGATGGGACCGAGGACAGCGGCGCGTCCGACCCATGCGGCCCGCCACGCGTCGACGGTATGCCCGGGCCTTTGATGCTTGAATTGTACCGTCGAACGCCGCGACACCGGCCAAGGTGCTGCGCGGTGTCGGTTCGCTGTGACAGGAGGCTGAATCCATGCCATTGATTCACGGTCTGACCGTTCTGCTCGTCTTTCAGTTGATCGGCGAGGTCGCCGTGCACGAGCTGGGGGTACCCATTCCCGGTCCCGTACTGGGTATGTTGTTGCTGCTCGTAACGTTGGTTGTACGTCGCGGCGCGCCGGGATGTCTCGACGCGACTGCGACGGGCCTGCTTGCCCATCTGTCCCTGCTGTTCGTGCCCGCCGGTGTCGGCATCATGATTCACACGACGCGCGCCGGCAAAGAAGGGTTGGCCATCATGCTCACGCTGCTGCTGAGCACGGTGCTGACGATGGCGGTGACTGCGTGGACGATGCTGGCGATGAAGCGCCTGTCGGCAACCCGGCAACGCAATGATGACTGATTCATCCCAACTCACGACATTGTGGGTCTACCTGTCGGCGTCACCGCTGCTCGGCCTGACGGTGACGTTACTCGCCTACGGCCTCGCGTACAGGGTTTACGAGCTGGCGGGCATGCGAGCGATCCTGCACCCCGTAGTCATCGCCGTGGTGGTGTTGATTGCCTTCCTGCAGATGACGGGCATCAGTTACGCGCGCTATTTCGAAGGCGCGCAGTTCGTGCATTTCCTGCTCGGTCCGGCCACGGTGGCGCTGGCGGTGCCTTTGTACCATCAGCTCGACAAGCTGCGCCGGCTGTGGATGCCGATCACGGTCGCAACACTGGTCGGCGTTTCGGTCGGCACGCTGAGTTCGATTGGAATTGCCTGGCTTTCCGGTGCGGATCTGCAGACCCAACTGTCGCTGGCGCCGAAATCCGTGACCGCACCGGTGGCCATGGGGATCTCGGAAAAGATCGGGGGCCTGCCATCGCTGACTGCGGTGCTCGTGGTCGCGACGGGCATCATCGGTGCCGTGATCGGCGGCGCCCTGTTTGCGCTGTTACGTATCCGAGACGACGACGTCAAGGGTATTGCGATGGGTATCACGGCACATGGAATCGGTACCGCCCGCGCATTTCAGATGAGCCGTGAAATGGGCGCCTTTTCTGGGCTTGCGATGGCCCTGTCTGCGCTGACCAGCGCGGTGCTCGTTCCGGCACTGCTGCGCCTGATCGGGTTGCTCTAGCCCGCCGGCACACCTGTCGAGGGGCGTCTTCCGAACGAACGGCGGAAGTGCGTCCCGAATGCCGCCTGCCCCGTGTTCGCACGCGCTATGTGCGGTGTCTCACATGTTGTCAGGAAAGGCGTTTCTGTCAGCGCGTCGGCGTCGGATGTCCCGTCACGTGTCCCGCCAACTCGTGCTCGCGCTTCCCAAATTTCGATGAATTTGTCGTTTCACGTGCCGCTAAAAGTGGCAGGGAAAGACTCTGGAGCACTGGGTGAGGACCATGAACGCCGACGACAATGTTCGACACGACGTACACAGCGGGGAAGGTGAGGCAGCCAGGGCCGAAGCGGGTGAATCGTCGCGCCGCGATCAGTACGTGCACTATACGCACGAGATGAACGAGGATACGGCCGAGTCCGCGGCACGCGTCCTGATTCGCTCGGTACCGGTCGTATATGGCCTGCTGCTTGGCGGGTTGATCGACAATCTCATGGTCGGTTTCGCGCTGGGTGCAGCGCTCATGCTCGGACTGGACCTGCACATGCGCGACAAGTCGATGTTCGCTCCTCTGGTCAGGCCGATCGTCGCGGTCATCTGCCCCCAAGTGGCGCTGATGGCTCGCGGGTTCGGTCGACTGCTCGGTCTGCTCAGCCTGCCGATTCCAGCCAGGCTGTTGCGTGCGGAATGCGGCGTTGCCCGCGACTGAAGTTTCACGTGGTATGGTTTCCGTCAACCCCGGCCATGTGCCGGGGTTTGCGTTGATGGGGCTGGCATAATCCCCGATTACACCCGACTCATTCCGTGCGTCCGGAGTCCAATTCCGGCGTGTGGTCGAAGCCATGCGAACATTTCATTGCGACCATTGCCGTCAGCCCGTTTATTTCGAGAACAGCCACTGCACGCGCTGCGGGCACCTGCTCGGTCTTCTCCCGGAATACATGCGGGTCAGCGCACTCCGCGACAACGGTGACGGCAGCTGGCGGCCGCTGATGCAGGTTGCGGCGGGGCGTCGGTATCGCCAGTGCGGCAACTACATCGAACACCAGGTATGCAACTGGATGGTGCCGGTCGAATCGGACCAGGCGTTTTGCGTGGCATGCCGTCTCAACCAGGTCATTCCCAACCTGTCACGTCCGGGTTTTCGCGATCACTGGTATCGCCTCGAACGCAGCAAGCGCCGTCTGCTGTACAGTCTGATCAAGCTCGGTCTGCCGCTGCATTCTAAGCATGAAGACCCGGTCTCGGGTCTGGCCTTCGCGTTCAAGTCCGAGCTCGACGCGGCGCCAGGGGAACCCGTGATGACCGGGCATGCCGAAGGCTGCATCACCATCAACATCGATGAGGCCGATCCGGCGTTGCGCGAACGCAATCGCATCGATCTGCAGGAGCGCTACCGCACGCTGCTCGGACACTTCCGGCATGAGATCGGCCACTTCTACTGGGACATCCTGATCGCCGGCGGACCGCATCGCAACGCCTTTCGGACGACGTTCGGCGACGAACGCCACGACTATGCCGAAGCGCTCAACCGGTATTACGCCGATGGTCCGTCCGGTGACTGGCAGAACCGTTTCATCAGTGCCTATGCGAGTGCGCACCCGTGGGAGGACTGGGCCGAGACCTGGGCCCACTACCTGCATATCGTCGACACGCTGGAGACCGCCGGCAATTTCGGTTTGCGCATCGAGAATCCTGTCGTTGGTGGTGGTCTGCACCGCGTGGCTCCAGACTTCGATCCCTACCGGATCGCCGATTTCGCGCCCATCATTGAACACTGGATGCCGTTGACGTTCGCACTCAACAGCCTGAACCGGAGCATGGGCCTGCAGGACCTGTACCCGTTCGTGCTGTCACAGCCGGCCATCGACAAGCTGGCGTTCGTGCATAACGTGGTGCGTGCGCAGCGCGCCTTCATCGACGGTTACCTTGGCATGCCGGGTGTGGCAAATGCGGGGGCGACACAGGTGCCAGGCCTGTTCGGTTGGTTGCGGCGGCTGCTTTCCTAGGGGCCGTGGCTGCTGCCGTGTCGCGCAACACGGCGGTTTTTGGGGGGTCGCCCGCTCAGCGCGGGGTAATGAAAAACGTCATGATCTTGGCCGAGGTCTCACCGTCGGCGACGATCGCCGCGGTCCACTTCGGGATCGCCTGCACGGCCCAGATGATGAACACGACCAGGACGATCTTTCGCCCGCGCGACATCGCCGCGAACCGTTCGAGCAGTTCCGGCGAGGGGGCCTCTTTGGCCGGGTCCTTGATCTCGTGTTTGCCGGTCGGGGGAGTCACATCAGGCGGGCCTGGGCCGTAAAATGTGCGAAGCGTAGCACTCCGGTTCGCAAGTTCCATAGGGACTGTCGCCGGGACCGCGCGTTCGGTCCGAAAATCGAGTGCGGATGCAGGTTTATTTGCGGTTCGAACGCTGTGCGGCAGCCGATCCCCAGCGTATATTGCCCGCCAGTGAACGACGCCACGCGAGCCCCCTGATGAGTTTCTTACGACCTCTCCGCTGCGCCGTGCGGGCGATCCCGGTGCTGGCCCTGTGCATCATCGCCAGCGGGCTGGCCCGGTCGGCCCCACCCACCCCGGTGATCGTTGCCGAGGTGAACGCGGTGCCGTTCGAGGACCGGATCGAGGCGCTCGGCACGCTGCGGGCAAACGAGTCGGTCGTGTTGACCGCGACGGTTACCGAGACCATCAACGCGCTGCATTTTGACGATGGCCAGCGCGTTGTGGCCGGGCAGCTCCTGGTGGAGATGACCAGCGAGGAGGAGCATGCGCAGCTGACCGAGGCGCGCGCGCTGGTCGACGAGGCGGAGCGCCAGTACCGGCGCGTGCAGTCGCTGGCCAAGCAGGGCACCGCGGCCAAGGCCCTGCTCGACGAACGCGCGCGCGAGTGGGAAACGGCGCGCGCGCGCCTCGGCGCGATCGAATCACGTCTGTCCGACCGCCTGATCAAGGCCCCGTTCGCCGGCATCGTCGGTCTGCGCAACATCAGTGTCGGTGCGCTGGTCGAGCCGGGCGATCCGATCACGACGCTCGACGACGACTCGGTCATGAAGCTCGACCTCGCGGTGCCGAGCGTCTATCTCGGCGCACTGCGACCCGGGCTCGGCGTCATCGCATCGACCAGCGCCTACCCCGAACGCGCGTTCACCGGCGAGGTCAGCAGTGTCGACAGCCGCGTCGATGCGGTCACGCGTTCGGTGGTCGTGCGCGTGCGACTGTCCAACGATGAACGTCTGCTCAAGCCCGGCATGTTGATGCAGGTGACGCTGCTTAAGAATCCGCGTACCGCGCTGGTGATTCCTGAATCGGCGCTGCTGCCGCTCGGCAGCGAACAGTTCGTGCTGCGCGTGATCACCGAGGGTGACGCGATGAAGACCGAGCGGCGCCGGGTCACCATCGGTTCGCGTCGGCCGGGCGAGGTCGAGGTTGTCGAAGGGCTCGCTGTCGGCGACCGGGTCGTCACGCACGGCACGCTGACTGCCAAGCCGGGCCAGCCGGTCAGTGTCCGGGCGGTGGAGGGCGACGGGCGATCGCTGGCGGAACTGCTGGAAGGCGGCAAAACGGCACCGGGGCCAACGGAAGCAACGCGATGATCCTGTCCGATGTCTCGGTGAAGCGACCGGTATTCGCGTCGGTGATGTCGCTGCTGCTGATCGCGTTTGGCTTGGTCGCCTTCGACCGCCTGGCGCTACGCGAATACCCGGACATCGACTCGCCGGTGGTCTCGGTCGAGACGACCTACCGCGGCGCCGCGGCCAGCGTGGTCGAAAATCGCATCACGCGCGTGATCGAGGACCGCATCGCCGGCGTCGAGGGTATCCGCTTCATTGAATCGGCCAGCGAGGACGGGCGCTCGGTGATCACGGTCGAGTTCAACATCGACCGCGACATCGACGGCGCCGCAAACGACATCCGCGACCGCGTGTCGACGGTGCTGGACGACCTGCCGGCCGAGGCCGACCCGCCGGAGATCCAGAAAGTCGACAGCAACGAAGACGTGATCATGTGGCTGAACCTGGTCAGTGATCGCATGACGGTGCCAGAGCTGTCCGACTATGCCCGCCGTTACCTGGTGGATCGCTTTTCGGTGCTCGACGGCGTCGCGCGTGTGCGGGTGGGCGGCGGACAGACCTTCGCGATGCGCATCTGGCTCGACCGCAAGCAGCTCGCCGCGCGCGGTCTGTCGGTCAGCGACGTCGAAAACGCCCTGCGCGCCGAAAACCTGGAACTGCCAGCGGGCAGTCTGGACTCGGTCGACCGCCAGTTCACGGTGCGCGTGTCGCGCGCGTTCCGCGCACCCGAGGACTTCGCCCGCCTGGTGTTGGCGCGCGGCACAGACGGCTACCTGGTGCGCCTGTCGGATGTCGCGCGCGTCGAGAAGGGCGCCGAGGAGACGCGCACCTTCTTCCGCGGCAACGGCGTACCGATGGTTGGCATCGGCATCATCAAGCAGTCGACCGCCAACACGATCGAGGTCGCCGACGCGGCCAGGGCCGAGGTGGAACGCATCAACCCCAGCCTGCCCGAAGGCATGGCGATCCGGCAGAGCTACGACACCTCGGTATTCGTCAAGGGTGCGATCGCCGAGGTCTACAAGACACTCGGCATCGCGATCGCTCTGGTCGTACTCGTGATCTTCCTGTTCCTCGGCAGTGTGCGGGCGACACTGATCCCCGCGGTTACCGTGCCGGTGTCGCTGATCGCGACCTTTCTGGTGCTGTGGATGCTCGATTTCTCGATCAACATCCTGACCTTGCTGGCATTGGTGCTGGCGATCGGGCTGGTCGTCGACGACGCCATCGTGATGCTCGAAAACATCCATCGGCGCATGGAAGAGTACGGTGAGACGCGCCTGGTCGCATCGTTCCGCGGCGCACGCCAGGTGGCGTTCGCGGTCATCGCGACCACGGTGGTGCTGGTCGCGGTATTCGTACCGATCGCGTTCCTGCAGGGCGATGTCGGTCGGTTGTTCTCCGAGTTCGCGCTGACGATGGCGGCGGCGGTCGGGTTCTCGAGCTTTGTCGCCCTGTCGCTGTCGCCAATGCTGGCGTCGCAGATCCTGGTGCGTGACAGCGAGGCCGGCTGGTTGGTGCGTGGCATCGACCGGACCGTTGGCGCGGTTCGCAGCGGTTACCTCGCCCTGCTGCGCGGCGCGCTGCGGCACAAGTGGGTCGTTGGCCTCGTTTTCGTCGGCATCCTCGCGGGAAGCGGGTGGCTGCTGCAGCAACTGCCCAGCGAGTACGCGCCGAAAGAGGACCGTGGGGCGTTCTTCGTGCTGGTGTCGGGACCGGAGGGTGCGACCTTCGAGTACATGGAACAGTACATGAACGAGATCGAGCACCGTATGATGCAGCTGGTGGAATCCGGCGAGGTGACACGGTTGCTCGTGCGTGCCCCGCGCTCGTTCGGCAACTTCGAGATCTTCAACAGCGGCATCGTCATCTACGTGCTCAACGACTGGTCACAGCGGCGCTCGGCATGGGACATCATGGACGACGTGCGCAAGCGCCTGGCGGACCTGTCCGGTGTGCGCGCTTTCCCGGTGATGCGTCAGGGCTTCGGTCGACGCATCCAAAAGCCCGTGCAGTTCGTGATCGGAGGCGGCACGTATGCGGAGCTGGTTGAATGGCGTGACATCCTGCTGCACAAGATCGACGAGGACAATCCGGGTCTGGTCGGTGTCGACTGGGACTTCAAGGAGACCAAGCCCCAGCTGCAGGTCGTGATCGATTACCCGCGTGCGGCCGACCTGGGCGTAACGATCGGCGAGATCGGGCGTACGCTCGAGACCATGCTCGGTTCACGGCGCGTGACCAGCTACATCGAGCAGGGCGAGGAGTATGACGTGATCGTCGAGGGTGAGCGCGACGATCAACGCACGCCGACCGACCTATCCAATCTCTACGTGCGCTCGCAGCGCAGCGGACAACTGATCCCGCTGTCCAATCTCGTCAAGCTCGAGGAGGTGGCCGATTCGATCAAGCTCAACCGGTACAACCGGGTGCGTGCGATCACGATCGAGGCCAACCTCAAAGACGACTATGCGCTCGGCGATGCCCTCCGGTACCTCGACGGCCTGGTCAGGCAGAACCTTCCGGGCAAGGTCATCGTCGACTACAAGGGCCAGTCGCGCGACTTCAAGACGACCGGTGAATCGCTGCTGTTCGTGATGCTGCTCGGTGGTGTCGTGGTGTTCCTGGTGCTGGCGGCGCAGTTCGAAAGCTGGGTGCATCCGTTCGTGATCATGCTCACGGTACCGTTGGCGATGGCCGGCGCACTGCTCGGTCTCTACCTGACCGGCTATTCGCTCAATCTCTACAGCCAGATCGGGCTGATCATGCTGGTTGGACTCGCCGCCAAGAACGGAATACTGATCGTCGAGTTCGCCAACCAGCTGCGCGATTCGGGGCGTGAGTTTCGTGATGCACTGATCGAGGCGACCAGTGTGCGCTTCCGCCCGATCGTCATGACCGGCATTACGACCGCAGCCGGTTCGGTGCCGCTGTTGCTGTCGGCGGGGGCCGGCGCCGAGACGCGCGCCGTGATCGGCACGGTGATCCTGTACGGCGTGTTGGCCGCGACGCTGTTCACGCTGTTCATCGTCCCGGTCGCCTACGACCTGTTTGCGCACGCCACCGGTTCGCCTCTGCAGCGCGAGCGGCAGTTGAACGAGGAGCTGGAGCGGCCCGACCAGGGCTGACCCAACCCCCACCGGGTAGGCGCCGTCACTGCCGTACGACCAGCTCGCGGGCCGTGATAATCGCGTGAACTTTCGCCCCTAGCCTTTGCAATGCAGTAATCGACTGCATCGACAAAGGAGAACGGGAGATGTCCCACACTACACGCAAGGTATCGGCCGGCGGCTTCGCGCTGGCGATGTTGCTGCCCCTGTCGGCGTCCCTGCATGCCGATGGCGGGCATCACGGGCATGGACATCAGGCGGCGGTCGGCGCGGTCTACACGATGAGCAATGCCCCGGAAGGCAATTCGGTGCTGGTGTTCGACCGGGCCGCGAACGGCAGGCTGTCGCCGGCCGGCGAGTTTGACACGGGCGGTCTGGGTACCGGGTCCGGCCTCGGCGACCAGAGTGCCGTGATCATCGACCCGGCGCAGCGCTGGCTGTTCGTCGTCAACGCGGGCAGCGACGACGTCTCGGTGTTCGCGATCGAGGAGGACGGGCTGTCGCTGGTCGACCAGGTGCATTCGGGCGGCCAGGTGCCGATCAGCCTGACCTATGCGCATGACCTGCTGTACGTGCTGAATGCGGGCGGCTCGGTCGGTGGCGCCGATTCGATCAGCGGGTTCCACGTGGGTGCAGACGGTTCCCTGACGCCGATCGTGGGCTCGACCCAGGCGCTGAGCGCCGCGAACACGGGCCCGGCGCAGATTGCCTTCAATGCAGACGGCGATGTGCTGGTGGTGACCGAGAAGGCAACCAACCTGATCGATACCTTCGTCGTCGACGGAGACGGCGTCGCGGGTCCGGCGATGTCCCATGCGTCCGAGGGGCCGACGCCGTTCGGGTTCGCGTTCGCCAAGCGTGACCAGGTGATCGTCAGCGAGGCGGCCGGCGGTGCGGCGGATGCGAGTTCGGCATCGTCGTACCGACTCGGCAAGGATGGCAGCCTGGAGCCGATCAGCTCGGCCGTGCCGACGACCGAATCAGCGGCCTGCTGGGCGGTGGTCACCAACGATGGGCGCTACGTCTACACGACAAACGCCGCCAGCGGAACGCTGAGCGGATACAGCATCGGCTTCGACGGCAGCCTGCAACTGCTCGACAAGAATGGCGTGACCGGCAGGACCGGCAAGGGCAGCGGGCCGCTCGACATGGTGGTCAGCAGCGACGGTCGCAATCTTTACACGCTGAACGGCGCCAGTGATCAGATCGGTGGGTTCCGGCTGAAGGCCGACGGGGGGCTTGCGTCGATCAAGCCGAACGTCGACGTACCGGCGACTGCGCTCGGTCTGGCGATTCGCTGAGGCACTCGGGCCGGCGGTTGTTTCGACAACCGCCGGCCCACGACATGGTCAGGCCGCAGAGGGGCGATCGTCAGCGATGGCTGGCCGCGAACCGGTAGCGGGGCGTGCGAGATCGAACACGAAGCGGGTGCCTGCCCCCGGTTGGCTGTGCACCTCGATTTGCACCTGGTGCAGATCGAGGATGCGCCGGACGATCGCCAGGCCGAGACCGCTCGCCTGGGTGGCCGAACGGGTGTTCGATGCACCCTGGTAGCCGCGGTCGAAGATGTGCGGCAGGTCTGCAGGCGCAATCCCGCTGCCGTTGTCGATGACCGACACGCGGATCGCTCGATCCAATGTGTCGAGCCGTACCCGGACAGCGCCGTTGGACGGCGTATGCCGCACGGCATTGTCGATCAGGTTCTCGAGCACCCGCGCGATCAGGGCCGGGTCGGCATCGATCCGGGAGTCGGGATCGCCGACCTCGAGCATGAGGTGGACGCGCGCGCGTTCGGCGCGCAGCCGGAACTCCTGCACGATGTCCGAGGCCAGTTCTGCCAGCGGCAGGACTTCGGTGTGCAGTTCCACGGCATCGGAATCCAGCCGTGCCAGCTCGAACAGCTCGCCGATCAGGCCGTTCAGGCGGATCGCATGCTTGCGCGCCGTCAGCAGGTGCTCACGGCGTTGCGTATCGTTCACGGTCGTGTCGAGCAGCAGCGCATCGACATGGCCGAGCAGCGCTGTCAGCGGTGTGCGCAGGTCGTGCGAGACATGGCCAAGCAGTTCGCGGCGTTGCACATCGATGCGCCGGATCTGCGCCACCTGCCGCCCGATGCGTGCGCGCATGTCGCCGAATGCCGCGTCGAGCTGGGTGATCTCGTCACCCGGTACGCGCCCGTTGGCCGACCCTTCGGTATGCGACTCGTCCTGGAAGGCATTCACCGCGCTGGTCAAGCGTCGCAGGCGTCGGCTCAGGTGCGCGAAGATCAGCAGTGCGCTGGCAAGGCCGAACACCAGGCAGCCCACCAGCGTCACGACCGCCAGGCGACCCGTGTCACCCACTTCCGCCGCGTGTGCCGAGCGGTCGTATTGATGCCCGCTCAGCACGATGTAGAGATAACCCTCGAGGTGGCCGTTCTGGCGGATGGCGGCAGCACTGAAGATATTGCCGCCATCCGGCGTACGCGGATCGTCGCCGATCAGCGGCAGCGACACGTCGCCGACCAGAAAATTGCGCACCGGACCGAGGTCGACGCGGTCGCGGTGCAGCGCACCGTCGCCGAGGTCGTGGGTGAGGATGCGGCCATCGCGGTCGAGCAGGTACACCTCGAGTGAGGGATTGATGGTCATGGCCGCGTGGGCGACCGCCTTCAACGCGGCGTCGTTTGCTCGGCCGTGTTCGATCAGCGTGGCCTCACCCGCCACGTACGCAGCGACGCGCGCATTCAACCGCTGCGTCAGCTCGAGGTGGTAGCGATCGGCGAAATGCCGCGACAGGGTAACCTGCGCCGCGCCAATCAGCAGAAACAGGCCGAGCAGAATGGCGGACAATTTGACATAGAGGGTGTCGAACAGGTGCATAGCCGCGCGTGCCGACCGGCGGGCCGTCAGTCGAGGCGGTAGCCGACGCCCCACACGGTGACGATACGGCGCGGGGACGAAGGGTCGGTTTCGATCTTGGCGCGCAAGCGGTTGATATGCGAATTGACCGTGTGCTCCATGCCGCTGTAACCGTGCCCCCACACCTGGTCGAGCAGCTGCGCGCGGGAAAACACGCGACCCGGGTGACGGACGAGATGCAGCAGCAGCGCGAACTCCCTGGCCGTAAGGTCGACGTCGCTCCCGTCGACGCTGGCCGTACGTCGTGCGACGTCGATCGCTAAGCCGCCGTGATGCAGGCGCCGCTGCGAACCGCCATCGGGGATGCGGTGGGGCAGGGCGATACGGCGGAAGATCGCGCGTACCCTGGCCAGCAGTTCCTGCAGGCAGAAGGGTTTCGCGACATAGTCGTCAGCGCCGATGTCGAGACCGAGGACGCGGTCGAAGTCCGAGTTGCGTGCACTCAACATCAGTACGGGGGTGTGACACTCGCCGGCCCGAATGCGCCGACACACCTCGAGACCGTTCAGGCCGGGCAGTCCGATGTCGAGGATGATCAGGCCCCAGCGGCGTTCTGCGGCGAGGCGCAGCCCCTCGTGGCCGTTATCGGCGACGGCCACCTCGTCGCAGAATGACGCCAGGTGGCGGCTCAGCAGCTGTGCCGTATCGTGTTCGTCTTCGACCACCAGGACGGACGTGCCTTGCACGGACGGTTCTCCCTCGTTCGGTTACCGGAGAAGACCGTGAACGCGGGCGACATATTGCAGCGCCCCGATCGAACCGCCCTGTGCACAGGTCAGGCTGCGGGTGAACGCCCGTCTTTTCGTGACATACCGGGAAAATGTCGATTCCGGTGGTTCGGCACCGCGGGATTGACTGTCCCGTCTGGGCAACTACCTGATCCGGCGCCAAAAGCGTGCGCCCGTCCCGCGCGGCAGGCCCGCTGCGACAGGCACCTGCCGGACAACCGTCGACGAACGAGATCGATTGGCTTGCGTGCAAAGTCCCTTGGCCATGCGGTCGATCGAAGGTCTATCGCGCCGTCGGTTTCTTCATGTCGCTGCGTGCGGGCTCGACGCGCACGCTCAGCGAACCGAGCCCGACACCCTGTGCACGACCGTTGGCATCGACGACGCGGGCGAGGCGTTTGCGCAACGCTTCCGGTGTCAATCTGCCGCGCAGCAGATCGTGATAGGCCCGGATGATCCCGGCGACCTCGCCGGCGGGTTCGTCGACCAGCTCGATCCGGAAATGCACGATGCCGGCATCGCGCAGTGCCGCGAGCACCGGACCGGCCGACTGGGCGGCCGCATTGAACACGGTGTTGCGGCAGCCGATGTCGGCCAGGACGAGATGGTCGCCACCGGACGGATCGCGGACATGCACGCGCTGGCGTTCACAGGGTCGCCCGCAGTCGCGGTAGCTGTTGCCCTGCGACAGGTAGCGCGCGAACACGCAATACTCGGTGTGGAAGATCGGCAGGTGCTGGTGCGCGACGATCTCGATACGGGCACGTTGCCGCTCCGGCAGTGCACGCGCGAGCGCGGCGCACTGTGCGGCATTCAGGTCATGGGTCAGCGTCAGGCGTTCGAGGCCGAGGTCGAGCAGCTGCATCGCGGACAGCACGTTGGCGGCATTGAGCGAGAAATCGCCATGCAGCGGCGGGATACGCGTCGCACCGTCATCCAGCTGGACACCGCTGCCGCCGCGTCTGTGCAGTTCCGACAGCAATCCGGCTGAACGAACCAGCAGGGCGTCTGGCGCGAGGCGGCAGAGGTACAACCACAGTCGCTCCTCGCCCGGTTTGAAGATCCGCGGCGCCGCGACGACCAGGCGCCGCGCGTGCGCGCGCACGCTGGCGCAGGCCTCCTTCAGCCCATGCACCTCGAGAAAGTCGACAACGATCTCGTCGACGTCGTCGAGTCCCAGCGCTGCCTCGACCTGCGGGCGGGTGCGACACAATACGCTGAGCCGCACCGGCAGTGGCTGTGGCGGATCCTGGATGTCCGGTAGCAGGATCGGCAGGCCTGCCTCGGCGGCCAGGCCGGCGTTGCGCGTGTGCCGGCGGCGCGCCGCGAGCAACGCATCCACGGCCGCGCGGCGGGCCTGTTTGATCTCGCCGACCGGCAGAAACAGGCCGTCCAGCAGTGACGGCGCGATGTCGACGTCGGCCAATGTGAATGGCGTGTCGCCGAGCGTGCCGATGGCCCTCAGCAGGCTGACGCGGTCGAGCGGCCGTCCGCCGGCGGGTTGCAGCAGCGCGGCGCTGTGCATATCAACGCGATGGCCGTCGCCGTCGTCGAGGTGCAGTCGCAGAGGTTGCGAGACGCTGCCGGTCAGCGTCAGCGTGACAAGTACGCGAGACGACGCACTGCGTGGATCGAGATGCGTGCCGCCATCGTGCGCGCGGTCGCGTGTGCGCCAGATCCGGTCGCCGGCCTGGACGCGCGAAAGCGGCACTTCGCCGCCGAACAGCAGCTCGACGTCACCGCTGTCCGTCTCGTCGGTCAACGAATTGCCCGCCGCATCGATCACGTGATGCAGGTTGCCACCGACTTCGTGTTGTTGCGGCCGGCCGCGATCGAATACCAGTCCGTCGCCGCGCTTGACCGGGCCCTGCAGGCGGGCGCGCACGCCGCGCGCGGTCACTGCCTCGACCTCGCCGACGAACAGGCCGCGATGGCGCGGGTTGCGTCCGATCACCAGTTGCTGGTGTTGTGGACCGAGCAGGAAACCGGGCGTGAGGCCATCGGCGCCGGCATGCTGGCCGCGCGAAAAGACCTGCGCCAGCTGGCGGCGCTGTGTGCGGTCGACGGCGGCAAGATCAGGAGCGCCGCCGTGCGCGATGTCCGCCCACACCCGGTCGAGCGTGGCGCGGTAGGCGCTGACGGTCGCCACGACATAGTCAGGTCCCTTGAGCCTGCCCTCGATCTTGAAGCTGCGCACGCCCGCGCGCACCAGCCGCGGCAGCAATTCCAGTGCCATCAGATCCTGTGGCGACAACAGGTAGCGCAGGTCGCCGGTTTCGCGCGATTCGCCGTCGACGATCAGGCCGTAGGGCAGGCGACAGGCCTGCGCGCATTGACCGCGATTGGCCGAGCGCCCGCCCCAGGCCTCGCTGGAGAAGCACTGGCCGCTGTAGCTGACGCACAGGGCGCCGTGCACGAATACCTCGATCTCGAGCGCGCTGCCGGCGACGACAGCGGCGATCTCGTCGATCGACAGCTCGCGGCCGAGGACGACGCGGCGCACGCCGAGCGCGTCGGCGAACGCGACCCCGGCCGCGTCGGTGATCGACATCTGTGTGCTGGCATGGACCGGCAACGCCGGTGCCACCGATCGCGCGAGGCGCAGCAAACCGAGGTCCTGCACGATCAGCGCGTCGACGCCGGCCTCGGCGGCCGCGCGGATCAGCGTCTCGGCGCGCGCCAGCTCTTCGTCGAATACCAGCGTGTTCAGCGTCAAATAGCCACGCACGCCGCGTTCGTGCAGGTAGTCCATCGTCGCGGGCAGCCGGTCGGCGGCGAACGAGGCGGCGCGCACACGTGCGTTCAGGCCGCTGTCGAGCCCGAAATACACCGCGTCGGCGCCGGCCCACACGGCGGCCTCAAGCTGCACGCGGCCGCCGGCCGGGGCGAGGATTTCGGGCTTGGTGACGATGGCAGGTTGCGGCATGCGCGAATTCTCGCAGACCTTGCGGCGTGCGGTCGATCAGCCGGCGCGCTGGGCCTGCTCGATCATCTCACCGGCATGGCGCCGGGTCTGCTCGGTGATCGATACGCCGCCGAGCATGCGTGCGATCTCGTCGATCCGCGCCTGCGCATCGAGCACCGTGACGCGGGTCTCGGTCGAGCGCCCGTCGCTGGATTTCTGCACGGCCAGCTGCTGATGCGCCTGTGACGCCACCTGGGGGAGATGGGTCACGCACAGCACCTGGCGCTGACGGCCGAGGTCACGCATCAGTTGACCGACGATCTCGGCGACCGCGCCGCCGATTCCGACGTCGACCTCGTCGAAGATCAGCGTCGGAACGCTGCCACATCCGGCCGTCGCGACCTGGATCGCGAGGCTGATGCGCGACAGTTCGCCGCCTGACGCGACATCGATCAGTGCGGCCTCTGGTTGGCCCGGGTTGGCCGCGACCCGGAAGCACACACGGTCACAGCCGTGCGTGCCGCAACGCTGCGGGTCGGCCGTGACCTCGACGCGGAAAGCGCCCCCCTGCATGCCCAGCGTCTGCATGCTGTCGGTGACCGTCCGCGAAAGCTTCTGCGCCGCATGCCGCCGTGCCCGGCCGAGGGCGGCGGCCGCGTCGCGGAAGTGTCGCTCGTGTTCAACGACCTCGCGTTCCAGCGCGGCGAGGTTCGTGTCGGCCTGTTCGAGTGTCTGCAGTTCCTCGCCGAGTCGTTGGTAGAGTTCGCCGAGCGATGCCGGTTCGACGCGGTGCTTGCGCGCGAGGTCGTGGATTCCGCCCAGGCGCTGATCGATCTCGTGCAGACGTTCCGGATCCAGATCGACGCGGTGCTGGTAGTGGCGCAATGCACTGGCTGCCTCGCTGAGCTGGATATCGGCCGTATTCAGCAGGTCCAGCGTCTCGTTCAGCGTGCCGTCGATCGTACTCAACTCGTCGATCGTATGGATCGCATGCTGCAGCGACTGTTGCAGCGACTGATCGCTTTCGCTGAGCAGTTCGAGCACGGCCGTCGATTCACCGAGCAGGCGTTCGGCGTGGGCGAGCCGGTCGTGTTCGGCGCCGAGATCGGCGAGTTCGTCGACCGATGGAACCATTCCCTCCATCTCGCCGAGCTGGAAGCGCAGATAGTCGATGCGCCCGGCGCGGTCGGCGGCGGCATCGGTCAACGCCTTGTGCCGGTCGACGGCGTCGCGCCAGGTGCGGTAGCGGCGCGCGATCTCGTGCGTCGAATCGCGCAGGCCGCCGTATTCGTCGAGCAGCTCACGCTGGGACGCGGCCCGCATCAATGACTGGTGCGCATGCTGGCCATGAATGTCGACCAGCATCTCGCCGACCTCGGCGAGCAGTGCCTGTGTCGACGGGGTGCCGTTGATGTAGGCGCGGCTGCGTCCGTCGCGCACCAGCACGCGGCGCATCAGGCACTCGCCGTCGGCATCGAGATCGTGCCCGGCGAGCCACTCATGCACCGGCGAGTCGCCCTGCAGATCGAAAGCAACGCTGACCTCGGCCCTGTCGGCGCCGGCCCGAATCATGGCGCTGTCGGCCTTGTCACCCAGCACGAGGCCGAGGGCATCGATCAGGATCGACTTGCCGGCGCCGGTCTCGCCGGTCAGCGCGGTCATGCCGGCGTCGAGCTGCAGGTCCAGCGAACGGACGATGACCAGGTTTTCGATCGTTATGCGGTTGAGCATGGCAGCTGGCAGGGTGCGCGGCGTCAGGAGTTCCTCGGCATCTCGCCCCAGCCGAGCTTGGCCCGCAGCACGTTGAAGTGGTCGTGTCCGACCGGGTGCAGCAGGTGCACCGCGTTGACGTGGCGGCGCACGCACAGTTTTTCGCCGGCGCCCAGCGTCAGCGTCGCGGCGCCGTCGCAGGTGATGCGGACGTCCTTCGGGTCGGTGTTGCCGCACACGTTGATCTCGATGTCGGCGCCGGCGTGCACGACGATCGGCCGGTTGGAGAGCGTGTGAGGACAGATCGGCACCAGCGCGATCGCGTCCAGACCGGGTGCCAGCAATGGCCCACCGCCGGACAAGGCATACGCGGTCGAGCCGGTCGGGGTCGACACGATCAGGCCGTCGGAACGCTGGGTATAGACGAAGCGTCCGTCGATCCAGGTCTCGAACTCGATCATGCGTGCGATGTTCCACTTGTGCACGACCACGTCGTTGAACGCCAGTTCAGTCGGCTGTCCGTCGACGCTGGCACTGAGCAGGAAGCGGCGATCCTCGACATATTTGCCGTCGAGCACGGCGCCCAGGCAGTCGTCGAGGCAGTTGGACGAGATATCGGTGAGGAAACCGAGCCTGCCGAGGTTGACGCCGAGCAGCGGCACGCCGGTGTCGGCGAACTCGCGTGCCGCGTTGAGCAACGTGCCGTCGCCGCCGAAGACGATCGCGAGGTCGCTGACCTTCGCCAGTTCTCCGATGGGAATCCCCTGCCCGAGATCGAGCAGGGCTGCCGTTTGCGGGTCTGGGACCAGGTGCAGGCCGCGCCTGTCCAATACACCTTTCAGCGTTTGCAGCGTCGGGTGCAGTCGCGCCGTGGCGTCCGCCTTGGCGATGACCGCGATGCGCTGAAACTGGGAGGACGGAGAGGTCACAATGGGAACGCCATGCCGTGCGGTGTCGAGGCTTGGAAACTAGCATGCGGCCGGACGGGCGCCAAGCGCGCCGGCTGCTTCCTTGACACTGAAAAAAGAGCCTTCCCATAATCGGTAGGAACGCGGCGGCTGCGAGGCTGTCCACTTCCACAGAAAGGGCGGAAACGGTATAGGACGTTGGCGGCAGGCGGTCCAGAAAATGCGATCAGCGAGCGTGCCCAGTACTTCCTCAAGGTGCTGATCGAACGCTACATCCGAGACGGCCAGCCGGTCGGTTCGCGTACGTTGGCCAAGGATGCCGGTCTGGACCTGAGCCCGGCGACGATCCGCAATGTGATGGCCGATCTGGAGGATCTGGGGTTCGTGGCCTCACCGCACACGTCGGCCGGTCGCGTGCCGACCGTCAGCGGTTACCGCATGTTCGTCGATTCGCTGTTGTCGTTGAAACCGCTCGACAAGGCGCTGCTGCGGCAGATGCAGAGTCAGCTCGAGGCGACCCGCGAGGCCCCGTCCGGTCTGGTCGACTCGGCATCGCGGCTGCTGTCCAACCTGACCCACCTCGCCGGCGTGGTCATGGTGCCGAAGCACAACCACGTCAGGATCAAGCAGATCGAATTCGTGCCACTCTCGGGTGTGCGCGTGCTGACCGTGATCGTCACGTCGGCCGGCGAGGTGTACAACCGCATCATCGAGACCTCGCGCACGTTCTCGCGCAGCGAACTCGAACAGCTCAGCAACTACATCACGCGGCACTACGCCGGCCACGATCTGGCCGGGATCCGCCGCCTGGTGCTCAAGGAGATGCAGGAGACGCGGCGTCATCTGGATGCCCTGATGGTACAGGCGCTCGAGATGGCAACCGCGGTGTTCACCGGCTCGGACGATGACGGTCGGGAGAACGGCGACTTCGTCGTCGCCGGCCAGACCAATCTGATGGATTTCGACGAGCTGGCGCAGGTCGACAGCCTGCGTTCCCTGTTCAACGCGTTCACCGAGAAGCAGGAGATCCTGCACCTGCTCGATCGCAGCCTCGAGGCCGACGGCGTGCAGATTTTCATCGGTGAGGAATCCGGGTATTCCACGCTCAAGGACTGTTCGGTGATCACGGCCCCGTACGAGGTCGACGCCGAGGTAATCGGCGTGTTGGGTGTGATCGGGCCGACCCGGATCGCCTACGACCGGGTGATCCCGATCGTCGACATCACGGCCAAGATTCTCGGCAGCGCGCTCGCCGGGCGTTGAGGGCTGGGCGCACGGGGTGTCGCACCCACGCTCGTGCGATTTCCGCACGCCCTGCCTTGAAATCCGCCTGTCTGCCCCCATGTGCTTGAAGCAGCGGCCCCGGGGTCGCGGTATTTTGTAATAATCCTACGGAATTTCAATCGCTTGGGTGAGGTACTGATGGGCGAGCAGCAGGGTCAGCCGACGCAGGACAAGAATACCGGTGGGGTCGCCGCCGATGAGGCCACCTTCGAGGACGGTGCGGCCGAAATGGAGGCCGACAGCGGAGTGGCCGAGCGCGAGGCCGGTGATCTGGCGAAGCTGCTCGATGAGGCGCGGCAGAAGGCCGATCAGCACTACGACCAGCTGATGCGCGCACACGCCGAGCTGGAGAACCTGAAGCGCCGCCATTCGCGCGATCTCGAGAACGCACACAAGTTCGCGCTCGACCGGTTCGTCGCCGAGCTGCTGGGCGTCTGGGACAGCCTCGAACTCGGCCACAGCGCCGCACAGGATGCCGCCGACATCGACAAGCTGCGCGAAGGCACCGAGCTGACGCTGAAGATGCTCGGCGACGCGATGGCGAAGTTCGGGGTCGAGCAGATCGACCCGATCCAGCAGCCGTTCAACCCCGAGTTCCACCAGGCCATGTCGATGCAGCCGCGTGCGGACGTGCCGCCGAACACGGTCGTCGCCGTGGTGCAGAAGGGCTACACGCTGAACGGCCGGCTGGTGCGGCCGGCGATGGTCATGGTTTCGCAGGCCGCCGGTTAGCGTGCGCTGCCTGACCGACCCTTGAAATTCAGCGGGATAACCCCACCTAGAAACCAGTTTGCAACGTATTCCTGAATCGGAGATTCGACACATGGGCAAGATCATCGGAATCGACCTCGGCACCACGAACTCGTGTGTGGCGGTGATGGAGGGCGACAAGGCCAAGGTCATCGAGAACAGCGAGGGCGATCGCACCACGCCGTCGATCATCGCCTATACCGGCGATGGCGAGGTGCTGGTCGGGCAGAGCGCCAAGCGCCAGGCCGTGACCAACCCGAAGAACACGCTGTTCGCGATCAAGCGCCTGATCGGCCGCCGCTTCGAGGACAAGGTGGTTGGCAAGGACATCGACATGGTGCCGTACAAGATCGTCAAGGCCGACAACGGCGACGCCTGGGTCGAGATCAACGGCAGTAAGATGGCGCCGCCGGAGATCTCGGCCAAGGTGCTGCAGAAGATGAAGAAGACCGCCGAGGACTATCTCGGCGAG
>JAGRGY010000018.1:27508-63631 GCA_020445255.1 Gammaproteobacteria bacterium
GCGCCAGGCGACCAAGGACGCCGGTCGGATCGCCGGTCTCGACGTCAAGCGCATCATCAACGAGCCGACCGCGGCCGCGCTGGCCTATGGCCTGGACAAGTCCAAGGGCGACAAGAAGCTGGCCGTATACGACCTCGGCGGCGGCACGTTCGACGTGTCGATCATCGAGGTGGCGGAGGTCGATGGTGAGCACCAGTTCGAGGTGCTGTCGACCAACGGCGACACGTTCCTCGGTGGCGAAGACTTCGACATGCGCATCATCGACTTCCTGGTCGCCGAGTTCAAAAAGGACCAGGGCGTGGACCTGAAGAACGATCCGCTGGCGCTGCAGCGCCTGAAGGAATCGGCGGAGAAGGCCAAGATCGAACTGTCGAGCAGCCAGCAGACCGACATCAACCTGCCGTACATCACGGCCGACGCGAGCGGTCCCAAGCACATGAACATCAAGCTGACCCGTGCCAAGCTCGAGTCGCTGGTCGACGAGCTGGTGCAGCGCACGCTCGAGCCGTGCAAGATCGCGCTCAAGGATGCGGAACTGACAGCGGCCGACATCGACGACGTGATCCTGGTCGGCGGTCAGACGCGCATGCCGAAGGTGCAGGCGCTGGTCGAGGAGTTTTTCGGCAAGGCGCCGCGCAAGGACGTCAACCCGGACGAGGCGGTCGCGGTCGGTGCCGCGATCCAGGGCGGCGTGCTCGGCGGCCAAGTCAAGGATGTGCTGCTGCTCGACGTGACCCCGCTGTCGCTGGGCATCGAGACGCTCGGCGGCGTCATGACCAAGCTGATCGAAAAGAACACCACCATCCCGACCAATGCGTCGCAGGTGTTCTCGACCGCCGATGACAACCAGACTGCGGTAACAGTGCACGTGCTGCAGGGTGAACGCGAGCAGGCTTCGGCCAACAAGTCGCTGGGTCGCTTCGACCTGGCCGACATCCCGCCGGCGCCCCGCGGCGTGCCGCAGATCGAGGTCAGCTTCGACATCGATGCCAACGGTATCCTGCACGTGTCGGCGAAAAACAAGGCGACCGGCAAGGAACAGTCGATCCGGATCACTGCTTCATCGGGTCTGTCCGAGGACGAGATTGCGAAGATGGTCAAGGATGCCGAGGCGCATGCCGACGAGGACAAGAAGTTCCACGACCTGGTGCAGGCGCGCAACCAGGCGGACAGCATGATCCATGCGACCCGCAAGTCGATGGAGGACATCGGCGACGACAAGCTCGAGGCCGGCGAGAAGGAGTCGATCGAGAGCGCGATCCAGGAGCTCGAAGAGGCGATGAAGGGCAGCGACAAGGACGCGATCGAGACCAGGACCAAGGCGCTGGCCGAGGCGTCCGGCAAGATGGCCGAGCGCATGTACGCGCAGCAGGGCGCGGGCGCCGCCGAGGCCGGTGCGGGAGATGCCGGTGCTCAACCCGGTGGCGAGTCGTCTGGCAAGACCGATGACGACGTCGTCGATGCCGAGTTCGAAGAGGTCAAAGACGGCAAGTAAGGCCGGACACAGGCGACGGGTCGGTCGCCGCGGTCGGGACCGTGCATCGGTTGCAGAACCGGTGCACGGTCTTGGTTTTTGTACAACGTGGAAGTTGCCGCAGGCGCATATACGACGGCATCGGCTTCGGTTGGTGCGCACGAGGGTCGGGCGTCGGATACCACGGCCGGGGCAGGGTGGCTGGCTCGGTGGCAGCGGGATTTCCTAACAAGAAGCAGCACGAGCGAAATGTCCAAACGCGATTATTACGAGGTTCTCGGTGTCGCCAAGAACGCCAGCGAGGCCGAGATCAAGAAGGCCTATCGTCGGTTGGCGATGAAGCATCACCCGGACCGCAACACCGGCGACAAGGCGGTCGAGGCCGAGAAGAACTTCAAAGAGGCAAAGGAAGCCTATGAGGTGCTCTCGGACGCGCAGAAACGTGCCGCCTACGATCAGTTCGGGCACGCCGGGGTCGACCCGTCGATGGGTGCCGGAGGGTTTGGCGGAGGCCGTGGTGGCGCCAGCTTCAGCGACATCTTCGGTGACGTGTTCGGCGACATCTTCGGCGGCGGCCGGGGCGGTGGCGGCTCGCGCGTGCAGCGTGGCGCCGATCTGCGCTACAACCTCGAACTCAGTCTCGAGGACGCAGTCTCCGGCACCAGCGTCAAGATAAAGGTCCCGACCTGGACCAAGTGCGACACCTGTGGGGGCAGCGGCGCCAAGAAGGGCACGTCTCCCAAGACCTGTGGCACCTGTCAGGGTGCCGGTCAGGTCCGCATGCAACAGGGCTTCTTCTCCGTTCAACAGACCTGTCCGACCTGTCGCGGACGCGGTACGGTCATCGAGGATCCGTGCGGCACCTGTCGCGGCCAGGGTCGTGTCCAGGAGACCAAGACGCTGTCGGTCAAGGTACCGCCGGGCGTCGACACCGGCGACCGTATCCGTCTGCAGGGCGAGGGTGAGGCCGGCGATCATGGCGGCCCGCCCGGCGACCTGTACGTCCAGGTCCACGTGCGTGAACACGCGATCTTCACGCGCGACGACAGCCACCTGTACTGCGAGGTGCCGATCGACTTTCCGACCGCGGCGCTCGGCGGCGAGCTCGAGGTGCCGACACTCAACGGCAAGGTGATGCTGAAGATCCCGGAAGGCACGCAGACCGGAAAGATGTTTCGCATGCGCGGCAAGGGCGTCAAGCCGGTGCGCGGCGGCCCGCAGGGCGATCTGATCTGCCGCGTCGTGGTCGAGACACCGGTCAAGCTGACCGACCACCAGCGCGACCTGCTCTCACAGCTGCACAAGTCGCTGCAGGGCGGGGGCTCCAAGCACAGCCCGAATGCGCATTCGTGGCTGGACCGGGTCAAGAGCTTCTTCACCGATATCTGAGGCCTGGGTTCCATCAGGTCGGCCGGTTCGCAACGTGCCACGCGACCCTCGGCAGGCACCCGGTGCGCGCTGCGGGTTACACTTCGCGATCAGACCTCGAGGTCATCAGTACGGGAAACAGCATGATCCGCATCGCAGTCGTCGGCGCCGCCGGGCGCATGGGCAAGACCTTGATCCAGGCCGTGCATGCGGCAGAAGGTGTGCGGCTGGCGGCCGCCACGGAACGCCCGGATTCGTCATTGATTGGTGTCGATGCCGGTGAGATGGCCGGGATCGGCAAGGTCGGGGTTCTGCTCTCGCACAGCCTGACCAAGGTCGTCGACGACTTCGATGTCGTTATCGATTTCACCGGCCCGAGCGCAACGATGGTGCACCTAGACGTGTGCCGCCAGCACGGCAAGGCCATCGTGATCGGCACGACGGGACTCAGCGATACCCAGAAGGAGTCGATCGACGCTGCCGCGCAGGACATCGGCGTGGTGTTTGCGCCGAACATGAGTGTAGGCGTCAACCTGTGCTTCAAGCTGTTGGAGCTCGCCGCGCGCGTGATGGGCGACAGCGCCGACATCGAGATCATCGAGGCACATCACCGGCACAAGGTCGATGCCCCATCCGGCACGGCGTTGCGCATGGGCGAGGTCATCGCCGAGACCCTCGGCAGGGATCTGAACGCAGTCGCGGTCTATGGCCGCGAGGGGCAGACCGGTGCGCGCGATCCGAAGGCGATCGGTTTCGAGACCATCCGCGCCGGCGACGTGGTGGGTGAGCACACGGTATGGTTCGCGAGCGAAGGCGAGCGGGTCGAGATCGCGCACAAGGCGTCGAGCCGCATGACTTTCGCGTCGGGTGCGGTGCGTGCGGCGCAGTGGGTCGTCGGTCAGGGCAAGGGGCGCTACGACATGCAGGATGTCCTCGGCCTGCGTTGATCCGCCGGCGGCTGGTGCGGTGTGGTGACTGCTGATCCCGCTTGGTCTGCTGCTGCTCGTCGCGTGTGCCGACGAGTCCAGTCCAGAGAATGCCATCCGGGCGCGCATCGGCGCGTTAGTCGATGGCGTGGAATCCGGTGACCTCGACGCGCTGCGTGACGTCCTCGCCGCCGGCTATCGCGACATCCACCACCCGGATCGACGCGCGGCGCTGCCGACACTGTTCACGCACCGCATGCGCCACCGCTCGGTGTATCTGTTCACCCGAATCGTCGAAATCAACACCGGGCCAGACGGCGTACAGGCCCACTGCGTGGTGTACGTCGCAATGACCGGCGTGCGGGTCGATAACGTCGAGGCGCTTCTACGTCTGCACGCAGACGTTTACCGCTACTCGCTTGCGTGGCGCTCCGATGGCCGATGGCGTGTCACCGAGGCGCATTGGGAGCGCGTGGACGAACCGCGGCGTGCACTGATCGGTGATTGAACGCGTACCCGATCATCGCCGCGGTCTGCGTCGCGCCCTGCAGCTGGCGCGCAACAATGAAAACCCCGGCGCGTGGCCGGGGCTGACAACGCGTGGGGTCGCTGCGTTGGCAGGCGAATTCGTCAGCTGAGCTCGCTTGTGCAGTGCGGGCAGCGCGTTGCCTTGATTGGAATCGATGTGAAGCAATGCGGGCATTCCTTCTCGGTCGGCTCCGCGGGCGCCTCTTCTTCCTTCTTCTGCAGCGAGTTCATGCCCTTGATCAGCAGGAAGACCGCGAAAGCGACGATCGTGAAGCTGATCACACTGTTGATGAACAGGCCCGCGTTCAGGGTGACGGCGCCGGCCTCTTTGGCGGCCTCGACAGTGGCGTAGGGTCCCGCCGTAGCACCTTCTTTCAACGTGATGAACAGATCCGAGAAGTCGACGCCGCCGAGCAGCAGACCGATAGGCGGCATGATCACGTCGTCGACCAGACTCTTCACGATGGTGCCGAAAGCGCCGCCGATAATGATACCCACGGCCATGTCGACGACATTGCCGCGCATTGCGAATTTCTTGAATTCTTCCAACATCGCCATGTGTCTCTCTCCCCTGTGATTGATACTGCTCCGCGAGGAGCCATCGTGCGTCTATCGTTCGGCACCGGTCGCGGTCGTTCCCCGGTCCTGCCGCTGTTGGGCGCTGGACGTTGTCGCATTGTCGAGTACGTCGGCAAGACCCGCCGGCCATTCTAATCCGGGCGGCCCCTCTTGGCTAAGGCACCAGGTTAACGCGGCGCGCAGCTGTGGCAGCAGCCGCTTGCGAACGACCAGCCGTCCGCCGGCGTGTGCGCCGATCACGGTCGCGGCATCGCGCAGGGTCTCGCGGGCGACCTGCGCGCATTCGGACCCACCCGGCGGGTAGGCCGCGGCTGCATACCAATCGACTGCGCGCGCCAGCGCTGCCGCCTGTTCGGCGTCGCAGTCGATCTGCGCCAGTCGCTGTTTCATGCGACGGCGCGTTCAGCTTTGCCCGTACACCGGAATCGCCGCACCGCTGATGCAGCGCGCGGCATCCGATGCCAGGAACACGACCACGTCGGCGAGCGCCTGCGGCGGGACCCATTTGGCGAAATCGGCATCCGGCATGTCGCTGCGGTTCTGCGGGGTGTCGATGGTGCCCGGCAGGATGCAATTGATATTGATGTCGTTGAAACGGTTCTCGGCGGCGAGCGATTCGGTCAGCGTGATCACGGCGGCCTTGGATGCGCAGTACGGCGCCATGCGACCCTTGCCCTGCTCGGCGGCGCGTGCCGACACGTTGACGATGCGCCCGAAGCCGCGCTCGAGCATCGGCGGGATCACGCGGCGGCACGTGTTGAACACCGAGCGTGCGTTCAGGTTCAGCATGAAATCCCAGTCCTTGTCGGCGGTGTCCTGCAGCAGGGGCCCCATCGTGAAGCCGCCGGCGATGTTGGCCAGCACGTCGATCCGGCCGAAGGTGTCGAGGACGAGACCGAATGCCCGGTCGACCGAGGACGGATCGATCAGGTCGACCTCGAAGGCGCGCGCCGATGCCTGGCCAGCACACAGGTCGATCGTGTCGGTGCAGGCGTCGAGATTGCGGTCGAGCAATGCCAGGTGTGCACCAAGCGGCGCGAACGCCTGCGCCACCGCGCGCCCGAGGTTGCCACCGGCGCCGGTGATGGCGACGACGCGTTGGTCGGATTCCTGCATGACATGATCTCCCGGGATTTCGTTTGCTGGCCGGAGCCTACCGGATCGCGGGTGGCGGACAAAGTCATCCAGGTGGAGAACAGGCTGGCACGAAGCCTGCTTCGCTCATACCAGACAGGTCGCAGCACGAGGTTACGACGGTGTTTGAGCTCGCACTGCTGGGTTCGGGATTTGCCGGGCCGGGAAAGGCTGAAGGTGGCGTACGCATCGGCGACGGCGACCTGCTGTCATTGGTTTTCGGGGGCGACGCCTCGGATCCCTCAGCCTTCGCCGGCGAGCTGCAGGCGTTGCTGATGCAGATGCCGCCGGATCTCGCGGCGCACGTACAGGCCCTGCTCCAGGGCGGCACGGGATTGCCGCAGGCGGCAAGCGCACGCCCGGTCGCGGCCGTTAGCGATCAGAACGCCGAACCGCTGATGACGCTGGCGTCGGCGACGGAGCGCGTGCCTTTGCCGCAGATTCCGCTGCCGGCCGCCCCGGCGACGCCGGTCGTCACATCGTCGGTCACGGGGGTTGTCGTACCCGAGATCGGGGCGGGCGTCGATCCCGCGACGACTGCCGCTGCCGTCGGCACGCCACCGCCGGTTGTGGCGATGGCCGTCGCGCAGCAACCACTGCCGCCCCAGTTGGCGGGCAGCCTGCTCGACATGGCGGTTCCGCAACAGGTCGGTACGGGCGGATGGGCCGACGCCATCGGTGAGCGCGTCGCGTGGATGGTGAATGGTGACCAGCAGTTCGCGCGCCTGAAGCTGAATCCGCCACAGCTCGGACCGCTGGAGATCCGGATCAGCGTGTCGCACGATCAGTCCAGCGTATCGTTCATCGCACATCATGCGGCGACCCGGGAGGCACTTGAGGCCGCCATGCCGCGGCTGCGCGAGATGTTCAACGATGCCTCGCTGCAGCTGGTGCGTGCCGACGTCGGCGACCCTGCCGCCGGGCGCGACGGCTTTGCCGGGTCGTCGGCCGACCGCACCGATGTCCCGGAGTTCCCCGCGCGTGACTTCGACGAACCGGATCTGCTGCCGGTAGCGACCGGAATCGTCAGCGCCGTAGGCCTGGTCGACTTGTTCGTCTGAGACCACCGGCGGGTGTACATCGGCGCGACCGACGCGCCGCAAGCCCATCCCTTTCCTTGCTATGATTGGCGCGCAACGCGCTGCGGGGGAATCTCGTCTTGATCATAGTCAAGCTGCTGTTACTGCTGGTGTTTATGGTGATTGGTGCAAGCTTCGCGATCATCAACGACGCACCGGTCAGGGTGGACCTCTACTTCATCACTCCGGAGCTGCCGCTGTCGCTGCTGCTGCTGTTGGCGCTGGGTTGCGGCATCCTGCTCGGCGGCTTGGCCGGCGTCGTGTATTTCATGCGGGTCAAGAAGGAGAACGCCGACCTCAAGCGCAAGGCGCGACTGGTCAGTGAAGAGGTCAAGAACCTGCGCGCGATGCCCCTGAAGGGACGCTGATACCGTGCAGGAACTCCTGTTGCTGTTGCTGCCCGTCGCAGCCGCCTCCGGATGGCTGGCGGCGCGGCGCAGCGCGCGCAAGGAGAATCCACCGCAGGGTTGCGAGACCAGTCCGGTGTATTTCCGCGGCCTCAACCACCTGCTCAACGAGGAGCCGGACAAGGCGATCGATGCCTTCGTCGAGATGCTTGAGGTCGACAGCGACACGGTCGAGACGCACCTCGCACTCGGCAACCTGTTTCGCCGGCGCGGCGAGGTCGAGCGGGCCATCCGCATCCATCAGAACCTGATCGCGCGGCCGGCCTTGACCCGCGAACAACGCGCCCAGGCGCTGCTCGAGCTGGGTCAGGATTACATGCGTGCCGGATTGTACGACCGCGCGGAGAACCTGTTCCGCGAACTCAAGGAAACCAAGCTGCACGTCAAGCCGGCCCTGAACAACCTGCTCGTGATCTACGAAAAGGAGCGTGACTGGAAGGCCTGTCTCGACGTCGCCGACGAACTCGAGTCGATCACCGGCAACAAGATGATGCTGCAGAAGTCGCACTATTTTTGCGAACTCGCGATCGGCGCGCGCATGCAGGGGCGCGCGGCCGATGCGGCGGCGTATCTCAAGAAGGCACTGTCGACCTACCGCGGCTGTGTGCGTGCAAACCACCTGCAGGCACAGTTCGCAGCTTCGCAGGGCGACCATCGCGGTGCGATTCGCATCCTGCGCCAGACGGCGGAGCAGGATGCGGACTATCTGCCGGAGATACTGCCGGAGATCGTCAGCAACCTGCGCCACCTCGGCGATGTCCAGGAACTGCGCACCATTCTGACCGAGATCGTCGCCAAGCAGCCCGGCACCGGCGCCGAACTGGCGATGGTCGACCTGCTGATCGAACAGCAGGGCGAGGCGGCCGCCGCCGAATACCTCGCCGACCAGCTGGCGCGCGAACCGAGCCTTGCGCTGCTGCTGCGCAGCATCGAACTCAACGCACGTATGCCCGAGGGACAATCGACCCGATTTCTCGAGGGTTTGCGGCCGCATATCCGCCGGCTGCTCGACCAGCGCCCGATCTACCAGTGCAGCCACTGCGGGTTCACCGCCAAGACGCTGCATTGGCAATGTCCGAGTTGCCGACGCTGGAGTGCGGTCAAGCGCCGACCCGGTTGTGAGGCCGAGATCTGAACGAAGCAGGAAGACACATGAGTCCCAGTGAACCGCGCGTCATCGTCGCGCTCGATTTTGCCGCGCCCGCACCGGCATTGGCGCTGTTGGAGCGGATCGATCCGACGCAGTGCCGGGTCAAGATCGGCAAAGAGATGTTCACGCGTGCCGGGCCGGCGCTGGTCGAACAGGTGGCGGCACGCGGCTTCGAGGTCTTTCTCGACCTCAAGTTTCACGATATCCCCAATACCGTTGCCGCCGCGTGCGACGCGGCCGCCGACCTCGGGGTGTGGATGATCAACGTGCACGCCTCGGGCGGGCGTCGCATGATGACGGCCGCGGCGGAGCGCCTCGCACACCGGCCGCAGCGGCCACTGCTGATCGCGGTGACGATCCTGACCAGTCTCGGCCAACAGGACATCGCCGAGGTCGGGTTCGGCGGCAGTCCGGCCGCCAACGTGTTGCGCCTCGCGGCGCTCGCCGAGGACTCTGGCCTCGACGGCGTCGTGTGCTCGCCGCTCGAGGTGGCGGGGCTGCGCGCCGAGCGTGGGGCCGGTTTCCGCCTGGTCACGCCGGGTGTACGCCCGGCCGGGTCGGCGGTCGACGACCAGAAACGCATCATGACCCCGGGCGATGCGATCCGCGCCGGGGCCAGCTACCTCGTTGTCGGCCGGCCGATCACCGCGGCCGACGACCCGCCGGCGAGTCTTTCCATGATCAACGCCGAGGTCGCGGCGGCGCTCGCATGAACCGGCGACGGCTCCGCATCGCCGTCAATTTTAACGCTGCATAAAAAGAACCATTGGGCGGTTGACGGACAGGTTTGGTAGCGTTACGGCCCGAAATATAAGGTTATCGGAATATTGTTAGCCAATTGTTCGCTAAAACAATGATTTGGCTGCGATGTCTCGAGTGATGCCAATCTGGTGGGCGGACCCGTCGAACCGCCCGTGATAGAGACCCCGGAGGTTCCCGCATGATCAAGCCCGTCGGATCCGACACCCTGCACCCCCTGTTCGTGTATGACCCGGACGCGCACGACGCGTTGTCCCACGAAGCCGAGAACATGCCGTCGCTGCTGATCAGCTCACAGGCCGCCGGCAACGCCGTGATGATGGGCGCGGGTTACTTCAATCCGCTGACCGGATTCATGAACGTCGCCGACGCGATGGGCGCGGCCACCAAGATGACGTTGACCGACGGCTCGTTCTTTCCGGTGCCGGTGATGTGCCTGGTCGAGAGCACCGAGGCGATCGGTGATGCCAAGCGCATTGCGCTGCGCGATCCGAACGTCGAGGGCAACCCGGTGCTCGCCGTCATGGACGTCGAGAGCATCGAGGAGGTGAGCGACGAGCAGATGCAGGCGATGACGGAGAAGGTCTACCGCACCATGGACCCGGAGCATCCGGGCGTCGCCGCGTTCAACTCGCAGGGCCGTATCGCCGTTTCCGGGCCGATCCAGGTGCTGAACTTCTCGTACTTCATCACCGACTTCCCGGACACCTTCCGCACCGCGGTCGAGATCCGCAACGAGATCCAGGAGCGCGGTTGGAAAAAGATCGTCGCCTTCCAGACCCGCAACCCGATGCACCTCGCGCACGAGGAACTGTGCCACATGGCGATGGATCGTCTCGGCTGCGACGGGCTGGTCATCCACATGCTGCTGGGCAAGCTGAAGCCGGGCGATATCCCCGCGCCGGTGCGTGATGCTGCGATCCGCAAGATGGTCGAGCTGTACTTTCCGCCGAACAGCGCAATGGTCACCGGTTACGGCTTCGACATGCTCTACGCCGGCCCGCGCGAGGCCGTACTGCACGCGTATTTCCGCCAGAACATGGGCGCGACGCACTTCATCATCGGCCGCGACCATGCCGGCGTCGGCGATTACTACGGTGCGTTCGATGCCCAGACCATCTTCGACGACGAGGTGCCTGCCGGCGCACTCGAGATCGAGATCTTCAAGGCCGACCACACCGCGTGGTCGAAGAAGCTGAACAAGGTGGTCATGATGCGCGAGGCACCGGACCACCAGAAAGAGGATTTCGTCCTGCTGTCCGGCACCAAGGTGCGCGAGATGCTGGGCAACGGCATCGCACCGCCGAAGGAATTCTCGCGTCCCGAGGTCGCGCAGATCCTGATCAACTACTACCAGTCGCTGAACTGAGCCTGCAGGCCTGCTGAGGCATAATGAAGCCCGCTCATCCGAGCGGGCTTTTTCGTTGGCGGGCAATGAACAAAACCTACAGGATTCTCGACAGCGCGACGATCTGCGACGGCTTCTTCACGCTCAAGCGCTACCGCCTGCAGCACGGCAGTTTCGACGGTGGCTGGTGCGACGAGGTTGTGCGTGAGCGGGTCGAGAACCTGGCCGCGGTCTCGGTGCTGTTGTTCGACCCGGATCGCGACGAGCTGGTGCTGGTTGAGCAGTTCCGGATCGGCATGATGGGTGTGGCCGATCCGCCCTGGGCACTGGAGACCGTGTCCGGCCTGTGCGACACAGCCCACGAGGCCCCCGACGAGGTGGCCCGGCGCGAGGTCATCGAGGAGTCCGGCTGCACGCTGCGGGCACTGACCCATATCGGCGAATTCCACGTCAGCCCGGGCATGACGGTCGAGCGCATCAATCTGTACTGCGGCTGGGTCGACGCGACCACGGCCGACGGCATCCACGGATTGCCGCACGAGGGTGAGGAGATTCGTGTCGTCACACTGCCGCGCGCCGAAGCGGTGCGCGAGCTGTTCGGCCGGCTCAATTCGACCAGCGTCATCATGGCCCTGCAGTGGCTCGAGGCGCACCGCGAGCGGGTCCTGCACGAGTGGGGCTGGAAACCTGGTTGACGGTCCCGATCCGGGGTCGTGGCCGAATCAGCGCGGGAGGGCGGCCAGGTGCGGCAGCCACCGATTCGGCTGGCCGGGGGTGTGGCGGTGGTGGTCCGCAGGCCCGTCGGTGGCCTCGCGGCTGGCGGGCAGCGGGAAGCGGCGCCTGGGTGCGATGGGGTACCGGGGTGGACGACGCGCCGCAGAGGTCGGTTTCCCAGTCAAGTTCGTGACCGGTCAGCCGATATCACCAACGCAACGTAATTCGATGTAATTCAACGTAATTGCTGGTGGTGCCGGCGACGCTGTATGGATTTTCGCTTGGAACATGTACCAAAGGGACCTCGCTGCGCGCAGGCAGCGGGCAAACCGCCATTCGACCGCCGCCATGGATCCCGCCATCCGGCCGGCGCGCGGTCGCCGTGCGCATGCCGCTCGATGGCGGTCCACGACGACGTGGGCCTGCCGGGTGGTTGCGTAGCAGGTTGGGCACAGGACAAGCGGAATGTCGCTGATGTCATCCACCGGCGCGTGACCCGAGCCGCCTGATCATGTCCAGCTCCGACGGCAAAAGCATCGTGCACGGGGAACCGAATACCTGTGATGCGTTCCCCCTGCTACAGAACGACACCCCCGAACGGGCCGCTGAGATATTTCGCCTGGGGCTGCAACAGCTGAGCCGGTTCCAGGCGCCGCCAATCCCGCTGAACTACGCGCTGTGTTACTTCTACTCAGCGGGCACCGATCTGCGCCTCAGGGAAAAGATGGACGCGGTTCTCGGTGGAGGATGGCAGTTTGAGGTTGCCCGCGACTTGTTTCTGCGCTTCCTGACGCCCTGCAACGACGTCTCTATGGCTGAGCTGCAGAAGGAACTGCTGGTATTGATCAATGGCGTGGTCGAATCCGCCGTAAACACGAACCGCAGTACGGTTCAGCACACCGAGGCGCTCGATCGGCAGATCGATCGCCTTGAGGACTGCCAGGATCCGAAACAGGCGCTGCAGATTGCCAACGAGGTGCTTAACGAGGCGCGTCTTCTCGCCAACGATTCGCGGATGCTGGCTTCCGACATGCAGGATGCGGCAGGTGAGATAGTCAGGCTCAAGGAAGAACTCATGCACGCCAGGCGCGAGGCATCGGTCGACCCGCTGACAGGCTTGAGCAATCGGCGGACATTCGACTCGACGCTGCTAAACCTGGTGGCCGTGGACGAGCCGTTCACGCTGATCATGATGGATGTGGATCATTTCAAGCGGATCAACGACGAGCACGGTCACCTGGTCGGGGACCGTGTATTGCGGCAGCTGGCTAAACTCGTCTCCGCCCGCACCCGGGCAACGGACGTGGTGTCGCGTTACGGTGGCGAGGAGTTCGCGATACTGCTGCCGCGAACCCGGATCTACGAAGGCAAACAGATCGCCGAAAAGATGCGTTCGGGCATCGGCGGTATGAACATGCGCCGCACGGACACCGGTGTGCAACTCGGGCGGGTCACATCCTCGTTCGGCGTCGCCGAATACCAACGTGGGGAAGCGATCGAAGCGCTGATCGCGCGTGCCGACAGCGCCCTCTACAGCGCGAAGCGGAATGGCCGCGATCGCGTGGAGTTGTCGTCGCAGGTCGTGGCCTGAGCGCCGGTCGATCGGTCATTGTGCGTGCCCCCGCGCGTGCAAGCAGTAAAGCCATGCCTGCCGCTGGACTCACCGGGTTATCGCAACCGTATTGACGGCGTCGCGCAATCGTCTGGCTGGCGCCGGCAGCGCCGCGCCATGCATCGGTTGGGATCAATCGGTATCGCTGCCGGCGGCCGTTCAATTCGTCGCCGATGCGGTGATCCAGGCCGGATAGCCGCCTTGCAGCACCTTGGCCTTTTCGAAGCCCGCAATGCGCAGTGCGAACTGGGCCTTGGCCGACAGCAGGCCGGTATCGCAGTACAGCAGCAGCGTGCGATCGGTAGGCAGTTCGTCGCGATGGGCGAGGATCTGTCGCCACTCGATATTGATGGCACCGTCCATGTGTCCGCGTTCGTACTGTTCGCTGTTGCGTGCATCCACGATGAAGAAGCTGGCGAGGCCGGCTTCCTGCACCTGCGCCGCGCTGAGCGCGCCGTCGCCGTAAGACGTGAACTCCATGTACTCCTGGATTGCCTCCAATGCCGCGTCGTCGTCGGCGGCGGCGAACTGGGGTGCGAGCAAGACGAGAAGGGAGCCGAGGAAAAGCAGGTTTCGCATGTTTGATTCCTGAGTTTGGGTGGTCCGCAAGGTAGCATGGCTGCGCCCGAGTTTACCGTCACTTCGCCTTGTTTCGCCGTGAGGACGCGATGGCCTTTACCACGAGCGGCCATCGTGCTGTGCCACAGCATGCCGATACCGGAGCGCTGCATGGCGGGGGCCGGTCACTCGACACGCCGGCGTGCGCCCGCCGCGCCAATGGCCGTGCGCCGTGCAGACCCGGGCAGTGCCGGACGCACGGCGCACCCGTCAATCGACGGCCATCACACGCAGGTCGATCTGGCGATCGTTGCTGCGCTGCGTCTGTACGTGTCGTCCGATGGCGTCGCGTTTGTCGTTGTCGCTTCCACCGACAGCGCCGAGACTGAGCCAGTCGCCGAGCCGGCCGCGCAGCACCGTCGATGCGTGTTCGACGTCAAACGCGCCGCCCGGTGCCTGACGCTCGTGCTGCTGATAGATCTCGACCGTGACCTGGTCGCCATGCACGCGAGGCAGTGCATAGAAACCCGTCAAGGCATCGCGGTAACTCACATCGAACCCCTGGATCAGCTGGTTGCCGATGACCTGCTGGTGGGCGCGGTAGACCGGTACCGACTGGCCGGCACGGATCAACGCGGCCCGGCCGTCGAGGGCCTGCACGCGCTGCGTGCCGTCGTCTCGGCCGCGGGTCTGGAATTCCTGGTAGTACGCCTGTGCGCCGGGGCGCCGCGGGGCACGGCCGATGCGTACCTCGTCGCTCGCCGCGCCGTAGCCGATGTCTGTTGCCGACATGCCCATGCGGCCGGACTGTCGCACCTCGATCAGCAGCCGCCTTGCGGGACGGTCGATCTGCGCGAGCAGTTCCCTGACGGCGGCGATCTGCTGCGCCGACCCACGCACGATCAGCTTGTCGTGAAAGGCCGAGGCGCCGCCACCGCCGCCGAGCAGCGGACGCACCGTGTCGACCAATGCAGCGGCCGGCTGGCTGCGGACGGTGAAGGTCGCGACGCCGACCGGGTCCTGGGCGGCGGCATATGGTGACCCGAGCAGCATTAGAAAGATCAGCAGAACATAGGGCATGACGACACCTCCGCACCGTGTGTGGCAATTGTAGGTGACGGCATCCGCGTGCGCGGCGCGGGGACGCCGACGCCGGCCGGGTGGCTGGCGTCAGCGATTCAGCAATCGGCACATGCGACGGTGATCGATGCCGGCATCGATGAACACGTCGCCCTCGGCGATGAAGCCGTGCCGCTCATAAAAGGGTACTGCGCTGCATTGCGCATTCAGAAAGACCTGCGGCAGGTCGCGTTGTGCAGCGATGTCCAGCAGCGCTCGCAGCATATCGCCTCCGATCCCCTGGCCACGATGGGACGCGAGCACGGCCATGCGCCCGATGTGGCCGTTGGCGAGCAGCCGGCCCGTGCCTATCGCGCCGTAGCGGTCGTCAGTGGCCAGCACATGCAGGGCATCCGCGTCGTGTTCATCGTGTTCGAGCTCGCTGGGGACGCCCTGTTCTTCGACGAATACCGCGACCCGTATCGCCAGCAGCTTTTCGCGATGCGCCTGCCAGTCGACCGCTGTAATTGAGACCGTCATTCGTCCTCCGGGTCCGGTTCGAAGATGCCCTGGTTCAACAGGTTCAGCAGCAACTGGCATGCCGGTTCTCCCGCGGCGATAAGCCGTGTGAGCACATCGATCGAAAGGCGCCTCGTCTGCGCCAACAGCCGGACCGTTGCCCGCAGCATGGCGGGCAGCCGGTGTTCCTCGCCCTGGACGAACAGTGACACGCCATCACCTCGGTCACTCCACGCCAGACGTGCGGCCGGATGTCGCACGAGGTCTTTCGTGCCGCCGATCCAGGCGGCGAGATCGGCTGCCTGCCACACGGCGTCCGGCGGCGCGATCTGGAACTGTGGTTTGGGCTCGGTCAGGTAGCATCCGAACCATCGCGCGAATGCCGGGGAATCCGGGTCGGGCAGCGACGCAAGCAGGCTGCGCGCCTTGGCCTGAGCCGCATCGGTCACCAGCGCCGGGTCTTCGGGGCATGGCGCCTCAGGGTCGTCGAGACGGGTCTGTCCGGCCAGCGACACGACGTGTTGATACCAGTCCGCGGCGAGTTCGTGCTGACTGGGTGCACGAAAACCGAGCGAGTAGGTCATACATTCGCCATCGGCGGTGCCCCAATGGGCGACACCCGGCGGCAGATACAACACGTCGCCCGGTTCCAGCACAAAGTCTTCATTGGTGTCGAAGCGCGACAGGATGCGCTGCTCGAGGCCGGGGACCAGGTCGTCATCGCCGTAGGCCCCGTGGCTGAGGCGCCAGCGCCGTCGACCCCGACCCTGCATCAGGAAGACGTCGTAGGCATCGGTATGCGGGCCGACGCCGCCGCCATCGGCCGCATAGCTGATCATGATGTCGTCGACACGCCATGACGGGACGAAATCGAAAGACTCGATGATCCGGGCGACCGCAGGCACGAACTTGTCGACGTCCTGGACAAGCAACGTCCAATCGCGCTCGGGCAGGCCAGCAAAATCTGCATCCTCGAACGGGCCGTGCCGAACCGTCCATTCTTGCGGTGCGCGGGACACGATCAGGCGCGATTCCACCTCATCGTCGCAGGCGAGCCCGGCGAGCTCGTCGGGCTCGAGCGCGAACAGCGCGGGCCGCAGTGCGGCGCGCATCAACAGGGGCCGTTTCTGCCAGATGTCGCGCAGGAACGCAGACCGGTCGATTCCCGCCGGCAGCTGGAGTTTGACGGTTTGCCGGGTCATGCGCGGGCAGGAAAAAAAAGGACTGTTCCGCTGCGCGGAAACAGTCCATGTGGGAGTTGCTCTTCAGGACACGCGTCAGCCGGTCGATCGGCTGCAGATGGGGGTGTCCTGCCGAACGAATTCAACATTAGGCGGAACGGATGCGGCATGACGTGCCCTCGGTCACAAACCGTCGGATTGTCGCAATGGGGACGTCGAACCGCCAGCGGCAGGGCGCTGCATGCCGCCGCCGACCACCAGGCCGGACGCGAGGACCAGCAGCGCGCCCGTGATCGTCCACCAATACAGGGATTCGTCCCAGAGCAGCCAACCGAATGCGGCACCAAACACCACCGAGAAGAACGCGAAAGGTCCGAGTCGTGCGGCCGGCGCGCAACCCATTCCGCGGGTCAGCAGCAGTTGTCCCAGGGTCGCGAACAGGCCGAGGGAAAGCAACCCTGCAAGCGTATGTCGATCCGGCGTCTGCCAGAGCCATGGAAGTGGTAGCGCCGAGGCCACGCTGGCGATGGCGGCAAAATAGAACACGGTACGTGATGCGGGTTCGGTGCGTGACAATCGCCGCACCGTCACCTTGGCGACAGCGGCCAGTGCGCCGCCGACGAGCGCCACCGCAACGACCGGCGCGAAGCGGCTGAAATCGGGAACCAGGATCAGGCCGACGCCGGCAAACCCGACCGCAAGCGCCAGCGGAACGTGCCAGGTGAACCGCTCACCGAGCCACGCCAGGGCGACGAACGGCATGAACAGCGGCGCGGTGAGTTTGAGCAGCATCGCGTTGGCCAGCGGCATGTTCGCGATCGCGTAGAAGAAGCAGTACATCGCGCCGAGCCCGGCGGCGCCGCGCAGTAGATGCAGGTGCGGCACACGTGTGCGCAGGTGGCCCTGGCCGCGGCCCAGCGTCAACAGCAGGAGCAGCGCCAGGCCCACGATGTTGCGCGCAAATACGATCATGCCGTTGTTGAGCCCGGTCGAGAGCAACCGGATGCTGACGCCCATCAGCGAGAACATGAGTTCCGAAGCGACGATATACAGGGCACCGCGCAGCAGTGAAGGAGGGGTGGCAACGGGCATGTCGGGGGTTTGAACGGCTTTGCAATGATGGCACGGTGCCGAATGCAGGCAATGAGGGCAAATCGGGGTCAAAAACAGGCAGTCTGGCGCATATAACCGGATTTGCGGCCGATTATTATCTTTCGGGGCTTGCAGTTCCGCGAATAGCTGGTTTAATGCGCGCGTCAGTGTCGGTTATCGGGCACTCGTCGCGAGGGCCGCGGAAGCTGGTTCTCGCTCCTTTGAATTTCCGCGAAGTTCTCGACAAGCTGGGGAGGAATCCATGTTTGAAAAAGCGGGTAAAAACAAGATTGCAATGATGCTGGCGCCGGTCGGCCTGGCTTTCGGGCTGTCCGCAGGGTCGGTATCTGCAGATAACCACGGCCCGTTCGCCACCAGCGGTTCCGGCGAGGGTGTCAAAACCGGGTATGGCGAGTGCTGGAATGCCGTGGGAGGCACCGCGGGTGTGGCTCCCTGCGCCGCTGAGAAGATGATGATGGACGGCGATGCCGACGGTGACGGCGTGCCCGACAGCAAGGACCGTTGCCCGAATACGCCGAAAGGGGCTGCCGTGGACGCCGATGGCTGCCCGTTGGACGGCGATGGTGACGGCGTGCCCGATTTCAAAGACAACTGCCCGGGTACGCCCAAGGGTGCGAAGGTCGATCCAAAGGGCTGTCAGATCGCGGGCAACGTCACGATCAACACCACTACCGATCATTTCGACTTCGACAGTGCAATGCTGAAGCCGGCGATGAAATCGGAACTCGACAACGTCGCGGCCTCGGTCAATGCGTCGCGTGGCGATGAGATGCTCGAGATCGTCGGCCACACCGACAGCACCGGTCCCGAAGCGTACAACCAGGGCCTGTCGGAGCGCCGTGCACAGTCGGCCGCCGACTACCTGGCCGGTAAGGGCATCAACGCCTCCAACATTACCGTCAAAGGGATGGGCGAGAGCGCACCGGTTGCCGACAACGCGACTGCTGCAGGACGCGCGATGAACCGTCGCGTCGAGATCATCACGAAGTAATCACAGGCACTTCCTGATCGATCCGGAAACCGCGCCTTCGGGCGCGGTTTCTTTTTGTGGGGTGCTGCGGCGGCAACATCGCCGCATGCAGCGCGCCAGCGCGCATGCGGGAGGTTTGTCGGGACTTGGGAGAGTGTTGCGTTAGATCCGGCGGGCCTGCTCGCTGGCGTTCCCGATGTAGCTGGCTGGGGTCATTGCCTTCAACGCCTGTTTGACCTCTTCGGGAAGGTCCAGCCCATCGATAAACGTCTGCATCCCGTTCTGATCTACCCGTTGCCCCCGTGTGAGGGCCTTGAGTTTTTCGTAGGGTTGCTCGATTCCATAGCGCCGCATCAGCGTCTGGATGGGCTCGGCGAGCACCTCCCAGTTGTCATCGAGATCAGTGGCCATGCGAGCGGCGTCCGCCTCGAGCTTGCTGATGCCGCGCAACGCGGACTGCCAGGCGATCGTCGAGTATGCAAAGCCAACACCTATGTTGCGCAGTACGGTCGAATCCGTAAGGTCGCGTTGCCATCGCGAGACCGGCAGCTTCTGCGCTAGGTGGTCGAACAGTGCATTGGCGATACCGAGATTGCCTTCGGCATTTTCGAAGTCGATCGGATTCACCTTGTGCGGCATCGTGGACGAGCCGACCTCACCGGCAACCGTCTTCTGTTTGAAATAGCCGATCGAGATGTAGCTCCATACATCGCGGCAGAAATCGATCAGGATGGTGTTGAAGCGGGCAATCGCATCGAACAGTTCGGCCATGTAATCATGCGGCTCGATCTGTGTCGTGTACGAATTCCATTCGATGCCCAGCGATTCGACGAACGCCTTGGCATGCGCCTCCCAATCGATATCGGGGTAAGTGGCCAGGTGCGCATTGTAGTTTCCGACCGCGCCGTTGATCTTGCCCAGCGGCGCGATCCCCGCGATCTGGCGGCGCTGCCGGCGCAAACGTGCGACAACGTTCGCCATCTCCTTGCCCAGCGTGGTGGGGGATGCGGGTTGGCCATGGGTGCGTGACAGCATTGGCAGATCGGCGAAGCGGTGGGCGAGTTCGCGGATGGATCCGATGATGTCGTCGGCGAGTGGCAGCAGGACCTGGTCGCGCCCCTGGATCAGCATCAACGCGTGAGCGAGATTGTTTATGTCTTCGGACGTGCACGCGAAATGTACGAACTCGCTCACGCGTTCGAGTTCGGTATTGCCGGCGATCTTTTCCTTGATCAGATACTCCACGGCTTTCACGTCGTGATTGGTGGTGCGCTCGATCTCCTTGACGCGGGTTGCGTCGGTCTCGTCGAAACCGCTGACGATGGCATTGAGCATATCGTTGGCCGGCGTACTGAAAGGGGGGGCCTCGGCAATCTCAGGGTGGCCGGCGAGCGACTGCAGCCAACGAATCTCGACGGTGACCCGGCTGCGGATCAGGCCAAACTCGCTGAAAATCGGACGCAGTTGTACGGTCTTGCCGCCGTAGCGGCCATCGATCGGCGAGACCGCCGTCAAGCTGTTCAGGTCCATGAGTGGCACATCTCCGGAGAGCGCAAATCGGCGATTATACGAGGTCGTGTCGCCGGCGCGTGTGCCGGAAAATGAAAAGCCCGGCCGGAGCCGGGCCGTCGCCGAATACGTCAGCGTGGTCTTACTCGCCCGGTTTGGGCATGTTTTCCATCGACGGTGCGGCCGGCTGCGACATGTCGATGGTCTCGGCGGGTGTCTCCTGCTTCGTTCCCATCAACTCGCTGGCCTTGTCTTTGGTCGCATCGTACGCGTCGGCTGCCTTTTCCTTTGTCGCCTCGTAGATGTCGACTGCCTTCTCTTTGGTCGCGTCGTAGGCCGCGCTGGTTTTTTCCTTGCCGGCCTCGTACAGCTCGGATGCTTTCTCCTTGGTGGCATCGACCATCTCGCCACCTTTTTCCTTGGCGGACTGGTAGAGCTCGGACGACTTCTCCTTGGTCGCGTCGACCGCGCTGGCCGTCTTCTCCTTGGCGCTGTCGTAGTAATCCTTGCTCTTCTCGGCGGCATCGTTCGCGGCCTTCTTGGTCGACTGCCAGGCGGTGTCGCCAAGTTTCTTGGTCTCGTCCGTCCAGACCTTGGCCTGCTCCTTCAGCGTCGGTTCCGTGGCACTTTCGGTGGCTGCCTGTTGGTTGCTGGACTCGCTGCATGCGGCGAGAATGAGCGGCAGGGCAATAAGGGCGGATTTTTGGATATTCATGGGCTTGCTCTCCGGCACTGGGGTACGTCCGGCCGGAAGTCAATCACCACTACGCGCAACATGCAAGCGCGTCACGACGTCAATCTGTCGACCAGTTCACGGCAGGAGGCTGCGATTGCGCGACGACGCAACAGGAGTTGCCATTTCTTTCCGCCTGCCTGGCGCCACAGGACGGCCGCGCGGACACCGGACAGCAACGCCACGCGTATACGTGCGGCGTTGTCGGCATTCTGCAGATGCAATGGTTCGCCACGTACCATGATGCGTGGCCCAAGCGTGCTGATTCGCTCCTGGTAGATGACCGCCAGCTGTTCATTGAGTGTCGGCTCGCCCAGGTCGAAGTGCTGAATCCGACGCTGCAGCGCGACGAGGTCATCGTGCAGGGCCTGTGGCGCGGCCTGGTTGGCCAGCAGGCGATCGGCGAGGTGGAGCAGGGCGACCACGTAACGGGAGATCTCCATCTCCCGCCCCGTCGAGCGTTCCAACTGCTGGCCCAGCGTGCGCAGGCCAACCTCCACCCCGGCCAGGCCGCCAAAGATGGAGGCGACAGTTTCCGGTTCGAATTCGAACAGCGTGTTGCGACTGACGCGGAATGTCAGCGCGTTGCACGCACCGGTGCGGGCGAGATCTCGCGCGAGGCTGGCTGCCTGGAATATGCCGCCGAGTGCAACGACGCGATCGGATTCACGAAATGCGCTCATGAGCCCAGTGGGTTGCCGCCGGTGGTTCGCACGCTGCTGAGACGCGGCGTGCGCCGGGAACGCTTGCGCGCCTGCCCGAAACCTTCGACGTGACGGGCAGGGATGGACGGTCTGCCGCCACGCGCGGTCGTCGCGTGCGTGCTTCCGTGCGGTCGGGTGGTCATGTCTTGTGCGTGGTTCATCCTGGTCCACTCAGCGGCGCGTCGCATCGAAGCGCAACCGCCGTCACCTGTTGCATCAGAGGGCCCGCCACAGGCGTGATGACGGTCTGCATCAGTCGATGATCCCGCCGCCTAGGCAGTCCCTTCCATCGTACAGGACCACGGACTGCCCCGGCGTGATGGCACGCTGCTGCTGGTCGAATACGACGTCGAGCACGTCGCCAGCGATATCGACTGTGCAGGCCTGGAGCGGCTGGCGATGGCGGCAACGCGCGGACAATCGGGAACCCGGCAGCGGCGGCTCTCCACTTACCCAGTGCAGCTGACGTGCCTTCAGTCGATCGCGGTAAAGGCGCGGGTGGTCGTGACCCTGTGCGACGATCAGCCGATTGTCCCGCAGGTCCTTGTGGACCACGTACCAGGGTTCATCCGGCACGTCCGCAACGCCTCCGATGCCGAGGCCGTGGCGCTGCCCGATGGTGTAGTACATGAGTCCCTGGTGACGCCCGAGTCTACGGCCTTCGAGGTTGACCGTATCGCCCGGATTGGCCGGCAGGTAGCGCGACAGGAAGTCGCGAAAACGGCGCTCGCCGATGAAACAGATGCCCGTACTGTCCTTCTTCTTATGGTTGGGAAAGCCGGCCTCCCGAGCCAAGCGGCGGACCTCCGTCTTGTCGAGGCCGCTCAACGGAAACAGTGTGTGTCGAAGGGCCCGCTGTCCAAGCATGTACAGAAAATATGTCTGGTCCTTGTTGTCGTCATGCGCACGCAGCAGACGGCAGGCTGCGTCAGCATCGCAGATGACACCGGCATAATGTCCCGTCGCAATCTTGGATGCGCCGAGATCGAGCGCGTGATCGAGAAACGCCCTGAACTTGATCTCGCGATTGCACAGCACGTCGGGATTCGGCGTGCGTCCGGCCCGGTATTCGTCGAGAAAATAGGCGAACACCCGGTCCCAGTACTCGGTGGCGAAGTTGACGGTATGCAGGCGGATCCCAAGCCGCTCGGCGACCGCGCGTGCATCGGCCAGATCCTCGGCGGCGCTGCAATGGTCCGCATCGTCGTCTTCCTCCCAGTTCTTCATGAACAGCGCTTCGACGTCGTATCCCTGTTGCTGCAAGCTCAGTGCCGCAACGGATGAGTCGACGCCGCCCGACAGGCCGACGATGACCTTAGTCGACGACATGTATCAGTCCGAGCGGTGCGCCATCCGCGTTCAGGGCGTCGTCGATGCAGCGCAGCACCAGCGGGCTTCTTGGTGGCAGGTTGCCGTGTTCGAGCTCGTCGCGTGTCAGCCAGTGGGTGTCGAGAATATCGGGATCCCGCACGCATCCGGTCAACGTGTCGCCGACGCTGCCGACGAAACACAGGCGCAGGTAGGTATGGCGCGAGCCTGGAATCGTCCACTGGTAGATGCCGAGCAATCCGGACGGGACGAATGCCCGGCACGTTTCTTCGAGGACCTCGCGGCGCACGGCATCGACGGGGCTCTCGCCAAACTCGACGTGGCCCGCTGGCTGGTTGACGACGGCCAGGTCGGCGGGACGCTCCTCGACGAGCAGGAAACGATTGCCGCGCCGGATGACGGCGGCAACGGTGACGGCGGGAGACCAGCGCATCATTTCAGCTTACCACCGCGACGCCCGCCGCCCGCACCGGTCGGTCGGCGGGACGCCGTCGGACGCGGGCGGGATGCCGTTGCCGGTTGTGCGGTACGACCTGGATCGATGGATCGCCACTGCCCGGGTGCCAGGCCGTCCAGCGACCATTCGCCGACCGCGTAGCGCACCAGGCGCAGCGTCGGGAAGCCGATTGACGCGGTCATCCGGCGCACCTGGCGGTTACGCCCTTCGTGGACCTTGATCTCGAGCCACTGGGTCGGGATGCTGGCGCGATAACGCACCGGCGGATCGCGTGGCCACAGCGGCGGCGGGGCGATCGGACGGACGCGTGCCGACCGCGTTGGGCCGTCGTTGAGTGTCACGCCGCGGCGCAGCGCCGCCAGGTCCTCGTCGCGGGGGACATTTTCGACCTGTACCCAGTAGGTCTTCCACGTGCGTTTTCCCGGTGCGGTGAGTCGGTGGGCGAGTGCACCGTCATCGGTCAACAGCAACAGGCCTTCACTGTCGCGGTCGAGGCGACCCGCCGGGTAAACACCCGGCACGTCGACGAAATTTGCCAGCGTCGCACGCCCTTCCCGGTCCGTGAACTGCGACAGCACGCCGTAGGGTTTATTGAACAGTATCAATTGAGACATGAAATGAAGCGGTCGTGTGTGCGGTGATAAGATTGCGGCTTCCCCACACCCGAAGCGAACGGCGGTAACTCCATGGCATTCGACAAAATCCAGATCCCGGCACAGGGCGAGCAGATCACGGTCAACGCTGATTTCTCACTCGGCGTGCCCAACAACCCGATTATCCCCTTCATCGAGGGCGATGGCATCGGCGTGGATATCAGTCCGGTGATGATAAAAGTCGTCGATGCGGCTGTCGCGAAGGCCTACGGCGGCCAGCGCAAGATTGCGTGGATGGAGATCTATGCCGGTGAGAAATCAACGAGGATCTACGGCGAAGGTGTCTGGCTGCCCGACGAGACGCTGAGCGCGGTCAAGGACTATGTCATATCGATCAAGGGGCCGCTGACCACGCCGGTCGGTGGGGGCATCCGTTCGCTGAACGTCACGCTGCGCCAGGAGCTCGACCTGTACGTTTGCCTGCGCCCGGTGCGCTACTTCGATGGCACGCCGAGCCCACTCAAGCATCCCGAGTACACCGACATGGTTATCTTCCGCGAGAACTCCGAGGACATCTATGCAGGGGTCGAATGGCAAAGCGGCAGTGGCGAGGCCAAGCGGGTGATCGACTTCCTGATTGGCGAGATGGGCGTCACGAAGATCCGCTTCCCGGAAACCTCGGGCATTGGTGTCAAACCGGTGTCGAGCGAGGGCACGAAGCGCCTGGTGCGCAAGGCCCTGCAATATGCGATCGACAACGACCGTGCATCGGTTACGCTGGTGCACAAAGGCAATATCATGAAGTTCACCGAAGGCGCCTTCAAAGAATGGGGCTATGAGTTGGCAAAGGAGGAATTCGGTGCGGTCGAACTCGACGGCGGCCCGTGGTGCACGTTCAGCAACCCGAGGACCGGCAAGAACATCGTCGTCAAAGATGTGATTGCCGATGCGTTTCTGCAGCAGATTCTGTTGCGTCCCAAGGAGTACGACGTCATTGCGACCCTGAACCTGAACGGCGACTATGTCTCCGATGCGCTGGCCGCACAGGTCGGCGGAATAGGCATAGCGCCGGGCGCGAACCTGTCGGACTCAGTGGCCATGTTCGAGGCGACGCATGGAACGGCGCCCAAGTATGCCGGGCAGGACAAGGTGAATCCGGGGTCGCTGATCCTGTCGGCGGAGATGATGCTTCGGCACATGGGCTGGACGGAGGCCGCGGATTCCATCATCTCCGCGATGGAAAAGACCATTCGCGCCAAAACGGTCACCTATGATTTCGAGCGCCTGATGGACGGCGCGACGCTGCTGAGCTGCTCGGAATTCGGCGACGCAATGATTGCGAACATGTGACCCGGGGCGCAAAAGGCGGGAGCAACAAAAAAGCCTGCCGACTGGCAGGCTTTTCGCGTTCATGGCGAACGAGATGGCAGGCGGACGCTAACTCGCTGAAGCGGCTGCGTGCAGGTTTTGCGCGTGCAGGCCCTTCGGACCATGCTCGACCTCGAACTCGACCCTCTGGCCTTCTTTCAACGTCCGATATCCATCCATCTCGATTGCCGAGAAGTGAACGAACACGTCTTGCTCTCCGTCGTCAGGGGTCACGAAACCGTAGCCCTTGGCATTGTTGAACCACTTTACGATACCGGTGGCCATAAGCACTCCTCCAAATATTTCTCTGCTTCTTTGGTGCCGTTGTATCCGCGTCGCGACGTTTCGCAGGCCGCTGGGCTTTTGATTTACTCGCACCAATTTGGAGTATATCTGTCGCCAAAAAATGGTCAAATCATCATAAACGCCTTTTTATTTGAAAGGTATTTAGCAAATACTAAATCTTAATTAAAACAGTGTAATAAGAGATTTAATTTATGTATCTTCGAACTATTATTGGGTGTCCGCGGTGCGCATTAATGGGGCTGATATTTTCGCCGACGCGTCAAACCGGTGCGACTCAGCCCGCCCGCTCACTGCTGCAATTCAGGTGCGGTGCGAACCCCCATCCAAGCGCCCCGGCGACGCCGTCCGACGCGCTGGAGGTTGGAAAAGGCGCTGCTAGAATGAAGCCGAATCGGTTCTTCGGCGCTGGACTAGAATTGACCGAAAGATGAGTGACCAGAGAGAGACAAGGGACGGTGACGGCGATCTTGCAGTGGCGCGCGCGCGCCCCAAACTCAAACGTCCCCCACTGTACAAGGTGCTGCTGCTGAACGACGACTACACGCCGATGGAGTTTGTCGTACAGGTGCTCGAACATTTCTTCGGGATGAATCGTGAAAAGGCCACGCAGGTGATGCTTCACGTCCATACCCGGGGCATGGGAGTCTGCGGAGTGTTCGCCAAGGACGTGGCGGAAACCAAGGTCGCCCAGGTCAACGATTTTTCGCGCGCCAACCAGCATCCCTTGCTGTGCACGCTGGAGGAGGCGTAAAGAACCCGGAACCACCGGCCGAAATTGGAATCAGAGCAATGGGCACACCAGCCAGTGAGCGGAAGTACAAGACATGTTGAGCAAAGAGCTGGAATTTACCCTGAACCAGGCGTTTAAGAACGCCAGGGACAAGCAGCACGAGTTCATGACGATCGAGCATCTGCTGCTCGCGCTGCTGGACAATCCGACCGCGGCCCAGGTTTTGCGTGCGTGCGGCGCCGACATCGACAGTCTGCGCGCGGACATCGACAGCTTCCTCGAAGAGACCACTCCGCTGATCATCGATGACGACAGCCGCGAAACCCAACCGACGCTGGGCTTCCAGCGGGTGCTGCAGCGTGCCGTCTTCCACGTGCAGTCGTCGGAGAAACGGGAAGTCACGGGTGCCAACGTGCTGGTCGCGATCTTCAGCGAGCAGGAATCACAGGCCGTCTATTTTCTCGATCGGCAGAACATCACACGCCTGGATGTCGTGAATTACATATCGCACGGCATCTCGAAAGTCCCCAGCGACGACCCCAACGAGCACGGGGCAGCGCCTGATGCCGGCGAGGCCGAGGCGGGCGAAGCGCGCGAGGAAACCGCCCTCGAGACGTATGCGAGCAACCTCAACGAAGAGGCCAAGCGCGGCAAGATCGATCCGTTGATCGGTCGACAGGCGGAAGTGGACCGCACGATCCAGATATTGTGCCGGCGGCGCAAGAACAATCCCCTGTTCGTCGGCGAGGCCGGTGTCGGTAAGACCGCGATCGCCGAGGGTCTGGCGAAGAAGATCGTCGACGGCGACGTGCCCGACGTGCTGGCCGACTGTTGTCTGTATGCACTCGACATGGGCGGGTTGGTGGCGGGTACCAAGTATCGCGGAGACTTCGAGAAGCGTCTCAAGGCGGTGCTGGCGGACCTCAAGCGCCGGCCGAACGCCATCCTGTTCATCGACGAAATACACACGGTGATCGGTGCCGGTGCCGCGTCGGGCGGCGTGATGGATGCGTCGAATCTGATCAAGCCGGTGCTGGCGTCGGGTGAGCTGCGTTGCATCGGCTCGACGACTTATCAGGAGTACCGCGGCATCTTCGAAAAAGATCGTGCCCTGGCTCGGCGATTCCAGAAGATCGACATCAACGAGCCGACCGTCGCCGAGACCGTCGAGATCCTCAAGGGTCTGAAAGCGAGGTTCGAGGAGCACCACCAGGTTCGGTACACGGTAAAGGCTTTGCAGGTTGCTGCGGAACTCGCCGACAAGTACATCACGGATCGCCACATGCCCGACAAGGCGATCGACGTGATTGATGAGGCCGGGGCCGCCAACCAGCTGCTGCCCGCATCCAAGCGGCGCAAGAGCGTCACGGTTGGTGATATAGAAGGCGTGGTGGCAAGGATCGCCCGTATCCCGCCGCGCAAGGTCTCGACCAGTGATACCGAGGCGCTGCGCAATCTCAAGCGCGATCTGGGCATGGTCGTTTTCGGGCAGGACGAGGCCATTGACGCACTCGCGTCCGCCATCCGCATGAATCGCTCCGGACTCGGTACCGATCAGCGACCGGTCGGCAGTTTCCTGTTCGCCGGCCCTACCGGTGTCGGCAAGACAGAGGTAACGCGACAGCTCGCCCGCGTGCTGGGCGTCGAGCTGATTCGCTTCGACATGTCGGAATACATGGAGCGCCACACCGTGTCGCGGCTGATCGGCGCGCCGCCCGGCTATGTCGGTTTCGACCAGGGCGGCCTGCTGACCGAAGAGATCAACAAGCACCCGCACTCTGTGCTGCTGCTCGACGAAATCGAAAAGGCCCATCCGGACGTATTCAACCTGCTGCTGCAGGTCATGGACCACGGCACGCTGACCGACAACAACGGGCGCAAGGCGGATTTCCGCAACGTCATCATCGTGATGACCACCAATGCCGGTGCCGCGGAATCGGCCCGCTCCTCGATCGGCTTCACCACGCAGGACCACAGCAGCGATGCGATGGCCGTGATTAGCAAGATGTTCACGCCGGAGTTCCGCAACCGCCTGGACGCGATCATCCAGTTCAACAGCCTGGATCGCGAGACAATTCTGCACGTGGTGGACAAGTTCCTGTTCGAACTGGAGCACCAGCTCGAAGAGAAGCGCGTGCGGGTATCATTCGAACCCGAGGTTCGCGACTGGCTTTCGGTGCAGGGCTACGACATGAAGATGGGCGCTCGGCCGATGGCGAGGGTGATCCAGGAAAAGATCAAGAAACCGCTCGCCGAGGAGTTGTTGTTCGGTCGTCTGAGCCAGGGCGGCAAGTTGACGATCCGGGTGTCGGAGGGCGAGCTGGCGTTCGATATCGTGGGAGAAGAGGTGGCGCTGCACTGATCGCAGCGTCCGTCGCCGGGGACCCGTTTCAGCGTTCGCGGTAGACGATGCGGCCCTTGCTCAGATCGTACGGCGTGAGTTCCACCTTCACCTTGTCGCCGGTGAGTATCCGGATGTAGTGCTTGCGCATCTTTCCGGAGATATGGGCCGTCACGACGTGGCCATTCTCGAGTTCCACGCGGAACATGGTGTTCGGCAGCGTGTCGACCACGGTGCCTTCCATTTCGATTACGTCTTCTTTCGCCATCTATGCGGTTGTCCGATTCGATCGACGCAGCCGTCGCGCCGATTACAAGGCGGCGAAGTATAGCAAATCGATTTCACAACCGAAAACAATTGCTTAGTGTGGCGACGTACCTCGCGGCACGGCGCTGATCACGCGCCCGGCCGCAGTGCGCCTTGTTCGCGCCGGATCACCGTCGCGTCGATGGTGTCCGCGTGACCGTCACAGGCCGCTGTCCGGCATTTCGTCGTCGCGGCCGATCCGGCGCCAACTGCCGGAAATCCACAGTTCCAGCGGCCGGAAACGTGCCTTGTACGCCATCTTGCGGCAATCGCGGATCCAGTATCCGAGGTAGAGGTGGGGCAGCCCGAGCGACCTTGCCCACTCGATCTGCTTGAGGATGGCGAGGGTGCCGAGCGATCGGTCCGTCAGCGCCGGGTCGAAGAAGGTATACACGGCGGAAAGTGCGTTGGCGAGCCGGTCGGTAACTGCCACTGCGAGCAGGCGGTCGCCCTTGCGGATCTCCAGAAACGGCGTGTCGCACCAATTCGTGGTCAGGAACGACAGGTAGTCTTGAGACGATGCCGTGGCCATGTCCCCGTCACTGTGGCGCGCCGCGGTATAGCGCTGGTACAGGCTGTACTGCTCGGCATCGAATCGTGCCGGTCGTTCAATCGTGACGGTGTCGGCGTTGGCGCGCAGGATGCGGCGCTGCCAGCGGCGCGGGGTGAACTCGTCGACCGGGACCCTGACAGAGATGCACTGGCGGCAATCCTCGCAGCGTGGCGCGTAGACCATGCGGCCGCTGCGTCGGAATCCGAACGCGAGGAGCTCTGCGTAGCGGTCCGGGTCCATCGCCTGGTCGGGGTCGGTGAACAGGGTGCTGCTGGTCCTCGCGGCGAGATAGCTGCACGCATGTGGTGCCGACAGATACAGCGCCAATGGGCTGGTCCGGGGCCGGTCGGTCATGCCAGGAGATCCTGCGCATGGAAGGGCGGTTGCGGCGCGAGCGCCGCCGCTGGCGCGGCGACATGGTCGCGCAGCATGTGCTCGAACGCGGCGCGTTCGATTTCGCGCGCGCCGAGGCTTGCGAGGTGTTCGGTATAGACCTGGCAGTCGATGAGCCGATACGGCTGACGCCGGGCCAGCCGGACCAGCAGTGCAAGCGCGACCTTCGAGGCATCCGTTCGTCGGCTGAACATGGACTCGCCGAAGAAGGTCTGGCCGAGTGCGATGCCGTAGAGCCCGCCGACCAGCTCTTCTTCGCGCCATACCTCGATAGAGTGAGCGTGCCCATCCTCGTGCAGCGCGCGATACGCCGCGACCATCTGCGGCAGCAGCCAGGTTCCGGGATCCCCGCGGCGCGGCCCGGCGCAGCCAAGGATCACCTGCTCGAAGGCCTGATCGACACTGACCCGGTAGCCGCGGTTGCGCAGCGATTTCCGCAGGCTGCGAGACGCACGAAACTCATCGGGGAACAACACCATGCGCGGCGTCGGACTCCACCAGAGGATTGGCTGGCCGCGGCTGAACCAGGGAAAGATGCCGAGCCGATAGGCGTTCAGCAGTCGCGTCCTGCCGAGGTCGCCGCCAATCGCCAGCAGCCCGTTCGGTTCGGTTTCGGCGAACCGTGTGTCGGGAAACCCGATGTCGGCAGGGGTGCCGTCCAGGTCGAAGATCACGGTTCGCCCTGGCGGTAGGGGCTGTGCTGCGCCATCTCATCCATGTAGTCGGCCATCCCGGCGCGTTCCATGTCCAGGTGTCGGGCGATCACACCGGCGAAGCCGGGGTTGGCGATCCAGTGCGCCGACAGCGTTTGTGCAGGCAGGAATCCACGGGCGATCTTGTGTTCGCCCTGTGCGCCAGGTTCGAAGCGCTGCAGTCCGCGTTCGATACAGTATTCCAGACCCTGGTAGTAGCAGGTCTCGAAATGCAGATTGTCGACGTGGCGGTTGGCGCCCCAGTGACGGCCGTACAGCGTCGTCTCTCCGACCAGGCAGAATGCCGCCGCCACGGGTTTCCGTGCAAGCTCGGCCATGATCAGCAACACCGCTTCGGGCATGCTGTGCGCAATCGACCGGAAGAATCCGAGGCTCAGCGTGGGGATACCGCCGCGCCGGTCGAACGTGGATTCGTAGAGCGCGTGGAACACGGCCCAGTCGCCCGTGCTCGCCGTGTTGCCGTCGAGCAGGCGAAAACGGATGCCCGCGTCGTGCACACGTTGCCGCTCGCGGCGGATGTTCTTGCGCTTGGCCGAGCTCAGCGCGGCGAGGAATGCGTCGAATGAGGCATAACCCACGTTGTGCCAGTGGAACTGGCAGCCGGTACGCCGCAGCATGCCCGACGATTCCAGCGACGCGTTCTCGTCGGGCAGGGTGAACAGCCAGTGCAGCGAAGACACCTCGCTCTGGCGTGCGAGTTCCAGGCCGGCGGCAATCAGCCGGGTGCGGGTATCCGCCGGTGCCTCCGGATGCACGAGGAGCTTGGGTCCGGTCGCCGGGGTATAGGGTGATGCGCTGACCAGTTTGGGGTAATAGGCCAGGCCATGCCGCTGATACGCGTCGGCCCACGACCAGTCGAAGACGAACTCGCCGTAGGAGTTGAATTTCAAGTACAGGGGTGACGCCCCGATCAGGCGTTCTCCCAGCCATAATGTCAGGTGGCGCGGCAGCCAGCCAAATCGCTCGCCGAGGCAGTCTTCGTTCTCGAGGGCGACGAGGAACGCGTGCTGCAGGAACGGGTACGGGCCGGTGCCGAGGGCATTCCACGCCTCGGCCGGGACGGTGTCGAGGCGGTCGACGATCCGCACTGTCGGATCGGGCAGCGGGTGGGCCTTGTCGCGCAGCATGCCCAGACGCTAAGCCGGTCCGGGCGGGGGGTCAACGGCAACATGGGCATCGCCAGTGTCTGGTGCGACGACGGGCCGCGACGGCGCCCGCGGATCGCCGGCCGTCGGACCGCGGGCGGGTAAAGAATTCCGTTCTTGGAACGCTACATCCGTCGTGAACGAACAAAACGATCTGTTGAACCTCACCGTGGGGTCGCTCCTGCAGGTGCAGCCCACCGTGCCGGAAAACGCCCCCCGCTATTCGGTGCGCCTGGTCGGCGCATTGCCGGGGGCGAGCCTGGTGGTGACGGCGCCGACCGTGAACGGCCGGGTGCAGATCGTGCGCGAGGGGCAGAGGTTCACGGTGCGGGCACTGAAGGGGGAGCGTGTCGTCGGCTTCGTGGCCCAGGTCATTTACGTCGCACTGAAGCCCTATCCCCATTTGCACCTGGAATATCCCGACGAGGTGGAGCAGATCGTCGTCCGCAACGCCTCGCGCGTGAACGCGGCGATCCCTGCGCAGGTGCGCAACACGGATCAACCCGGCGACCAGGACGTGTTTGCCACGGCCACGGTCATCGACCTCAGCGAGACGGGCGCCAAGATCGCGACGTTCGAACCGCTCGCCGAACGCGGCGCGCTGTTGCACGTGAAATTCCAGGTGGCGGTCAGCGGTGTGACCGAAGAGATGGGTCTGCTCGGCGACGTGAAGAACGTCAGTGAGCGCATCGACCACGCACTCGACCCCGACCGCATCAGCTACCACACGGGCGTGCAGTTCCGTACGCTGAGCCGCTTTCAGCACGTGTTGCTGCACGCCTGGGTCACCGATCGTTTCCTGCAGGAGGCGCTCAGTTCGAAATCGAACTGAGGCCGCGTGCACCTCACGCGGGCGACGGGATGCTGTTCAGCTCTTGCGCTCCAGCGCGTCGAGAAACTTCTCGGCATCCAGCGCCGCCATGCAACCTGAACCGGCCGACGTGATCGCCTGTCGGTAGACATGGTCCATGACGTCACCGGCCGCAAACACGCCGTCTACCGACGTTGCCGTGGCGTTACCTTCGGTTCCGCTCTTCACCTTGATGTAGCCGCCGGCCATATCGAGCTGTCCGGTGAAGATATCCGTATTGGGCTTGTGGCCGATGGCGATGAACAGGCCGTGGATATCGACGTCCCTGGTGGCGCCGTCGACAGTGCTCTTGATGCGCATGCCGGTCACACCGCTGTTGTCGCCGAGCACCTCATCGAGGACGTGGTTCCACTCGATTTTCACGTTGCCGTTTTCCGCTTTGTCGAACAGCTGCTGCTGCAGAATCTTTTCCGAGCGCAGGCTGTCGCGGCGGTGTACGAGCGTGACTTCCGACGCGATGTTCGACAGATACAGCGCCTCCTCGACTGCGGTGTTGCCGCCGCCGATCACGGCCACTTTCTGGTTGCGGTAGAAGAAACCGTCGCAGGTCGCGCAGGCCGAGACCCCCTTGCCCTTGAACGCCTCCTCGGACGGCATGCCAAGGTATTGTGCCGAGGCGCCGGTCGCGATGATCAGGGCATCACAGCTGTAGCTCGCGCTGTCGCCCTTGAGATGGAACGGGCGCTGGCTGAGATCGACCTCGGAGATGTAGTCGAAAATGATCTCGGTATCGAAGCGCTCGGCGTGCGCCAGCATGCGCGCCATCAGGTCCGGTCCCTGCACGCCATCGTTGTCACCGGGCCAGTTGTCGACATCGGTCGTGGTCATGAGCTGGCCGCCCTGTTCCATGCCAGTGATCAACACGGGGCTGAGGTTGGCGCGGGCGGCATAGACGGCGGCGGAGTAGCCGGCCGGACCTGAACCCAGGATCAGCAGTCGGCAGTGCTTGGTCTCGCTCATGCGGAAGTCTCCTGTTTGATAAAGGTTGCGCCGGTGGTGTGACGCAGCGACCGGGCGCGCCATACTATAAAAAGCCTGCGAGGAGGTAAAACCATGACGCTAAGGGTGGGTGTTCCGACCGAGGTGAAACCAATGGAGGGACGCGTCGGGCTGACGCCCGCGGCAGTCGCCGACGTGATCGCGCAGGGGGTGCGTGCAGGAATACAGCGCGGTGCGGGCATCGCCAGCGGTTACACCGACGCCGACTATCAGGCGGCCGGTGCCGAGCTGCTCGACGATGCCGACGCGCTGTACGACTGGGCCCAGATCGTCGTCAAGGTCAAGGAGCCCTACGGCCACGAGATCAACCTGCTGCGCGCCGATCACCTGCTGTTCTGTTTTCTGCATCTTGCCGCCAATGCCGAACTGACCCGGCGCCTGTGCGAGATCGGCCTGACGGCCGTAGCGTTCGAGACCCTGGAAGACCACGGCCGCCTGCCGATCCTGGTGCCGATGAGCGATATCGCCGGGCGCATTTCCGTGCAGGTCGCCGCGCACCTGCTGCATACCACCCAGGGTGGACGTGGCATCCTGCTGGGTGGGCTCGCGAGCGTCGAGCGCGGCAACGTCGTCGTGCTCGGCGCCGGCCACGCCGGTGGCGCCTCGGTGCGTGCCGCTGCGGCACTCGGCGCCAACGTCTCGGTGTTCGACACCAACCCGGTGCGGCTGGAACAGATGCACGGTATCGGTCCGAACGTCACGGCACTGACACCTACCGCGCATGCCATCGACGCCGCCGTAGCCGAGGCCGACGCATTGATCGGGGCGGTGCTGTTGCCGGGGGCAGCCGCGCCACGTCTCGTCAGTCGTGCCCAGGTGGCGCGCATGCGGTCGGGCAGTGTGATCGCCGATATCGCGGTCGACCAGGGCGGCTGCATCGAGACCACCCGCGCGACGACGTACGACGCGCCGACCTATGTCGACGAGGGTGTCGTGCACTTCTGCGTCACCAACATGCCCGGCGCGGTGCCGCGCAGCGCGACCCAGGCGCTGACCGCGGCGATGCTGCCCTATCTGCGCCTGCTGCTCGACCCGGCGTGGCGCGAGGACCCGCGTTTGCGCGATGCGATCAACGTCGATCGCGGACGCATCGTCCACCCGGCACTGCAGAACTGACTGTTACCGGCGTCAGGCCTGTGCGATAATTCATTTTGTTTCTGCGAAAAGCTTCTTAAATTACTGTTTTTCATATTTATTGTTTTCCATTGAAATGCATGCATCGCTGAGCCGACGCCTGAAGGAGGGCGCCTTCCTCCTGCTGCTGGCCATCGGGGTCTATTTCCTGATGGCCCTGTTTTCGTACTCGCCCGACGACCCGAGCTGGGTGTACGAGAGCGCCAAGCGCACCGCGGACAACGCCGGCGGCGTGGCCGGGGCATGGGCCGCGAGCGTGCTGTTCATGCTGTTCGGCAAGGTCGCCTACGTGTTTCCGCTGATGATCGCCTGGGGCGGCTGGGTGATGTTCCGTGAGCGCGACGAGCAGCACCACAGCGCGATGCTGCGTGTCGCACGATGGGTCGGGTTTGTTTTGACGGTACTCAGCGCGACCGCGCTCGCGACCATGCATTTCGGCCTTGCCGAAGATCTGCCGGAGGGCCCGGGCGGTATTGCCGGGAAGTTCATCAGCGACTCCGGCGAGGCGATGCTCAATCCCGCCGGCGCCAGCCTGCTGTTGCTGGCGCTGTTGCTGACCGGTTTTACGTTGTTCACGGGGGTATCGTGGCTCGCGGTCATGGACACGGTCGGCGGCTTCGTCCTGAACGCGTGGCGCCAGGGTGCGATGCTGCTCGGCGACGCGGTCGAACGGCGCGAGGCCAACCGCATGAAGCACGAGCGCCAGGAGGTCATAAAAAAAGAGCAGGAGCGCAAGCGCGACAAGCCGCCGCCGGTCATCGAAAAGAAGGAGCCGACGATACGCATCAGCGAACGCGTCGAGAAGGAACGCCAGATGCCGCTGCTCGATATCGAGCCCAACACCGAGCTGCCACCGCTGGGCCTGCTCGATCCGCCGAAGCCGAGCGGCAAGGCCCTGTCGACCGAGGCGCTGCAGGCGATGTCGGTGCAGGTCGAGCGCAAGCTGGCCGACTTCGGCGTCTCGGCCGAGGTGACCGCGGTGCATCCGGGCCCGGTCGTCACCCTGTTCGAGCTGCAACTCGCGCCCGGCACCAAGGCGAGCAAGGTCACGAACCTGTCGAAAGACCTCGCCCGCGCGCTGTCGGTCGTCTCCGTGCGCGTGGTCGAGGTCATACCCGGCAAGACCGTGATAGGCCTCGAGATCCCGAACGAATACCGCGAGATGGTGTACCTCAGCGAGGTGCTGCGTTCTGAGGCCTATGAGCACTCGCGCTCGCCGCTTACCCTCGCACTCGGCAAGGACATCGTCGGCGAACCGGTCGTCGCCGACCTGGCCAGGATGCCGCACGCGCTGATCGCGGGCACGACCGGTTCGGGCAAGTCGGTCGCGGTCAACGCGATGATTCTGAGCCTGCTGTACAAGGCCACGGCCGAAGAAATCCGCCTGATCATGATCGATCCGAAGATGCTCGAACTGTCGGTCTACGAGGGCATCCCGCACCTGTTGACGCCGGTCGTCAC
>JAGRGY010000018.1:63678-82595 GCA_020445255.1 Gammaproteobacteria bacterium
CGTTACCGGCTGATGGCGTCGCTCGGCGTGCGCAATATCGCCGGCTACAACAAGAAGGTGCGCGACGCGATCAAGGCCGGTGAGCCGATCAAGGACCCGTTGTTCAAGCCCGAGCCCGACCCGATCAGCGGTGACCTGCCGGAGATCCCCGACCTGCACGCGATGCCGTACATCGTCGTCGTGGTCGACGAGTTCGCCGACATGATGATGGTGGTCGGCAAAAAGGTCGAAGAACTGATCGCACGCCTGGCGCAGAAGGCGCGCGCGGCCGGCATCCACCTGTTGCTGGCGACGCAGCGGCCGTCGGTCGACGTCATCACTGGCCTGATCAAGGCCAACATACCGGCTCGCATTGCGTTCCAGGTGTCGTCGCGCGTCGACTCGCGCACGATCCTCGACCAGATGGGTGCAGAGTCGCTGCTCGGTCACGGTGACATGCTGTACCTGCCGCCCGGTACCAGCATTCCGGAACGCACGCATGGCGCCTTCGTCGACGACCACGAGGTGCATCGGGTGGTCAATCACCTCCGGCAGTCGGGCGCGCCGAACTACGTCGACGAGATCCTGCAGGAACCAACCGAGGCGATCCCGGGTCTATCGGCAGAGGCGTCCGGTGTCGACACCGAGGATCAGGACCCGCTGTTCGACGAGGCCGTGAAGATCGTGACCGAGTCGCGGCGGGGTTCGATATCCGGTGTGCAGCGGCGCCTCAAGATCGGCTACAACCGCGCCGCGCGGCTGGTCGAGGAGATGGAGCGCATCGGCATCGTCAGCGCCGCCGATGAACGCGGCAATCGCGAGGTGCTGGCGCCGCCACCGGTACGTGACTGATGCCATTCAGAGCCCTGTCGTTCGTATTCCTGTTGCTCGTGATGGGCAGCGCCGAAGCCGAGGCCGGCGCCGGTCGCCATGCTTTGGACCGGTTCCTGGACGGCCTGGTCACGTTGCAGGCGAAGTTCGAACAATCGGTGCTGGATACCGAGAACGCGACCAGCGGCAAGATGTACGGCCTGTTCCTGCTGCAGCGGCCCGGTCATTTCCGCTGGGACTACGTCGCGCCGCGCAAACAGGTGATCCTCGCCGACGGCCGCGACGTGTGGTTCATCGAGGAAGAGCTCAAGCAGGTCACCCGCCATCTGCAGAAGTGGGCCCTGAAGGGTTCGCCGGTGGCGTTCATGACCACGGAATCGTCGGTCGACAAGGACTTCGAGATCGTCGAGATCGGTGAGCGCCAGGGCCTGCAATGGCTGGAGCTGATCCCGCGCGATCCGGAGAGCGATCTGGATCGCGTGCTGCTGGCGTTCGATGGCGCTCAGCTGCAGCGCATGGAGCTGAGAGACAAGTTCGGCCAGATCTCGCGCCTGACGTTTTCCGACGTGCAACGCAACCAGCCGATCGACCCGAACCTGTTTGTCTATCAGGGCGAGGACGACTGGGACGTCCTGAACGTCGACCGCTGACCGTTGCGGCGCGGCGCCGGTCAGTCGCCGCCCAGACCCAGCAACGCCGCCAGGGCATAGAGACGTGCCTCGCTGATGCTCAGTATCCAGCCGTCGACGTCGACGACGCGCGCATCGCGGTATTCATCCTGGATCATCTTCTCCGCTGCCGCCAACGGCACCGAGGCATCGCCATGCATATCGGTGGCATTGCCCAGCGCGTCGCACAACCGGGCGGCCAGGTACGCGGTATCGCGTTCCTGCGGATGGTCCCGCAGATAGGCGCCGCCGATCCGCGCCGTCGCGTCGCGGTCGCCTACAAGCGGCAGTATCCAGGTGGGGGGCGGCGCGCCGCCGTCCGCCGGCGCAGTCGGCGGCAAAAGGGTCGCGGCGGTGACGCCGAGCAGTACGGCGAGGAATGTTCGCCGGGTCGGGCGAAGGCCGTTCGCGCTGTCCGCGGGAATCTTTCGATGCATGTCAGGTTACCCGAGTCCTCAGGTGATCGGCGAGGCGCAGCGTCAACGCCACGATCGTCAGCGTGGGGTTGGCGGCGCCACTGGTCGGGAACACCGAGCTGCCGGCGATGTACAGGTTGTCGACGCCATGGACCTTGGCGTTGCGATCGACGACACCCTGGCGCGGGTCGTCGTGCATGCGCGTCGTGCCCATGTGGTGGGCCCCGCCGCTGACGATCGCCGGCCAGTCGTCCGGGTGTTCCGCATAGACCAGCATGCGTCCCGCACCGAGCGCGCCGATCTCGGCCGCGAGCATGCGCATGTGGGTGACGACACTGTGCCGGTCCTGATGAGTGAGTCGCCAGTCGAGCCGGATCCTGCGCAGGCCGAGGCGGTCACGCTCGTCGGTGAGCATGACCCGGCTGTCCGGGTTGGGGGCCTGTTCGCAGGCGCAGCCCAGTCCAAGCCAGTTGCCGAGCGGGGCGTCCGCGGGTCGGTGCGGCCGTCCGATCAGGTGCGACGCGGCGCGCAGCATGTCGACATGCTGTCGTGCATGCGGCCAGTCGGCGGTTGTGTCGTCGCGGTAGGTCCCGGCTTCGCCGGCCATGAACACGGCGTTGAGCAGGGCATTGTCCCGCAGGAAGCGCTCGCTGGGCGTGAAGGCGGCACTCGCGTCGCGTCCTTCGACACGCACCCGGCGGCGATAGATCGGCGGCAGCCGCTCGAGGTCGGCGAGCACGATGTCGCCGAATCCGGACAGGTGTGGGTGCTCCATGAAGTAACGGCCGACGAGGTCGTGCCGATTGCCGAGTCCTGCCGGCATCACGTCGTCGGACAGCAGCAGCATGCGCGCATTCTCGAGTCCTCCGGTCGCGAGCACGAACTGTCTGGCATGCACCTCGTGGTGCAGCCCGTTCAGCGTCGCGATCCTGACGGCCTGTACCGATCGCCCGTCCGTTCTGGCGGCGATCAGCGTGACATTGGCGTTGAGCAACACGTCGACGTTCGGCGCGGCACGCAACTCGTCACGGTAACGCGTGCCGAAACGGGTCGGCGGGCTGAACTGTACGAAGCGCTGCTCCATGCGGCCGCTGGGCAGGTCGGGCAGTTCGGTTCCGGTGTGGCGCGCCCAATAGGTCTTGTCCCCAAAACGCGGCGGCGCTATTTCGACGACCTCGCTGGCCGGGCCGTAATACGGCGCGAGTTCGTCGATCGCGAACGGCCAGCCGCTGTGCGGCACCCAGTCGCGCACCTCGAAATCGATCGCTTCGAGCGGTCGGCAGAACCCGCCCCAGTGGTTCGAACTGCCTCCGAAGTAGCGAAGGCGGTTGCCGGTCAGTGGATAGCTGATGCCGACACACTCGCCGTCGTAGAACGCCTGGACCTCCGCATCGTACTCGAGACCGCCGGCCTCGATGATGCAGATATGTGCACGGCTGTCGGCCAGTGCGCGCGCGAGCGTGATGCCGGCGACCCCGCCGCCGATGATGGCGAGGTCGGTCTCGAGGCGGCTGCCATCCGGCAGCGTGCGGACGTCAATGAACATGGGGAGAATGGTACCTCGTGCCCGGCGAGCCGGATCCGGCGCGCGCCTGCGGATGGCACAGTTCCATCATGCGATCGAAATGACGCGCCGTAAATCCGCTACCGCGGGCGTCGCGGACACAGATTTGCGTAGCGGTCGACATTTCGCAAATGGCGGCGCCCCGAGGGAAATCTGCGCCGATAGAAATGACGTACGCCCGCGGAGATGTGAATGCGATACCGATCCGTTGCTCGAGTGCGCGGGATACGGTCGACGCCCTCGAGCGCGGCGTACCCGGGAAGGACGCCTTTCAGCTGGCCGGCGAGCCGGCCCCGTCGATCATGATGTCGGCCACGGTCGCATAGACGGTGCGCCACGCCTCGCGGTCCGCGGGTGTGAATGCGGCGCCCAGCTGCTTTTCCAGCGTCCACAGGAGAGCGTCGCCGACCTTGTCATAGTCCGCAGGAGTGACCCCGTAGGTGGCATGCGCCTGACCCGACCGGCGCAACGGCTCGGTCAGCGCATCGAGGTTGTCGAGGCTGCGGACGGCGGCATCGAGCATGGCCATCAGTTTGCGCCCCTGTTCCAGCATGTCACCCCGGAAATACGTTTTGACCTCAGGGTGGGCGAAGAACAGGCGCTCATAAAATCGCCGCGCCACCTCATGTTGTTGCGGGAACACGCGATCCCAGGATTTCTTGACCAGGCGCTTATGTTCAGGCGTCATGCTTTTTCTCCTTGTTCGCGAATGCCTGACGCGTGCGTGACTTCCTCCGCAGAGGTGGTGCTCGCCGCGATCGGGGTGGCCGGTACGTGGCGTGCCCGGCCGCATGATATCGCGTATGGCACAGGTCGCCATATCGGTTGGCCGACGGGTCAGGGGACGCGGACCGTGGTCGGCGTGAGCGCCTGTCCGTGGCCGGGGTACGCGGCACCCTCGATCACGGCGTGAATCGCTACAATGCGCCCATGAATGAAGACGACCTGTTCAGCCGCGACGACGGTGCGCCGAGGCCGCTCGCCGACCGCATGCGGCCGTCCACGCTGGATGAGTTCATCGGCCAGCGGCACCTGCTCGCCGAGGGCAAACCGCTGCGCCGGGCGATCGAGAGCGGGCGGCTGCACTCGATGATCTTCTGGGGGCCGCCGGGCACCGGCAAGACGACGCTTGCGCGCCTGCTCGCCGGGCGATCGGGTTTTGCGTTCGAGACCCTGTCGGCTGTGCTGGCGGGCGTCAAAGACATCCGGGCCGCCGTCGATCTCGCCCACCGGCGCCGTTCCGAGGATGGACGCGGTACCGTGCTGTTCATCGACGAGGTGCACCGGTTCAACAAAGGCCAGCAGGATGCGTTCCTGCCGCACGTTGAAGACGGCACGCTGCTGTTCGTCGGTGCGACGACCGAGAATCCCTCGTTCGAACTCAACAACGCGCTGCTGTCGCGGGCGCGCGTCTACGTGCTCAAGTCGCTGCCGGCCGACGCCCTGAGCGATCTGCTGCGGCGGACACTGGCTGACGTACCCAGGGGCCTGGGTGGTCAGCAGCTGACGATTGGCGACGAGGCGCTGGCGATGATGGCGGAGGCAGCCGACGGCGACGCGCGGCGTGCCCTGAACCTGCTCGAGATTGCGTCCGATCTTGCCGACGCCGGCGTGATCGGCGACGAGGTGGTCGCCGAGGTGTGCAGCGGCCAGGTGCGCCGGTTCGACAAAGGCGGCGAGGCGTTCTATGACCAGATCTCGGCGCTGCACAAGTCGGTTCGTGGCTCGTCGCCGGACGGCGCGCTGTACTGGCTGTGCCGCATGCTCGACGGCGGTTGCGACCCGTTGTACATCGCGCGCAGAGTCGTGCGGATGGCGTCGGAAGACATCGGCAACGCCGACCCGCGCGCGCTCGATATCGCGCTCAGTGCGTGGAACGTACAGCAGCGCCTCGGCAGCCCGGAAGGGGAGCTGGCGATTGCGCAGGCCGTTGTCTACATGGCCAGCGCCGCCAAGAGCAACGCCGTCTACACCGCGTTCAACGCCGGCATGGACCTGGCCCGCAAGTCGGGTTCGCTGGAGGTCCCGATCCACCTGCGCAACGCACCGTCCCGCCTGATGAAGACGCTCGGCTACGGCGAAGCCTACCGGTACGCCCACGATGAACCGGGCGCCTACGCTGCAGGCGAGCGCTATCTGCCCGACGAGCTGGGCGAGCGACGTCTTTACGAACCCGTCGACCGCGGACTCGAGATTCAGATCGGTGAGAAGCTGGCCAGGCTCAGGGAACTCGACCGCAAGGCACGCGAAGGCGGGCAGTGAGTGGGCCCCGGCCGTCGCCGCGCAGGCCACGGCCCCTGTAGTCCAAACCCCGCTTTCTGTAAGATGCCGGCTTTGCAGCCGCGGATGTGATGTGACCCAGACCCTCGCCATAGCAGCCGGCGGTGCGATCGGTGCGCTGCTGCGTTTTTGGATCTCGAACGGTGTTTACACACTGCTCGGGCGTGGGTTTCCGTACGGCACGCTTGCAGTAAACGTGCTCGGTTCGCTGATCATGGGGTATCTGTACATCGTCATGCTGGAGCGCGTCGTGTCGGCTGCCGAATGGCGGGGATTTGCGCTGATCGGGCTGCTGGGTGCATTCACGACCTTTTCAACCTTTTCTATAGAGACCCTCGTGCTGCTGGAACAGGCCGATTACGGCAAGGCGGTGGCCAATATCCTGGTCAGTGTCGTGGTCTGCGTGGGCGCAGCCTTCATCGGGGTCACGCTGGCGAGACAACTATGAACCAGAGCGATGTCGTCATGGTGCGGGTGTACTGCAGCGAGAAGGGGCACCAGCACCGCAAGATCGTCGAGCTGTTGCACAAGCAGCACCGTGTCGCCGGGGTGACCGCTTTTCGTGGCATCGCGGGATTCGGCAAGTCGGGCCAGGTACACGAGTCCTGCCTGCTGGACATGTCGCTCGACCTGCCCGTGATCATCGAGTTCTTCGATCGCCCCGAGAACGTTGCGGCGGTGATGCCGTTGCTGAATGACATGGTCGGCCCAGGGCATATCGTCTCGTGGTCGGCACAAGCCAACCTGGACTAGTCAGAGCAGGCCCCGATTCATGCTTGATCCGAAACTCCTGCGCGCCGACCTCGACGCGGTTGCCGCCCAACTTGGACGTCGCGGTTTCGTACTCGACACGGCACGCATCGCCGAACTCGAGGCCCGCCGCAAGTCGCTGCAGGTCGAAGCGCAGGAGCTGCAGAACGAGCGCAACACCCGGTCCAAGTCAATCGGCAAGGCCAAGGCGTCGGGGCAGGACATCCAACCGCTGCTGGACGAGGTGGCGAGCCTGGGCGATCGGCTGAAAGCGGCCGAGGACGCGCTGGCGGAGGTCCAGGCCGCGCTGCTGGAGATCGCGTTGAACGTGCCGAACCTGCCGCATGCCAGCGTGCCCGACGGCCGGGACGAGAACGACAACCGCGAAGAGCGGCGTTGGGGCGAGCCCCCGGCGTTCGATTTCGAACCCAGGGATCATGTCGATCTCGGAGGCGGACTCGCGATGCTCGACTTCGACGCGGCCGCCAAGCTGACCGGTTCGCGATTCGTCGTCATGAGTGGCCAGCTGGCGCGCCTGCACCGTGCGCTCGCCCAGTTCATGCTCGATGTTCACACCGGTGAGCACGGCTATGTCGAGGCGTACGTCCCCTACATGGTCAATGCCGACAGCCTGTATGGCACCGGGCAACTGCCGAAATTCGCCGAGGACCTGTTTCTGCTCGCCGGCAGTGATTACCGACTGATACCCACTGCAGAGGTGCCGCTGACCAACCTGGTCCGCGACACGATCGTCGACGACGCTGATCTGCCGCGTCGCTATGTCGCGCATACCCCGTGTTTCCGGTCCGAGGCCGGCGCCTACGGCAAGGACACGCGCGGAATGATCCGCCAGCACCAGTTCGACAAGGTCGAGATGGTGCAGATCGTGCGGCCGGACGAGTCGTTCAACGCGCTTGAGCAGCTCACCGGACATGCCGAGGCGATTCTGCAGCGCCTGGGTCTGGCATATCGGGTCGTGACCCTGTGTACCGGCGATATGGGTTTTTCAGCGACCAAGACCTACGACATCGAGGTGTGGCTGCCCGGACAGCAGAAGTACCGCGAGATCTCGTCCTGCTCGAACGTCGGCGATTTTCAGGCGCGGCGCATGCAGGCGCGCTGGCGCAACCCGGCCACCGGCAAGCCCGAATTGGTGCACACGTTGAACGGCTCGGGGCTGGCCGTCGGCCGCACGCTGGTGGCCGTGATGGAGAATTACCAGCAGGCGGACGGCAGTATCCGAGTGCCCGAGGAGCTCAGGGCGTACATGGGTGGTGTCGAAACACTGCGCAAGGACTGATTGACGGCATCGCGACGTCAGAGATGGGGGCGGCGATGGAATGCGAAACCGGAATCGGCAAGCGATTCGGTGCGATCTCGCGTCGCATACCAGAGACCTGTCTGTCCCTCTGTATCGCGACCCTGTCACCCGTCGTGTCGGCGGCCGAACGGGATGCCGGGTGGACGCTGGACCTGAATGGGCTGTCGCGGCATATGGAAAGCCACTACACCGACAGTGGACGCACATACCACTACACTCAGACCAATAACGGCCTCGGCGCGAGCATCGAATGGGACGGATGGCGGCGCTGGCTCGATCAGCCTGTGCTCGATGTCGATGTGACGTTCGGTTTCTACGAAAACAGCTACGATGATACGAGTTTCTACGTTGGCACCTTCGTGCACAGGGAATTCAGCCACGGTGACTGGATCGTGGCACCTGGCATAAAAGTGTTGCTGTTGAGCGGTTACGACGATTCACCGCAGGATGCCCCTGCCGTATTCCCATTGCCGTTGCTTGGCGTTGAATTCGGCCACCGCGCGTTGAAACTTCATCTTGGCGTGTTGCCGTTCGGCGAGGTACCGGTCGCCACCTTGCAGCTGCAGGTCGCTCCCGGGCGCTGGTAGGCCGGGAGCGACGCAGCGTCAGTCGTCGTGGCGCGAACCCAGGACGATGGTAAAGCGGCTGCCGTGGCCGGGGTCGCTTGCCACGTCGATCGTCCCGCCATGCCGGTCGACGATCTTCCTGCACAGCGACAGGCCGAGTCCGGTGCCCGGATATTCGTCGCGCGAGTGGAGTCGACGAAATGGCTCGAAGATCGTGGCGTGGAATTTCGGGTCGATACCGATGCCCTTGTCCGCGACCACGATCTCCGCCGCGCCCGCCGGCACTGCGAGTGTCTTGATATCGATCGTCACGTGCGGATTTTCGTCCGCCCGTCGGAACTTGATGGCGTTGCCGATCAGGTTCTGCAGCAGCTGGCGGATCTGAATCTTGTCCGCCGATATTCGGGCATGACCTTCGAGGCGGATCGCGGCGTGCGATTCGACGATCTGCATCGACAGGTCTTCGAGAATGTCATCGACCACTGCTCGCAGGTCGACCGGTTCGAACGGTCGGCCGCCGGAGTTGATCCGCGAGAACTCGAGCAGGCCCTCGATCAGGCGGCTCATGCGACGGCTGGCGTCGACCATGAAGCGCATATAACTCCTTCCGTCGCCCTGGATTTCGTCGGCGTATTCGAGTTCGAGTAACTGACCGAACGACGAAATCTTGCGCAAAGGTTCCTGCAGATCGTGCGACGCAACGAACGCGAACTGTTCGAGATCGCGATTGGACTCGGTCAGTGCGCGAGTCTGCTGTTCGATCTTTTCCCTGGCAGCGACCAGTGTGCTTATATCGCGCACGATGCCGACGAAGAAGCGTTGTTCGTCCTGTCGCCACTCGCCGACCGACAAGGCCATCGGAAACGTGCTGCCGTCGCGGCGCAGACCGGAAACTTCGCGTCCAATGCCGATGATGCTGCCTCGCCCTGTTGCGAGGTAGTTGCGTAGGTACTGGTCGTGCTGTGAGGCAAAGGGCTCTGGCATGAGAACCTTGACGTTCCTGCCCAACATCTCTTCACGATCTCGGCTGAACAACGACTCCGCCGCAGGGTTGACACCGATAATGTTGCCTTTGTCATCGATCGTGATCACGCCGTCGACCATTGTGTCGATTACCGCGCCGAGCAGTGTCTCGCGGTCGCGTATCTGCTGGGTGAGGCGCGCGTCCCGGCGCAGGCCTGCAACCAGCGCGATCGCGGCGAACAGCAGGAACGCGGCCAATACGATAGCGGTTTGATCACGAATGCGAGTAAAACCCGGCTGAAGGACGTTGCCGGAGGTGGCGGCCAATAACTGCCACGGCGTGCCCGGTATCGGTATGGCAACTGGCCAGGACTTTTGATCAGCGGTGGTGAAAGCGCCACGGGGAGATGTGTCAGCGCGTTGTGAAGTGATTTCGATCCGTCTGCCGGCGTCGTTACGGGCCAACAGGAAACGCCTGCCGCCCAGCTCGGATTCGGCCAGCAGCGCGCTGAGGAAGGTGGGAGTGGCACCCATGCACAGCAATGCGGTTCTACCGTCCGGTGTACGGTAATCGGTTACCAGGTCGACGTGATCACCGTCGGGCGTGGCATAAACGCCCGAGATCGGTGGACCGGTGTCACCCGCACCCGACCCGTAGGTGCCAAGCTCCCCACGGCAGGTGTCAGCCGCCGACGCGCCGGATGTCGAGACTGTATTGCCCGCGCCATCTGCAATGGTGAGATGGAGTGCTCCCGGGACCTGTCGGCGCAAGTCGTCGAGTAGTGACTTGCGTAGATCCCCGCTGTCCGGTTGGTTTGCCAGTTCTGTGATCGCCGACGAAGATCGCTGGGCAAAAAGCGCCAGCTGGCGGAGTTGGCTGTCGATCGCATGCGCGACCAGCCTACTTACCGCGCGCGCCTCGCTGCGCAATTGCGTCGCTTCGTTGGCAACCAGGCCGTCGATGCGCTTCTGGTAAAGCCAGAGTGACAGCGCCGTCACAATGGCAATCGCGGCGATGCCGGAAATCAGGGGCCAGTTCTGCTGCGGTTTATCCTTTTGGCGAATCCGTGCCGGGAGTGTCTTCAATGGGGGCTCCGATATCCTGTTGCATCGATTTTATATCGTCGTTCGAGGATATCCAGCTCCAGTGGCTTGTCGATCAGGTAGCCTTGCAACATCACGTCGGGTTTGTTCGCGAACATGGCCTTCTGCATCTCAGTCTCCACGCCTTCGATGACCACTTTCAGGCCCAGTTCCCTGGCCATCTGTACGATGCATTCGACCAGAATCGCCGAGCGCTTGTCCTCGGGCAGGTTCGCGATGAAGGTGCGGTCGATCTTTACTTCGTCGACACGCAGCTGGTGCAGGTAGGACAGTGACGAGTACTCGGTCCCGAAGTCGTCAAGTGCGACGGCAAAGCCCAGTTGTTGCAGGTGTATGATCTGCGCCATCGTGTTGTTCGAGTCGAGCGACAGGGCCGTTTCTGTTACCTCGATCGTCGGTTTGTTGTCGGTAAGACCGTATTCGTCGCACAGCCATGCGGCAGTCTCGGCATAGTTGGTCTGATTGATGGTTGTGGCGGAGACGTTTACGCTGAATGTCAGCCCCGGCCACTTCTTGCGGGCATGTGGCAGCCAGCGGCTCGAAAGCCGGCAAACTTCCCGCAGCACGAGGTGGTCGATGGGGATGATCAACCCCGTGTCTTCGGCGACGCCAACAAAGTGGTAGGGCGTCAACAGACCCCGGTCGGGGTGCCGCCAGCGCAGCAGCGCCTCGAGCTTCTTCAGCGATCCCGATTCGACATCGATGATCGGCTGGAACACCAGGTGCATGCCACCTTCGTGCATGGTCGCGCGCAACAACACCTCGGTTGCCGCCCTTGCCTCGGAGGCGAGACCCATTTCCGGTGTGTACTGGACGATTGATCTTTCGTGGGAGTGCTTGGCATGCCGCAGCGCCGTATCGGCGGCGTGCATGAGTACCGAGGCCGTATGCCCATGCGCAGGAAAGCAGGCGATGCCCATTTTTACACCGACCCGCAACTGGCGTTCATCGGTGATTACTGCCTTCGAAAGGCTGCTCTGCACTGTGGCCAGCTTCGCACGCAGGGGTTCTCCACTGCAGTCCTCGTAGATGATAGCGGCGAACTCGTCGCCTCCAAGACGGGCGACGAAATCGCCGTCATCGAATTCCCTGAGCAGGCGGTCGCCAAGGATACGCAGCACCTCGTCGCCGACCAGGTACCCGAGGCGATCGTTGATCGAGCTGAAATCGGCGAGGTCGAGAATGACGATGCCGAACTGGTTTTTCTCCTGCGGGACGCGCGCGAGCGCCGTTTCGAGCTCTGCCAGGAACTCGCGGCGATTGGCGAGGCCGGTGAGTTGATCGATGTTGGCCAGGCGTGCGCGCTGTCCGGCGAGGATTGCGTTGCGCACCAGCGTATGCCGCTCGATGGCATGGCGCGCTGACCGCGGCCATGCATGCAGATCGGGCAGGTCCTTGGTGAGAAAGTCCTGGGCGCCGGCGCGGATGGCTTCGGACCCCAAATCGGCATGATCTGCCTGCGTCAGCACGATGACCGGAAGCTTGGGAGCGAATTTCACGAAGCGCTGCAGCGTATCCAGCCCCTGCGAGTCGTTCAGGTTCAGATCGAGGAGTGCGACCCCGAAACTCTTGTTGCGTGCGGCCGCGATCGCCTCCTTCAGGGTTTGGCACCAATGGATATCGACGTCGGCGTTCGCCAAGTCAGCGACATGTTCGATAAGCTGTTTGTCCTGCTCGTCGTCTTCGATCAGCAGTACCTGGAGTCGGCCTGCGGGAATCTGCGCAGTGACCACACGCTCGGCAAACGCCTCCTGGCAACTGATCGCGATGTCACTGGGGAGGTGAGGCGAGTAAACCTGTACGCAGTTGCCGCCGAGTCGCTTGGCCTGGTACATCGCCTGATCGGCACAGGCGCTCAACAGGTCGCCACGCGCGGCGTGGTCAGGATAGATGCTGACACCGATACTGACGGTGTTGTCAATCGACGTGGTGCCGCGAGGTGTTTGAAGCAGATACGGTGCAGCCAGTTCGGACGCGATGTTTTCGATTCGGGACAACGCGTGGCACACATCGTCGATCATCGGCATCACGATCGCCAACTCGTCCCCGCCAAGACGCGCGACCAGGTCCGATTTACGCAGCGTGCGGGCTACACGGACGGCGACCTGCTTCAACAGGTCGTCACCGGCCGCGTGGCCATGTGCATCGTTCACGGGCTTGAAGGCGTCGAGATCGAGATAGGCAACCAACAGCCGCTCGTTGCGGCGGTGCGCGTTTTCGATAGCCTGGTCGATGTGACTTTGGAACAGCGCCCGGTTCGGCAGCCCGGTAAGTGCATCGTAGAGGCCGGCCTGCTGGGCATCCACCCAGAGCTGTTGCCGCGCCAGCGCATGGATCATGACCTCTTCGAGCCGGTCGGCACTGACGCGCGCCTTCGCGATGAAGTCCTGCGCGCCTTCGGCGACGAGCTCGGCGCCGTAGTTGAAGTCGTCTGTGCCGGTAAGCACAACGACCGGCACTTCGCGCGCACAGCCGACCAGGCGCTTGACGGTTTCGATGCCTTGCGAATCCGGCAGGTTGAGGTCGCTGAGAATCAGTTCGAATTTCTCGTTTTCGATCAGGGACAGCGCCTGGGTCAGCGACGGCGTAACCACGACATGATGGCGACCGGTGCCAGCGAGGTGTTTCTGCGCCAGAAACGCATCCGCAGTGTCGTCTTCCACCAGCAGGATATTGAGCGATTCGCGCACGTTGCTAGGCCCCGACACGCGGTAGCTGGACGGCGTCCCGCCAATAGCCGATGAGCAGCTGGATGCTGTTCAGGAAGCGGTCGAAATCCGGGTGCTTCGTGATGTAGCTGTTGGCGCCGTTGCGGTAGGCGAAGTCGACATCGTCCGGGCTGCTCGACGTGGTCAGCACGATGACCGGCAGTGGCGCGAGGTTGGGGTCTTCGCGAATCTCGACGAGGGCGTCGCGACCGTCCATCAGGGGCATGCTCAGGTCGAGCAGCACCAGATCAGGGCGAATGCGGTGGGGCGGTGTGCGTAGGAAAGCGAGCAGCTCGACGCCGTCACGGACCCGGTACAGGCGCACGCTGGCCTGGCATTTTCCAAGGATCTTGCAAAGCAGCAGCACGTCAGCGCCGTCGTCTTCGGCGACGATGCAGGTCAACGTTTTGCCGCTGGCGTTCCCGGGTTGGTCCGGAAACTCGTAGCATTCAAGGTGGGTCGCCGCTTGCATCGGGATTGCCGCGCTTTCTGTGGCTCCGGTTGAAGCCCTAGCGACCGGGCGACGCGGTGCTTGAATCGACGAACGGGAATCCCCTACGAGGGGCTTGGCGGCGCGCTTCCGCGGGGTGCAACTGCTGGCTCAAGCCCAGTGAGTCGGATCGCTGGCGGTCCATGGGGGTGGCGGAGGGGGTGGGATTCGAACCCACGGTAGGCTTTCACCTACGACGGTTTTCAAGACCGTTGCATTCAACCGCTCTGCCACCCCTCCGGTGCGGGTGCGGGGCGGAAGAATACCGGAAATTCCCCACAAAACAACCATGTTTGGCCGTCGTCGGAACTTTGGAATCGGATCGTTCGTTAAGGTATCCTTAACAGAACTTTCGTGGCCGCCTGCGGTCTCTTACTGGTGAATTTCAACGCAACAACGCCTGGGAGGCTATTTGCAATGAATCGTTACGAGAACGTTATCGCCCACAGCGGGTCATCGGCGGTATCCAGTAACAAGGTCCTGAAGAACACCTACCTGCTGCTGTCCGCGACGCTCGGGTTCAGCGCGCTGATGGCCGTCATCTCGATGGCGGTGGGTGTGCCACCGATCGGGTACCTGGTGTCTGTCATCGCCGCGATGGTGCTGGGGATGTTCGTGCTGCCGCGCACCGCCAATTCGAGCTCGGGCATCGGCGTGATCTTCCTGATCACCGGTCTGCTCGGTTTTGGACTCGGCTCGATACTTAGCATGTATCTGGCGCTGCCCAACGGCCCGCAGGTGATCGCCACGGCGTTTGCCGGAACCGGGATCATCTTCCTCGGTCTGTCGGGCTACGCGCTGACCTCGAAGCGTGACTTCAGCTTCATGGGAGGCTTCCTGTTCGCCGGAATGATGGTCGTGGTGTTGGCAATGATCGCCAATCTGTTCCTGCACATGCCGGCGTTGTCGCTGGCCGTGTCGGCAGGCATCATCCTGGTGATGAGCGGCTTCATCCTGTTCGATACCAGCCGGATCATCCAGGGTGGCGAGACCAACTACATCATGGCCACTTACGGCCTTTACCTGAGCATCTTCAATATCTTCATCAGCCTGCTGCAGATACTGGGCATCTTCGGCGGCGACGACTGACAATTCGGGCTGCTCGCCTAGAGGACCCCGGCCTGGCGCCGGGGTTTTTGCTGATGGGCGCCGGGGAGGCGGGTGATGGATTGGATGCAGATCCTGGGCGTGGTCGCCGGCATCATGATGCTGTTCGTGCTATGGCCCGCGTACAAGCACTGGTCGGCGAACAGTCCGAAGGCTGGTGAAGGGGACTGGCAGGCCGCGATCCTGCCGTTGGCGGCGGTGGCCGGTCTGGTGGTTCTGTTGATTCTCGCGGTGAAGTGAGTTCGTGGCGTACCGTCCATACAACGCGCGGAAGCCGGAGGGCTGCGTGGTAGTATTCGCGCTGATTTGACGTTTGCTACCCAGGAGAGCCGCTCGCGGCAGCTTTGTCATGATTCGCATCATGCTGGTTGACGATCACGACCTGTTCCGTGCCGGGGTGCGCAGTATCCTGCAGGCGCAGGAGGGCATGGTCGTCGTCGGCGAGTACGCGAACGGCGAAGATTCGATCAACGCCGTGCGCACCGAAGCCCCGGACCTGATCCTGATGGACGTGAACATGCCGGGTATCGGGGGTATCGAGGCGACGCGCAAGATTCTGCAGACCGCGCCCACGGTGCGTGTGATCGCCGTGACCGTGTTGAGCGACGACCCGTTCCCCAACCAGTTGCTCGACGCGGGCGCCCGCGGTTACATCTCCAAGGGCAGCGGGTCGGACGAGATGCTCGACGCCATCCGTGCCGTCATGCGTGGCCAGCACTACATCTCCGGCGATGTCGCGCAGAAGCTCACCCTGGCGAATTTTCGCAACCGCGGTGAATCGTCGCCGCTGGCCACGCTCTCGGCGCGCGAGATGCAGGTGATGATGATGATCACCAGCGGCCAGGGGACGCAGCAGATCTCCGATGCCCTGTTCCTGAGTCCGAAGACCGTCAGCACCTATCGGCATCGTCTCTACGAAAAGCTGGATGTCTCCAACGATGTCGAACTGACACACTTGGCGATTCGCCACGGTTTGCTGGAAAACCCGCAGTGACAGCGGGTGGGTTCGATCCGGACTGCCGGCGCTGTGACCGGCTGGCTGGGTTTCTGGATGCGGTAAAGGCCGAACACCCCGACTACTTCTGCCGACCGGTGCCCCCGTTCGGTGACGTCGATGCACGTCTGCTGGTCGTCGGCCTGGCGCCTGGCATGCACGGTGCCAACGCAACTGGGAGGCCGTTTACCGGCGATTTCGCCGGCATCCTGCTCTACCGTACATTGCACCGTTTCGGCTTCGCATCGGCACCGGAATCGCGGTCGGCGGATGATGGCCTGCGCCTGATCGACTGCCGCATCACGAACGCGGTCAAATGCCTGCCGCCGCAGAATAAGCCGGTTGGCGCGGAAATCAGGGCCTGCCGTGACTTCCTCGTCCGGGAGTTGGCCGAATTTACAGGTGGCAGCGTGGTCGTGGCGCTCGGGTCGATCGCACATGGATCCGTAGTCGCTGCGAGCGCAATGCGCCTGGCTGACGCCCCGTTTGCGCATGCCGCGCAACATCGGTTGCCTTCGGGGGCCACGCTTGTCGACTCCTATCATTGCAGTCGCTACAACACGCAGACGCGCCGCCTGACCGACGCCATGTTCGAGCAGGTCTTTGCGACGGCCCGGTCATTGCTCGACGGCTGAGACGGCTCGCTGGGCGTACATGCCGCGTCGTCGGGTCGAAACGCTAGAATGACGGTGTGAATGACGCGACGGCTCTTTTCGATCACAAGGCCTTTCTGGGTACCTTGACCGCGGGACCCGGGGTGTACCGCATGCTGAATGCCGCCGGCGAAGTGATGTACGTCGGCAAGGCCAAGAATCTTCGTCGCCGCGTTGGCAGCTATTTTACCCGCGCAAGCAACGCGCGCGTCGCGAGCATGGTCGCGCAGATTCGTGGCATCGAGATCACCGCCACGCATACCGAGGCCGAGGCGCTGCTGCTTGAAAACAACCTGATCAAGCAGCACCGGCCGCGGTACAACGTGCTGCTGCGCGACGACAAGAGCTACCCCTATCTGTATCTGTCCGCCGAGGATTTTCCGAGGCTCGCCTTTCACCGTGGGGCGCGTGGTGCGAAAGGCCGCTATTTCGGCCCTTACCCGAGCGCGGGCGCCGTTCGCGAGACCCTGCAGCTTTTGCAGAAACTGTTCCCGGTACGGCAGTGTGAGGACAGCTTCTTCCGCAACCGTTCACGGCCTTGCCTGCAGTACCAGATCCAGCGCTGCACGGCGCCGTGCGTGGGGTTCGTATCGGTCGAGCGTTATGCGCAGGACGTTCGCGACACCGAGCTGTTTCTCGAGGGCAAGGCCCAGGACGTGATCGGCCGGTGGGTCGAGAAGATGGAAACCGCGTCGGAGCGTCTGGACTTCGAAGAGGCGGCACATCGGCGCGACCAGATCGCCGCATTGCGCACGGTGCAGGAGCGGCAGTATGTCAGCGGTGAGCGCGGCGATCTCGACATCGTCGCAGTCGCGGCTGGGACGGGTGCCGCATGCGTACAGTTGTTTTACGTGCGTGACGGCCGAAATCTCGGCAACAAGGCGCTCTTCCCCCGTTCGGGCGACGGTGCCGAGGCGCCGGAGATCGTGTCGGCATTCATCGCCCAGCATTATCTCGGCAAGAGTGTGCCGCAACAGATCCTGGTCAGTCACGAGCCGCCGGACCGTGCGGTGCTCGAGGAGTCGTTGACACTCCAGGCGGGGCGACGCGTGATCATACGGGCACAACCGCGCGGCGATCGCGCGCGCTGGCTGAAGATGGCGGTCGACAACGCCCGGCTGGCACTTGCGGCCCGGCTCGCCCACAAGAGCAGTGCGCGAGGCCGTGTCGCTGCGCTCAAGGAGGCGCTGCAGCTCGCCGGGTCACCGTCGAGAATGGAATGCTTCGACATCAGTCATACCCAAGGAGAACAGACCGTCGCGTCATGTGTCGTGTTCGTCGAGGGTGTGCCGAGCAAGGCCGATTACCGGCGCTTCAACATCAGCGGTATCCAGCCCGGCGATGACTATGCTGCGATGCGCCAGGCGCTCGAGCGGCGGTACCGCAGAGTTCAGTCCGGCGAGAACCCGTCGCCCGACATCCTGCTGATCGACGGTGGTGCCGCGCAGCTCGGCGTGGCGCGACAGGTTCTGGACGAGATTGGTATCGACGGCGTGTCGCTGGTCGGCGTCGCCAAGGGTCCGGACCGCAGACCTGGCATGGAACAGCTGTTCTTGTTGGGTCGGAACACGCCTCTTATACTGCGTGCAGATTCTTCGGCACTGCACCTGGTTCAGCAGATCCGCGACGAGGCGCACCGCTTCGCGATCACCGGTCATCGCCAGCGTCGGGCCAAGGCAAAAACGCGTTCCGTGCTCGAGGACATCAGCGGTATCGGACCGAAGCGCCGTGCGCGGCTGCTGAAGCAGTTCGGTGGGCTCCAGGGACTGTCGCGCGCAGGCGTGGAGGACATTCGCACTGTCGACGGAATCAGCGAGAGGCTGGCGAACGAGATCTACGCGGCGTTTCACGGCAACAAATGAATGCGACCTACAATCTCCCGAATCTGTTGACCGTATTGCGGATCGTACTGATTCCGATCTTTGTCCTGCTGTTCTACCTTCCGGTGACCTGGTCGCGCGAGGCGGCGACGGTCGTGTTCGTGCTGGCTGCCGTTACGGATTGGCTGGACGGCTACCTGGCGCGGCGCATGGGACTGGTTTCTGCCCTGGGTGCGTTTCTCGATCCGGTCGCCGACAAGCTGATGGTCGCGACGGCGCTCATTCTGATCCTGCAGGCCGATCCATCGATCGGTGTAGCGATTGCCGTAGCGGTCATCATCGGGCGTGAGATCGCGATCTCGGCGTTGCGTGAATGGATGGCCGAAATCGGCAGCCGGACCAAGGTAGCTGTCTCCGAGATCGGCAAGTTCAAGACCGCCACCCAGATGGCGGCGATCACGCTGCTGATCTATCGCGATGACCTGTGGGGCGTTCCGGTCTATACCGTTGGGCTGGTGCTGCTGTATCTCGCGGTCGCGCTGACCTTGTGGTCGATGACGCTGTACCTGCGTGCGGCTTGGCCGAGCCTCAGTGGCGACGAGCAGACGAGACTCCCGCACGACTCCTGAGTCGGAGGCTTGACAGGTAGGCGCAATGGCCTAGAATAGCGCGCTCGTTGGGCGGGAATAGCTCAGTTGGTAGA
>JAGRGY010000018.1:82616-145385 GCA_020445255.1 Gammaproteobacteria bacterium
GTTCGAGTCTCGTTTCCCGCTCCAGTTTCTCTTTTCAATCGATTTCCGATTCCAGTCGTCGTCCCGCAGGGTGTGGCCCGGTGCCGCAACGGGATCAGCCGACTGGAAATCCCGATCACATCGTTCATGTCGGTTTCGCGTCGCCCCGGTTGCCCGGAGGGCGGCGCTTCGGCGCGCCTGGCTCCGACAACGCGCTCCCGATTTGCCCCCTGCGCATCGGTTGCCGACTGGGGGAAACTCCGGCTGCATCCGACCACGATGCGTCGGTTCGTTCGCCAACGTTCGCCGCACCCGCTGCAGCATGGCACCGGTCGACTTGGCGGCGATCGTGCGCCGATAGTCAAATCGTTCCCGCTATTGTCGAATCCAATGCGAACCGGTCGGGGGCAGTCCTTCTGGCAGGATTTTTGCCGCGGGTTAAACTGGAAAGGTAGAATCACAACAAATAAATCCAGGTACTCAGGGGGATTTATGCAGTACTTCGACCCGCACATTCATATGTTGTCGCGCACCACCGACGACTACGAAAACATGGCGGCGGCGGGCATCGTCGGCGTCGTCGAGCCGGCGTTCTGGCAGGGCCAGCCACGCACCCAGTCGGCGACTTTCATCGACTATTTCGACTCGCTGATCGGCTGGGAGCGGTTCAGGGCGAGCCAGTTCGGCATCCGTCACTACTGCACGATCGGTATCAATCCCAAGGAGTGCAACGACCGGCAGATGGCGGAGGAGGTTTTGAAGATCCTCCCCCGGTACTGCCAAAAGGACGGTGTGGTCGCGGTCGGCGAGATCGGCTACGACGACATCACCGAGAACGAAGAATACTTCTTCGCCGCCCAGATGGAGGTCGCCAAGGACCTCGATCTGCCGATCCTGATCCACACGCCGCACCGCGACAAGAAGGTCGGCACCGAAAGGACGATGGCGCTGATCCGCGAGGTCGGCGTCAAAGAAGAGATGGTCCTCGTCGATCACCTGAACGAGATCACGCTGCCGATCGTGCTCGAGAGCGACTGTTGGCGAGGTCATTCGGTCTATCCGCACACCAAGATGTCGGAGGAGCGCATGGTCGCGCTGCTGAAGCAGTACGGCACCGAGAAGATGGTCGTCAACAGTGCGGCCGACTGGGGGCGCAGCGATCCACTGAAGGTGCCGAAGACCGGCGAACTGATGCTCGAGGAAGGATTTACGCCGGACATAGTGCACAAGGTCCTGTTCGAGAATCCGATCGAGTTCTACGCGCAGAGTGGCAAGATCTCGCTGGAAGAGGTGAAGCGTCCCGTCATCGACCAGACCAAACTGTTCGAAAACAATTCGGTGCTGCGGGGACAGACGCCGATAGTCGAATGAAGCCTGCGGTGCGCGGTTGGCAGCCGTTCGAACTCGGGTATTGCAGCAACGTGCACCCCACCGGTTCGATTGCGGACCTCGATCACGTGATCAGTGGCCATGTGAGCCCTGTGGCGGGCCTGCGGCGGCTCGAACAGTCCTCGGCCGGTTTGTGGCTCTGCAGTGAGCTCGCCACGCTAATCGATGCCAATGCCGATCTGCTCGCTTCCCTGCGCGATCGTCTGATCGCCAGTGGCGTGCGTCTGCAGACGCTGAACGGCTTCCCCTATCAAAACTTCCACCAGGCCTCGGTCAAGGCGTCGGTGTATCGGCCCGACTGGTCAGTCGATGCGCGGCTGGACTACACGCTTCGCCTGGCCCGCATCCTCGCGGCATGTATGCCTGACGATCTGCCCGAGGGCACGATCTCTACGCTGCCGCTCGGCTACGCGCCGGACTGGTCGCGGGCCAAACAAGCGGCAGCGTGCGTGAATCTTTGTCGCCTCGTCACCGGCCTGCGCGACCTCGATCAGGCGACAGGCCGGCACGTACGGGTGTGCCTTGAAATGGAGCCGGGCTGCGTCCTCGAGCGGACACAGGAGGTGGTCGACTTCTACACCGGCGAGCTTCCGGAGGCGGGGTGCGAATTCGGGCTGACGCCTGGCGATATCGCATCCTATCTGGGTATCTGTTACGACGTCTGTCACCAGGCTGTGATGCACGAAGCCGCCGCCGATTCGATGTCGCGCATCTGTGCTGCCGGGATCACCGTCGGCAAGATCCAGATCTCCAGCGCACTCGCGCTCAACGCGCCGGACGATCGCGAGGGGCGGCAGCTGATACAGGCTTATGCGGAGCCGCGCTACCTGCATCAGGTCAGGACGCTCGATGAGAATGGGCGGCTGCACGGTGTGATGGATCTGCCCGAGGCGCTCGCCGACAGCCGCTTTCCGGTCGGATCGCCGTGGCGGATCCATTTCCATGTCCCGGTGCAGGCGGAAACGCTGCAGGGCGGAATGCTGGCCACCACGCGGCGCGATATTCTCGACGTGCTCGACTTCCTCAAGGACAATCCGGCGTGCCGTCCGCATCTCGAGGTCGAGACATACACCTGGGAGGTGCTGCCCGTCGACATGCGACCGCAGGGACCGGACGAACTCAATGCCGGGCTTGCGGCCGAACTGAGCTGGTTGCAGGACCAGATGCGACAACGCGGGCTGATTCGGGAGCAGGCGGCATGAGCCGTGCGCGCCCGCTGGTCGTGATCGACATCGTCGGTCTGACACCGGGCATGCTTGGCGAGTCGACGCCGGCGATCAATGCCGTGGCCGCGGATGGCTTCATGGCGCCGATGGACGGCGTGTTCCCCGCCGTCACCTGCACGGCACAGTCGAGCATGCTGACCGGTGCGCTGCCGTGCGACCACGGGATCGTCGGCAACGGGTGGTACTTCCGCGATCTGGCCGAGATCCTGTTCTGGCGCCAGGCCAATCGCATCGTGCGTGGCGAGAAGGTCTGGGACGTGCTGCGGCGCGACGTTGACGGGTTCCGCTGCGCGCAGATGTTCTGGTGGTACAACATGTATGCCGCAGTCGACTATTCGGTCACGCCGCGCCCGATCTACCCGGCCGACGGGCGCAAGATTCCCGGCATCTACAGTCAGCCGGCGCAGCTGGGCGAGCAGCTCGAACAGCGCCTCGGTGATTTCCCGATGTTCAACTTCTGGGGGCCGGCATCCGGCATCCAGTCATCGGCGTGGATCGCGGACGCCAGTCGGGCGGTGTTCGAGATGCATGCACCGGACCTGATGTTCGTGTACCTGCCGCACCTCGACTACGGACTGCAGAAACTCGGCCCTGGGCATCCCGACATCAAGGATGAAATCGCCGCGATCGATCGCGTCGCCGGCCAGTTGATTGACGCCGTGCGCGCACGCGGTGCCGAGGTCATGATCGTGTCCGAGTATGGTATCGAGCCGGCCACGCACGTCGTGCACATCAATCGCGTACTGCGTGAGCAAGGCTACATCGCGGTGCGCAACACACTGTCATGGGAACTCCTCGACCCGGGTGCGAGTCGCGCCTTCGCGGTGGCCGATCACCAGGTCGCGCACGTCTACGTAAGGGATGCCGGCGACATCGCCGCCGTGCGCCGGCTGCTGGAATCCACGCCGGGCATCGCGCACGTGCTCGGTGGCGACGACAAAAAGACATGGGGCATGGATCACCCGCGTTCGGGTGAGCTGGTCGTGCAGGCCGAGGCCAACGCGTGGTTCACCTACTACTACTGGCTCGACGATGGATTGGCGCCTGACTTTGCGCGTACCGTCGACATCCACCGCAAGCCAGGTTATGACCCGGTCGAGCTGTTCCTCGACCCGGAACTGGCCGCCCCGCGTGCGCGGATCGCATTCCGGGTGTTGCAGAAAAAGCTCGGTCTGCGGATGTTGATGGACGTCATCCCGCTCGATGCGGACCTGGTGAAAGGCACGCATGGCCGGTTGTTCACCGATCTGGATGCGGGACCCGTCATGATCTCGTCCAGCCGCGATTTTGCACGTGACCGCTTCAACATGCTCGACGTCAAATCCACGATCGTCGACCGGCTCCGGTGAGCAGGGTGGCAGCGGTGCGCGCATGAGCAAGGACTCGGATCGCACGGCACGTACCGGTGGCGCTGATGTCGCCAGGTTGCGCGATGCCGCCGAGCGCGTGGTGCTCGTCGACGACGCTGGCCGGGATATCGGTTCCGCCGGCAAACTCGATGCGCATGCCAACGGTGGATTGCTGCATCTGGGTTTCTCGATACTGATTTTCAACGGCGCCGGCGAGTTGTTGCTGCAGCGCCGCGCATCCGCCAAGTACCATTTCGCCGGCTTCTGGTCGAACAGCTGTTGCGGCCATCCACGGCCGGGCGAGGCGATTGCCGACGCGGCGGCCCGCCGACTCGCCGAGGAACTCGGGTTCAGTGTGGCATTGAGGGCGATCGATCGGCTGCAATACCGTGCACATGACGACGTCAGCGGACTGACAGAGCATGAACTGCTGTCGGTGTTCGTCGGTGCATTCGACGGGCAGCCGCAGCCGGCGCCAGCCGAGGTCGGTGATTGGCGTTGGGTTGATCGCGCGACGCTGCACAGTGAAGTCGTGGCGCATCCGCAACGTTTCACGCCGTGGTTCCGGGTGCTGCTGCAACAGCCATCGGTGACCGATGCCTGGTGAAGCCACCTGTCGTCGGCCGGGACGATCAGGTGATGTAGATCCGCCTGCTCAGGATCTTGCTTGGTATCAGCAACAGCAGTAGCAGGACGGCGGCGAGATAGCGGCCGTCCGTGGCGAGCAGTGCGGCATCGAGTGGGATGATGCCGATGATCAGCGTCTTCATCGCCGCCTGCACTGTCTCCGGCGTGGTGTCCTGTCGCACCTTCAGCAGGCGCATGATCACGATCACGAACAACGCGCCCGCGGCAACCAGGCCCAGCGGGTCGGCGAGCACGCCGAGCAGGGTCAGCCCGATCATGCTCAATCCGGCCGCGACCATGCCTGCGATGCTCCAGGCCACGCGTTGCCTGTCCGTGCTGTCGACCTCGATCGCGCTCAGCGTCGTCAACGACAGCGTGTACAAGAAGATCGGCAGTGGGATCAGCCAAGCGGCCCCGTCGACCGGCATGACGGACAGTCCCATGATCCAGTTCAGGTAGCGGCACCCCGCCATCGTGACCTCGCCGAACCGACCGTGCTTGGCGCCGCCGTCGTACAGCACCACCAGTCCGATCAGCGGAACCGCCCAGAAAAGCACCCGGGTGCCGGCGAGTGCGGCGGCGGTGAGGCCTGCCGCCAGCAGTCCGGCACCGAGCAACCACGCGAAACGTACCGGTACGGCGCCGGACGGCAGTGGGCGACCCGGACGATCGCGACGGTCTTCGCTCAGATCGAAACAATCGTTGAGCACCATGCCGGCGAGATAGATCGCACTGGAGGCGATGACGGTCCAGATGAGGTAACGCCATTCGACGTGACCGGCCGTTGCGATCAGGTGCGCGGCGATGATGTTCGACCAGGCCGTGAATACGGCCGGCAGTCGCATCAGCTGCATCAGTGCGCGTAGATCAGGCATCGGCGGATGACGGCCGGGCGCACAGGTTTCGCAGATAGGCCAGAGAGTCGGCGCCGACGCGTTCGGGTTGGTCGGGGAAGGTGTACAGCTCCACGGTAAGGAAGTTGTCGTAGCCAATGGCGCGAAACGCGTCGACATAGTCGGCCAGCGGCATGTCGCCGGTGCCGGGTACGAGATGAAAATGTTTCAGTGCGGCGATGTCCTCGACGTGTACGTTCCAGATGCGTCCGGCGAGCGCACGGATGGTCTGGCCGGGATCCTCGCGGCTCAGATGCGAGTGCCCGATGTCGAGGTTGACGCCGAGCCTGTCGGACCCGACACGGTCGATGAGTTCGAGGACCTCGCTGGCACGTTCGACCAGCAGCCCCGGTTCGTACTCGATGCCGATCCTGACGTCCGATGCCTCGGCGACCTCGCAGATCCGCTTTAGGCTGTCGGTCATCAGCTCGAGGCCGCGTGTCGGCAGTCCGCCCGAACCCGGGTGACCCGAGGTGACGCTGACGCAGGGCGAACCGATGGCCCTGGCCAGCTCGATGGCATGCGTCGTGTATTCGATGCGCCAGCGGCGGAAGCCTTCGTCGGCGCTGCTCAGCGATGGCTCGAAGACGTTTTCGGGCGGCAGCGGGTCGAAGTAGACGTTGGCTGTGTTCGCATTCAGGTTGCTCACCGAGAGTCCGTACTCGGCGATCCTGTCGCGTACCGCTTCGAGTTCGCGCTGATCGACGTGTCCCGGGAACCAGTGCGGGTGGTCGCACAGGATCTCGATGCCGTCGTAGCCGAGGCGGCCGATGGAGTCGATCGCGTCGAGCAGCGTCGCGCGTGTGTAGGCGTTTGAGCTGTAGGCGAGCTTCATGATGTTACGTCACCGCTATCGTCGGCGTCGGCACGCTTGTAACCCGTGATCATCGCGACAACGAGGTTCTCATGATGCAGCCGACTCGACAGGACCACGCCAACGACATGCACGAAGACCAGTGCCAGTGCAAGGTCCGTCGACAGATCGTGGATCGCGTCGATCCTGTCCGTGTACAGGAACAGAGTGTAACCGGCCAGCGGGCCGGCGCGGTTCTCGGCGGCGTCGAGTGCGACGCCAGATGCGGCGACGATGAGCAGGACTGCCAACAGCGCCACGACCATCAGGCCACCCGGTGGGTTGTGGCCAAGGAAGCGCGCCGGCTGCCGTCGGGCGATGCCGCGCAGGTATGCGAGCTGTCCCGTCGGTCCTACCACGAAGCTCGAGAACCGCGCAGATACGGGGCCGAGAAAGCCCCAGCCGACCCGAAATGCGATCAGCCCGAGGACGGTATAGCCGCTGGCGAGGTGCAGGTCGTAGTGTTCGTGTCGGGAAACGTAGGCGAGCGCAAACGCCGCGACCAGCGACCAGTGGAACAGGCGCACGGCGGCATCCCACACCTTGACCCGGACCGTCCGGCCTATTGCGGGATCGGCTTTCACGCCGCACCTCCGTGGACTTCCGGATTGACGCGCGCGATCCATGTTCGCAGCAGGTCGCGTTCGATGACCAGCGTGGCAACGTAGCTCAGCAGCGCCAGCGCGATCAGCCACCGGCTCAAGGGGTAGCGGCCCTGTGGCAGACGCTCGGCCAGCGCCTGGCGCTCGAGATCGACGCGCTCGACCACGCCGTCAAGTACCGCCTGGTGTAATGCAAGCAGCTGGCGTGCATCGTCCGGTCCGGTATCCGACAGCTGACGGAACAGCGCACCGCGCAGTCCGCTGCCAGCCGGGTCGTCGCGGTCACGGATCCAGTAGTCGTAGCGTCCCTCGAGTGGCGCCGGGACCCGAACCTCGAAACGTCCCGGTGCGGTCAGGTTCAATGAGGTCGTCGACAGTCGACCTGCCGGGTCTTTGAGCGTCAGCACCAGCCTGCGGCTCTGTGCCCAATCCCGGGATGTGTCGACGGCATCGACCATGATCCGCAGTTCGTCATCTTCGATCGTGTGGCGGCTGAACAGCGACGTAGTGGTATGTGAGGCACCGGCCCATTCGCTGATCGCGCCCAGGAAAACGCCCCAGGCGGGCCACCCGCGATGCCAGCTCCCGAGGTCGGTGGTGAAGGCGATGACCCGTCCGTTGCCGTATCGCCAGCCGGCCGCGATCGGATCGCCGTTGTCGGCGGCCAGGTAGGTCATCGCGTCGTCCTTGGTGCGCGCCAACATGTAACCGTCGAGTTCCGGCGTCGATGCGATGGCGGGGACGTCGAACGGGAAGGGCGCGGTGAGCTGTGCCCGGGTCACTGAATCCACGCGTGCCTTGCGCTGCTGCACCAGCTCGCGTTGCATCAGGGCTGGCAGGTCCAGCGTCTCGCGCACCGTGACGAGACGTCCGTCGTTGACGTCGCACAGGGCCGCGAACGCAGAGGGCGAGGCGTCTTGCGACGCCTCATCAATCGCCAGCGCAATGACGCTGACATCAACGGACGCGAGCCGATCTCGAATCGGCTGCAGCGTGTCCGCACCCTCCACCTGGGCGTCGCTGACCAGCACGATGATCTTTTCGTCCGCCGGGTTGGCGTCGAGCTGGTCGAGCGCGAGCGCCAGTCCGGCCGACAGGCGTGTGCCGCCGGCGGGCTGTAGCTGCGTATCATGGATCTGGTCGAGTCGTCGCTGCTGCACCGGGCCGAGCGGAATGCGCAGCTGCGCCGCGGCGTCGAAAGTCACGAGTCCGAACTGATCGGTCGGGTCCAGCTGACGGGCCGTTTCGAACACGGCCTGGTTGGCGATCTCGATGCGCCGAATTCCGCTCGCCGCATGCAGGCGCTCCATGCTGCCGGACACGTCCTCGACGAACATCACCGCTGCCTTGCTGTGCGGTCGGCGTCCCTCGGCGGTAAGCGGTAGCGCGTCCTCGAGCTGCGAATGACGATAGCCTCCATCCGCGTAAGTATGCCGGCCACCAATGACGATCAGACCGAGTCCGTCGCGGTACACCGACGCGACCAATTGCTCCCACATCTGGTTCGGCATCGCGTCGACCGCGATGTCGTCGAGTATGACCAGACCGGCGCCGCGCAGATCCGTATCACGCAGCTGCGCCGGTCGCCGCACGGTCGTCGACCAGCCGCCACGCCGCAGTGCGGCCGCGATCTCCGGGTCGGACCGGTTGCTGACGTAGACGACCGGAGCCAGCCCGACGGCCTCGACGATGCGGACGCGGCGTTCGACCGCCGCACCGCCGATGCGCAGCGTGGTCTCCACGCGATGGAAGCCGGTCTGTGCGATCGGCACCGGAAACGTCATCTGCACGGGTTCACCCGGTGTCGCCGCAAACGTGACCGCCGTCAGTGGCCGGTCGTCAACCGTGACATCGATCGAGCCTTCGGTAACCGCAGCAGTGTGGATCTGTGCCTGCAGCGGCACGCTGGCATGGACCTGCGCACGATCCGGGAGCGTCACATCGAGCGTCACCGGCGTGTCCGGTGTCGTGCCACCAGTGATGTCCCACCACAGCAACGGGTGCGACGGTGAAGGCGCGCCCGGCAGGGCGCGGCGCACGTCGCCGTGATTGGCGCGCCCATCGGAGACCAGCAGCGTCAGCGTGCGAGGGGCATCGTCGGTCGTGCCTGCAACGCGGCGCAATGCGGCCTCGATATCGGTGCGGTGGCCCGCGACGTCGGCGGGACGCTGGAACGCGCGCGCCGGGCCGGCGTCGTATGGCATCACAGCCGTGGCTTCGGCGAACTGGATGATCCGTACCTCGCCGTCGCCGGGCAGGTCGTCGAGCTGCCGGTGCAGCGTGGTCCAGACCGTCTGAAGCTGCGCGTCGGACACACTGTCCGATACGTCGAGCACGACGTTCACAGGTGTCGCGGCGCCGTCGAGCGTGATCGCCGGGTCCACGGCCGCGGTGAGGAGCAACGCCACGGCCAGCAGCCGGCCGACGATGCTCGGGCGCCACAGGGATGGGGCAACGGTCACGTCCGATACCCCGGCACGCGCGGTGATGGCGCGACAGCCGCGTCGCGCTTGCCGCCGTGGCAGCGCCACAGGTCGTACAGCAGTAGCGCGACGGCGGGTATCACCACCCATCGCCACAATGCCGCGGTGCGTGTCGCGTCCGATGCGGGTCCGGTTTCCGTGGCCGGTCGCGCCTCGAAAGCGGCTCGCAGCTGCGAGTCGCCTACGCGGTTCTCGGTACGGTGTATCCGGTCGCGCACATCGGTCTGAAGCAGCTCGCCCAGCGCCGACGCGATGCGCAGCAGGCGCTGCGCGTCGGCGTCTGCGGCCATAGTCGCCGTCAGGTTCGCATGCACCGTCGCCTGCGGCATACCGCTGACCGGGTCGGGCGCAACCTGCACATCGACACGATCCGTCGCGGCCGGATCCCCGCTGTCGAGTACGTGCAATGTCGGACGCGCGATGCCCGACGATACGGCGCTGCAGCGCACGTCCAGGTCGATCGGAGGTCGATCGACCAGCGTCGTCAAACCGGTGGCTTCCAGCAGCACCGACAGTGCGCGACTGCAGGCGGGGTCGATCAGCGCGCGGGCCCGCCAGGCATTCGCCGGCACCGCCAGCGACAGGCGATTGTCGATCGGCAGCGCGTCCGCGCCCGCCGCGCGTTCGAGCACGGCCTCGATGGTGCCCCCGCCGGGTACGCGTGTGGCGAACGCGAACGACTGAGATTCGCCCGCTGTCAGCGACCAGTGCTGTTGGAAGACCTGGGCGCCGTCGACGCGCACGACGACGCTGCCATCGGCTTGAAGGCGGCCCGTGTTGGCGATCACGACGCTGCCGGCGAGCAACCCGGGATCGTGCAGCGTCGGCCGCAGGCTCAGGGACGTGAGCGCGGCGTTTTCCGATGCCGATCCGGCTGCGACGACGTCATGCACGTCGGCATCGCGGATCCAGCCTTCGAGCCGTGGGTCCGTCAAGTCGCTGACCAGCCAGTGTCCATGGCCGTCCAGCGGTAGCGGCGGCAGCGGTCCCTGGATCGCGGGGGCCTCGAACCATGCCGCAAGGATGTGATCGAGCTGGATGAGCGTGACCGGGCCGGCGGGCTCCGCCAGTACCGACGAGGAATAGAGGGGGCGTGGCAAGACGGTGGTCACGCCGCGGCGTTGCAGTGCCTGACGCAGTGCGTGCAGCGCCGCCCGCCAACGCGGGCCGTCGGTCTCCATCGCCGCCATGCTGCGGCCATTGTCGAACCAGACGACGGCCGTGCCCTCGCTGTCGGAATGCCACTGCGGCGCCGCCAGCATGCCGGCCAGCAGCGCCACGGCGATCGCACGTCGCAACCAGGCGGGATCGGCGAGCCGCCGTCGCGTGGTACCTGCGGCCGGTCGGTCGACACCCAGCCACGGGAACAGCGCGGCCACTGCGCGGCGGCGTCCGCGCGTACCGTGGCGGTGGATCCACCAGATCGTTGCGGCGAGCAGAGGCGCCGACAACAGCCAGCCCGGTGACACGAACTCAAGCATCGTGCGTCCCCGGCCTGACGATGCCGTCGAGCAGTATCTGCTGCCAGGTCTGCGCGACGTCGGCGCGCGTGTAGCCGATCGCGTGCCGTTCGCAGTGTCGCTGCAGACCGGCGCGGTGCTGGTCGAGCCGTGAACCGACGGCGGCGGCCGCGGCGGCATCTACCGTGACGACGAGTTCGGCGCCGGACTCGATGTCAAACAGGGTGGTTTCCCCTGTCCCGGTCACCAGGCAGTCGTCACCATCGACGACCTGGATGGCCCGTGTGTGTACGGTGCGCGCCGCAATCCGTGCAAGGTCGGTGTGCATTGCGTCATCGGTCAGGAAATCGCTGATGACGATCGCCTGGCCGCCACCGGTGATATACGGTATGCAGCGACCGGGCACGCTGTCGCCACCGCCATCCGGAGGCCGGTTGCGGTCGAGCTCGCGCACGATCGCCATGTAGCCGCCGTGCCCGCGCCCGAACGCGGTGAGGCCGCGCACGCTGTCGGCGAACAGCGCGAGACGTACACGGTGCCCCAGGTGAATGAGGATATAAGCAAGCGCGGCGGTCAGCTGCGTCGCGAGCCGCCACTTGGCCGCACTCGGCAGTCCCATCGACGCGCTGCAGTCGAGGCACAGGGTCCAGTCCGACGACGCTTCGAGACGGTAGCGCCGCACCTGGGTCCTGCCGGTGCGCAGCGTGGCGAGCCAGTCGACGTCGCGCAGGTTGTCCCCCGGCTGGTAGGCGCGATGATCGAGGAACTCGATGCCGTCGCCGGCACGCCGGCTGTGCGGATGGTGGCCGTGCACGAGCAGCGGTCTGCCCGCGAACAGCCGCGCCATGATCGCGGCGTGGCGCCGCAGCTCGCCTTCGTCGAGCCCGGCCGCGATCGTCAGAGCCGCTGCATCCATTGCCGGACGATCTCGCCGATTGTGAAGTCGGTCGTGATCTGGTTCAGCTCGCTGTCCAGATTCAGCAACACGCGATGACGCAGCACCGGCAGCGCCTGAGCCGCGAGGTCGTCGAAATCGACCTGGATGCGACCGTGCAGCAGCGCGCGCACACGCGCGGTGCGCAACAGCGCCTGCAAAGCACGCGGGCTTGCGCCGTAACGATGGTGGCGGGCGACCTCGCGATCCTTGTCCTGGCCCGGATGGGTGGCGAGGATCAGTTCGATGGCCGCCTGCTTAAGCGGTGTCGCGATTGTCACGGAGCGCGCTGCGTGCATCGCATTGTCGACGGCGTCCCTGTCGATGACGGCTGCGAGTGTCTCCGACGGCTCCCGGTCGAGCGATACGTCGAGCAGTGCCATCAATTCCGTGGCCTGCGGGTAGGCGACGTCGAGGCGCGTGATGAACCGGTCGAGCTGGGCCTCCGGCAGCGGGTAGGTGCCTTCGATCTCGATCGGGTTCTGGGTCGCGATGACCCAGAACGGTTCGGGCAGGCGGTGGCGCACGCCGGCGTGCGTCACCTGGTGCTCCTGCATGGCCTCGAGCAATGCCGACTGGGTCTTCGGCGTCGCGCGGTTGATCTCGTCGACCAACACGAGGTGTGCGAACAGCGGTCCCTTGCGAAATCGGACCCCGGGCAGGCTGTCGTCCCCGCCGACCAGTATCTCGCTGCCGGTGACGTCGGTAGGCATCAGGTCGGGTGTGCACTGCACGCGGGCGAGATCCATGCCCATCGCGGCGGCTAGGGCCTTGGCGAGATGGGTCTTGCCGAGTCCCGGCAGACCCTCGAGCAGCACGTGTCCACCGGCGAACACCGCGATCAGCAGCTGCTCGATCAGCGCCGCCTGTCCGACGATGACGCCCTGCAGGGTCTGCTCCAGCTTCTTCAGATCGGCATGCGCGGTCTCGAAGCGGTTGCGGAGTTGCTCGATGTCGGCGTTCATTGCTTGCGTTCCTCGGCGAGCAGTTCCCGATAGCGTGTGACCATGCGTCGTTGGTTGGGATGCAGCTCCGGTGGGAGCAGTGCGTCCCGTGGAGGTACCGCGGAAACTGCCCGCATGTCGGGCGAATGTCCAGTCCTGGCGGCCGTTTCCGCATGCGGCAACAGCGCGCTGCCCGGGCGGCGGCCGGTCATTGTCGACGGGTCGGTTGACCTCAGCAGGGTCAGCGCCGACGTGTCCATACGGCGCAGGGGTCCCTGGTCCTGCAGGTGTGGGCCGGCCGCCTCTTCACCTCTGTGCTCGACGCCGCGTGCATCGCGCGCAGAGGTGGCTCGCCCCGCGATTTGCGAGCCACCGGCGCCCTGTCCGCGGGCCACCGTGTCGCTGTCGATCGGGACTTCGGGCGATCCGGTCACTTCGGCATCGGAGCGTTGGTCGGTCGCACCCTCCGACCCGGCGCTCGCGCCTGTCTCGGCCGCGCGCTGCGAAGCGTCGGCGGTATTGGGCTGCCCGCCCGACGGGGTCGGGTCGCCGACATTCTGACCGGGTGGGGGCGTCTGCTCGGTGCCCAGGCCTGCGACCAGCGCCGCGAGACCGGCGTGATCGTCGCCAGCCTGTGGTGCCGGATAGACCGCCCGAGGGGTTTCGGTAGCGGGTGGATCGACGAAGCGGTACACGCCGAACAGCAGCATCAGAACGGCGATCGACACGATCAAAGGTGTCGCGTTGCGGCGATCTCGCGATGCGGCGATCCGGATCGCCCAGTCGTCGATCATGGCGGCTGCGCGTTCGTACAACAACGCGTTTGCACCAGCCTGCGTCGATCCTTCCCATGCGCTGAGCAGCAGCGACCGGGCATCGGCCTGCCGGTCGGCGCGGACCGCGGCCGCCGTGCGGTTGGGGGTGCCGCGGACGAGCATCGGTGTCGCCACGATGAGCAGCGTCACCAGGGTCGCGGAGATCAGCGCGGACGGCGGCATGGGCAGGCCGCGGTAGTGCGCGAGCAGCAGGACCAGTACGACGGCCACGGTCACCCACATTGCGGGGCGCAGCGCCGTCAGCAGCAGCTCGGCCCACAGGGCGCGATAGCTCGACCTCACGAGGCGGTCGATCATCTGCGGCACGCCTTGTGTGGTTGCCGTGTCGTTCATGGCGTGACCCCTGAGTGCCACCAGCCGACGATGCCCAGCGACAGGCATTGAACCAGCGCATAGGCCAAGCCGCGCATGGCGGGCCTGGTCAGCATGCACAGCCATTCGCTGGCGAGCGCCAGTGCGGTTGCCGATCCGATCAGCGCTGACTGGGTAAGCAGCACCGTCAATCCGTCGGCGGCACCCGCGGTCGCGGCGAGCGCGAGCAGCGGCCAGGTCGGGCACAGCAGCAATGTGCCACGGGCGATCGAAACGGGTACATTGCGAGCGGGTTCGAAGTAAGGGGCGCACAGGATCACGAGCAACACCTGGATCGCGGTTGCAACGCGTGCCGCATCGCCGAACAAATACATTGACGCGTCGCTGTCGAGTGCGAGCGCCGAAAGCAACCAGACGACGACCGGCAACACGCCGGCACTGCCAATGGCGATCAGTACGATGCGCGCGTTCACGACAGGTCCTCTGGATAGCGCACGAGCAGCCATCCATTGGTCAGTGAACCCGCGCCGGTCTGGGCCGGGTCGAGTGGAAGCGTCGGGATCAGCAATGCGGGTCCGGTGTTTCGGGTGCGTAGCAGCGAACGCAGTGCCCCATCGGGAAGTACGTCGGTCGAGGCGGGATCCGGCGTCCATGTCGCACCGGGGTGCAGCGACGGGATCGCATGGATCCGGTCATCCCAGACGAGCCAGCTCGGCGGACTGTCCTGTTGACCCGCGTGTCGTATGACCGGCTGCGCGGTCGCGTTTTGCGCGAGCTGCAGCGTGGGTGAAACGGGAAACGTCCCGGTGAAGTCGAAGTCGACGGTGATCGGTCGTGGCGTGCGGCCGCCGACGCGCAGCGTCTGAGCCATGCCGTCGGCGCCGACTTCGACCTGCAGACCGGCAGGTCCCCCACGAGGCAGTCCGACACCGACCGGCAGTGGCAGTTCGATGTCGTCCATGCTGTCGGTGAGCACGGGGAGTTTGCGGATTCGCATGCTGAAGCGGGCACTGCGATCGCCGGCGTCCTTCTCGGCCCAGCTGGCGATCGCGGTCGGTGCGCCGGTGGTGCGCGCGGCCATCGGCACGCCTGCGGTGCCGAGCAGAACGACGGCCACCAGCGGCCAGCGACGGCGTGGCGCTGCCGCGGCAAGCAGCAGCGTCACGAAGAATGCCACGAACGCCACGCTGAGCGCCGACACCCGGTGGCTTTCGACGTCGGGCAGCAGCGGCCGCAACTGCTGTCCGCCCGGCAATGGGAGTCGTTGGTCGCCGGGTCGCGCTTCACCGTCGAGGTATAGCGTGCGACCGCCGCATCCGGTGATCGACGCCATGCTGTCGCGCAGCCCCTTGCCGCCTGCTCCCGCCAGCACGATCGTGCCACAGTCGGCCAGATAGGCCTCGAGCGCATTCAACTGTGGCTGCGACATCCGGGTCAATGCGGCGGTATCGATCATGATCTGGCCAACCGAGTCATAGCCCTGGCGCGTGATCGGCAACGTGTCGCTCGATGCCGCGACTTCATCGCTGCCGATCGGGCCTGCCGCATCGACGACGATACCGATGCCGCCGTTGACGGCATGCACGTCGAGCACGCGTTCGACGACCCGGCCGCCGGGCAGAGTCAATCGCGCGGTTGGCGCCCTGCCGGGCGCGGGCATGAACGCGAGCGCGACGTGCTGTGGTTGGTGTTTGCGTGCCACCGCATGGCGGGTTACGGTCGATTCGCCGTCATCCAGCGCGAAGCTGAACTCACCGCCCTGCGTGGCCAGCCAGGAGGCGGCGACTTCGGTGAAATGACCGGTCCTGTAGCGTCCATCCCATGCCATGCGGATAGCGATATCGACACCGTCATCGCTGATGGCCGCCGGCGGGCCGTTGTGCGCCAAGGCCGCCGACGACAGCAGGGCCGCGAGCAAGACGGGGCTGATCGTCCCGGTTATCGCCGCGACCCGGCTCATGTGCCCGTCATTTGGCGGCGATGTGATTCAACGCGATCAGCGACCACGCGGTGCAAAGGTTCTTGTCACCCTCCCACCAACGGCTCGACTGCGAGTTGACCCAGCTGCCGTCTGCGTCCTGCATGCCGATCAGCTTGGCACCGAGATCGTTGCGCCAGTTGTGGGCCACGCCCTGGGAATCGGTGATCTCGGGCTCGCCGTACGCTGCCATGGCCTTGGCGAACACGTTGTAGTAATAGAACAGGCCCTGGTTGTCCTTCGCGCCCGGATTGTTGTCGACACTGTAGTTGGACTTGATCCATTCGTGCGCCGCCTGAACACGCGGGTCGTTCTTGTCGACGCCGGCGAACAACAGGCTCAGCAGTCCGGCGCTGGTCATGCCGCCGTACGACACCGCGCCGCCGTGCGGGCTGAACCCCGGCATGTAGGCGAATCCGCCGTCGTTGCCGGCCCATTCCATGTCGTTGGTCTCGCTGTTGTTCTGCGACCGGCTGACGAAGACCAGTGCACGTTCCCACACGGGATCGTTGCGGTCGACGTGAGTGTTGTGGAGTGCCTCGAGCGCGTGATAGACATTCGACAGGTCCGGCCGTTCGTCGCCACCGTAACCGATGCCGCCGTAGTACTTGTGGTCGGGCGCATAGCCTTCGCCGTCGTCGAGTTGCAGTCCGCGCAGGAATTTCTGCGCGTTGGCGATGACGTCTGCGTACTTCGCATCACCGGTCGCCTGGAGCGCCGACATCGCCACCGCTGTATTGTAGTTTCGATTCTGGTTGGTCTCGCTGATCGATCCATCCGGGTTGACATGATCAAGGATGAACTGGATGGGCCGGGTGATGAAGGGTCCGTCATCTTCCTTGTAGGCACGATGACTCTCGAGAAACGCCCTGAGCGCCAGAGCGGTCACGCCGACCGACTGGGACCAGGACCCATCCTCGGCCTGCGTCCCGCGCAGGTAGTGCATGCCGCTATCGGCGGCGCGCTGTGCCTTGGATCGCAGGTCGTCGTCCATCAGCGCGTCGGCGGACGCATGGGTAAAGGCGAACAAGCTCAGCGCCAACGCGACGCCAATCTGTCGTGGATGCATCACAGTACTCCTCATAATGGGTCGATACTCAGGTCGCCACAGGGTGGCGAATGCCGATCAGCCGGGCGAACGGCCCGGCGTGATCAGCCGACAGGTGGCCGCTTAATCCCGCGGCCAGGTAGAAAACGCTACTCGTCACGCCGTCGGGATACGCGTAACGCAGGCTGCCGAACGGCGTGTGTCGATAGAACCAGTCGCCGCGCAGATAATCCCACTCCAGCAGCGACGCGAGGTAGCTCACCGGGCTGATCGCGACGACGGTGTCGATGACGCCGTTGGCGACCACGGCCTTCTCGAGTAGCGGGCCGAGCCAGAGCGGCGCCAACGCGCAACACACGCCCGCCAGCAGCACGGTGAACCAACTGGTTGGCCACGCAAATCCCAGTGCGTGCGTGCCGCGCGCCAATCCGCTGGCCGCGAACGTCAGCACGCCGAGGCCGCAAGCGGAATGAACCAGCGATGCGTCGAACGCACCGCGCAACGGCATCCACAGTGCAACGAGGCACCCGGCCGCGCCGGTCATGGCCGCGACGACGCCATAGTGCAGGGTGCGCGCTTGCGCACGGTCGCAGATCGCCGCGAGCAGCAGCAGTGCCCAGCAGAACATGATGCACAGTGAGAGCAGGCGCGCCTCGCCCGGCGCGGCGATGTCGCCACAGCCCCAGGCCCACGCGAGCGTTGCGCCGCCGGCGAGCAGCAGCGGCAGGGCGAGTGACGTGGCGACGGCATTGCTCATCGTCGATCGTCAGAAGCCGGCGTCATGCGTACGGCTCAGCGTTTGCTTTTCCCCGAGGTGTCTCATCGTGTAGTCGAGCAGCATCTGGAACTGACTGTGCAACGCCATCTCCTTCACACCGAGCGGATTCTTGAAGAATGCGGCGAGGTGACGCATCTGGCCCGATTCCTTTTCGCGGCAGGCGAATTCGGCCATGCGCACGATGTCGATGACCAGAGGCGCTGCGAGAACCGAATCACAACCCTGCCACGTGAACTGCATCGTCATGTTGGTGTCGAGGAAGCCCTGGAAGTGAATCAGGTCCCAGGCCGTTTTCCAGTCACCCAGCGATGGCACGTAGTTGATATCGATACCGGCATGCGGGCTGTAGCCGAGAATGTCGCTGAGCACGCCGCCCTTGTTGCGGATCTTGGCGATCTTGTTGTCGCTTTCATCGAGCGACTTGCCGTCGTTGTTGCCGAGCATGTTGATGCCTTCCCAGCTCAACACGCGCAGGTTACGGTAGGCGAACATCGGTGCCAGCGCGGTCTTGACCAATGTTTCGCCGGTCTTGCCGTCGCTGCCGTAATAGGGCAGGCCTGCCTGTCGCGCGAGTTCGTCGATCGCCGCCATCGATGCGCCGGCATTCGGCGTGAAGTTGACATAGGGGCAGCCTGACTTCAGCGCCGCGTACGCATAGCATACGCCCGGCATGACGGCATCCTTGTCATCGTCGGCGATCAGGCGATCGAGACCTTCGAGCGTCTCGTGTCCGGGCGACGGGGCCGGATCGGGTTCCACTGAACTCAGATTGACGACGACGACGCGGTCGAGATCGTGGCGGGACTTGAACGCGGCGATGGCGCCAGTGATGTCGGCAATGTGCTCGGCGAGTGTCTTGCTCTGATCGCGCGGGCTGCGCGGTTTCCAGGCCATCTGACGATCGACGAGTATGTCGTGTTCGATCCGTTCGATTTCGGGCAGCGCCGCGTCAAGGGTCTCGCGCGAGATCGTGCGCGAGGTGGCGTAGAGTGACTGCGCGCTCGCCGACAAGGGTCGATCGCTGACGTCGATGCCGCCAAACACGAGATCGTCGAGACCGACCAGCGACAGCTGGTTCATCGGTGGGAGCATCGTCGTGAGTCCGTGGGTCGAGACGAGTCCGGCGCGGATCGCGATCGTTCCAACCATCATCGTGGTCGCGATGTCGCCCTTGGCGCCCGCGATCCAGATCCCTGTCTTGTTCTTCATAGTTGTCGTCCTCGTAGCCGACGTCACAACAGCTGCGTCGTCTGAACGGCCGGATGTCGATGAAATTTAGGTGTGCAACAGAGGCGCGTTCAGGCGAGGGGCACGTCGACTGGTTGCCGGCACATTCCGTACAACCGGGTATTCGGCACGGGCACGCTATACCTTACCCGTGGCCCTCAAAGGCTTGGGGCGGTGTGGGGCCGCCCTGTGAGCCGGTATCGAAACAAGCGAAAATTGGGGAGATTCGCTGTCTTTTGTGAACCAGGATTCGTGCCACTGTCCGATATGTGCCCAATTGGATAAAAAACATTCGATTATTCATAGCACTACGTAATATATTGAATGTAGTACATGGGATATCGATCCGGGACGACATGGGCATAATCTGTCCAGCGCACCATACGCCAACGCATCGTTTCTGCAAAAAAAGTTCGATAAAATAGATAGTTGCCGGTTTCTGTACAGCGAACACACGCAATGTGCACTTACTGTACAGGCTTGTCCAGCCGCTTACGCAGCGTGGTCCGGTTGATGTTCAGCAGGCGCGCGGCCGATACCTGGTTGCCGTCGCACAAGCGCAGAGCCTCGAGCACCAGTGCCGTCTCGACCGCTTCGGTGATCTCACGATAGGGCGCAGCCGAGCGGTTCGCGATCTGGGCCAACAGTGCGCGCGCCGTGGCGGTCAGTTGTCCGTACAGGTCGTCGACGGATTCACCCGTCGCCATGCGACTGTTGGCCTGGGCGCCGACGAAGACAAGGTCTTCGGCACCGATGTGGCGACCGTGTGCCGTCAATACGGTCTTGCGGACCAGATTCTCGAGTTCGCGGATGTTGCCGGGCCACGCATGCGCCTGCAAGGCCCCAAGTGCATCGGCTCGGAAGCCCTCGACCTGGCGTCCGAGTTCACGGTTGGCGGTGTCAAGGAAGTGCGGGGCCAGCAGCTCGATGTCCTGGATCCGCTTGCGCAGGGGCGGGACGTGCAGGTTGACCAGATTGAGCCGGTGGAACAGGTCCTCGCGGAACCTTCCGGCCTGCACGTCGCTGTGCAGCTCGCGATTTGTCGCGGCGACGATCCGTGCACGGACCTGGATCGGCGTGGTGCTGCCGACGCGCTCGAACTCGCGTTCCTGCAGCACGCGCAGCAGCCTGCCCTGCAGCGCTTGCGGCAGTTCGCCGATCTCGTCGAGGAACAGGGTGCCTTCGCCGGCTGCCTCGAAACGGCCCTTTTTCTGGGCCGTCGCACCGGTGAAGGCGCCGCGTTCATGGCCGAACAGCTCGCTCTCGATCAGGTTGTCGGCGATCGCCGCACAGTTGACGGCGACGAACGGTGCCCTGGCGCGTGCGCTGTGGCTGTGGATCGCGCGCGCGACCAGTTCCTTGCCGACCCCGCTTTCGCCCGTTATCAACACGGTGAGATCATTGTCAGCAAGCAGGCTGATCATCTTGAACACGTCCTGCATCGCAGGGCTCTGACCCAGCAGTTCGGGTTGAGGCTTTTCGCGCGCCGCGCTCGTTTCCGGTCGCCCGCTATCGACGGTGGAGCGGCTTTCGGCCAACGCGCGTCGGGTCAGTGCACGGACCTGCTCGAGCTCCAGCGGCTTGCCGATGTAGTCGAAACTTCCAAGCTGCACCGCCTCGCGTGCGGTCTGCATCGTGCCAAATGCGGTCATCATGATCACCGGCAAGGTCGGCCAGCGCTCGCGGATCGCCGCCAGTGTCTCGAGGCCGTTCATCGTCGGCATCTGCACGTCCATGAACACCAGGTCGGGAAGCTGCTTTTCGATCTGTGCCAACGCGCTTCGACCGTCGGCTGCAGTGACGACGTCGTGTCCGTCCATCTTCAGCACTTCGGCCAGGGCCTCACAGATGGTGACCTCGTCGTCGGCTACCAGGATACGGCTCATCATCGGCTACCCGTCGACCACCGACGCTGCCGCGGGCAGACACAACCGCACGCGGGTCCCGCCCAGCGACACGCTGCGCGTGATCTCCATGCTGCCGCGGTGGGCCGCCAGGATCTCGCGTGAAATCGCGAGTCCCATGCCCAGGCCGAGCGGCTTGTCCGACACCTGTGCACGTGATGCATCCCCGGTGTCGGGCATGCCGGGACCCGAATCCTCGACGGTGAGGCAGATGCTGCCCGTTTCTTCTGCATGCGTGCATGATATCGCGATCTCGCCGTCGTCCGAGAGCACGTCGGCAGCATTGTTGATCAGGTTGAACAACACCTGTTTGATGCGGTCGCCGTCGATGATCGCCGGCGGCAATGACATCGCTTCGAAGTGCAGCGAGATGCCGCGATGCCGAAGCGGTGGTCGCATCAGCTCCACGACCTCGGACACGACGCCGGTCAGGTCACCCGGACGGGGTTCGGCGCGGCTGCCCTTGGCCCACATCAACGTGCCGGAGACGATCAGTTCGAGTCGTCTCATCTCTTCGAGCACGCGCGCAATCCGCTCGCGCTCGGCATCGTCGCGCAGCCGTTCCAGCTGGATCTGCAGCTGAAGCTTGATCGCAGTGAGTGGATTGCGCAGTTCGTGGGCGACGCGTGCCGCGAGTTCACCCAGCGCGGTGAGACGGTTTTCGCGCTCGGCCTGGCGACGATGTGCATCGAGCTGGCGGGCCATGTCGCCGAGGGCCGTTGCGAGCACGGCAAGCTCGCGCGGTCGGTCGACGTCCGCGGTGGCGCCGAGATCGCCCGAGGCGATCGCATGCGCCGTCGTGACCAGTTGTGCGATCGGTCGGGTGATCCCGCGCGCAATGCGGTGAACGACCCAGGCAAGCACCGCGATCACCAGCAGGGCGCCGATCGCGAGGCGCAGTGCGATGTTGCGCGACGCGGCACGGATGTCGGAAAGGCTGGCGACCGCGGCGAGCGCGCCGACGCGTTCGTCGGCTGTGTCGTACAACGGCGTGACGATCAGGCTGAAGAGCTGATCGGCGGCGTCGAATGTGCTGGATTCGGTCGTACGTGCCTCGTTGTTGACACTGGCCAGCGCGCGCGCGAGGTTGCGCTCGCTCCATGCCTGGTCCGACGCGACGGGCCGCCCCCCCGGATCGAGGGCAATCAGTCGCGAATCGAGCATGCGGCCCATGCGCCTTAGCATTTCGGGGGTCAGCGGAAGGTTGGCTTCCGCCAACACTTTTACCGCGTCGCCGAGTTGCCGTTCGCGCAACTCAATCAGCTGCCTTTCGAACAGCGAGTGCGCAAACTGCCAGGCCATCGCGGTTGCGATCAGGAAAATGACCATGAAGGGCAGGAAGATTCCGGAATAGATGCCGTTGCTGGGACGCATGCCGCTGTCACCGCCGGGTAGCTGAACCGGGTGTCATCTTGCAGTAAATGGCGAATGCGGGGAACGAATGGCGGTGTCCGGCCTGTGGGATGCGCATCGTTCTCGACAACGGCGGGAATGACGACACGAGCGAGGGGAATCGTGCGGCATCTGTCGGACATCGACCGCGATTCTGTCACCGTCTGCACGACCCAGACTTTCACGGATTGACGGGTCCGTATCTTTACCATTCGCGTGCTTGGGGGGCGCTGGACGGTGAACGGGCAGGCCAGGCTGCCCGACGCGACTTCAGCGATCAACCGGGCAGTCTGCCCCGATCGCGGTCGACCGTGGTTGGGCGGGCTCTGGCGCCCGTCATCCGAACCGGACGCGCCGTGCCCGCTGGGTGATCCGTACCGCAACCCGGCTCCTGGCGTGAGGATGCGAATGGCGGTCGGATCGCCCTATATTGCGCGTGTCATGTTTCTTTACACTTCACCAAGTCCACGCTAACCAAGCCAGCATAACTAATTGTTTTTATGGAAATGATTTAAATGGCCTGAGAAATGCTAAGGGTAAGGCATCGCGGGCTGTTGCGCTGTGGGGGCGGGACGGCCGGCGCCATTAACCCTATGAAACGCGAAGGGGAGAAAATCGCATGAAATTCAGAACCAAAACTTGGTACGGCGCGATCTGCGGATCGGCGCTTTGCCTTGCCGGGACAAGCAGTTACGCTCTGACACAGTTCGAGATGGATGTCACCCAGTCGATCGACGATGGCATCCAGTGGCTCGATGACCAGGGTGCCTTCAACAACCCAAGCAGTGCCGGTGAAGCCACCGGCCTGACCACCCTCGCGCTCCTCGAGAAGCGCGCCAGCGGTGATCCTGCCGACCCGCCCCAGGGCTACGCCGGCGCCAGCGTCGCTGACCAGGCACGCCTGCGCCGCTCGGTCCGCTCCATCATCAACCGGATCAATTCCACGGGCGTCAGCTTCTACGCCTACCGTGACGGCGCCTTCATGATGGCCCTGTCCGAGTACATGCGCACCGGCGGCCCGGACAAGGACGACGGTCCCACGACGGAACTCGACGGCGCACCCCTCACGCTGGTGCAGGCCTTCAACCAGGTGTTCGATCGCACCGTCGCCAACCAGCGTTCGGGGCTTGCTGACACCAGCGCGCCCTGGCCGGAGAACAACGGCTACTGGTGTTACACCGCTGGCAACTGCCGTGACTCGTCTACGACCCAGCTGGTCGTGGCCGGACTGGCAGCGGCCCGCGCGCTGTACTCCGATCCGGGGTTCGCCGACGCCGGCCGCCTGGCCAGCCTGAACACCGCGGCCGCGGCGGCGCGCCTGGCGTATCAGCGCAATGGTACGGCCGGCGATGGCAGCACCTGCGGCGTGCTGCCCGACGAAAAGGGCCATGGCTACAATGCCGGAAACGCCAACAGCCTCCAGCAGACCGCATCCGGTACCTGGATCCAGATGGTGGGCGGCGCGGACCTCAATGACCCCGATGTGCAGGCCTACCTGCGCTGGTTGCGGAACCGCTACCACCACGCCTTCTCCAATGATGTCAACGGGGGCTGGTCGCAGAGCCACTGGTACTACATGTGGTCGTTCTCCAAGGCACTGGAGTTCATGAACGCCTCCGGTGTGTCGCCGAACCCGGGCAATATCGGACCGGCCGACATCGGCACGCTGCCGGCGGCCGATGCGCCTGCCTGCGCCACGCGCCAGGACCAGCGTGACCCGGCGGTCGATCCGCAGGTGCCGCGTTTTGGCGGCGGCGGGGCCGGTACCTACTCGGATGAAGCCCAGCGCGTCTATTACGATTTCGCCTACGACCTCCTGGGCTGGCAGTGCGGTGTGGCAGGTGCTTCCGGGCAGTACGCGTGTAACGGCGCACCCAGCGCCTGGGACAACTGGGCGCGTCAGTCTTATGCCCTGCTGGTCCTTCAGCGCTCAGTCGGTGGTGGCTGCGTCGATAGCGACGGCGACGGGGTGTGCGACGACGTGGACAACTGCCGCAACACGCCTAACCCCAATCAGGAAGATGCCGATGGCGACGGTGTGGGCGATGTCTGCGACAACTGCCCGGATGTTGCCAACGCCGATCAGGATCCGCAGGCCTGTGCGATTGCCCGCTGCGATGTTGATAGCGATGGCGATATCGACAAAATCGACCTGAGCATGATTAGCCGGGCCAGGGGTAAGACGGTACCTCCGCTCGATCCGGCATACGACAGTAACGATGACGGCGTGGTCAGCCCGGCGGATGTGAAAAAGTGCATTCCGCAGTGCACGCGGCCCGGCTGCGCAACGCAGTGATCGAACCATAAGAGGCTTGAGCCCTCCCGGCCCTGCCGGGAGGGGTTAAGGCCCCGGAAGCAAAGTAATTAGGAGCATACTCATGAAGAAGTCATTGCAATTCGTAGGGGCCATCGCGCTGACGTTCGCCGTTGGCGGTGCACAGGCCACCTCTCTCACCGACCTCCTGGGCGGTGCGAGCATCACCATCGGAGACAAGCTCTTCGACGATTTTCAGTTTATCTACGAGGATACGTCGGACTTCCATACGGTCGATACGGACAACATTGAGGTGACGGGGCTCGCCGACAACGGCTCGGGCTACGGTCTCCGTTTCGAAATTCTGGACGACGAGTTCATGGTGCAGGGCGACGACATATACGCCTACCTAGACTACTCATTTGGGTTCCACGTCTCGGTCCTCGACCCCGGTTATCTGATTAACGGAGTCAGCCTCGAAGGGCTCCTTGCCGGTACGTCACGTGATCCCGATGGCTTCAATGACATCGGCAGCTACATCCTGGAAAGCGTCGGGACTGCATCGATGCTCGATGACCTTGGCGTGCTGGATGCCGAACACAGCGTGCTCGATGACGTTGTTTTCACTGATTTGGGTGGTTCGGTAAACTTCGCTGGGCGGAGCGAGATCTGGGTGGTCAAGAACATCGCCGTGTGGGCGCAAGACAGCACGGACAATGCGCATCTGGATGGCTTCGACCAGCGCTTCTCGCAGGTCGCAGTACCCGTACCGGGACCGCTGGCCCTGATCGCGCTGGGCCTGGTCGGACTGGGCTGGAGCCGCCGTTCCAGCTGATGCAATACCATCGTTCGGTGCGTCGTGCCACGGATGGCCGTCTCGCCGATGCCTGGCCCCACGTACGCATGGCAATGTAACGCATGGCAATGCACCCCAACCGCAGACCGTCCGCCGGGCGCGTCTGCGGTTTTTTCTTCCCGGCGATTTTCGCTGCCCACCTGAGTGTCAGCGCCACAGCGGCGTTTGGCGCCGAACGCCCGGGGCTCGATACGCCGGCCCCGCGCCTGTCCGGCACGATCACCGGCAGCCCCGACCTGTTGCGCGCCCTCATCGAATTCGAAGACGGCAACAGCCGTAGTTTCCGCGTCGGCGATGACATCGAGGGCTGGGGCCTGATCACCGCGATCGAGGAAGGACGGATCCGGCTGCAGACACCCGACCGGGAGGACACGGTCTCCATCTCGCGGGGCCAGCCGCTCGTTGCCGCAATGGCCACCGACGCGACATCCATTGCGCCATCATCACCGGTGCGGGTAAAGGTGACGCCGGACCTGCTGAGCGAGCTCGACCGGCTGGCGGACGATCCAGGGAGCGTCGGCGATGACCTGAACCGCCTGCTCGCACCGTTGGTCCAGATTCCGGTCACCGAACACATCCTCGCGGTGAACGGTTCCCCGCTGGCGGACGACGCCAGCACAGCACAGATGATTCGCGACGAAATCGAAAAGGGCAATGTCGTCTCGTTGCGCGTCAGCGACGGTGACCGGGCAAGAAGCGTATATATCGGCAAACAGATCGAGGATACCGGTCTCGAGGCCGGCGAATAGCACCATCGGGGATCCACGAGATGCAGCACTACCCCTTTATCGAAGTCTCCACGGCCTGCTCCGACGCGACGCGCATGGAAGAATTCTGGCGCGACATGTTCGACGCGCAGGTGATCTTTCGCGGCAACATGATGGGGCAACCCTTCACCCGCCTGGTGGCCTGCGGCATTACGCTGGTGTTTCGTGAAGACCCGCAGTTTCGCCCGCCGCCGGGGCCCGGCGAGGAATTCTTCTTTCGCGAGCATTTGGGTCTGCGGGTCAAGGATCTGGAAGCCGCCATCACCGAACTCGAGGCAAAAGGCGCCCAGTTCGTGCTCACGCCGGCGAAGGTGCGTGAGTTCCAACAGATGAAGAAAGATGATGGTCGGAAGTTCCTCGAAACCACCTATGTCGCGCCACCGCTGACGCCTGAGCGCATCGCCGCGGGCGAGTTCAAGATCGACGTCGCGATAATGGTCGGCCCGGACAACCTGTGGATCGAGTTGAACCAGATCAGCGAACCGGCCGATACCGGTTGGTTTCCCTACGGCTGATCGTACGGCAACAGTGCAGCGGGATGTCCCGCGTCTGGTATGCCGGTAGCCAGGCCGGCTTCGTGATTTGGCACAGGGATGCGCTCCGCGTCGCCGGCGGCTGAACGCTATTCCCGGTCCCGACGACGAACGTGAGCCGCCGGGCGTTTACCCGCCAGCGCCGATCGCTGAATCGATGCGGCGCGTGACGTGCACGCTGTGGCAGGCGCACCGCGCGACGAGCCGCCAGACATCGGCGCGAACGGTTTGAAGAAGGCAACGTGACGCCTGCGGGCCCCGGCAGAACTTTCTCCACCCAAGATGTCCGAACGGATTTCGATGATGGTCGCGCACGGCGGTATGCCAGCCCCCTCGCCGAACGCCGGCGGCTGCCTGCGTGGCCGCGACAACAGCGAATTCGAGATCCGCTGCACGATTCTTTGTCCAGCCCCGACACCGGTCCGGATCGAATGTCCCAGGTTCGTGACAATCGCATCGGGCAAACGACGATGCGAAGACGGGACCGGCGGCCGAAACGGACGCGAACGCTGCCATAATGCGGCATCTGAATCAGTTGAGAGACACCCCATGAAATCCTTTTCCCGGAGTGACCACGCGTCCTGGTTGTCGACCTGGATCCTCGTTGCCGTGCTTGGCGTATCCGACGCCTGGGCCGGCGGACCGCCGATTACCGACCTGGGCGACGGCCGATACAGGCTCGGGGAAATCCTGATCGACAAACCGGCGCGAACCTTCATGTTGGCCGGCGTAATGATCAAAGACGAACCGCCGCTTGAATATCTCGCCGTGAAGAAGGACGGCCAGAAGGCCTATGAGAGCATTTTCGCGCTGAACACCACGGCCACAGAGTTCAATATCGCCTGTATTCTCATCGGCCTGCAGGCCGAACACGCGGTTTTGCCTGAGTTCCATTTCGACCCCAATCCGGTGCAGGGAGACCCGGTGAAACTGGAGATCGAATGGGAGCGGGATGGCAGCGTGAAAACCTTGGCGCCCGAACAGCTCTTCCTGCTGGATGGCAAACCGACGCCAGCGGCGACCTGGATCTATACCGGGTCCGTCGAACTGTCAGCCGGTGACTATCTTGCAGAGAGAAGTGGCACCCTGATCGGGTTCATCCATGACCAGGACAGTATCATCGAGCACCGCGAAGGTATCGGACTGGGTAATTTTGGCAGCGTGCAGATCGACAAGTCGGTTGCTCCGCCCGTGGGGACGGTGATGCGCCTGACCGTCACCAACGCGACTCCGCGAAGCGGACCCTGACGGCGAACGGACGTTCTGTCGGGCCTGCGAGCCCTTCGCGATGCGCTCAGAATGCGCGAATCAGACGCCGTGAGTCTGCCTCGGTCAGCTGCGCCCGTGCAGCCAGGGGTCGAGACACAGCGGTTGCGTCGACGGCTCAGACGGTGTGCCAGTGGAACTTCCCTGTCGATCAAGGTTTGGGCGTTCCTGTCGCCGGTGGCATAGCCGTGCGCCTACTGCCGCGCGGGTCGCGGCGCCAGTCTCGGAAAATGGATATCCGGCAGTCGCGGCTGCGGCGGTGATGCGTCCGGTTCTAGGGACACGACCGTCTCCGGACCGGGGGTGCCGAACGCGCGGCGCGAAAGCGCTGGAGCGTCACCCAACCGGTTCAGGCCCGTGTACCCATGACCACGCGATGTGGCATCGGCGGCGGGAACTGCCGGTACTGGATATCGGTAAAGCCGGCATCGATCATCCATTGTCCGACATCGGCGTCCGCATGTACGCCGCCGTCTGGTGCGGTAAGCATCATGTTCAGGCCGAACAACGCCGCGAACGGCGGGGTCGTGTTGCCGGCATCGGTGAAGACGTCGCTGACGACCAGCAGGCCGCCGACCTCGAGCGCCTGCCTCGCGCTGTCGATCAGCGCCCTGCAGCCCTGTTCCGATTCACGATGAAACACGCCGGAGATCAGCACCACGTCGTTTCCGCCGGGCCAGTGGTCGTTCAGGTAGTCGCCGGCCAGGGTGTCGACCCGGTCGGCTACGCCGAGACCGGCGATGATCTCGCTGGCAATGGCAACGACCCCCGGCAGGTCCATGACCACGGATCGCAGCTCCGGGTGGCGCCGGGCAAACAGGCTGGAATAGGTGCCCGGACCGCCGCCAATGTCGAGCATCCTGCGATACTTCGTGAGGTCGACAATGCCCACCATGGCCTGTCCGATACCGAGCGCGCGGTCGTGCATGCCGTAGACGAAATGTCGCGTCTTCTCGGCGTCGTGACCCGTATAGGTGTCCGTCGCCATCGGGGGCGTTCCGGACCTGAGCGTCTGTTCGAGTTGACCCCAGGTATCGTAAAGATTGTCACTGTAGCTGATGGCGTTGCCCATGAATCCCGGTGCGCCCGGCACGAGGAATGCCGCGCTCAACGGTGAGTTGCGATACTGTCCGGCCGGCGATTCGGTCAGCAGCCCGAGGCCGACGCAAGCGCGCAGAAACAGCAGGAGATGACGCGGCTGCAGCCCGAGCGCAGAGGCGAGTTCCTCCGTGCTGTGGCCGTCGTCTTTCAAGAGATCGAACAAGCCCATGCGATTGGCGGTCAGGAGCACCTGCGAGCCCCAGTAGGCGGTCGACAGTTGCATCAGCATCGAGGGATCGGATCCGGGTTGCCCCGACTGCAATTTTTCGTGCCCGGTGGCGTTACCTTTGTCGCTCATGTTCTGGTCCTGCGTTCGAAAATTCTCTGTTGATTGCGACGGGTCCAGTCGAATGCACGACGGTCTGTCCGACGCCGCTCCCGGTTTGCCTTGTGCCGGGGGTGCTGCACGCCCCGACGCGTCGTACATCGTTCGACCGGCTTACCCATCCGACCCTTCGACCGGTCACCGGGCGCTCGCCGGTCGAGAGGTAACGCCGCTGATGCTTCCTGGTGCGTCGCCGGCAACGTACGCCTTCGAGCCATCGCGGGCACGCGCAACTTCGATCGAGGCGTCGGCGCGTTCGGTGATTGGCCGGTCCTCGCGCTCAGCAAGAGCCTCGGCATCGGCAACCAGTGATTGCGCGTCGTTTGCCCATCGAAGCGTGATGTCGACGGGATCGCCAGGAGCCGGCAGCGGTTTCCGGTGGCCTTGGTGCAGGTTCACGAAACACCCGTCGACGTCGCCGATGATGCAGGCGATAACAGTCGCCACCGTGATTTCGGCCCAGAACGGGTCCTTGCAGGGCGTGTCGCAGTCATTTGCTTCAATCTTCATTCATTCCCGGCTGGTTGCGCAACACGAGTGCCAATAGCCTGGTCGAGCACCTGCCGTGATCGATCGGGATCGTATCGTGGCTGCATCTGTCGCCGCCGGGCCCGATGTGACGTTGCGCATGATTGTATGCCGTTGGTGTGGTGACCGGGCGAACAGGTGAAGTCCCGGACGCCGGCCTCAGGCAAATGCGAACTGACCAGGGAACGAAACGAGTCATTGGGAATGGCATCGAAGGGCAGTGCATGGGTACCCGATTGCGCAAGAGAATAATTAAGGTTAACGGCAATGGTGGCCGATGCCTGATGGCGGAATCAGCGCTGTACCGCGTAACATCGAAGTCGGGCTCCAAGTGTTTCTGCCGTGATGGAAAGCGTTTGCCGATGAATTCGTTCACACGCATGACGATCGCCATCGTCATCGCGCTGCTGATCCCGGTCGTGCCGTTCGCTGTCGTCGGGGAGCTGCCGGGCGACCGCTGGCTGCACGGGATCGCCGATGAAGGATGGCTTTTTGGACTCGCGTCTGCGGCGCTGCTCGCGAGCGATACCTTGTTGCCGATTCCGTCCAGCATCATCGGCACGCTGCTCGGCGGGAGATTGGGGTTTTTGCCGGGTCTGACATGGTGCTGGCTCGGCCTGATGCTGGGCAGTGCCACCGCCTACGGCGTCGGTTATGTCTTTCTGCGGCAATTCGCGACACGACTGCCCGAGACACCGAGCCTGCTGGTGCTGTTCGCCAGCAGGGCGGTGCCGGTGCTGGCCGAGGCGGTCGCCGTGTCGGCGGGTTCGACCCAAATGCGTCTGGTGCCGTTCTTTGCGGTCACTGCGCTGGGCAATGGTCTGTATGCAACGGTTCTCGCCGGCAATGGAGCGGCATTGCTGCCCGATTCACTCACCGGCGTGGGATTGATCATTCCGATGCTGTTGCCGTTGTTGAGCTGGGTGGCGTGGCGCCTGATCGCGCGCCGGCGCGCAATGCCACCGGTTCAGTCACCCGACTGATCGCCAGCGGCCGCCAGCACCTCGCGCACGGCAGGATCCGATTCGTGCCGCAGGCGCGCATCTATGTCGCCGAGTAGCCCGGGTCTGCCGCACAGCGACAAAGCCTTGGCCGCGTAGAAACGGTGCTCTGCCTGCGAATGATCGAGGTAGCGCTGCAGCAATGCGTTGCCGTGATCGGTCGCGAACGGCGCCACTGCGAGCCAGATGTCCACCGGCACCGAACGCGCGGCCGCTTCGCGCTCGTCGATGTAGTCCTCGCTCATCTTGGAGAGTTCGGCATTGGCGCGTTCCTGAAGGCCCTGCACGCGTGCAATCGACAATCCTGTGAACAGTGACTTCAACACGATCTGATTGAATTCGTGGTCGCTGTAGTAGAGCGCCGGGTAGGGGTTGTCGAGGGCGATCGCGCCAAACAGGGCGAGGCTGTTGGCCCGACCTGCCTCCAGCGCAAGGGCCTTTAACTCGCCGGGGTCGTCCATCAAGAGCAATGCCTGCACGATGGCGGCGCGTTCGGTCTCGTCGCCGGAACGGAACATCAGGCGCTCTCGGCGGTCACCATCAGGTTGCTGCCGGCATGCCTGCATCAGCAGGACGACCCGGCCCGCGTCGCCGACGTTCCAGTGTCCGAAGTGCAGGGTGGCCTGTTCGGTGCGCAGCGCCAGTGATGGATCGGGAAAGGGTTGATTGCCCAGTTTGCGCCGGGCCGCAGCCGAAAGGTTCAACAGTTCGTTGTCGACATCGTCACTGGCGGCGAGTCTGCCGAGTGCCTGGTTCAGCCAGTCAGCACCGTGGGCGTCGCTGGCTGCCAGCACGGCGGCGGCGAGTTGGTCTTGGAAAGGCGCTGTGGACGACATGAACGGAACCCTCGGCACGGCTGAAACCACGTTGGAAAGCATAAGTCGCAGGGACGCGGATGTCACAGTGCGAACCGCGCGTTCTGGCGCTACACATGCATCCCGCCCGGTGGTAATATCCGCGCTCCACCGCGTCGGGACTCTATTCCAAGCTCCTGATTTCACTGCACGGCCGAGTGGCAGAGTGGTTATGCAGCGGATTGCAAATCCGTGGACATCGGTTCGATTCCGGTCTCGGCCTCCATCAATGAAGTAACTAGCACAGCGACAGGCCATGGCTTCGGATCTGCCCGTGCCTGCTTGTCCTGCAATCGAACCGCACGCTTCCACGCCTACTGTCCCAGCGAACGTAGCGCTGATGGCATCGCGTTGCCGGGTGCACTGATTGAAATGATGGAGCGTCGCCAGGTTGCAGCGTTGGCGTCGCCCCTCCTTCTGCGACACACGGAGACGGCGTGCCGCGGATTGGCCTCGCGAATTGCATACCCATGTCGCCGAGATGATCGTGCTCGCAAGGGCGATCCGGTGAATGTCGAGATGACGGCGGGGCGATCGTCTGCAACCGTTGAACCCGGAAGCAGACTATTGATAGGGCTTCGGAATGGCGATGCCGAGGTCTCTGTAGCGGTTCAACAGGCGATAAAGTTTGCGCTCTGTGATGCCCAGCTGGCGGGCCGCCCGGCGACGTGAGCCGTTATGCATCTGCAATGCGCCAAGTACGTCGCTGGTAGGGACGCCCAAGACGAAATCATCGATCATGCTTCCGTCACCGTGAGTCCCGGTCTTCCCACGCGGTCGCGCAGGCGTTTCACTCTGTGCGTTCTCAGCCTGTTGATCGCGGTCGGTGTGCCGGCGGTTATATTGCCTGGACTGCTCTTGTGGGTCGCGGTTGTGCGCCAGAATGTTTTCCGGGAGATGACTGGCCTGAATGTTCTTCTTACCCGCCTTCAGTGTCGCCAGCTCGATGACGTACTTCAGTTCGCGCAGGTTGCCTGGATAGTTGTATTCCTTGAGCTCTTGCAATGCGGAAGGCGAGATCATGTTGGTCTTGCAGAGCTTGCGAATGAAATAGCAGGCGAGCTGTGGGATATCCTCCTTCCGATCTCGCAGTGGCGGCAGTCCGACTGTATGGCCGGCGAGCCGGTAGTACAGGTCGTTGCGGAAAAATTTCTTGTGCACCATGTCTTTCAGATCACGATTGGTGGCGGAAACCAGTCGCACATTGGAACGAAGCGTCGTGGTGCCGCCGACCCGGCGAAATTCACCGGTTTCGAGCACGCGCAGCAACTTGGCCTGCATGGCCAGGGACAGCTCGCCAATTTCATCCAGAAACAGCGTGCCGCCATCGGCGATCTCGAACAGGCCCTTTTTCGTTTTCACTGCACCGGTAAATGCGCCGGCCTCATGGCCGAACAACTCGGATTCGAACAGGGTTTCGGCGAGTCCGCCGCAGTCCAGTGCCACGAACGGGCCCCCACTGCGTGATGAGCGGTTGTGTATGTATGACGCGAAACGCTCCTTGCCGACGCCGCTTTCACCGGACAGCAACACCGGCAGATCGCCGGCAGCCAGCAGTTTCGCTTCCTGGACGGATTTCAGAAATGCGTTGGAGTCGCCGATCAGCCCCTCGTTGGAAAGATTGTCCTCGGTGTCGATTCGGCGCAGTGATTCCCCCATGTATCGCACTTCGTCGTGCTCGTCGAATATCGGATACGACGTGATGTCCACGCATTCCTTGCTGCCGTCTGGCATCGTGTGAACGTGCAGGACCTCCTGCTTGGACTTCTGCTGAAACGTACCGAGCAGCGGGCAGTCTTCGCCATGCTCGTAGCAGGGCCGCTCGGAGTTGTGCGACACGCGGTGACATTTCGATCCAATGATGTCGTTGACACGCACGTTGTACTGCGCGGCATAGGCGTTATTGGCGGCAACAATGGTGAAATCGCGTGCGATGAGGACGAACGGCTCCTCGTGTATCTCCAATAGCGAACGGATCTCGGCCGGAAGCGAACGTTTTTGTGTCAAATGGTGTCACCCGCCATGGGCTTCAGATCGTCTGATTGTCACACTCTATCCAGGATCATGCGACATATTTGCGGGATAATTTATCAGGATAGGCAGGCATTCATTGGTTGATATGACGGAGATCTTGGTCGCTTTGCGGATTTACTTTGCGCCATGTCGATGGCCGGCCTCTGCCACACGGTGTCGATGACGATCTGAATCCGGGCCATCGCTCTCGCGACATCTGCCGCGTCGCCGCCTCGGACGCGTCTCCACCCGTGTAGAACATCAGTAACTGCTTAATATGTTGCCCGTTTTGCGACTCTGTCAGTCCGACACGGGAGTGGCATAACCGCGTCGCAAGCTGTCAGATCCGTCATAAGCCGCCTGCGTACAAGCATAAATGTGAGAACTTGTTAATAAGCTTTGACATATGCATTTATCGATGGAAATGCAACAGCTTAGGGCAGGGCACCTGGAGTTTTTCGCTGAGTGTTGAGGTTCTGGCGCAGTTCATGCTTGCATCGCATGCCGACGTCTGGCTTTTCGTCGCATCGTGGGAAGGGATACCTGCGATTTTCAGCCGGACGGCTTGATAACCAATAACCGCTCTACCACCAAAGAAGAGCTTCCAGAGAAGAGGGGGGAACCTGCGCATGATCCACAAGAGGAGACTGGTATCCATCAGTGTCTCGGCCGCGCTGACGGCCGGCATGGTAATCACCGCTGATGTACAGGCGCGTGCCAACAAGGACAAATACCTGATCGCCTGGATGGGCGACCAGATGCTGGATGGCAACAACCACAGCCCGCTCGATGGCGTCCTCGGACTGCCCGCCGGTACGCTGCCGGATGCGGACTTCATCGGCGTGATCGACGCCGATCCGCGTTCACCGTCGTACGGCGAGATGGTCAATACGGCCGTCATGCCGGCGGTTTACGGCGCGCACGCACTGAGCGACACCGATGACTTCGTCGACGAGGCGCTGGATCTGTCGCTGCAGCTGGCCTCCACCGGTGTCACCCTCCCGGGCGGACTGGCCGACGCCGGTCTGAGCCCCTCCGTGCAGGGCGATATCCTCGGTGGCGTTCCAAATTTCAACTTCCCCAACAACGGCCTGCCCGAGGTGGTTCCGGCGCCGTCGTCTGTGCTGAACGAGCCGCACCATCACTCGGTGCGACCCTGGGTGGCGCCGGATGGCTCGGTCAACGCCTATTACGGTGGCTTGATTTCGTCGAACGTGTTCGGATGCGACATCACCGATCCGATGAACATCAAGCCGTCCCCGGGCACCACAGCGGAAGACATTCCGCTGCACGGCCCGGGTGACCAGGTCTGCGGTCTGTCGGCTACCGGGCGCGACAGCCTGTTTTCCGGCGCCGATGACCTGGAGTACAACCCGGCCAACCAGATGTATTACACGACGATGATGGGCGCAGGCGGATCGTTTGCCGGCGCCTATTCACCGCCTTCCACGTCCGGCGCGAGCCTGCCGCCGCTGCTGACCACGCCGGGCGGCGTCATGGTCTTCGACCCGTCCACCGATTCGGTCGTGACGGAAGTGTCGGCCGTTCCGCAGCAGTCCGTCTACGGGCATGGCCACTACGCCAATGGCACTCCGATGCTCGGTCCCAAACGCTATGCGCCGCGCAAGCAGATCAACTTCGGCGGTGTCGACGGCAATGGTGAATGCACCCCGGGCGACCTGGTCACCGAGTTGGGTGTCAGCGCGTTCAACCTCTGCGTACCCGGTGTGACGCCGCATAACCAGATCGGTGCCGATACCGGCAACGTGGATCTGGATGCGGGCATCAACGAAGGTCCGGACACCGGCCTGCTGGCCCATCCGCACGGCATCGGACTGCGTACCGACCTGCGCGGTCGCATCGCCGATGCCGACGGCAACATTGTCGGGCGTACAAGAGGCATCCTGATGACCTCGGACTACGCCGATCCGGTATCGCTGGCACTGCAGAGCCCGGGCCAGGGTGCGGAAGGCTCGCATCAGAACTTCGGTACCACGATCCGGCTTTGGGACCTCTCCAATGTCGATGACGGCCCATACCAGGTCATCCAGATGCCGGACGGCCCCCGGCACGAGTTCAATCAGGTCCAGGAAGAGCCGGAAGGCCTGATGGCGATGCGCGTGACGCACGGCACGAGTGGTTCCAAGGGCGCATTCGTCTCGTCGATGAACGGCGGCGTGCTGTACTACTCGCCGGACATCACCGTGGCCAAGCCCGAGTTCAAGGCCGTGTACGACTTCGGTGCCTGTACCGGCGCCTCGGTGTTCACGATCACGCAGGACGACAAACACCTGTTCCTGCCGATCTCCGGCATGCAGATGGCGGGCGATCCGGTGTTCGAACGCGACTATGCGGGCCAGCACCAGGGGCGCATCGCGGTCCTGGACATCGAGCGTCTGCTGAGCAAGGGCAAGCGCCACAACTGCGACATGGCGCCGGCCGCGGCCTGGGACAACAGCGGCCCGGACAGCCCGCTCGGGCAACCGGAAACGGTCGGGCCGGCCGGTATCGTCTACCACAACGCCGGCGACCTGATGGATGGCGGCGTGGTCTGGCCGAACAACGGCGGCTCGGATTGTCCGAAACTGGTCGACCAGGTCAACCTGAGCGGTGTCGGCGAAGACGGTGTCCTGGGCACGGCCGACGACCATCCGGACTCCGAGACCACGCGTGGCGGTCCGCATTTCACCACCCACGATCGCAACGACAAGTACGTGGCAACGTCGAACTACTTTGTCGACCTGCGTGAATTCGCGATCAAGGACGTGGATCTGCTGCTGAGCGCGCTGGGCGTGAACCATGGCTTCGACAACTCCAACAGCCAGTCGGGCGTCAACGCGTATCCGCCGGGTGGGCCTGGCAAGTGCGACCCGAACGACCCTTCCACGCTGCCGAACTGTCCGCAGGGCGGTCTGGGTCTCGCCCATCATGCGCTGGGCGTCGACGGCGGCTTCGGCAACACGCTGCCGGGTCTGGGTTCGATCGGCGACGACACGATCTGCATGATGCGGTGGAACAAGAAGCGCTCGAATCTGATCCTGGATCGCCGCTTCAACGACGGTGTGGTCAAGGACGGTGTGCCGGACGACGGCTCCCCGGTCGGCTGCAACGACATGGACTTCGGCGACCTCGGCAAGCAGTGGCCGGGCACCCGGCACCCGCTCGCGGGCAATGCCACGCCGCACGGCATGTCGTTCATCAAGAAGGGCGCCAACCGGTGGTTCACCAACGGTGAAATCATGATCGCCGGCAACGACAGGGATGACGACCACAACGACGACGAGGACGATGGTGATGATCAGGGCCATGATCTTTGGGGCCATTGATACATCGACTGACGTGAAGCGAACCTGATTCGTCGTAGCGCGAATCCAGTCCTGGAAGGCTCAACCGTCGTTCGGACGGTTGGGCCTTTCCTTTGCCTCACCTATGATGCATGGCGATGAAGATTCTCCACCTACTGCTTGCCGTGTCCGTCGGTCTTGTCGCCGGCGTCACCCTCGAGCGGCAGCTGCTGCGCGAGACGATCTCCAGCGAGACCGCGCTGGAGCACGCGGCAAAACACCGCGACCCGAACTATGTCTGTCCGATGCACGCCGAGATCGTCAGCGATCAACCGGGCAGCTGCCCGATCTGCGGCATGGACCTGGTCAAACGCCAGCCGCCCGGCGGCGAAATCGACCTGCATGCGGACGAGTCAATGCCGGTCGTGACGATGAAATCGGCGGTCATCAACAACCTCGGTGTCAGGACCGCGGAGGTTCGGCGCGGCACGCTGGTCAGAAGGATCGAGACGCCGGGCTTCATTCAGCAGATCACCAAGGACGCGTACACGCGGATCAATGCGCCGGCCAAGGGGCGGTTCATCCGTTTCCTGGTCGAGCCGGACCAGTGGCTGGAAGCCGGTGACGCCATGGCCGAGATTTCATTGAAGGGACTGGCCGACGTGCAGCAGAAGCATCTCGACCTGCTGGCCGACGCCGGCCATGACGGCGATGCGGAGACCGGAAATGGCGAGGACAGCCATACGGGTATCACCATTGCTTACACGCGCCAGCTGTTGCTGAAGGCCGGAATGACGGATGCTGACATCAGCCGTCTCGAAGCCGACCGTGAAATCTACGACACGATCACGCTGAAGGCGGAACATGCCGGGACGGTGTTGGAGCGTCGGGTGCGCGACGGCGACGAGATTACGTCCGGTCAGTTGCTCTTCGTGCTCGGCGGCATGATGCGCGCGACCGTGCTCGCGAATGCCTTTCAGCGTGATGCAGCCTGGATAAAGCCGGGCCAAGCTGCCGAGATCGTATTGCCGTTCGATGCCGACAAGGTATGGAAAGGCGTGGTCAGCCAGGGCGCCGTCTCGCTGAACGTCACGTCGCAAAGCATAGGAATACAGCTGTCTTTCACTGCGCCCAACGATCTGATCAAGCCCGGCATGTACGTCGTCGGCCAGATCTTCGGCCAGGTCAGGGACGATGCCCTGGTGATACCAGCCGATGCGGTGATCTATTCCGCTGCCGGCAACCGGGTGATCTGTGCGCTGGGCGGCGGGCGTTTCAAACCGGTGCCTGTCACGGTCGGGATTTCATCGGGCGACGAGGTCGAGATACTGTCGGGTGTCGAAGTGGGTGACGTCGTCGTGACCTCCGCCCAGTTCCTGATCGACTCGGAAAGCAGTCTGCAGGCGAGCTTCCGGCGGCTTGGCGGTTGATGGCAAGGCTTTCCGAAGTGGGAACCGACGCCGATGATTGACGCGGTGATTCGCTGGTCGACGACCAACCGTCCGCTGGTCCTGCTGGTGACGCTGCTGGTGGCCGGCGCCGGCGTGTTTGGCGCCCGCCATATTTCACTGGATGCGATACCGGATCTTTCGGACGTTCAGGTCATCATCAAGACCAGCTATCCGGGGCAGGCGCCGCAGATCGTCGAAGACCAGGTTACCTACCCGTTGACCAGTGCGATGTTGTCGGTACCGGGCGCGGTCAGTGTGCGTGGCTATTCGTTCGTCGGCGATTCCTACGTCTACGTGATCTTCGAGGACGGCACTGACCAGTACTGGGCGCGATCGCGTGTCCTCGAATACATCAATCAGGTCAGGGACCAGTTGCCGCCGGGCGCCAACGCACAGCTTGGACCGGATGCCAGCGGCGTCGGCTGGATCTACCAGTACGCGCTGGTGGATCGCAAGGGCGGGCATGACCTCGCGGAACTGCGCAGCCTGCAGGACTGGTTCCTGAAGTTCGAGCTGCAGACGGTGCCGGGCGTGTCCGAGGTTGCGACGGTCGGCGGCATGGTCAAGCAGTACCAGGTGGTGCTCGACACCAATCGCATGCGCGCCAGCGAACTGAAGCTCCCGGTGATCCGGCAGATGATCCTCGACGCGAACCGGGAGGTCAGCGGATCGGTGATCGAGATGGGCGAGGCCGAGTACCTGGTGCGCGGCAAGGGCTACATCAGGGACACCGAGGATCTGGGCCGGATACCGTACCTGCTGCGCAAGGAGGCGGGGGCTGCGCTGCTGCTTCAGGACTTCGCCGATATCCGGCTCGGTCCGGCGATGAGGCGAGGCATCGCGGAACTGAATGGCGAAGGGGAGGTGGCCGGCGGCATTGTCGTCATGCGTGCCGGAGCCAACGCGCTGACGACGATCCGGGCGGTAAAACAGCGCCTGGCGGAGCTGCGCAAGGGGCTGCCGGCTGGAGTCGAAGTCGTCGAGACCTATGACCGTTCGGCACTGATCGAGCGCGCGGTCGATACCCTCGGGCGGCGATTGCTGGAGGAGTTCCTGCTGGTCGCCGTGGTCTGTGCGATCTTCCTGTTCCATCTGCGTTCGTCGATGGTCGTCGTGATCAGCCTGCCGGTCGGCATCCTGGCCGCGTTCGCGATCATGCATGCGCAGGGTATCAACGCCAACATCATGTCGCTGGGCGGTATTGCGATCGCCATCGGCGCGATGGTCGACGCGGCGATCGTGATGATCGAAAACGTCCACAAACAGATCGAGCAGAGTGATGCCGGCGTCGATCGTCGCCAGATCATGTTGCGCGCGATGACCGACGTCGGGCGTCCGCTGTTCTTTTCGCTGCTGATCATCACGCTGAGTTTCCTGCCGGTGTTTACCCTGGAGGCGCAGGAAGGACGGCTGTTTTCGCCGCTCGCGTTCACCAAGACCTACGCGATGGCCGCCGCGGCGATCCTGTCCATCACGCTGGTGCCGGTGCTGATTTCCTTGCTGGTTCAAGGCCGGATCCGCGCCGAGCGTGACAGCGCATTGAACCGGGTGCTGTTGAATGTCTACGAACCCGTTATTCGCTATGTGCTCAAACGACCGTTCGCGACACTCCTGTTGACCGTCATCCTTCTGGCGACAGCCGCATGGCCGCTGACCCGAACCGGATCCGAGTTCATGCCCGAACTCGATGAAGGCGACCTGCTGTACATGCCGACGACGCTACCGGGTATCTCCATCGGCAAGGCAAGACAGCTGTTGCAGCAGACCGACCGCCTGATCAGGCAGGTGCCGGAAGTCGACAACGTGTTCGGCAAGGTGGGGCGGGCGGAGACGGCAACCGACCCGGCACCGTTGACGATGATTGAAACGACGATTCGACTGAAGCCGCGGGCCGAATGGCGTGCCGGTGTCGATATGGATCACATCATCGCCGAATTGGATGAACGGGTTCGACTGCCTGGATTGACGAACGCATGGCTGATGCCGATCTCGGCCCGAATCGACATGCTGGCGACCGGAATCAAGACACCGGTCGGTGTAAAGATCGCAGGTCCGGACCTGGAGGGAATTCAGGCGATCGGCGAACAGATCGAACGGGTGCTGCACGAGCTGCCAGGAACCGGCAGTGTGTTTTCGGAGCGCGTCGGCGGTGCCCGCTATATCGATGTCGATATCGATCGCGACAAGGCCGCGTTCTACGGCATGAGCGTGGCGGACGTGCAGCAGGTGATCAGCATGGCGGTAGGCGGTATGAACCTGACCTATACCATCGAGGGCCGGGAGCGCTATCCGATCAACGTGCGCTATCCGGAACACGTGCGGAATTCAATCGCGGCGATGAAGGACCTGCCGGTATTCATTTCGACCGGCGAGCAGATCCGGCTCGAGGAGGTCGCCGAAGTGAGCATCCGGAATGGACCGGCGCTGATCAAGACCGAGGATGCGCGGTTGAACGGCTGGGTTTACGTCATTCCCGAAGGTCGCGATCTGGGTGCCTATGTTGCCGCCGCACAGGAGAAAGTGGCTGAGCAGATCGAACTGCCACCCGGGTACTCCATCAGCTGGGCCGGGAAATACCAGTATCTGCTGCGCGCGCTGGAGCGACTGCAGTATATCGTGCCGCTGACACTGGTCCTGATTTTCATCCTGCTTTACCTGAATTTCCGCAACATGTTCGAAGCGATGCTGGTCATGGGCGCTTTGCCGTTGGCGCTGGTGGGTGGTGCATGGCTGATCTACCTGCTGGGCTACAACCTGTCGGTCGCGGTCGGTGTCGGCTTCATCGCGCTGGCGGGCGTTGCGGCGGAGTTTGGCGTGATCATGCTGCTGTACCTGAATCAGGCCATCGAACAGCATCAGCCGACGACGAGAGCCGCTCTGCGTCGCGCGGTCGTCGACGGGGCGGTGCAGCGTGTGAGGCCCAAGGCCATGACCGTCGCGGTGATTGTCGCCGGCCTGCTGCCGATCATGCTGGGCAGCGGCACCGGTTCCGAAGTGATGCGGCGTATCGCGGCGCCGATGGTCGGGGGCATGCTTACGGCGCCGCTGGTCTCGATGCTGCTGATTCCTGTGTCGTTCTACTTGTGGAAGGCCAGGACGGTGCAGGAGGTGTAATGGAAGCGCTGAGCCAATGCCTTTCACGATCATCTTGAAGCCAGGATCTCACATCGTTGCGCCGCAACGATTTGAAACGGCGGGCCGTTGCGTGCGCATCGCGCAACTGTCAGCGAATGCCTCTGGCCAATCCGGACCGCGCACAAATGATGAGAAGGTCCCTGAAGAATCACGCCCAGAAACCCCCAGCGGCGTGTGCAGAAGAATGAGGAATCCATGAAAAACCGAAAACACGTTCTCGTCCTGGCATTGTTGATGCCTTTCTTTTTCCTTTCCGTTTCGTCAAAGGCGGCAGACGTCGTCGAGCGGGACACAAAGGCCGAGATTCTCGAAACACAGGTACTGAACAAGCTGGTTCGAGACGGCAACACCAAACTGCTGATGGAATTGTTGGGGCCGCTGGCCGACGTGAACGCGGCCGACCGCCTCGGCAACACGCCTCTGCATGTTGCGGCGACTGCGGGCAACAACGAGATTATCGAACTGCTGCTGAACAACGGTGCACGCCTCGAGGAGAAGAACTTCCACGGAGATACTCCGCTGCTGTCAGCCGTGGATGCCGGGAAGATCGACGCGGTCCGCCTTCTGCTGGACAGGGGCGCAAGCATCCGTGCCGAGGACGAAGACGGCACCAACAGCCTGATGCAGGCTGCCTACAGGGGCCATCTTGAAATCGTCAAACTGTTGCTGGAAAAAGGGCTGGACATCAATGCAACCGACGACGAAGGGGCCACTGCGCTGCTGGATGCACTGCAGGGTGACCAGTTCGATATCGCCAGCTATCTCGTCGAGGCCGGCGCAGACATCAACATACGCGACGAGTTCAACAATACGGCGATTTTGATCGCCGCGCAGAAAAACCGACCCGACCTGATCAGGTTGCTGGCGGAGAAGGGTGCCAAGCTGGGCGAAGTGGATACGCTGAACAACCAGGCGCTGATCTATTTGATATGGAAGGACAACCGTGACCTGATCGACTTTTTTCTCGATCGCGGCGTCAGCGTCGAGTCACAGTTCATCAGCGGATCCCGTCCGCTGATGGTGGCGGCGAGTCTGGGCAACCCGGAGCTGACCCGGTACTTCCTCGAAAAAGGCGCTGAGATCAATGCGAGGGACAGCGCCGGTTCGTCGGCACTGCTCTATGCGGCACGCAAGAATCGTGCGGAGACAATGAAGATCCTGATCGAGGCTGGGGCCGATGTCGATTCGCTCGACAGTTTCGGTCGCACGCCGTTGATGGTGGCCGCGGTACTCGGCAATCGGGAGGCGGCCGAACTGCTGTTGAAGTCGAACGCCGCGATCGATCGTCAGGACCGCGAAGGTCGGACCGCGCTTTACTGGGCTGCCGACGCCCAGCGCAACGATACGGCACTGCTGTTGATCGAAAGTGGGGCGAAGGTGGATCTCGCGCAGAACAAGAACATGACCCCGCTGATGCGCGCCAGCATGCACGGGCTCGTCGAGGTCGTCGAGGGCCTGATCAGGCACGGCGCTGACGTCAATGCCCGCGCGTTGGGTGAGGTCACGCCGCTGATGTTTTCCGCGATCAAGGGCACGACAAAGGTTGCCAAACTCCTGCTGGACAACGCGGCAGACACCGATAGCGTCGATGTCAACAAGCGCAACGCGATCTTTTATTCGACCGGTGGCGAGTTTTCGGTGATCTCCACGCTGATCCTGGAAAAAGGTACCGACGTCAATCTGGTCGATGTCCACGGCTTTACGCCGACCGACTATTGCATCAAACAGAACCAGCAAACGATGGTCGACCTGTTGCGCAAGCACGGGGGTAAAACCAAGGCGGAACTCGACGCCGACGCGAAACCTTCAAAAATGGCCGGATGATCCGGGCAGCGCTGCCCGTTGTCGGTCCGTTGTGAGCATTTGCGGGGCGCTCACCTCAGCGATCCGGCGATGGCGCCCCGGGGAGTGTGCTGAAGACGCGTTCGACGCACGGCGTCGAAATCGGCTCATGTCTGCGGCCCATTGCGAACTCGCGTCGCCGGATCCTGCCGATAGAACAGCTGCAGCTGCCGGTAAACGGGCGGCCAGCTGCGCAGCAGCGCCAGCGGGTCAGTGAAGAAGTATTCGCTGGCGACTGCGAAAAATTCACCGGGATTCGTCGCGGCGTAAGCATCGATCGGTGTCACCAGGTGTAGAGCGACGTGGCGCCGCAGCTCGGCATAGGCCGCACCGAGTGTCGCACTCCAGTCTTGATGCGACATGCCGCGATGCAGCGGTGGCATGCCGTTCGCGGCGCCGTTCAGCATGTCGAGTTTGTGCGCTAGCTCGTGGATGACGACGTTCTCCCCTGGCGTCGCGTGGCAGACATCGTGCCAGGAAAGAACCACTGGTCCGCGCCGCCAGGACTCGCCGGCCAGCAGATCTTCGCGTTCACTGACGACGCCCGCATCGTCGCTGTCCCGCCGTCGCACGCGAAAGGTCTCCGGGTAGACGATGATCTCGCACCAGCCGTCATACCAGTCGATATCGAGCTGCAGGATCGGAAGGCATGCCTGTACTGCGATCTCGACACGCATTTGCCGGTCGAGCTGCAGTCCGCCCGCGCCGTTGATCGTCTTGCCGCGCAGGAACAGCGCCGCCAGGTCACGCAGCCTCGCCAGGTCGTCAGGGGACAGTCCGTGCAGCGCGTCGATCCTGCGGGCGGCGGCGTGCCACTCGGTGTCCCCGATCGGGTATTTCGCCAGTATGCGGCGGCGACGCCAGTGGTCGAGCCACGCGAAAGGATTCGGCATGTGGTGATCAGGGCAACCGCAGCACGCTGTCGGCGCCCTGCCATCTCAGCCGTCGTTCGAGTGCCAGGGAATCTTCGTGACCGCAGTGGATCAGTACCAATGTCTTGCCATCCATGATGGCCCGGTGCAGCTCATCGAGCCTGTCCTCGGGGATGCCGGCGCGGTGCAGCGCGATGCCGAGCCGCGTCGCCAGTGCCGAACCGGCCATGACGCCGGCGCCGAGCACGGCGCCGGCGATCATGTCGATGATCGGTCCGGCAACCAGCAGGGCGCCGACGCCCGGGACGATCAGCATACCGCTGGCGGAGGCGAGCAGGCCGGCCAGCGATCCCCACAGGGCACCCTGTGCACTCCACACGCGCAGGCGTTCCGCGTCGCTGCCATAGCTGATGCCCAGGAAGTCGTCGCCGTGTCCGCCGGCGCGGTGCAGCAGCGAGATCCGGTCCATCGGGAAATCGTGTTCGATGAGCTGTTCGACCACGCGTGTCGCAGCGTCGGGTGCCTCGAACACCGCCGCTATCAGCGGCTCGCCGGCGACCGGGGCGTCATCCGCCGACATCGACCCGCACCGTAAGAACGTCGCAGGTGGCGGCATGGGTGATGCCGTTCGCGGTCGAACCCAGCAGACGTGCGAGCCCGCGGTGTCCATGCGTGCACAGCACGATCAGATCGGCATGCAGCGCGGCGGCCTGCGACACGATCACCTCGCGCGGTGTCCCGACCAGGACGCTGGTGGAAAGGATGTCGTCTCCGAACTGGCCGGCGAGACCCCGCATGCGTTTCTCCGCGGCCTCGACCAGCGAGCGTTCGATATCGATATCCATCGGGATCACGGGATCGTAGGCCTGGTCGTACGAGAACTGGCTGTCGACGGCATGCACCAGATGCACGCCGCCTCCCTGGCCTCCAGCGATCTGCAGCGCGCGGCGAACCGCGCGGACCGTGTGCGCCGAAAAATCCACGCCGACAAGGATCGTGCGGTAAGGGGCCGGATCGGCCTGATCGCGCGCCTGTTCGACGAGCGGCTGGCGCAGCCAGTCCCATGCCTCGGCCGGTTGGTCCGAGGTGAAGAAACGGATCTGCGCCGTCGTGAAGGGTTTCGCCATTGACGTCATCCAGCGCTGCAGCGTGCCCTGACCGACGATCGCGATGCGTTCGAAGTCGTCCGGGTGGGCCGCGCCGAGCTTGAAGTCGTCCCACGCGGCGGCGAGGTCCCAGCCGCGGAAATCGACCAGCTCCAACAATACCGAAAGGCGCTTGTGCTGCAGCAGCAGGTGTTCGAGTTGCGGCAGGAAAGACCGGTAGTCGTCGTGCGTCAGCTTTCCGCTGAGTCGGAATGCGACGATATTCTCTTCCTGCACCGGCATCTGGCGGATCATGGTGACCTCTCCATTGTCTTCATCCCTCTGATTGATTCGAAACTGCCGCTGTCTCGAAGTTCCTTATCCGGGGCTGGCTGTTCGATGTTCGCGGCCGGCCCGTGGAGGAGGCCGGCGCTACAGCTTCAGCACCTTTGCACCCTGCACCGGGTGAAATTTCAGTTCGATGATCGCATCGTTGGCGCGCTCCAGCGGAAACGCCGAAACATGCGGCCTGATCGGTATGCGCGCGGCGATCGGCAGGAATTCGACCAGATCGACATGGGTGACATTGGCCACGGTCTTGATCTCTTTTTCCATCCACAGGTGGTCGTGATAGCGCAGTTCGAGGAGGTGGTGTTTGTCGCTGTCCTCCTTGCGGATGGCGTTGATGACCAGGCGGCCGCCCGGACGGAGATTCTCCAGCGCCATGACGACCGGCAGCCACGCCGGTGTCGTGTCGATGATCGCGTGCAACGGCCGCGGCGCACGATCGCGTGTGTCGCCTGCCCAGTCGGCACCCAGCTCACGTGCGAATGCGCGCGTCGACGCGTCGCGCGCGAACACATGGACCGGCGAATCCGGATACAGGTGGCGCGCGAGCTGCAGCACGATGTGCGCGGACCCGCCGAATCCGGTCAGTCCCAGGGCGTCGCCGTTGGCGATGCCGGCGAGCCGCAGGGCGCGGTAACCGACGCCGCCGGCGCACAACAGCGGTGCCGCCTCGAGGTCGGAGAACAGGTCCGGGATCGGGTAGGCATAACGCTCGGGCACCGTCATGTATTCGGCGTAGCCGCCGTCGGCATCGCGCCCGGTCGCGCGGAAGCCCGGATCGAGATTTTCGTCGACCGCACCGCTCGACGAATGGATCCAGCCCACGCCGACACGGTCACCGGTCGCAAAACGTGACGCACCCGGACCGCGGCCTTCGACCCGGCCGACGACCTCGTGTCCCGGCACGATCGGAAACCGCGCCGGAGGCGTGCGCCCCTCGATCTCGTCGAGCTCGGTGTGGCACACGCCGCAGGCGGACACCCGGATCAGGATCTCGTCATCAACGGGCCGTGGAACGGCCATCTCGACCAACTGCAGCGGGCTGGCGTCGGGCGTCAGCGGTTGGGTGCGGTTGATGACCATCGCCTTCATCGTGGTGTGCGTCCCATTCGACCGGCGGGGCGACGGCGGCACGGGCCGCTGATGGGTCCGGCTTCTTGCGCGGGTCGGTGGTCAGGACGCCAGTTGGGTGCGAAAAGTACGGGCGATGCGATCACTGTCGCGCCTGACGATGCCTGCGGTTTCCGCATGTGCGCCCCAGGTGTGAAGGGCGCCGGCCACGTCAGCGAGCAAGGCGCGTGCGCGCGCTTTTTTCAGCCCGGCGCTGGCGGCGAACGCATAGAGGTCGTCGACGTCGAAGTCGTCGCGCTTGCCGTTGAGGCTCATCTGGTGCCGGCCGGTCCAGGCGCCGCTGGGATTGTAGGAATAGGCGACATCGAACGCCGGCGACAGCCGCCAGTCGCCGTGGCGATCCATCAGGAAGGCGATGTTTTTGACATGGTCGTCATGATTGCGCGCGAGCAGGTTGAAGAAGGCGCGCCTGGCCTGCTGCTCGATGTCGTCCATCGGCAGCGACAGCATGCGAAGGGTCTGCATCGCCTGCTCGTACGAATAGGCGCCTGGCTGGTTGTAGTCGAAGTGGCGCATCGCACCGAGTGACTGCATGTGCAGCTTGTCGCCGTTCGACAGACGGTCGAAGCGTCGCGTCATGAAGTGTGCGCGACCGCCTTCCTCGTGCAGACGGCATTCCTGTATGCGTATCCCGGCGTCGCGTGCCATCAGGTAGTACGCGTATTCGATTCGCCCGAAACCCTGCGGATCACTGATTTCCCGGTCGCGATTGCCCTGGACGCCGTCGAACTTGATCAGCCATGGCTCGAATCCCTCGGTCGCGGGCGTCTGTCCGGAACGAAATGCGCCGGTTGTGGGATTCCATGCGATCACCGCCTTGGCGCGTGCGCCGCCGGCCGATGTGCCGACGCGCAGGATGTCCTCGATCGTGCCCTGGTCGTCCGCGCCGGCGAACTTGCCTTCCAGTGCAATGTGATCGTCGAGCACGCGGTTGACCAGGCCGACCAATGCGTCGATCTCGATCGCATGACTGCGCGCAGGGGCGCCTTTCAACGCCGGTCGGAACTCCAGTGCACCCATGCCGCGGGTACCGGTGTAACACAACCGTTCAACCGGGTTGAGGCTTCCCGGCTGGCGGCCTTCGGCGGCGAGCCACGCATCGATCAGGCGGTTGCCGAAGCGGTCGGGCAGCGAGTCGGCCAGCAGACCGGGCAGGCCATGGAAGGTCTCGCGCGGCAGCGCCGGGAACGCGTAGGGCGCCTCCTGCAACGGCATCGTCAGCGGTGCGACCTGGATGCTGGAGGCCGCGAAGTCCGGGGTGTACTGGAATACGGCGAGTTCGCGGTCCGGCAGCCAGGTCACGGCGCCGATGTCGCGGCCCCACAGCAGCACACGCGCGCTGCTGCTCACGCATCGCTCTCGTCGTCACCCCAGGTCCAGGGGCGTGTCGGTTTGCGCTTGCCGCTGGCGCGGCGACGTTGTCGACCGCCGCGACGGACGCGCTCGACCGGGCGGATCTCGGGATCGGGCAGCAGGGTCGCAAGGTGGTCTGACAGGCCCAGCGCCTGCATCACCCGGATGAAGGAATCGAGCGACACGCTACGACCGTCGGCGATCCGGGTCAGGGTGCTGCGCGACACCCCGGCCTCTGTGGCAAGTTCGGCCTGACTGATGTTTTGTGCCAGGCGGATGGCCTCGAGACGCTGACACAGGGCACGGGCAATCGCACTGCTCGTTGCATCGCCAAAAGCAATATTAAACTTCATTTAAGCCGCAAAAAAGCCAAGAAATGTCCATAATGCGTCGAATTATAGTCAATTAATGCGATTCATTCAAATCATCTAAAATACGTCATTGATGGCTTAAAAAGCCAAGTATGTATAATTAATGACGCATTATGAGAATCACTGTTGGCCTGGTGTGCGGCGCGTGGCTTCGGTCCCGCGTCATTCGTGACGCAGGGCGTCGATCGGGTCCAGGCGGGCGGCTTTGCGTGCCGGGAAGAACCCGAACACCACGCCGACCAGCGCCGAGAAAACGAACGCCATCGCGATGATTCCGGGGTCGAACACGAATGGCACCGCGAGCGCCTTCGACAGGCCGAACGAACTGACCAGCGCCAGCAGTACGCCGATCAGTCCGCCGAACGACGACAACACCATGGCCTCGACCAGGAACTGCATCAGCACCTCGCGCTCGCGCGCGCCGATGGCGAGGCGGATACCGATCTCGCGTGTGCGTTCGGTGACCGACACCAGCATGATGTNNATGATGCCGATACCGCCGACCAGCAGACTGACGGCGGCGACCGCCCCGAGCAGCGCCGTCAGTACCTTGGTCGTGCCGGTCAGCATGCGGGCAATCTCTTTGAGATCGCGCACCGAGAAATCGTCGTCTTCGCCGCTCGCGATGTGACGCCGCTTGCGTAACAGGCGGGTGATCTCCGCACTGGTCGCCGCGGTCGCGTCGCCGTCGCGCAGCGACACCTGGATCAGGCTGATGTCCCGGTTGCCGGCGATGCGGCGCTGAAACGCACGCAACGGCAGCAGGACCAGGTCGTCCTGGTCACTGCCCATCGTCGACTGACCCTTGGCGCGCAGCATGCCAATCACCTGGCAGGCGAATTTTTCGATGCGTAGCGTGTCGCCGAGTGGGTCGCGGTCACCGAACAACTCGCGCGCGACGGTCGCGCCGATCACGCAAACGGCCTTGCCCGCATGCAGTTCGGTATCGCTGAACGACCGGCCGCCCGCGATCTGCCAGTTGGCGACGGCGAAATAGCGGTCGTCCGTGCCGGTGGCGCGCGTCGTCCAGTTGCGGTTGCCGGCGACCACCGTCACCGACTTCGCCGCCGAAGGTGCGACGGCGGCGACATTGTCGACTTCGCGTGTGATGGCCTCGGCGTCAGCGAGCTGGAATGGCGGCGCCGAGGAGCGCTGGCCCATGCCGATGTGCTGTCCAGGTGTGACCATCAGCAGATTGCTGCCGAGGCTGGCGATCTGGTCGGTTACCTGGATCGTCGCGCCGCTGCCGATCGTGACCAATGTGATCACTGCAGCAACGCCGATGACGATGCCGAGTATCGTCAGCGAAGAGCGCAGCAGATTGCGGCGGATCTCGCGCAGTGCCAGCAGCAGGGCGTTCCAGACCATCAGGCGCTTGCCCGCGTGCGGTCGTCATTGGCGACCAGGCCGTCGAGAAAATGGATCACGCGGTCGGCATAGCCCGCCATGTCGTGCTCATGGGTGACCATGATCACGGTCAGGCCGCGGTCGCGGTTGAACGCGGTGAGCAGCTGCATGATCTCGCGGCTGCGCGCCGAGTCCAGGTTGCCGGTCGGTTCGTCGGCCAGCAGCACGGCCGGTTGGCTGACGATTGCACGCGCGATCGCGACGCGCTGCTGCTGTCCGCCCGACAGCTCGGCCGGTGTGTGCCGTTCCCATGCCGAAAGTCCGACCGCGTCGAGGGCCTGCATGGCCATGCGCCGGCGCGCCGCGGCCGGTGTGCCGCGATAGATCAGCGGCAGTTCGACATTCTCCAGCGCCGATGTGCGGCTGAGCAGGTTGAAACCCTGGAACACAAAGCCGAGGTAGTGACGGCGCAGCAATGCGCGCTGGTCGCGCGACAGTGCGCCGACATCGACGCCGTCGAAGCGGTACTGCCCGGCGGTCGGCACGTCGAGGCAGCCGAGGATGTTCATGCAGGTGGATTTGCCCGAACCGCTCGGCCCCATGACCGCGACGAACTCGCCGCGCCGGATCGTCAGGTCGACACCGCGCAAGGCGCGCATGCTGGCGCCACCGCTGCCGTAGACCTTGGTCACCCCGTCGAGTTGGATAAGCGGGGCCGAGCGTGCAGCTGCGTCGTTCACGACGGCCCGGCCGGCTTGACCACGTCGACCAGCAGCTGTGTGCCCGGCTGCAGGTCGCCCGCCGTCACCTCGCTCCACAGGCCGTCGCTCGCACCGATGTGCACGGGTACCGCCATCGGCGTGCCGTCATGCAGCACCCAGACGCGCTGCTGATCCTTGCCGCGCGTCTCGTTGGCCGGCGCTTTCTCGGGCCGCGGCGGCCGCGGCATGATCTGGCTCAGCAGGCTGCCCTGGCGTTTGCCGCCCTGTAGCCGGGTTGCCGGGTCGAAGCGCAGCGCGGCGTTCGGCACCAGCAACGCATTCGGGATGCGCCGGATGACGATCTGCGCAGTCGCCGTCATGCCGGGCCGCAGCAGCAGTTCGGCGTTGTCCACCTCGAGCAGGGTCTCGTAGGTGATGACACCGTCGACCTCCTGGGCACCATAACGAACCTGGGTGATATGCGCCTCGAAGCGGCGATCGGCGAAGGCATCGACGGTGAAGATCGCGTCCTGGCCCTCGCTCACCTGGCCGACGTCGGCCTCGTCGACGTCGACATGCAGTTCCATCTGTCTCAGGTTCTCGGCGATCTGGAACAGCACCGGCGCCTGCAGTGAAGCGGCGACCGTCTGCCCCGGTTCGACAGAACGGACGAGTACCACGCCGTCGATCGGCGAGCGTATGGTCGCCTTGTCGAGGTTGGTCTTGTCGACCTCGAGTTTCGCCCGGGCCTCGGCGACCTGCGCGACCGCGCTGCCTTCGGCCGCCTGCGCACGCTTGGCCGCGGCACGATTGGTGTCGAGTTCGTCCTCGGTACACAGCTTGTTGGCGGCGAGGCGGGCGCAGCGCTGCGCCTTCATCTGCGTCTCGACGACAGTGGCCTGGGCCTCCTTGACCTTGGCCTCCGCCGCAGCGAGCGCGGCCTCTGACTGCAGTACCTGTGCACGCAGCTTGTCGCTGTCCAGTTCGGCCAGCACCTGGCCTTCCTCGACGTGCGCGTTGTAATCGACCAGTACCCTGTCGACGATCCCGGAGAGTTCGCTGCCGACATCGACCTGGTTGGTCGGCTGCAGATTGCCGGTCGCCGATACCGTGACCACCAGGTCGCCGGTGCGTGCCTGTTGGGTCCTGTACTGCACCGTGGCGCCGTTCGTGCCACTCGGTCGGTAAAGGACGGCCGCAGTCGCCGCTGCGATCACCGCCAGCACCGTCAGCCACCGCCCGGAGTGACGTTTTCGCGGTGCGCCGACGCCCAGCACATCGGCGACGTCGCGCTGCCGGGTATCGCTGTCGGGGTCTATTGTCTCGTTCATCGGGGTTCGCACTTCCTCGTCCGGATGTCGCAACAAGCGTTCACTGCGTTGGCATCGACAGCGCAGCCGGGCATCACGAAAGGGTGGCGCTCGCAGCTGTGCGATTGCCCGGTGTTGCGATCGCCGGATTGGATCGCTGCACGCGCAAAAGATTCCCGCCACCCACGCGGCGGATGCACGATGGGCGCAGCGCCGTGCGCATGCGTCGGCGGCGAGTCGACGGTGATTGCCACAGGGAAGAGGATGTTAAGATCGTCGCGCCAGGCACATCGGCCGATGTGCCGCAGGTCGCGAGCTGGCCCGGGTGGCGGAACAGGTAGACGCAGCGGACTTAAAATCCGCCGGTTATTGCAACCGTGCCGGTTCGACCCCGGCCCCGGGCACCAAACGCCCCGCGCCCGTCAGTGATTCGGCCACTCCGCGGGCTGCGGCCGATCGGACGCATGCGCGGCGACGGCGTCGTAGTCCTCCTCCCTGACGAGCGCGACGATCCGGTAGTGATTGCGCGCGTGCCCCAGGTCTTCGACCTTGAACAGGTGGGCGATGCGGCGCTCACACATCAGGTTTTCGAGCATCTCGTGACGGATCGTGAAGCTGAGGATCTTCATCGGTTCCACCTGTCGGTATCCAATCGTGTGTCTGCCCGTGATCGTCGTGCGAAGCGTGGTCGGAATCCGTGTCCGTTGCTTCGCAAAACCGGTTCAACATGCACTTCGCTGCGGATGTCTCAAGTTTAATTCATACCAGGTTGGGAACACGGTTCCTGATTGCTCGCTGAACATGCAGTGGCAATGCTGGCCGATAGAAACACCGCCGGCCGATCCCTGTTGCCTGGGTGTTCGTTTGCCCGCGCGCCGTTGGGTGTGCGGGTGGGTCCGCCTGCGGTCGCGGCGGTGGTCGAAAAGGCTTCGGCGGCGGGAAACAGCGGAGCACTGCGCCAAAATCGATTGTTAACCCAGGTTGTGCCCGGCAAGTACCGGATGGTCGCGGACGGGGGTTTGCGACAATGAAGATGTCGGCGGCTTTACCCTCACGTTCCGAAAGGGATCTTCTATATTTTTAAAAGGTCGCGGCGCGTGTGCCGATCGTCTGTTGCGTGCCACGATCCTTCGACATTTTTAAAGCAGTTGGTTTGACTAATGCGGGTAGCGTTGCTGCGATGCAGTAGGTTGTCGCGCCCCCGCAACAACAATAAATCGGAGGATGGGGGAGATGTCAGCGATCCACAGCGTATTCCTGTGCCGGCGGAACCGGATCGGTTTCGTTCGGCTGATGGCCGTATTGATCTTTGCCGGCCTGTTGGCCGTTCCCAGCGCGTTTGCCGCGAAGGGCGTCAGCCCGAACGGCCATCAGCGGGTGGGGCCGTCGTCGAATGCCGCAACCCACCTGGCGTCCAAGCGGGCGGAGAAAGGTGGCACGCAGAGCAACAAGAAAGGAGGCAGTAAGAAAGGCGGCGGCGGTGGCGGCGGCGGAAAAGGCGGCGGAAAAGGCGGTGGCAAAGGCGGTAGCAGCAACGCGACCGTGTCGGGCACCGTGCTGAACAGCCTGTCGGGAGGCCCGATTGCCGGAGCGACCGTTACCTTCGCCACGTTGACGACGAGCTATTCCGCGCAGACCGGGGCCGGCGGCACCTACAGCCTCGTGGTTCCGTCCAATGCGTACTACGACGTGAGCATCACGGCCCAGTACTTCAACGATTACACGGCGACTGGCGGGCTCGTATCGGGGAACACCGATTACAGCGTGGCGCTGCAGCCGGTGGCATCCGTCATCGTAACCGCCAGCCTGTCCGGCTCGGCCGAACCGGATGCGATCCTGGACGCGACGGCCAGCTATGTGATCCTCGACGGATCGACGGTCCTGGGCGGCAGTTGGATGCAGACGGCCGGCCTGGGCGCCGTCATCGTCGATCCAAACGCGACCAGTACGACGGTTCAGCTGGCGACCGCAGACGATTTCGCTGCGCATCTGATCGAGGTGCTGGAGGATCCGCCGATCACCGCGAACGATCTGCCGCCCGATCTCGTGTTGCAGCCGATCAATGAGATTCGCAAGGGCCTGCAGGACCGCAACCAGGTCGTCGCGATAAACCCCAAGGCACTCGAAGAAGCCGAGGCGTTTGGGGTGAAGTTCTCGCTGACGACGACGTCCGGCACCTATTCCGCGAATGCGTCGGCGACCGCGCACCTGCCTTGGGGTACCAGCACCGGCGTCCGTACCGTACCGGTCAACACCACGGTCCTGCTGTACGCGAAAGAGGGTGCGGGTTACGACTGGGAGATCACGTCGGCGCCGAATGGCTCGACGGCCGCGCTGTCTGACGACATGTCGCAGACGCCGTGGTTCACACCCGATGTCGTGGGCACCTACGAGGTCACCGAGCATGGATCGGGTGCGGTTATCGAAGTGCATGCCGGCCGCTATCACGGCGTCATCGATCCGATCCTGACGCTGGATTCGGTCATGTTCGGCGATGGCCGACCAGTCGCCGACGAGACCTGTACCAACTGCCACACCGAAGGCGGCGCGGCCCCGGCCAACTTCGATACCTGGCGCAATACCGGTCATGCCGAGGCCTTTACGCAGGGCATCACGACCAACGGCCATTTCGGTGAGAACTGCTTTGCCTGCCATGCCGTCGGTTATGGCCAGGACGGCCCGAATGCCCCTGGCGGTATCGACGACACACCGAACTACGGCAACTTCCTCGATGCGCTGAGTGACGCGCAGCACGGTGGTGATATCTCTACGCTGTGGGAGACGATGCTGGTCGAGATGCCGGACACCGCACGCCTGTCCAACATCCAGTGCGAGAACTGCCACGGGCCGCAGAGCTACGCGCAGTCGCACCATACACCGGATGTCGACCCGAACAACGACACCGATCCGGGGACACCGCGTATCAGCCTGGGTGCCGAGGTGTGTGGTTCCTGCCACGGCGAGCCGGCACGTCACGGTCGCTTCCAGCAGTGGCAACTCAGCAACCACGCCGATTACAACCTGGCCCGCTCGCGCGGTGCGTCCAGCGGCAACTGTGCACGCTGCCACTCCGGCAACGGCTTCGTCGCCTGGAGCGAGTTGGGCTTCGATCCGGCTCAGCAGGTCAGCGTGACCTGGGATCAGGGTACCGTGGTGCCGCAGACCTGTGCGGCCTGCCATGACCCGCATGACACCGGGACGACCAGCGGCAGCGACGACACGGACGCCAAGGTGCGGGTGATGGGTGATACCCATGAACTGCTGGCCGGCTTCACGGCTACCGGTGTGGGCAAGGGTGCGACCTGTATGACCTGCCACAACTCGCGTGCCGACTATCCGCGCAACGACACGACGTGGGCCCAGGTGGTCGCGAACAACGACACCGGCGACCGGCCGCATCATGGTGTGCAGGCCGACCTGATCATGGGGCAGAACATGTACTTCGTCGGCGCGCCGATTCGCGGCAAGCACTCGCTGATCGAGGATACCTGTGTGACCTGCCACATGAACAAGACGCAGCCACCGGATATCCTGTCGTACAACCAGCAGGGTACCAACCACACCTTCGCCGCCAACCCGAACGTCTGCGTCGAATGCCATGGTGTACCGCTGGCGGAGACGGTCGACACCATCGTGACCGGCTACATGGGTCAGCTGCAGGATGAACTGGGTGCCGCCTACAAGCGGATGCTGGAGCAGCACTACCCGGTCAATGTCGGCAGTAGCTGTGGCGCGGCCGACGGTGCGGCGGTCACGGTCTCCGATGTGGTGTGGAACGAGCGGGCGACCCGTCTGAACGTCACGCTGTCGAACGGCAATACCTGCGGCAACGTGAACCCGTCGAGCATCAGCGTCGACGGCGGGGCGCAGAGCCTGTTCGATGTCAGCCTCGCCGAGAACGACGGTGCCGTGCTGAAGGCCGCATGGAACTGGAGCATGATGAACGAGGACGAGACCATCAACGGCTGTGAGAGCGCCGATGATCCGGACTGCGATCCGCCGCACACCCATCGGGGTGTGCACAACCCGGATCAGGCCATCACCGGCATGGCACTCGCGATCTTCGCAGTGCAGGCAGTAAGTCCTTAAGGAAAGCAGCCGCCGGGCGCGCCGGCGGACGACCTGCAGATCCAGGGGGCACCGTTACGGTGCCCCTTTTTTGTTGCGCCGGTCCGCTTGCCTATGACCTCGTTCGCCGCATTTCGACCATGACACGTCGGCTGCACAAGCAAGTGAGGACCGCCGTCAACATCCCGTGGAACGTGAAGTCGCCGCAGGCTCTGCAGGCTGGTTTGCACGGTGTCCAGGAACGCATCACCGCGAGCGTTCGAGGCGGATTGGCCCGCGGGTCGAGGGCGCGGCCAAGGCATTGATGCCGTCAGTCGGGGCGCTCAGGCTCGCGCGGTTCCCTGCAATACGCCGAAGGGGTTGTATGCGGGTATCAGGGGCCCCAGCCCGTGTTGACCGGATGACGACCCTGCAGCCATGAACCGTAGCCGCCGTCGAGGTGAGTGATGCCCGTGATGCCCCTGTCGAGGAGCAGGCCCTCGGCGGTACGGGTACGTTTGCCCGAGGTGCAGTACAGCACGACACCATTCTTCGCATCGGCGATTTCTGCGAGGTGTTTGTCCAGTTGCGTAACGGGTGCGTTGATCGCCCCGGCGATGTGGCCGGCCTTGTACTCGCCGGCGGGACGCACATCGACGACGAGGGGAAGTTCCGGGGTGCCCTGTCGCGCGGCCAGTTCCGCCGCCGAGATCGCGGGCGTACGGAATGCACCGTCGCCGGCATACGCGGCCGGTTGCAGCGGCACGCAGGCGAAGACCAGCAGCAGGCGGGCCGCGACATGCAACGCCGTCCTGGTGCGACGGTGCGCGCTGCTGGGGGATGCGGTCAGGCGGCGGCGTAGATGCATGCGCGAATCACGGCGGCGTGCGCCGACCTGCGGCCGGATGTCGCCGGCCGGTTCAGTGGTCGACACATTCCGGTACGTGGAATTGTTCGTCGAGGCCGTATTTCTCGTCGAAGGTTCCATCACAGTCACTGTCACGGATCACGAAGTTGTGCTTCGGGTCCATTGTGCCCGACGCACTGGACTGCAGACTCCACGCCCACAGGTGGTTGTTCGTCGTCATGCTGAAGACGCGGTCACCGGGTATGTCGCGGTAGTGCCTGATATGGGTCTCGTTGATGCCGTCGCCATCGCCGTCACCGTCTTCTTCGCCGGTGAGGATGAAGCGGCTGATATCCGGCGGCGGATAGCCGGCGCCGGCATGTGACTCGGCATTGCATGCGTTCGAGACCAGTGTGAGCCAGCATGCAACCGACAGGAATACGAAGCCGCGCACCTTCCGGGCCGGTTGTGACTTCCTGTACCGTGCGGGGATGGTGCAGCGAGGCATCGGTCAGCGGTTTACGGTGGGTGGTGCGAGGCCCTGGCCGCAGATTTGCGGCACAGGACCGACCGGCAGACTCACGGCTTCATCATCTTCTGCATTTCCTCGATGCGCTTCTGCGTCACCGATCCCGGGGCATGCGACCTGGCGGCCATTTCCTTGACCATGTCGGCCTCGCGTTGAGCGAGCTCCACCAGGCGGTCCTGGTAGACGACCACCGGGAACTGCTCCTGGCGCAGCTTGGCCGTGTAGGCGTCGATCTGATCATGCAGATAGCGCCGCTTGACCAGCTTGCGTGTGGTGGGATCGCCGATGTCGGTAAACTTGGCATCGCGCGTGTCCTGGACCGTCACGAGATGCCAGCCTGCCGGAGTCTCGACGGGCGCACTGACGACGCCGGGTCCGAGATCGAAGATCACCTTGTCCAGTGCGGGCACAGTCTCGCCGCGATTCACCCAGCCGACCTCGCCGAGATCCTGTTTCGCCTTGGCGGCGATCGAGAAATCGCGTGCGGCCTGGTACATGGTCAGTTTGCCTTCGTCGATCTTGGCCTTGAGGTCGTCCGCCTCCTGCCGTGTCTTGACCACGACCATCTGCACCCTGCGCGACTCCGGCACGACGAAGCGCGCGCGGTTCTCGGCGTAGTAGACATCGATCTGTTCATCCGTGGGTTGGATGGATTCGTCGACGATGCGTTTGCGGTGCATGTTGGTCAGCAGGGTCTTGCTGAACTCGCCGATGCGGCGCTTGTAGAGGGGATCGTTGTCCAGGCCGATGGCGCGTGCCTTCTGCGCCATGATGCGCAGATCGATCTCGCGCTCGAGTGCGTCGCTGCGTGCCTTGGCCTCATCGGCATTCGGGTCCGCAGTGACCGCTCCCTTGCCTGCGGAGATGATCCGGTCGCTGACCTGGCCCCAGGTGATGGATTCCGATCCAAGCTGTGCGAGCACAGCGTCGTCGGCCCGGTCCTGGTCGCCTGCGATGTCGAGGTTTTCCGGGTGCACCGCGACATCGACGCCGACGCGCAGGCCTTTCTCCGCGGTTGCCATTCGGTTGTGCAGCTTCTGCCGGCGCACCTTCGATTCGATCTGGACCTTCAGGTCGTCGCTGAGCTCGGTTCCAGCGGCCAGGTGTTTTTCGGCGAAGGTCTTGATCTCATCGTCAGTGACCGGGATGTCACCGGCCTGCGCCTGTCGGCGATACAGGCCGGCAAGGATCGCTGTCGAGAAACGGCTGAAAGTCCTCTGATAGTCCGCCTGCTTGTCGGTACCCTGTTTCAGCGCGTCGAGGTAGAGCAGGTTGGCGCTGACGAAGCGGTCGAGCAGCGTGATGCGCGCGGTATCGCGCTCCGGCGTGCCCAGTGCCGGGATGGAGACGCCGACGATCGCGGAGCTGTTCATCGCGGTATTGATTTCACCGAACGTGATCTTCTGGTCGCCGACGGTCGCGATCACATTGGTATCGGCGGGGGCATCCGACGCATCCTCGGTGGCCGCCGCAACGCGTCCAGAGGCCGAGACAGGCAGCATCAGCGCCGCGGTGATCAGCGCACACAACAATTTCATCGTTAACTCCTCGACATCAGCATTCTGGGTATTCGAAATGAAGCAACGCCCGGGAAGGGAAGGATTTCCCCCTCCCGGGCGATTCGCGGCTTCGACAGCTTGGTCGGACTACCTTACCAGCCGCAGCGCGTGCCGGTTTCGGCCATCGACACTTCCTCCCATACCGATTCAGCGACACGTCCCTGCGTGAGGTGCTGGATCCAGGTCGGTTCGTTGTCGAGATCACAGCCTTCGGCGGTCAATTCCGCCGTGTGGTCCGCATTGCCCTCGTGGCAGGCCGTGCAGGCACCTTCGGCCGCGCCTGTCACCGCGCCGTTGACCAGCATCTCGGCCTTGTCGACCATCTGGCGCGATGTCCAGCCCTGGTAGGCATGCTCGAGGAAGTCCTTCTCGTGGCTGGCGACCTTGGTCCACTGGCCGGGCGTGCTGTTGGCGTTGACGTTGGCCGCGCCGAATTCACCGTTCACGCCATGGCAGTTCTGACACGTGGTATTCAACACGTTCGCCTCGGCGGTGTAGGTGTGTGCCCAGGTGACGGCGTCATCGAAGCTGGTGATCTGGCTGCCGATGGTGCCGCCGCCCGAGAACTGCCCGTCAATCCAGGTCGGTACCCCGTCACCATTGACGGCGTGGCAGCTGCCACACTTCAGCGGACCGTGCGTGCCGTCGTGGTTCAGCGCCGCGGCCTGGGCATACGACGTCGTGTCGATTGCCGGGCTGACCGGGTACAGGCCGTGGATCGACTCGTGGCATCCCTGGCACGAGATGTCCTGGTGTCCACGCGAGTAGCGCATCAGGCTGGCCTTGGCCGGGTAGTTGAACGGCGGGAAGGCGTTGATGTTGCCGCTCTGTTCGACGAACGGTGCCGCGTGACAGTCCGCACAGTGCGGTTCACCGGCGGCCAGCCAGTGATCCCGGCCATCGGTGGCGGCACTGAAGGGCACAGCCACGGCCGTGTTGGCGGTATCGATGAACGCATTGGCGGGATAGCGCCACTGGCCCTGATCGCCCTTGTTGGCATTGATCGCATCGACACAGTCCTGCGTGGTGCAGAAGCTGAGGATGTTGACGCTCGGGTCGCCATCCGCGTCGAAGGTCACGACCGGTCCACCAGGTCCAACCTCGATCGTGGCCACATTGGCATCGGCAATGTCGGCCCGCCAGATCGCGTGCGTCGAGTCACCCTTGCCGGTTCCGTGCAGGTCGGTGTTGGTCGGATCCATCCAGGCGATGACCTGGTTCAGATCGCCACCGGCCACCTGATCGGCGATGTCCTGCAACGAACCTGCGCGGATGTTGTTGACGCAGTCTCCGTTGATCAGGTCGTGACAGTCTTCATGACGCCACATCTCCTGGCCCAACTGGGTGTGACAGTTGGTGCACCAGATGCCGCGCGAGTCCGCCGGATCCCCGTTGAGGCCGGCCTGGTTGTGGAACACGTTGTCCGCGAGCCACTGGCCGACCGAGTTCAGGTGTGCCGGCGTTTCCGCACCATCGACGTCCTTGAGCGGGTTGGAGTGGACATCGCGACCGACGAAGCAGCCACCCTGGTTCAGGCGGTTGTCGCCGTCGGCATTGGCGTTGTCACCGCCGAGCGTCATCGGATAGTTGTCCATCACGCCATCGGAGCGGTGTGCCGGGTGGCAGCCCTGGCAGCCGCCGTCACGACCGAGGCTGTCGTTCAGCACGATCCTGCCACCCTCGCTCTGGCTGCGGTGGGCATTGTGGATCGCCTCGGAGATCGGCGGTACGACATAGTTGCCGATGCCGGCCGACTTGACGACCGCGATGACGTTGTCGGCATGGCACTTCTGGCAGATGATCGACTCGTGACCCATGCGGGTGTTCTGCACGATCATCGCCTTGTCGGCCGGCAGGCCGAGCGGGTTGTCGCCTTCGGCAACCGGATAGTTGGCCATGAACTCGGTGCCGATGTCATAGTCATGCATGACCTCGATGCTGATCGCCGCACCCTTCAGACGTGCATACCAGTCGCTGTCCCCGAGTACCGGGTCGAGACCGTAGTAAGCCTTCCAGTAATTGATCTCGAGCTCGACCATCGCCTCGAGCGACTCGCCGGCCGGACCGTAGTAGGGCTTCGGCCCACTCTGCCTGCGTACGTAGCTCGGGCTGTTGACGTTGGGCGTCACGCCGTCGTCGCGGTAGGCCGGCACCGAGTGGCAGCGCTCGCAGTTGGGGATATCGATCGGCGCGGTGCCGAAACCGACCACCGGCTGGCCATTGCTGCCGATCACGGCGTCACCCTTGGTGCATTCACCGGTCAGCTCGTCGCAGTCCGCATGCATCAGGCGCGCCTTCATCGCGACGTAAGGACGGATCGAGTCCTCATCGACGGCACCCGGGTCGGCGAAGAAGTTGATCGTGTCCTCGAACGGCGTGAGCGGCATGCCCAATGCTTCCCACATGTTTGGCGAGGTCAGCATGACCGGCAGGTTTTCCAGCACCTTCATCTGGGTGTAGACGACCGTACCGGTGTCACCCGAGAACGTCAGCACGTTGTCGAACGGTGTGCCGTTGCCGGTCGGGCCCATCGGCTGCAGCGCCGCACCCGAATCGGCCGGGTATTCCACGTGTCCGGTGACACCGAGGCGGATCTTGTTGGCCTCCAGGCTGGTATTGGCCGGGTTGCTGCCCTCCAGATCGGCGTAGATGTAGAAGTGGTTCAGCCAGCCGTTGGCGAAGTTGTCGGTCGGATCGGTGTAGTCACCGTTGCCGAGCACGACTCTGTCGAGGCCGTTGTAGGTACCCGTGACAATCTTGCCCGGCACGCCGGTGATCGAACCGTCGGTGTCGATCATCGCGGAGTCGTACGGGGTGTTCCAGTACAGCAGGGAATTGCCCTCGACGGCACTGATCAAGGTGCTCGTTTGATCGTTGAACGATCCGGGCATGTTGCCTTCGCGACGCGGTTGGGCGTCGTGGAAGTACTCGAGCACGTATTTCTGGATGTTGCCATCGTGGTCGTAGTCACGCAGCACGGTCTCGCGGCCCAGTGGATCGAGTCCGTTGTTGGGGTCGCCTTCGAGCAGGCGCGGGAAGTCGGCGCCCGACAACGGGAACTGCGATGCCTGCGGCTTGACGACCTGGGCCAGGATCGAGTTGTACGGCGGCAGGACGCAGCAGTACGAGAACTCGAAGCCGGTGCAGTGCATGCCCAGCTCGTAGTTCATCATGATCTTGAAGTCGGTCTGGTCGGACTCGATGTGGATGTTGACCGTCGCGACGTCAGACTCGCCACCGTCCGCGTCGACGGCCTTGTACTCGAAGCTGTCGTTGCTGTTCTCGCCCTGTGAGCCGTCGGGCGTGTAGGTGAATGAGCCGTCGGCATTCAGCGAGAGGCTGCCGTGGGACGGGTCACTGACCTTGACCGCGGTCAGGCCACTGTTGCCGATATTGGCCCCGCTGTCCGGATCGCTGTCGAAATCGTTGTAGAGCACGCCGGAGACACGTGACTTCTGCACGACGAGCTGTTTGCCCACCGGCGTGCCGTAGGTGTCGCCACGTGCCGTGGGCGGTGCGTTCGCCGGACCGGCGACCATGACATCGAGCGAGGCATCGCATGTCTTGGCCTTGTTGCCTTTTCCGGCATCCGTCACGCTCAGCGAGGCGGTTTGCGTACCGGTCGCCGTAAAGGTCGTGGCTGCCGCCGTGTTGCCGGGTTGCACGTTGGACGCGTTCACACCGCCCGGGGTCGCATTGGTGAAGGTCCATTCGACGGCGTAGGGGGATTTGCCGCCACTCACCGTTGCCGAGAACGCGACGAGCGCATTCACGGTCACGGCGCCGGGATCGGCAATCGCACACTGGACGCCGCCACCATTACCACCGCCGCCATTGCCACCGCC
>JAGRGY010000018.1:145453-174828 GCA_020445255.1 Gammaproteobacteria bacterium
CATCAGGTTCGACGACAGACCCGTACGGACATGGCTGGCCGAATTCACGCCCTTGGCCGCGAACGCGTAGCCGCTCAACATCGTCAGCGTGATCGAGCAGATGATGGTGGCGGACTGAATCAGTCCCTTGCCCCGGTGGCTGCGTGCATGTGTCATTTCCACGACTCCCCTATTCGGCGTTATTGGTGTTGATCAATCTTCAGCAGGGTTGCCAACCCCGCTGGGGACAGCTCGGAGCGTGGCGTCCACCGCCGTTGGACGGACCGCACACGGCACCTGGCAGCGCTTGCCTCCGGCAACGCTGCGCACACCCCGCTACCGGGGCAAACAACGAAAACGCAAATCTAAATGGAACTACGCCTTGTGCATCCGCAGGCAGCGCGGCCACGCGGGCATGCCAAGGCTACTTATTCCCTGTGTCTGCACCCGCAGACCCGGTACGTGCAGCTGTCCTGTCTCAGCGCGGACTGCCGAACGGGCCGACCCGTCAGGAATAGGTGCAAACCAATTAGGGTTATTCGAACTACAACCTAGATCAGGAACCTGAACCCGACAAGGCGGCTCAATAGGTATTTTGACGCAACGGGTCCGGGCGTCATGCGGCGATCAAACGCTGTTTCAATGCCTGGCCGGGGTCGACGCTGATGCGGGGCGTTGAGCGGATGTCAGCGGCGATTCCCGTGCGTGTTCGTTTCGATCCGCAATGCGTCGAATTCCCTGTCGGCGCCCGCAGGAATGGGATTCGGATCATGGCCTCATGTCATGTCGACGCCTCCGCCACCGGTCAAGCGGTACGACGGCGTTCGAAATCGCCGCCATTGGCTTGTCTTTTCGCCTGTCTGCGCATAGCCTTGCGCACTTTTCCGCGCGAGATCCACGTCGGTGCCAGGTAAGCAGCAATTCGTCGTTGGCCGTGGCGGTTCCCTGTCCGGGACGCTGCGCGTTCCGGGCGACAAATCGATTTCCCACCGGTCGATCATGCTGGGTTCGCTGGCCGACGGCACGACCCGCGTCGATGGTTTCCTGCAGGGCGAGGACAGCCTCGCGACGCTGCGCGCGTTCCGGGCCATGGGTGTGCGGATCGATGGTCCCGACGAAGGCGGCGTAACGATACACGGCGTCGGCATCGACGGACTGAGGGCGCCGTCAGGTCCGCTCGATCTCGGCAATTCCGGTACGGCGATGCGCCTGATGTGCGGCCTGCTGGCCGGGCAGCGATTCGAGGCGACGCTGATGGGTGACAGTTCGCTGTCGAAACGACCGATGCGCCGCGTTACCGATCCGCTGGCACAGATGGGTGCTCAGATCGATACGAATCACGGCGGTACCGCGCCGCTGCACCTGCGCCCGGTCGACGGCCTGCACGGCATCGATTACGCGATGCCGGTGGCGAGTGCGCAGGTCAAGTCGTGCCTGTTGCTTGCCGGGCTGTATGCCGACGGGGAGACCTGTATCGGCGAACCGGCACCGACCCGCGACCATACCGAGCGCATGCTGCAGGGATTCGGCTATGCGGTGACACGCACCGGCGACCGGGTCTGCGTGCGTGGCGGCGGTCGACTGCAGGCGCGTGACGTCGACGTGCCCGCAGACATCTCGTCGGCGGCGTTCTTCCTGGTTGGCGCCAGCATCGCGGCCGGCTCGGATCTGCTGCTCGAACACGTCGGCATCAACCCGACACGCGACGGTATCATCAACATCCTGCGCCTGATGGGCGCGGACATCGAGGTGACGAACCGGCGCGAGGTCGGCGGCGAGCCCGTTGCCGACCTGCGCGTGCGCGCCGCGCCGCTCAAGGGCGTGCACATCCCCGAGGACCAGGTGCCTTTGGCGATCGACGAGTTCCCGGTGCTGTTCGTTGCGGCGGCCTGCGCCGACGGCGAAACGGTGCTGACCGGGGCCGAGGAACTGCGGGTGAAGGAGTCCGACCGCATCCAGGTGATGGCGGACGGGTTGCAGGCGCTCGGCGTCGACGCGCGTCCGACGCCGGACGGCATGATCGTAAGGGGCGGGCCGATCCGCGGCGGTCGCGTCGACAGCCACGGCGACCACCGCATCGCGATGGCCTTCACGATGGCCGCGTTGCGAGCCGATGGTGAGATCGTCATCGACGACTGCGCCAACGTGAACACCTCCTTCCCCCGTTTCGTCGAACTGGCCTCCGGGGTCGGGTCGCGGGTCAGCGCGCGCTATGACTGACCCGGTACCCGTGATCACGATCGACGGACCGAGTGGCTCGGGCAAGGGTACGGTGACGCAACTCGTCGCCCGCCGCCTGGGCTGGCGGGTGCTGGACTCGGGTGCGCTGTACCGCCTGGTCGGGCTGGCCACGTCGAAGTCGGGGGTCGGCTTTGATAATCACAATAAAATCAGTGATATAGCGAATAAACTTAACGTCGAATTCAACGGTGAGAAGATCCTGCTGGATGGCGAAGACGTGACCGATGTGATCCGCACCGAAGCGGCCGGCAACGATGCCTCGCGGGTCGCGGCCATGCCGGCGGTGCGGGCCACGCTGCTCGACTGGCAACGCCAGTACGCGAGGGCGCCGGGACTGGTGGCCGACGGTCGCGACATGGGCACCACGGTTTTTCCTGCGGCGAAAGTGAAGATATTTCTCACGGCCAGTGCCCAGGAACGCGCGAAAAGACGCCATAAGCAGTTGAAAGAAAAAGGATTGCCTGCTAATCTCGCCGCCCTTACGGCTGAGATCGAAGAGCGCGACGCGCGCGATCGTGGCCGTGCGGCCTCGCCGTTGGTGCCGGCCCCGGACGCGATCGAGATCGATTCGACCGGGATGGACATCGACCGCGTCGTCGAGATCGTGTTGCGCCAGGCCCATGCGGCCTACGCGACGCCACTGTAAGCGGCCTTGGCCGCACGAAACCAGGTGCCTGACAAGGTCGGGCTTTTTTTAAACTGAAAAATCCGGATTGGCCTGTGCCACCGGTGGGATGGTCCGTCACTGTGCGGATCGGGAATTATCAACATGTCTGAAAGCTTTGCCGAGCTCTTTGAACAGAGCCTCAACAACACCAACCTGCAGCCCGGTACCATCGTCATCGGTACTGTCGTAGCGATCGAAAGTGATCACGTGATCGTCAATGCGGGCCTCAAGTCCGAAGGCGTCATTCCCAAGAGCCAGTTCATCGACATGGACGGCAACGTGGAGTGCGGCGTCGGCGACCAGGTGGAGGTCGCGCTGGATGCCGTCGAGGACGGTTTTGGCGCCACCCGTCTGTCGCGTGAAAAGGCCAAGCGCCATCACGCCTGGAACAAGCTCGAAAAGGCTTTCGAAGCGGAAGAGATCGTGGTTGGCCGCATCAACGGCAAGGTCAAGGGCGGATTCACCGTCGAACTCGACCAGATCCGCGCGTTCCTGCCGGGTTCGCTGGTCGACGTGCGGCCGGTGCGTGACACCTCGTACCTCGAAGGCAAGGACCTCGAGTTCAAGGTCATCAAACTCGATCAGAAGCGCAACAACGTCGTCGTGTCACGGCGTGCCGTGGTCGAGCAGGAATACAGCGAAGAGCGCGACAAGCTGCTCGAGAACCTGCAGGAAGGCCAGGAAGTCAAAGGTGTGGTCAAGAACCTCACCGACTACGGTGCGTTCGTCGATCTCGGCGGTATCGATGGCCTGTTGCACATCACCGACATGGCCTGGAAGCGCGTCAAGCATCCGTCCGAGGTGGTCGAGATCGGCGACGAGGTCAGCGTCAAGGTGCTCAAGTTCGACCGCGAAAAGATGCGCGTCTCGCTTGGCCTGAAGCAGATGGGCGACGATCCTTGGGAGAACATCACGCGTCGCTATCCGGAAGGTACGCGGCTGTTCGGCAAGGTTACCAACATTGCCGATTACGGTGCGTTCGTCGAGATCGAGGATGGCGTCGAGGGCCTGGTGCACGTCTCCGAGATGGACTGGACCAACAAGAACGTGCACCCGAGCAAGGTGGTCACGTTGGGCGACGAGGTCGAGGTCATGGTGCTCGACATCGACGAGGAACGTCGTCGTATCTCGCTCGGCATGAAGCAGTGCCAGGCAAACCCGTGGGAAGATTTCTCGCAGAAGTTCAACAAGGGTGACCACGTGCGCGGCGTGATCAAGTCGATCACGGATTTTGGCATCTTCATCGGCCTGGATGGCGGCATCGACGGTCTGGTGCACCTGTCCGACATCTCGTGGGACGACACCGGCGAGGCGATGATCCGCAACTACAGGAAGGGTCAGGAACTCGAGACGGTTGTCCTCGCAGTCGATCCGGAGCGCGAGCGCATCTCACTCGGCATCAAGCAGCTCGACAAGGATCCGATGTCCAGCTTCCTGGCACTCAACGAGAAGGGCGCGATCGTTACGGGCGTCGTGCAGGAAGTCGACGCAAAGGGTGCGGTCATCGCGCTGGCGGACGGTGTCGAAGGCTATCTGCGTGCCTCGGAGATCTCGCGCGATCGCGTCGAAGACGCACGTTCACTGCTCAAGGAAGGCGACGAGGTCGAGGCCAAGTTCATGGGTGTCGATCGTAAGAACCGCACCATTTCCCTGTCGGTGAAGGCCAAGGACATGGAAGAGGAGAAGGCGGCGATAGCGAGCTACGCAAGCGATTCGAGTGCGGGTACGACGGCGTTTGGTGAACTGCTCAAAGATCACCTCGACGCGAATAAGGATTGATCGCTCGTAGCGATCTCACGATGAATGACGGCGGCTTCGGCCGCCCGATTCTCCTGGACTAGGCTGACTTCAAAATGACCAAATCAGAACTGATCGAAGTCATCGCGCGGGAACAAAGCCATCTGGCCTATCGCGACGTCGAGCTGGCGGTAAAGTGCATGATCGAACAGATGAGCCAGGCACTGGCCTCCGGCGAGCGCATCGAGATCCGCGGATTTGGGAGCTTCTCGCTGCACTTTCGTCCGCCGCGCGTGGGGCGCAATCCTAAGACCGGCGATTCGGTCGAACTCAGCGGCAAGTACGTACCCCACTTCAAACCCGGTAAGGAACTGCGTGAGCGGGTCAATCTGAAGTTCGCTGCCGACGACGATTCGCCCGAGCCGAGCGAGCAGCTGGGTTGAACGTCCTCCAATGAATCGGAGCCGGCCTCGAGCCGGCTTCTTTCGTTTCCGCGAATTCTCCTGGGCGGCGGCGCGTGCCGATGGCACGAATGCGCCGGGATCGCTGTGCGTGGAACAGGCCACCGGCCACATGGCCGGCGGGTGTCGAGCGGACCGGAAAGGCAAGACGCGTGTCGGATGATCGGCGACAGCCCGACACCGTTGCCGGCCGTGCAGTCATGATGGCCGAGGCCCGCGGTGTGGGCCGTTTGCAGGGTGTCGGTGCAACATGCGGCCGGACGCGATGTCGGCGTGTGGCGAGACCGATGTCGATCGCCGGGCCCCGGGGTGGCATTCCCTTGCCGATGGGGGTCCTTGTTCGGTGCGTCAGGTGCTGAGGGCGAGCGCCCCAACGTAGACCAGCACGGCCGTGAGAAATACGCCGAACTCGAAAACCGAGCGGGGCCGCGCGCCACCGGCAGCGACGTTGAAATCCATGATCTGGTCGACTTTCGCGCGATTCAGGTCACGCATGATGTACGAATGTTTCTGCATTTCGGGCCTCCGGCGGCGTTCTCTTCCAGTTCTCTTCATGCTAGCACAGAAAGAGAACGAAACAAGAACGGCCGGCGACACATTGTTTGTTTCGCCACGAGGTGGAAATCTTCGCATATACGATTATACTGATGCAGCTTTCCGAAACCGGGTGTGCAACCTTGAATCACCGTCTCGTCGAGCAATGCGTCGAAACCCTCTGTCGAAAGGGCTGCCGGGCCGTCTGGGCCTGTATCGATGCGTTGGAGGCGGGACGTTCGCTGCCGGAGATGAGGGGCCTGTCCGACACCGAGGTGGGCGCCGTACTGCGCGAGCTGCGTTCGGTGATGGCGGTCTACGAGGGCTCCTGCGTACCCGGTTGAACTTGTCTCGACGCCCGGACCCGTCCAAACTAGGCGTTTCCAATAATTTTCCATAAATTTCATGCGAGTAGCCTTGCGCGTCGAGGTGCATACGCTGCACGGTCTGGGCGAGGGTGTACCCCGGCTGATGCGCCTGTTCAGCGATTATCAGGTCAGGGCGAGCTTTTTCTTCCCTTTCGGGCGTGATCTTTCCGGACGCGAGCCCCTGTCTGCATGGCGTGCGCGCCGGCACATCGGCCGGGCGGCGCTGCTGTACGGGACCCTGTTGCCGGCACCCCGCCTGGGCGAACAATCCGCACGCCTGATGCGGCTGGCGGCCAGCAACGGCCACGATGTGGGCCTGCTGGGTGGATCGCCGCTGCTGTGGCGGCGTCGACTGGCGAACGCGGGCGACGGCTGGGTGGCTGCGCAACTCCATGCCGCGTGGCGTGCGTGTAACGATGTCATGCCCGACCAGGGGCCTGCCGCGCTGGCGACACCCGCGTGGCAGACCGCGCCGGCGGTGCTCGGGGCCGTAAACGCCGAACGGTTTCGCTATACCTCCATGACGCGTGGTCGGATGCCCTATCTGCCATTGCTTCAGGGGGTCCGGTCCGACGTGGTCGAGATCCCCACGACCCTGCCGACGGTCGACGAGATGTTGCGGCAGCCCGGGGTCGACACCACCAACGTGCACGAATATCTGTACGCCGAGAGCCAGCACGTGCGCCCGGCCGGGCATGTGTTTTCACTGACGGCGGAGCGCGAGGGCGGCGACCGGTTCGCGTTGCTGGAGAAGTTGATCGTGATGTGGAAGGGTCAGGAGGGTTCGGTGCGCGCGCTACAGGATGTGCTTCACGATCTGCAGCCCTCGACGCTGCCGCGGCACCAGGTCGGTTGGGCGATCCCGCAAGGGGGCGACGCCTACCAGGCGACCCAGAGCATCGAGGTGCCGGCGTGAGCGAAACACGACGCGAGAACGACGCGGAACTCGGCGAGCTGGTCGAGGTGCGGCCGTCGTCGATCCATGGCCGCGGCGTGTTCGCGGTTCGTGCGATCGCGCGCGACGAGTACATCGGCACCTTTTTCGGCCCGCCGGCACGACGTGACGGCATGCACGTGTTGTGGGTGCATGACGGTGAGTCGGACAGTGCCTCGGTGGTCGGTCGCATCGGTCGCAACATGCTGCGCTTCATCAATCATGCAGCCGCGTGCAATGCCGAATTCGACGGCTTCGACCTGTATGCACTGAGGGCGATCGCAAGCGACGAGGAGATTACGATCGATTACGAGGGAGCGCCGGCGTGATGCATGTTTCGGCGTACCGCAATCCGATGATTGAGTGGCCCGGCCCATGAGCGGGAAGACGACGCGCGACGACATGTACGCGACACGCGTTGCGGCACCCGGCGATTTCGTGTTCGACGAAACCGTGGCGGCGGTGTTCCCGGACATGATCAGCCGATCGGTCCCGGGTTATCCGGCGATCATCAACATGATCACGCTGTTGGCCGATCGTTACGCGCAGCCCGGAAGTACGCTGTGTGACCTCGGTTGTTCGCTCGGTGCGTCGACGGTGGCACTGGCAACGGGCGCCGCAGGCCGCAACTGTCACGTGATCGGCGTCGACAACGCGCCAGCGATGCTCGACCGGGCGCGCGCGCTTTCGCACGCCGACCATCCTGCGATCGTGTGGCGCTGCGAGGATGTGCGCACGGTCGGGATCGCAGACGCATCGGTGGTCGTGCTCAACTTCACGCTGCAGTTTCTGCCCGTCGACGATCGCCTCGCATTGCTGAACCGGGTGCACGAGGGACTGCGACCGGGCGGCGTATTGATCCTGTCAGAAAAGGTCGCCGGCACGGACGAGCAGGCCAATGACCTGCTGGTCGAGATGCATCACGCGTTCAAGCGCGCGAACGGCTACAGCGAGCTCGAGATCAGCCGCAAGCGCAGTGCCCTGGAATCGGTGCTGGTGCCGGAGACGCTGGAACGCCATCGCGCACGCCTGGAGGATGCCGGTTTCGCGCGCTGCGATGTCTGGTTTCAGTGCTTCAATTTCGTCTCGATGGTCGCGCGCCGGTGATCGACGTCGCGTCGATCGAGGCGCGTCTCGACGCCGATGGTCTGCACGCCTGGGCCGCTGTTGTCGGCACACAGATCGGTCATTTCCTCGACGATGCGCCGCATGGCGACTGGCATCATTGGCGCGCGGCGCTCGATGCACTGCCGGCATTCGCTGGCGATGCCGTGTCGTGCGTCAATGGACTGCTGACGTTGTCGACACGTTCGGCGATGGATGCGCAAACGGCCGAGCGGCTGCGCGCTGCACTGTTGCAGCTGCATCCGTGGCGCAAGGGGCCGTACCGGATCGGCAGCATGCTGATCGACACCGAATGGCGCTCGGATTGGAAATGGGACCGGCTCGTACCGCATATCGAACCGCTGATGGGCCGACTGGTGCTCGATGTGGGCTGCGGTAACGGCTATCACTGCTGGCGTGCCGCACTGGACGGCGCCCGTCGCGCGATCGGAATCGATCCAACCGCGTTGTACACCGCGCAGTTTCTTGCGATTCGCAAGCTGTTTGCGGCTACCGAACCGACGCTTGCCGAACGGGTGGATCTGATCCCGATCGGCATCGAGTCACTGCCAGCGGATATTGCGTCGTTCGACACCGTGTTTTCCATGGGCGTGCTGTATCACCGGCGCTCACCGATCGATCATTTGCTCGAGCTTCGCGCGGCGTTGCGTCCGGGCGGGCAACTGGTGCTCGAGACGCTGATCGTCGACGGCGACGCGCGCACGGTGCTCGTTCCCGCCGGTCGCTACGCGAAGATGCGCAATGTCTGGTTCATACCGTCGACCACCATGCTCGAGTCGTGGCTGCTGCGTGCCGGGTTTCGCGACGTGCGAACGGTCGACGTCACCGAGACCCGTGTTCAGGAACAGCGATCGACCGAATGGATGCGCTTCGAATCCCTTGCAGATTTTCTCCACCCGGCCGATAGCCGATTAACGATCGAGGGCTATCCCGCACCCAAGCGGGCCGTCGTTTTAGGCATTGGATGACACGGCTTCTGGAGACGGCTGAAATGACTACCAATCCCAAATTCTTCGTCGGGCAGATCGTCCATCACAATCGATTCGATTACCGCGGTGTCGTGATCGATGTCGACGCGAGCTTCCAGGGTTCGGAAGCCTGGTACGAGCAGGTGGCACGTTCACGGCCACCGAAGGATCAGCCGTGGTATCGGGTGCTGGTCGATGGTGGCGAACACGAAACCTATGTCGCCGAGCGCCACCTCGAGGTCGATCACGAGGCGAGGCCGGTATCACATCCCGCGATCGCGGCGCAGTTCCTTCGCTTCGACGGCGGCGCGTATCGTCAGCGTACGCACTGATCCGTTCCGTTTCTCCGGCGCCGGTTGATTCCGGCGCCAGGCAATGTGCGACGTGTGCAAGCGTCGTACGCGTCTTCGCCGCAAAATCCACATAACTTTCGCGCTTGGCCCTGAACGGCGGCGGCGCTTAGCATTCTTACGCTCGTGCAATGCTCGCCAGCGGACCGTATTTGTGTCGCAGGCCCGCTTGGGTTGACTGTAGGCAGTCGGGCGACGCACGCGAGCGCTCGAATGGCGGCGAACCGGAATGATCCTGCGGTCGAGCGTCGCAAGCAGGGGGCACTGGAATGGCGGCAATCACACGGGTGCTGGGTCCGGTCACCGAGGCGACCTTGGTCGGTACGACCAGGATTACACCGCCAGACTGCGACGAGGTGCGGCGTATCCGTCTGCGGGTCGATGATCCCGGGTTCCATTTTTCTGCTGGGCAGTTGATCGGCGTGATCGTGCCCGGATCAAAGCTGACCGGGCGGCGCTTCCACACCCGACGGTATTCGATCGCCAGCGGCGCTTCACCGGGCGATGGCCGGGTCGCCGAGTTCGATCTTCTGGTGCGTCGCTGTTTCGCCGTGGTCGACGGCGGCGGGCGACGCCCCGGGCTCGTGTCGCATTACCTGTGCGACGCCGCGGTCGGTGAGCCGATTGCGATCAGTGGCCCGTTCCCATCGCCGTTCCGCGTACCGGATCGCGACGACGCAAACCTGATCATGATCGGAACCGGCACCGGTGTCGCCGCATTTCGCGGCCTGATCCAGGACATCTACGCCAGGAAGACGGGCTGGAAGGGACAGGTCCGTCTCTACTACGGTGCGCACACCGGGATGGACCTGCTGTACCGCAACGAGGAGACAGACGACCTGGCGAACTACTACGACAGGCAGTCGTTCAAGGCCTTTCGCGCGCTGATGAGCAAGCCGCCCGAGTCGGACCGGGACCTGTTGGAACCGGCGATCCGCAGCAACGCGCAGGAGATATGGGAGCTGATGCAGGACGGCAGGACCCATGTCTTCCTCGCCGGGCTGCATCGGATTGCGGATGCATTCGAAGACCTGATGCACGAGGCCGCGATGTCGGCAAGCGTCTGGAACGAGACTCGTGCCTGGATGCAGCAGGACGGGCGCTGGTCGGAGATGGTCTACAGCTGACCGGGGCTCGTGCCGATCCGTCCCAACGTGCCGTCGATCTCGCCGCGACCGACGCGGTGCTCCGCTGTCAGTGATAGCGCCGCATCTGGCCGACCAGCACACCCTGTATCTGCACCTGATCCGGACGGAAGTGCATCGGCTGCAGACGTTCGTTGGCCGGGTGCAGGATCACTTCGCCGGCACGCTGTTCGAGACGTTTGAGCGTCACTTCCTCGCCGTCCACGAGCGCGACGACGATCTCGCCGTTGCGCGCCTGCGCGCGATGCTCGATCACGACCCAGTCACCGTCGAGGATGCCTTCGTCGATCATCGAATCGCCGCGCACCTCGAGCACGTAACAGGGATTCGGTGTGCGCAGCTGCGGCGGGACCGCGATGGTCTCCGGGTTGCGGATCGCCTCGATCGGCCGGCCGGCGGCGATGTAGCCGTACAGCGGCAGCCCTTCGTCTTCGGCGACCGTGATGTCATCCTCCTCGACCAGCCGGATGCCGCGCCGCAGGTTGTTCATCGGCTCGACGAGCCCGGCCTCGATCAGCGCCTGGATCTGCTTGTGCAGCGAGCCGCGTGAACTCAGGCCGAGCGCGTCGCACAGTTCATCCAGCGTCGGCGGGTGCGGGAAATCGTCGAGGTGTTCGCGCAGGTAATCGAAGATCTCCTGCTGGCGGCGGGTCAGTGACGGCGGGACCATGGCGTTCTCTCTGTGTCGTCGCAAAGTTCTGCATGTGTTCTATACTGCGCGAAGTATAGAACATTCGGAGAACTTTGCCATGCCCCCCGAATCGCCGGCGCGCGTGGATCAGGACGTCGATCGGGTCGCCGGACTCGCCGCGCGTCTGCAGGCCCGCTACCGCGACCGCATCTGTGCCGAGCTGACGCTGCCGGCACGTGCTGCACACACCGTGGAACTGCCGGCGACGTTGCTGCCATCGCTGCGCCGGGCGCTGGCGGCGCGTGGTGTGAACCGCCTGTACACGCACCAGGGCGAGGCCTGGGACCTCGCGCAGGCACGGCGGCACTTCGTCGTCGTCACGCCGACCGCGTCGGGCAAGACGCTGTGCTACAACCTGCCGGTGCTGCAGTCGGTGTGCAGCGGCGAGGGCAAGGCGCTGTACCTGTTTCCGACCAAGGCACTGGCCCAGGATCAGGTCGCCGAACTGCTCGAACTCAATCGCGCCGGCGATCTCGGCGTGCGCGCCTACACGTTCGACGGTGACACGCCGGGCGACGCACGCAAGGCTGTGCGCACGCGCGGCGACATCGTCGTCAGCAATCCGGACATGCTGCACCAGGCGATCCTGCCGCATCACACCAAGTGGGCGCAGTTCTTCGAGAACCTGAAGTATGTCGTGCTCGACGAGATGCACACCTACCGCGGCGTGTTCGGCAGCCACGTCGCCAACCTGATCCGGCGCCTGCGCCGCGTGCTCGCGTTCTACGGCGCCGATCCGCTGTTCGTGTTCTGTTCGGCGACGATCGCCAACCCGGTCGAGCTGGCGACACGCCTGCTCGGCAGCGATGTCAGTGCGGTCACGCGCAGCGGTGCGCCGCAGGGCGAACGCCGGCTGCTGCTGTGGAATCCGCCGGTGATCAATCCCGACCTCGGCATCCGCGCGTCGGCCCGTTCGCAGACCAACCGCATCGCGCGTCTGGCGACGCGCGGCGGGCTGAAGAGCATCGTGTTCGCGCGCTCACGACTGATGGTCGAGGTGCTGACCAAGTACCTGAAGGACGTGTTCGATGCCGATCCACGCCGGCCGCCGCGCGTCGCCGCGTACCGCGGCGGCTATCTGCCGACGCAACGGCGCGACACCGAGCAGCGCCTGCGCAGCGGCGGCATCGACTGTGTCGTCAGCACGTCGGCGCTCGAGCTCGGCGTCGACATCGGCGGCCTCGACGTCTGCGTGCTCAACGGCTACCCGGGCAGCATTGCGGCGACCTGGCAGCGTCTCGGGCGTGCCGGTCGTCGTAACCGCACATCGCTCGGCGTGCTCGTCGCCGGTAGCGAGCCGCTCGACCAGTACATCGTGCGCAACCCGGAGTTCTTCCTCGCTGCGTCGCCCGAGCACGCACGCATCGATCCGGACCAGCTGCTCGTGCTGCTCGATCACGTTCGCTGCGCGGCCTTCGAGCTGCCGTTTGCCGACGGCGAGCGCTTCGGAGACCACGGCGCGGTGACCGAGCTGTTGCAGTACCTCGCCGACGAAGGCGTGCTGCATCGCGAGGGCGATGCATGGCACTGGATCACCGATTCGTATCCGGCCAATGCCGTGTCGCTGCGTTCGGTTGCCGAGGGCAACTTTCTCGTCATCGACCAGGACCGCGACGGCCGCCAGATCATCGCCGAGGTGGATTTCAGCTCGGCGCCCGAGACGCTGTACGAGGGTGCGATCTACATGGTGCAGGCCGCGCCGTACCAGGTCGAACGCCTCGACTGGGACGGCCGCAAGGCCTTCGTGCGGCCGACGCGCGCCGACTATTACACCGACGCCGTCGTCTACACGCGGCTGAAGATACTCGAACGCTTTGCCGAACAGATGCTTGCGCGTGCGCGCACCGCGCACGGCGAAGTCCATCTCGTGAAGCGCTTCGCCGGTTACAAGAAGATCCGCTACTACACGCACGAGAACATCGGTTACGGCAACATCAACCTGCCGGACCAGGAGATGCACAGCACCGCCGTCTGGTGGGAACTGCGTCCCGGTGAACTCGAACAGGCGTTCGCATCGCGCCAGGAGGCGCTTGACGGTTTTCTCGGCGCCGCGTATGCGATGCACCATGTCGCCGCGCTGCAGAGCATGAGCGAGACCAGCGACCTCGGGCGCGCGGTCGGCGATGGCGACGGACGCTGGTTCGCGACCCAGGGCGCCAGCGGCAGGGGTCAGATGCGCGACGTGTCCGGCGACGAGGTCGCGCCGGATCACCAGGGCGTGTTCCGGCCGGCGGTGTTTCTGTACGACGCCTACCCGGGCGGCATCGGCCTGTCGGAGCCGCTGTACCTGCGCCAGGCCGACGTCGTGCGCGGCGCGCTCGACCTCGTGAACGGGTGTGACTGCCGGTACGGCTGCCCGGCCTGCGTCGGCCCGGTGCTCGCGAGTGACGAGCAACGCGGCTATTCACCGCGCGTGCTGGCGATCGTCGTCCTGGAGCTGCTGGCGCATGGCGCCATACGGGCGGTACCCGACGCATGACGATCGCGGACAGGCTCGACCGTCTGCGCGGGCGGACACCGGCCGGCACGGGCACCGGTCAGTCGGCGACGCTCGATGACCGACTGCGACGGGCGCGCGGACGACAGGGCGCGCAGGTGGCACGGCTGTCACCGACACCCGACGCGCTCGCGGCCTCACTCGGCGGACAGGTGGTCGACGGCGTCGTCCAGGTGTCGCGCCGCTGGCTGCCGCCGGCACGTGAGCCGTTTGGCGACGACGGGTTGGACGGCCTGCCCGAGGTATTGGGCTGTGGCGACGCCGACTGGGTCTACCTCGATACGGAGACGACCGGTCTCAGCGGCGGCGTCGGGACGGCGGTGTTCATGGTCGGTGTGGCACGCCGCGACCGGCTCGGTGGCCTTCAGGTGCGGCAGTTCGTGCTCGCCGGCTTCACGGCCGAAGACGCGATGTTGCGGCAGCTGGTGCAATGGATCGGGCCGCATGCGGTGGTCGTCAGCTACAACGGCAGGTGTTTCGACGGCCCACTGCTGCAGGCACGGATGCGGCTGCATCGCGTCTTGCCCGATCTTGGCGGTCTGCGCCAGCTCGATCTGATGTACACGGTGCGACGCGCGTTTCGGGCGCACTGGCCCGACTGTCGCCTGCAGACCGCCGAGCGCCGCCTGCTCGGCTACGTCCGCCGCGACGATCTGCCCGGCAGCGAGGCCCCGGCGGCGTGGCACGACTGGTTGCGACGAGGGGACGCGTGCATGCTGGCCGATGTGGCACGGCATAACCTCGACGACGTCGTCACGTTGGCCCGCCTGCATCAGCGCCTGCCCGGGATCTATGCCGGTCGCCATGCGGACGCCGTCGACGAAGGCGCGATCGGCCGCGCGTGGTGGCAGGCCGGTTTCGATGGGCGTGCGCTCGCGGTGTGGGAGGGCGGCCTGCCGCGTCTCGACGAGCGCGCCGGACTGCAACTGGCTGCCATCTACCGCCGCGCCGGCGACTGGCCGCGCGCCGAGTCACTGTGGCTGCGGCTGGCGCGCGCCGGGAGCCGGTCTGCCGCCTGCGAGTTGAGCAAGTACTACGAGCATCGCGTGCGCGACCCGCGTCGGGCTTTGCGCTTTGCCGACGGCTGTGCCGACAGCGATCGCACGGTACGGCTTGCACGGCTGCGACGGAAACTGCTTGGCGGCCCTCAACTGTCGCTGTGGTCACCGACGTCGGTGGCGAACGCGATGAAGTAACCGGTGCCGTCCGGGGCCGGCAGACAGTGCTTAAGCGTACCGTCGCGTCGCGCCTGCAGCAGGCGCCGCCCGAGCGGCAGGAACAATGTCTCGCGCCCGTCGTCAGCCGCGGCATCGAAGTGGATCAGGTAGGTCGTGCGTCGATCGGTGCCTGCCAGCAGCGCGTCGACACGTGCGAGCGCCTCGATCGCAGACAATCCCTGCAGATCCAGTGTCGCTTCGGCCTCGCCGGCCTGGGTCGCCAGTGCGAGCAGTGGGTTTTCGTCGAAGTACGGCATCGCTGGTGTCAGATCGGGTGTGCCTTCGGGTTCGGTGGCCGGCTGCCCGGCTGAGCGACGAAAGGAATCGCCCTGTCGCCAAAGGATATAGGACGCGAGGCGCCAATGGGGGCTTCGGGTGACTACACGTACCGCGTGAGCGCCGCCGGGGAATCCGGCGGCGCCGCGTTGCGACAGTCGGGGTGCAGCCGCCGGTGCGGCGGCCGCGGATGCACGATTACAGCGAGTATCCGCGTTCGTCGTGCAGCGAGATGTCGAGGCCGGCTGTCTCCGATTCCTCGTCGACACGCAGACCGATGATCACGTCCAGTATCTTCAGCAGGATGAAGCTGACCACCGCGGTATAGACGAGGGTGGCGGCGACGCCGACGAACTGGGTGGCCACCTGGTCGCTGATCGTCACGCCCTCCGCCAGGCCGACACCACCGAGGCTGGCGTCGGCGCAGACGCCGGTCAGGATGGCGCCAACGATACCGCCGACCGCGTGTACACCGAACACGTCCAGCGAGTCGTCGTAACCGAGTGCGCGCTTGAGCTTGGTCGCTGACAGGAAGCACAGCAATCCGGCGGCGAACCCAATGATCAATGCGCCGGTCGGTCCGGCGGTGCCGGACGCCGGCGTGATCGCGACCAGGCCTGCGACTGCGCCGGACGCGATACCGAGGACACTGGGTTTGCTGTGCGAGATCCATTCGGCGAACATCCAGGTCAGGGCCGCCATCGCCGTCGCGATCTGCGTGACTGCCATCGCCATGCCGGCGGTGCCGTCGGCGGCGAGTTCGCTGCCGGCATTGAAGCCGAACCAACCCACCCACAGCATCGACGCACCGACCACGGTGAATGCCAGGTTGTGTGGGGGCATCGCGGTGGTCGGAAAGCCCTTGCGCTTGCCCAGCATCAGTGCCGCGACCAGGCCGGCGATACCCGCATTGATATGCACGACCGTGCCACCGGCGAAATCGAGCACGCCCTTGTCGGCCAGCCAGCCACCGCCCCACACCCAGTGGGCGATGGGTGCGTAAACGATCAGCAGCCATAGACCCATGAACCACAGCATCGCCGAGAATTTCATGCGCTCGGCGAACGCACCGACGATCAGTGCCGGCGTGATGATCGCGAACGTCATCTGGAAGGTCATGAACACGGTCTCCGGTATCGAGCCGCTCAGGGTTTCTCCGGTGATGCCGCTCAGGAAGGCCTTGTCCAGGCCGCCGACCCAGGCCTGCATCGCGCCGCCGTCGGTGAACGCCATGCTGTACGCAGCGACCATCCACAGGATGGTGACGAGCGCGGTGATGGCGAAGCATTGCATCAGCACCGACAGCACGTTTTTCGACCGCACCATGCCGGCATAGAACAGCGCCAGCCCGGGGATGGTCATGAACAGCACGAGCGCGGTGGATGTCAGCATCCAGGCGGTGTTGCCGGTGTCGAGCGTCGGAGTTTCGTCCGCCAACGCCAGTAGCGGGGTGAGGGTGCCGGCCGCCAGCGCCGCGCCCTGCAGGAATGTCTTGAGTCGAGCCATGGGTGCTAATTCCTCTGAAGGAGATGTCGTAGATACCAAAATGCACCGCCGACGGTGTCGCCGGTGCGGATCCGTATGATCTGTTCGCGGCCGCCATCCAAGCGCCGACGTTCAGATGCGTGACGGTGTGCCTGGCCATGCAGTGCCCCCGGCCACGATCGCCGTTATCCGTCGACCGGCCGGTGGTGGCATCCACGTCGGCAGCGCGCTCGCATCCACGCACCCGGCAGTGGCGCCATCGGCTTCCGTTCTGCCGCGGCGCTGGTGCGTGGCCTGTTCAGCGCGCGCCCGATATGAATCCGCAATGCACCCGGCATGCCATAGAATTTTGTCTTGAGATTCAGTCGGGTAGGTGAAGTGCGGCCGGGCGCGATGCACCGATTTGCATCACGCCTTCCGCTGTCGCCCCGATTTGGTGCTTCGATCGGCTGCCCGTGCTGCGCCCGGGCGCCGGTGTGAGATCACAGGTGGTGCGTGCCTGCGCGGCATCCTGCCGAGGACGGGACAGACGCCGGTGCGGTAGACATGTCCCGACATGCAGGGCCACTGATCCGACCCTGTCCGGTGCTGTCGCGCACACCGGTACCGATTCGAATCGCTGAATTCAATCGGTCTCGTCGAGCAATACGAACGACAGGAACGTCGTGCCCAATGTCAGTGTGGCGATCAACGGCAACGAACCCTGGATGGCCATCAAAAGCCCACTCGCGATCCATACGTTCTTGACGATGCCCTGCTTGCGCCGGTACGCCACCGTGAAACGGCGTCGGTGCGGATGTTTGTGGTCTGGACTTTCATCGTTTAGCCAATGCGGCAGCATGAGCTGATGGATCCAGTTCTTGGGCGTCATGTCTCACTCCGTGTTCGGCGGTAACGCGCTGCCGGTAACTTTCAACTGTAGACGATAACGGCCGCAGCGCCGCAGAGCATGAGCCCGCCGCCATGCCGGCCACCCGGGCGACGGCATTGTGATAAAACGACAATCGGATGCTGCGCACGCGGCGGCGTGCGAATCGGCCAACAGGGGTGAGTGATGCAGGAATACGACGTGGTCGTGATCGGAAGCGGCCCGGGTGGCGAGGGCGCCAGTATGAAGCTGGCGAAGCAGGGCAAGCGCGTCGCCGTAGTCGATATGCTCGACCAGGTCGGCGGCAACTGCACGCACAAGGGCACGATCCCCAGCAAAGCGCTGCGACACGCCATCCAGCTGCTCGCCGACTACCGCCACCATCCGCTGTTCGAACACACGGTCGGCGTGATGGACGTGTCGTGGCCGCAGCTGCTGAAGACGGCCGACGACGTGATCACGCGCCAGGTCAGCATGCGGCATCGCTTTTACACCCGTAACCGGGTCGACGTGATCCACGGCCGCGCACGCTTCCTGGACGCACACAATCTCGAGATCTCCCGCCCGTCGGGCGATGCCGTGCGGGTGAGTGCGGAAAACGTCGTCATCGCGACCGGGTCGAGACCGTATCGGCCGCCTGAACTCGACTTCAACGATCCGCACATCCTCGACAGCGACACCGTGCTGGAGATGCGGGAAACGCCGCGCCGCGTGACCATCTACGGCGCCGGGGTCATCGGCTGCGAGTATGCGTCGATATTCGCCAATCTCGACGTCAAGGTGAACCTGATCAACACGCGCGACCGGCTGTTGTCATTCCTCGACGACGAGATCACGGACGCATTGAGCTACCATCTGCGTGATCAGGGCGTCGTGATCCTGCACAACGAGACGATCGACGGAGTGCGCAGCGACGAACGCGGCGTCGCACTCAAATGCAAATCCGGAAAAGAGGTCAAGTCCGACGTGCTGTTCTGGGCCAACGGGCGCAGCGGCAACACCGAGGACATGGGGCTCGATACGCTCGGCGTCGTGATCAATCAGCGCGGGCAGATCGAGGTTGATGACAGGTTCAGGACATCAGTCGACAACATCTATGCGGTCGGCGACGTGATCGGTCCGCCGGCATTGGCCAGCGCCAGCTATGACCAGGGACGGTTCGCCGGCCAGTACATTGCGGTCGGCGCCTGCGACTGGCAGCTGCTCGGCGACATCCCGACCGGCATCTACACCAGCCCGGAGATCAGTTCGGTGGGCCGCACCGAGCGCGAACTGACCGAGCAGAACGTGCCCTACGAGGTTGGCCGGGCGGATTTCAAGAACCTGGCGCGCGCGCAGATCGCCGGACGCAGCGTCGGTATGCTGAAGCTGCTGTTCCATCGTGAGACCCGTGAACTGCTGGGCATACACTGCTTCGGTGAACAGGCGTCCGAGATCGTGCACATCGGTCAGGCGATCATGTCGCAGGCGGGCGCAGCGAACACCATCGATTATTTCATCAACACCACGTTCAACTACCCGACGATGGCCGAGGCCTATCGCGTCGCGGCATTGTACGGACGCAACCGTATTCGCTGAAACGACCTTCGCCGTGTTGCCTCGTACACGCTGCGAAGCGCCGGCGCGTGCGCAGTGCGAATCGGCCCCAAGTCAGAACGTGGCGCCGTCCCATCCCCACATGTGACGCTCGGCGTCGGCGAACTCGATGTAGATGCGGTCCTGCGGTATCTCGAGCCTTTCGCCGACTGCGGCGCACAGCGATGCCGACAGCGCCGCGGTGCGTTCCGCCGGCAGGCCGATGCTCTTCAGTTCGAGATAGGCGAGTGGTGCATCGCTGCCCGCGAAGAGCATCGGTGACTTGTCGTGCAGCGAGACCATCACGTAGCGTTCGGGTTTCCCCAAACCATCCGCGACGGCGTGCGACAGGGCCTGCAGCAGGGATTCGCCGAGCTCCGATTGGATGGTGCGGTTCGTGCGCAGGGCGAGGTAGGGCATCGGCGTACTCCGGTTGTGCTGGTGTGGAGCGCAAGCGTATCACCCCGTCGCCGAACGGACCGGCGGTGGCCGTCAACCGGCCTGTTGCGCCAGTCGATCGAGGGCGGTGCAACAGGCGGTTCAACCGCTCAGGAGACCGCGGCCGAGAAGAACCAGCGCCGACAGGATCTCGACGGCCAGATACCCGAGAAACAGCGCGCTGACGACGACCAGCGAATACACGAACAGTTTTCGAACGACCGGCTTGGCCCCGAACCCGGTTTTTGCCGCGAGCCATGTCGCGATACCCGTCGCGCCGAAACTGAATGCCAGCTCCCACATCGGCAGCAGCCAGTCCTCCCTCGACGCAGTGGCCTGCGACGCGGTCGCCGCCAGGTGGTAGGTGCCGGCGGCAAAGGAGAACCACCCCAGCGCCAGCACCGGGAATGCCAGGGCCAGAGCCAACCTGTGTGGGGCGTGTGGTTTTTCGGACATGAATTGGGTGCCGTCGGGCGGTCGGAAGTCTCAGTGTTGCCGGCATTCTATCAAGCGGTGTGCACGTCCCGGGCGACGTCCAAGGCGGGCCGATCCCTGACGCGGTTGCAACGTGCCGGCTAATCGAGCCGCCGCAGGATCGCCAGCGTGTCCTGGCGGACATCGTCGATCGCGGCATCGATGACCGTGACGCTGCGCTCGTCGCTACCCAGTTCCTCCCAGTGCTCGCGCCACGCGGTGAGCAGTCCATCGGTGCGCAGGCGCTGGTCCCCGGGCATCAGCTCGGAAAGGTCCTTCAACACCATCACCTCGGTCCATCCCTTGCGGGGATTGCCTTCGCGCCTGTCCCGATCGAAATGCGCCAGGTAGGTAACGCGCTGCAACTCGCCGACGTGCAGGAGTATCTCGAAACCCGCGGTACGCAGGTTGCGGTTGTGCTCCGTTCGTTCATTGCGCCAGGTGTTGTAGCCGAGGGCGGCAAGCGCGACCATCAGACTGATGACCGCCAGCAGATTCTTGTGGATCTGCTCTTTCAGTGTCACGGCGCTGTGACCGCCGGAACTCAGCGCTTCTTCTTGCCTGCGTTGCCGAGCATGTCCTGCCACAGCTTCATGTTCTGCTCGCCGAGTTTCATCCAGTAGTCCATCGGCGTGCCTTCGAGTGCCTTGCCCATCTGTTCCTGCAGCGCGTGTTGCTGTTCACTGAAGAAGCGCAGGCTGGTATCGAGGTACTCGGCGAATCCGGTCTGCGCGGCCTCGCCGTAATTCTTGATGAAGCGCGCCAGCACGTCGGCCGAGAACAGCGGCTCACCGCCGGATTCCTGCTCCATGATGATCTGCAACAGGATGTTGCGCGTGATGTCTTCATTGCTCTGGCGATCGACGACCTTGAACGGGATTTCCTTGAGTACCAGTTCGCGGACCTCCTCCAACGTGATGTAGCGACTCTCGCTCGTGTCGTAGAGGCGGCGGTTCGGGTACTTCTTGATCAGTCGCTCAGCGGCCATGGCCGGGCACTCCTGGTACCGGATTCGGGCGCACCACGCGCCCGATGTGAAGACGGATTATACGGGACCGGTGGTTCACGGCGCACGGCGGGCCCCCGGCCTGCCGTGCGCATCGCTTCAATGCATGTGCTGTCCACCGTTGGCGGACAGGTTGGCGCCGGTGATGAAGGCGGCATCGTCGGAGACCAGAAACGCCACCAGTGCGGCGATCTCCTCGGGTTTGCCGAGCCGGCCCACCGGGATTTGCGCGATGATCTGGTCGCGCACCTCCTCGCGCACGGCCATCACCATCTCGGTTGCGATGTAGCCGGGCGACACCGTGTTCACCGTCACACCCTTGCGCGCCACCTCCTGTGCCAGGGCCATCGTGAAACCGTGTACGCCCGCCTTGGCGGCGGAGTAATTGGTTTGACCGAATGCGCCTTTCTGGCCATTGATCGACGAGATGTTGACGACCCGTCCCCAACCACGCTCGGTCATGCCGATCACGAACTGGTGGCTGACGTTGAACATGCTGTCAAGGTCGGCCGTGATGACCTGCCGCCAATGATCCGGCGTCGCCTTCTTGAACGTGGCATCACGCGTGATGCCAGCGTTGTTGACGATGATGTCAGGCGGCCCCATCGCCGCCTCGATGGCCTCTTTCATGCCGCTGCAGTCATCGTAGCTGCCGACGTCGCAGTGGACGATCATCGGATCGTAGGCCCGCTCGGCGGCCCAGGCCTTGGCTTTCTCCTCGTTGCGGTACGTGGTGACGATACGGGCCCCTGCATGGGCGAGACGATCGCAGATCGCCGAGCCGATTCCGCCTGTACCGCCGGTTATCAGTGCTACCTTGTTCTTCAAATCATTCATATCACTCGACACTCTCGACGGCCATGGCGACCCCCTGGCCGCCACCGATACAGAGTGTAGCCAAACCTTTGCGTGCCTTCTCGCGCTGCATGCCGTGCAGCAGCGTGACCAGTACACGTGCACCCGAAGCGCCGATCGGGTGACCGAGCGATATCGCGCCGCCCGACACGTTGACCTTCGCGGTGTCCCAGCCGAGTTCCTTGTTCACCGACATCGCCTGCGCGGCGAAGGCCTCGTTGGCCTCGACCAGGTCGAGATCGGCCACGCTCCATCCGGCCTTGGCGAGACACTTCTGCGTGGCCGGGATCGGACCTGTGCCCATGATCGCCGGGTCGACGCCGGCGCTCGAGAACGACACGATGCGCACCATCGGCTTGAGCCCGAGTTCGGCGGCCTTGGCCGCCGACATCACGACCACCGCGGCGGCGCCGTCGTTGATGCCCGATGCATTGCCGGCGGTCACGGTGCCGTCTTTCCTGAACGCAGGCCGCAGCCCGCCGAGTTTTTCGGCCGTGGTGCCGGCACGCGGGAACTCATCCTTGGCGAACACCACCGGGTCGCCTTTGCGCTGCGGAATCTCGACCGGCACGATCTCGGCATCGAAGTTGCCGGCGTTCTGCGCCTTCTCGGTACGGTTCTGCGATTCGGCCGCGAACAGGTCCTGATCGGCGCGGCTGAACTGGTATTTGTCGGCGATGTTCTCGGCGGTGATGCCCATGTGGCAGTCGTTGAACGCGCACCACAGGCCGTCCTTGATCATCGTGTCAACCATCGGCCAGTCGCCCATCATCTTGCCGTTGCGCGACGACGGCAGAACGTGCGGCGAACCGCTCATGTTCTCCTGGCCGCCGGCGATCACGATCTCGGCATCGCCACACGCGACGGCCTGGAAGGCGAGGTGGACGGCCTTGAGGCCGCTGCCGCACACCTTGTTGATCGTCATGGCCGGGGTCTCCTGCGACAGGCCGGCTTCGATGACGGTCTGGCGCGCCGGATTCTGTCCAGTGCCGGCGGTGAGTACCTGGCCCAGGATGACCTCGTCGATCTGGTCGCTCTTCAGGCCGGTGCGCTTGAGCAGGTCCTTGACCACGGTGGCGCCAAGCCGGTGCGCAGACACGCCCGCCAGGCTTCCCCCGAAAGAACCGATCGCGGTGCGCGCCGCGGCGACGATGACAACATCAGTGCTCATTGAAATGCCTCCTCAAAAAAGGTGATCTGCCCAGCTTCGGCAGGTGGGTTCAAAAAAAATCTAGACTGTGGGTGGCCCCGGGATTTTCTGCTGTCCCCGGTGGCCGCCGGCAACTTTGTTGCACCGCACAAGAATGCATGGTAGCGTGATTTGGTGCAACGCACAAACCCGGCGACCACGTCGCCGGTTGATCGACTACAGGGAGCTTCTGACAATTCCGTGCGAATCAGATTGGCGACCGGGATTTCGCAGACAAGCGTGCGAGGCGCATGCAGCGTGGCGCTGCCGCGATGCCCTGCACCACAGAAATGCGAATTCCCGCTGCCAAGTTGAACGTGTCGCGAATTGTTGGGAGCTCCTCTTTAAGGTAACCGCCTCGAACCACCTGGACCACTGATTATGAGTACAAATGCCAACAGCTGGAACGAATCCCTGATCAACGACTGGATGGCGACCCAGAAACAATACTGGGAGACCTGGAGCGATTTTGCCCGCAAGGCCGGCGCGCTGGGCGGTAACAACGGGCAGTCGGCCGGCAACCCGTTCGCGGCGTTCGCCCCGTTCGCCCAGAACCCCTTCGCCCAGAACCCGTTCGCCCAGAACCCCTTCGCCCAGAACCCGTTCGCCCAGAACCCCTTCGCCGCGAATCCGTTCGCCCAATTCGCCGCCGGCAACAACCCGTTCGCCGGCATGCTCGATCAATGGTGGTCGGCGATGCAACCCAAGGCCGGCGGTGAGCTTGGCACGATCGCCCAGCGCTTCTACGACATGGGCAAGAATTTCATGTCGATGGCCGAAGGCCTGTTCGGCGCGTCCGGCCAGGAACATCCCGAAGCCGCGATGGACATGTGGATGTCGTCGATGCAGGCCGCGCTGCAGCAGTGGATCGCGCAGATCCAGAACAACATGGACCTGATCACGCCGGATCTGCCCGGTGTCAGCGGCACCACGCTGAGTACCTGGGCCCAGCTCGCCGACTCGGTCGCGCCCTGGCTGAACATGTCGCAGAACTTCCTCAAGGACGTCGCCGAGGGTCACCTGCCGGGCGGTATCGAGATGCCCGGCATCGGTGCCGCGCAGGAGCAGTTCTGCCGCGCATTGAGCGTGCCGGGTCTGGGCTACACGCGCGAGCAGCAGGAGCGGGTCCAGGAGCTGGCGCGCCACCTGCTGAGCTATCACGACGCCCTGCGCGCGTACAAGCTGGCCTTCGCGAAGACCGCGCTGTCGTCGTTGGGTTCGGTGCAGAAGCGGCTGCGTGCGCTGCACGAGGCGGGCGACAAGATCGAGTCGCTTCGCGCGCTGTACGACATGTGGGTCGATGCCAGCGAGGAGGCCTATGCCGAGTTCGCGATGAGCGACGAGTATCAGGTGGTTTACGGCGATCTGGTCAACGCGCTGATGCTGGTCAGGCGCGACATGAACGAACTCTCCGAGCAGCATTACCGGCTGTTGAATATCCCGACGCGTTCGGAAATCGACACGATGCAGCATCGCCAGCAGGAAAACCGGCGTGAGACGCGCATGCTGCGGCGCGAGATCGCCGAGTTGCGGGCCCAGCTGGACAAGCAGTCCAGACCGGCGCCGGCCGCGCGCGCAGCACGCGCCAAACAGCCGGAACGCGCGGGCACGACCGACGAAGTCGACCAGGATCTCACCCAGATCAAGGGCATCGGCCCGAAGATGATGGAGAAGCTCTACGAACAGGGGATCAGGAACTTCAGGCAGCTCGCGTCGATGAACACCCAGTTCGCTGAACAGCTCGACGAGGTGCTGAAGTCACAGGGCCGCATCCTGCGTGAAGACTGGATCGGCCAGGCCAAGAAGCTGCGCGGTTAACCCGAGGAGAATAAGACGATGATTCCGTTTCAAATGCGTCCCGACGAGATCCTGAACGAGGCCCGCAGCTTCAACGAAAAGCTCGCCAAGGGCGTCGCCAACCTGATGGAGGTCGGCGAGATTCCGAGTGGCGTCACCCCGCGCGAGCCGGTCTACAAGGAAGACAAGATGGTGCTGTATCGCTACCAGGGAGCGGAGGGGGCGAAGAACAAGACGCCGGTGCTGGTCGTGTATGCGCTGGTCAACCGTCCCTACATGACCGACCTGCAGGAGAACCGTTCGACGATACGCGGCCTGCTCGAGTCCGGCCAGGACGTCTACCTGATCGACTGGGGCTACCCGGATGCGGCCGATCGCTACCTGACCATGGATGACTACATCAACGGCTACCTGGATCGCTGCGTCGACGTGATCTGCGCGCGCCACGGCATCGACAAGCTCAGCATCCTCGGCATCTGCCAGGGTGGCACGTTCAGCCTGTGCTACACCGCGATGCATCAGGACAAGGTCAGGAACCTGGTCGCCATGGTCACGCCGGTCGACTTCAAGACGCCGGACAACATGCTCAGCCACTGGGTGCAGAACGTCGACATCGACCTGCTGGTCGACACCCAGGGCAACATCCCCGGCGAGATGCTCAACTGGACCTTCCTGAACCTGAAGCCGTACCAGTTGATGGCGCAGAAGTACCTCGGCGTCGTCGACATGATGCACGACCCGACCGCGCTGAAGAACTTCATGCGCATGGAGAAGTGGATCTTCGACAGCCCGGACCAGGCCGGCGAGACCTTCCGCCAGTTCATCAAGGACTTCTTCCAGCAGAACAAGCTGCTCAAGGGCGACGTGCAGATCGGCGAGTACAGAGTGAACCTGCGCGACATCAAGTGTCCGGTGTTGAACGTGTTCGCCGAGCAGGATCACCTGGTGCCGCCGGACGCCTCGCGCGCGCTGAAGGGCGCGATCGGCAGCAAGGACTACACCGAGCTGTCGTTCCCCGGCGGCCACATCGGCATCTACGTCAGCGGCAAGGCGCAGAAGACCATTCCGCCGGCGATCGGCGAGTGGCTGAACGCGCACTGAGCATACCGCCGCGCTGCGCATGCAAGGCCCGCCGGTTCCTGGCGGGCCTTTTTTGTCGTTTACGGGCTGCCTGCTCGACCGGCCGTCCGCCAGGATTGCGCCGACCAATGATGAGGTCGAAGGATTAACTATAAGTATTGTGTAGACGTCGAACTTAGGCTTAGGGAAATAGTTGTAATGCCAGAGTAGGGAACGTATGTCATGAGTGCGCGTGTCACGGTCAGCGGCCTGCAGGTTGCCGAAAGCCTGTACGATTTCGTCGAGAACCGGGCGCTGCCCGGCAGCGGCGTCGAATCGGCCCGGTTCTGGCAGGGATTCGCCGACCTGATCGCCGACCTCGCGCCGCTCAACCGGCGGCTGCTGGCCACGCGCGATGCGCTGCAGCTGCAGCTGGATGCCTGGAACACGGCGCACCGCGGCCGGCCGCTGGATCCGGTCGAGTACAAGACCTTTCTCCACGCTATCGGCTATCTCGTGCCCGAAGGTGAGCCGTTCCGGATCACGACCGACAACGTCGATGCTGAGATCGCCGTCGTCGCCGGTCCGCAGCTCGTCGTGCCGGTCAACAACGCCCGCTATGCGCTGAACGCGGCCAACGCGCGCTGGGGCAGCCTGTACGACGCCTTCTACGGTACCGACGTGATCGCCGACGAAGGCGGCCTGGAGAAGGGCCTGACGTTCAATCGGCGGCGCGGTGCGGTCGTGGTCGAGCGGGCGTGCGCGTTCCTCGACGACGCGGTGCCGTTGACCGACGGCTCGCATGGCGACGTGACCGAATACGCGCTGGTCCGATTCAACGATCACGTCGGCCTGTCGGCGACGCTGCGCAACGGCCGCACCACCGGGCTGGTCGATCCGGCCGAGTTCGTCGCCTACCGCGAGGCCGATGGCCGTCTCACCCATGTCCTGCTGTGCAACAACGGCCTGCACATCGACATCGTCATCGATTCCGAGAGCCCGGTCGCCGAACTGCACCCGGCCGGCATCAGCGACGTGCAGATGGAGTCCGCCGTGACGACGATCATGGACTGCGAGGACTCGGTCGCGGCGGTCGACGCCGAGGACAAGGTGCAGGTCTACGCCAACTGGCTCGGCCTGATGTGCGGCGACCTGGCCGAGACCTTCTACAAGAAGGGCAAGCCCGTCGAACGCACGCTGAACGCCGATCGCGTGTACGCCGCGGCCGCCGGCGGCACGCTGACGCTGCCCGGCCGCAGCCTGATGCTGGTGCGCAACGTCGGTCACCTGATGACCAACGAGGCGATCCTCGATGTCGACGGCAATGAGGTGCCCGAGGGCATGCTCGACGCGATGTTGACGGCGCTGATCGCGATGCACGACCTGCGTGGCAACGGGCGCTTCCGCAACTCGCGCACCGGCAGCGTCTACATCGTCAAGCCGAAGATGCACGGGCCGGATGAAGTGGCATTCACCTGCGAGCTGTTCGGCCGCACCGAAGAGGCCTTGGGCCTGCCGCGCAACACACTGAAGATGGGCATCATGGATGAGGAGCGGCGCACCAGCGTAAACCTCAAACAGTGCATCCGTGCGGCCAGAGAAAGGATAGTTTTCATCAATACCGGTTTTCTTGACCGCACCGGCGATGAGATCCACACCAGCATGCTGGCCGGACCGGTGCTGCGCAAATCGGCGATGAAGAATGCGCGCTGGATCAATGCCTACGAGGACTCCAACGTCGATATCGGCCTCGCCTGCGGCCTGCGGGGCAGAGCACAGATCGGCAAGGGGATGTGGCCGATGCCAGAAGAGATGCAAGCGATGATGGAGAGCAAAATAGGTCATCCGATGGCCGGCGCCAACACCGCATGGGTGCCCTCTCCCACCGCCGCCACATTGCATGCAATGCACTACCACCAGGTGGATGTCGCGGCACGCCAACAGGAGCTTGCGCAACGTCAGCCAGCCAGCGTCGACGATATTCTCACGCTGCCACTGCTCGGCGATACAGGGTTGAGCGCCGAAGAGATACAACAGGAGCTGGACAATAACGCCCAAGGCATTCTCGGCTATGTGGTGCGCTGGATCGAGCAGGGCATCGGCTGTTCCACGGTACCGGATATCAACAATGTCGGCCTGATGGAGGACCGTGCCACGCTGCGCATCTCCAGCCAGCACATCGCCAACTGGCTGTGCCATGGTATCTGCAGCGAAGCACAGGTGCTGGAGACGCTGAAACGGATGGCTGCGGTGGTGGACCGGCAGAATGCCGGCGACCCCGGCTATCTTAACATGGCCCCCGGCTTCGATCGGAGCCTGGCCTTTCAGACTGCCTGTGATCTTGTGTTCAAGGGGATGCAGCAACCGAACGGATACACCGAACCCCTGCTGCATGCCCGGCGGCGGCAGATGAAAGCCGCGCTATCCGGCAATTGAGACCAACGCAGATGGCTTCACTCGACAATTACCGAATAGGATTTATCGGCCTTGGCTTGATGGGACGCCCGATGTGTCTCAATCTGCACCGCGCCGGAGCCCGGCTGGTCATTTACAACCGCAGCCGCGCGGTGGTCGATAACCTGATCCGGGAGGCTATCGAGCCGGCGGACAATCCGGCCGATGTCGCCTGCCGCACGGAGATAGTGGTGCTGATGGTGTCTGACACGCCTGCCGTGAAGCAGGTGCTTTTTGGTGATAACGGCCTGGCCGATGGTCTGCGGCCGGGGGCCTTGGTCATCGACATGGGAACCACAGCAGTGGCAGCGACGCGCGAATACGCTGCCCGGCTTGCTCAGACAGGCGTTGATTTTATCGATGCCCCTGTATCGGGTGGAGAGATCGGCGCGCGCGATGGCAGCCTGGCGATCATGGCGGGTGGCAGCGAGGCGGCTGTTAATCGGGCGTGGCCGCTACTCGACATACTCGGAAAATCCACCATTCACGTCGGCGATGTCGGTGCCGGACAGGTTGCAAAAGCAGCCAATCAGGTGATCGTCGGACTCAATATCGGTGCCGTGGCCGAGGCTCTCGCGCTGGCGGAGTGCGCCGGCGTCGATCCATCCAAAGTGCGCCAGGCGCTGTTGGGCGGCTTTGCTGCCTCCCGCATACTGGAAGTTCACGGACAGAGGATGATAGATAATAGCTTTGCACCCGGCGGTAAGGTGACAACGCAGCACAAAGATTTGACTCAGGCACTGGATCTCGCCGCCAGTCTGGGACTCTCACTGCCCGCCACTCATCTCAACATGACGCTCTACCAGAGATTGATAGACAAGGGCGAGGGCGGGCTCGACCACAGCGCGTTGATACGCTTGTTCAGAAAGGAGAACGACTGAAAACTTTCCAGCACTGCCCGGAAATGTTCCTGCCATTTTAAGATGAGGACCAAGGGACGAACAGTCCAGAGATTTTCACATGCTTTTCGACAACAGCTACGCGC
>JAGRGY010000019.1:0-139748 GCA_020445255.1 Gammaproteobacteria bacterium
GCCCTGTGGGACAGAAACCGCAAACAGCTGTTTCTCGCGCGAGACCGACTCGGCATCAAGCCGCTGTACTACAGTCTGCTCGACAATGGCCAATTGATATTCAGTTCAGAGCTCAAGGCACTGAAAGAACATCCCCGCCTCGATCGTTCGATCGACGACCAGGCTGTCGAGCAGTACTTCGCGTTGGGGTACATCGCTGAACCGCGCAGCATCTATCGCGGCACACGCAAGCTTCGGCCCGGGCATACGCTGTTGGTTGAACGGCAGCCACGCGAGCTGGTGCAACGGCAATACTGGGACGTACCGTTTACTGCTCAAAGTTCCCCGATCACTGAAGAGGACGCACTCATCGGGCTGGTCGAGCGGCTCCGTGAAGCGGTCGATATCAGGCTGATCGCGGAAGTGCCGTTGGGGGCATTTCTCTCGGGAGGCGTGGATTCGAGTTCGGTCGTCGCAATGATGGCGGGTCTGAGCCAGGAGCCCGTGAATACCTGCTCGATTGCGTTTGGCGAGGCGGAATACAACGAGGCTGCCTACGCGACGCAGGTGGCCGAAAAATTCGGCTGCCGGCACCGCGTGCAGGCGCTGGACCCGAACGACCATTCATTGCTGGACGCGTTGCCCGGACTCTACGATGAGCCGTTTGCAGACAGTTCCGCGATGCCGACCTACCGCGTCTGCGAACTGGCGGCGCGTGATGTAATTGTCGTCCTTTCCGGTGACGGCGGCGACGAGAATCTGGCCGGGTATCGTCGTTATGCACAACACCTGTGCGACCTTGCCGCGAAGCAGTCGATCCCGGCAGCAATCAGGAGATTGCTCGGAAGCATTGGCAGGATATATCCGGACATCACTTTGCTGCCGGGCGCATTGCGGCGGCGTCAGGGCCTGATCTCGATGGCGCAGGATCCGGTCGAGAGTTTCTTCGAGATCAACGCGGTCATGAAAGGCGACCTGCGGCAATCGCTGTATTCCAACGGATTCAGGAGTCGCCTGCAGGGTTATGGCGCGGTGGAGGTGTTTCGCGAGCACGCGGGGCGCGCGCCGACTGCGGATCCGTTGTCGCTCGCTCAGTATCTCGACCTCAAGACTTACCTGCCGGGCGATATTCTGACCAAGGTCGATCGTGCGAGCATGGCGCATTCGATCGAGGTGCGTGTGCCCTTGCTCGATCATAAGCTGGTCGAATGGATTTCCGGGTTGCCCGTCGATTTGAAGCGCAGGGGGGGCGAAGGCAAATACCTGCTGAAGAAGGGCATGGAGTCCTATCTGCCGCGGGATATCCTGTATCGTCCGAAAAAGGGCTTTGCCGTGCCGCTGGCGGCCTGGTTCCGCGGTCCTTTACGTGGTCGTCTGCAGCAGGCGCTTGCCAGCGACAGACTGTACGCGACCGGTGTGTTCGATCGTCGTCGTCTGCATCGATTGTTCGAGCAACACGATCGGGGGCACAGGGACTGGAGCACCCAGCTGTGGGCCGTGTTGATGTTCGAGGCATTCTTGCGCGGCGAAAACGCCTGAATTTACCCTTCACCTAGGGTATTTCTATTCCCTCGGCTGCAAGCATTTCGACCAGCCGCATCAGCGGCAGCCCGACGAGCGAATTGGGATCGCGACCCTCGAATGCAGAAAACAGCGTGATCCCGAAACCCTCCGATTTGAAGCTGCCGGCGCAGTTGAACGGCTGTTCAAGATCCACGTAGCGTTCGATCTGATCCGCGCCGAGTTCGCGAAACCGGACGGTAAATGTCTCGACATCGACCTGTGTGTGGCCGGTTGTCGTATTCAGCAGACAAAGCCCCGTGTAAAAAACCACCGCGCGACCGGAGGCCCTGCACAATTGCTCGATCGCCCGCTCGCGATCTCCGGGTTTGCCCAGAACCTGAGCACCGATGGTGGCGACCTGATCCGAGCCGATCACAAGGGCATTCGGGTGTCGCGCGCCAACAGCGCGGGCTTTGGCCGCCGAGAGCCGCTTTACCAGCGACGCGGCATCCTCGCCGTCACGTTGTGATTCATCGGTCTCGGGCGCATCCGCCGCAAACGGGATCGCGAGTTTTTCCAGCAGCGCTGCGCGATACGGCGATGTTGATGCGAGGACCAGATGCATGGCTGGTACGCCGTGTTGGATCAGGCGAATCAGTCTATCAGACTCTCCTAAATTGCCGAATCCAATGATTGGCGATTGAATCTCTTAATACCGATGCCGGCGCGATTCCATTAGAATGCGCGGGTTTGCACGTGCCTGCTGTCCAGCCGTAGCGCGCTGCCGTCGCATAACAATCGATACCTTGGGCCGTCGAACGCACTCGGGAGGTGCAGACGTGGATACCGGTCTGGTGATGCAGGGCGTGGAACTCATGCTGCTCGGCATGGGGATCGTGTTTAGCTTTCTGGCGATGCTGGTTTTCACGTTGCGTGGTATGTCGCGTCTCGCCAATCTGCTCGATGACCGGGCCGCCGACGATTCCGGTCCGATGCCCATCCAGGTGGCCGACAATCGCCAACTTGTGGCGGTGATCGCGGCCGCGATCGCCCGCTACCGCTCATCCTGATCCCGCTCAACTGAAAGAAGCCCGCCCGAACAGAGACTTCTCATGACCACGAACAAACTCGCCATTACAGACGTCGTCCTGCGCGACGCTCATCAGTCATTGTTCGCAACGCGACTTCGTCTGAAAGACATGCTGCCGATTGCCGCCAAGCTGGATACGGTCGGCTTCTGGTCGCTGGAAATGTGGGGTGGTGCAACATTCGATGCCTGCATCCGCTTTCTCGGAGAGGATCCATGGGAGCGCCTGCGCGCCTTGAAGGCGGCGATGCCGAATACGCGTATGCAGATGCTGTTCCGGGCTCAGAATATCCTGGGTTACCGCCACTATGCCGATGATGTCGTGGAGCGGTTCGTGGAGCGCGCCGCCGAAAACGGCATGGACGTGTTCCGCATCTTCGATGCGATGAACGATCTGCGTAACTTCACAACCGCGGTGAAGGCCACACTGCGCGTGGGGCGGCATGCTCAGGGGGCGATGTCGTACACGGTGAGCCCGGTCCATGACCTGCAATATTGGCTGGACATGGCCAAGGGTCTCGAAGACATGGGTTGCCATTCGATTTGCATCAAGGACATGGCCGGCCTGCTGGCGCCTTACACGTGCTTCGAACTCGTATCGCGACTGAAAGAGACCGTCGCGGTGCCGATCGCGATGCAGTCGCACGCGACCACGGGCATGAGCACGACGACCAATATCAAGGCCGCCGAGGCCGGCATCGACATGCTGGACACCGCGATCTCGTCGATGTCGATGACCTACGGCCATTCGGCCACGGAATCGGTGGTCGCGATCCTCCAGGGCACCGAACGCGACACCGGTCTCGACATCCATCTGCTCGAAGAGATCGCAGCGTATTTTCGCGAGGTCCGGAAGAAGTACGCCAAGTTCGAAGGTTCGCTGCGCGGCGTCGATTCCCGAATCCTGGTTGCGCAGGTGCCAGGCGGCATGCTGACGAACATGGAGAATCAGCTGCGCGAGCAGGGTGCGGCCGACCGCATGGACGAAGTGCTTGCTGAGATTCCGCGTGTGCGCGAAGACCTCGGGTTTATTCCACTGGTCACGCCGACGTCGCAAATCGTGGGCACCCAGGCCGTGCTCAACGTGCTGTCGGGCGAACGCTATAAGAACATCAGCAAGGAAACGGCGGGCGTGCTCAAGGGTGAATACGGTGCGACCCCGGCCCCGGTCAACGTCGGGTTGCAAAAGCGGGTGCTGGGTGAAGGGGGTGCGCCGATCACGTGTCGCCCCGCCGATCTCATCGAGCCGGAGGTCGACCGCCTGACTCTGGAGTTCCGTGGCTTGGCCAAGGAGCGCAGCATCCGGGTCGCTGACGCTGAAATCGACGATGTGCTGACCTACGCACTGTTTCCCCAAATCGGTCTGAAGTTTCTCGAAAACCGCGACAATCCCGCCGCGTTCGAACCGCCGCCAGGTCAGGAGCCACCTCCGGCCAAACCCGAACCTGCGGTTTCGGCCGCTGCCAAAGGGCCTGAGTCCTACCAGGTGACCGTGGACGGACGGACCTACGGCGTGACCGTTGCGCCGGGCGGCGAGATCGCCCAGGTCCAGCCGGCGGCCGCGAACCCGGCGCCGATCGCGGCCGCACCGGCCGGCGGCGCGGTCAATGTCCCCGCGCCGTTGGCCGGCAACATCTTCAAGGTCAATGTCGCGCCTGGACAGGTCATCAAGTCTGGCGACGTGATCATGTTGCTGGAGGCGATGAAAATGGAAACGGAGGTGCGCTCACCCGATTCCGGCACCGTTCAGTCGGTACTGGTGAAGGAAGGTGACGTTGTACAGGTTGGCGACGTACTGCTGACCCTGGGCTGACGGCGATGATGGACAACGGTTTCGAGGCCCTGTGGCAGTCCATGGGGATTGCCAATCTGGTCTGGGGCCAGGCGTTCATGGTGCTGGTGGGTGGCTTGTTGATGTTCCTGGCCATCCGCAAGGGTTTTGAGCCTTTGCTGTTGCTGCCGATCGGATTCGGATGCGTGCTGGCGAACGTGCCGGTGGCCGGTCTGGCCGACGACGCTGTTGGCCACCTGCTGCTTGCGAAGAACCCGGCGCACATGGCGGCACTGGCCGATCTGCTCGGCACTCCGATCGCCGCGCTGGGCGATGCGGTGCACCATGCCAGTGGTGCGAGCGTGCACGCAGCTAGGGCGCTGGCCCGCGATCTGGGCTACGAGCCCGGCATGCTGTACCAGTTCTACGCCGTCGCAATCGAATCGGGGGTTGCGCCGCTGCTGATCTTCATGGGTGTCGGTGCGCTGACCGACTTTAGTGCGCTGATCGCACTGCCGGCGACCTTGCTGCTGGGTGCTGCGGCCCAGTTCGGCATCTTCTTCACGCTGATCGGGGCCCTGGCATTGAATGTGGTCCCCGGCTTCAATTTTTCTCTTGCCGATGCGTCGGCGATCGCGATCATCGGCGGCGCCGACGGGCCGACTGCGATCTTCCTCGCCTCGAAGCTGGCCCCCGACCTGCTCGGCGCGATCGCGGTTGCCGCCTACTCTTACATGGCGCTGGTGCCGATCATCCAGCCACCGATCATGCGCGCGCTGACCACGGACGCCGAACGCAGGGTGGAGATGATGCAGCTGCGGCCGGTCAGCAAGCTCGAAAAGATCATGTTCCCGTTGACGGTGCTGCTGCTGTGCCTGCTGTTTTTGCCGTCTGCGGCGCCGCTGATCGGCATGCTGACCTTTGGCAACCTGCTGCGCGAATCCGGCGTCGTGGATCGCCTGAGCAAATCGGCGCAGAACGAGATCATCAATGCGGTCACCATCATCCTCGGGCTGTCGGTGGGTTCGAAGTTGCAGGCCGACAAGTTCCTCAGCGTCGAAACGCTGGGCATCCTTGCGCTCGGCGCGATTGCGTTCTGTGTCGGCACAGCGGCTGGAGTCATCATGGGCAAGATCATGAACCGGGTGTCGGGTGGGAAAGTCAATCCCCTGATCGGCGCGGCCGGCGTCTCGGCGGTCCCGATGGCGGCACGCGTCGTCAACAAGGTGGGGCTCGAATCCAACCATCATAATTTTCTACTTATGCATGCCATGGGGCCGAACGTGGCCGGGGTCATCGGGTCTGCGGTCGCAGCAGGGGTGCTGCTGGCCGTGGTTGGCAGCTGAGCCGCCCCTTATAAGCGTCTGGAATAAATCAGAATTTCGTTGCCCGATCCGCGGAATCTAAATATAATTCCGCTCTTATGTTGTCGCTTCTGCCGGACTATGCCGATCCGCTGCGTCTGAGTGCGCTGGGTAAGCGCTATGAGGGCAAGATCAAGCTGGCAGAGTTGCCGCGCCTGGGGCCGCTCCTGGCTTCTCCGGAAGGAGATGCTTCGTTCGTGCTGACGTTCGGCGTCGATCAGGAAAAGCGGCCGGTGGTCAGCGTCGCTGTCGCTGCGGCCCTGATCGTCCAGTGTCAGCGTTGCATGGGGCCGATGGCACTCGCCGTGGATTCGGTTGCGGATCTCGCGGTCGTTTCAGGGCCCGACGAGGCTGAACGGCTGCCGGCGGAGCTGGATCCGCTGCTGATCGAGGACGGCCGCGTGGAATTGCGTGCACTGATCGAGGACGAACTGTTGTTGTCCGTTCCACCGGCACCGATGCACGCGCGCGAGAATTGTGAAGTGCAGTTGGATCGCGTCAACGACAACGAACTGGCGGCGCATGGCCCGGCTGATGCCGAACGCGAGAACCCGTTTGCGGCGCTTGCGGGCCTGCGTGACGAATTGGGCAAACACGACTGATCTGTCTCAGAGGTAACGAAAATGGCGGTCCAACAGAACCGAAAAACTCCTTCGAAGCGGGGCATGCGCCGCGCGCACGACGCACTCAAACCGGAATCACTGTCGATCGATCCGACGTCCGGTGAGACCCATATGCGTCACAATGTGACCCCGGACGGTTTCTACCGCGGTCGCAAAGTCATCGACAAATAATCCCATTGCCTCGATGAGTCGGTTCGCACGGCGGCACGCGATCATTTCGTGAGCAAACGGATCACGATTGCCCTCGACGCGATGGGTGGTGACCACGGCCCGCGCGTCGTGGTTCCCGCCGCGGTGACGTTCCTCCAGAACAACCCCGACTGCGAGTTGATCCTGGTCGGGCGGGAAGATGCAATCGGTGCGCACGTACGTGGCCAACTGCCGGAACGGCTGACCATTCAGCCCGCTTCGCAGGAGGTCGGAATGGACGAACTGCCGTCGCGGGCGTTGCGCAATAAAAAGGACTCGTCGATGCGCGTGGCTATCGACCTGGTCAAAGCCGGAACGGCCGACGCCTGTGTCAGCGCGGGCAACACCGGTGCGCTGATGGCCACGGCGCGGTTCGTGTTGAAAACGCTGCCGCACATCGACCGCCCCGCGATCATCACGTCGCTGCCCGCGGTCAACGGCCGAACCTGGATGCTGGACCTGGGGGCCAACGTCGATTGCGAGGCGGAGCATCTTTACCAGTTCGCGGTGATGGGTTCGGAGCTGGTGAGTTCTGTGGAGGGCGTTGCAAATCCCTCCGTCGCGCTGCTGAATATCGGCCAGGAAGAGATCAAAGGGAACGAGCAGGTCAAAGAGGCGCACGAACTGCTTACCCGCAGTTCGCTGAACTACATTGGCTACGTGGAAGGTGATGATATCTATCTGCGTGACAACCTGGATGTCGTCGTCACTGATGGCTTCGTCGGCAACGTGGCACTGAAGACTACCGAAGGCGTCGCGAAGCTGATTCGCCATTTCATGACGGAAGAGTTCAAACGCAATATATTCACCAAGCTTTCGGGGCTTGTGGCACTGCCTGTGTTGCACGCATTGCGTAAACGTATCGACCCCCGACGCTACAATGGCGCAAGCCTGCTGGGTTTGCGCGGAATCGTCGTCAAGAGTCACGGTGGTGCCGATGCGCTCGCCTTTGAATACGCCATCAGGATCGCGAAAAAGGAAGTGACCGCCGATATCGCTGAACGTATTGAACAGCGCGTCGCCAGGCAACTCGACATGTCGGCCGACGCATGACGACGTTCGCGCGCATCACCGGTACCGGCAGCTACCTGCCGGAGAAGGTCCTCACCAACAAGGACCTCGAATCCATGGTCGATACCAGCGATCAGTGGATCCGCGAGCGTACCGGTATCGTCAAGCGGCATATTGCTGTCGACGGACAAACGACCTGCGATCTGGCCGAATACGCCGCGCGACGCGCGATCGAAGCCGCCGGAAGGGATCCCGAAGATATCGATCTGATCGTCGTAGCCACGACGACGCCCGACAAGGTGTTTCCGAGCACGGCCTGCCTGTTGCAGCAGCGCCTCGACATCCACGGTTGCGCGGCGTTCGACGTGCAGGCGGTATGCACCGGCTTTGTCTACGCGCTTGGCGTCGCCGAGAAATTCGTGCGGACTGGTGCAGCCAAGTGTGCGCTGGTTGTCGGTGCCGAGACCTTTTCGCGTCTGATCGACTGGACCGACCGCGCCACCTGCGTCCTGTTCGGCGACGGTGCGGGCGCGGTGGTCGTCGAGGCGGCCGACGAGCCGGGTATCCTGTCGACCCATCTGCACGCCGATGGTGCCTACGAGAATCTGCTGCATGTGCCCGGAGGCGTGTCACGTGGATTCGATTTCGAGAGCGATGAAGGCAACCCGCGGTTCGCGCAGATGCGTGGCAACGAGGTCTTCAAGATGGCCGTGAACACCCTCGGTCGAATCGTCGACGAAACGCTCAAGGCCAATGATCTGAAGAAATCCGATGTCGACTGGCTGGTTCCGCACCAGGCCAACATACGGATCATCAATGCGACGGCACGCAAACTGAGCATGTCGATGGACAAGGTTGTCGTTACTGTCGATCAGCATGGCAATACGTCGGCGGCATCGGTGCCTCTGGCGCTCGATGTGGCCGTGCGCGACGGACGTATCCAGCGTGGCGAAGTGCTGTTGCTCGAGGCTTTCGGCGGTGGTTTTACCTGGGGTTCCGTGCTGCTCAAGTACTGAGTGACATCTGCAATGACGAAACCTTACGCGATTACATTTCCAGGCCAGGGATCGCAGTCGGTCGGCATGCTCGCCGAACTGGCGGCAGCCTATCCCGTGGTCCGACAGACGTTCGATGACGGTTCACAGGCCCTCGGCATCGACCTCTGGAAGCTCAGTCAGGAAGGCCCGAAGGAACGCCTCAACGAGACCGAGAACACCCAACCGGCACTGCTTTGCGCCGGCATGGCGGTCATGCGCGTGATCGAGGCACGAACCGATGCCCGGGCGGTCGTCATGGCGGGCCACAGCCTCGGTGAATACACGGCGCTGGTGGCGGCGGGTGCCGTGGATCTCGCCGACGCCGTCCGGCTCGTCGCGATGCGGGGGCGGTTCATGCAGGAGGCCGTACCGGTTGGCACAGGTGCGATGGCCGCGATCCTCGGCCTCGACGACGACAAGGTGCGCGAGGTGTGTGAGAAAGGTGCACAAGGCGAAGTTGCATCGGCGGTCAATTTCAATTCTCCGGGGCAGGTCGTGGTCGCCGGCGATGCCGCTGCGGTGGCGCGTGTCGCCGAGTTGGCCAAGGCCGCAGGGGCCAAACGTGCGCTGATGCTGGATGTCAGCGTCCCATCGCATTGCGCATTGATGCGGCCGGCGGCCGAAAGGCTCTCCGAAGCACTGCAGGATGCGACGTTCAGAATCCCTGCGATACCCGTGCTGCACAATGTCGATGTCACTGCCGCCGGGTCGGTGGAAGCGATGAAACAGCGTCTGGTCGAACAGCTGTACAGCCCGGTGCGCTGGGTCGAAACGGTCGAGGCGATCGGCGCGCGGGGTGCGCAGCGGGTCATCGAGGCCGGACCAGGCAAGGTGCTGGCTGGGTTGATCAAGCGAATCGACAAATCGCTCGAAGCGCTGCCTGTTTTCGACCCCGCGAGTCTCGATATCGCCATGGAGTCAATCAATGCTTGATGGAAAAATAGCGCTCGTCACCGGCGCGAGTCGTGGGATCGGCAGTGCCATTGCGGACATGCTCGGTGCGCAGGGGGCCACTGTGATCGGCACCGCAACCAGCGATGGCGGAGCAGATGCGATCACGCAGCGGTTTGCGGACAAAGGTGTCAAGGGCCGTGGCATGTGCCTGGATGTTTCGGATGACGATGCCGTCGAACAGGTCATCAAGACGATTGTCGACGAGTTCGGTCCGATTACCATCCTGGTCAACAATGCCGGAATCACGCGCGACAATTTGTTGATGCGCATGAAAAATGACGAATGGGACAGTGTGCTTAGTACCAACTTGAGTTCGATCTACCGCATGTCGAAGGCCTGCCTGCGCGGCATGATGAAGGCCAGATCCGGGCGTATCGTCAATATTGCGTCAGTGGTCGGTGCCAGTGGCAATGCCGGGCAGACGAACTACGCGGCCGCCAAGGCCGGCATGTTCGGCTTCACAAAATCCCTTGCGCAGGAGGTGGGGTCGCGCGGCATCACGGTCAACGCTGTTGCACCCGGCTTCATCGATACCGATATGACGCGTGAGCTGCCGGATTCACAGCGACAGGCCCTGCTCGGCGGGATCCCGCTCGGGCGATTGGGTCAACCCGAGGAGATTGCTGCCGTCGTGGCCTTTTTGGCATCCGACAGCGCCGCCTACGTGACCGGAGAAACGATCCACGTCAATGGCGGAATGTACATGGCCTGACGGCAATTGGGGGGGTTTCATCGCTGTTTCAGTCGGTTCTGAAATTGCCCGCCAAAGCTTTGAAGCCGTGTCCAAACTGAATACAATACCGCGTCACTGCGTGGCGCACTCGAATACGCATTCCTGGAGGAATTGTCAGAATGAGCTCTATCGAAGAACGCGTTAAGAAGATCGTTGTCGAGCAACTGGGCGTCAAAGAAGAAGAAGTCGTTCCGTCTGCTTCGTTCGTCGACGATCTCGGCGCCGACTCGCTTGATACCGTCGAACTGGTCATGGCCCTGGAAGAGGAATTCGAGACCGAGATTCCCGATGAAGAGGCCGAAAAGATCACGACCGTTCAGCAGGCGATCGATTACGTCACCGCGCACAGCTGATTGCATCCGCTGTCCGCTGTCCGGCCGTAGGTTCTGCAGTGCGGGACTGCGGCCGTTTGGTTTGAAGCATCGGTTGCCAAGACACCAAAGGGTTCTCCCAGATGTCAAATAGAAGGGTCGTCATCACAGGGCTGGGTCTTATCGCCCCCGTGGGGTTGGACGTTGCCAGCGGCTGGGAGAGCATCCTTGCGGGCAGGAGCGGTATCAAGCCGATCACGCATTTCGAGATCGAGCCATTCAGTGTCCGGTTCGGGGGCCCGATCTACGACTTCGATGTCGAGCAATACATCTCGAAGAAAGAAGCCAAGAAGATGGATGCGTTCATCCACTACGGCATAGCCGCCGGCGTTCAGGCGCTGCGCGACAGCGGGATCGAGATCACCGAACAAAACGCCAAGCGCATCGGTGTGGCGATCGGATCGGGCATCGGTGGCGTGACCGGTATCGAGAATGGCTATGGCGCCTACCTCAACGGTGGGCCGCGCCGCATATCCCCATTTTTCGTGCCGGCCAACATCATCAACATGGTCGCGGGGAACCTGTCGATCATGTACGGCCTGAAAGGGCCAAATATTTCGATCGTTTCGGCTTGCAGCACCGGTGCGCACAACATCGGTGATGCAATGCGGATGATTCAATACGGTACCGTCGACATGATGGTCGCCGGCGGCGCCGAGATGGCGACCTCGCCGACCGGACTGGGCGGTTTCGCTGCGGCGCGTGCACTCAGCACGCGCAATGACGATCCTCAGGCGGCGAGCCGTCCGTGGGACCGCGACCGCGACGGCTTCGTGCTGAGCGATGGTGCGGGCGTGCTGATGCTGGAGGAACTCGAACACGCGAAGGCGCGAGGTGCCCGGATCTATGCCGAGCTCGCCGGGTCTGCGATGAATTCGGATGCCTACCACATGACCTCGCCGTCGCCGGGTGGTGAGGGTGCGGCTGACTGCATGCTGCTGGCACTCGAAGACGCCGGCATCAATCCGGAAGCTGTCGACTACATCAATGCCCACGGCACGTCGACGCCAGCGGGCGACGTCGCCGAAACGATGGCGGTCAAGCGGGCGTTCGGCGATCATGCGCGCAAGCTCGCGGTAAGTTCGACCAAATCCATGACCGGACACATGCTCGGTGCTGCGGGTGGTGCCGAAGCGCTGTTCACCGTGCTGGCCCTGCGTGATCAGGTCATGCCCCCGACCATCAACCTGGACAATCCGGATCCGGAATGCGATCTCGATTACGTGCCGCACACGGCGCGCGAGTCCAGGATCGACGTGGCCCTGTCCAACTCGTTCGGATTCGGCGGTACCAACGGAACCCTGGTTTTCCGTCGTTTCAACGGCTGAACGGGCCGTGCGCGACGTCGCCACGTCGGTTGAATGCAGGAATCGATACTGATCGACGGCCAGGCCGCGGAAGCGGCCTGGATTCGCGACCGTGGCTTCCAGTTCGGTGACGGCCTGTTCGAAACCATCGCCTTCCGCGACGGCGGACCCTGCCTCTGGGAGGGTCATGTCGACCGGTTGCTCGACGGCTGCACGCGCCTCGGTCTCGTCGCCCCCCCCGTCGAACTGCTGCACGCTGAGTGCATGCAACTGTGTGCCGGCCTCGATCGGGCCGTGCTGAAGCTCTACATCACCGCGGGCGATTCCGAACGTGGCTACCGGCGGCCCGACACCGTGGCCTGCAGAAGGATCCTGCAGCGCTCGAATTGGCCGTACCTCATCGACCGCCCTTCGTGGCGGGTGCGCATCTGCCGCCAGCGGGTCGGTGAGAATCCCGCGTTGGCCGGGATCAAGCACCTCAATCGCCTCGAACAGGTGCTGGCGCGCGCCGAGTGCGATGATGCCGCGACTGACGAGGGGGTCATGCTGGGACAGGATGGCAGGGTGGTCAGCGGCACCATGAGCAATCTGTTCGCACAATTCGGCGGGGTGCTGGTGACGCCACGGATCGATGGTGCCGGGATCGCCGGGGTGGTGAGGAGGCTGATCATCGAGCTGGGTCGGCAACACGGATGGGAAGTGCGCGAGGATCGCGTCGATCCGGATAAGCTGCGCAGCGCCGATGCCCTGTTCATGACGAACTCGCTGGTCGGTATCGCGCGAGTCGTATCGCTCGACGACACTGAACTCGATCAGACGGTACCTGTCCACCCCGCGATCGATGCCGCCCGGGCGCTGAGCCACGTGCCGGGAGCCGCGTCATGAGGCTGCTCGGGATTCTGCTTGGTGTGGCGCTGCTGTTCGGTAGCGTCGGCGGGGGGTGGGCATGGATGGAGTATCGCCGCTTCATCAAAGAGCCCCTGAAGATCGAGCAGGGGACGACCGTGTACCAGGTCGAACCGGGCGCGACGCTGGCCTCGATCGCGCGCGACCTCGAGCGCAATGGGCTCATCGGCAACGCGCAGTATCTGCAGTGGTACGGTCAATACACGGGCCAGGCGAACCGGATCCGTGCGGGCGAATATCGTCTCAGCGATTCGCTCACGCCCGATGCGCTGCTCACCCTGCTGGTGTCGGGAAAGACCATCGAACACAGTTTGACGTTGCTCGAGGGCTGGAACATCCGTCAGGTCCGCGCCGCGGTGGCCGCCCACGAGGCGCTCAAGCATACCGTGGGCGACATCGATGACGCCGCGCTGATGGATCAGCTCGACCGCGCCGGCGAGCATCCAGAGGGACGATTCTTTCCCGATACCTATCGGTTCACCCGGGGAACCACCGACCTGGAGTTTCTGCGCCGCGCAATGGCGCGGATGGATGATCAACTCACCCAGGCCTGGGCAGAGCGCAGCGGCGACATTCCGCTGAAGACGCCGTACGAGGCCCTGATACTGGCATCGATCGTCGAGAAGGAAACCGGGCAGGCCGACGAACGTCCGCGGATCGCAGGCGTGTTCACCCGGCGTCTGGAAAAGGGTATGAAGCTGCAGACCGATCCGACGGTGATCTACGGCATGGGCGCGGCATTCGACGGGAATATCCGGCGCAAGGACCTGTCTGCGGACACGCCCTACAACACCTACGTGCACACCGGCTTGCCACCGACGCCGATCTGCATGCCCGGACGCGATGCGCTCGACGCAGCGGTCAACCCTGCACCGGGACCGGCGCTGTATTTCGTCTCGCGCGGTGATGGGTCGCACGCCTTCTCAGCGACGTTGGACGAGCACAACGCCGCGGTGCGCAAGTACCAGTTGGGCCGATGAGCGACGCACGCTTCATCACCGTCGAGGGCATCGAGGGGGCGGGCAAATCGAGCTGCCTAGCCGTCATCGAGGCGCTCATACGCAGGCGCGGTCATGACCTACTGGTCACGCGCGAGCCCGGCGGTACGCCACTCGGCGAGGAACTGCGCGCCCTGCTGCTGGGTCACCGCGCTGATGGCATGTCCGACGATGCAGAACTCCTGCTCATGTTCGCGGCACGGGCGGAGCACCTGTACCGACGGATCGAGCCGGCGCTTGCCGCGGGGCAGTGGGTCCTGTGCGACCGCTTCACCGATGCCACCTATGCCTATCAGGGTTACGGTCGCGGCATCGACCTGGCGCGCATCGCGACGCTGGAGACCTGGGTCCAGGGAGGGCGCAAGCCGGATTTGACCTTGCTGCTCGACCTGCCGGTGGAGCAGGGCCTGTCTCGCGCCGGCAAACGCTCGGCACCCGACCGCTTCGAACGCGAACAGACCGCTTTTTTCGAGCGCGTGCGGGCCGGTTACCTCGCGTTGGCCGAGCGCTCACCGCAGCGGTATCGCGTGATCGATGCATCCCGACCGCTCGAACCGGTTGCAGAGGATATCGCGACGACGTTCGCCACCTGGCTCGACGGAGATGCCCGGTGACTGCGGCCGGGCCGGCGGTGGTGCTGCCCTGGCACGCCGCGGCGTGGCGACGACTGGCCGGATTGCGCGCCGGCAGTCGCATGCCACACGCGATCCTTCTGGCAGGCCCGGCGGGGCTCGGCAAGTCACAGTTTGCCCGCCGCCTCGGCGCGTCGCTAGTTTGCGCACGGGTGGGCGCCGAGGGCGATGCCTGTGGTGAATGTGCCGCGTGCCGGCAGGTGCGGGCAGGCAGTCACGCTGATCTGCACTGGATCGCCCCCGACGAGCCCGGAAAGCTGATCAAGATCGATGCCATACGAGCACTGAACAGGCACAGTGTACTGGCCGCCCAGGAGGGCGGTTATCGCGTGTTCGTCATCGATCCAGCGGAGATGATGAACGTCTCGGCCGCGAATGCGCTGCTGAAGACGCTCGAAGAGCCCGCCTCGCGAACGATCCTGGTCCTGGTGAGTTCGCGGCCGGACCGCCTTCCCGCGACCATCCGCAGCCGCTGCCACGCGATAGTGTTCGCGGTCCCGCCGACGAGCGATGCGCGCGACTGGCTCGTACAGGAACTCCCGGACGGCGACGTAAATTCCTGGTTGGCGATCGGAGGCGGGGCGCCGCTGCAGGCGACACGCGCATTCGCCGAGGGTTGGCTGGATGCCGACCGCCAATTGATCCGGGGGCTCGGGCAGCTCAAGGAACGTCGGACGAATCCGCTGCAGGTCGTTGAGAATCTGACCGGCCGGCCGCTAACGTCGGTATTGGAAAGCTTCAGGCGCTGTGTCGCCGATCTGGTCCGGATCAGGCAGGTTCCGACATACGTGGGAATCTTTCACCCAACGGAGCGTGCCGATTTGCAATCGCTGGCCCAAGACATAGACTTTAAACGCCTACACGAATTCGGTGATGAGCTGGCGCGTTTCGACCACGAGTCGCGGCACAATCTGAATCCGACCATGGTCATCGAGTTTCTCGTCAATCGCTGGCTGCAACTGACTCGCCCGGGGGGGCGCTGAACATGTCCGCACAGAACATTCCGCGCGCGCGCCAGGGTATCCTGTCGCTGACGATAAAGGACAAGAATGCGCTGTATGCGGCATACATGCAGTTCGTCAACAACGGCGGCCTGTTCATCCCGACGACCAAGAAGTACAACCTCGGTGACGAGGTGTTCATGCTGCTCAGCCTGATGGACGAGACGGAGCGACTGCCGGTCGCCGGAAAGATCATCTGGATCACCCCTGTCGGATCCGAAGGCAATCGCGCGGCCGGAATCGGCGTGCAGTTCAGCGACCAGGACGGTGGCATGGCACGCAACAAGATCGAGGGCTATCTGGCCGGCGCGCTGCAGTCGGACAAACCCACGCACACAATGTGACCGGCATGCTGGTGGATTCACACTGCCACCTCGACCGGGTGGACCTGGCACCTTACGACCAGGATTTTTCGCGCCTGATGCAGACGACACGCGACGCGGGCGTATCGCATCTGCTGTGCGTGTCGATCGATCTCGAGTCCTACCCCGACATGTTGGCGCTGGTCGAGGATTACCCGGAGATTTCGGTGTCGGTCGGTGTGCATCCGAGCGATGACGACCGGCGCGAACCGAGCCTCGAGGAGCTGGTAAGTCTCGCCGGGCATCCCAGGAACGTGGCCATCGGCGAGACCGGCCTCGACTACTACCGCGCCAACGGCGATGTCGAATGGCAACGGCAGCGTTTTCGCACCCACATACGCGCCGCGCGTGAAGCCGGCAAGCCGTTGATCATCCATACGCGCGACGCGCGCGATGACACGATTGCCATCCTGCGCGAGGAAAAGGCCAGCGAGGTCGGCGGTGTCATGCATTGCTTCACCGAGACCTGGGAGATGGCGCAGGCGGCTTTGGAGCTCAATTTCTACATCTCGTTTTCCGGCATCGTCACCTTTCGCAATGCCGAGGCGCTGCGTGACGTGGCGGCGCGGATCCCCGATGATCGACTGCTGATCGAGACCGACTCGCCGTATCTTGCACCGGTGCCGTTTCGCGGCAGGCCCAACGAACCGCGCCACGTTGCACGCGTCGCGGAAGCCGTCGCGGCGGTGCGCGGCGTGGAAACCGACACGGTCGTGCGACAGTCGCACGACAATTTCTTTCGACTGTTCGGTGCTGCCGACCGGTGAGCCGTCGTTGACAGCATGCGGTGACAGGGAGGTCACATGCATTCGATCGATCTGCCATTGTGTTCCGGGTTGCGGCGCATCGCGTTGCTCGCGCCGATGGCGGCGATCGCGTCGATTGCGCTTAGTCCGCTGGTCATGCCGGCAAAAATGGGGTTGGCTGCGGCGCTCACCGTCGTCTCGGCGGTTTCCTGGCGGCACTACCGGCGCACCCGGCCGGTCCGGTTGAGCGTCGATGCGGCCGGGTGCATGCACTGCACGCTGGCCGATGCCACGGTGCTCGACGTCCGCACGATACGTACAGGTATGGTCAACCCGGTGTTGGTTACGGCGCGCCTGGTCGGAGAAACCGGACGTAGTGTCGACTTGTTCGCGTCGTCGTCGGCGTTGAATCCGGAAACCCACTGGCGCTTGCGCCGGGTGCTTCTGGCGTGGCACGCGGACGAGCGTCAATCGGGCGACTGGCGCGGTACGTAGTTGTCCGGTATCAGTATGGTGGGCGCGGTCTGGTTGTCGTCGCGGTCGGGAAAATCGCGGTTGTAGTGCAGGCCGCGGCTCTCGCGACGTCGCTGTGCACACTGGATGATCAGGTCGGCAACATCGACCAGGTTGCGCAGTTCGAGCAGGTCGTTGGTAACACGGAAATTACCGTAGTACTCGCTGATCTCGTGGCGCAACAGGTTGGCCCGTCGACGCGCGCGCTCGAGGCGCTTGTTGCTGCGTACGATGCCGACATAGTCCCACATGAAGCGTCGCAGTTCCTCCCAGTTGTGCGACACGACGACCTCTTCGTCGGAATCGGTCACCCGGCTTTCGTCCCAGGGCGGGATTACCGGCAGCGGATCTCTGCGCGCCGCGAGGCGGTCCAGGATATCGGTTCGGGCCACGTCGCTGAAGACCAGACACTCGAGTAGCGAGTTGCTGGCCATGCGGTTGGCGCCGTGCAGGCCAGTGTATGCCGTTTCTCCGATGGCGTAGAGACCGTCTAGATCGGTGCGTGCCTCGCGGTCGGTCTTGATGCCGCCGCAGGTGTAATGTGCGGCCGGCACGACCGGCAACGGCTCCCTGCGCATGTCGAATCCCAGCTCGAGGCAACGGCTATGTATGGTCGGGAACAACCGCTCGATCTCGTGCGCCGGTTTGTGGCTGATATCCAGGTACACGCAGTCGATGCCAAGCCGCTTCATCTCATGGTCGATGGCACGTGCGACGATGTCACGTGGTGCGAGTTCGGCGCGTTCGTCGAATTCGGGCATGAAGCGCGTACCGTCGGGCAGCAACAGGCGTCCGCCTTCGCCACGCACGGCCTCGCTGATCAGGAACGATTTCGCCTCCGGGTGGTACAGGCATGTGGGATGAAACTGGATGAACTCCATGTTCGCGACCCGGCATCCCGCACGCCAGGCCATGGCGATGCCGTCCCCGGTCGCGACGTCCGGATTGCTGGTATAGAGATAGACCTTGCTCGCACCGCCGGTGGCCAGCACGACATTGTGCGCGGAAACGGCGATCACGCGACCGCTGGGAATGTTCAGCAGATAGGCCCCATGACAGCTGCGCATCGGACGTTCGCCCGCCTGTTGCTCACCGGTGGCGAGATCGACCGCGATGTGATGTTCGAACACGCTGACGTTGGGGTGGGTGTCGAGCCTGCGCACCAGCGTGGTTTCAACCGCGTGGCCGGTTGCGTCGGCGGCGTGGACCACCCGGCGATGGCTGTGGCCGCCCTCACGGGTCAGGTGATACCCGGAATCGCCAGTGGGTGGGCTGCGGGTAAACTCGACCCCCTCCTCGAAAAGCCAGCGGATGTTGTCCGGTCCGTGCTCGACGACCATGCGAACGATCTCTTCGTCGCACAGGCCGGCACCCGCGGTCAGGGTGTCGGCGACATGGGAATCGACCGAGTCGCGGGCGTCCAGCACGGCCGAGATCCCACCCTGGGCATACAGGGTGTTGCCCTCGGTGAGTTCGCGCTTGGAGACAAGCGCCACACGTACGTCCGGCGGCATGCGCAGGGCCAGGCTCAGTCCGGCGGCCCCGCTGCCGATGATCAGCACGTCGAAGGTGAGGTTGTCCTGCCCGGTCATAACGTTGCTGGTCGGTGGCAAAGCCCCCATAATCCGCGCTTATGGCCGGACGGTAAAGGCCCGGATATCCGGCGAGGGCACCCGTGAAGGGTACGGCCGGGGCCGCGATGCAACCCACTGAACCCGCGATGCGCGATATTGTCTCAAAATCCAGATTCGGCGAACTTTGTGCGCGACCGGTGGTCAATCTCCACAGGTCACGTCGACGCGTCGCGGGACCTGCCGGGGTGTCGCACGGGTGAGCAACGACCGCGAAGCCGACCAGATGCTGGTCGAGCGGGTACAGCGAGGCGACAAAAAGGCGTTCGATCTGTTGGTGCTCAAGTATCAGCACAAGGTCGGAAACCTGATCGCCCGCTACATCCGCGACCCCTCGGAGGTGTTCGACGTCACCCAGGAGGCCTTCATCAAGGCCTACCGGGCGCTGCCGAACTTTCGTGGTGACAGTGCGTTCTACACCTGGTTGTACCGGGTGGCGATCAACACCGCGAAGAACTACCTCGCGACCAAGGCGCGTCGGCCGCCGGGCGACGACATCGAGGCCGACACGGCTGAGCAGATGGATCTGGGGGCGCCGCTCAAGGAATATGCGACGCCGGAGAATCTAGCGTTGGAGCGGGAAATTGCGCAGACGATCCAGCGTGCACTCGACGAGCTGCCGGACGATCTGCGTACGGCGATAACGCTGCGCGAGTTGGACGGCCTGACCTATGAGGAAATCGCGCAGGCGATGGATTGTCCAATAGGCACGGTGCGATCGAGGATCTTCAGGGCGCGCGAGGCAATCGACGCGAAACTGAAGCCACTGCTGGCGGTTGATTGAGAGGCTCTCGCGATGAAAACGACTGACGGCGAACTGATATCGATGCTGCTCGACGGCGAAACCCCTGCGGAATCACGCACGCGATCGGTTTCGCTCGTACTGGACGGTGATCCACAGGCACGCGAAACATTCGCACGCTATCGCCTGATCGGCGATCTGATGCGTGACGAATCAATGCGGATCGTGCCGGTTGCCGACCGGGTGCGGCGTGCGCTGCGGGACGAACCCACGATCATGGCGCCCCGTCGCCGCGAAGGGCCGCAGTGGTTGCGTCCCGCCGCCGGTCTTGCGGTGGCGGCGTCCGTCGCCGCGGTTGCGGTTGTCGTCGCACCGCAGTTCATCAACCCGCAGCAGGAACCGGTCAGGGCGGTCGAGATCAGTGCGCCGCCTTCACAACTCGCCGCATCGCCTTCGCAAGTCGCAATGACGCCGCGCGCACGCGACGTACAGCTGGTCGCCGCGGCCGCTCCCGCGGATGTACAGGACGCGGACGGGCCACGCTGGAAGGCGCTAAATGCCGACCTGGAAGACCGGCTGAACCGGCTCGTCATCGAACACCAGGAGTTCGGCGGTCGCACGGGGGTGAACGGTCCGGTCCCGCACATCGGCTTCGTCAGTTATGACGCACGCTGACGGCTGGCGACGCGCTGTTGTCGCTGCGTTGTTGGCTGCATCGGGTGCCGCATCCGGCACCGACATCTCCCCACTGCAGTTGCTGGACCGCATGAACGATGCTGTGCGTCAACGTGACTATGAGGGACGGTTCGTCGTTCAGGCCGGTGACCATTTGGATGCGCTGTACCTGGTCCATCGAGTGGACGGTGGCGCCGAGAAGGAGCGCCTCGTTTCGCTGAACGGCAGGCCTCGCGAGGTGATCCGCAGCGACGAGGCAGTGGTCTGCCGGGCGCCGGGTCGCGATCATCACATCAACGTCGGAAGTGGGCCGGCGGACCGCTCGTTTTCGCCGCTCGCCGGCGTGAGCGCGAGCCAGCTTTCGCAGCACTACACCATGCGGCTGCTGCAGACCGAACGTGTGGCGGGCCGCGAGGCCTATCAGCTGCTTATCGAACCGAAGGACGACATGCGGTTTGGTTACCGGCTGTACATCGATCGCGTGACCGATCTGCCCCTGCGCACCGTCATGTTCGACGAACAGCACGCGCCGATTTCGCAGATGATGTTCGTCGAACTGAAAACCGACGGCACAATCACGCCCATAGAACGCGATCTCTCCGCAATGCAGCTGGCCCACGCGACCAAGGAACAACCCGTTCCGGCTGCGCGCCTGGAGCGGCCGGGCTGGTCGTTCAGTGATCCGCCTCCCGGATACCAGCTCAACGTCCATCGCTGGCGACAGGTGCCGGAAGGTGTGCGCGAACATTTCATCTTTTCCGACGGGCTCGCAAGCGTTTCTGTCTATGTTCAGCCGGCGCGCGGAGATGCGATCCGGGGCGTCCAGGAACTGGGCAGTGCGCGGGCGGTGGGACGCCTGCTCGATGGCCAGGAGGTCGTCGTCGTGGGTGAAGTGCCGGTCAAGACCCTCGAGTGGTTCGCCGAGCACATCCAGGCGGCATCGCGATGATCGAGCAGCACGCCAGGGTGGTCAGGCTGCTGGGCGATGCGGCCGAGGTCGAGACGGAACGGCAGGCGGCCTGTGGTATCTGCAGTGCCAGCAAAGGTTGCGGCACCGCGTTGCTGGCCGACGCGTTTCCCAAGCGGCAGCAGCGTATGCGCGTCAGCAATGGGATTGGCGCACAGCAGGGCGACCGCGTGGTGATCGGGCTCGATGAGCGCGCGTTGCAGCGCGCGTCTTATCTGCTTTACGGCTTGCCTCTGCTCGGTCTGATCGGCGGGGCGCTGCTGGGCGACGCCATGGCGTCGAACTGGCATGTGGCGAGGGAACCTGCTGCCGCCATCGGCGGTCTATGCGGGGTAATCGCCGCTTTGTTGTTTGCGCGGCGGCGCGTCGACGCTACAGGGGCGGACGATGGTGCACAGGTAAAGCTGTTGCGGCTGGCCGGTCGTCGTCCCACTGTGACCCTGGACGGACTGTCGGCCATGTCAGCCGATCTATCGCGAGGAGTGAGCAAAAGCGAATGAAATCCAGAATTCGATCTCAGCAGTCTTGGCTTGGTGGCATGGTCCTGCTTGCATTGCTCGCTGGCGGCGCTGCGCAGGCGCGCAGCCTGCCGGATTTCACCGACCTTGCCGAAAGCAACAGCCCGGCCGTGGTCAATATCAGTTCGGAGCAGAAAACCCACGTCCACCGCAACCTGCCGAAAGATTTTTCGATCCCGGATCTGCCCGAAAACAGCCCGTTTAACGAACTGTTCAAGCACTTCTTCGGTGAAGGCATGGACGATTTTGCCGAGCGTGAAACGCAGTCGCTGGGCTCGGGCTTCGTCATCTCGTCGGATGGGTACATTCTGACCAACCACCATGTGGTCTCCGATGCCGATTCGGTCCAAGTGAGGTTCAGTGACCGCAGCACCTATGAAGCCAGGGTCATCGGTTCGGACAAGGCCAGCGATGTCGCGCTGGTGAAGATCGACGCCGAGAACCTGCCCACCGTCAAGATCGGGCGCAGCAGCGACCTCAAGGTCGGTGAATGGGTGCTGGCGATCGGCTCGCCATTCGGATTCGATCACACGGTGACCGCCGGCATCGTCAGTGCAAAGGGACGCAGCCTGCCGAGCGAGAACTATGTGCCGTTCATCCAGACCGACGTCGCGATCAACCCGGGTAACTCAGGCGGGCCGCTGATCAACATGGACGGCGAAGTGATCGGCGTCAACTCGCAGATCTACAGCCGGACTGGCGGCTTCATGGGGCTGTCGTTCTCGATACCGATCGAGCTGGCGATGAATGTCGCGGACCAGCTGCGCGACCATGGTAGCGTTTCGCGTGGCTACCTTGGCGTACTGATCCAGGACGTCGACCGCGATCTCGCGGAATCGTTCGGCATGGGTCAGCCGCACGGCGCGCTGGTATCGCGGGTCATGCCCGGGTCGCCGGCCGACCAGGCGGGCATCAGGGTGGGCGACGTGATCACTGAATTCAATGGACGGCAGCTGCTGAATTCGAGCCAGCTTCCACCACTGGTCGGAACCAGTCGTATTGACGAGCCGGCAAGGCTCAAGGTGCTGCGTGGCGGCAAGGAGCGCGACATCAGCGTCGTGGTGGGCCGCCTCGACGAGTCGCCGGCCCAGGTCGAGGCCGAATCGCCGGCCGCCGAACCGGACGAGATCGCTCAACTCGGCCTGTCGGTGATTGACATCGACCCGAAGGTGCGCGAGGAACTCGCCCTCGAAGAGTCTGGCGGGGCGCTGATCGGTGGCGTCTCGCCTGGTCCCGCAAACGACGCGGGTATGCGCCGCGGCGACATCGTCCTGATGTACGACGGCGTAGACGTCAAGGACGCTCACCATCTGCGTGAACTCATCGAAAAGTCGGCCGACAAGCGGACCGTTGCCGTGTTGATCAAACGGGGTGACAGTCCCCTGTTCCTGGCAATGCGTCTGCGTGACTGACGACTCCGACAAGGCCGTTTTCTACTACCGCGACGGCTGCCATCTGTGTGAGGAGATGGCAGCCGTACTGTTTCGTGGCTGGCCTGATCGGGCGGCTGCAATGGAATGGCGCGACGTGGACAGTGACGCCGGCTGGCGCGAGGCCTATGGGCTGCGGGTGCCGGTTGTGATGCTGGGTCGCGACCTGGTATGCGAATCTCGCCCTGATTTGAGACACCTCGCCCGGTATTTCGGAGAACCGGCGAACTCGTTATAATTCAGGCGTTTCGGAACCGATCAACACGCTCGTCAGTTTTGAACGGAGCTTTCCGCCGGGAAGTTCCGTTTTTTCATCCGCCAGGGCCCAGTCGTACCGCCGCAATGACCGAACTCAGCCACATACGAAACTTTTCGATCATCGCGCATATCGATCACGGTAAATCGACCATCGCGGACCGGTTCATCCAGGTATGCGGCGGCTTGTCTGAGCGCGAAATGGCGAACCAGGTGCTCGACTCGATGGACCTCGAACGCGAGCGCGGCATCACGATCAAGGCCCAGTCGGTCACGCTGGATTACAAGGCGGCCAACGGCGAGACCTACCAGCTGAACTTCATCGACACGCCCGGACACGTCGATTTCTCGTACGAGGTATCGCGCTCGCTCGCGGCCTGCGAAGGCGCCCTGCTGGTCGTCGACGCGGCCCAGGGTGTCGAGGCACAGAGCGTTGCCAACTGCTACACGGCCATCGAACAGGGGCTGGAGGTGCTGCCGGTCCTGAACAAGATCGACCTGCCGTCGGCCGAACCGGAAAGAGTCACCAACGAGATCGAGGAAATCATCGGCATCGAGGCCGACGACGCACTTCGTGTCAGCGCCAAGACGGGGCTGGGCATACCGGATCTGCTCGAGGCGCTGATCGCGAAGATCCCACCGCCGTCGGGAATCCAGGATGCCCCTCTGCAGGCTTTGATCATCGATTCGTGGTTCGATGCCTACGTCGGCGTCATCTCGCTGATCCGCGTCGTCAATGGCGCGATCCGTCCAAAGGACAAGATGCGGATCATGTCCACCGGTAGGATTTACCAGGTCGAAAAAGTCGGCGTGTTCACGCCCAAGCGATTGGACAAGTCCCAGCTCGGTACCGGCGAGGTCGGTTTCGTCATCGCCGGCATCAAGGATATCGACGGTGCGCCTGTCGGCGACACGTTGACGCTGGAGAACCGCCGCGCCGAAAAGGCTCTGCCGGGATTTCGCGCTGTCCGGCCACGCGTATTCGCCGGGCTCTATCCGGTCAGTTCCGACGATTACGATGCCTTTCGTGATGCGTTGCAGAAATTGAAGCTGAACGATTCTGCGTTGCACTACGAACCGGAGACCTCGCAGGCGTTGGGTTTCGGCTTCCGCTGCGGGTTTCTCGGCATGCTGCACATGGAGATCGTGCAGGAGCGACTGGAACGCGAATATGACCTCGACCTGATCACGACGGCGCCGACCGTCGTGTACGAGGTGCTGCTGAACGACGGCACGCTGCTGCAGATCGAGAATCCCTCGCTGCTTCCGGATCCCGGCAAGTACCGTGAGGTGCGCGAGCCGATCATCGAGGCCCACATCCTGGTGCCCAAGGACCATCTCGGCAACGTCATCAACCTGTGCATAGAGAAGCGCGGCGTGCAGAAGAATCTGCAGTATCTGGCGGGCCAGGTCCAACTGGTCTACGAGTTGCCGATGAATGAGGTAGTGCTCGATTTCTTCGACAGGCTGAAGTCAGTCAGTCGCGGCTATGCGTCATTTGAGTACGAGTTCAAACGCTTTCAGGTCTCTTCCGTGGTCAAGCTCGATATCTTGATCAACGGTGAGCGCGTGGACGCGCTTTCGTTGATCGTTCACCGTGACAACGCGGAGTCGCGCGGGCGGGAGCTGACCGAACGCATGAAGGAGATCATTCCCCGGCAGATGTTCGAGGTGGCGATACAGGCCGCGATCGGCAGCAAGATCATCGCGCGGTCGACAGTGAAGGCGCTGCGCAAGAACGTCACGGCCAAGTGCTATGGCGGAGATGTGACACGCAAGCGCAAGCTGTTGGAGAAGCAGAAGGCGGGCAAGAAGCGGATGAAGCAGGTTGGTCGGGTCGAGATCCCGCAGGAAGCCTTTTTGGCGGTGCTTCAGGTCGGCAAAGACTAGTGCCTGTTCACGCTGCGGCTCGCACAGCGTTGACAGGCCCTGACACTCACCTAGGTCCTTCGCCGCGTAACGGTGACGGAGCGCAAACCCTGGAAGGAAAATGCAGTCCACATTGATTCTGATCTTTTTCGCCATTCTCGTCTGGGTGGTGATCGCGCTGGGTATAGAACCGGCGTTGGCACTCGCCACTGTCGTGTCGGGTGTCGTTTGGGTGGGGTACAGACTCGCCAAGGGCAAAGGCGATGACTCAGACAGAAAACTGCCGACGACAGTCGAGTACGCCCGGTCGTTTTTCCCGATCTTTCTGGCCGTGCTGCTGCTGCGCGCATTTCTTGTCGAGCCGTTCAGGATTCCTTCCGGATCCATGATGCCGACACTGCTGGTCGGTGACTTCATCCTGGTGAACAAATTCGCTTACGGTATACGTCTGCCGGTGACCAAGACCAAGGTCATCGAGCTCGGCGAGCCGGAGCGGGGCGATATCGTGGTGTTTCGCTGGCCGGTCAATCCGCGTCTGGACTACATCAAACGGGTCGTCGGTTTGCCTGGTGACCGTATCCGTTATCAGAACAAGACCCTGTACATCAACGGCGAACCGCAGGCGGCGGAGGCGGTTGGCGCCTACCAGCCGGAAGGTTCCGGCATGCGGGCGCTCGGGTCGATCGAGGCCAAGGAAAAACTCGGCGACGTCGAACACTCGATCCTGGTCAATCCACTGGCGCCGGATTTCAGCCCGTCATGCGGGTTCCTGGGATATCGGGAGGTCACGGTACCGGATGGCCACTATCTGATGGTCGGCGACAACCGCGACGACAGCAACGATGGCCGCTGTTGGGGATTTGTACCGGAGGAAAACCTGGTTGGAAGAGCCTTCTTCATCTGGTTGAGCTGGGACTGGCAGCGTTCCGGCTTCCTCGATCTGAGCCGGTTGGGGAGCATCGGTGACTAGTAACCCCGCCTTTCTTCAAGCGATTGACGTCGGATGCCGCTAAACTTTCACCGTCACGCCAAGGAACAGTGCCATGCAGCGAGATTCAGCCGCCCACAGACAGCACGGAATGACCATGATGTCATGGCTCATCGTGCTCGGGATCCTCGTGTTCTTCATCCTGATCGGCATAAAGATGGTCCCGACCTATCTCGAAAACTATTCAATCCGTCAGGTCCTCAAGAACATGGAGAACGACCGCGAGGTCCGCAAGATGACCCCGCCAGAGTTGAAAAAGTCGTTTATCAAGCGCTTGAAGATCAACAGTGTCTACGACTTCGATCGGGACGCCATCAAGATCAAGAAAGAAAAGGAAGGGACCAGCTTCACCGTCACCTACGAGGTGAGAAAGCCGGTGGCAGGCAACGTCGCGATCGTCATGTCATTCTCGGAATCCGCGACCTTTCCGCCCCCATGAGGCGCTTGCAGCGTCGCATCGGCTATGAGTTCCATGACCAGGACCTGCTCGAGCGTGCGTTGACGCATCGCAGTCTGGGGGGGCGCAACAACGAACGACTGGAGTTCCTCGGCGACGCCATTCTGGGTTTCGAGGTCGCCGACAGCCTGTTCCGTTCCGTCGATGATGCCAACGAAGGCCAGTTGAGCAGGATGCGTGCGCACCTGGTGAAGCGGGAGACGCTTGCGGGCATTGCGCGCGAGCTGGATCTCGGCGACATTCTAAGGCTCGGCCCGGGAGAACTGCGCAGCGGTGGACAGACCCGGGACTCGATCCTTGCCGATGCGATGGAGGCGATCATTGCCGCGGTGTACATCGACGGTGGCCTCGACCAGGCGAGGGAACTGATTCGGCGGTTGCTGGGCGAACGGCTGGCCCAACCTTCAGCCGAGACCGAACGCAAGGACCCTAAGACGCGTCTGCAGGAGCATCTGCAGGCGATCGGTCGCGCACTGCCGCAGTACGAGGTCCTCGAGGTGGCCGGCGACCAACACGAGCAGACCTTCACCGTGAGTTGTGCGATCGGCCTGGGCCCGGATACACAGGGCATTGGGCCCAGTCGGCGAAAGGCGGAGCAGGCGGCGGCACGTGCGATGCTGGCACAGATTGAGGCTGTCCCGCAGTGAGCTTTCACGCCGGTTATGCGGTCCTGGTCGGGCGCCCGAACGTCGGCAAGTCGACACTGCTGAACAGGCTGCTCGGACAGAAGCTGGCGATCACCTCACACAAGCCGCAGACCACCCGCCACCGTATCGTCGGCATACTGAGCAGGCCGGACGGCCAGGTCGTTTTCGTCGACACGCCGGGCATACACGAGCGTGGTGGCAAGGCGATGAACCAGTACCTCAACCGGACCGCGCAGAGTGCGCTGCTCGACGTCGACCTCGCAATCTTCGTTGTCCAGGGATTGGTCTGGACGGCAGAGGACGAGCGCGTGCTGGACGCCATCCGACGAGCCGGCGTACCGGCCGTCGCGGCCGTCAACAAGGTCGATCTGGCCAAGCCCAAACAGGCACTGCTTCCTTACCTGGAGCAATTGTCGGCACGCCACGACTTCGCCGACATCGTGCCGCTGTCGGCGCGTAATGGGGACAACGCTGATGCGCTGCTCGCGAGCGTGTTGCGGCGAATGCCCGAGAGCGAACCCATCTACCCGGAAGACCAGATAACGGATCGTTCCGAGCGCTTCTTTGCGGCTGAACTCCTGCGCGAGCAACTGATCAGGCGCTATCATCGTGAGTTGCCCTATGCGATTACGGTGGAAATCGAGCGATTCGAGGAGGTCGATGGCCGGTACGACATCGGGGCCGTGATCTGGGTCGAACGTGAAAACCAGCGTGCGATCCTGCTCGGTAAAGGCGGTGAGGCCATGAAGCAGACCGCAACCGCAGCACGCAAGGCGATGAACGACTTTTTCCAGACGCGGGTGCACCTCGAAGTATGGATAAAGGTCAAGAAGAGCTGGTCGAACGATGAAGCCAGCCTGGTGTCGTTGGGCTATTCGGACTGACTTTCGGTGGATGGCGCGCAGCTGGCTGCGTACGTACTGCATTCGCGGCGATATCGCGACAGCAGCCTGCTCGTCGACTTCCTCAGCCGCGAAGAGGGGCGCATCGTGTGCGTCGCCCGTGGGGCGCTGCGCCCAAAGAGCAACCTGCCGGTGCGTCAGCCGTTTCAACCCCTGGTCATCGAGTATCGGGGGCGTGGCGAGGTGAGCACGCTCGTTCGAGCCGAGGCGACCGCGCCACCGACCACGCTGAGTGGACGGCAGCTTTATTGCGGTTTGTACCTGAACGAACTGATGCTCCGGTTGACCGCGCGCCAGGACCCCCATCCGCACCTGTTCGACGACTATGCCATGACGCTGGCCGCATTGCAGGAAGGTGTCGATACCGAACGCGTGTTGCGGCGCTTTGAAGTGAAGCTGCTCGACGGGATCGGGCTCGGACTGCTGCTCAAGGACGACAGTCAGGGTCAACCGGTGTGCGCCGACGCCGAGTACACTTACAATGTCGAGCTTGGTCCGGTGAGGGCCTCCGACGCGGACCGGCAGACATATGGCGGCGCCACGCTGTTGGCGATGCGGTCGGGGGACTGGGTCGGTGAGAAAGCGCTTGCGGAGGCACGCAGACTGATGCGCAGCGTGCTCGATCACCATCTAGAAGGCCGCCCCCTGCGGACACGCGAACTCTTCCGCTAGCCCAAGCGGCATGCGGCGTTTCCCCGATCGACGGTGACGCGCCCGGTACGGGTGGTGCAACGGGCGGACGGCGGGAGCCAGTCGATTCGACACAGGCGAAAACCAAACAGTGACGACAAGCTACGAACGACTACTCGGCGTCAACATAGATCACGTGGCGACGCTGCGTCAGGCGCGTGGTACGCGGTACCCGGAACCGGTTCAGGCCGCATTGGTCGCGGAGCAGGCGGGCGCCGACTCGATCACGCTTCATCTGCGCGAAGATCGGCGGCACATCCAGGATCGAGACGTCGAGATCCTGGCGGGCATGTTGCAGACGCGAATGAATCTGGAGATGGCCGCAACCACCGAAATGCTGGCGATCGCCCGGCGCATCAAGCCTGCTGATTGTTGCCTGGTGCCGGAGCGGCGCGCGGAATTGACCACCGAAGGGGGGCTGGATGCAGCCGGCAACTTGGCCTACCTGCGAGACTTTTGCGCCGGTCTGGCCGAAGCCGGCGTGCGCGTGTCGCTATTTATCGATGCCGATCCGCGGCAAATCGATGCGGCACGCGAGATCGGCGCGCCGGCCATAGAGATCCACACCGGCCACTATGCGGACGCGCGCAGCGCCCAATCGAAATCGCAACAGCTGGCGGCGATCGCCACGGCAGTGGCACACGGTGTCGAGATCGGTTTGCTGGTCAATGCCGGACACGGGCTTGATTACCACAACGTCAGGGCCGTCGCCGGAATCGCCGGCATCCGCGAGTTCAACATCGGTCACGCCATCGTCAGCAGGGCGATTTTTTCCGGCTTGCATCGTGCCGTCGCCGATATGAAGCGTCTGCTGCAGCCGCCCGGCTAGGCCGTCGCAGTCTACAGCCCCGCGATACGACGACTTTCGCGATCGACCCGTTCCAGCAGCATGCTGGCTGCCACCTCATCCTCGAGCGAAATGGCTGGTTGAAGATCGGCAAGCGCATGGTAGAGCGCCGGAACGCCACACACGGCGGCAGCACCATGCAGACGGTGGGCAAGCTGCCACAGTTCGCCCCAGTCCCGGTCCTGCAGCGTACGTTTCAGTTCGTCGATCGACTGGGGCAGATCGTCTCGCAGCTCGGTGAACAGCTTGTCCGCGATGCTTGCTGATCCGCCCGCGATCCGCAGCGCCTGGTCTTCGTCGCGTACCGGCCAGACCTGGGGCTCGGCGACCTGGGCTGCAGCATCTATGTAAGGTTTGGGCACGCGGCCCGACAACAGCTCCACGACGGTGTTGCGCAGTTCGTCCTCGCTGACCGGTTTGATCAGAAAGCGGTCGATGCCCGCCCGGGCGATGTCACGCTGGTTCTTCTCGGCCGCATCGGCGGTCAGCGCCACGATGTGTTGCGGCGCCCCGGTGGCCAGCTGTTGCATGCGGCGCGCGGCGTCGAGGCCGTTCATGCGCGGCATGTGCACGTCGAGAAACGCCATGTCAACCTGATGCACCATGGCGAGTTCGACGGCCTCGTCGCCGTCCGTAGCCTGCAGGACATCGGCGCCAAGCTCCTGAAGCAGGTGAGTGATCAGCTGCAGATTGATGGCATTGTCGTCCGCTGCCACGCAGGTCTTGCCGCGCAACACGAGCCCTTGCTCGTCCATCGCCGCGGTCGATGCGGTTAGGCCCGCGGGTGTCTTTCGATCACTCCTTGCCGGTGCCACCGTGCCGCGTAGACAGCCGCGCAGGCTTTGCTGCAGATGTCGGCGCTGGGGCGGTTTACTCAAGCAGTAGTTCGCGCCGTACGTGGCGAATCGGGCAAGCAGTTCCTCGTCGGACGTGGATACAAGCGCAATGATCGGCAGTCGGTAGTCGCGTTGCATGCGCTCAACCAGCGCCAGCGCGTGCTTGATGTGGCGCTCATCGTCGTCGCAACTGATCACGATCAATGAGTACCGTGTCATGTCAACGCCATCCAGTTCACCTTCGCGCGCAAAATCGTCTATTGCGAGCCCCATGTCGTTGAAGGCATTGCGCAGCGCGATCCTCGAAAGGTCGTGCCTGTCCAGCAGCAGCGCGCGGCGGTTCAACGGCGGAGTGTGGCGCACTGCCGGTGTGTCGGGATCGCGCTCGAGCTCGAGGGTCACGCGAAACACGGAGCCCTCAGCCAGTCGGCTGTTCACGTCGATCCGGCCATTCATCGCACAGGCGAGCGAATGACAAATGCTCAGGCCGAGCCCGGTGCCGCCGAACACGCGGTTGGTGTTGGCGCTTCCCTGATCGAATGCCCGGAACAGGCGCTGCTGTTCGCCGAGCGGTATGCCGATGCCGGTGTCGCTGACAGCAAACGTGACGTTGAGTTTGTGCTGGTCCTCCTCATCGACCATCACCCGCACGACGATCTCGCCGCGATCGGTGAACTTCACGGCATTTCCGATCAGGTTGTTGAGGATCTGGATGATTCGGGTCTCATCACCGACGAGGTGGTCCGGGACGTCGCTATACACCATGGATATGAGTTCCAGGTGGCGCGCGTGCGCCTGCGGTGCCCACAGTGCCACGGCACTCTCGACGCATGCGCGGAGCTGGAACGGCTCGTGGTTCAGTACCAGTTTGCCCGACTCGAGCTGCGAGAAATCGAGGATGTCATCGACGATGCGCAACAGCGACGAGGCGGATTTCTGGATCGTGTCGACGAAGTCTCTCTGCTTTTCGCTCAGGTCGGTCTTGGCCAGCAGGCGGGTAAAGCCGATGATGCCATTCATCGGAGTGCGTATCTCGTGACTCATGTTGGCCAGAAACTCGGACTTGGTCCGACTGGCCTCGATCGCGCGACGTCGTGCCAAATCGAGTTCGGCGTTGCGGATTTCGACGACCTCCATGCTTTCCTGCGCTTCGCGTGTCGCCTGGTCGATCTTTTCCTGCAACCTGTCCTGCGCCATCACGAGTTCCTGCGCCATTGCGTTGAAGCCGCTTTCGAGTTCGCCCATCTCACCCTCGGAGATGCGAAAGACCCGGGCATCGCGTTCACCGTCCTGAAAGCGCTTCATCACACGGTTGACGATCTTCAGCGGTCGCAGCATGTGGCGCAGCCGGTACGAGGCGATCACGATCGTGACCGAAAGCGCCAGCAGCAGCAGGCCGATCCAGGCGGCCGCGAGGTCGGCCCGGTCGACGGCCAGCCACAGGTAGGCGCCGGGCAGCAGGGCAGTGGTGAGCAGCGGACCGAGAGTCAAAAGGTATTCGCGGTAATAGACCCGGTCGGAGGAGTAGAACTTGGGGAGATTCAGCGCCATTCGTGCGGATCCCGAGGCCGTGCCCTGTGCGTTGCCCACGCGGCCGATACTACCTCGTTTTGCCTCCGGCGATTGAGTAAACTGACGGCATGAAATACCCGACGATAGAGGCCTCTGTCGGCAATACGCCGCTTGTGCGACTGCAGCGCATACCCGGCGCAACTGACAACGTGATCCTGGCCAAGCTCGAAGGCAACAATCCGGCTGGTTCAGTCAAGGACCGGCCGGCAATGTCGATGATCCGGCGCGCCGAGGAACGCGGTGAAATTCGTCCCGGAGACACCCTGATCGAGGCCACCAGCGGAAACACCGGGATTGCGTTGGCGATGGCGGCAGCGATCCGGGGATTTCGGATGGTCCTGATCATGCCGGACAACCTGAGCGTAGAGCGCCGCGCCGCGATGCGCGCTTATGGTGCCGAGTTGATCCTGGTGACGCGCGAGCAGGGCATGGAGGGTGCGCGTGATCTGGCGCTGCAGATGCAGCGCGAGGGTCGCGGCAAGGTACTCAATCAATTCGCAAACCCCGACAACCCGCGTGCTCATTACGAAACCACCGGTCCAGAGATCTGGCGCGACACCGCTGGCAGCGTCACCCATTTCGTCAGCGCCATGGGTACGACCGGTACGATCATGGGGACTGCGCGGTATCTTCGTGAACAACGCCCGCGGCCGGCCATCATCGGCGTACAACCGGCCGAAGGTGCGTCAATTCCGGGTATCCGGCGCTGGCCGCCGGAGTATGTTCCCGACATCTTCGATTCCACCCTGGTCGACCGCGAGATGGACGTGACGCAGGACGACGCCGAGGAAATGACCCGCCGACTCGCCGCTGAGGAAGGCATCTTCTGCGGTATATCCTCGGGCGGAGCGGTCGCTGCAGCGCTGCGATTGTCGGGGGAGGTCTGCAATGCCGTGATCGTTGCGATCATTTGCGATCGCGGCGACCGCTATCTGTCAACAGGCGTGTTTCCTTCGGAGTAAGTATGCGTTTCTCGGTATTCGCGTTGTCCAGCGTGCCCGATGTCGTCACCGCACGCCGCAACCTTGCGCTCGATGATCTCGATGACAAAGCCGTTGCGAAGGTCCTGTTCCACCAGCGCAAGCAGCGAACCGGCTCGAGTGAGAATCTGCGCTGGGACGAGCGCATGCTGGCGAGCGTTTCGATCATCCATCATTCGATCGACAACGTGCAGATCGTGACCCACGATTTCGCCTCCGACGACGAGCCCGCGATGTTGCGTGCGTACTATACGAGCGCGTTGCGCAGTGGCTGCATGGTGTCGTGGAATCCCGACGCACTCGATCTCCCGCTGGTGCACTTCCGCTCGTTGCTGCATCGTGTCAGCTATCCGGCATATTGGGACGCGATCAACGAACGCAGCGACTTTCATCTCAGCATCGTTGATCGGCTGGCCCCCGGTGGCAGCGATCTCCCATCGCTCGATTCGATTGCGCGCAAAGTGGGGTTTCCCGGGATGCTCGGCCGCGGCGAGGATGCAGTGTACGAAGGCTGGCTCCGGCGCGATTCGACCGACGCAGTGGCGGCCAGTGACCTCGCGGCGTTGAACAGCTATCTGCTTGCGCTGCGGGTGTTCTCGCTGACAGGGCAGGTCACGCGACATGACGTCGAGCGCGTGGAAGTCCGGTTGCGTGGTGATCTCAGTGCGCGCAAGGCCGGTCATTTCACCGATTTCCTGCGTGCCTGGGAGCGCGCCTGAATGGGCGGGAGGAGAAGGCGCAGGCGGGCGCCGGAAGGTGAGTTCCTTGCCGAAATCAACGGTATGGCGCATGACGGCAGAGGCGTCGCGCGTGTCGACGGGAAGGCGACATTCATCCACGGCGCATTGCCGGGTGAAGAGGTGCGGTTCCGCTACCTGAGCTGTCGCCGCAACCATGACGAGGGTCAGGTCGTCAGCGTGATCCGTGCTGCACCCGAGCGTGTGACGCCGCGCTGTGACAGCTATGGCGTGTGCGGCGGGTGCAGCCTGCAGCACATGGATCCTGATGCCCAGCTGGCGGCCAAGCAGCGTGTACTGCTCGACAACCTGCGCCAGATTGGTGATGTCGAACCGCAGCAGGTACTGCCACCGTTGCGCAATGACTCGCCGTGGGGCTATCGGCGCAAGGCGCGACTCGGCGTCAAGGACGTTCCGCGCAAGGGCAAGGTGCTGGTGGGCTTCCGCGAACGCGGATCGAGCTTCGTGACCGACGTGGCAAAGTGCCACGTCCTGCACCCGCACGTCGGCGAGCGGCTGCCGGCGCTGAGCGGGCTGATCGAGTCGCTGACCATCAGCCGCCGCGTTCCGCAGATCGAGATTGCAATGGACGACGCGCAATGCGTGCTGATTCTGCGCGTGCTCGATCCACTTGGCGGAGGCGATGCGGACAGATTGCGTGCTTTCGCCGCGGAGCATGATGTGACTTTCTACCTTCAGCCGGGTGGGCCCGATAGCGTCGTTCCCCTGGATACCGCCGTCGACCTGCATTACCGGCTGCCCGAAGACGGACTGAGGTTGTCGTTCCGGCCCGGCGACTTCACCCAGGTGAACAGCGACATCAACAGGAAGATGATCGCCGCGGCGATGGATTTGCTGGAGCTGCACGCAGACGAAGCCGTGCTCGACCTGTTTTGCGGCATCGGCAACTTTACTCTGCCCATGGCACGCCGCGCGGCGCACGTCGTCGGTGTCGAGGGCGATGCGGGCCTGGTCGCGCGTGCGCGTGAGAATTCCCGGCACAACGCAATTGACAATGCCGAGTTCTTCACTGCCGACCTGTACGGCGATCTGTCAGCCGAGCCGTGGACCGGGCGTCGCTACGACAAGGTCCTGTTGGATCCGCCGCGCAGTGGGGCGTTCGAGGTGCTGCCGTTGATCGCCCGGCTCGGCGTGCGGCGCGTCGTCTACGTTTCCTGCTATCCCGGCACGCTGGCACGGGATGCGGGCGAACTGGTCAGCAAACATGGTTTTCGATTGAGCCGCGCCGGGGTGATGGACATGTTTCCCCATACGGCGCACGTCGAGTCGATCGCAGTGTTTGACAGGGACTGACATGGCCATCGAGATCGAACGCAAATTCCTGCTGTGCTCCGATGCCTGGCGCAGCGAGGTGCACGAAAGCGTGCGTCTGGTCCAGGGCTACATCGCGCGTGGCGAAGCGACCGCCGTGCGGGTACGAATCAGCGGAGAGCGTGCCGAACTGAACATCAAACATTCGACCGACGGCGTGCATCGGTTCGAATACGAGTACCCGCTGCCGATCGACGATGCGCGCGAGCTGCTCGACAAGGTGGCACTGCGACCGCTGATCGACAAGACCCGGCACCTCGTCGAACGCGGCGATCACCTGTGGGAGATCGACGAGTTTCACGGCGACAACGCCGGCCTCATCGTGGCGGAAATCGAGCTCGCTGATGCCGACGAGCCGTTCGAGCGACCGGCCTGGCTCGGCGAGGAGGTCTCACGCGACGTACGCTACTTCAACAGCAACCTGAGCAGGCACCCCTACTCGCAATGGTGAGGCTCGCCATAACGGGTCTTCTGCTGGTGCTGGCAGCGTGCAACGGCCGGGATCCACAGGCAATCGTCTTCGCTGTGGCCAGCGCGCCAACGGTCCTCGATCCGCGGCTCGCCAGCGACGCCGCCTCGGAACGGGTGAATGCCCTGTTGTTCGACCGCCTGGTCGTGCTCGACGATCGTGGTGAGCCGGTCGCCCAGATGGGACGCTGGCAGCAGCTGGGACCAAGGCACTATCGCGTGGAGCTCGTACCGGAAAGGCGGGCATTCGCGGATGGCCGCCAGCCGGACGCACACGACGTCGTCGCCACGTATCAAAGCGTGCTGGATCCGGCGCTGGCCTCTCCACACCGCGGCGGTCTTGCCCACATCGAATCGATCGTCGCGGTCGATCCGTCGACTGTCGACTTCAGTTTGTCGCGTGACGACCCCCTGTTTCCACTGCGACTGACGATCGGCATCCTGCCGGCGGCCCAGGCACGCCAGACAGATGCCGTCGAAACACCGCGCGGCAGCGGGGCATTCGCCTTCCAGCGGCGCAGCGGCAACGGCAGGCTGGAGCTGCGCAGGCGCAGCGATGGGCAAAGGCTGGTGATCGAACAGGTCGCCGACCCTACGATGCGGACCCTGAAACTCTTGCGCGGCGAGGCCGATCTCGTGCAGAACGATCTGCCGCCGGAGATGGTTGCGTATCTGGCCGACCGGCCGGCCGTCGAGCTGACCACGCGTCCGGGTACGACCTTCGCCTACCTTGGCTTCAATATGGCCGACCCGATACTGGCACGGCGCCAGGTACGCGCGGCGGTCGCGCACGCGATCGATCGCGACGCGATCATCCGCCACCTGTTCGGCGGGCGGGCGGAGAAGGCGGAATCGGTGCTGCGGCCGGGGCATTGGGCCGGGGTCGGCGATATGCAGCCGTTCGGTTTCGATCCGGAAACGTCGCGTCGCCTGCTGGCGGAGGCGGGATTCGGTCCCGCCAACCCGCTCAACCTGGTCTACAAGACCAGTACCGATCCCCTGCGCCTGCGCATCGCACACGTGTTCCAACAGCAACTGGCCGATGTCGGCATCCGGCTCGAGATCGCCAGTTACGACTGGGGCACGTTTTTCGGTGACATCAAAGCGGGGCGGTTCCAGCTGTACAGCCTGGCCTGGGTTGGTGTGAACAGCCCGGATATCCTGCGATATGCTTTTCACAGTGCATCGCGACCACCGGCGGGCGCCAACCGCGGCCGCTACCATTCCGTGGTGGTCGATCGACTGGTCGAGGAGGCCGAGAAACTGCAGGCGGCACAGGCCGCGGTATTGCTGCGCGAGGCGCAGCGCCAGGTTCACGACGACCTGGTCTACGTGCCGCTGTGGTATGAGGCCAATGTCGCGGTCAGCGGCGACGTATCGGGGTTTGCACCTGGATTCGACGGCAACTATCTCGCCCTGCAACGGGTGATGAAGCGTGATGGCCACTGAGCACGAAACCTGGATCCATGTCGACATCGAGCGTCAACGGCTCACGCTTTACGCCGGCGCGGCGATCGTCGCGCGCTGGCCGGTGTCGACCGCACTCAACGGTGCCGGCGAACAAGCCGACAGCGGATGCACGCCGCGTGGCGAACACCGCATCCGTCTGCGTATCGGTGACGGTTGCCCAATGGGTACGGTGTTCGTCGGCCGTCGCCCCACGGGCGAGATATGCGACGAGGTGTTGCGCGGCGCGTTTCCCGACCGCGACTGGATACTGACCCGCATTCTGTGGCTGACGGGCATCGAGACCGGGTTCAACCGTGGCAGCGGTTGCGACTCGCTGCGGCGATTCATCTATATCCACGGCTGTCCCGACGATGCCCCGATCGGCGTGCCCCTTTCTCACGGCTGCGTGCGCATGCGTAATGCCGATATCGTCGATCTGTTCGACCGCGTCAGGTCCGGGACACGTGTCTACATCGGGTCCTTGCCGCTGGTAGACGATGACTAGCCGGCACCCTGCGCCGGCGTCCGGTCGCGGATATCGATTCGATCTCGCTGGCGGCGTTCCGGTACCCACACGACCGAGCACTTTGACCGATGACTAGGCTGCTCAAGGCGCTTGCAGACGCGTTGCTCGTGCTGTTCGGTGTCAGTACCCTGGTGTTCGTGCTGCTGGCCGTGGTGCCGGGTGATCCGGTCGACGTGGTACTCGGTGAATCCGCGCAGTCCGCCGATCGCGAGGCGATGCGCGAGGCGCTCGGATTGAATCGACCGCTGGTCGAGCGCTGGGGCGCGTTCTATCTGGACTTGCTGCAAGGCGATTTGGGTGAGTCCCTGGTGCGTCGCGAGCCGGTGTCGGCGCTGATCGCGCAGCGCCTGCCATGGACGTTGGCGCTGGCGGGTGCCGCTTTGCTGGTGGTGCTGCTCATCTCGCTCCCCGCCGGTATGCTTGCAGCGCGCAACCACAATCGCTGGCCTGATCGAGCGGTACAGGTCATTGCGCTACTCGGTCTTTCGATACCGAACTTCTGGCTCGGCCCGCTCTTCGTGATGCTGTTCTCGATCGGTCTCGGCTGGTTGCCGGTCAGCGGCAACCAGGGCGCGGCAAGCGTCGTGCTGCCGGCGCTGACGCTCGGCCTCTCGATGGCGGCCGTCAGCACCCGGATGTTGCGCGCCAGCCTTCTGGAGATCATGTCCCAGCCGTACCTGCGTACCGCGCGCTGCAAGGGCCTCGACGAGCACGCGGTGATGTATCGGCATGCGCTACCGAACGCGCTGGCGCCTTTCATCACGGTGCTCGGGCTGCAGCTCGGCGCACTGTTGGCAGGCGCGGTGATCACCGAGGTGGTGTTCGCGTGGCCCGGCATCGGCACCTTGCTGGTCGACGCGATCGGCCAGCGCGACTACCCGGTCGTGCAGGGGGTGGTGCTGGTGATTGCGTTCGGCTACGTGCTCAGCAATCGCCTCGCGGACCTGCTTGTCGCACGTGTCGACCCCAGGATCGGGGCGGCGGATACCGGGGCCGGGACGTGATCCGGTTGGCCGTCGTCGTGATCGCGGTTTGGCTGGTGGCTGCCGTGGCCGGCGTGATCGCGCCGCTGGATCCCAGCCGTATAAGCCTTCCTGATATCCTGGCATCACCGTCGGCCGCGCATCTGCTCGGTACCGACGATCTGGGCCGCCCGGTGTTCGACCGGCTGCTCGCCGGCGCTGGGGTGTCGTTGCTGGTCGCCGTTCTGACCGTGGGTCTCTCGGCGACGGTCGGGGTGGCCCTAGGGCTGCTTGCCGGTTACGTCGGTGGGTGGCCGGATCGCGTCATCGGGCGTGTGATCGAGGTGTTCCTGGCGTTCCCCGGCATGCTGCTGGCGATCGCGATGGCCGCGGTGCTCGGTCCCGGGCTGGACAACGTGATCATTGCGTTGGCGGTGATGGGCTGGGTGGGGTATGCACGCCTGGTGCGGGTTCAGGTCTTGTCATTGAAACAGAGCGACCATGTGCTTGCCGCGCGCGCCCTGGGGCGTGGCGATGTCGCGATCGTGCGCTGCCATCTGCTGCCGCTGGTCATGGCGCCGGTGCTGGTCGAGGCCAGCTTCGGTATTGCCGCGGCGGTGGTCGCCGAGGCGGGGCTGTCTTTCCTGGGGCTGGGCATCCAGCCGCCTGCGGCGTCGTGGGGTGGGATGATCCACGATGGCGTGCGTTACCTGCTGGTCGCTCCGCATCTGGTGCTGGCGCCCGGGGCGGCGTTGTTCGCGGTCGTGGTCGCGGTCAATCTGCTCGGCGACCACCTGCGCGACCGGCTCGACGTCACTTCACGTAGTACGCGGTAAAATACAGATCATCGACCAGGGGTTCGCCGGTCATTTCCTGCAGCTGGTCCCGGACTGCCGCGAGCGCTGCTTTGCGCAGGTTTTCCTTGCCCTCGCGGGAAAGCAGCTGCCTGCCGTCCTGGCCGGCGATCAACATCAGGATCTGGTGGCGCAGGGCGGGGGCATGCAGTTCGATCTTCGGCATTTCCACCGCATGCTGGGTCATCAATTGGATGTCGCAGCGAATATACTTCGGGCCGCCGCTGAGATTGCTGACGATCGATGGTTTGAGAGCGTAATAGCCGATCTCGATCGGCGGTTGTTCGTCGTCAGCGGCATTCATCACCGGCGTGAATGCCGCGCAGACCAACGCCAATATCAGGGCCGGAAGACCTCTATGCATCATCAACAGTCCTTTGGTCAGCAGCTGTTTCGGATAACCGGATCACATCTCCGTCGCGCGGGCGCAGTCTGATGCTGCACGGTCCGGTCATGATCGATGTGCTCGGCACCGAACTCACTGAGAGTGACCGCCGAATGCTGTGCCACCCCGCAGCCGGCGGCGTCATTCTGTTCACGCGCAACTACGTCTCCCCACAGCAGCTACATCGGCTGGTGCGCGAGATTCATGAGCTGCGCTCGCCGCATCTGCTGATCGCCGTCGACCAGGAGGGCGGACGCGTTCAACGCTTTCGTGAAGGATTCACGCGGCTGCCGGCAGCCGGGCAGCTCCTCGCCCGCTGTGACGATGATGCCGTTGCCGCCCGTCACGCCGCGCACGAACTCGGCTGGTTGATGGCGGCGGAATTGCGGGCGATCGGAGTCGATTTCAGCTTCGCACCGGTGCTCGATGTCGACGGTGGCTTGAGTACCGTAATCGGTGATCGGTCGTTTGCCGATGACGCCGACCTGGTCGGGCAGATGGCGGGGGCCTGGATGACAGGGGCCCGCGAGGCCGGCATGGTCAGCGTCGGCAAGCATTTCCCCGGTCACGGTGGCGTCGCCGCGGATTCGCATGTCGATCTGCCGGTCGATGATCGGCGACTCGACCAAATCCTCGCCCACGACGTGCGACCATTCGTGCGTCTGATCGACGGGGGCCTCGAGGGCGTCATGCCGGCACATGTGGTCTATTCTGCCTGCGATGATGCCCCGGCCGGCTTCTCGCGGTTTTGGTTGCAGGACATCCTGCGCGATCGGCTGCGCTTTCAGGGCGTGATCTTCAGTGACGACCTGAGCATGGCGGCCGCAGGGCAGGCCGGCTGCTACGCAGATCGCGCGCATGCCGCGCTGCGGGCCGGATGCGACATGGTGCTGGTGTGTAACAATCCGGACGGCGCGAAAGAGGTTCTGGATGCGCTCGCCGGCTATCATGACCCAGTCGCCCAGTCGCGCACTGCGCGCCTGCATGGTCGGGCCGGACAGCGCTGGGATCGTCTGCACGAGGATCCGCGCTGGCATCGTGCCGTGGAACTGGCGGCGGCCTTTACGTCTGAGGCCAATCTGACACTGAACCTGGACGGGAAATGACCATGGATCTTCGTGGTGAAGTCGAGCGCGTGATGCGCGAAGCGGAATGTCTGCACGACCGCGCCGCGATCGAATGCGCCTTCGACGAGATGGCCGAGCACATCAATCGCGACATGGCAGCGGGTGACGTAGTCGTGATCTGCGTCATGAACGGCGGGCTGGTCGCCAGCGGGCAGTTGCTGCCGCGGCTGAATTTCCCGCTGCGAGTCGACTATATGCACGCCAGCCGATATCGCGAACGGACCAGCGGCGAAGAACTGCACTGGAAGGTGGAGCCGGTGCAGCGGCTGCAGGGAAAGGATGTCCTGATCGTCGACGATATTCTCGACGAAGGCTACACGTTGGATGCCATCATTCGGTTCTGCTGGCAGACGCAACCCGCGAGCGTTCGTGCCGCGGTGCTGGTGCAGAAGCTGCACGATCGCGGCGTGCGCCCGCCTGTCGACTACATCGGACTGACGGTGCCGGATCGCTACGTGTTCGGATACGGCATGGACTACAAGGGCTACTGGCGCAACGCGCGTGGCATATACGCGGTCGCGGATTAACGCACAGGGGGCACGACGCGGTGCAGGCACTGGGCATCATCGGCGGATCGGGACTGACCCGGCTGCAGGCATTGACGGTCGAACGCCACGAGGTCATATCGACACCCTACGGCGAACCGTCGGCACCGCTGACATTCGGTCGTTTCGACGGCACCCGGGTCGTCTTCCTGCCGCGCCACGGTTCGACGCATTCGATTCCCCCGCACCGCGTGAACTACCGCGCCAACCTGTGGGCCATGCGCGAGGTGGGTATCGAACGCGTCATCGGCATGGCGGCGGTCGGTGGTATCACGCCGCCGATGGCGCCCGGCGTGCTGGCCGTGCCCGATCAGGTCATCGATTACACCTGGGGTCGAGACCACACGCTGTTCGATGCCGACCTGGACAGCGTCACGCATATCGACTTCACCGACCCCTACTGCGAAGACCTGCGTGCGCAGATCCTGGCCGCCGCGCGTGGCGTGGACATCGCGGTGCACGACGGTGGCACTTACGGCGCGACCCAGGGGCCGAGGCTTGAGTCGCGGGCGGAGATTGCGCGGATGGAACGCGACGGGTGCGATGTCGTCGGAATGACGGGTATGCCCGAGGCGGCATTGGCACGTGAACTCGGCATTTGCTATGCGTGCCTGGCGCTGAGCGTGAACTGGGCAGCCGGAAAGTCCGACGGCCCGATCACCATGGGCGAGATCGATCGCCACCTGGACCAGGGTATGGGACGGGCGCGCACGGTGCTGGCGGCAGTGGCGGGCGCATGAGGCTGCTGCTGCCCGCACTCGTCATGCTCATGACCGGTAGCGCGTGCGCCGACAGGGTCCCCGAGCAGTTTCGCACCGGCATGCAGGCGTTGACCGAGGGCAATTACGCCGAGGCCTACTGCCTATGGAAGCCACTCGCCGATCGCGGTTACGCCGAGGCCCAGTATCACCTTGGCTGGTTGTATGCCAACGGCAACGGCCTTGCGGTGGATATCGAACGCGCCGTCGCGTATTGGAAAGCGGCCGCTCAGCAGGGGCACGCTGATGCCCAGTTCGCAATCGCGCTCGCGTACACCACGGGTGAGGGTATGAAAAAGGACCTGGATGTTGCCGTATCCTGGTACCTGAAAGCGGCCCGGACCGGTCACCAGGATGCGCGCGAGATCCTGTTGCGGCTGAATGGCGACCGTTCGGTGCACCTGCTCGAGAAACATCCGGAACTGGCACGCGAGGACTGGTTCGGCTGGCGCGCCGAGGTCAGCGGTGAGCGCATCAACGTGCGCGACGGGCCCGGCACCAATCACAAAGTCGTCGCCACGCTCGAACAGGGGACCGGGGTGCGAGTGGTCGGCACGAACGGTGACTGGTACATGGTGGTGCTGCCAAGCACCAAGCGCGATGCTGCCGTCAAGGTTGCCTGGATCTATCGAACGTTGCTGAGCCGCAACAAGGGATAGGTCATAATCTGCGCGCGATCGGCGCATCAATGCTGGAGATAGAACAAATGACGGGAATTGCAAAACGCAAAAAGGGTAACGGATTGTTTTCGACGCTTGTCGTGCTCCTGCTGTTGGCCCTGACGGTCGGTTTGTACCTGCAGATAGTCATCGGCGAGCGACAGACGCAGCAGCAGGCCCCCGTGCAGCAGGCCAGCGTGCGCGTGGTCGAGGGGCGTGAGCCGGCCGTGGCCACGACGGGTGCGGTACTGAAGGATCTCCCGGCCGATCAGATGAATCTGATCATCGACGTATTTGCGCCGGAGCGAAGCCGCTGAACGGTTCGGAGCGGTGAGCGCGCTGAATCGACAAATCCGATATCGATAATGAACTTAAAATATGGACAATAAATATCTAAAACAAATGGAAAAATAAGACGATCTTCAGAGTCGACTTTAATTTTCGTTCCGTGAGCCGCGCGTCGCCTTGACGACCGCTCGCGTGGACGTTGCGGCACCAAGCCCGTGTCCGGCTGTCGCACGGATCATGCGCTTCGACCCCATCCCCTGGCCTGTTTTGCTCGCGCTGCTCGTGTGGAGTTGCGTCGGGCGTGCCTTTGCAGAGGTGCCGCCGGATCTGCTTGCGGCGCTCCGTCAGGGTGGTTTCGTCATCTATTTTCGCCATGCGGCGACGGACTGGGATCAGCAGGACCGCGAGCGGTCGCTCATGGACGTCGCGAGTTGTGACCCGAACCGGATGCGTCAGTTGTCGGATTCGGGCCGCGAGACGGCACGGCGCATCGGTATGCGGATCCGGGGGCTGGGCATCCCTGTGGACTCGGTGGTGGCCAGCGAATACTGCCGCACCGTCGAGACGGCGAATCTGCTCGATCTGGGTCCGGTGACGACCTCGCGCGACGTGATCAATGAGCGTGTCGCGGAGCGGGTGGGTGGACGTGACCACCTTCGTGACGCGGTGCGCAAGCGCCTGGCGACGATTCCGCGACCGGGTTTCAACAGCGTGATCGTTGCCCACGGCAACGTGTTCCTGCTGGCGGCGGGTACACGTCCTCCGGAGGCCGGCGCGGCGATCGTACGACCGCTTCCCGGTGGTCGCTTCGATGTGGTGGCGATGTTTGCGCCGGACGACTGGGATAAGCTGCGCGAGCGATGACGCCAGCGATTCACGCGTGGCGCAGCATCGGGCAAGTAGTTGAGACGAGGGTTGTGAGATGCCGGTGAAGAGCAGGCGTGCCTGGTGGTTGTTGGCTTTGTCCGCGTTGGGGCTCGAGCTGACCGCATTGTGGTTCCAACACGGCATGGGGCTCGACCCGTGCGTGAAGTGTGTGTACGAACGGGTTGCCGTGCTGGGCCTGTTCACGGCCGGGCTGATCGGCTCGATTCAACCTGCCCTGTTCGCCCTGCGCCTGGCCGGTTACCTTGCGTGGGTGATCAGCGCGGTTTGGGGACTGCACCTGGCGCTGCAGCATGTCGGCATCCAGCATGATCCGAGTACCGCCTTCAGCTGCAGCTTCGCGGCCGAGTTCCCCTCCTGGGCGAAGCTCGACGAGTGGTTCCCGGCGATGTTTCTGCCTACGGGTTACTGTGACGACATCCAGTGGCAATGGTTGTCGTTGACGATGGCGCAGTGGATGGTGGTGGTGTTCTGCATCTATCTGTCGATCCTGCTCGCTGTGCTTTACAGCGAGTGGCGCCTTCGCGCCGGGCCGCAAACATGAACCCGGGCTTTACAGCCCGGCCGCAAGCTCAATCGCAGCCGTCGGCTGCGGCAATCGGAGCGTTCGACGCTACCCCGCAGCGTGTGCCGACGACGCCTTCGCCGGTGCTCGGATTGGGCCTGAACACGGTGCAACCTTTCAGCCCCAGGCGATAGGCCTCGTCGTAGATGACCCGAAATACGTCAAACGGCGTTTCTGGCGAGAGATTGATGGTCTTCGAAATGGCGTTGTCGACGTAGCGTTGCAACTCGGCCTGCATGAGCAGGTGCGCATCCGGTTCGAGAGCGGTTGCGGTGACAAAGCTGGCAGGCAATGGGCCGCCGCCGTGCCGCTCCCAGGCGCGCCTGGCATAGGCAGTGACGTTGAACGCACGCGTTGTGCCGCTGCCGGTCCCGATCCGGTACTCCGTCTCGATCTGCGGCAGCGGCTCGATGCCACTCGATACGCAGTCGGCCAGCAGGCTGATCGAGCCTGCCGGTGCGAGTGCGATCAGGTGGCTGTTGCGCAACCCGTCAGCGTGGATCCGCGCGCGGATGTTGTCCGGCAGCGACTGGATGAATGGCCGCGCCAGCAGTGCGTCGCGGTCGAACCAGGGGAAACTGCCTTTTTCCGCCGCCAGCGCACACGACGCGCGATACGCGGCATGGCAAACCGTGCGCAGCGCCACCGCGGCCGCCATGCGCCCTTGGCGTGAGCCATAGCGTCGCCCAAGCAGGATCAGGCTGTCGGCCAGACCGGTGACTCCCAGGCCGATCCGACGGCTGCCGCGGGCCTGCGCAGCCTGCTGTTCGAGTGGAAACGGCGATACATCGATGACGTCGTCGAGGAAGCGCACCGCCAGCGTCGTCGTCGCGACCAGGCCGTCGATGTCCCATTCGGCGTCGTTGGCGAAAGGCCGTCGCACGAAGCGGGTCAGATTGATCGACCCGAGGTCGCATGCGCCATAGGCGGGCAGTGGTATCTCGCCGCACGGGTTGGTGGCGTGGATGTTTTCGACATAGCCGAGATTGTCCGTCTCGTTGATACGGTCGATGAACAGCACGCCCGGTTCGCCGGTCTCGTAGGCCGCGTGCAGCAGGGCGTCCCAAAGTGCCCGCGCAGGCGGCGTGCCGGCCTGGCCCGTCGGCGGCCAAGGCGCATCCTCGCGTACCGCGTCCATGAAGGCATCGCTGACCAGCACCGAGAGATTGCTGGCGGAAAACCGGCCCGGCTCGCGCTTGGCATCGATGAAAGCGCGGATGTCCTGGTGATCGCAGGCGAGCGTCGCCATCATTGCGCCTGGTCGCAGGGTACCGGTCGAGGTGCCGGCACACAGGCTGTCGAACGGCTCGATCAGGCGCACCGGTCCCGGTGCCGTCGCCGCGCCATCGCCAACCCGCTGTCCGGCCGGACGAAGTGGTGAGAAGTCGTAGCCGATGCCGCCGCCGTACTGCAGGGTGAGGGCACCTTCGTGCAGCGCCTCGGCGATCGCGTCCGGGTTGTCGTGCAGTTCACCCATGACAAAGCAGTTGAACAAGGTGCGCTGCGGCCCGGCACCTGCATTGGCGAGCACGCGGCCGCCGGGAAGAAAACGCAGATCCGCCATCGCGCGGTGGAACACATCGGCAAACCGGTCGGGCGATGCCGCTTCGGCTTGGGCAACACACTGTGCGACCCTGAGCCAGGTATCGTTGAGGCTCGACTCTTCGCTGGCACCGGGGGAATGGCGACGATAACGGGTTTCCCAGACGAATTCTGCGAGCTCGGCGGAGGAGGCCGCGGGTTGGGACTGAATCGTCATGCGGTGTGGTTTGCCGCCGACCAGGCAGGGGACAGTCGCCTGTTCCCGCGACGGGTCACATGGGAAGGGTCAGGGGCCTGCGGCGGCAGCCCATCATTCACAGGTATTCCGGCAGCTGCGCACGAATGCGTTCGGGTGTCTGGGTGGTCAGATCCTTCGCAATCTCTTCGCTGACCAGGCCGCGCAGTCCGGAAGACAGGTGCTTGCGCATCAGGCCGAGGAAGTGTGGCGCACCCATTACATACAGTTTCGCGAATGCATGCTTCATGCGACCGCGTTCCAGGTGTTCGCAGACCTCGCCGGCAAAGCGGTTTTCGTTCTCCTGTTTCACGGAGTTGCCGTTGCCGAGACCGTGCGAACCGCCATTGGCGCTGGTGTCGCGTCCACCGCGGTCGCTGACCAGGTCGCCCTCGTGCAATCGTGCCTGTGGATTGCTCAGGGTCTCCAGTTCGCACAACGGGCCGGACGGTTTGTCGGCGGAGAAGATGCGGGCGCGACAGGCGTCCGCGACGACAATCCAGGTAGTGCTCATAGTTGTATTCTCCCAGGTTGGGAAGCGTGGTCTCCAATGCAGCCGCCGCCCCATGGCGGGCTGACGTCGGACCCCTTCAGTTTCTAGGCTACACAGCCCGTGATGCGTCGCGCACGGGTATTTTTCGCTTGTTTGACAGACGACAACATCGCTCGACCGGAGTCTCTGTCCTGCGGCTGTTCACTGTGTCCCGCGGGCGACGCTACCGCGTGGATTGAGCAACAGACGCGAGGTGACCCAGAAGATCGCGATCGGCACGATCAGGACCTCGAACACGAACACCGAGAGCACGACGACGGCCTGCCGACTGAGCCGGTCTGCCATTCCGGTCAGCTCCTGCATCCGATCACGGATCCGGCCACGGTCGATATCCCAAGGACTGTCGATGTCGACGATCCCGCGCAGCTGTTCACCGGCGCGATCGAAGTCGTCGGTGGCCTGTTGGTAGCGCGTCTGCACCGCGCTGCTGTCGTGCACGGCAGAGATCACCCACGGTGTCAGTGCCGCGAATGACCAGACGACGATACCGATGCGGATCAGACGCGCCAGCAGGTTCTCGAGCTCGGCCCCGGGCCGGTAACGGTAGATCGCAAAGCGGGCGGCCAGCAATGCGCCAAGGACCAGCGGCACCCATGGCACCACGATGAACTCACCGACCAGCTTCAACGACCAGAGCAGGGTTGCCGCGACCAGCGCCGCGACCGAGAAGCGTTCGATCAGGTCGTTCAACGGATCGAGAATCTGTCCGGGTTCGATCGTGGTGTTGATGCCGAGCGATACCCCGACCTGCGTCTCCTGGATCACCGACACGACCGCGTTGATCGTGCGCGCGACCGCGAATGCAGCAATTGCGCGGTTGCCGGCCTCGGTCAGGCGATCGTCCCCGGCGGCGCGAAAGTTGCCAACCGACGACAACAGCAGCATCAGGGTGAGCAACAGTGCAGACAGCAGGCCGCCGCGCGGCAGCACAAAGGAGGGTCGCGGAACGGTGTCATTCATGCCGCCGAGTATATCGGTAGCGTGGCGTGGGGTCCCTCCGGACTTCCGCAGTGGTCCAAACGTGGCGGCCCGATCGCGTCACCTGGGACCGGCGCGTCGCGTCATTCGAACAAGGGCAGGTACTCGGCGTATCCCTCGCGCCCCAGCAGGTCTTTGGGCACGAACCGCAGTGCGGCGGAATTGATGCAATAGCGCAGGCCGGTCGGCTCCGGCCCGTCGGCGAATACGTGGCCGAGGTGGGAGTCACCGTAGCGGCTGCGTACCTCGGTGCGCGGCAGCAGCAGTCGGTAGTCGGTGTGTTCGACGACCAACGACGGGTCGAGCGGCCGCGTGAAGCTCGGCCAGCCGGTGCCGGAATCGTACTTGTCGGTCGACGAGAACAATGGGCCACCGCTGACCACATCGACGTAGATGCCGGCCTGCTTGTTGTTCCAGTACGCGTTGTCGAACGGCGGTTCGGTGCCTTCCTGCTGGGTGACGTGATACTGCATCGGGGTCAGCGAAGCGCGCAGCTGTCCATCGTCCGGCCGGGTATAGCGCGGCGCGGTCTCGGCGACGTAGCGTTTGTAATCCGGGTTGATGTCGTCACCCCAAATGCGTGCGAGGTATTGGTCGCGGCCCGAGTTGAAGCGATAGAACCGATAGCGCACCGGGTTGCGGGTGTGGTAGTTCTGGTGGTAGCCCTCGGCCGCGTAAAAGCGGGTTGCGTCGATGATCGGCGTCACGACGGGGCGCGTGTACCGACCGCTGGCATCGAGTTCGGCACGCGATTGTTCGGCAATGCGGCGCTGTTCCGCATCGTGGACGAATACAGCGGTGCTGTACTGGGCACCGCGGTCGACGAACTGGCCATCTGCATCGGTCGGATCGATCATGCGCCAGAATGCCTGCAACAGCGCCTGATAGCTGGTCACGCTGCGGTCGTAGCGGACCAGCACGCTCTCACGGTGGCCGGTGCCTCCGCCCGACACCTCGTCGTAGCTCGGTCCGGCGACATGGCCGCCGGTATAGCCGGATATCGCGTCCAGCACCCCCGGCACCTTCTCGAAGTCGGCCTCGACACACCAGAAGCAGCCACCGGCGAACGTTGCGTAACCGAAGCGCCCGTCGTCACTGCGCGCCGGCAGAATCCGTTGCGTGGACGATGCGTCAAGGTCGGCGAGGCCGCGCGTTTCGGGCGGGGGCCTCATCATCAGCACGACGACCGCGACCACGGCCACGCCCGCAATTAAAATCAACAGCTTGTACAAATTTCCCTCCGCTTCCACCGGTGCTGTTCCCGAGCTTAGACCGGCTGGCAGCGGTAATTCGTGCAACGCGCGCCCAGCCGGTTGTCCGTGGCCCCCGCAGGAACTTGCACCGCACGTGCTGTCTATACTGCATAACGCGCGGTGAACGGGGAGAATGACCGATGCAGGAGCTCAACATCAACGGCAGTTCGGTCGCGGTCGATGTCGACCCCGCGACACCGCTGCTCTGGGTGATCCGCGAGCAGCTCGGGCTTACCGGCAGCAAATACGGTTGCGGCATCGGTGTATGCGGCGCCTGCACGGTGCACGTCGACGGACGTGCGGTGCGCGCATGCAGCCTGCCGGTTGCCGCAGTGACGGCCGGACAGGCGATCGTCACGATCGAGGGGCTGTCGACGAACGGCGACCACCCGGTGCAGCGCGCGTGGGACGATCTCGACGTGCCCCAGTGTGGCTACTGCCAGCCCGGGATGATCATGAGCGTCGTCGCCCTGCTTGCAGACAACCCCACGCCAAGCGACGCGGACATCGACGCCGCGGTCACCAACATCTGCCGCTGCGGCACGTTCAACCGGGTGCGCCGCGGCATCCATCTCGCGGCTGAGCGGCTGCGCGACGGAGGGGCGTGATGGAGCGTGTGCCGTTGACCCTCTCGCGGCGGGACTTCGTGATCGGCACCACGGCCGCCGGCGTCGGCTTGTCGCTCGGCCTGTACCTGCCGAGCGCCTCGGCGACGCCGGAAATGGCCGACGATACGCGCGAACTGAACGCCTGGGTCGTCATCGAACCGGATGACACGGTGATCATCCGCATCGCGCGTTCGGAGATGGGTCAGGGCACGCTGACCGGGCTCGCCCAGCTGGTCGCCGAGGAGCTCGAATGCGACTGGTCGAAGGTCACGACCGAGTACCCGACACCGGGCCGCAACCGGATCCGTGACCGGGTATGGGGCAGTTTCTCTACGGGCGGCAGCCGCGGTATCCGCAGTAGCCAGCAGTACGTGCGCGAGGGCGGCGCGCTGGCGCGCATGCTGCTGGTCGGGGCCGCCGCCGACCGCCTCGGCGTTGCGGAGGCCGAGTGTCGCGCGGCCGACAGCGTCGTCACCCATGTGCCGAGCGGACGTAGCCTGCGTTACGGTGAGGTGGCAGGTGATGCCGCGAAGCGAGCGCCGCCCGACAGCGTAACGCTGAAGGACCCGCGGGACTGGAAATTGATCGGCAGGCCGGTCAAGCGCCTGGACACACATGCCAAGGTGACGGGGGAGCAGGTGTACGGCACCGATCTGACACTGCCGGGCATGCTCAATGCATCGATCCGGGCGTGCCCGGTGTTCGGCGGTACGCTGAAATCCTTCGACGAGGCCCGGGTGCGCGACATGCCGGGGGTACGCGCGGTCGTGCGCGTCGACGACACGGCCGTGGCCGTGGTCGCCGATACCTGGTGGCAGGCCGACACCGCATTGCGTGCATTGCCCGTCGTCTGGGACCAAGGCCCCAACAGTGCCGTCAGCAGCGCGTCGATCGCCGCCCTGTTGCGCGAGGGTCTGGACGCGCACGACGCGTTCGTCGGCAATCGGGCCGGCGATGTCGACGCGGCGCTCGCCGGTGCCGCAAAGCGCGTCGAGGCCGAATACGCTTACCCATTTCAGCACCACGCCACCATGGAGCCGATGAATGCGACCGCACGCTGGACGCACGAGCGCTGCGATGTCTGGTGCCCGACGCAGAACGGCGAGGCGGCGCTGCAGGCCGTGGTCGAGGCCGCGGGGCTGCCGGCGGGCCAGTGCGACGTGCACAAGATCGACCTCGGTGGGGGGTTCGGCCGTCGCGGCTTCAGCGACTATGTGACCCAGGCGGTCAAGATCGCCAGGCAGTTGCCCGGCACGCCGGTCAAGCTGATCTGGTCACGCGAGGAGGACATGCGTCACGGCGCCTATCATCCGATTACGCGTGCGCGGCTGACAGGCGGGCTCGACGCCGACGGCAGGCTGGTCGGTCTGCGCATCCGTCTGTCGGGACAGTCGATCCTGGCCGCGGTGATGCCCGGCGCACTCAAAGACGGTGCCGACATGGTCACATTCCAGGGCATGCTGCCGGACGGCGATCATGCCATCAGCTACTCGGTGCCGAACCTGCTGATCGATCATGCAATGCGCAACCCGCCGGTTCCGCCGGGCTTCTGGCGTGGCGTCAACATCAACCAGAATGCGATCTATCTCGAATGCTTTGTCGACGAACTCGCACACGCTGCCGGCACGGATCCGCTCGCGTTCCGGCGCGCGCTGATGGTCGGCCATCCGCGCAGCCTGGGCGTGCTCAATGCGGTCGCCGAACGCGCCGGCTGGGGCACGCCGGCCGCTGCGGGTGTGTTTCGTGGGCTGGCCGTATGCAAGACCTTCGGCAGTCACGTGGCGGCGTGCGCCGAGGTCTCGGTGCGCGACGGTCGCCTGAAGATCCATCGCATCGTCGCCGCGACCGACTGCGGGTATGCCGTCAACCCGCAACAGATCGAGGCGCAGGTCGAGGGCTCGTTCGTGTTCGGCTTGTCGGCGATGCTGTACGGCGGCTGCACGGTCGCCGGCGGCGCGGTCGAACAGCACAATTTCGATACCTACCGGTCAATGACCATCGCGGAGATGCCGCAGGTCGAGGCCATCGTCATGCCATCCGGCGGGTTCTGGGGCGGGGTGGGTGAACCGACCATCGCCGTTGCCGCTCCAGCCGTGCTCAATGCGATCTTCGCCGCGACCGGCAGACGCATCCGCGAGCTGCCATTGCGCGATACCGACCTGCGCGTGGCGTAGCGGCCGACGGCCGTCGACCGGAGAGGGCTCAAACGGACTGCGCCAGCGAGCGCGCCAGCAGGGGCGCCAGCGCGATCTCGTTGCTCGGGTGAACGACGCTGTCGGTGCTCGCAATCCGGATCACCCCTTCGGCATTCAACCGCTCCACCGCATCACCGACGAACAGCGCGTGGGTGACCAGTACGGATACACTGGCGGCACCGACGTCGTGCAGCCGGCGCGCGGCCTCGATCAATGTCTGCCCGCTGCTGGCCACGTCGTCGACCAGCACCACCTCGCGGCCCGCGAAGGGCAGCGCCGGTAGCTCGATCTGCACGTCGCGGTCCCCGAGCCGGCGCTTGTGCGCGACACCGTAATCCAGCGCGGCCGGCTTCGCGATCGCGGCCACCCATTGTTCGGATTCGGCATCTGGACCCAGCAGCAGTGGCTGGCCGGAGTTGGCGGCGAGCCACTTCGTCATCAGCGGCGCCGCCGACAGCGCGACGGCGCGCCGGACCGGTATCGCATCGGCGAGCCGATGGACACGGTGCAGATGTGGATCGACCGTGATCAGCGTGTCGAATTGACGCGCCAGCATGTGCCCGATGACCTGCTGGCTGACGGCCTCACCCGGATGGAACGCGCGGTCCTGGCGCATGTAACACAGATAGGGTGCGACGAGGACCACGCGTCCTGCACCCAGGTGACGTGCGGTTGCCGCCGTCAGTTCGAGGTCGACCAGTTTGGCGTTCGGTCGATCGAGACTCACGCAGATCACGACCTCGTCCGGCAACAACGCCGGAAGCCGCACGCGGCTCTCGCCATCGGGGAAGGTATGGATGTCGACGTCCGCATAGGCATAGCCGGCCGCGGCGGCAAGGCGCGCGGCGGATGCCCGGTAGCTGGGCATGCCGAGGACGAGCCTGGTCGGTCCGGCGGAATTCATGTCGCAGCGGCCGCGTTGATCACGGCGCCAGGGTGAACCCGCTGTCGGCCGTCGCTGCGTCGCAGGCGAAGCCGAAATCGGCGTCGAACTCGGCGTAGATGGCGTACAGTGCCTCGCCCTTGTCGACACTGTCGCCGACCTTTTTGTACAGGTCGACGCCGGCCCCTTTATCCATTGGCGCGCCGGCCAGGCGGGCGATGTGCGCCATGCGCTCGTTGTCGATCGCGTTGATGCGCCCGGCATGGCCGGCGTTGACCGTGCGCGACAGGCGACCGAGTGCGTAGGTGTGTTCGTTTCTGCCCTGTGCGTCGATGATCGCGTTCATCTTGTCCATGGCGCGTCCCGAATCGAGGATGTCGCGGGCCAGCACGTAGCCCTGTCCGCCGCGCACGTCGGGGTCGAACTCGAGGATGCGGCTGGCCAGCTGCAGGGCCTTTTCGCGCAGGTCGCGCGGCTGATTCGGGTCGTTCTGCAGTACCTGCATCACGTCGCGAGTCTCCAGCACCGGGCCGATGCCGCGACCGATCGGCTGGTGGCCATCGGTGATGATCACGTCGATCTGCAGGCCGACGCGGTCGCCGACGAATTCGAACAGCTTGCGCAGACGCATCGCGCCCGCCTGACTGCGTACCTTGGCCGTCGGACCCATAGGAATGTCGACCAGCAGGTGCGTGGCGCCCGCTGCAAGCTTTTTCGCCAGGATCGATGCGACCAGCTGCCCCGGCGAATCGATCGACAATGGCCGCTCGACCGAGATCAGGATGTCGTCGACAGGCGCCAGGCGCGCGGTCCCGCCCCAGGCCAGGCAGCCGCGTTCGGCGCGCACGATCTCGTCCAGGCGGTCGAGCGGCAGCTCGACCTCGGCCAGCACCTCCATCGTGTCGGCGGTGCCGGCCGGCGAGGTGATCGCACGGCTCGAGGTCTTGGGGATGACCATGCCGTGCGCGGCGACGATCGGCACTACCAGCATGCTGGTGCGGTTGCCGGGGATGCCGCCGATGCAGTGCTTGTCGGCGACCAAAGTCTCGTGCCAGTTCAGGCGCTCGCCGCTGGCGGCCATGGCACGGGTCAGGTACAGCACCTCTTCGCGTTCCATGCCGGTCTCGCTGCACGCGACCAGGAACGCGGCCATCTCGATCTTGGCGTAGCGGTTGGCGACGATGTCGTGCGTGATGTCGACGTAGTCCTCGAAATCCAGCCGTTGGCCGGCGATCTTGCGATGTACAGCGTGCAGCGATTCCGGCGGTTTGGCATGGCCGACCGTCGCCGGCGTCCCTTCCGGCAGACCGAGCTGTTCGAATGCCTGCAGACTGAGGCCGATCTGACCGGGTGCCGTGATCTCGGCATCTTCGACGACGTTCAGCGTGGCGAGAACCGAGACGCCATCGCCGGCGGGCTGGATCTCGACCTTCGACAGGGCCTGAAAGCCCTCGCTGCGGTAGACCAGGCAATCGCGGTGCAGGTAGGCGACGTTCTCCTTGTAGGTGTCGATCGCGACGCGCCGCAGCTGCAGGTGGGTCTTGATTTCTTCAGTCATGACCGCAGATTAGCAGGGAGACAAACCGGCATTGCCGTGCCACGTCAAACAAGCGGTCTAAACAGCCGTTTTGCATCGCTCGCGGATCCCCGGTGCGTGGTCTGGTGATAGTTGACCTCAATCAGAAGGGTAGCGACAAACGATTTCCGACCCGCGATATCGAATGACATAGTCGAACGATAATGGTTCTCGCGCCTGAAAGGTGCGTGGAGACATTCCGGATACCTGCCTCGCATTGACGGAGGTGGCGCCGATGACATCCCGAGAGGCGGATGGCAGACAACTGCGGTCCCGGTTCGACGGCAGGGAAGACCTGACCCCCCCGGCCGTGCTGGCTGAACTCGCGGGGCAGGCCGACGTGCAGTTCAACGGGATGCGGCCGTGGGACATTCAGGTTCACGACGCACGCGTGTATTCGCGCCTGCTGCTGCACGGTTCGCTCGGTTTTGGCGAGAGCTACATGGACGGTCAATGGGACTGTCATGCGATGGACGAGCTGTTCGACCGACTGCTCGGCGAGGACATCGATGCCAAGCTCGGCCGGCGCACCCGGTTGCGACTGCTCGGCGAGATCATGCGGCATCGACTGTTCAACCTGCAGAGCGAGCGACGTGCCTACCAGGTTGGTGAACGGCACTACGACATCGGCAACGATGTGTTCGAGGCCATGCTCGACCCGACCATGAGCTATTCGTGCGGTTATTGGAACGATGCCGTCGACCTCGCCCAGTCACAACAGGCGAAGCTCGAGCTGATCTGTCGCAAGCTCGAGCTCGAACCGGGCCAGTCGCTGCTGGAAATTGGTTGCGGCTGGGGCGGTCTCGCGCGTTTCGCGGCCGAGCGCTACGGTGCCGTGGTGACCGGACTCACGGTATCGAGGGAACAACAACGGCTCGCGGTCGCGCGTTGTGCGGGGCTGCCGGTCCGCATCGAACTGATGGACTACCGCAAGGTGGCGGGTCGTTTCGACAAGGTCGTCTCGGTCGGCATGTTCGAGCACGTCGGACCGAAGAACTATGCCGCCTACTTCGAAACGGCAAACCGCGTGTTGAAGGACGACGGATTGTTCCTGTTGCACACGATCGGCAATCACCGCACAACACCGATCGTCGATGCGTGGATCGACCGCTACATCTTCCCCAACGGCAAGTTGCCGTCCGCGGCCGAGGTGGCGGCCGCAGTGGATGACCGGTTTCTGGTTGAAGACTGGCACAACTTCGGCACCGACTACGACCGCACGCTGATGGCGTGGTGGGAGAACTTCGACGCCGCATGGCCGCGGCTTGAGTCGCACTACGGCACGCGCTTCTACCGCATGTGGAAATACTATCTGATGAGTAGCGCAGGCTTTTTCCGCTCGCGCCAGGGACAGCTGTGGCAGATCGTCCTCAGCAAACGTGGCCGCAGAAAAGGTTACCGCTCGGTGCGTTGACGACAATGTGACTGTCGCCTGCGACTGGGTGAAATTCAAGATTCACGTGAATTTCATCTGCCGGCCATACGCGCTAAACCTGCCCGCAGCACATTGCCTCCAGAATGCAATTCTGCATTCATCACCAAGGAGGTTTCATGTCGAACAGCAACATCGCCCGGGTATCCACCGTGGCCATCGGAATTGCCATCGCGGCCGGTCAGGCCATCGCCGGCTGGGGGGACGACCATGGTGGGCGCGAGCACCGCAAGAGCCCGTCGCCTCATGGGCACGCGGCGCAGACGCCGGCCGTGCAGCTCGGTCCACGACCGTTCTACCTGGTCGAGGGCATGGACGAAGGCCGGCTGAAGGACAAGCTGATGTCGTGCACCCACGGACCTTTCCACAAGACCGACTTCTCGATCGGGCATCGCGGAGCGGCGATGCAGTTTCCCGAGCATTCCGATGTCTCTTATCGCGCAGGAGCGCGCATGGGCGCTGGAATTGTCGAATGTGATGTCACCTTTACCTCGGACGGCGAACTCGTGTGTCGCCACAGCGAATGCGATCTGCATACGACCACCAACATTGTTGCCACTCCACTCAACGACAAGTGCAGCGTGCCTTGGACCGGTGCTGGCCAGAACCCGGCACCCAAGTGCTGCACCAGCGACATCACGCTCGCCGAGTTCAAGTCGCTCGAGGCCAAGATGGACGCGAGCAACGCGGCGGCAGACACGGCGGAAGGCTACCTCGGCGGTACCGCGGCGTGGCGCACCGACCTGTACACCGGGCGTGCCAGCGTATTGTCGTTTCGCGAAGCGATCGCGCTCAACCGGGAACTGGGTGTCAAACATACGCCGGAACTGAAGGGCGCGTCGAACCAAGACCGTGTCGATGCGATATTCGGTGGCCAGGCGGCTTACGCGCAGCGGTTCATCGACGAACTCACGCACGCCGGCGTCAAGCCGCGCGACACCTGGGTGCAGTCGTTCAACAAGGACGACATCCTTTACTGGATCCAGAACGAGCCTGGATTCGGCAAGCAGGCCGTCTACCTCGACAGCATCGACCCCACGACGAATCCGCCGATTCCGCGCCTGACGTTCGCCGAGTTGAAAGACCTGCGCAAACAAGGCGTGCGCATCATCGCACCGCCGATGTGGGCACTGCTCGACATCGATGGAAACGATGAGGTGGTGGCATCCGAGTATGCGGGGGACATCAACAATGCCGGGCTGGACATCATCACCTGGACCTTCGAACGCGCCGACCTGCGTCACGGTGCGAGCAAGGCCGGCTGGTATTACATGTTCGACCCGGAGGGGCGTGCGATCACCAAGGACAGCGACATGTACAAGGCACTCGACGTGCTCGCCTACGACGTCGGTATCCTCGGAATCTTCTCCGACTGGCCGGCGACGATGACCTATTACGCGAACTGCATGGAACTCGACTGACGCCGTGCTGTGTTGCTGCTGCCCCCGCCGCCACTGCGGCGGGGGCATGTTCGAGGTCGCTCAGTGCGCGTTGTAGTGCCGTTTGTCGTGGCGGAAATCGCGGTTGTCGAGGACACCGTCGACTGCGCGGTGGACCTGCGCTGTGGCGGATGATGTGGCGGTGTAGGTGCCCTGGATAGGGCTGACGGTCACGTAGCCCTCGTCCAGCGCATTGGTCTCGCTACGTGGATCGTCGTCTTCCGGGTAACCTCCGAGGCTTGCCGGGATCTCCAGCGACACGCCGGGAAGTGGCAGGCCGGCGGGGACGCCGAAGCCGACGGCAACCGGGCTGTCGCCCAAGTGCTCGTAAAACTGCAGGCCGAAATTCGCCGACTCCCCGATGCGCGTGACGAAGAATGAATAGTCTTCTGCGGTCGTGTTGTCGGCATCGATTACCGGCGTGTTGACGTTCAGTCCGATCCCTTCCGGCAACTTCACGCCGTGCCGCCCGTCCAGCGCGTCGACCAGGCGCACGGTGAGTTCCGCCACGATTCTGGCCTGCCGCGCGTCGCCCGAGGCGGCGCTAAGCGCGATCGCGGGGATGCGTTTATTGAGCGCCGTGACCGCGGCACCGATGGTTCCGGAGTGCGGCGTGACGATGCCGAGGTTGTTGCCTTCGTTTGGGCCCGAGATCACAAGATCGGGATAGGCGCCCCAGGCATGCATCGCGGCGACATCAATGCCATACAGCACGGCCGCCGACGGCGAGCCGTCGACGTAGAACTGCTGGGGTCCGAGCGTTGTGGGTCCGACGCCGGGCGATCCGGCGGGCAGGGTGCCTCCGGGCGAGGCCTGCGACGTGGGACCGATTGGGCGCAGGAACGCGATCATACCGGACGTACCGCTCTGACCACTGTAGGGCGCCGACAGGATGACGTCGTGACCGGCGGCTACCAGAGCGTCGTAGAGTGCCTGGATGTTTGGAGTCTCGAAGCCGTCGTCGTTGGTGATGACGATGTTCAGTGCGGATGCGTGCTGGGCGCCGAGCAGAAGGCTGGCGACCAGCACGGAGCGATTGAGCGACCTTGACATGGGAGGGGTGTCTCCTGGTTGGTGATGACAATCATGAAGTTTCAGCCGCGTGCGTGACGAGCGTATGTCGTTTCTCATCCAGCAGGCGGGCGAAAGAAAGCCCGACCGTTTGGTCGGGCGAGGTAGTGCAACCGGGTAGGGGCCGATGCAATCAGGGCAGTTCGTTCACCCGGTCGATAGAAGGCGGTGCAACCGGTCCGAATGTGCCGAGATAGTTGACCAGCGCATCGAGATCATTGCCGCCATCGGTCCGGGTTGCTGCGTCGATCGCAGCGAAGGTCGTGAAGTTGTCACCGCCGTCGGCGAGGAAGTTGTTGGCCGTCACACGATAGCTGCCAGCGGGATCCAGTGGCGCCCCATTGAGCATCACGTTGGATACATGCACATCGATGCAGTCACCGCCGACGATTGTCTTCTCCAGGTCATAGCTGAACCCCTGCGACACGCCGAGGTGCAGGAACGGCCGCGACGCGCCGAGGGGCTGGCATTGCTCTTCCAGAACGGACACGATCTGCGCTCCCGTCATGGTGAACGTCAGCAGCGTATTGCCGAACGGCTGGAACGTGAATGCCTCGCCGAAGGTGACCACGCCGTCACCTTCGCCTTCGATCGACGATGGGTAGGCAAGGTCCGAGCGCACCCCGCCCGGGTTCATGAACGCGATCTGTGCGTCCGCCGCCGAGGTCGCCCACAGTTGTGCATCGGCCACCAGGTTGCCGGCGGCCGACTCGACACCACGGTCGCTGCCCGGCGGGTTGCCTCCGCGCAGGATATCGTCACTGATCGTGCCGATCGGTGTCGTGCCGGCCTCGGCGTACAATGGCGCCCACTTGTCGATGACAGCGGTCAGCTCGGGGTCCGGCTCAAGTTCGTCTTGATAGACGGCATGGTTGGTCGCTGTGGACAGATCGCGACGCACATCACCGGTCTTCTTGTCCAATACCAGATTGAATTCGGATACCACGCGTCCATACGACCAGGCGCTTGTTACCGGGCGCGGGTTCCCGGCCGGGTCTGGCAGCATGCAGTTGTACGGCTGATGCGTGTGACCGGTGATCACGGCATCGACCTCGGCATTGAGCGCGGCGTTGATCGCGACGATCGGACCACTGATGCCTTCACAGCCATCGAGCGTGAGCGGGTTGGGGATGCCGCCCTCATGGAGCAGGACGACGATCGCCTTGACGCCGTGGCGACGCAGGTGGCGGACCAGGCGGTTCGCCGTCTCCGCTTCGTCGAGGAAGGTGTATCCGGCGATGCCCGATGCCGCCACCAGCGTGTCGGTCGCCTCCAGGGTCATGCCGATGAACGCGACGTCGACCCCCTCTATGCGCTTGATCCAGTACGGAGGCAGCGGCGTGTCGCCGGTTTCGTCGATCACATTTGCGGCCAGCCACTGAAAATTGGCGCCTGCGTAGGGTTCTTCGGGAAAGTAGCAGCCATCAACCGGGTGACAGCCGCCGTACTGCATGCGCAGCAACTCGATGACGCCTTCATCGAACTCGTGGTTGCCAACGCTCGATACGTCGAGTCCCATCGCGTTCAGCGACTCGACCGAGGGCTCGTCATGGAACAGCCCGGAGAACGCCGGTGAGCCGCCGATCAGGTCGCCTGCGGCGACCGTCAGCGAGTACTTGTTGCCGGCACGCAGCTCCGCCAGCTTGGCCGCGAGGTACTCGGCCCCACCTGCCGGGCGGTCGTCGATTGTCCCGGGCGTGTCGGGCGTGAGGTGTCCGTGGTAGTCGTTGAACGCGAGCAGCTGCAGGTCGATCAGGCGGCCGCGGTTGTCGTGGCGCCCGTGGTGCGACCATCCCTTGTGCACGGCAGAGCCATGCTTCCCGTGCGGCGCGGAATCGCCGGCGATCACGGCAGATCCGAATGCCAGCGAGAGCGCAGAGATGACGAGGGGCAGCGCGTGTGGAACGAACCGGCGATGCTGTTCAGGACCGTTCGCGAAGGGTTTATGGATCGAGGGAAGATTCATCAGGGCACCGTAGTTGTTGTTCAAGAGCCCGGTTTTTAGCCTGCGGAGGTAACAGGAATGTGACGGTGCGGGGTCGGCCGGCGATCGCCTAGCCTCGGAATTGGCGGGACCTGAATGCACACGGTGCACTTTCGGCGTCGCGCCCAGCGCTGCGGTTGACTGGCGCGGATCGAACAAAAAGCTGATTCATCAAAGCATTGGGCAACGACGCGTCGCTAAGCCGGGACGTTGGAGGTGGCTCAGTGGTCGCGCGGCAGCGTGTCCAGGATCGAGCGCGCCTCCAGCGCGAGTGCACGGTCGCCGCTTTGCTGGCCCAGGTCCAGCGCGCGCTGCAGCCAGATCCGTGCCTGCGGTGCCTCGCGCTGTGCCGCGCTGCGTCCGGCGCGCAGCAGGTAGTCCGCGGCGAGTCGGGTCTGCCCATCGCGTTCGGCCAGGTCGCCGGCAGCGGCCAGGCTTCGGACCATGCCCCGGTAGTCGCGCTGCAGGCCGCGCATCGCGACCGCACGATCGAGCAGGGCCAGGGCCTGGGTCAGGTCACCATCGATGGCGGCGAATCGTCCGGCAAGCTCGGTGCGATCGGCCGCATCGCCGGGTGGGTCGATGGCCTCCAGCGCCTGAAGGTGGCGGCGCACGTCGGCGGCGACGCCGCGGTCGGCGGCGATCAGCCCGGCGAGGAAATGGGCCCTGCCGGTTGCCGACGGCGACAGCGCCGCGGCGTCGAGCAGTGGATCGAGCGCGCTGCTTGCCATGTCGAGGTTTCCTTCACGGTACAGCACGATCGCGCGCAGCAGGTCGAGCTCACTGTCACCGCCGAGCCCGCGGCGCCCGCGCTCCGCCTCGGCCTGGGTCAGTTGGTCGAGTGCATCCTGGTATCGACCGATGTAGGTGTACGACAGCGCGAGATTGAAGCGTGCGTCGACGATCGCGTCGGCCCTGTCTTCGGCCAGCGCCTGATCGAGTGCCGCGGTATACAGGGTCGCTGCCTGCGCATACTGTCCCTGCGAGAACGCCAGGCGGGCCGACCGATCGAGCGATTCGCGCTCGGTTGTCGGCTGGGTGTCGGCCGGGGGCCCGGAGGCGCAGGCACCGAGCAGCGTGGCGAACAGCAATGTGAACAACCACCGCATCATGGTCGCAGCTCCTGCGCCGGCAACCGTCCGCTGCCACCCGGCGCATTGTCGCCTCCACCGAGCAACCAGCTGCCGCGCAGCTGGCGCAGCAGTGTCTCCAGTTCGGCGAGCGTCTGCTGAACCATGCCCATCAAAACCGGCACGCTGGCCGACGAGGCGCTGATGTCGCGCGTGATCTGCGGCAGTTGCGGTGACGTCGCACGCAGATCGCGCATCACGTCGTCGAGCGAATCGAGAATCGAGTTCACATTGGCACTGATCGCCGGTAGGTCCTTGCTCTGCGCATTGACCGAGCGCGACAACGATGCGATCTGCGCCGCGGTGGCGCGCAGCTCGTCGAGGATCGGTTCGAGCGCGGTCACGGTCTTGTTGGCATTCGCGAGCAGCGCCTCGAACTCGCGCGCCACCTGATCGTTCGCCAGCAGGCGGCCAAGCGAACCCTCGCCCTGCTCGACCCGCGTGGTCAATGCGCTGACGTCGCCGAGCATGACCTGCAGGTTGCCCTCGGGGTTGGCCAGGCTCTCGGTGAGATCGGCCAGTGCGGTGATCGCGCGTTCGGCCTGGGCGAGTATCGGCATCACCCGGCTGCGTACGTCGGCCATCATCTCGCCGATGCTCTCGGTGGGCGCGCGGTCCGGCGCCGCGTCGAGCACCGCGTATTGCCAGTCCATGGCCTCGCCCTGGCCGCGCGTGATCTCGACGTAGGCATCGCCGGCGACCCCGAAGGTCTTGCGGATGATCGCCTTGGAATCGCGTCGGACGAACGGCGACATCGACGAGTCGATGCGGGCCTCGGCATGAATCTTCTGCTGCGGGTCGATGACGATGCGTTCGACCTTGCCCGCCGGTGTGCCGAGAATCTCGACCTTTGCTCCCTGGGCCAGCCCGAACAGGCCATCGTCGGGCAGCACGAGGCGGATGCGCTTGCTCGGGTCGATCCACTCGCGTACGGCATCGGCCTGCAGCAGCATGAAGGCGAGCAGCACGATGCCGAGCGACACGAACGCGCCGATCAGCGTCATGCGGAACCCTTCTCGCGGCGTGCTCATGCGAGAGCGCCCGGACATTGCGTCGACAAGCCGGCTCCGCCTTTCGAAATCCACGGCAAGGTCGTCTTCAAGTCTGCTCCTCCCAGGTGCGCAGTTCGGCGCCGACGATCCGGTGCCGATGATCGGCCGGAATGCCGTGGTCCCGGAGCAGCGCTTCGTGTTCGGTCAGCCAGATTACCGCACCGCGCCGCCGTCGGACCTGCTGGATGGCATCGATCAGTGGACTGAGCAGATCGGGATCCCCGCGGCCGCTTGGGTGTTCGAGGATCACCAGCGTCGGTCGGCCGAGAAACGCACGTACACAGGCGGCGCGGCGCAGGTCGGCTTCGGCACACCGCCCAGGCAACTGCAGCGGCAGTCCGGGCAGGCCGAAACGACGCGCGATATCGCTCGCCGCCGTGCGCAGCGTGGCGTCCGGCAGCAAGGTGTGGTGGCGCATCGGCAACAGCACGTTGTCCATCACCGAACGCGTCTCCATCCAGCCGCCGCGGCCCGGCACGCGACCCACGATGCGTCGGCGATTGAATGCGGTGTCACCGGGCAGGCGGCGCCAATCCTCGCCATTGAAGGCAATCGCTCCGCGGCTCGCAGGCGTCAATCCGAGCAGGGCGTCGGCCAGCACCTCGCTACGCACAGGATCGCGTGAATGCACCAGATGAAGCTGGCCGGGCAGTACACGCAGGCCGAACGCGAGAGCGGGCCGCGACGGGCCAGCCGCCGCGATCTGCGCGGCATCCGCCTCGACGATGGGAACAAGCTCTGTCGTGTCCACGTTGTGCGCCATCATCGGCCTGATCAGAACACGGCCGACACGAGTACGCCGATCGCAAACGTCGCCAGCAGCGAGGCGACGAAGGCACGTGGCAGCGCACGCCGGACACTACCGCGCTCGGGCTTCAGGCCCAACCCAATCCGGATCGGGATGTAGGCCAGGACGTAGCCAATCAACAGCGGCTTGACGATGAAAAGAAGATGATCCGCTGGCTGCATGTTGGCAAATACCCCAACGACGAGTTCCAACGGCGACTCCTTGACCAGATCGCCGGCGGCGGCGCCGGCGAAACCGATCCAGAGCGCGACATGGGTGAACAGGATGGTCAGCAGCAGTGCAGCGAGCGACATCGCCCAGCAACGCGGCAATGTGACGAAGTCGACCGGGTCGACACCCTGCGAGCGCAGCGTCGAGATGTAGCCATCGGTCGATAACTGGCCGATCTCATCGACCAGCACCGATCCGCTGCGTCCGATCAACACCAGGGCCGTCACGATCGGTGCGACCTGGCGCACCAGGACCAGTACGAGGAACTCACCGATGCGCTCGGCCTGTCCGGCCACACTCGACCAGTAAGCGATCTGCAGCACGAGGCCGATGCCGACCAAGGCCGCGGTGACGGCGACGGCCGGGATCGCACGCACACCGACCTGGAACAGGAAGTTCATCCATTCGGTGCGCATCGTGCGCCGCCAGCGCCCAGGCGTCAGTCCCCTAAACAGGATGGTGACGAACTCTCCGATGACAAAAAAGAAGCGCAGCATCGGCTCGGTAACAGCGTGCACGGCGCCAGCGCCCGCGGTTCGCCGGTTGGTACGCGAGACGGCGGCATGGTCCGATGTCGTCACAACCGGCCCTCGAGCAGATAGGTCGAGAACTCGCCGACACCTTCGGCATAGTGATGGCCACGCAGCTGGAACAGGTAATCCTGGCGCAGCCTGTCGTACACGGGTTGCGTGACCTGGATCGCGCCCGGCAGCGACGTGTCGGCCATCGTCACTGCGGTCTGCACGGCCTCGCCCCACAGTGTGAATGACGGCTGGTCGTGGCCGATGACACCACTGATCGCCGGTCCAAAGTCGATACCGATGCGAAACGCCGGTGTCGCATCGTGCCGCCCCAGCAGTGACTCGCAGACATCGCGCGCGGCGAGCGCGAAGGCGATCAACCGCCGAAGACCCTGCTGTGCTGTTTCGTCGGGATCCACCGATGCCACCACTTGGTCGGCGAGCGCCTTGAGGTAGACGATGTCGTGCCGCCGCGCGATCGACCGCAGCTCCCTCAGCAACTCTGCCATCGTTGTTTCGGCGGCATGGGTCCCGACGGGTACGGCAAGCGCCGCCGCATCGGTGAATCGCATTGCCAGAACGGCGAGCGCGTCGATGACCTCGGTGCTGTTGATGCGGGATGCGCCGCGCGCCGCAAACCGGGCGCTGAACGCCGCGGCGCGGCGGCGGTCCAGGCTGGCGTCGAGACCGTCGGACGCCAGCCCCGCAACACGCGTCGCCGATTTGCGGCCCGGCGTGACGTCGGCGACGGCGTCCCTTGGCAGGGTGGCAGCCATGGGTACCGGTGCCGTCATGGCCGGTGCGCCTGAGCGCAAGGCGAGCAGGTTGGCGATGGCGCTCAGGAAACTGAGTGTCTGGTCCGACCATTGCGTTCGTGTGGCCCCGTCCTCGAGCCAGACCGCACCATCGAGACGGTCACCGTTGCCGACGGGTACAGCGAGCAATGCGCGGCATCCAAGCGGTGTCAGGTAATGACGTTGCAAGGGCGCCGTGCGTGGATCGGCCGCCGCGTCCGTGACACGAAGCGTTTCGCCGTGCGCTAGGGCATCGATCAGCACACGGTGGTCCTTCGATGCCAGCCGGGTACCCTGCGTATGGCCTTCGTTTTCGCTGTCGAAACAGTCGATGCATGCCAGCGCGTCTCCTGACTCGACGATTCGCCACACCGCGGCTCGCCGCGCACCCGTTGCCTGTGCCAGCGCCTCGGTCACCTCGTCGAGCCTGTCCGCGGCCGACGTTGCGAGCCGGCCGAAGGCCTCGCCCTGTGCAGTGAGTTCGGCTTCACGGTCGAGTATCCGCAATGCCGCGCGGTCGTCGCGCAGTCCCTGGCGAATCAGCAGCGACGCAAGCAGCGCGGCCAGCGCGATCACCGACAGTCCCATCACCAACGTGTTGCCGACGTTGTCGACGACGAAACCGACAAAGTCATTCTCGGGCACGACGACCAGGATCGACCAGTCGCGCTGCACCAGATGCCGAAGCGACGACGCCGACATGATGTAACGTCGACCATCCAATTCGAAGTTGCGCCCGCCATGACCTTCGACACGGTAGCGGTCGAACGCCCGCACGATCGCATCGTCGTCGAGGTCGTCGACCAGCGTCAGGCGCAGCTTGCCATCGTCACCTTCGCGCACAGGGCTCGCGCGCGGGTGCGCGATCAGGCGGCCCTGGTCGTCGACCACCAGTGCGATGCCGCTGGTGCCGATATTAAGCGTGGCGAGAAAGCGGCTGATGCTGTCGAGCGCGATGTCGACACCGAGCACGCCCTTCAACTGGCCAGCGTTGTCCTGCAAAGGAATCGATGCGGTGACGCCAGCCGTGCGCCCGGTGAAGAATGGGTAAACGTCGGTCCAGAACACGCCGGACTGGTCGCGCGCACCCTGGTACCAGGGGCGTGTACGCGGGTCATACTGATCCCATGGCTTGATCTCGCTGCCGACGATCGTGCCCCGTGCGTCGCGCCGCGTCAGCTCGATCTCGCGGTCGTCGACGCGCGTCGTCGACGCGCGGATGATCTTGGTTTCGAGTCCGGCCGTCTGGCCGTCGGTGTAGCGCCGCACCATCAGGAAATGACCGTCCTCGGTGCCGAAAAACAGCGCGGTGAGCTGCGGCGTGGCATTGAGCATGCCGATGCCGAGCGCCTCGGCCAGTACCCGTGGCGGGCCGTCGCTGGGTACATTGGCCAACAGGTCGCGCGACAGTTGGGCCAGCCCCGGGATCGCACCGAGGAAGGCGTTCATCTCGGTCTCGATGCGTTCCTGCAGGTTGATGACGACGCCTTTTGACAACGCCAGTGCGTCGGTGCGCATCGCGCGGTAATCGTAGATCGCGATGCCGACCAGCGCGAGCAGCATGGCCACGACGACGACGATCGGCAGCAGGATACGATTGCGCCGGCGACGCGCGATGCGTCGCCGTTCGTCGAATCCGGTGTACTCGATGCCCGTTGTCGTCATCGTGCGCATGACCCGGGTGTCGGCATGCCGTTCACGGCCGGCTCACGGTTCGCAAACCGACTGCATGCGCGGCCAGGTCGCGCGTCGCGATCGCTGCGTCGTTCAGGCAATGTCGTCTCTCAAGCGCGTTGACGCGGTAAAGGTTCCGGGTCGCGTACGGCTGCGGACCGCCGATCGCGTAACGATTACACAATTCGCCGGTGGCGCAAAGCGCGCGGGGTGCCGTCCGCACGACCGACGGATCGATCACCACAAGCCCGCCGTTGTCGCCGCCATGGTCCGGAAATCCAGCTTGGTTAAATCTTGTTCATCTTCGGAACGCTTCGAAACCCGCGACGTCTCAAGCGGCGAGTGAACACGACAGGAGGAAACTCGACATGAAATTACCTCAACTCGCGGTGTTGATGGCGTTGTCGGTACCGGTTGCGGCGATCGCGACGACGCCCGATGTCACCCAGCCGGCACCGACGACGGCCGTCGAACAGGCCGGGCAGGGAGGCTATCTCGGCGTCGTGCTGCAGCCGGTTCCGCCGCCGTTGCGCGCCCAACTCGGTGGTGTGCTGCCGGCTGGGCAGGGCGTCATGGTGCGTGACGTGGCTGACGATTCGCCGGCGGCGAACGCCGGCCTGCAGCCGTTCGACATCATCGTTGCCTACGACGACCAGAAACTGTTCTCGGCGGATCAGCTTGCCAATCTGGTCAGGTCGGATGCGCCGAACAAGGGCGTGAGCCTGCAGCTGGTGCGCGGTGGTGCGGCAGCGAAGCTCGACGTCACGCTCGGCAAGTCAGCAGAAGACGACAATGAAAATGCGCAGGCGCAGCTGCCGTGGCCGCCAATGTGGCGCCATCCGATGGGTCCGTATTCACATCCGTCGGTGCCGCCCGAGCAGGCGCAGAGCGGCAACTGGGAGAGCTTCGATTCCCTGTCGCTGGAGAAGCGCGACGACGGCAGCTACCAGGCCAGCATTCAATACCTGGACGCGAACGGACAGCTGTCCAAGCGGCAGTTTACCGGCAGCCGCGATGAGATCCGTGAACAGGTGAAACAACAGAACGACGTGCCGGCGTTCGAACGCGGTCAGTTGCTCGACGCGCTCAGCGCGCGCGATGACATCGGCCCGCACATGGGGCCGTTCGCGCGCCACATGTTCATGCCGCTGTGGATGGACCCGCGTTTCAATCTGTAAGGCCACCGGCTCGTCCACAGGCGGGATTGCCGCAGTGGCGCAGGGGGGCGCTCTTCGGCCAACCGACGCACAACGCCTAACCGCGAGGCGGGGGTTCCAGACCCCCGCCGCTGCGTCACATGAAAAAGTTCACGTCGGCTGCGAGCGCGCGCGGCAGGAAGCTCGCGGCGCCTGCCCACTGTTCGATCTGCGGAATGAATTCATCTTTACCGTAGTCGAACAGGTCGACGGTCATCTGGCACGCGACCAGCTTCACGTCTGCCTCGATGCATAGGTCGCGCAACTCGTCGATGCGCGCGATTCCTTTCCGGTCCATCGTGCTGCGCATCATCCGGGTCACCATGCCCTCGAACCCGGGCATCAGCGTCATCACCGACGTCGGCAGCGGTAGGTCCCTGCCACTCAACTTCATCGGCATTGCGGGATTGCCTACCGGCGTCACCCGGAGGTCCAGATCCTTCTTCAGCAGGTTGAGGCCGTAGAAGGTGAAAAAGATCGACACATCCCAACCCAGAGCGGCGGCCGTCGAGGCCAGGATGAAGGGCGGGTAAGCCATGTCCAGCGTCCCTTTGGTGGCGATGATGGTCATCGACGGCGTGTGCGCGGCGTCGCGCTCGGCCATCTTTTCGGTGAAGCGTCGATCGAACCAGGCGTCGAGGTCCGGGTCCGGTGCGGTGGTGATCGAAGCGGTATTGCTCATGACGATCGGCTCCTTGAGTGGGGATTGAGGACTTCAGGCCTTGCGGATACGGAACAGGAACTCACCGTTCAGTTGTTCACTTGAAAGCATCTCGTTGCCGGTCTGACCACAGAATGAATCGAGGTCCCTGACCGACCCGGGATCGGTCGCGGTGACTTCCAGCACCTCTCCCGGGGCCATCGTGGCGAGTGCCTTTTTCGTACGCAGGATCGGAAGCGGGCAGTTCAGCCCGCGGGCATCGAGGGTATATACGGCTTGGTTCACGTTGGGCTCCTTGATAAGGGCTGTTGGGAAGGGTCGGGGAGAAGTCGACCGGTCGGTCTAGTCGCAGGCATAAAAAAATCAGTTTTCGACGGTCAACTCGATTCGCAACGTCTTGATCGCCGGGCCGAGTTCGAGGACCACGTCAGGGTCGTTGCGCGTCTTGGCCAGCAGGATCACCCCCTCGAGGAACGCGAGCATGGCCTGTGCGGTCGCACCGGTGTTGAGGGGCGCCATCGCGCCGGTCTCGACGGCCTCGTCGAGCGTCTCATGGAAACGTGCGCTGGCCTTCTGGAACACCGCATTGAGCTTGGCCCGCAACACGTCGTCGCGCGTGCTGACCTCGAGCGCGAGGTTGCCGAACAGACAGCCGGGCATGCGTCCCTCGATGTCCTTGGCTGCCTTCTGCCAGTAGTAGGCTGCATCGACCATGTAATCGAGCCGCTCGAGCGCGGGCAGTTCGCGGTCGAATGCCTCGGCGACGAAGCCGTGCGCCCAGTCGTCCGCCATGTCGTCGATGACAGCCATGGCCAGGTCCTGCTTGGACGGGAAGAAATGGTAGAAGCTGCCCTTCGGCACATTGGCGATGGCGCAGATCTCCTTGACGCCGACGTCGGCATAGCTTCGGCCGTGAAAGAGTTCACGTGCGGTGGCCAGGATGCGGGTGCGGGTGTCGGGGGAAGGTTGCATGCGCCGGATTATAGTAGACCAGTCGGTCTAGTCAATCGCATGCGCGTAGGACTCGTTTATGGTGAGGATCCATCACATTGTGGATTCATGACTTAGAGATGTTTGTTAATGTCAATATTGATCATGCGAAATGGGCTTTCGCGCCGATTGACGCGTTGGCAACAGCCAAGGCTCCGCCTCAGGCGGTGGGAATTGCGAACCCTTGTCGATGGGCACCTGTCGAGGAATCAACGGAACGTCCACCTGTCACGACACTCACTGTCGGCGGCGTACAATCCATGCGCCGAGAATCCAACAACAAGGTCGAATCATGAATCGAATGACGCCACAGGCTGGCCTGGACCGCTTGGCGCAAACCAGAGACACCGTCTTTACGACACTCTTCGAACACGGGTCGCTGCGGGTCGAGATCTACCGGCCGGTGGCGTCGGATCTGCAGCAGCCGCACTCGAAAGACGAAGCCTACGTCGTCATCTCAGGGAGCGGCATGTTCATGAACGGCGGGGTCCGTCAGCCCTTCATACCCGGAGAGGTGCTTTTCGTGCCGGCAGGCGTCGAGCATCGTTTCGAGGACTTCACCGAAGACTTCGCCACCTGGGTGTTTTTCTTCGGGCCCGAAAAGGAGTGAGCGAGGGGATTCGCACGTCGGCAGCAAGCGCCGATCCCCTGTTGCTAGGGAAAGGCGGCGTGGTACAGGGACAGGGCACTCCCCAGCACCGCGAGCCCGATTCCCAGTACGAGCAGGAGGTGGTTGCGCGGTGTCCACTCTGCGTCTTGCTTCAGCGACTTCGCGGTGACGATGTAGGCCCGGCTCAACGGGATCTGGTCTGCGGCGGTCGGGCCCGGTGTGCCGGCTCCCGCAGTCGCAGCGGGATCAGTTTGTCGCCCGGCGGCTATCGTGGCCAGCCCGTCGTCGGCGTGCGCCTCGAGCGTCTTGATCATGCCGAGCAGTTGGCTCGCGCGCAGTGCCTGCCATGCGGCAATTGCCCCGCCGCAAAAAGACAGTCCCTGCGCCCAGCACACCAGGCCGATCGGGCAGGCCATTAAAGAATCAGCATTTTTTCGGGTTCAACCGGCACACCATCAGGTTCGCCTCCAATGTACAGGTTGCGACCACATTTGTGCGCCCACTCGCGTACCGTTTCGATCTGCGGCATGTGTGCGTTGTCGAACGATTCCAGACGGGAGATGGTCGATTGCGATGTCCCCATCGCCGCCGCCAGATCCGCCTGCGTCTTGTTGGCGCCGGTGCGCCAGGTACGCAACAGCTTTGCCATGCGTACGATGTCGTGCTGGTTATTGTAGGCAGCATCTACCGCCGGATCTTCGCGCAGAGTTGCGATAGCCTGTTTAATCACTTTGCTCATCGTGTTCACCAGCCCGCCGCGCGTGCAAACGCGGTATCCCAGAGTTGTGGCCCGTTGAACGGGCCAATGACCAGAAGCATGATTTCCTTCGCTCGCTCATCCACGGCGAAACAGCGGGCCATCTTGCCGGCCGCCGTTTTGCAGTACACGCGAATCATGCGCCCCGACAGACTCACCACCTGCATCGGGTGAGGCTCCATTTCCACCGGCCCTTCGTCGAGGATCCCTTCCTCGAACGCGGTCAGCAGCCGGACACAGACCTCCTTTTCGCCTCGCGTGGCAGTCGACAGCCACGCGTGATATTCCTTCGCACTGTCCGGATGCCACCATCCCGTATACGCCAATTCCCTGGTTTCCTGTAGCGACGAATCCAGACAAAAGTATACCAGTTATGAGATATATCGACAGGTGACGGAGTCCGGACCCGATCCGGTGGCCATGTGGCGGGCAAGGTCAAGGACTTCAGCACATGCCGATGTGCCGGTCCCGCGACCAGGTGATTTCGATGCGGCCACGCCGGGCTTCATCGAACGCACGTGGCACCGGATGGTTCGACGGTCACGATCAAAAGCGAGACTTTGGGCTTTACCAACCGAGCCAAGATCCAGAGATGCGACTCTGGCACGGGCGCGGGGCCGGCGTTCTACACAGCCAGTTTCGTCAAGCGATGCGTTGGCCCTGAACGCTGTCCGAAGTCCCTGCGAAACAACGCGCAAACGGGGTGTCGGCATGACAATTCCAATGGGAGGAGTGTGATAGTCGGGACTGTTCGGCCGCGAAGCGCAAACCTGTTCCACGCAATATTTAACATAATATGTATTATGCGCATTAATGAATGCGGGCCAGGTGCCGGGAACCCCTCGATTTCACCAGCTGTTTTCTTTGGCCGGCAACTCGGACGGACCCCAGACGCGGCGGCATGTCGCTCTTCGGATCCAGACCGATCCAAGATGAGCGTTACTGCGACTGTCCGGGCTTCGGGCCGAACGAACGTGGCACCAGGAATGACGGTCATGATGTTGCTAGTATCGGATGAACGAGTCTTGAAGCAACCATCAGCCCGGGAGTTGCGCATATCGATGATCGTGCAGATGTCCCATCGCCACGTCTGGCTTTCGTTGGTCTCTTTCGTCGCCGTTTTGATGGCGGGTTGCGCCAGGCCCTATCTGCCGCCGGCGATCGAACCGGCAGATTCCGATGGTCATTTCGATGGCGTTTTGCCGCTGCTCGAAACCTATGGCGCCTTACACCTGCTGTGGATTCACGGCATGTGTCCGCACTCGAAGGAAGATTGGGCGGATCCGCGGGCGCACGCACTTGCATCCCGACTGGGTGTCGAGCAGCCGCGGGCCGAACGCGTCGGCGACGTCGTCTACCGTTACCGCCTCGACTATCGCGGCAGAACGATCACACTCGATATGATCGTCTGGTCGCCACTGATCGAGCAGCGACGCGCTTCGCTGTGTTTCGACTCCAGGCCTTCGGGTGACGGTCCAGCGCATGACGCCTGCGGGGACAAGGCGCGGTATCCGTACGAACGGGCGGCGCTGAACGACGGGCTCAAATCGGGCCTTATGAACGCCTGCCTGGCCGATGCGCTGATCTATGTCGGCGACCAGGGGCGTGAGGTGCGCGAACACCTGCTCCCGGACATCGAACGGGCACTCTCCGGGTCGCCGGCCCGGTCGGATCGCGCCGTCGTGCTGATCAGCGAGAGTCTCGGCTCGAAGGTCATGTTCGATATCGTGCAGCAGATCATGGGCAACACATCGCCGAGTGCGTTTGCCGCTGACGCAAGGGCAACCCTGGCAAAGACGCGACAACTCGTGATGTTCGCCAACCAGATACCGATGCTGGATTTGGTGGGGCCTGCCCCGTCCCTGCCGGCGAAGGACGGCGCCACCGCGGCTGGCGATGCGAGCAGTCTGCGTGGATTCATTCGGTTGCTCAAAGACTACAGGACAAGCGAGCTCGACGGCTCGTTCGCGCGTTTGAAGCTTGTCGCCTTTAGTGATCCGAACGACGTGCTCAGCTACAGATTGCCGCGAGACTATTTCCCGGAGGCGTATCGCACCGATGTTATCAATGTGCTGCCGTCGAACGATGTCGTATGGTTCGGCTTGTTGGAGAATCCTTTGACGGCCCATCAGGGTTATGCGGATACCGATGACGTAATGCAGTTGTTCCTGTGTGGAAACCCCGTCGTTCCGGGATGTCTGCCGGCCCAGTGAACTGTTTTGCACTGAGGCCTCAGCCCGTTGGGACGGCTGTGCGGTTTGTCCCGCCTGCCCTCCGCGGCTGCGGTTTGTCCCGCCTGCCCTCCGCGGCTAGCGTAGTGCGTTTGCTGCCGAAGGCCACCGATACCCCGTGATCTATCTGCCATCCGAGTTTCCGCTGGATCCCGAGCTCTGCTACCTGAACCATGCCGCGATTGGTCCGTGGCCGCGTCGAACCGCGCAGGTCGTAGCCAGTTTTGCGCAGCAGAGCATGCTTGAAGGGGGCACGCGCTACCCTGATTGGCTGGTGGTTGAACAGCGCCTGCGCGAACGCCTTGCACGGCTCATCAACGCGGCCGATCCTGACGATATCGCGCTGGTCAAGAACACCTCGGAAGGCCTGTCGATCGTCAGCCAGGGGCTGGACTGGCGCGATGGCGACGAGGTCGTCGGCCTGCATGGCGACTTCTGCTCGAATGAAATGGTCTGGCAGGCCCTCGCCGATCGCGGTGTGCGGTATTCCGCTGTCGATGCGCTGGCGACCGACGACCCGGAGGCGGCGCTGATCGCGGCGCTCGGCGAACGCACGCGTCTGCTTGCGCTCAGCACCGTGCACTTCGCAACCGGCTACCGCTTCGATGTCACGCGTGTCGTCGAGGCCTGCCACATGCGGGGCGTGCTCGTGTCGCTGGATGCAATCCAGAGCCTGGGTGCGGTCAAATTCGACCTGCAGTCGACGCCTGCAGACTTCGTCGTAGCCGGCGGGCACAAGTGGCTGCTGTCGCCCGAAGGTCTGGGTTTCCTGTATTGCCGCCCTGCTCTGCGTGAATTGCTGACGCTGCACCAGTTTGGTTGGGCGATGCGGGACAGGCCGTATGAATTTGAGTCCAGCGGGTGGCGTCCCGCGCTGTCGGCGCGCCGCTTCGAGTCGGGCACGCCAAACATGACCGGCATCCATGCACTGGATGCGAGCCTTTCGTTGTTCGAAGACGTCGGCCTGGCGTACGTTGAGAAACGCGTGGTCGAAAACATCGCCTATCTGGACGAGCGGCTGCGCGGCATCGACGGTGTCGAAATCGCCACGCCGGCGGGTTCACCACATCGTGCCGGCATCCTGACCTTTCGTCATACACGGATACCCGGGCAAACGTTGCATGCGTCACTGATGGCGAAACGCGTGATCTGCTCACCCCGCGCCGGCGGAATACGCCTGGCACCGCATTTCTACACGCCGGAGAAGATTCTCGAGCGCACAATCGAGCATATTGATCAAACTATCCAAAATATTATTAAAAATAATTAAATATATGATTTATTGATTATAATAATGCCATTCATATTTGTTCGAAAATTAGTATGTAAATACTAAATTCCATCTCGGAACAAAGCGTCCGATTCTGCGGTCTATACTCGTTAGGAAACAGTGCCGGGCCGCCGCGATGCGCGATTTAATGAGATGGCTGTACGAGAAGGCCACAGACTGGCTGACCAAACAGGGGCCACCGTCCCCAACGCCGCTGTGCGACTTCAACCGACTGGGTTTCGAATTGAGGATCGGAGACGTGATTCTCGTCGAAGGGCGTAGCCGTGTCTCCGAGGTCATCAAGCTCATCACGCAGAGCCCGTGGAGCCATTCCGCTTTGTACATTGGCCGGCTCTACGACATTCGCGACCCCGATCTGCGCGAGGTGATCGGATACCACTACGACGGCGATCCCGAGCACCAGCTCGTCATCGAGGCACTGATGGGGCGTGGGACCGTGATCACCCCCTTGTCGGAATACCGGCACGACCACCTGCGGATCTGCCGTCCCACCGGCCTGTCGCCTTCCGATGCCGAGGCCGTGATCGGCTACGCGGTCAAGCATCTGGGCTGGGACTACGACGTACGCCAGATCCTCGACCTGTTGCGCTTCTTCTTCCCCTGGTACTTCCTGCCTCGACGTTGGCGCTCGAGCCTGTTCCAGCACAATGCGGGTATGCCGACGCGAACCGTCTGTTCGACGCTGATCGCCGAGGCATTCATGTCGGTGGATTTTCCGATCCTGCCTTTCATAGACCGCAACGAAGACGGCAGCGTGCGCTTCTTCAAGCGCAACCCGCGCCTGGCCGCACCACGCGACTTTGACTACTCGCCGTATTTCTCGATCATCAAGTACCCGTATCTCGGACTCAACGACGTCGGCCTCTATCACCGCCTGCCGTGGACCGACGACAGCATTTACAACGACGAGCGACACGCCTTCAACCCGCCGCCGAGCAAGGCACTGCAGCGTGAACCGGAGGTGGAGGACGACATCGTCGAGGAAATCGTGCTCGACGAAGAGACAGTCGCATCACTCGGGCAGGCGCCACCCGCATCCGGTTGGCGTAAACACCAGGCATTCGCTTTTCTGCGACGCAGGGGGTAACAGCAATGTGGATCATCGCTTCGTTGGCCGCCGTCGGTATCGTCTGGGCACTCGCCTACTGGGGTGCGGGCACGGGTATTTGGATCGCTGCGCTGGCTGCAGGACTCGCTCTGTTCACGGCCGGTTCCGGCGCCGGGTGGCTGGTAATGACGCCGCTGTGGCTGGTTGCGGCGGCCATTGTGGTGTTCCTGGGCATTCCACGTGTGCGACAGCGCTGGATCACCGCGCCTTTGTTCCGCCGCTTCCGCAGGGTGATGCCACCCATGTCGCAGACCGAACAGGAGGCACTCGAGGCCGGCAGTGTGTGGTGGGACGCGGAGTTGTTCACCGGCCAGCCGGATTGGCACCGCCTGCTCAACCTGCCGGCGCCACACCTGAGCGACGACGAGCAGGCCTTCCTCGACAACGAGACCGAAACCCTGTGCCGTCTGATCGATGACTGGACAATCACGCATGAAGACCGCGATCTGCCCGCCGAGGCGTGGCGGTATATCAAGGACAAGGGCTTCTTTGGCCTGATCCTGCCCGAGCAGTACGGCGGCAAGGCCTTTTCGGCGCTGGCGCACTCCGAGGTCGTGATGAAGCTCGCCAGTCGCAGCATCACGGCCGCGGTCACCGTGATGGTGCCGAATTCACTCGGGCCCGGAAAACTGCTGATGCACTACGGCACCCGCGAACAGAAAGAGTACTACCTGCCCCGGCTCGCTCGCGGAGAGGAAATCCCGTGTTTCGCCCTGACCGGTCCCGACGCCGGCAGCGATGCCGGTGCGATCCCCGATCGCGGCGAGGTGTGCCACGGTGAGTGGAATGGCGAAAACGTGCTCGGTGTGCGACTGAACTGGGAGAAGCGTTACATCACGCTTGGACCTGTGTGCACGCTGATCGGACTGGCGTTCAAGCTGTACGACCCGCAGCATCTGCTGGGTGACGAGGAAGACCTCGGCGTCACGATCGCGCTGGTGCCGCGCGACACCCCGGGCGTCTCGATCGGTGAGCGCCACGTCACGCTCGATATCCCGTTCCAGAACGGGCCCAACTCCGGCAGGGACGTGTTCGTGCCGATATCCCAGTTGGTTGGTGGCACCGAATACGTCGGTCAGGGTTGGCGCATGCTGGTCGAGTGCCTGGCAGAGGGTCGTGGTATCTCGTTGCCAGCACTCAGCGTCGGCGCTGGCAAGACGGCCGCGCGTTTCACCGGCGCCTATGCCGCGATCCGGCGACAGTTCAATCAGCCGATCGGTCGTTTCGAAGGCGTGGAGGAGCCGCTGGCACGCATCGCCGCCCTCACCTACCAGATGGACGCGGCGCGCACGTTGACACTGGGCGCACTCGATATCGGCGAGAAGCCGTCGGTGATCTCGGCGATCGTCAAATACCACCTGACCGAGAAGTACCGCCGCTGCATCAACGACGCGATGGACATCCAGGGGGGCAGTGGTATCTGCCTGGGACCGTCCAACCTGGTCGGGCGTGCCTACCAGGCGATTCCGATCGCGATCACGGTCGAGGGCGCCAACATCCTCACCCGCAGCATGATCATCTTCGGCCAGGGGGCGGTCCGCGCCCATCCCTGGGTGCTGCGCGAGTTCCAGGCGGTGCAGGAGCCGGATCCAGGGCGTGGTCTGCAGCAATTCGATCACGCGATCTTCGGCCACGTCGGCTTCATGCTCGGCAACGTCGCGCGCAGCCTGTTCCTCGGCCTTACGCGTGGTCGTTTGGCCGCCGCCCCGGTCGATGGGCCGACGCGACGCTACTACCAGCAACTCAGCTGGATGAGCGCGGCGTTCGCGCTGAGCGCCGACGTCGCGATGATGACGCTGGGCGGTTCGCTGAAACGCAAGGAGCGTCTGTCGGCGCGGCTCGGCGATGTGCTCAGCGAGCTCTATCTGACATCCGCCGTGCTCAAGCGTTTCGAGGACCAGGGGCGTCCGCAGGACGACCTGCCGCTCGTTACCTGGGCCTGCGAGACCTCGTTCTACCAGATGCAGGAGAGCCTGCGTCTGTTGTTCCGCAACCTGCCGCTGCGGCCGCTGGCCTGGCTGCTGCGCGCGGTGGTGTTTCCGACCGGTACGCCGTACACGGCCCCGCGCGACGGGATCGACCACGCCGCGGCCGGCGTACTGCTGAAACCCGGCGCGGCGCGCGACCGCCTTACCCGCGGCATCTTCACCAGCGACGACCGCAACCATCGCCAAGGGCAGATCGAACTGGCCTTCACCCACGCCGCCCGGGTCGCGCCGATCGAGCGCACCCTGCGTGATGCAAAACGCGCCGGCCTGCTGCACGGCGATGCGCCGGCCGATCTCGCCGGCGAGGCCGTCGCTGCCGGCATCATCGACGAAGCCGACGCACGCGCGCTACACCGCATGGCGGCATTGCGCCGCGACGTGGTCATGGTCGACAGCTTCGCCGGCTATGGCAAACGCCATGCCCTCGGACCGACACCGGCAAGCAAGCCGACGATCTACGCCGTGAAAGGAGGCGGATCATGACTTCCGACACGCTGAACCAGGACCGTGGCCGCTTGCGCGGGCGGCCGGTATACGTCGTTGACGGTGCGCGTACGCCCTTCCTGAAGGCGCGTGGCAGGCCCGGGCCGTTCCACGCCAGCGATCTCGCACTGATGGCGGGACGCGCACTGCTGACGCGTCTGGCGGTCGCACCCCGGCAGGTCGATCAGGTCGTGCTCGGCTGCGTGTCATCCGGACCGGACGAGGCCAACATTGCGCGCGTTGTGTCACTGCGGCTCGGCTGTGGCGAACGCGTGCCGGCGTGGACGGTGCAGCGCAACTGCGCGTCGGGCATGCAGGCGCTCGAGAGCGCGGCCCTCGACATCGCGAACGGCCGCAGCGAGTTGGTGCTCGCCGGCGGTACCGAGGCGATGAGTCACCATCCGGTGATGCTCAACGAGCTGATGGTCGCATGGCTCGGCGCATGGGGTCAGGCGCGGACCGTCGGCGCTCGTGGCCGCGCCCTGCTGCAGTTGCGCGCGGCGCATTTCAAACCGATCGTCGCGCTGCTGCGTGGACTGACCGACCCGGTCGTCGGTCTGTCGATGGGCCAGACGGCCGAAGAACTCGCCGAACGATTCCGCATCGACCGCGCCGCGATGGATGCTTACGCCGTACGCAGCCACCAGCGCTTGGCCGCGGCACTCGAATCCAGCCGGATGGACGAGGTCGAACCGCTGTACGACGGCGACGGAAAGCTGTACGAGCAGGACGACGGACTGCGCGCCGACTCCTCGGTCGACGCACTGGGCAGGTTGCGCCCGGTGTTTGACCGCGCGATCGGGCGCGTCACGGCCGGCAATAGCGCACAGGTGACAGATGGCGCGGCTATGCTGCTGCTGGCCTCGGCCGATGCGGTCGAGCGCCACGGCCTGCCCGTGCTCGGTCAAATCGTCGACAGCGAATGGGCCGGCCTCGATCCGGCGCAGATGGGGCTGGGACCGGTGCACGCCATGACGCCTATGATGCAGCGGCATGCCCTGCAGTCGGACGACATCGGTACCTGGGAAATCAACGAGGCGTTCGCCGTCCAGGTGCTGGCCTGCCTGCGTGCCTGGTCATCGGACGACTATTGTCGCGCGCATCTCGGCCTTGCGCACGGTTTCGATCCGATCGACGAGACGCGTCTCAACATCGATGGCGGCGGCATCAGTATCGGCCACCCGGTCGGTGCCAGCGGGGCCCGAATCACACTGCATGCGCTCAAGGTGATGCAGCGCGACCGGCTTGCGCTAGGCATGGCGAGCCTGTGTATCGGCGGGGGTCAGGGCGGCGCGCTGCTGCTCGCGCGGGAAGGGGGGACGGAGGCATGACCAGGCATTTCGCGATTGAGAAAGACGCCGAGGGCGTCGCGTGGCTGACCTTCGACAACGCGGACGGCGGCACCAACGTGCTGACCGACGAGGTGCTCGAAGCATTCGATCAGGCACTGGTGCAGACCGCGCAGCTGCACCCGAAGGGTCTGGTGATCCGTTCCGCCAAGACCAGCGGTTTCATCGCGGGCGCCGACGTCAAGGCATTCGCACGCATCCCCGGTGTCGCCTCGGCCGAACAGCACATCCGGCGCGTGCACGAAATCTTCCATCGCCTGGAATCGATGGCGTTCCCGACGGTCGCCGCCATCCATGGCTTCTGCCTCGGTGGTGGCCTGGAGCTGGCACTGGCCTGCGATTACCGGGTGTGCTGTGACGATGACGCGACGCGGCTCGGCTTCCCCGAGGTCAAGCTGGGCATCTTCCCGGGTTATGGCGGCACGGTGCGCGCGACACGCCTGCTCGGCGATCTCAAGGCACTCGGGCTGATGCTCGGCGGGCGTAGCATCAGCGGCCGCACGGCCCGGCGGATGGGCCTGGTCGACATGGCCGTGCCACGCCGTCAGCTGCGCCCGGCCGCGTTGAAGATGCTCCAGCGCGAAGCACGGCCGCGGCGGGCGAGCCGCTCGCAGCGCCTGCCCGCACTCGCGCCGTTGCGCCCGCTGGTCAGCCGCGTGCTGGCTTCCCAGGTCGGCAAACACGTCAACACCGAGCACTATCCGGCGCCCCTCGAATTGCTGCGCCACTGGCAGGCAACGGCTGGCGATGAATCGGCAATGTATGCGAGCGAGGTGCGCAACGTCGCACGCCTGGTCAATGCGACGCCGGCCCAGAACCTCATCCGGGTGTTCCTGTTGCAGGACCGGCTCAAGGCCGAAGGCGACAAAGACGCGTTTCAACCTGCCCGTGTCCACGTCGTCGGCGGTGGCGTGATGGGCGGCGACATCGCGGCATGGTGCGCGCTGCGCGGGATGCAGGTCACGCTGCAGGACCGTGCGCCCGAGTACCTCACGCGTGCGGTCAGTCGTGCGCATGCGCTGTTCCGGCACAAGCTCAAGGACCGCTATGCGCTGCAGGCCGCCATCGACCGGCTGATGCCCGACCACCGTGGCGACGGTGTACGCAGCGCGGATGTCGTGATCGAGGCGATTTTCGAGGACATCGATGCCAAGCGCGCGCTCTACGCACGGCTCGAACCGCAGATGAAGCCCGACGCGGTTCTCGCGACCAACACCTCGAGCATCCCCCTGGGCACGCTCGGCGAGGGCCTGGAACGGCCGGGGCGACTGGTTGGGCTGCACTTCTTCAATCCGGTCGTCAAGATGCCGCTACTTGAGATCGTGCACGACGAAACGACGGAGCCCGACATGATCGAGAAGGCCGCCGCCTTCGCCCGCCACATCGACAAGCTGCCGCTCGAGGTGCGCAGCAGCCCGGGGTTCCTCGTCAACCGCGTGTTGATGCCTTATCTGCTCGAGGCGGTCGAACTGCTGGACGAGGGTGTGCCGGGGCCGCTGGTCGACAAGGCCGCACTGTCGTTCGGCATGCCGATGGGGCCGATCGAGCTGGCCGACACAGTCGGTCTGGACATCTGTCTGTCGGTGGCGGAAAAGATGGCCGCGGCACTGCACAATACGGTACCCGAGCGCCTGCGTGAGCTGGTCGCGGGCGGCGACCTCGGCCGCAAGTCCGGCAAGGGGTTCTACGCCTGGCGCGACGGCATGGCGGTCAAACCCGCGGTCGCCGACCAGGCGCGGATCGAACTCGCGGATGTCAGTGACAGGCTGATCCTGCGGCTGGTCAACGAGTCGGTCGCGTGCCTGCGCGAAGGCGTTGTCGCCGACGAAGACCTACTCGACGCAGGCGTGGTGTTCGGCACCGGGTTTGCACCGTTCCGCGGTGGTCCGATGCACTATGTGCACAGCCGCGGCGTCGGCGAGGTGCAACGGCGCCTGGACGAGTTGGAGAACCGCTTTGGTCAGCATTTTCATGCCGACGATGGATGGACTGCCCTCGCCTGAATCCGGTCACGGCAGCCAAGGAGAGCGCAAGGTGTCGCACGAACGAAGGTCGATCGCCATGGAAGATGCGCCGACGCTGGCGGACCTCTTCCAACAACGCTGTGTCCGCACGCCAAATGGCTTGGCGTACGTGCAATATCGCGATGGCGATTGGCGACAATACACCTGGCAACAGACTTACGACGCCGTTGCCCGGTGGCAGGCGGCAATGCGGCGCGACGGTCTGCAGGCCGGTGACCGCGTCGCCATCATGTGCAGCAACAGCTGGGAATGGGTGACCTGTGACCAGGCCGCGCTGGCGCTTGGGCTGATCACGGTTCCGGTCTACACGAACGACCGCGCCGACAACATCGCATGGATCCTCAGGGACTCGGGTGCCGCCATGCTGATGATCGAAGGTCGAGCGCAGTGGCAGATGCTGTCGGAGCTGCACGCGGAACTGGCATCCCTGAAGCGTGTGCTGACGCTGGAGACGGTCGACACGCCGACAGAAAATGTTGCAGTGGTCACGGACTGGCTGCGCGATGGCGACACCGAATTCGTGCGCGAACCGGGTGAACCCGACAGCCTGGCGACCATCGTCTACACATCGGGAACGACCGGCCGGCCCAAGGGCGTGATGCTCAGCCACCGTAACATCCTGTTCAACATTGATGCGGCACTTCAGGTGTTCGACGTGTTCGAACACGACCTGATGCTGTCATTTCTGCCGTTGTCGCACGCGCTCGAACGTACGGTCGGTTACTACCTGCCGATGAGCGCGGGGACCGCGATCGCCTACAACCGGTCCATCCCGCAGCTGGCCGAGGATCTGGCCGCTATCCAGCCGACATTGATGATCTCGGTGCCGCGTATCTTCGAACGCGTCTACACCAAGATCCACGACAAGCTGGCCACCGAATCGGCGCTGAAGCGACGCCTGTTCGAGGCGGCCATCGATACCGGTTGGCGACATTTCCTGTACAGCCAGGGCCGTGCCGGATGGCAACCGTCGCTGCTGCTGCGGCCGCTGCTCGACCTGCTGGTTGGGCGCAAGGTGCGTGCCAAGCTCGGTGGCCGGATGCGTTTCACCGTGTGTGGCGGCGCCGCGCTGCCGCCCGGTGTGGCCAAGCTGTTCATCGGTCTCGGCATTCCGGTGGCGCAGGGTTACGGCCTGACCGAGACCTCACCGGTGATCGCGGCCAATCCACTCGGCGACAACGAACCGGCCTCGGTCGGCCTCGCGCTGCCTGGCGTCGAGGTCCGGCTCGGTCAGGACGACGAGCTGATCACGCGCAGCCCGAGCGTCATGCTCGGCTATTGGAACAACCCCGAGGCCACGGCTCAGATCATCGACAGCGACGGCTGGCTGCATACCGGCGACAAGGTTGCAGTCGCCGGGTCCGGGCACATCTCGATCACCGGTAGGATCAAAGACATCATCGTGCTGTCGACCGGCGAGAAGGTCCCGCCCGGCGACATGGAGAACGCCATCGCACTCGACGAGCTGGTCGACCAGGTGCTGGTGATCGGAGAGGGTCGACCCTATCTCAGCGCGATCGTGGTGCCGAATCCGGAGGCGTTCGCGCGCGTCGCTGCCGAATTGCACCTCGATCCCGCCAACGAGGCCACGTGCTGCGACGAGAACGTCCGCTCCATATTCATGCAGCACGTGCAACGCCAGATCGCATCGTTCCCGGGCTACGCCCAGGTCAGGCAGCTCGCCGTGGTCAACGAAGCCTGGACCCCGGACAATGGCCTGGCGACGCCGACGCTGAAGCTGCGCCGGGCAGAGATCCTCGAGCGCTACCACGCCATCACCGAAAAACTCTATGCCGGACACTGATGCCCTTCCCGGGCGCGAACTGACCTACCGGGTCGTCGCGATGCCGGCCGACACCAATGCCTACGGCGACATCTTCGGTGGCTGGTTGATGTCGCAAATCGACATCGCGGGCAGCATCGTCGCGATCCGGCGCGCCGCCGGTCGCGTGGCGACGGTCGCGGTCAAGGAATTCCGGTTTCTCGCCCCGGTTGCCGTCGGCGACCTGATCAGCTGTTATGCCGAACTGCGCGAGATCGGCCGTACCTCGTTGACCGTTCACGTTGTCGCCGAGGCCTGCCGCCAGATGGACGCCCACGCCGAGCACGTCGTTGCCGATGCCACACTGGTCTATGTCGCCCTGGATAGCGATGGTCGACCGCGTCCGGTCGCCACTGCCGGTTGACCCCGCCTCCCGGTTATAATCCCGTGCCGAAGTGGTCTGCCGCGGGCAGAGGACCGCCGCAGGGCATGATTTTCATTGGGAGAGCAGTAATGAGATTCTCAGGTACCCGAACCCTCCTGTTGTCGCTGTGCGCGGTGCTGGTTGCGGCGACCGCGGCGTTTGCGGACGGGGTGGCGGACAAGGTGACCATTAACGATCCTTACGTGCGCGCCGTTCCGCCAGTCGTGAAGACGACGGCGGCGTTCATGCAGATTCAGAACACCGATGCCGTGGAGCGCTTCATCGTCGGTGCATCGAGCCCGATCGCATCGGACGTCGAACTGCACATGCACGAGCACGACGGCGGCGTCATGCGCATGCGCCGGATCCCGCACATCCACCTGCCACCGGATCGCACCGTGGCGCTCGAACCCGGTGGGCTGCATGTCATGATGTTCGGACTCAGGTCGGCGCTGCACCCCGGCGAAGAGGTCCCGGTCACGCTGACCTTTGACGATGGCTCGACCAAGACAGTTACCGCAATCGTGCGCTCGGTCGAAGGCATGATGATGCATCACTGACCGGCATGCCGGTCCGCCGCGATGGCCACCGCGGCCCGCAGTTCGCACACCTTTTCCCCAGAGGTAGACCGATGATCAGACGATTCCCCGGGGCACTGCTCCTGTCCGCGTGCCTACTCGTGCTGGCCGCTTGCGGCAACGACACGCAACAGAAGCCGGCCGGCCCCACAACGGCCGCCGCACCTGTCCAGGCGGTCACCCTGAAGCTGGCGGAGACCTGGGGCCCCAACTACCCGATCTTTGGTGACGCGACCAAGAAACTCGCGGCAATGGTCGACGAAATGTCTGGCGGGCGCCTGCGGATCACGATCGATTCCGCCAACAAGCACAAGGCGCCGCTCGGTGTGCTCGACATGGTCAAGTCGGGTCAATACGACATGGGCCATTCGGCGTCGTACTACTGGAAAGGCAAGGACCCCAACACGCTGTATTTCACCAGCATGCCGTTCGGTATGACTGCGCCCGAGCAACATGCGTGGTTCTATTACGGCGGCGGCATGGAACTGATGGAGAAGGTCTATGCCAAGCATGGCGTGCTGTCGTTCCCGGGTGGCAATACCGGCAACCAGATGGGCGGCTGGTTCCGCAAGGAGATCAACTCGGTCGACGACCTGCAGGGACTGAAGATGCGTATCCCGGGATTCGCCGGCGAGGTGCTGGCGAAGGTCGGCGCCAAGCCGACCAATATCGCGCCCGGCGAGCTGTATACGGCGCTTGAGCGCAACACCATCGACGCGCTCGAATGGGTCGGACCATCGCTCGATCTGCGTATGGGATTCCACAAGATCGCGCCGTACTATTACACCGGTTGGCACGAACCGGGCACCGAGCTGCAGTTCATCGTCAATAGGAAGTCTTGGGATGCCCTGCCCGATGATCTGCGTGCAATCCTGCGCACTGCGATGCAGGCGGTCGCCTACGACATGTACTCGCGGGCCTACCACGACAGTGCCGAAAACTGGGTAGCGATGAAGCGTGAGTTTCCCGAGATCCAGGTGAAAACCTTTCCGAGAGAGGTGCTGGTCGCACTGAAGAAGGCGAACGAGGAGCTGCTGGCCGAGTTCGCGGCGGCAGACCCGCTGGCGCGCGAGATCATCGATTCGCTGGCCGCCTACCAGACCAAGGCGCGTGCATGGACAGCAATCTCGGATCAGGCGTATCTGAACAGCATGCCGGAATGAGTGCGGCTGCCGCAGGGTGTAAGCCACTGGCTGCGAAGCAACGATGATACAACGGCCCGGTGAAGGCCGACCGCGATGAATCAGGCCACATTGAAGTTACAGCGCGCATTCGAACGTTTCGCCGACACGTTGGGTGTGATCTCCGCAGTCCTGCTGTTGGGACTGGTCGCCAACGTCTTCTACGACGTCGTCATGCGTTACCTGTTCAACGACGTCTCGATCGGGATGCAGGAACTCGAATGGCACCTGTTCTCGGCGATCTTTCTGCTCGGCACCGCCTATGCGTTGAAGGTCGACGGCCATGTCAGGGTCGATCTGGTATACGAGCGCCTGCCACCGCGCCGACAGGCGCTGATCGACATGGTCGGGACCGTCGTCTTTATCTGGCCCTTTTGCCTCCTGGTCGCGGACTACGGCATCGATTTTGCCGCCGAGGCGTACAGCATCGGCGAGATCAGCGGTGACCCGGGCGGCCTGCCGATGCGCTGGATCATCAAAGGCATGATTCCACTGGCTTTCGCCTGCGTGGTGGTCACAAGCATCGGTTTCCTGCTGCGCGCACTACACCGCTACCACGGCATCGACGTCGCTACCGCTCGTCGATCCGGTCTCAGCTGAACGCAAGCGTCGCTGGCATGACCGGCATAGTGATGTTTGTCGTCGCGCTGGTGCTGCTGCTGCTGGGTTTCCCGGTCGCGTTCACGTTCGGCGGTGTCGCGGTCTTGTTCGGTGTGCTGGCACAGGGCTGGGATCTGTTCGCGCTGATGCCGTTCCGGGTCTACAGCATCATGCAGAACACGGTGTTGATGGCGGTCCCGCTGTTCATCTTCATGGGCGTGGTGCTGCAGAAGACCGAACTCGCCGAACAGTTGCTCGAATCGATGGGACGGCTGTTCGGCACGCTGCGCGGCGGGCTCGCCGTATCGACGATCCTGGTCGGTGCGCTGCTCGCCGCGTCGACCGGCGTCGTCGGAGCCAGCGTCGTCGCGATGGGTGTCATATCGCTGCCGGTCATGCTGCGCTACGGTTATTCGCCTGCCCTCGCCTGCGGCACCATCTGCGGCGCGGGAACGCTCGGCCAGATCATTCCGCCGTCGATCATTCTTATCATCCTGGGCGACGTCCTCGGACTGCCGGTCGGCGACCTGTTCCAGGCCGCCGTCATGCCGGGCCTGGTGCTGGTCGTCCTCTACATCGCCTACGTGCTGACGCGTGCCCACGTGAATCCGGTATCGGCACCGGCCATCCCGTTTGTCGGGAAGACGCAGGCGCCACTGCAGCAGTACCTGACGGCGTTGCGTGCGATCGTACCGCCACTGTCGCTGATCATCGTGGTGCTCGGGTCGATCTTCGCCGGCATCGCGACACCGACAGAATCGTCGGCGCTCGGCGGCATCGGCGCGATATTGCTTGCGGTCCTGTACCGCAAATTCTCCTGGTCGATGCTCTACGCCAGCGCGTTGGAGACGGTCAAGGTCACGGCGATGGTGTTCGCGATCCTGCTCGGTGCCACGGCGTTCTCGATGGCTTTCAGCTACACGGGTGGTGACCAGGCCGTCGAGGGCTTCCTGCTGCAGCTGCCCGGCGAGAAATGGGGCTTTCTGGTGTTCTCGATGCTGGTGATCCTGGTACTGGGATTCTTCATCGATTTCGTCGAGATCTCGTTCATCGTCGTGCCGATCCTGGCCCCCATTGCGGAGGCGCTCGACATCAGCATGCTCTGGTTCGCCGTGCTGATTGCGATGAACCTGCAAACCTCGTTCCTGACCCCGCCGTTCGGGTTCAGTCTGTTCTACCTGAAGGGTGTCGCCCCACCACAGGTGACGACACTGGACGTCTATCGCGGTGTTGTCCCGTTCATCCTGATCCAGCTCGCCGTCCTGCTGTCGATCCTGATTACCCCGGCAATATACGGCTTGAACTGAGGACGGGAGTTGGGCGAGATTTGCGTGGCCGACAATGGAGTCCACGCAATGATCGAGACGAGAGAACAGCTTACCGGCGCCTTCCTGGCGACCGCCAGGGACTTCCTCGCCACACCAAGTGCGATCACCGGCATCGACCTGGACGATGCCGCGGTTGCGCTGAAGCGCTTCGCACTGTCGGAATTGAAGGATCAGGAACTCGCCAGCCTGTTGGCGCGATTCTCGAAACTGATCCGGCAGTTGGACACGGCATCGGTATCGGAGCTGGTCGCGGATGTCGAGCAGCGGCTTGGGATTCAGTCGCCGTCGTAGCCGCGGATCTTCGCAATCAGCGTCTGGTATGACGCGTCGGGATGCGCCACGCCGTTGAGCAGCCAGAGCTGCAACTCGGGATCCTGGGACGCCAGCAGGTCGCCGAAGCGCTCGCGTTCGGCGGCGTCGGCGGTGGTGAAGTGATCGTTCAGGTAACGTTCCAGCACATAGTCGAGCTCCAGCATGCCCCGCCGGCATTGCCAGCGCAGCCGTTCACGGTCATCGACAGGCTGTGTCATCGGTTCGCAAACACAGTGCCCGGGCCATGACGCCGTGCTCACACCGCGTTCTTCAACATCAGGTTCTTGATGTGTCCAATCGCCTGGGTCGGATTCAGCCCCTTCGGGCACACCTCGACGCAGTTCATGATCGTATGGCAGCGGAACAGCTTGTAGGGGCCTTCGAGCGCGTCGAGGCGTTCGTCGGTCGCCTGATCGCGCGTGTCGGCCAGGAAGCGCCACGCGGCCAGCAATGCCTGCGGGCCGTGGAATTTTTCAGGGTTCCACCAGAATGAGGGGCACGCGGTCGAGCAGCAGCCGCACATGATGCACTCGTACAACCCGTCGAGTCTGTCGCGGTCCTTTGGCGACTGCAGGATCTCTTGTTCCGGCATCGGGTCATTGCGCACCAGCCACGGCTTGACGGCCTTGTACTGCTGGTAGAATTGAGTCATGTCGACGACCAGATCGCGAATGATCGGGCGGCCGGGAAATGGCCGGATCTCGACCGGCTCCTTGAGCTCGGAAACCGGCGTGATGCAGGCCAGCTTGTTGGTGCCATTGACGTTGACGCCGTCCGAACCGCATACGCCCTCGCCGCACGAGTGACGGAAAGCGAACGACTCGTCCAGGCGTTTGATCTCGAGCAGTGCGTCACGCAGCATCATGCCGCGCTGCACCTGGACCTCGAATGCCTGCATATACGGCCGGGCATCGGCGTCGGGATTGAATCGGGAAACCAGAAACTTCATCGCGCGGGACTCCTTCAGTAGACCCGTTCTTTCGGCGGGAAGGATTCGACAGTCAGCGGTTTGGTGCGGACCGGTTTGTATTCCATGCGGTCGCCATCCCTGTAGTACAGGCTGTGTTTCATCCAGTTCGCATCGTCGCGTTGCGGATGGTCAGGTCGCGAGTGCGCGCCACGGCTCTCCTTGCGCATCAGCGCCGAATACGCGATCGATATCCCGGTGTCGAACAGGTTTTCGAGTTCCAGCGCCTCGATGCGCGCGGTGTTGAAAACCTTTGAATGGTCGTGCAATCGCACCTCGGGCAGCCTGTCGCGCAGTGCTTTCAGTTTCTCGACGCCCTCGGACATGATCTCCTCGGTGCGGAACACACCGGCGTGGTCTTCCATCGTCTTGCGGAACTCGTCGCGCAGTTCTCGCACCGGCATGCCGTCGCCCTTCTGATCCCAGCGCGTAAGCCTGGCCATTGCGGCTTCGACGCTGGATTCGTTCATCGGTCGATGGTTCCTGTTCTCCTTCAGGTTCTCGATCACATCGAGGCCGGCGGCACGACCGAACACCAGGATGTCGAGCAGCGAGTTTCCGCCCAGCCGGTTGGCCCCATGCACCGAGACGCACGCACACTCTCCGGCGGCATACAACCCGGGGACGATCTCCTCGCCGGTTCCCTGGGGCACGATGACGCGGCCGTAGGGGTCAGTCGGGATGCCGCCCATGACGTAGTGTGCGGTCGGGAATACCGGCAGCGGCTCGTGCACGGCATCGACACCGGCGAAGATCCTGCCGCTTTCGCGAATGCCCGGCAGGCGCTTGCTGACGATGTCCTCGCCGAGATGATCGACCTTGAGCAACACGTGGTCGGCGTTCGGCCCGACGCCGCGACCCTCCTTGACCTCGGTGACGATGGCGCGCGACACCACGTCGCGGCTGGCCAGGTCCTTGGCATTCGGTGCGTAGCGTTCCATGAAGCGCTCGCCATCCCGGTTGATCAGGTAGCCGCCCTCGCCGCGCACGCCCTCGGTGATCAGCATGCCCCGGCCGGCGATGCCGGTCGGATGGAACTGGAAGAACTCCATGTCCATCAGCGGTATGCCGGCGCGCAGCGCCATCGCCGTACCGTCGCCGGTGTTGATGTGCGCGTTCGATGTGGTGCGGTATACCTGGCCACAGCCACCGGTCGCGAGCACGGTCGCCTTGGCCTCGATCAGCAGCGGTTCACCGGTTTCGATCTCGAGCACCAGCGCTCCGAGGATCGCGCCCTCGTCGTCGCGGATCAGGTCGATCGCGAAGTATTCGTCGAAGAAGTGCGTACGCGCGCGCACGTTCTGCTGGTAAAGCGCGTGCAGGATCGCGTGACCGGTTCGGTCCGCCGCGGCGCAGGTTCGCGCCGCCTGGGCGCCGCCGAAGTTCTGGCTCTGACCGCCGAACGCGCGCTGGTAGATCTTGCCGCTGTCGAGGCGCGAGAACGGCACGCCGTTGTGCTCGAGTTCGTAGACGGTCGGGATCGCCTCGCGGCACATGAACTCGATCGCATCCTGGTCGCCGAGGTAATCCGAGCCCTTCACCGTATCGAACATGTGCCAGTGCCAGTTGTCCGGCAGCACGTTCGCCAGCGCGGCATTGACCCCGCCCTGGGCCGCGACCGTGTGCGAGCGGGTGGGAAACACCTTGGATACGACCGCGACCCGCGCCTCGGTGTTCGCGAGCTGGATCGCCGCGTTCAGGCCGGCGCCGCCGGCACCGATGATCAGTGCGTCAAAACGTCTCTTGTTCAAAGCCATTACAGTTTTTCCACGACGTGTGAGCGGTGCTTAGGTGGTTCAGGCGAGCCGCACCAGGATCAGTGCCTGCGCGGCCCAAAGGCCCAACGCGACCAATGCCAGGCCGATCGCGCCAAGCAATGCTGCGCGGATCGCGATCGGATGCACGTAGTCGATCAACACGTCGCGCACGCCGATCCAGGCGTGCAGCAGGACCGCCAGAACGAACAGCAGCATCGCGACGCTGACGAGCGGACCGCCCAGCCAGGCCCTCCAGGCGGCGTAACCGTCGGGTGCGGCGAACAGCAGCACCAGGAGCAGATACAGCGAGAACAGGCCGACGTAAACCGCAGTGAGGCGCTGCAGCGCCCAGGCCTTGAGACCGGATGCCTTGCGACTCACAGCACACCCCCGGTCAACAGCAGGCCGAGGATGGGTCCGGCGACGGTGACCGCCAGCGCGCTCTGGCGGGCGATCTCCTTGTCGACGCCGACATCGATGTCGATCAGCAGGTAACGGATGCCGGCCAGCAGATGATGCGCCAGCGACCACATGACCAGGAAGACGAACACCGTGCCGACGAAGCCATGCACGGCGGTGTGTGCGGCGGCGAAACCGTCCTCGCCGCGCAGCGACAGCCCGAGCAGGTAGATCAGGTACGGCAGCGCCACGAACATGAACACGCCGGTGGCGCGGTGGATGATCGACATGATGCCGCCGATCGGCAGCTTGATCTTGAACAGATTGAGGTGAACCGGGCGCCGCGTCGTCATCATCGTTGATTTCACCTGTTGCGATGGCTCGTCAATTAATAGCCTATTTATGGGACCGGACGACGAAAAGCAAACGGCGATCCGGATGCTTGTCCGAGCAGAAGTTTTGCATTGCAGCAAAATTGCTGGATTTCCCGCACCTTACATGCGGATCCTCGCCCGTCATCACGTTGATTATTAAGTTTTTCAATCAGGCGTTCGGTGCCAGCGTCTCGCGCAGGTAGCGGAACAGCCTGCGGCCGGCCCCGGCAGGTTTTCCCGACTCACGCTCGCGGGCCGCGTCGCGACACAGCTGGCGCAGCTGCTGGCGGTCGATTTCCCGGTCGGAACGACTCTCCAGGAAATCGCTCAGGGCCTCGTCACCCCCCTGGATGAGTCGGTCACGCAGTGATTCCAGCTCATGGAACGTCTGATTGACGGCCAGCTTCTGCGAATGGCGATCACGCAGGTACAGGGTCACGGGTTCGAGTTCCTCGGCGTCCATCAACTTGACGCAATGCTTTAGCTGGCGATTGCGTGCACCCGAGGCCTTCATCGGTCGCACCAGGTCGATCGCGGCGCGCAACTGCGCGTCGACGCCGAGGCGCTGCAGCTCCTTGTCGCTGAGCCCTGTCATCTGCTCTGCAAGGTGCTGCAGTTCGGAAAGCTCACGCTTCTTCGCCGATTTACTCGGGCGGTCGGATTCGTCATTCGGTGCCAACTGCAGCCTCCTGCAGATGTTCGATGCGCAGCTGCAGCGAGACCCGACCCTGCCACTCGTTCTCGTCCAGGCGATAGGCGGCCCGCACGCGTGCTGGCATGCGCGGCATGTCGGCGACGCTGTTGAACGCGATCGCGTCGACCGGACGGTCGGAGCCTGCTGGCGACAGCACCAACTTCCAGTGACGTTCAGCGACCACGCGGCTGCTCAGCACGTCGAACTCGTCGTCGAACAGCGGTTCGGCGAATCCCTGTCCCCAGGGTCCGCCGTCGAGCAGCGCGCGCGCCGTCTCCAGCGTCAGATCGACCGGCGGGACACTCCCGTCGGATTGGATCACGGCATGCAGGTCATCGGCCTGCAGGTGGCAGCGCACGACCGCGTCGAAAGCCTGTGCGAACGCCGCGAGATCGCGTGCACGTATCGTCATGCCGGCCGCCATCGCGTGTCCACCGAACTTCTCCAGCAGCTGCGGATGGCGCACCGCGACCTCGTCCAGCACATCCCGGATATGCAGGGTCGGGATCGAGCGCGCCGATCCCTTCAGGCAGCCGTCGCCGGCATCGGCGAACGCAATTACCGGGCGATTGTGACGCTCCTTGATCCGCGCGGCGAGAATGCCGATGACACCCTGGTGCCATTCCGGCTGGTACAGGCACAGACCCCACGGCAGATTGCCGTCCGCGCCCGGTAGCCACGCCGCCAGCATCGCCTCTGCCTGCTGTTTCATCTCGTCTTCGATCGCGCGCCGCTCGCGGTTCAGGCGATCCAGCTCGGTCGCCAGCGCCCGTGCCTCGTCCGGGTCGTCGGCGAGCAGACAGGCAATGCCGAGCGACATGTCGTCGATGCGTCCGGCGGCATTCAGGCGCGGCCCGACCGTGAACCCGATGTCGGTCGCCTGGGTGCGCGCCGGACTGCGGCCGGCCACCGTCAGCAAGGCCGTGATCCCGGGGCGGCAGCGACCGGCGCGGATGCGGCGGATCCCCTGGTGCACCAGCACGCGGTTGTTGTGATCGAGAGGCACAACATCGGCGACCGTGCCGAGCGCGACCAGGTCGAGGAAATCGGCCATGTTGGGTTCGGCGATCGCGCGTCGCCCGAACCAGCCTTCGTCACGCAGCCGCCCGCGCAGACCGAGCAACACGTAGAAGATGACGCCCACTCCGGCCAGAGCCTTGGAGGGGAAGTCGTTGTCGGGCAGATTCGGGTTGACCAGGGCATCGGCCTCGGGCAGGTGTTCGCCGGCGAGGTGGTGGTCGGTGACGACGACCCGGCAACCGAGCGCACGCGCCGCGGCGACGCCGGCGATGCTGGAGATCCCGTTGTCGACCGTGACCAGCACCTGCGGGTTGCGGGATCGCGCATGTTCGACGATCTCCGGCGTCAGGCCGTAGCCAAACTCAAAGCGATTGGGCACCAGGAAGTCGACCTGCTCGTGACCGAAAGCCCGCAGACAGAGCACGGCGAGTGCGCAGCTGGTCGCACCGTCGGCGTCGAAATCGCCGACGATCAGGATGCGGCTGCCGGCATGCATCGCCTCGGCAAGCACGTCGATCGCGGCATCGATACCTGCCATACGCTCGCTAGGGATCAGTGTCGACAGATCGCGTTCAAGCTCGGCCGGCGAGGTGACGCCGCGGCGGCGGTAGATGCGCCACAGCAGGGGATGGATCTGTGCCGGGCAGTCGGCGGTGTCAGGCGATTCACTGCGGACAATCGAGGCAGGCATAGGTGATAGCGCTGAGTTTGTTGATCCGCCCGGTCGGTGCCGACAGCATAACAGCAGGCGCTGCTATTATGCCGCGGTCGTTCCGTGTCCCATGTTCCGGTTGCCGATGGTCCGTCGAATCGTTCCCCAGTGGCTGAGCCGCGTCGATGTCGTCCCCGATCCGATGTCCCATGCTGACATTTGGCGGATTGCACAGGGGCCCGACAGCGAACATTCCATGCGCGAACGGGCGCACGCGGCACTGCGCGAGATTCTGGCGCGATATGCCGGGATTTCCACCGAGCGCCTCCGAATCGAGAACGCATCCGGCGGCAAACCGTTTCTGGCCACCCCGCCGGGCGCCGTCGAGTTCAACCTGAGCCACTGCCCCGACCTCGCTTTGCTGGCCGTCAGCATGCGTTCGCCGGTCGGTGTCGACGTCGAGGCGGACCGTAAGGTCGACGACCCGCTGCGCCTGGCGCGACGCGTGCTCGACGTGTCCGACCTTGCATTGCTGGAGGCCCAGACGCCGGCCGGGCGGCCAGCCTTGTTCCTGGACCTGTGGACCCAGTTCGAATCCCGGCAGAAGGCGCTGGGTCGCGGGATCTTCGCCGAGCGAGCGGATCCCGACGGCCTTCGCGGGATCAGTTTCCGACCGACCGGCCGACACATCGCCTGCGTGTCGCTGGTCGTCGATGCCGACGTCCAGGCCGTGCGCTTCATCGACTACGACGCCGTCATCGCTTCGGGGTGAACCGGCTGCATCGAGCGGCTATCATTGGCGCCCTTTTGCGGGCAACAAGGAAGAGCATGAGTTCGAATTCCATCCTGGTGACCGGTGGCGCCGGTTACATCGGCAGCCATACGGTGCGTCAGCTGGGCGAGGCCGGCGAGCGCGTCGTGACCCTCGACAACCTGTCCAAGGGTTTCCGCGAAAACGTGCTCCATGGCGCCTTTGTCGAGGGTGACACCTCGGATCAGGCTCTGGTTCGGGCCTTGTTGCGCGAACACGCCGTCGACACGGTCATTCACTTCGCGGCACACACGATCGTGCCGGAGTCGGTGGCAGATCCGCTGAAGTACTATCGCAACAATACCTGCGCGACGCGCAATTTGCTCGAATGCTGTGTCGAGGCCGACGTGAAACACTTCGTGTTTTCGTCGACCGCAGCCGTCTACGGCATCCCGGAGACGCAGCAATGCCGGGAGGACACCCCGACGCAGCCGATCAATCCCTATGGCATGTCCAAACTGATGACCGAGCACATGCTGCGCGATCTGGGTGCCGCAAGCGATCTGCGCTACGTGATCCTGCGCTATTTCAACGTCGCAGGCTCCGATCCTCAGGGGCGAATCGGCCAGTCCACCCCGGGGGCGACGCTGCTGATGAAAGTCGCCGCAGAACACGCTGTCGGCAAACGGGATGCGTTGTATATTTTCGGCACCGACTACCCCACCCCGGATGGCACCGGCATCCGCGACTACATCCATGTCGAGGATCTGGCCGACGCCCACCTCAAGGCGATCGACTACCTGCGCGACGGCGGCGAATCAGAGATCCTGAACTGCGGTTACGGTCACGGCTACAGCGTCCGCGAGGTGCTCGACATGGTCGGCCGCGTGCACGGTGCGCCGCTCAACATCATCGAGCAGGAGCGCCGTGCGGGCGATCCACCAGCGCTGATCGCCGGCGCCGAGCGCGTGCGCGACGTACTGGGCTGGTCGCCACGCTACGACAACCTGGAGGAAATCGTGCGCAGTTCGCTCAACTGGGAGCACAAACTGTTGGAAAGCGGCAGATGAACGACCTGCAGATCCTGACCCTGGCCATCGTCCAGGGACTTACCGAGTTTCTGCCGATCTCGAGCTCCGGTCACCTGATCCTGGCGCCCCACCTGTTCGGCTTCGCGGACCAGGGTCTTGCTTTCGATGTCGCTGTCCACCTCGGATCGCTGATCGCGGTAATCGGCTATTTCTGGAAGGACATCTGGTCCATCGCCGGCGCCTGGTTCGCGTCGCTGGTTCCCGGTGGCCAGGCAACCCATCACAGCCGGCTTGGCTGGGCGGTCATCGTCGGTACCATCCCGGTGGTCATCGCCGGATTGCTGCTCAAATCGCTGGTGGAAGGTGAGCTGCGCGCACCTTGGGTGATCGGTTCGACGACGGTCGTTTTCGGCCTGCTGCTCGGCTGGGTCGATCTGCGAGCCGGGCGGCGGCGCGATATCGACAGCGTGTCGCTGGCCGATGCACTGATCATCGGCGCCAGCCAGATACTCGCGCTGGTGCCAGGTACGTCGCGCTCCGGCATCACGATGACGGCCGGGCTGTGGCTGGGCCTGAACCGTGCGGCCGCATCGCGGTTCTCCTTCCTGCTCGCGATCCCGACGATCCTGGCGTCGGGCACCCTGGTGACGCTCGATCTGCTGAAGGTCGATACCCCGGTGGACTGGGGATCGCTCGGCCTCGGCGTGCTGTTGTCGGGCATCGCGGCCTACCTGGCCATCGCGCTGTTCCTGCGTTTCATCGAACGCATCGGCATGTGGCCGTTCGTGATCTACCGGCTGTTGCTCGGCGCGGTGATCTTCGCGTTGATCTGACCAGGCGCCTATTTCGCGCCATGCAGCAGGTCGCGTACGAAGCGTACAGGGATCGCATAGCTGATCCCGGAAGGCTTCTGGATTACCGCCTCCTTGGTCTCTTTGACGAACACGCTGTTGAGGACCCCAAGCACCTCGCCCGTCTGTTGGTCGAAAACCGGACTGCCGCTATTGCCGGGATAGGCGGTGGCGTCGAGCTGCAGTACGTCGAAGGGATCGCGCATGGCCCGGATCATCTTCGCACTCAATGCACGCGATCCAAGCTGCGGGGGCGCCATCGGGCTGATCGCCGATATGATGCCGCGGTGGGTCACGGGGTAAAGCCCGAGCGCCATGCCGATCGGGAAGCCCGTCAAGGCGATTTCCTGGCCTTCGCGCGGCGGTGGTCCGTCGTGCAGGGCCAGTGCCGGCAGCTTGGTGTCGATACGCAACAGTGCGAGGTCGTGCCCGGCATCCTGTGCGGCGATCGTCGCCGGGTAGAAGTGGGCGCTGCGTCCGCGACCCACATAGACCGCAAGCTTTTCGCGTTTGCCGGCATCCAGCTCTTCAGGCAGCACATGGAAGTTGGTGACCACGAAGTGGCCGTTGCCGACGGCGAAACCGGTGCCCCTGAATTGTTGCCGCGGGCTGCCGCTAGGCTGGAAAGTGCCGACTGCGACCACCGATGATCGGATCCGGTCGATCGTATCGGGCAGACCGGCCGCGGCCAGCGACGTGGAAAGTGCAGGCAACAACAGAAACGCGCCGACCGCCAGTCGCGGCCACGGGAACACAGAAGCCCTCGGGGTATACTTTCGCTTTCGACAAAACGGCAGCTTTATCATGACCTTTTTGCTCCACCACCTGATCTCGGCGTCGGCATCGCGCACCGCCGACGCGCCGGCCCTGTTGTTCAAACAGGATGTGCTGACGTACGCCGCGCTTGCGTCGCAGGTGGCCGCGGTGGCATCCGGCCTGCGTGGGCTCGGTGTGATCCGCGACGAGCGTGTCGCAGTATACCTGCCCAAACAGTTCGAGACCGTGACATCCATGTTCGGTTCGATGGCGGCCGGTGGCGTGTTCGTTCCGGTCAACCCGATCCTCAAGCCGGAGCAGGTCGGGCACATCCTTCGCGATTGTGCGACCCGGATCCTGATCACCAGCGCCGACCGCGCGGCGCTGCTCGAGGACACGCTGAAGGAATGCCCCGATCTCGTCCACCTGATCGTCACCGGCAGCGGGGATCTGCCATCGCTCGACGGCAAGATGGTTCTGGGATGGGAACAGATGCTCGGCGAGCCGTCCATGCCGCCGCAGGCGCGGATCGACGCCGATATGGCGGCGATTCTCTACACGTCCGGCAGCACGGGTCGACCTAAGGGTGTCGTGTTGTCTCACCGCAACATGCTTGCCGGCGCACACAGCGTCGCCGAATACCTGCAGAACAACGCCAGCGATCGTCTGCTCGCCGTGCTGCCGTTCAGTTTCGACTATGGTCTGAGCCAGTTGACGACGGCCTTCTCGGTCGGTGCGTCGGTGGTTTTGATGGACTATCTGCTGCCGCGTGACGTGATCAGGGCCGTGGCCAAATACCAGGTCACGGGCCTCGCCGCCGTTCCGCCGCTGTGGAATCAGCTGGCGACGCTGCCCTGGCCGGACGAGGCCGTGGCCTGCCTGCGCTATATCACCAATTCCGGTGGCGCGATGCCGATCGCGACCACGTCGGCATTACGCGCATCGCTGCCCAACACACTCGTCTACCTGATGTACGGGCTGACCGAGGCCTTCCGTTCCACCTACCTGCCGCCCGACCAGGTCGACATTCGACCCGAGTCGATGGGCAAGGCAATACCGAATGCCGAGATCATGATCGTGCGGGAAGACGGCAGTGAATGCGGCGTCGACGAGCCCGGCGAGCTCGTGCATCGCGGCGCGCTGGTTTCGCTCGGTTATTGGGGTGACCGCGAGAAGACCGACATCCGCTTCAAGCCCGCACCCGCTCAGCCGGCCGGTATTCCGAATCCGGAGCTCGCGGTCTGGTCCGGTGACCGTGTGAAGCGTGACGCCGAAGGCTTCCTGTATTTCATCGGCCGCAACGACGAGATGATCAAGACGTCCGGCTACCGCGTCAGCCCGGGCGAGATCGAGGAGGTCGTGTTCCAGATCGACGGGGTCGAGCAGGCGGTTGCGTTCGGCGCCCCACACCCGCAGATCGGCTACGGCATCGTGCTGATCGTGCAGACCGCGTCGGCGACGATCGACGTCGAGTCGATTCTTGCCCACAGCCGGCTCCACCTGCCGTTGTTCATGATTCCCGGCCATGTCCATGTCGCCGCTGAATTGCCGCGCAACCCGAACGGCAAGATCGACCGCAAGGCGTTGTCCATCCAGTTTGCCGAGGTCTTTACCAGCACGGAACCGAACGCATGAGTGACAAACCCGTTCACGCCCCACTGGCGCAGTTTCCCGTTGTCGGCGATGCGCTGACGATCGGCGGCCTGTCGGTCGAGCGACTCGCGGCGCAGGTCGGCCAGACGCCGTTCTACGCCTACGACCGCGATGCAATGAGCCGACGCGTGCGCGATCTGCGTGAGACCCTTCCCGACGGCCTATCGATCCACTACGCGATGAAGGCGAATCCGATGCCCGCCGTGGTCGATCACATGGCTGGCCTGGTCGATGGCCTGGACGTCGCCTCGCTGGGCGAGCTGCGTGTCGCGCTCGACAGCGGCATGCCGGCCGCGGAGATCAGCTTCGCTGGCCCGGGCAAGGGCGACGTGGAGCTGCGCGGTGCGATCGCCGCCGGTATCACGTTGAACCTCGAATCCGCCGGCGAGTTTGAGCGCGCGCTGCGTGCTGGGGACGGATTGGGCATTGCGCCGCGTGTCGCGGTGCGCGTCAACCCGGATTTCGAACTCAAATCCTCGGGCATGAAGATGAGCGGCGGCCCGAAGCCGTTCGGCGTCGATGCCGAGCAGGTGCCGCAGCTGCTGCACCGGATCGGTCAAAGCGGGGCGCATTTCCGTGGCTTCCACATCTTCAGCGGTTCACAGAACCTGCGGCCGGAGAGCCTGATCGAGGCGCAGGACGCCACCTTCGAACTCGCCTACCGGCTGAGCGACGATGCACCGGGTGCGCTCGAGATGCTGAACATCGGCGGCGGCTTCGGCATCCCGTATTTTCCCGGTGAGCAGCGCCTCGATCTCTCTGCGGTCAGCGCGAATCTGGGCGTCCGTCTCGGCGAGTGCCATGCACGACTGGGCGAAGTCGAGGTCATGATCGAACTCGGACGCTACCTGGTCGCTGAGGCCGGCATCTATGTATGCCGTGTCGTCGACCGCAAGGAATCGCGCGGACTCACCTATCTGGTGACCGACGGTGGCCTGCACCACCACCTCGCGGCATCCGGCAATTTCGGCCAGGTGATACGCAAGAACTACCCGGTCGTGACCGCACGCCATGTGCACGAAGGTCCACGTGAGGTCGTCAGCGTCGTCGGGCCGCTTTGCACGCCGCTCGACATCCTGGGTGATCGCATGGAGCTTGGGTGTGCCGATGTGGGTGATCTGATCGTCGTACTGCAGTCGGGGGCGTACGGTTACACCGCGAGCCCGCATCTGTTCCTCGGTCACCCTGCTCCGCTACAGGTGCTCGTCTGAGCCGCGGTCAGCTTCCACGCGCCAGGCGGAGCAGCCAGTCGCGCGTCCAGCCGGCGACCTGGTCGCGCCAGACAGCCCGGGAGAAGGTGTGATCGGCCGCGTCGAGGCGGTGCAAAGTGACGCGGGTCGATTCCATCCAGCGTTGCCATTCGTCCACGTCCGCGACGCGATCGAGATACTCTTTCGCCGTGAGATCGTTGCCGCTCAACAGCAGTAGAACCGGACCGTCGAAACCCACCTGGGCCTCGCGCAACCGGACCGGCAATGGCCGCGAATCCTCGGCGGCACACGCCCCCGACCCACCGCTCCGACTGCGCTTGAATTTGGTCAGAAAATCGCGCAGCGAGCCAACCGCATCGAACCGCAGGCTCATCACCTTGCGCCAGAAGTCGCGGCTCAAGACGCGTTCGAGATAGTAATGTCTGATGTAGGCCTGGGCCTCGCCCTCGGCGGTGCGCGCCCAGGGGTTGGCTGCGACTTGCCCGATCACCCGTGGATCGCCTGGCGCGTAGAAGGCATTCGCACTGGCGGCGTCGCACAGGCCCCAGAGTGCGAAGCGCTTCAGCCCGACGACTTCGGCGGCCATGCAGTCGATAGCCGCCCTGATATCGTCACCGATGGCTTCGAAGTCACGCGGCTCGCCGCCACTGTCACCCATGCCGCGGTAATCGAAGCGCAGCACCGGAATGCCGGCCGCAGCCAGTGTGCGTGCCAACAGCACGAATTGACGATGACTGCCGACGCGGTACTGCGGGCCGCCGACGACCAACAGCATGCCGATTTCCGCGGCAGGCGATTCGGCCGGATGCAGGATGCCGAAAAGGCGCTCGCCCGCGCAGTCGAACGACACCGGTTTTTCCCGGCCCATCTCTTAGAGCCCCGGCATGTTGCAGACGCGATCGACCAGATCCTGGCAGTACGCAATCTCCTGGGTTGCCCAGAAGCTGTCGCAGACCAGCGTGTCAGTCGTGACCTCCACACCCGCTGCCTGCCATGCCTCGACGACGCGTTGGCTCGTCGGCATCAGTGCACGTCCTTGTTCCGCGACCAGCTCGATCCAGTTGACCCGGCGCGCGGTGGCGCAGTCCGGCGTCCCCAGGTTCAGTGACTCGATGCCGCCGGCCAGCGCCGCCGAGATCGCGTAACCGGCGATTTCGAGTGTCTCTCCAGCGCCCAGGCGCTGACGCAACTCGGCCGCCGTTTCCTGTTGTCCGCCACCCAGCAGACCGCCAGCGAGGCGCAGGCGCAACAGCTGGTTGAGAAGTTGTCGGCCGTCGGCAACCGGGTGGATCAGGGTCAGCGAATCCACCGGGTGCCTGGCGGCCGCATCTACCGCCAACAATGCCCCCGCACGTAAGGCGATCAGATGCAGCCTCGGCCCGGTCGGCAGGCTGGCGACGGCGGCATCGATGTCCGCGCGCCACGTGTTCAGATCGGCATCGGCGAAATCGCCCTCACTGTCGCCGGTGCCATAGAGATCGGGGAGCACGACATCGAACGAATGCGCGTCGAGGTGACGCACGAGTGCCGACAGTACATGCCGGGACTTGTTCAGTTCCTCACCGAACGGCGGCAGTACCACGGCGCGGCCGCGTGCGAGTCCCTGCGCCTGCCGCGCCTGCAGGCAGAAGATCCGACCCAGGCGGCTGTCGAGAAATTCGGCCGCGATCACGTGAGATTCAGAGCTTGCTTTGAACGAACGCGGTGAGGTTGCCGAGGGTCTCGAATGTTTCGCCGGTGATGTCGTCGTCCTCGACGAAGATGCCGAGCTGGTCCTCGAGTGCGGTAATGACACTCACGACGGCCATCGAGTCGAATTCCGGGATGTTGCCGAGCAATGCCGTGTCAGGCTGCAGATTCGCCGTACGATCTCCCAACTGCAGCACGTCGCCAACCACCTGCCTGACCTGTTCAAACGTCGCCATGTCGCACTGAGTTCCTTGCCTCGGTAAATCAAAGACCAAAAAGTATACCAAAGGCGCGCGTGCGGGGGCTCCCCGGCCGCTCGGCTGGCCGGCTTTGGGAACCGGTATCGGCTGAGGCATAATCGCCGGCCCGTGGCCGGCGCCAAAGTCATCGCCGTATCGGCCGCCATGCTGGCAGAGGCGACGTCCCGGTCCCGACACAGCGAGGAGTGAAGTTTGGTTATTCCCGGTATCAGCGGTCGCATTTCGGCTCAGGGCGTGTTGTCGACGGCCACTCCTCCAGACCAGGCCGTCGCCGCTGACATGCGCGCTGGCGATACGCGGCATCTGGTCGCCGAAGGGCTGTCAGCGATGGCCGTGCGCGGCTGGTGCGCGAGCGCCGACGGTGTACATTGCGCGATCGCAGGCAATGTCGACTGGCTCGCGGTCGAACTCGCCGACTCGCAACTCAGGCACGATCCCGCCGTGGCAGTCCTGCAGGCCTATCGTCAGCATGGAACCGGACTCTTGTCGGTCATCGGCGGACGATTCGCTGTCTGTGTCTGGGATACACGCAATCGCACCGGGCTTGTTGCCGTCGATCACTTCGGCCAGGTACCGGTTTACTGGGGATACTCCGACGACGGCGAACTGCTGTTTGCGCCGCTGGCGACGTCGATCGACGTGCTGGCCGGCCGCCCACACTCGGTGTCGCCGCAGGCCGTCTTCAACTATCTGTACTTCCACATGGTGCCCTCGCCAGCGACCGTCTTCGAAGGCACCAACAAACTGATGGCTGCGCATGCCCTGTTCTGCGAAAGCGGCAGGTGGGAGGTACGGCGATACTGGGAGCCGGAATTCCGCGAGACCGCCGATCGCCCCATGCGCGAAATGGGCGAAGAATTGATGGGCCTGCTGGGAAGTTCGGTAGCGCGTCTCGACAACGGCGAAGATACCGGCGCGTTCCTGAGTGGCGGACTCGACAGTTCCACCGTCGCTGGTTTGCTGGCCCGGCACCGGCCCGACCCGAACACCTATTCGATCGGTTTCGATGCGGACGGGTACGACGAGATTGCGTTTGCGCGGATCGCCAGCGAGCGTTTTCGCACGCGCTTCAATACCTATTACGTCACACCCGACGACGTGCTCAGCGAGCTGCCGCGGATCGCGGCCGCTTACGACGAACCGTTCGGCAACTCATCGGCGCTACCGGCCTACTTCTGTGCCCGCTTCGCCGCTGCCGACGGTCGCAGGCGGTTGCTCGCCGGCGATGGTGGCGACGAACTGTTTGCCGGCAACGAGCGCTACGCGAAGCAGCGCGTGTTCGAGCATTACCCGGCGCTGCCCGCCTGGCTGCGCCGAACGGTGATCGAGCCGGTACTCGGTCGAATGCCGGACAATGCCACACTCGTACGCAAGGCCCTCAGTTATGTTCAACAGGCAAACATCCCGCTACCGGACCGCCTGCAGACCTACAATTTCCTCAACCGACTCGGTGCGGAACAGATTGTCACAGATGACCTGCGGCAGGCGATCGACAGCGAGCTGCCACTGCGGCTGGATCGCGAGATCTACCACCAGCCGCGCAATGCGAGCAGTCTGAACCGGATGCTCTACCTGGACTGGCACCACACGCTCGCCGACAACGACCTGCGCAAGGTGAACCGGATGTGCGACCTGGCGGGCATTCAGGTGGAGTACCCGATGCTCGACGATAGACTCGTGGAGTTCTCGACCCGGGTTTCGTCGACCAACAAAATGCGCGGCAACAAGCTGCGTGCGTTCTACAAGCGCGCGGTCACCGGATTCCTGCCCGACGAAATCATCAACAAGCCCAAGCACGGCTTCGGACTGCCGTTCGGTGTTTGGATGACGAATCACCCCGGACTGCAGCAGCTGGTGGCCGACAATCTGGCGCGCATGAAGCGGCGGAATTACGTGCGGCCGGAGTTCATCGATGAGATTTCACGCCTGCACCGCGAACAGCACGCTGGCTACTACGGCGAATTCATATGGGTGCTGATGATGCTCGAGTTGTGGCTGACACACCGCGGCATCGAGCCATAGCCCATCGCGCTCCGCGCAATGCCAGCCGCAGGTTCACAGCAGGCCAAAGTGGCAGCGCGCGAGATCGACGCAGAAGCGGTCCAGATCGGCATGCCAGGGTGTGAATCGGGGAATCCGGAATACGTCGCTGGCGGATGTCAGGCGCCCCCAGTTGGTCGCAACAGCCGCGCGGAAGCCGACGTCACGGACCATCTCGGCGTGTTCGTTCAGGTAATCGGCGCCATGTTTGCCGTTCGGATACGCGAACAAGTCCAGCTCGATCTGCAGTTTTTCCTCGAGCGCGTGCTTGCCGCCCTCAATTTCGTCGCGTGCCTCCCCGGGCGCCAATGCGGCCAGGATCGGATGCGAAACCGTGTGTCCGCCGATCGTGATGCCCGGTGTCGACGCCATGCGGCGCAGCTGTTCCGTCGTCATCATCAGGTCGTCGGGCAGCCGGTCGGCCAACGCGGCGAAACCGTCGACGCGTCGCTGGCGCTGGTCCGGTGACAGGTGCTTCCATGCCGTGATCAACCGCGATGCGGCGGCGCGCCGGGATTCCCAGTCGTCGAGCGTTACCGGCCCGTTTTCCGGGTCACCGGTCTCGTGACGACCGGGCGGCAGGCGGCGGCAGGTCTCGATGATCGAGTCGTTCCACATGCGGCCGCCGTCGAGAAACCCGCTTGCGACGAAGAACGTGGCGGGTGCGCCGTGCTGTTTCAGTATCGGTAGGGCCACCTCGAAATTGTCGGCGTACCCATCGTCGAAGGTGATACTCAGCGTTCGCCCGTTCAGTAGACCTTCCTGCGCCCGCCTCACCGCTTCGGCGACCCCGATCAGATCAAAGCGCCGCTTGAGCATAGCGATGAGTGACTCGAACCACGCGGCTGTGGGTTCCGACGGGCTCATCGGATCAGGTTCGCGCACGACGCGATGGAAGATCAGCGTCTGATGCGACGGACGTCGCATGGTCCAGGCTGCGAGCGTACCTAGCAAGATGACCTCTGCGATTCAATGGATCCTGAGTCGACAAATACCCAGACGATCCCGCGTATCTCTTCGTGCGGATCCCGATGCATCGAATCGCCGTCGCGCACGCTAGCTGATTTCCTTCCTGATGTCGTCCAGGCTGGTATGCCGGACGTCCTTGCCCTTCACGAAATAGATGATGTATTCCGAGATGTTGCAGCAGCGGTCACCGATTCGTTCGAGGGCGCGCGCCGCCCAGATCAGGTCGAGGACACTGGGGATCGCGCGTGGATCCTCCATCATGTAGGTCATGCTCTGCCGCATCACGCTCTCGTATTCGCGATCGATGTTGACGTCCTCGTGCGCGACCTGCACCGCCGCCTGTACATCCATGCGGGCAAAAGCATCGAGGACACTGTGCAACATCTGCTGTACCTGGTTCCCCAGGTGGACAATCTGTCCGTAGAGGTTGCGCCCGTGCTCACCGGAAGCCGCGCGGATCGCCATGCTCGCAACGCGCTTGGCTTCGTCGCCAATTCGCTCGAGGTCAGCAGTCGTCTTGATCACTGCGAGCACCAGGCGCAGATCGCTCGCGGTGGGCTGGCGAAGCGCCAGGATCTTGGTGCAACGCTCGTCGATCTCGACGTCGAAGGCATTTACCTTGTGGTCGTTGGCAACCACCGTTTCCGCACCGGCGGACACCCCGGTACCCAATGCCTCGATCGCCAGCTCGAGATGCTGTTCGACGGTTCCCCCCATCGCCAGCACGCGTGATCGGAGCTCTTCGAGTTCGCTGTTGAACTGCTGTGAGTAGTGATGCTTGAGGTCGGAGGTATCCATCGTTGCGCTTCCCGGTTCGCGGTGGGTTCAGCGGCCACTGCGGCAAGGTTTGAATAGTGCCAACTTGTTAATTCTATCAGCCGATCAGACGGGATGGGGGGAAGCGGCAGATGAACCGGCTTCCGGCATCAGGCTGACTCTGAATTTCCAGTTTTGCCGCGTGGTAGCGCAGCACATGCTTGACGATCGCGAGGCCAAGGCCGGTCCCGCCCCGTTCGCGCGATCGCCCCGAGTCGACCCGGTAGAAGCGTTCGGTGATGCGCGGAATGTGTTCGGGCGCGATTCCTTCCCCGTCGTCCCGTACTTCGAGGACCGATTCCTGTCGCTCGTCGCGCCACATCAAGGTGACGTGGCCGTCTGCCGGCGTGTGGTGAACCGCGTTTACCACGAGGTTGACGACGGCGCTGCGCAGTTGCTTGGGATCCCCCCGCAACCGGCGACGGGACGCGATCTCGCACCGGATCTCCGGTGAATCGGCGCGCAGCGCCCGGCACTCATCGGCAACACCGTGCAGCATCGCTGCGACGTCGACATCGTCGAGCACCTCGGTCGTCTGACCCGCCTCCAGGCGTGCCAGCAGCAGCAGATCCTCGATGATGTGCCGCATGCGCGCCGCCTGCTGCGCCATGAGCTCGAGTGGCCGTTCGAGGCGCTTGTCGCTGCAGCGTTCATCGGCCTGCAGGTTTTCGATGAACCCGCTGATCACGGTCAGCGGGGTGCGCAACTCGTGCGAAACATTGGCGACGAAGTCCCTGCGAATGCGGTCCTGCTGGAAGCGCTCCGTGACGTCACGCGCCAGCAGAAGGATCTGTCCGTCTCCGTAGGGTGCCAGCCGCATCTCCAGTCGGCGGCTGCCGTCTCCGGGAACATTCGTTTCAAGCAGTTGTTCGAAACTGCGTGCCTGCAGGAATGCCGTTATCTCCGGATTGCGGAACAGGTTTTGCAGTGGTTGGCCGATGTCCTTGGCGGTCACCAGCCCCAGCAGGCGGCTGGCGGCGTCGTTGAACCAACGGATTCGGCCGCGCGCATCCATGGCGACCGCGCCGTCGGGAAGGGCCGCCGTCGACGCCTGATACTCGTCGACGAGGCGGTTCAGGCGGGATTCGCGCTCTGCCTGGTGCGCATTCACCCGCGCAATCTGGGAGTAAATATCCCCCCAGATGCCGAAATGGATGGGGATGCTCTCTTTCGCCGGATCACCAAGCCAGCGCGAGAGACGATGCAGATTGAAGAGGTTGCGCAGCGTGTAGGCGGCAAGCGCGAGCAGCAGCCAGAGAGCGATCTCTCCAGTAACCCATCCGACGAATGACGCCCCGGCAAGCAGCAGAACAATGCGCCACAGTTCTCCCAGCCAACCGGGTCGCGGATTCAAGTTGGCCTTACCGAAAACCGGTAGCCGACACCCCGAACGGTCTGCACCAGGTCATCGAGTCCATGCGGTTCGAGGGCCTTGCGCAGGCGGCGGATGTGCACATCGACCGTGCGCTCTTCGATGTACACATTGCGCCCCCAGACCAGGTCAAGCAACTGCGTGCGTGAATAGACCCGTTCCTGGTGGGTGAGAAAGAAGTGCAGCAGCTTGAATTCGGTCGGCCCTATCGACACCGGTTCGTCGTCGGCGAGCACCCGATGTTGAACCAGGTCCATCTCGAGCCGGTTGTCGACGCGAATCAGCTCACTGCCGTCGCTGCCTGCGCGGCGCAACACTGCTTTAATGCGGGCCAGCAGTTCGCGCGTCGAGAACGGCTTGGTGACGTAGTCGTCGACACCGGCTTCGAGACCCTGAACCTTGTACCCCTCTTCGTCGCGCGCCGTCAGCATGATGATGGGGATCTCGCTGAGGCGGTCATCACGCTTCATCCATTTGGCGAACTCCAGCCCACTCATGCCAGGAAGCATCCAGTCCAGCAGTATCAGTGAGGGATCCTGGTCGCCGACGAGCTGCTGTGCCTGGCTGCCATTGGCCGCCTCGGCGACATCGTATCCCGCGGCCGTCAGGGTCGCCGCCAGCAGCTCACGGACAGCCGGTTCGTCCTCTACGATCAGAATCTGGGTCATGGCCACGTCGATTCTCTCTGTTGCCGCATCCTCGATCGGGCGCATTAGAGATCGTCAATATGACAGCAATGTGACGGCGATACGTCAACGCAGTTCGACCTGACCGAAGCCGGCCACGCGTGCGAGGGCCTGGCCTGCGGCCGCGCCCAGGCGGTTGACCAGCCGCTCGATCGGGTCCTCCTTGCTCGTGAAATCAACCAGATCCTCGGCGCCCACCACCTCCCGCGCGACATAGCTGGCGTTGCCAATCGCGTCCGCGAGACCGAGCTCAATGCCCTCCTTGCCGTTCCAGAACAGCCCGCTGAACAGGGTTTCGTCATCGCCTTTGAGGCGGTCTCCCCGCCCTGCTTTCACGGCATCGATGAACGTACGGTGGAGCCCGGTCAGCAGATCGCCGATGTAGCGCCTGTCGAACTCACTCATCGGGCTGAACGGATCGAGGATCCCCTTGTGCTCGCCGGCCGTCATCAGGCGCCGCTCCACGCCGAGCTTTCCCATCGTGTCGACGAATCCGAATCCGTTCATCAGTACGCCGATCGAACCGATCACGCTGGATTCGTTGACGTAGATCTTGTCGGCAGCGGATGCGATGTAATAGCCGCCGGATGCGCACATGTCGGAGACGACCGCGTACAGTGGGATATCCGGATACTTCTTGCGCAGCCGCAGGATCTCCTTGTAGATGTCGCTGGACTGAACCGGCGAGCCGCCGGGCGAATTGATCCGCAGGATGACGGCCTTGGTCCCGTCATCCTCAAAGGCGTCGCGCAGCCCTTCGATGACATTGCTGGCGGATGCCTTTTCGTCGGCGGCGATGACACCCTTCAGTTCGATCAACGCGGTGTGCCCCTTGTCCTTGATGGCTTTGTCAGTCCAGCCGGAGGGTAGCGCCAGCACCAGCAGCAAGGTCACGTAGGCGAATGTCAGCAGTTTGAAGAAGATGCCCCAACGCCTGGCGCGACGACGTTCGATGAGTGCGTCGCTGGCCAACCGCTCGACCAGATCCTTGTGCCATCCGTCGTCATGTTCGGATTTCGAATCCATAGCTAACTCCAACTTCCGGTTACCGGGTCGTTCTCCGCTCGCAGCCATCGATGCAGATCGCGGAGATCTGCGAAACATTTTCGCGCACCGCTGGCCAGCAGGCGCTCGGCACTGTGCACGCCGTGGGTGACGCCGACCGCAGCGACACCGGCGTTGGACGCCATCTGCATGTCGTATTCGGTGTCTCCGACTACAACAGCCTGCAGCGGTGACGCATTCAGATCGGTGAGGATGTCCTCCAGCATCTGCGGGTGCGGTTTCGAAAACGCCTCGTCGGCGCATCGGGTGACGTGGAAGAAATGCGCCAGTCCGCTGTCTTGCAACGCCTTGTCGAGTCCGCGCCGGCTCTTGCCGGTGGCGACGGCCAGCAGGTGTCCTTCTTCATGCAGTGACTCGAGAAGGTCGGTTGCACCGTCGAACATCGCGGCTGCTGCGACGTCATTGCCAAGCCAATGCAGACGATAGGCATCCGCCACACATTCGATGTCTGCATCGGCATGCAAAGCAAAAAGTTTTGCGATCGCCTCGCGCAGGCCGAGGCCGATCACGTCGCGTGCGTCGGCATCGTCCGGCACTGCCAGACCGGCATCCAGCGCCGCACGCTGCATGCAGGTGACGATGCGCGCCTCTGAATCCATCAGCGTGCCGTCCCAGTCGAACACGATCACGTCATAACGTCTGGTCATTCAACTTTCCCAAAACGGCCGCAAGATCTTCTGGCAGCGGCGCCTCGATCCTCACCCGCTCTCGCCGGTCCGGCCACTCGAACTGCAGCGACGCGGCATGCAGGAACAACCGCCGGAGCCCCAGCTCGCGCAGCCGGCGATTGGCGGTCTCGTCGCCGTACTTGTCGTCACCCAGGATCGGCGTGCCGTTGGCGGCCGCGTGGACCCGGATCTGGTGCGTGCGCCCGGTCTCGAGCACCGCCTCGACCAGCGATGCATCGGCGAACCGGCGCAGCACCGTGAATGCCGTCGCCGCCACCTTGCCCTCCGGATCGACGCGTACGATGCGTTCGCCACTCTTGAGTGTGTTCTTGCGCAACGGCAGATCGCAACGCCAGGCGCCCTTGCGGATCTTGCCGGCAAGCAACGCGAGATAGCGTTTATCGATACGTCCGTTGCGCTGAAGTTCCTGCAGCCGGACCAGCGCGGGCCGGCGTTTCGCCAGCAGCAGGCAGCCGGAGGTGTCGCGATCGAGGCGATGGGCCAGTTCGAGAAACGGCGCATCCGGTCGCGCGGCGCGCAGCGCCTCGATCACGCCGAACGACAGCCCGCTGCCGCCATGCACCGCGAGTCCCGACGGTTTATCGATCGCCAGGATCTGGTCGTCCTCGTAAATAATTGATTTTTCGATCGATGCCAACATGGATGGCGGCGGTTGGCCCGGATCACGCTCGGCCAGTCGCACCGGGGGCACACGTACCCGGTCACCCTGCGCCAGGCGCTGCGACGGCTTGCAGCGACCCTTGTTCACCCGCACCTCGCCGGTTCGCAACACGCGGTACACCCAGCTGCGGGGCACGCCTTTGAGCAGGCCGAGGAGGAAATTATCGAGGCGCTGGCCGTGGTTGTGCTGGTCGACGGTGACGAAGCGGACGCCGCTTTCGCCTGATTCGTCAGCCATCGTCGCCTGCATTCTGCGAAACTTGATGCATCTGCCTGATAATCTGGTATATTTTGAGGGTCCCGGAAGGATCGTCCCAGCGACGACCAGCGGTCGAACATGACCGAAGCCGGGAGACGAATTGCCTGTGCCGGCGGTTAAACCGGCGCAAAGCGGGCGCGCCAGCATGCAGCGCATGCCTCTTCACTCCGGCTGATTGTGCGATGTGACGGGTCAAGCGGAGGTCGGGACAGCCCAGATGCTACCCGACCCCATGCGATGCGCGCCAGAAAAAGCTGGTCGGTGCCATTCGGCGCGGTCACGTACGACGATGAAATCGTCAGCGCGTTGCGACGAACCCGGCCAACCCTATGTGAAGAATTGCTCCCGCCCGGAAGGGGCGCGTCGTTGCCACTTTTCCGCATCGGTCAATCGCGACCGCAAGCGGAAGAGCCGCCGCGATGTATCTGTTTCCGGTGGGACACAAGGAAAACTCAATGAAGCGCATGCTGATCAACGCGACTCAGCCTGAAGAGTTGCGTGTGGCCATCGTGGATGGCCAGAGGTTGTACAACCTCGACATCGAATCTCCCGGTCGGGAGATGAAGAAGGCCAACATTTACAAGGGTCGCATCACCCGTGTCGAACCAAGCCTCGAGGCCGCATTCGTCGACTACGGCGCCGAGCGACACGGATTCCTGCCGCTGAAGGAGATCTCCCGCTCGTACTTCAAGAGTGAGGCGTTCGACGCCGGCAAGCGTGCCATCAACGAACTGCTCAAGGAAGGCCAGGAGGTGATCGTCCAGGTCGAGAAAGAGGAACGCGGCAACAAGGGCGCCGCACTGACCACGTTCCTGTCGCTGGCCGGCAGATACCTGGTCCTGATGCCCAACAACCCACGTGCCGGCGGCGTGTCGCGCCGGATCGAGGGCCAGGAGCGCTCCGACCTGCGCGAGGCGATGAGCGTGCTCGAGATCCCGGACGGCATGGGCCTGATCGTGCGCACGGCCGGCGTCGGCAAGATCGCCGAGGAACTGCAGTGGGACCTCGACTACCTGCTGCAGCTATGGAGTGCGATCGAACAATCGGCCGCCGAACGCAAGGCGCCGTTCCTGATCTACCAGGAAAGCAATGTCATCATCCGTTCGATCCGTGATCACTTGCGGGCCGACATCGGCGAGATCGTCGTCGACCAGCCCGAGGTGCACGAGCAGGCGCGCCAGTTCATCGAGCAGGTGATGCCCAAGTACTTGCGCAAACTCCGCCTTTACGACGATGAGGTGCCGCTGTTCTCGCGCTACCAGATCGAGTCGCAGATCGAGTCGGCCTTCCGCAGGGAGCTCCGCTTGCCCTCAGGTGGATCGATCGTCATCGATCACACCGAGGCGTTGACCTCAATCGACATCAACTCGGCGCGCGCGACCAAGGGTTCCGACATCGAGGAGACGGCACTCAACACCAACCTCGAGGCAGCCGACGAGATCGCCCGCCAGCTGCGGTTGCGGGACCTGGGCGGTCTGTTCGTGATCGATTTCATCGACATGACCCCATCGCGCAACCAGCGCGAGGTTGAAAACCGCCTGAAAGAGGCGATGAAAGAAGACCGGGCCCGCGTGCAGATCGGGCGCATCTCGCGGTTCGGTCTGCTCGAGATGTCGCGCCAGCGCCTGCGTCCGTCGCTGGGTGAATCCGCTCACCAGGTCTGCCCGCGCTGCGACGGCCATGGGTTCATTCGTAGCGTCGATTCGCTGGCCCTGTCGATCCTGCGCATCATCGAGGAAGAGGCGCTCAAGGAGAATACCGGGCGCGTGACGGCTCAGCTCCCGATCGAGATTGCGACCTATTTGCTGAATGAAAAGCGGCAGATGATCGCGGACATTGAGGCGCGGCATGACGTGGACGTTGTGCTGATTCCGAATCGCCAGCTCGAAACACCGAAATATGAACTGGCGCGGGTCCGCGTCCAGGACATGCAGGACGACCTGCCGAGCCACGTGCAGGAGAAGGAGTACACGCAGCAGTCGATGCCGTCCGTCGAGCGCCCGCAGCCGAAGGTCGAACAAGCGGCGGTTCGCAATATAGCGCCGACGACGCCGGCCCCCGTGCGTCCGGAAACCCCGCCTCAACCCACCGCGCCGGCGATGCTCCCACAGGTTGCAGCAGCCGGTGCCGAGAGCGGATTCATCAAGCGCCTGTTCAGCAGCATCTTCGCGCCGCGCGACGTCGCCGCACCCTCCTCGACGGTCCCCGAGGCTCCACCCAAGGCGCAGCGGAAAGACGAGACCGACGGCGCAGAGGACAACCGGCGTGAACGGCGCGGCAACAGCCGTCGCGGCACCCAGCGCGGCGCCGACAACAAGCAGGGCGAAAAACGTCCCAATCGCAGCCGTCGCAGCAGCAAGACCCCGGGTGAAGGCAAGCAGGCCGGACCTGCATCAACCCAGTCGCCACCCGCAACGGAGCCCGCCGAAAAGCCGAAGACACCGCCCCAGTCCTCTGACGCGAGCGAGGCCGGTGGCAATGCCGCCGCGGAGGCACCGCAGAAGCGCAGTTCACGACGTGGTCGTCGCGGCGGTCGCCGGCGTCGTTCCGCCGCCGACAAGGCCGCAGACGTCAATGCGGACAATGGCGCGGTTGCGGATCAATCCGCGGCGGAGCAGCCCGCGCCGACCCCGTCGGACGGCGCGAAACGGGAAGTCGATCGCGATGCGCAAGCGAATCAGCGGACCGTTGTCGAACGCGGTGGTGCACCCAAGAGCAATACACAATCCCAGCCCGCACAGCCGGATCCGGTGCCGACCCGCGCGAATCCGCCCGCGGGTAATGATGCCGGCAGTGGTGCAGTCGAGCGTGAAAAGCGTGAGCCGACCGACACGCCGCCGGAACGCGCTCGCGCGCCTCTGGCCGATGCGCCCGCTGCACCCGCGACCGTCCAGCCCGCTCCCGCGACAACCCCGCCGGTTTCGACAGGTGAACGCGTAGGCGGCGCACCTGCCCCGGCGGCCACAGCCGACAAGTCCACGCCGGGCAACGGCAGCGGGAACTGAATCCGGAGCTGATCAGGCGGCGTCACACCTTGAGGTGACGCCGTTTGATGTCGTCCAGCAGCGCGCGTGATGCCGCATCCACGAGGTCGAATACGCGATCGAATCCCGACGGGCCACCGTAGTAGGGATCGGGCACCTCGCGGGTGCGCATCTCCGGCGCGAAGTCCATGAACAACTGGATCTTGTCCAGGTGCTGCCGTGGACAGATGTCGCTCAGCGACAGGAAGTTCTCTTGATCCATCGCCAGCACATAATCAAAGGCCTCGAAATCCACTTCCTCAACGCGGCGCGCGACAAGGTCTGACAGATCGATGCCGCGTGCAGCCGCCGTGGCTGCCGCACGCCTGTCCGGCGCGCTGCCCACGTGGTAGGCGTGCGTGCCTGCCGAATCGATCTGGATCCGGTCTTCGAGCCCCGCTGTGCGCACCATCGCGCGGAACACGCCGTGCGCAGTCGGGGAGCGGCAGATGTTGCCCATGCAGACGAACAGAACTTTTACTTTCTCTTTCATAGGTGACAGCAGTATTCACGATCCCACGTCACGTGGGCGGAGTGCAGATCGGCGGCCATACTCTGCACCTCCGGGGATGGATAACACGGCATGAACGGCCGCTTGTCGTCGAACATCCCGGGGGTTGAGCTACTGAACCAACCGAACGTAGCGCTCGAAAAAGTCTGCACCGTCGCCCGCTCGCCCGTCAACGGCCACCGATCCTGGCCGCGACGCGACCCGCTATTGCTCGCCCTGGACTTGGATCTCCCCGGTGGCCACCTACCCATTGCATGACCAGGACCGTCAGCGGTTTACCGGCGCTTGTTTCCAGGTGGGAACCTGCCATTCTTGCAAGATGCACAGCGACTCCCTGCATCGGCGCCTGCGCCCGCTGATCGGCAAACATTTCGATTATCTGGACGAAGTATGGATCCTGATTGACATCCTCGGCGACATTGACGCCGTCGTACTGCAACGCTGCAGCGAGTGCCGACCCCGCAGCGTTCAGCGCAATGCCTTTGGAGTTCCCAACCGTCGCGCGGGCGGTACGCTCACCCTGCCGATAAGCGCAGAAAACGAAGAGGAATTTTCACAGGATCTGCTGCTGCTGCTCGAAGGGCGACATCCGGACTGACCCCGCCGACCTGTTCATGTCGTCAGCACGCTGACGACGCGCGCAAGATCCTCCGCGGTATCCACGCCACCGGGTGGTGGCTCCGAAACGATGTCGACGGCGATCCGGTCACCATTCCACAGAACGCGCAGCTGTTCGAGTGATTCCATGCGTTCGATAGGTGAAACCGGCAGATGCGAGTAACCGGCCAGGAATGCTGCACGATACGCATAGATGCCCAGATGCCGGAAGACGCCATCGAGCCAACCGGGCTCGACCGGCGCGTTGGTGCGGAAGGTGTCGCGCTTCCAGGGAATGGTCGCGCGACTGAAATACAGTGCGTAGCCATCGCGGTCGCAGACGACCTTCACGCAGTTGGTATCGAACAGCTGGCTAACTTCGTCGAGTGGTACGGCAAGCGTGGCCATCCCTGCGTCGGCATGGTGGTCGAGCGTCGCAGCAACCTTTTCCAGCAGTGACGGCGGCATCAACGGTTCGTCGCCTTGCAGATTCACGATCAGTGTGTCGTCTGACCATGCGAGCTGCCGGGCAACCTCGGCAATACGATCGGTGCCACTGGCATGACTCGGAGACGTCATACTGACCTGCGCACCGAACGCACGCGCCGCATCGCGTATGCGCTCATCATCCGTAGCGACGACCACCTGATCAGCCCCGCTCTCGCATGCCCGTTCATACACATGCTGGATCATGGGCTTGGCGGCGATCTGCAGCAATGGCTTCCCCGGCAGTCGCTGCGAGGCATAGCGTGCAGGTATCACGACCTTGAACGCGATCATGATTCAGTCAGCAACCTCTTCATCGGCCGGCAGTTCGCGCGCATCCTGTTCGAGCATCACGGGTATGCCATCGCGTATCGGGAACGCAAGCCGGTCGAACTTGCAGATCAGTTCGGGCACGTCCTTGCGATAGACGAGTGTGCCCTTACAGATCGGGCAGACGAGGATATCCAGCAGTTTTTTGTCCATCGACGATTCTCTCCAGGATTTGATTCAGACGGTGGACGAACGCCGCATCGGGTTGTGCGTCGACCTGTACGACCCAGCAGTCCTTGCAGGGCAGCCGTCGGCATTTTACGGCATCTTTCTCCGTCATAAGGATCGGCAGGTCAGGCTGCAATGCGAGGTCTTCGGCCCGAAACGCGTAGTGGTCGGCGAACGCGTGTTCGATTGCCCGTATTCGGTGCCGTTTGAGCAGATCGAAAAATCGCCGAGGATTGCCGATCGCGGCCACCGCATGCACTTCCCGATCCGCGAATTCCGCCAATGGACGAAGCGTGTCGCCGTGCAGCCCGCGCAAACCCGGCTGGTGAATCTTCATCGAGAATTCACCGTCGCGGCCCTGACCGTTGACAACGACCATATCCACGTGCCGGAGGCGCGACGCCGGCTCACGCAGTGGACCGGCTGGCAGCAACAGACGATTGCCGAGTCTCCGGGCACCGTCGACCACGGCGATCTCGATATCGCGCGCCAGGGCGTAGTGTTGCAGTCCGTCGTCGGAAATGACGATGTCGACATCACTGTGCGCCAGCAGCGCCTCGACCGCTGCCGGTCGGTCCGGGCCCACACACATCGGCCGGCCTGTACGCGCGGCGAGCAGGACGGCCTCATCGCCAACCACCGCCGGATCGCTGTCGGCGCGCACCTGCTGCGGCCAATGCTGCGCCGCGCCGCCGTAGCCGCGCGATACGATGCCGGGTCGCCAGCCACGGCGCACGAGATAGTCCGACAACCAGATCACCAACGGCGTCTTGCCGGTTCCCCCTACGGTCACGTTGCCGACGACGACGACCGGAACCGAAAAGCGCTGTGTACTCAGCGCGCCCATACGGAACAGGAAACGCCGTATGCCCGACGCCACGGCAAACAGCGCCGCAAATGGCAGCAGAACGACGGTAAAGGTATTGAACGAGTTCCAGAGGCGGTCGAGGCGGGGCACGTTCGAATGCGGGCTATTCGGTGTCGACATCCGTCTTGCGTGCAACGAAGCTGAGCTTTGTCAATCCCAGCTGCGCCGAAACGTCGAGCACGGTCATCATCGACTGCAGTGGCGCGTTGCGATCGCCGGACACGACGACAGGCAGCTCGGTTCGACCATCCGCAATCTTTGCCAGAGTCCGGTGCAGCATCTCCGGCGTATGCTGAACCAGTTCGCGTTCGTTTACGTAGAAGTGACCCTCGGCATCGATCGTGATATCGATCTTGTCCGGCTCCTTTTCGACCAACTCGCTGGTCGACGCCTCCGGCAGATCGAGCTTGAGCTGGCTCTGCTTGTCGAACGTCGTCGACACCATGAAGAAGATCAACATCAGGAAAACGACGTCGATCAACGGCGTGATGTCGACACGCGGCGGTTCCGATCGGCGGGGTCGAAATTTCATCGCCTACTGTTCCCGCTCACCGTGCATCACTTCGATCAGCTTGACCGCCTGTTCTTCCATGCCGACGACGATCCGGTCGACGCGACCGCTCAAATAGCGGTGGAAGATCACCGCGGGGATCGCGACCGAGAGGCCGGCAGCCGTCGTGATCAGCGCCTCGGAGATGCCGCCGGCCAGCACGGTGGGGTTTCCGACGCCGGCGCTGGAGATTGCGGTGAACACCTTGATCATCCCGATCACGGTGCCGAGCAGTCCCAACAGCGGGGTGATGTTCGCGATCGTGCCGAGCGTGTTCAGGTAGCGTTCGAGTTCGTGGACGACCTGGCGGCCTTCCTCCTCGATGGCCTCTTTCATGACCTCGCGAGAGTGCAAACGATTCACGAGCCCGGCGGCAAGGACGCGGCCAAGGTGCGATTTCTTACGTACGGTGGCGATATGCGCATTGGTCAGTTGCTTGTTTTGATGCAGCTGCCAGATCTGGGCAACCAGATTGCTCGGAAGCACCTTGCTCTTGCGGTAGGCCCACAACCGTTCCACGACAATCGCCATGGCGATCACCGAACACGCGATGATCGGCCACATCAACCAGCCGCCAGCTTTTACGAGTTCGAGCACGTCTACAGGTCCTCCGATGCAGACTGTTCACGTCACGGCGGATACCGATGATCCCGATTCCCACCGGCGGGTCGCTGGCGGTCGCCGTCTCGGCGCCGGAATTCGAAGTCCGGTGGCCGGCCAACATCGCCGACCTGTTTTTGCTTGCCGGTCGGTGCGCCCCGGATACCCGGAGAGGAGACGACCGGTGGGTGTTGGGCCGGTGCCGTCTCCGATCGCTGCCCGGGACTGGTACCCATGCTCGGCCTATTCGGCCTCCGGTCGACTCCGCCAACCGCGCGATGATACTGCATGGCAGCCCTCGGCTGAACCTCCGTCATGCCACCAGAACCTGTGCGCATGGATGCGATGGCAGCGCGGAGTCAGCGGCGCGTCGGCGTCACCCAGCAGAAACGAGACGGTCCCCGCCGAAGCCGTGTTGATCGCGACTGCACCGGCAGAGCGCCAGCGCTGCGCCACATCCGCAGCCGGAAAGCCATAGCGGTTCGCCCAACCGCTGGCATAGATCACGAAACGCGGACTCGTCGCGGCCACCATTGCACGGCTCGATGAGCTGCGGCTGCCATGGTGGGGCGCGACGACGATGTCGCTGTGCAGGCGCCCGGCGGACGTAGCCACCAGTGCGGCCTCGACCCGGCGCTCGATATCGCCGGTCAGCAAGACACTGTCACTTGGCGTCGACACCTGCAGCACGCACGATGCGTCGTTTCCGCTGTATCCATGCCCCTGCCCCGGGTGGAGGTACGCAAAATCGATGCCGTCCCAGTGCCACGACTCTCCGGCCACGCATGCGCGTGCGTCGACGTCGACGCGATCCGGTTCGCCGCTGTCGATGCGCAACGTCGGCAGCGCAGCGACGACGCGGTCGGCACCGCCCGCGTGGTCGATGTCGCCGTGGCTGAGTACCAACCTGTCGATGCGCCCGCGCGCGTGTGCGCGCAGAAACGGCACCAGCACCGACGAGGCGGCGGCGAAGCCCGATCGGTAGGCCGGCCCGGTATCGAACACCAGCGTGTGGGTGCTCGTCAGCACCACGGTGCTGAGACCCTGACCGACGTCCAATACATGGAGTTCGAACGTCCCGGGAGCCACCGCCGCGTGACGCGGCAGCCACGGGACCGCGAGCAGCGGCCACGCTGCCGCGCGCAGCGGCACGCCACGCGGTGCGAGCAACATGATCAACGCCACAGCGACGCAGGCGAGCGAAAAGCTGTCGTGGGCGGCGACAGGCATGGGCAATTCACTGTGTTCCCCTAGCCAGGTCAGACCCGCGATGACGTCGTCGAGAACCGGTTCGAGCAGACCGAGCAGGAATGAACCGATAACGGGTGACGGCAACAGCAGCGCGACACCGAGAAGTGCGACAGGCACGACCAACAAGCCGAACAGTGGAACCAGCACGATGTTTGCGACCGGGGCCGGCGCTGCCGCCGGCATGTCGAATGCCGAGAGGACCGGCCAGGAAGCCGCGCTGATCCACAATTGCATGACGACGGCCCTTCTCCAGCGCGGCAGACCAACGGTTCGCGCGTGTGTCGCGGCAATCGTCGCCACGGCACCGAACGACAGCCAGAAGCCGGCCGAGACGGCAGCGCTTGGATCGACGATCAGCACACAGGTGCCGGCAAGCCCGAGCACCTCAGTCAGGCTGCCCTGCCGGCGGCGGATCAGGGCGAAGGCGAACACACACAGCATGATCAGGGCGCGCTGCGTCGGCAGCGTCATGCCGGCGAGCAATGCGTAACAGGCACCGGTGCACAGTGCAGCGCCGGCCCCCGCAACCCTGGCCGGCACTCGTGCGGCGAGCACTGTGGCGCGCCGCCATGCTGCACGAGCCAGGACGAAGCCGAGGCCCGACACCAGGCCGATGTGCAGCCCGGAGATCGCCATCAGGTGACTCGTGCCAGTGGCCGAAAAGGTGTCTCGCAACGACGTCGACAGCCCGCTGCGGTCACCGACACTCAACGCACGGATGATGCCTCGCGCATCGGCGCGCAGGTCGAGCGCGTCAATGGTTTCACCCAGCCGCTGGCGAAAGCGCGTCAATAAGCAACACTGGGCCTCGTTTCGCTCGAGGACCGGTTCAGTACCATCCGTCACCACGTACCCCACGTAGCGAATGCCCTGGTGAAACAGCCAGCCTTCGTAGTCCCACGCGCCGGGGCTCGCGAATCCGTGGGCCCGGCGCAGGCGCGCCGTCAACTGCACCCGGTCACCCGGTGACACGGCCGGCGCGTCTCGCCAGGTGAGGCGCAGGCGCCAGCGGCCCTGCCAGTCGCGTTGTCCGACAGAGACCCGATCCGCCTCCACCGCGACACGCGCCATCCCGGCATGCCGGTCGACCAGCGAAACGATCTGCCCACGCAACGCATAGGTGCCGCTTTCGGCGGCCCCGGGCAGCAGCGCAGGCAGGCTTGCCAGTGTGTACAGCTGGGCCCAGGCAAAACCGGCAAACAGTGGCGCGATGCGGCGGGAGCGCGGAACCGCGGATGCGCCGATCGCAAGACCGACCGCCGCAAGGAGGTATCCCCATCCGGGCAGCGCGGGCAGGGAAAACAGGCACAGGATCCCACCCGCGAAAAGCACAGCAATGATCGCCATATTCCCTCCATGGAAGCCGGCAGGTCATCGTCGCGGTCGAGTACCGCTACGCCGTCATTCTGTCATAAGCTGGCGGTCAAATAGAAAACCTCAACGTGTCGCCCCGGCTGCCGCTGTAGCAATGGGTAGTGAACCGTGCTTCAATTTCTGCGCATTTCCCGGCTCTGACCCTATGCCACGGCACTTCATCAAACGTTTTACTCCCGACCCGGCGACGCTGAAGAAGCACAAGCACCTCCGCCATCTCGGCACCCTGCTGCATGATGAAAACCTCTGGCACCTGAATCGTCGATCCGTATCCGGCGGAGTCGCCGTCGGCCTGTTCTGGGCCATGATCCCGATCCCGGCACAGATGGTCGCTGCGGCGTTTTCGGCCGTCCTGTTCCGCGTGAATCTGCCGATCTCGGTGGCGCTGGTGTGGCTGACCAACCCGCTCACGATGCCTCCGGTTTTCTATCTCAATTACGTGGTGGGCACCTGGCTGCTCGGCAAACCGCCGGCCGTGGGCGAGTTTCATCTGACGCTGGAATGGATCACGAATCAGATCGAAGTGATCTGGAAGCCCCTGTTCCTGGGCAGCATCGTGTTGGGCCTGGTGCTGGCCGTGGTCGGCTACGGACTGATGCGCCTGTACTGGCGCTGGCAGGTCCTGCGACGGTTCCGCTCGCGCGGCGGGCGCCGCAGCCAGTTACCGCCGAACTAGTGTTCGGCTTTCATCGTGCCGAGGTATCGGTGGCGGTGTTGTCCGCGACATCCCTCCTTGTCGATCAGGTGTCCGCTTCGCGCAGACCGCCGTCGCGCAAGGTGAGAATCCTGTCCATGCGGCTCGCCAGATCCATGTCGTGTGTGACGATGACGATACTCGTGCCCTGCTCGCGATTGAGTTCGAGCAACAGGGAATAGACGGATTCCGCTGTCTGCCGATCGAGGTTGCCGGTCGGCTCGTCGGCCAGCACGCAGGCCGGATTGGTGACCAGCGCGCGTGCGATTGCGGTGCGCTGACGCTCGCCACCCGACAGCTCGGACGGCTTGTGTCGGGTACGCGCTCCAAGCCCTACCCGTTCGAGAATCGCCAGCGCGCGTGCACCGGCCGACGCGACGTCCGTACCGCGAATCAGCAACGGCATCGCGACATTCTCGAGCGCGGTGAATTCGGGCAAAAGGTGGTGAAACTGGTAGACGAATCCGATTGCCAGATTGCGTCGCTGCCCCCGTCCTTTCTCGTCCAGCCGGCTAAACGGTTTTCCGAGCAGCCATACCTCGCCGCTGTCCGGCGTGTCGAGGCCGCCAAGGCAATGCATCAGCGTGCTCTTTCCCGATCCTGATGCGCCGACGATCGCCACCTGTTCGCCGCGCGCCAGTGCGAAATCCACGCCTTTCAGCACGTCGACGGTGGTCGGTCCGGTCTTGAACGAGCGTGCGATGTCGATGCAGGCGAGGACCGACGTCTCATTCATAGCGCAGGGCCTCCGCCGGCTGCGTACGGAACGCCCGCCAGGCCGGTGCCAGCGTCATCAGCAGGCTGAGCACGAACGAGCCTGCCGCAACCAGCACGATGTCGAGCGACTGCACGTCCGACGGCAACTTGGCGATGTAGTACACGCTCGGGTCGATGAAGCGTACCCCGAACGTACGCTCTACGGCGGCGACCGCAGCCTCGATGTTCAGCGCGAGCGCCAGGCCCAGCGCCACGCCGATCGCAGTGCCGATGGCGCCGAGCGTGGCGCCCTGGACGATGAAGATCCGCATCACCTGACCCGGGGACGCGCCAAAGGTCTTCAGAATCGCGATATCACTCTGCTTGTCGACGACCATCATTACCAGCGTCGACACGATATTGAATGCGGCGATGACGACGATGAAGAACAGCAACAGCCCCATCATGCGCTTCTCCATCTTGAGCGCGGCAAAGAAGTTGCGGTGGTAGTCGGTCCAGTTCAGTACCCGGTAGCGACCACTCAGTGAATCGGCCAGTTCGAACGCGATCTCGCGCGCCTTCCAGACATCGTCGATGCGCAGGCGCACACCACTTACCGCGTCGCCAAATTGCTGCAGCACTGCCGCATCGCGAATGTGAACGATGGCGACGCCGCGGTCGTATTCACCCATGCCGACCTCGAATATCCCGGAGACGGTAAACCGCTTCAGGCGCGGCATGCTGCCGGCGACGGTGACGGTGATCTGCGGGACGATCACGGTGACCTTGTCACCGACGCCGACGCCGAGCACGGTGGCCAACTCGCGACCAAGGATGATCCGGTATTCGCCTTCGACGAGGTCGTCGAGTGAACCGCTGACCATGTGCGCGCCGACGTCGACGACCTGCGGTTCGAGCGAGGGGTCGATGCCCCGCACGATGGCCCCGGTCACCTCGCGCTGGTGACTGAGCATCGCCTGCCCCTCGATGTACGGCGCGGTGCCCAGGACATGGGGGTTCTGGCGCGCAAGTCTCATCGCTTCCGCCCAGTCTTCCATGCGACCGTCGAGGGCCTGGATGTCGCCGTGCGACGCCATGCCGAGGATGCGTTCGCGCACCTCCTTATGAAAGCCATTCATGACCGACAGCACGGTGATCAGCACGATCACGCCAAGCGCGATACCGGCCGTCGAGATCAGGGAGATGAACGAGATGAAGTGGTTTCGACGCCGCGATCGGGTGTAGCGAAGGCCGACAAACAGGGAAAGCGGGTGAAACATCCGTGCATTAGACCACAAAGCCGCGGCGCTCCACCGGTCACGCCGTCGCGGAGCTGTTTGTGCGATCGGCGTTCGACGTTACACTGCGTGGCGACAGCCGCCGCGGCGCATCGGCCGTGGCCGCCTTGACCGGAGTTTCCAGATGAAAATCCTGCCCATCGCATTCGCCCTGTCCGTCATCGCTGCGGCGCCGGTTTGCGCCGACACCCTGCTGCTGAACGCGATCGAAACCGCGCCGGCCAATTCCAGCGCCGGAGTTCCGCGTCCGTCGCGGGGTGCGACGATGGAAACGGTGAAATCGCGCTTCGGTGAACCGACCGCGGTTCAACCGGCCGTCGGTGAGCCGCCGATCACGCGCTGGGACTACGCGGCGTTCACGGTCTACTTCGAGCACGACCGCGTAATCGATTCCGTCGTCCATCGCTGACATGCGCGGCGCCCCGCGTCTGCGGCTGCCGGCCGAATGGGAGCCGCAGTCGGCTGTGATGCTTACCTGGCCGCATGCGGAGACTGACTGGCGGCCTATCCTGAGCCGCGTCAACCCGGTGTTCGCGCGGATCGGCAGTGAGATCGCGCGCCGCCAGACGCTGCTGAATGTCTGCCATTCAGGCCAGCACGTCGAACAGATCCGCGACCTGCTCGCCGCGCACCACGCGCCTTCCCGCAGCCTGATGTTCGCGATCGTCGACAGCGGCGATACGTGGGCGCGCGACCATGCCGCATTGACGACGCTCGTCGATGGCACCGTGCGGATCAACGATTTCGTGTTCAATGGTTGGGGCGGTAAGTTCGACGGCCGCATTGACGACGCGATCACCGGTGAGCTCGTGCACCAGGGCGTGTTCGGTGGCGCAGCGTTGGCGCGCCATGCGCTGGTGCTCGAAGGCGGTGCGATCGAGACCGACGGTGCCGGCACCCTGCTGGCCACCCGATCCTCGGTGATCACGCCGACGCGTAATCCCGGAAGGGACCAGACAGCAATGGAGCGCGCGCTTGCCGACGCACTGGGATTCGAACGCTTTCTTTGGCTCGATCATGGCGACATCAGCGGCGACGACACCGACGGTCACATCGATACGCTGGCCCGGTTCGCCGGTACCTCGACCATTCTGTACGCCACGGCGCCCGCCAACGATGACGATGGTCCGGGGCTGGCGGCGATGGCCGCCGAGCTGGAACGCCTGCGTACGGCCGACGGCACGCCTTACCGCCTGCTGCCGCTGCCGTTCGCCGGTATCCACCGCGATGAGGACGGACGGCGGCTGCCCGCCACCTATGCGAATTTCCTGGTCATCAACGGCGCCGTGCTGATGCCCGGATACGACGTGCCGCAGGACGCGCAGGCCGCATCGATACTCGGGTCGGCGTTTCCCGGTCGGGAGGTCGTGACCATCGATTGTCGCGACATTATCCGCCAGAGTGGCAGCCTGCATTGCCTGACAATGCAGTTCCCCGCGTCACTTACCCTCCACGCACCACCGGAGAGCTGCGTCAATGACTAGCCATCATCTGAAAGTCGCCCTGGTGCAGCATGCCAACCAGGGCGACACCGAAGCGAATCTCGCCCTGATCGCCGACCAGATCGCGCAGGCGTCCGCCCGGGGCGCGAACCTCGTACTGCTGCAGGAACTGCACAATGGCCGGTACTTCTGCCAGGACGAGGACCCGGCGCAGTTCGAACGCGCCGAACCCGTCCCCGGACCGACGACCGAGACCCTTGGCCGGATCGCGCAGAAGCATGACGTCGTGATCGTCGCGTCGCTGTTCGAGCGGCGCGCGGCCGGGCTGTACCACAACACCGCGGTGGTCCTGGAGCGCGACGGCGGCATTGCCGGCCGCTACCGCAAGATGCACATTCCGGACGATCCCGGTTTCTACGAGAAGTTCTATTTCACGCCCGGCGACCTCGGTTTTACGCCGATCGACACGTCAGTAGGCCGACTTGGCGTGCTGGTCTGCTGGGACCAGTGGTACCCGGAGGCCGCGCGCCTGATGGCCCTCACGGGGGCCGAATTGCTGCTCTACCCGACTGCGATCGGCTGGGACCCGTCCGACAACGTCGACGAGCGCGAGCGTCAGCGCGAGGCCTGGCTCACGGTCCAGCGCGGGCACGCGGTTGCCAATGGTCTACCACTGCTGAGTTGCAACCGGGTCGGCTTGGAGCCCGCGCCACGCACCGGCGATCCGGGGATCCAGTTCTGGGGTTCTTCGTTTGTCTGCGGGCCACAGGGCGAATGGCTGGGGCGCGCCGGGAACGGCCCCGAGACACTGATCGTCGACATCGACAGGCGTCGCAGCGAGACTGTGCGTCGCATGTGGCCGTTTCTGCGCGATCGGCGCATCGATGCGTATGCCGACGTCGTTCGCCGTTACATCGACTGATTCAATCAGTGAAGCATTCTTAGAAACATTATCTATCTAATTGTTAGTAATTGAATTTAGTGTCACTTTTCATGCGCCCGACCAACCGTAGTCCGCACCGATGAAATACGGCCACAGCGGGCATTGTTGACGCCGGTGCTCGGGTACTTATACTCCGCCAGGCATTAAATCAGGAGTTGCTAATGAACGCGGCCGAGTCTGCAGGAACCACCCCGTTGCAACAGACGATGTTCTCGATCATCCAGCGCATCGCCACCGGCCCGGACCTGTCGAAGGACATCTCCGAGGACGAAGCCCGTCTCGGCATGCAGGGTGTGCTGTCCGGCGAGATCGACCCGGTGCGGGCCGGCATATTTCTGATCGCGCTGCGCATGAAGCGTGAGACGGCCGACGAAAACCGCGGGGTGCTGCGCGCGATCCTGGATGCACACACGCCCGTCACCGCGGCGGTCGACGAGGTCGTCGATATCGCCGATCCCTACGACGGCTACAACCGCACCATCCCGGCCTCGCCTTTCCTTGCACCGCTGTTGGCCGAGTGTGGTATCGCGGCGGTCAGCCACGGCCTCGATGCGGTCGGGCCGAAGTATGGCGTGACCCATCGCCACGTGCTGGCGGCTGCGGGTGTCGACGTCGACGCCTCGCCCGGACAGGCCGCGGCTCGCCTCAGCGACCCACGGACCGGATGGGCCTACGTCGACCAGGCACGTTTTGCACCGAGCCTGCACAACCTGATCGAGCTGCGCCAGCGGATGGTCAAGCGTTCGGTCGTGACCACGGTCGAGGTGCTGGCGAAGCCAATCGTGGGCCGCATCAAGACACATTTCGTTACCGGTTACGTGCACAAGCCCTACCCGCCCGTGTATGCCGACCTGGCGCGCCATGCAGGGTTCGATTCGGCGCTGATCATTCGTGGTGTCGAAGGTGGCGTGATCCCGTCGTTGCGGCAGGCCGGTCGTTACTTCGCCTATACCGAAGGTGGCACCGAAACGGGGGTCGATATCGACCCCGCGATGCTTGGCATCGAACAGGAGTCGCGCGCGGTCCCTATCCCGGACGACGTGCCGCAGTCGGCGCGCGGCGAAGGCGCCGTGACGCTCGCCGATATCGGTGCCGGTGCGCGCAAGGCCGCCGAGTACGGCATGGCTGCGCTGGCCGGCACCAAGGGCCCGACCTACGACTCGCTCGTATATGCCGGCGCATTGATCCTGGCGCACCTGGGCAGGGCACGCGATATCGCGGAGGCCGGCGAACTGCTGCGTTCAGTGCTCGACGGTGGCCGCGCGGCCGCGCGGGTCTGTTGAACGTGGAGGCCGGCTGGACGGCGGTCGCCACGACCGACGAATTGCATGACGCGACAATGAAGCCGTTCGAACTGGACGGCCGGCGACTGTTGCTGGTGCGTGCTGAGGGCCGGTACTTCGTCATCGACGAGATGTGCAGTCACGAGGACTATTCGCTGGCGCTCGGCTGCATCAAGGGCACACGGATCAAATGCTCGCTGCATGGCAGCTATTTCGACCTCGCCAGCGGACAGCCGCTCGACGAACCCGCCGATGAAGCCATTCGCACCTTTCCGGTCAGAACAGACGGCGGCACGATTTATACACGCGTCGACTGAGCGGCAGCCGCGTGTTCGTCGTCGGGACTTCCAACGGTTCGTGCCACCTTCGTCCCGGCTCGCGGGATCTCGCCTCTGTGCGTCGTGACCAGACCGCGATTGTGCGCACCTTGCGCACCGGCTGCTCGGCCCCGGTCGCCAATGTGCTTGGTGCGCCGGTCGCGGGCGGGTGCTACAGCGTGTCGAGCCAGTTGGCCACCACGTCGAGCAGTGCCGGTCCGCGGTCGACAAAGTTGTGATCCGCGTCGGGTACGACCACCTGTGCGTTCTTCGGATTGCCGCCGCGGGCCATCCCGGCGCGACGCGCTTTGGCCATACGGCGGACCGCGGAGTAGTCGTTTGCGCCGTACAGGTCGAGAATCGGCATGTGCATCTGCTCGAACACGAAGGGTTCGCGCATTGGCTGGCCGGCGTCGGTGGCCCCCATGCCGATACCGATGTAGGCGTCGAATCGCGACAGCGCCGCAGGCCCGCCGCGTGCCATCCAGTGATGTGCCATGTGCGCGCCACAACTATGGGCGAGCAGCACGACAGGGCCGGAAGGCGACTGGCGCGCCAGTCCGAGCGCGGCCTCGATACGCGGTATCGCGCCGTCGAATATCGCGACGTAGTCGTAGTACAAGGCCGACTTGTCCAGCACCGGTAGTTGAATCGCCAGAGTGTCCCAGCCCCGCTCGCTGAGCCCGACGCGCAGGGGATGCATCACGTTGGCCCAGTCCGGATGCAACCCGCGGCCGTGCAGCAAAACAACCGTACCCTTCGCCGGCTGTGCGACCGCCGGGGTCTGGATCGCAAGGAAGCGGTGTCCCGCGTCGCCGGTCAGGTAGGTGACGTCACCTTCCAGAATCGCGTCCTGGATCTCGCTCGCGAGGCGCTGCTCGCGGCCGATGTCGGGCGATGTGACGGCATGCGCCCCGCCAGGCAGCCAGTATCCCAGCAGCAGCACGGCCACGAATCGGCATGCTGTGCTGCCGGCGGCGGCGTGGTTTCGTGCCCGGGATTCCCTGAAGGGTGTTCGTGGGTTCTCTCTCGTGACGGCGTTCATGAGATTAGTGATTTTCCCTACTTGGGGCGGATCGCATCCACGCGTTATATTCCCATCCCGAAAAAACAACAATTTACATAAAGTTTTGCACCTATCGACCGACAAGAATTAAACGTCGCGGGGTGCCCGGTTTGCTCAGGCCCCCCAAGCGCCCCAGGAGGTACTCATGGCAATGCGGTTTGTTTTCGCTGTTCTCGTTGCTATGGCATTGACCATCACGTGGCAAACCGCGGTCCTCGCCGACCGAACAGGCGATCACGCCAGCGGCTGCGTCAATGAGAATGGCACATTGGGCGCCGCGGAGGAGCGTGGCGGCTCGGGTGGTGACGGGCAAAGGTGCAAGTGAGTCGGCAATCCACCGCCTTAGCGCGCATAGGCTCAAGAACAAGATCACGCGCCCAGACAACGAGGAGACAGTTCATGAAAACCGCCAGGCTGGCAGCCTTTGCCTTGCTCGGCTTGGCCTGCGCAATGCAGGCCGCGGCCGACGAACTCGCCGTAGGCATCACCCGCTCCATGGACAAGTTCGAGGGCAGTATCGACGGCAAACCCGTAACGATCATGCGCAACCAGGACCAGAGCGCGACGGTCAATCCAGCATTCGCGAAGACGTCACGCAAATGCCCACCATTCTGTATCCAACCGATGTCGCTGGCCGCTGGCGTCGAAACGATCGGCGAACTCGAACTGATCGACTATCTGGAAAAGATGGCGGCCGGGAACAAGGAAATCCTGCTGATCGACTCGCGCACACCGGACTGGGTCGCGCGCGGGACGATTCCGGGGTCCATCAACCTGCCATGGACCAAGCTGAACCCGTCGAAGGCCGGTGATCCGCTGTCAATCGCCGAGATTTTCACCGGTACGTTCGGCGTTACGGAGTTTGAGGGCCTGTGGGACTTTCGCGATGCCAAGACGCTGGTGATGTTCTGCAATGGTATGTGGTGCGGCCAGTCACCGGCGAATATCCGCACCCTGCTGCGCTTCGGCTATCCGGCAGACAAGCTGAAGTGGTATCGCGGTGGCATGCAGGATTGGGAGATCCTTGGCCTGACCACTGTGACACCATGAGCGGGTCCGAGCTTCGTTGACCGATCCAATACCTCTGCCAGGCGCACAAACCCCGGTGGCTGCCCCGGTGAGCGCCCATCCGCTTGCCACACGCCGGGGCGCTTTCAATGTGCTGGCGGCCACGATATTGCTGTTGAACGCTGCGGCTGTGCGCGGTGGGGAACTCAAATTCCCGCCCTACCTTGAACCGAAAGTCGTATTCGACGTGTTTCTGGCCGATCCGCAGCACCTGGGTTCGGCGTTGCACTGGGTGCGTTCATACGTCAACCCCTTGACTGAATCGCCGTACGACATGGCCCCGGAGTTCATGGAAGTCGTCATCGTCATCCATGGCACCGAGGTGGTTACGCTGGCCTCGCACAATTACGAGAAATATCGCGATATCGTTGACCGCATGCGTTACTACGCGAGCCTGGGCGTGCACTTCCGCGTTTGCGGGCTGGCGGCGGCCGAGTACGGCTACAACGCCGACAGCTTCTACGATTTCGTCGAGGTCGTTCCGTCGGCCATGGTCGAGATCGCCGATCTGCAGCGCCGCGGATACGGTCTGATCATTCCGCAGGTGCATGAAAAGCGCTTCACGGTCGAGGAATTGCGCTGACCGGAGCGGTCAGAAAAACTTGGTCAGCTTGAGTTCGACGTAGTCGTCGCGGCGCAGCGGGTAAAGCGCGTCCGTGGCGTCGACCCGATCCCAGGCGCGCGCCTGGATTCCCACCTTCACGTCGTTGCCGATGCGCCGGCTCGCCTCGACGTTGTAGAAACGCGACCCGTTGTCCCAGTCTGCGACGACGCCGGCAAGCAGCTCGGTGCCGTCGACATCGTTGGCGACCCAGCGCACGCCAACGAACGCATCGTGGTTGAATGGTGTCGTCGCCGAATCGCCGCGTTCGTCCCACATCCCTTCAGCGAGAATGCCGATGTCGCTGTTACCTTCACCAAAACCGTACAGCGTGTATTCGAAACCACCGGTGGCAGCGAAGAACTCGTCCAGGGAATCGCTGCGCCGCAGGCCCTCGAACTTCCATAGCCAGCTTTCCACCGCGCCCTGCAGGTCGATACTGGTCTGATGGATGATCTCGTAGCGCGGCTTGAGCACCGGCAAGCCGGAGGCATCGATTCCGGGCAGCAGGCGTGGCGCTCGACCGGTACCGCGAAAATGGGCGACGCCCAGATCCCAGTCCCCGAGGTTCTTCGACCAACGCGCGGCAAGATCCACATGCCGCTCGCCACGGTCGCTGGTGAACGACGACAGCTCCTCCGCCACCCGCGGCTGCGTACGCAGCCGTCCTTCCGCCCCTGGGAAAAGGCGTTCGCGAAACCACGGCAGCAGATACAGGTCGAACGTGCCGAACTCGCTCTCGCGCGACATCTTCAACATCGGCTGGCCAAGTTTCTGCTCGCCATCGGGATTCTCGACCAGGTCAGTCTGGTTGATGATGTCGACCAGGTGATAGACCTCGGTCACCCCCCAAAAGACCTTGTCGACCCCGGCCCGGATCTCCAGCCCGTCGTTATGATAGATCCATACGGCCTCACGCAGATCGGCATGCGTACGTTGCTCGTCGTGCTGGTCGACACGCGCAAACGGCCTCACTGTCAACGAATGCCGACCATCGTCCCACTCGTCGTGGAATTCGATCTCGCCGCTCACGGAAAGGAAGCGATCGTGCTGAACAGGATCGACCGGCGACGCGAAGAACTGCCGCATTTCGGCTGAGACCTCGCCGCGCCAGTCACCGGCCACTGCGGCGGACTGCAGGCATGCAGCTACCAGCAGGCCTGCCGTCAGCGCCTGCCTCATTTGGCGCGTTTCAGACTGTTCTTGGTAAAATCCGCGTCGCTCAGGCCGACCTGGAATTCGTAGGTTTTCCACGTCAGCAGCGTGCTTTTGCCGGTCTGGTGATTCTCCATGAACATCTCTTCAGCACGCCAATAGCGGCCCAGGTACTGTCGGTAGCTCTTGAACAACAGCGTCTTGAGCAGGCTGTCCTTGCGATCGTAGAACTCGATTTTCAATGGCCGGTACTCGGCCTTGTCGATCCATACCAGTTGGCGCCTGTAGCCGGAGTTCTCATCGACGGGATCGCGTTCGATCACAAAGGCCGGCTGGTTGTCGAACTCTTCGTCCCTGACATACCGATAGCCGTATTTCTCGATCTCCTGCGACGCCAGGTCCTCGTACGCAAACTCGCTGCCCATGAAAGGTCCGGACTTGTTGCTCGAAGCGATTCGCTTGACGCGCTTCAGTGCGGGCAGGTACAGCCACTGGTCGTCGTCGCCGCTCTTGTGCGAATAGGTCAGCAGGGCCGTACCCTGAACGTCGCGCGGTTCGTCGAAAACGATCAGGGTCCGGTCTCCGTCGCCGTCGACCTCGATCGACTGGCTGCGCATCACACGACTGCTCTCCTCGCCCTGCCGATTGCGCAGCAGCATGGTTAGCTCAGCCCGGAAGTCATGGAATCCGGTGTCTCTGCGATCCGCTTCCTGCGCAATCGCCAGACCCTTGTCGACGTCGCTTTCGGCCAGCACCGCCGAGGTTGCAAATGCAATTGTGGCCGCGAGCAGCCAGCCTTCAATGCGCATGACGCATCCCTCCAAACTTCATCAACAGTGGTGGCAGGAAGAAGAAGTCCGCCACCAATGCGATCGCGATCGTGATCGCGGTCAACAGGCCCATACCGGCGTTCAATTCGAAGGTCGACAGCGCCAGCACGCCGAATCCGACGACCAGGACCGCCGAGGTCACCCACAATGCGGTCCCGACCGTCGAAAACGCGTAGCGCACCGCGTCTTCGGGGCTCAGCCCCTGCTCGCGCTGTGCGCGCACGTACTTGCTGAGGAAGTGTACGGTATCGTCGACGACGATGCCGATGGTAACCCCGGCCACCACGGACAGTGCCAGGCCGACCTGGCCGACGAGCAGTCCCCAGAGGCCAAATGCCATGCCGATCGGTACAAGATTCGGAATGATGCTCAACAGCCCAATCCGGATCGATCTCAGCGCGATGACCAGGATCGCAGAAATCAGCGCCAAGGCGACCGTCGAACCCTCGAGCATGGAGCGGATGTTGCGGTGACCAATGTGGGCGAACATGATCGCCGAACTGGCACCATCGACATGCATCGATGCAGGCGTGTTCGACTGCAGCCACTCCTTGGCGCGGCGCTCGAGAGCCAACAGCTCCTCGGTCGACGTCGTGCGCAGCGTCACTGTCAGGCGTGTCGCGTCGCGTGCGACATTGATCTGGTTATTGAGGTCGAGTCCAAACGGCAACGAGAATTCGTACAACAGCAGATACTGCGCCGACAGGTCGTTCGCGTCCGGCAGCCGATACCAATTCGGGTCGTCGCCATGCATGTTCTTGTTCAACCGCTTCATGATATCGGTGATCGCGTTGACGTGAAGCACGTCAGCTTGTCGACGATACCAATCGGCGAATGCCTCTACGTGGCGCAGGAATTCCGGGTCGGAGATCTTCTTGCCCTCGGCCGCCGGCAGCGAGTACTCGATGAGATAGATGCCGGTCAGGTTGTTGATCGCAAACTCCGTATCGTGGCGGAAATCGATCTGTTCGTCGAAGTATTCGACGAACACGTCATTCAACTGGTTGCGGGGCAGCTGGGAGATCAGCGCGATGATCAGCGCGGCCATCGACCACAGCAGCAGGTTGCGGCGCCGGATCACGAACTCGGCAAATGCCGCCATGCGTACCTGGCCGTCGGCCGGGACCTGTGCGACGCGAACCGGCAAAACCAGCATCAGGCACGGCAGGAAGGTCACGGCGAGTACGAACGCGATGATGACGCCCATTGCGGACATGTTGCCCAGATCGCGGAATGGGGGCGCGTCGCTGAAGTTGAGACTCATGAACCCGATCGCGGTCGTGACCGAGGTGAGAAACACCGGTGTCAGGTTGATGCGCAGGCTTTCGACCATGGCGGGAATGCGGGCGAGTCCGCGCCGCATGCCTTGCAGGAAAATGATCAGGATGTGCACGCAGTCGGCAACCGCCAATGTCATCACGATCACCGGCACAATTGTCGTCGGTGGACTCAGGCGCAGCCCGATCCAGCCCGTCAGTCCCATGGTTCCGACAATCGTCATGACGATGACGGCGGCTGTCGTGATCGTTGCCGAGACACTGCGCAACATGAAGCCCATGAATACGATGACCAGCACGAACATCAAGGGGTACAGGGTCTGCATGTCCTGTTTCGAGGCTTTCGGAAACGCGTCGTTCATGATCACCATGCCGGTGAGGTAGACGTCCACATCCGGGTCACGCTGACGGACTTCATCCGCCAGTTCGCGGGCGAAATCCGAGGCCTCCGGTACCTCCGTCAGGTGTTCTCCGGGCAATTGGATGGTGACGTTGACGCCGGCGACATGGGCGCTGGGTGATATCAGGCGATTCACGAGCAACGGTTCGTTGATCGCGACTTCCCGGGCCGCGGCGATCTGTTCCGCGTCCAGCGTCTCGGCGTCCTTGACCAGGTCTCGCACCAGCAGATCATCGCCTTCAGCGCTCGTGTATTGAAAATTGGTGACCGAATCGACCCGGATCGAGTACGGGATCTGCCATGCCTCTTTGGTAAGCCACTCGATCGTGGCCAGCGTGCTTGCCTTGAACACCCTGCCGTCCTTGGGCGCAATGACGAACAGGATGTTGTCGTTCTTGGTATAGGTGTTCTGCAGCGTCTCGAATGCCTGCAGCTGCGGGTTGTCCGCGCTGAAGAACATTCGGTAATCGTTGCTGAAACTCAGCAGGCGTGCACCGGCGCCCATCACGCCGATGGCCAACAAGACGGCCGCGATCACCCACCAGCGATAGCTCAGCAGGCGATCGAAAAATCGTTCAGCCATCAGCTAGGTCCCTCCTTGGCGACCCAAAAATTTGGAGATGTGTATGGCGCCTTGTGGACATCCGGCACCATCCGCGGTGCGGTCGCCGCAGGATATCAGCCTTGAGCCCCCTGTGCCTTCATTCGCCCAAGCCGTTGACGCACTGTTGGATCGGCACATCCGAGCGGCGGCGTCGGCAGGCTGACAAGGATATCGGCGGAACCCGTCGCAGTCGTCCCGCCGGGGGTGCGGCGTGAAATCGCATCCGCGAATGTGAGAAAATGGCGGCCCGTTGTCCGTCATCCACTGGCCGTGAATTCCGCCGTACCCCTTCTACCGAACCCGCAACAACCAGACATCCGCTGGGGTCATTGCATCGGTGCGGCGACCGGTCTGGCGATCGCCCGCGTTGCCGACGAGGCACGATCGCCGCTGCTCGTCGTCACCCGGGACGTGCAGACGGCAACGCACCTGATCGAGGAGATCCGATTCTTCACATCGGATCCCGGATTCCCGGTGTTGAGTTTCCCGGATTGGGAGACCCTGCCCTACGACGTCTTCTCGCCGCTTCCCGAACTCGTCTCGCAACGCCTGCTGACCTTACATCGGGTGCGTCGCCTGGAGCGCGGTGCGATCGTCGTACCGGTGGCGACACTGATGCAACGCCTGCTGCCCCCCGCCTTTCTCGACGCGACCAGCCTGATGCTGGATGTCGGTGAATCGCTCGACATGGATGTGTTTCGCCGCCGCATCGAGGCCGCCGGTTACCAGTGCGTATCCCAGGTCATCGCGCACGGCGAATTCGCGGTCCGCGGGTCGTTGATCGATCTCTTTCCGATGGGCAGCGAAGCACCGTTCCGGATCGATCTGCTCGACGACGAAATCGATTCGATCCGCCTGTTCGATCCGGATACGCAACGGACCACGGACAAGGTCGATCGCATATCGATGCTGCCGGCGCGCGAATTCCCGGTCGACGACGCGGCGATCGTCCGGTTCCGTGCCGCCTACCGCCAACAGATCGAAGGTGACCCGCAGCGCAGCCTGATCTACCAGGGCGTCAGCGGCGGCCAGATGCCCGGTGGGATCGAATACTACCTGCCATTGTTTCACGAAACGACGGCCACGCTGTTCGACTACATCGATGCCGCCACCTGCCTGATATTCGACCACGGCATCGCAGAAGAGGCCGATCATTTCTTTTCCACTGTCGCCGAGCGCCACGAACAGCGGCGCTACGATGTCGAGCGGCCGCTTTTGGCCCCGGAACGCCTCTACCTCGCACCTGCCGAACTGCAGGCGGAGATGGCGCGCAGGCCGCGTGTCAGCTGCTGGTCGGGAACCATCGACACGAGCGGTGACGCGAGCACGGGTGTCGAGCTGGCGTGCCAATTGCTGCCGCCGCTCGGCATCCGGGCCAAGTCCGCCGATCCGGCACGAGCGCTGAAGGCATTGCTGGCAGAGAATCACGGCCGCGCGCTGTTCGTCGCCGAGACGGCCGGCCGCCGTGAGGCCCTGTTGGATACGCTGCGCGGTTTCGACATCCTGCCGCGGCTGTTCCCCGACTGGCATACCTTTGTCGCGGCCGCCGACCCGCTCGGCATCACGGTCGCGCCGATCGAGGCCGGCCTGTGGCTCAGCGAGGAAGGGCTGCTGGTGATCCCCGAGGCGCTGCTGCTCGGGGAACGCGTTCGTCAACGTCGACGCCGCAAGGGACCCGACGCAGACCAGGTCGTGCGCAACCTCGCCGAACTGGCTGTCGGCGCGCCGGTGGTGCACGAGGATCACGGTGTGGGCCGATTTCTGGGCCTGCAGACGCTCGAGGCTGGCGGCCAGGTCAACGAGTTTCTGACCCTCGAATATGCGCGCGGCGACAAGCTTTACGTGCCGGTCTCGTCACTCAACCTGATCAGCCGTTACACCGGCGCCTCACCCGAAACCGCGCCCCTGCACCGCTTGGGCAGCGACCAGTGGGAGAAGGCGCGCAAGCGGGCCGCGGAGCGCGTCCACGATGTGGCGGCCGAACTGCTCGACATCTATGCACGACGCGAGGCGCGTCACGGCAATGCACTGCCGGTACCGGGCGACGAATACCGCCAGTTCGCTGCCGATTTCGAATTCGAGGAGACTCCGGATCAACAGCAGGCAATCGACGCCATCGTCACCGACCTGACCGCACCGCGGCCAATGGACCGCGTCGTATGCGGCGACGTCGGCTTCGGCAAGACGGAGGTGGCGATGCGCGCGGCCTTTATCGCCGCGCATGCGGGCAAACAGGTCGCCGTGCTGGTGCCCACCACGCTTTTGGCGCAACAACATTACCAAAACTTTTCCGACCGCTTCGCCGACTGGCCGATCAAGGTAGAGAGCCTGTCGCGGTTCCGCTCGACGAAAGAGGTGAACGAGGTGATCAGCGGCCTGCGCGACGGTCGCATCGACATCGTGGTCGGCACCCATAAGCTGCTCGGCGACCAAGTCCGCTTCAAAGACCTCGGACTGGCCATCATCGACGAGGAACATCGCTTCGGCGTTCGCCACAAGGAGCGCCTGAAAGCGCTGCGTGCCGAGGTGGACATCCTGACCCTGACGGCAACCCCGATTCCGCGCACATTGAATATGGCCATGTCGGGTCTTCGCGATCTGTCCATCATCGCGACGCCACCGGCGGCGCGGCATCCAATCAAGACCTTCGTCAGCCAGTGGAACGACGTGCTGATCCGCGAGGCCTGCCAGCGTGAGATCAACCGCGGCGGACAGGTCTACCTGCTGCACAACGAGGTTTCGAGCATCGCGAAAACGGCGGCGCGGGTCGCCGAACTGGTGCCCGGGGCACGCGTCGAGTTCGCCCACGGGCAGATGCGCGAGCGCGAACTCGAACGCATCATGCGTGACTTTTACCACCAGCGGTTCAACATCCTGGTCTGCACGACGATCGTCGAAAGCGGCATCGACGTGCCCAGCGCCAACACTATCATCATCGACCGCGCCGACAAGCTCGGCCTGGCCCAGCTGCACCAGCTGCGCGGTCGTGTCGGCCGCTCGCATCATCGCGCCTATGCCTATCTGATCGCACCGCCGCCGAAGGCGATGACCGCCGACGCACGTAAGCGCCTGGAGGCCATCGAGGCACTCGAGGAGCTCGGTGCAGGCTTTACGCTGGCGACACACGATCTCGAGATCCGCGGCGCTGGCGAACTGCTCGGCGACGAGCAGAGTGGACAGATCCACGAGATCGGCTTCACCCTGTACACGGAGATGCTCGAACAGGCGGTGCGCGCGATTCGCGAGGGCCGCCAACCGCAGCTCGACCGGCCGCTCGACCACGGTACCGAGGTCGATCTGCACGTGCCAGCATTGCTGCCGGCCGACTACCTGCCGGACGTCCATGTACGCCTGATTCAGTACAAGCGGATCGCGTCAGCGGCCTCGGCTGAGGAATTGCGCGAACTGAAGGTGGAGATGATCGACCGCTTCGGCCTGCTGCCGGACGCAGCCAGGAATCTTTTCGACATCACCGAACTGAAGTTGCACGCCGAGCCTTATGGAATCCGGAAGATCGAGGCCGGACCGGCCGGAGGCAGGATCCATTTCGATCCACAACCCAGGTTCGACCCCATGCGACTGATCACGCTGATCCAGACGCGGCCACAGGAATTCAAGCTCGACGGGGCCTCGAAGCTGCGTTTCAACGTCGATCTGTCAGACACGGGCCGGCGCATCGCAGGCGTGCGCGGCGTACTTGACCAATTGCTCGCTATGCAGTGAAGTTCCGACGCTATGAAACCATCCATTCAGCTCGCCTCGATCCTAGCCACGCTGCTGGTCACGGTCCTTGCCGCATCGTCCGCCCGCGCCGCCGACGTGTACCGGTTCGAGATGGTCATTTTCGAGCGACCGAATGCGGACACCGGTGGCGAGGTCTGGCCGGACAATCCCGAGCCACCCGACCTGGGTTCGGCCGTGGGCAGCCTGGAGGCCCGCAGCGTCGGCGGTCGCGCACTCGGCCCGGTCGCCTACACGCTCAACCGACGTGGCCTGCCCGTGCTCGAGCACATCGCCTGGCAGCAGGCTCCGCGCGGACGCGACAGCGAGGCCTGGTACAGCATCAGTAGCGGGAGGCTGTCCGGCCTGGTGCGCGTCACGCGAGGCCGCTATCTGCACTTCGAGGCCGATCTCATTCTGCGCGACGCCACCTCGTCCCGCCCCTACCGCATCCGTCTGTACCGGCGCATGCGCAGTGACGAGGTGCACTACATCGACCATCCGAAGCTCGGGATCGTGATCCGCGCGGATCGGCTGCAACCGCGCAGCGAGGCGGATTCGGTCGATGTCGGAGAGCCCAAACCGGTCGAACCGGCCGGCACAGAACAGCCGGGCTGACGATTCCGTGAGGCGGGACACCGGCGTCACACGGCTGATCGCCATGTGACGCGAAGCTGTAAGAAACCGCACGCAAAATTCCGGCACGTTGCTGACCGGTGCCGCCGAGAGGAGAACAGAAGATGACACTCGCGAGATCCCTGATCCAGGGCGCGAAGATGATCGCGCTGATGAGTGCCATCGCCTTGGTGCTGTGGACGATGCCGGAAGACGGCCCCTCGAACGCGCAGAGCTCGGCCGCGCCACTGTCTTCTGCGAAGGCTGTCGCTCATCGCAGCTAGTGCTCCACCTGGCCGGATGGCTGACGCCAACGACGCTCGTCGTGATTTCCCGTCCGGACACTACAGCCGCGTGGTTACGACCGCGGTGAGCCCGACGACGAAACCCAGCGACAACACGCTGAGGAACAGCGTGGCGCCGTTCTCGCGGGCAAGAAACAGTTCGCCAAAACCGACGCCCCGTCAGGCCAACGTCAATCCGGCGCCCGCCACACGCGTGATCACGCCAAACCCGTGCGGCGCTTGCTCCTGCGGCGGACGCGGTGATTTGCCTTACCGGGAAATGCCGACGTCGCTCTGACCCGATCACGGTGAATCGTGTCCTGCATCACAATTCGGACGCTCAGCAGACCTGTCTGACCGGCGTTTAAGCGGATCTTAAGTATCGAAGGATATTTTTGCTCGGGTGTAACCGCGAGGGTTGCCAATTTGGTGCCCTGATCTCCGTTACCGGGCGAACCTTCGGCACATTCTCCAGTGCCAGCTGGCCACCCTGGACGGAATTGGGATCTCGGCACAATCCGCAGGACATTCGGTTTCTTGAGATGGTGAGGGATCCGCCTCACGTCAAGTCGCTTGGCCGGCAGGGATGCCCGCCAGTTTTCCGCACATTCCAGTGCTCATCATCAATCCTAACGTTACGCCTGTGGGTGGCTCTCCTTGCGGCAGTCCAAAACGATGGACATTGCGCGGTAGGGATTGCGCACTCTGCTGTCGTGATCCGGCGTTCTCATCACATAACCGATGGTGTAATCGATCGGTTTGGTGATGGACTGACCTGACGCGTCGTAGTAATGGTAGAAAGTAACGTCGGTAAATTGCGTGGCGTCGATGATTGCGCTCACGGATTCGTATTGTGGGAACCACACATGACCACCGCCGACCACGACGCCGTTCTCGTAGGACCCGCCTCCACCCGGGTCAAAGACGGGTTCGCCGCAATCGTTTTTTAGCGTACGCGCCTGGAGAATGTCGCACCCGTAATCCGGCATGGACAGCCGAAGTATGCCGCCAGGTTTCAACACCCTGTAGATTTCGTTGATTACGGCTGGGAGGCGTGTCGGTTCGATGTGCTCGAAGACGTCTTCCGACTGATATACGTCGACGCAGGCATCGGGCAGTGGAAGTCTGGCTGTCACGTCATGGTGTATGTGCTGTCGGTTCGACTGCGTTAAAGACAACCCTATACGTCCCTTGTAGTGAATGTCAGATGGCACATCACCAGCATAGAGGTAAATTTGGTCCTGCTTGCGAAGCTGCTCGAAGCTCGCCTTCGGACCCAAGGCGTTCCGAACCCGTTTCAATATTGCTCGGACGTGCTTCATCAATCACTGCCCTGCGATGATGTCCAACGCCCCGGGGGCAGCGCCTGGTGTGCGGATTTCGGCTTGGTCCGGATCATTGTCGCCACGTACCGACCAAACGCATTGCCGGCACGGCGTCGTCCGGCTACCCGAACGACGGATGCCGCAGGCAGCGGACGGAGCAGCCTTGGATCCGAGGAGCGTTTCGGCCGCGTGGCAGATCGATGGGACCATCCGCTCCAGTTCTCCCGGCGTCCCTGACGTGGGCAGTTTTTCGCGCTCGGCCTCCGTGGCTCGAGGCGCTTCAGTGCCGATGCTGGCGTGGGTGCCG
>JAGRGY010000019.1:139755-145073 GCA_020445255.1 Gammaproteobacteria bacterium
GGGCTCACGGCGACTTCGCCAACGCTGGTAGTGAGGACGGGCGATGCACCTTTGCAGTCATTGAGCACAAAGCACGAGGATAGTCCAACGTCATTCGCGTCAGCAGGTGGAAAACCATATTGCGAAGATTAGTCTCCAATGGCGTCGATACACCGGACGGTACCGATGCGCGCCAAAGGAAAGTCCCGACCTCACAGGTCCGCTATTGGGCACGTCTTCTTGTGCCCGGCGAAAGTGGTGACGCATCGTGCGCTTCTGCAAACAGAAAAGGGTTAGCGTTGCCAGCTAACCCTTTGTTTTTATTGGCGTCCCGTAGGGGAGTCGAACCCCTGTCGTCGCCGTGAAAGGGCGATGTCCTAGGCCTCTAGACGAACGGGACGTGAAACCGAGTTGTTGGTGGAGCCAGGCGGGATCGAACCGCCGACCTCAACACTGCCAGTGTTGCGCTCTCCCAGCTGAGCTATGGCCCCTCGAACGAGGCGCGTATGGTATGTCAGTGCCCCGCCCTTGTCCACCCTCGGGCGGCGATTTCCGCGTGCTCTCAGGCAGTCAATCTTCGGCAATCTTGCCCCAGGAATCACGCAGCGAAACCACGCGGTTGAACACCGGCGCACCGGGCTGGCTGTCGACGGGGTCGACGCAGAAATAGCCTTCGCGCTCGAACTGGAAACGTTGGCCGGGCATCGCCTCCGCAAGGGCTGGTTCGATTACCACGTTGCCGACCACCTTCAGCGAATCCGGGTTCAGGTCGTCGAGAAAGTCGCTGCCGCCCCTGCCGGGGTGGGCTGTGCGGAACAGACGGTCATACAGCCTGACCTCTACCCGTTTGGCGAGCGTCGCCGACACCCAGTGGATAACACCGCGCACCTTGCGACCTTCCGGATTCTGGCCGAGGGTGTCGGGATCATAAGTACAGCGCAGTTCCACGATCTCGCCGGCCGCGTCTTTGACGGCTTCATCGCAGCGGATCACGTACGCGTTGCGCAACCGTACCTCGCCTCCGAGCACGAGGCGTTTGTATTTCTTGTTGGCCTCTTCGCGAAAATCGGCACGATCGATGAACACTTCGCGCGTCAGTACGATTTCGCGGGAACCCATTGCCGCATCTTTGGGATGATTGTCGGCCGTCAGCGCCTCGACCCTGTCCTGCGGATAATTGGTGATAACGACCTTGAGAGGGTCAAGCACGGCCATGCGCCGCGGCGCAATGCCGTCGAGGTGCCCGCGAATGCTGTTCTCGAGCATCCCCATCTCGACGGTGCCTTCCGACTTGGTCACGCCGATCGCGTCGCAAAAGCTGCGGATCGACTCTGGCGTGTAACCGCGGCGGCGCAACCCCGCGATCGTCGGCATGCGTGGGTCGTCCCACCCCGACACGCGCCTCTCCTGCACCAGCTGGGTGAGCCGACGCTTGCTCATCACCGTGTACTCGAGGTTCAGTCGTGAAAACTCGATCTGTCTCGGGTGGCACGCGATCGTGATGTTGTCCAACACCCAGTCGTACAACGGTCGGTGATCTTCGAACTCGAGCGTACAAAGGCTGTGCGTGATTCCCTCGATCGCATCGGAGATCGGGTGCGTGTAGTCGTACATCGGGTAGATGCACCACTCGTCGCCGGTCTGGTGATGTATCAGCCCATGCCGGATCCGGTACAGGGTCGGATCGCGCATGTTAATGTTCGGCGACGCCATGTCGATCTTCGCCCGCAGCGTGCGGCTCCCGTCGGGGAATTCGCCGGCCCGCATGCGGGTGAACAGGTCGAGGTTTTCGTCGACGCTGCGTTCGCGATTCGGACTCGGTCGACCGGGTTCGGTGAGCGTGCCGCGGTATTCGCGGACCTGATCGGCGTCCAGATCACAGATGAAGGCCTTGCCGCTGCGGATCAGTTCCACGGCATAGTCGTAGAGCTGTTCGAAGTAATCCGATGCAAACCGCAGCTCGGCCCAGTCGTAACCCAGCCAGCGGACGTCGTCCTTGATCGCCTCGACGAACTCCTCTTCCTCTTTGGCCGGATTGGTGTCATCGAAACGCAGATTGCAACTGCCGGGATAGTCCGCGGCGATGCCGAAATTCAACACGATGGATTTCGCGTGTCCGATGTGCAGATAGCCGTTCGGTTCCGGCGGAAAACGCGTGTGAATGGTCGCATGCTTGCCGCTGGCAAGGTCGTCGTCGATGATCTGTCGGATGAAATTCGTCGGCGTGCCGGAATCACCACTCATCTCGTTCTGTTCCTGCGTGGGAGAGTGTCGGAGTCTCAGGTTCTACCCTGGATCAGGGCGATCGCGGCATCGATGCGCCGCAGTGTTGCCGTCTTGCCGACCAAGTGTAAGGTCAGATCGAGATCCGGAGAAGGCGCGCCACCGGTGACCGCAACCCGCAACGGCATCGCCACCCTGCCGAAACCGACGCCGAGTTCAGCGACGGTATCGGCAATAAGCTGGTGTATGGGCGCTCTACCCCAGTCTTCCAGACCGGCAAGTTTCTCGCGCACCATGGATAGCGCCTGCTCGGCGCCGTCCTTGAACGCCTTCTTCGCTGCCGCCGCATCGATCTCACCGAAGTCTTCGTAGTAAAAACGACAGATCTGCGCCAGCTCGACCAGCGTACCAGCACGCTCACGTTGTGCGTCCACCACGTGGGCCAGGGGCGCACCCCCAGCAATCGGTACGCCGTCCGACTCGAGGAACCCGCCCACCAGCTCGGCCAGGCGCACGGGATCGGCGGCCTTGATGTACTGCGCGTTTACCCAGATGAGTTTTTCGGTATTGAATGCCGACGGCGAACGGTTAACCGCACCCAGATCGAACAGTTCGATCATCTCCTCACGCGTGAACAACTCCTGGTCGCCGTGCGACCACCCGAGCCGAACCAGGTAATTCAGCAGGGCCTCCGGCAGGAAGCCGTCCTTTTGATACTGCATGACGTTGACCGCGCCGTGCCGCTTCGACAGCCGTGCTCCGTCGTCTCCCAGGATCATCGGCACATGGCCGAACGCCGGAACCGGCCAATCCATCGCCTCGAACATGTTGATCTGGCGCGGCGTGTTGTTGATGTGATCGTCGCCGCGGATCACGTGCGTGATGCCCATGTCGTGATCGTCGACGACCACTGACAGGTTGTAGGTCGGTGAGCCGTCGGTGCGGCGGATGATCAGGTCATCGAGCTCATTGTTCGCGACGACGATGCGGCCGCGGATCAGATCGTCGATCGTCACATCGCCCTGTTCCGGATTCAGGAAGCGCACGACGTGCGGCAGGGAGGCATCGACATCGCGACCGCGGCAGTGCCCGTCGTAACGGGGTTTCTGCTTGTTCGCCATCTGTTCCTCGCGCAGCCTGTCGATGCGCTCCTTCGAACAGGTGCAGCGGTAAGCCTGGCCCCGCTCCAGCAGCTGGTCGATGACCTCGTTGTAGCGGTCGAAGCGCTGCGTCTGGTAGTACGGCCCCTCGTCGTAGTCCAGCCCAAGCCACGTCATGCTGTCGAGGATTGCGTTGACCGAATCCTCGGTCGACCTTTCAAGGTCGGTATCTTCTATGCGGAGCACGAACTGGCCCGCATGGCGGCGCGCATACAGCCACGAAAACAGGGCCGTGCGGGCCCCGCCAACGTGCAGATAGCCTGTCGGACTGGGGGCGAAGCGTGTCTTGACGGTCATGGAACTGCGGGTGGAAGCGGGAAAGCCGGCAATTCTAGCAAGCCCGGCGTGATTGACCACCACTGGCGCACCCCCTAATATTCGCCCTCCCCACCTCGAAGGGGCGCGTAGCTCAGCGGGAGAGCACTGCCTTCACACGGCAGGGGTCGCTGGTTCGAACCCAGCCGCGCCCACCAATAAAATCAATCACTTTTGATGCTTTTCGAGGTTTCGGCTAAACGGGAAATTTTTCGTTAACCCGCTGCCAAACCACTTCGAAGCGAAAATGAACACGCCCGCACAGAGGCGGGCGTGTAGCGCCTGGACAGCCGCCGCGAAACCCGATTCAAGCAACCGCACGCCCTGTCGTTAAACCTTTCAGCGCAACCCCACACACGAGAAGTTCCGACATGGCTGTCACGGTCAAGAAGGGGACCGACGATTTCCACTCGGTAATCGCGGTCGACGGTCGGTTCACATTCGACGTTCGCGATCAGTGTCTAGCCGTCATCGATGCCGTTCCGCCCCGCGCGCGGCGAATCACCATCGATCTGACCCGCACCGACTACCTCGACAGCGCCGCACTCGGGATGCTCATCCGGGCGCGGGAAAAATTTAAAGGGGCGCAACTCGGGCTGAAGGTCAAAGCGAAAAGTCCTGCCAGCGAGATTCTTGAAGTAGCGAATTTTCATAAGATGTTCAGGTACGAGGCCATCTAAAACGAAAAACGCCCGCACAAGGCGGGCGCGTCGGTCTGACCTCCCTCCGACTGGTGTCGATGCCCTTCAGCGTTGCGGCAAATCCGAGCGCCCGATATCCTGTCCATGATCAAAATAACAACTGATTCGCAAGGAGGCGCGACATGCGAACGAGCATCAAGTCGATCGTCTTCGCCGCGGGGCTACTCACCTCCCTGAGCTGCCACGCGGCGGTAGTCGACTACCAACTCACGTTCAACGCCGTTACCGGCCCAAGTGGTGCCGGGTCGTTCCAGTACGACGCCACACCCGGCGCTGAATGGATGTCGGATATCGCGATCGATTTCGGACCCGGCCTGACCGCTACGATCGTCACCGAGTACGACCCCACTATCGCGTTTGCGGTAAACGAGGACCTCTTTCTGTTCGAGATCTTTTCAGAGACTTGGATTCCCTCGTGGCTGCACATGAACAATGTTGCCGATTACCCCAGCGAACTGGGCGTGACCTCGGTAGTGGATGGGGCAGGTTTTACCTGGATCGACTTCTCGAATGATATGAGGGTCGACGATGTGTGGGGTCGCTGGCCCTCGATTCGTCTCCCCGGTGCCTTCTACGTGTTTGGCGGACCTGACGTCCCGGATCCTTACTACTACGGCACGATATCTCTTTCTTCGGTCCCGATCCCGGCAGCCCTCCCGCTGTTGGGTTCGGCGCTCGGCGTGTTGGGATGGATCGGCCGCAGGGGACGTGGTGCATCTGGGGAATTTGCACCGAAATGAAAAACGCTCCGGACAAATTGGTGCGCTGGGCGTCAGACCTTCCCTTGTGGCGACCACGACCACGTCCTGCGTAACGCCGTTGCACCACTGCGCCACCACCACCGAAGGCAAATTGCAGGCTCTGCAACAGAGCCAGACAGTTGCCCTTCTGCTGTTGACACGACAGACGATCATATCAGCTGATTCGCTGGCCAACCCTT
>JAGRGY010000020.1:0-1461 GCA_020445255.1 Gammaproteobacteria bacterium
AGGTCGTTGTGCTTGCCGCCGGCACGCACGCAGCGCTGGGAGCTAACGGCACGCACGTAGCTGCGCTTTTCCTTGCCGATGAACACGTCCTTGAATTGGACCATGCCCGCATTCGTGAACAGCAGCGTCGGGTCGTTGCCCGGTACCAGCGGGCTCGACTCGACCAGGGTATGCCCCTTGGCGACGAAATAATCGAGAAAGGCGGTACGGATTTCGGCGCTGGTCTTCATTACGGAAGGGGTCCGGACAACAAAATCGAAATGTTATGCAGCTTGACCGAAAAAGTCATCCGCAAGTGCGCACCAAATCAACGGTATTTCAGGCAATTACGCCCTTTGACGCACCGCGGGTGGCGGGACGACCCTGCCGCGCCAGGTGCTGTGTCGAGGTGCATTTTGGATGCGGCGGGTCCGCTGCACCGGTTGCCCGCTACGGCGGGGTCCCGGGGAGCAGCGCGTCTGCCGTGACCGGTCACAACGAAATCCGCGGTCGGCGCCACGCGACTGACGCGGCTGCGGGGTTTTGGTCGGCCGTTCGCGGGGGACCGGAATCAGCTGCGCGACAGACCGTTCAGGTAGCCGCGCACCATGCCGATCGGAAAGCCGCGCCGCGACAGCTGCCTCCCACGTCGTAAGCGTTCGGCGAGATCGGGCGGACCGGCATCGCGACCGAAGCGGCGCGCGGCGACGTCGTGCAGTAGCGCATCCCAGTCAACCGCCGCATCCTGCAACGCCTCTTCAATCAGGTCCGCGTCGATTCCCCGATCGATCAATTCTGCGCGGATGTGCAGCGGCCCGTAACCCTTGCGCTGCCGCTGCTCGACGAGCGCCACCGCAAAACGCCGCTCGCTAAGCAGGCCGTCGCCCTCGAGCCGGTCGAGCGCCGCCTGCCGCACCGACTCGGTCCAGCCATGCCGGGCCAGCTTGCGGTGCAGTTCGCGCCGGGAGTGCTCGCGCACCGCCAGCAACCGCGTTGCGGCCGCGACGACCGCATGGGTTTCGTCGCCAACGTCGGTGCCTGCACCGCTCATGCGTCGCTGTCGGCCGCCTCGTTGCCAACCGGCGCATTATCGTCACCGCTGGCCATCTCGGAGGGCATCAGGGTCGCCCGGATCTGGGCCTCGACGTGACGCGCGATATCCGGATTTTCCTTCAGGAAGTTGCGCACGTTTTCCTTGCCCTGTCCGATGCGATCGCCGTTGTAGCTGTACCAGGCGCCGGATTTCTCGATCAGGCCCTGCGCAACGCCGAGCTCGATGATCTCGCCCTCGCGCGACACGCCCTCGCCGTACAGGATCTCGAACGTTGCCTGCCGGAACGGCGGCGCGACCTTGTTCTTGACCACCTTGACGCGGGTCTCGTTGCCGACGACCTCGTCACCCTTCTTGATCGCACCGATGCGGCGGATGTCGAGGCGCACCGAGGCGTAGAACTTGAGCGCGTTGCCGCCGGTCGTGGTCTC
>JAGRGY010000020.1:1492-34477 GCA_020445255.1 Gammaproteobacteria bacterium
CGGATCTGGTTGATGAAGATCACGACGCAGTTCGAGCGCTTGATGTTGGCGGTCAGCTTGCGCAGCGCCTGCGACATCAGCCGCGCCTGCAGGCCGACGTGCGAATCGCCCATCTCGCCCTCGATCTCGGCCTTCGGCGTCAGCGCCGCGACCGAGTCGACGACGACCACGTCGACGGCACCCGAGCGCACCAGCATGTCGGTGATCTCGAGCGCCTGTTCCCCGGTATCCGGCTGCGACACCAGCAGTTCGTCCATGTCGACCCCGAGCTTCTCGGAATACACCGGATCGAGCGCGTGCTCGGCGTCGACGAACGCACAGGTGCCACCCGCCTTCTGCGCCTCGGCGATCGCCTGCAACGTCATCGTGGTCTTGCCGGACGACTCCGGACCGTAGATCTCGACGATACGCCCCTTCGGCAGACCGCCGACCCCGAGCGCCAGGTCGAGGCTCAGCGAGCCGGTCGAGACGACCTCGATGTTGCGTACCGCGCTGGCATCGCCCATGCGCATGACCGAACCCTTGCCGAACTGTTTCTCGATCTGGCTCAGTGCCGCCGCCAGTGCCTTTTTACGGTTGTCGTCCATCAAAGCTCCCCCCAGAAGCCGTTCTCGATCGGTTGCAGGCGAAGTGTAGTTCGTTCTCTTTTTGTTTTCCAGTCGAAATTGGCGTCGGACTCAAGCCAGCGGCCAGTGCGCAAGCGGGCGGTAATGCGGCGCGTCACCGCGGCACGACGCGACCAGGGCGAGTTCCCTCACCCGCCAGGCCAGCGGCAACAGCGGGCCGAGCAGCGGCTCGGTGGCGACCTTGCGCGCCAGCGTGATGTGCGGCCGGTAGGGCCTGTCCTCGGGTACGAAGCCCTGGCCGGCCAGGCCTTCGACCAGCCGCGCATGCAGCGCACTCAGCTCGCCCGGCACCGAACTCGGCCCGGCCCAGACCACCTGCGCGCGTGGCCACCAGCCGATCTCGTCGACGACCAGCGCGAAGGGCGCGGCCACCAGTCCGGCCGCGAGGTCGCGCAGGCCGTCGACGCGTGCCCCGTCGACCTGGCCGAGGAACGCCAGCGTCAGGTGCAGGTCGTCGCGGTGCTGCCAGCGCACGTCGTGGGTCAGATTGTGGGTCTGCCAGTGCAGCAGCGCGTGGCGCACCGCGTCGTCCGGCCACAGCGCAAAGAACAGCCGCCGAGCGGTACTCACCCGGTCCGGTCCAGCAGCCCCACGAGCGCCCGGTCGATGGTCGCCGCGCGCACCGCGAGACGGTCCCCGGCGAAGCGTTCGCACACCGCATCGGCGCCATCGGGACCGGCCCACGCCAGCCACACGGTGCCGACCGGCTTGTCGGGCGTGCCGCCGCCGGGACCGGCGACACCGCTGACCGCGACGCTGATCTGGGCGCGGCTGTGGGACAGTGCGCCCTGTGCCATCTCGATCACGGTCTCGCGACTGACAGCACCGTGGCGGTCGAGCGTGTCGGCCGCGACGCCGAGCATCTCGCGCTTGGCATCGTTGCTGTAGGTCACGAAGCCGCGATCGAACCATGCGCTCGACCCAGCCAGATCGGTCAGCGCAGCGGCGATGCCGCCACCGGTGCAGGACTCGGCACAGGTGAGCATCCAGCCACGGCGTTCGAGCGCGGCAGCGAGCCGTTTGACCATGTCGTTGCGTTGCACCGGGCCTCCCTCGGTTTCGGGGATGTTCAACAGTTCGCGACGCGATCGTCGTGGCGCCAGGATTTCGCACCCCTGCGTTGCGAAGCTTCGCAATAGCCCGCAACTTCGCGCGCTTTGCGCCTTGATCCGCGAAATCCTCTGCGCCAATCCGATTCGCGCAGAATTATTCCAACTCCCCTGCATTCGTTAGAATCTTCGCCCGACCGCAAGAATAACGCACGAGGTGATGCGCATGAGCGCCGACGGGATCCTGCTGGAACGCAACCCTTCGCCGATGAAGCTCGAGGTGATGGGCGTCTACGACTGGCCGATCTGGCGCAAGGAGGCCTCACGTTTTGCGTGGACCTACCAACAGCAGGAAACCTGCTACATCCTGCGCGGTCGCTTCTCGGTCACGCCCGACGGCGGCGAGCCGCAGGAGTTCCGGCGCGGCGACCTGATCACGTTCCCGAAGGGAATGAGCTGCATGTGGGACATCGTCGAGGACGTCGAAAAACACTACGACTTTCAGTGAGCGCGGTGCGGACGACGCAACCGCGTTGCGGCGCAAATCTCAGTGCGCGCGGTGGTGCGTCAACCGACTCATGACACCGACCATTCGTCCGGGCAGGCGCGGTGCCGCGCTGATCAGCGAGACCAGACCCGCCGCGGCATAGGGTATGCCCTGGACCACCAGCATCAGCGCCCAGATCCGGATATCGAGCATCATGCCGTCGTCGCGCTGCAGAACGGCATAGGCACCCAGCAACAGTGCGGCCAGGAACAACAGTTCCTCGCGCGCATCCGCCAGCGCCTGCCAGAGACCGTGCGCCTCGGCCCGTTTCGGCGTACGGAAGAACCCTATCCGGCGCGTGACGAAGCCGGTCAGCATCGCCCGCGCGATCACGTGCGACAGTGCCAGCCCCGCCAGGCCGGCGGCGATGCTCTGGCGCAGGTTGGCCTCGACCCGCGAGCGGTACAGAAAGAACATCTTCAGGATCTTGAACACGAACAGCGTCAGCGGCAGCACCGCGAAGATCGGATGCGGCGGCGCGACGACCGTCGGAAACAGCACCATGCCCGCGCTCCAGCCGATCGCGGCGATGTTGAACGCGAGGTTGAACCCGTCGGCCAGCCACGGCAGCCAGCCGGCGACGAAATGGTAACGCTGGCCCCAGCTGAGCTTGGTCTCGTCCAGCCCGAACAATTGTGACAGGTGCTGACGCATGATCAGTACCGCACCGTAGGCCCAGCGGAAGCGCTGCTTCTTGAAGTCGAGGAAGGTGTCCGGCATCAGGCCCTTGCCGTAGCTGTGCGGGATGTACAGCGCGCAATGTCCCTGCTCGAAGATTCGCAGACCGAGCTCGGCGTCCTCGGTGATGCACCACTCGGCCCAACCGCCGACGCCTTCGAGTACGCTGCGCCTGACCATGGTCATCGTGCCGTGCTGGATGATGGCGTTGCGTTCGTTGCGCGTGACCATGCCGATGCGGAAGAAGCCGCGGTACTCGGCCTGGCACATGGCCTTGAACAGGTTCTCGTCGCCGTCACGATAGTCCTGCGGCGCCTGCACGATGGCCATGCGCGGCTCGCCGAACAGCGGCACCATGTCGCGCAGCCAGTTCGACTCGACCAGGTAGTCGCTGTCGATCACCGCGACGATCTCGGCGGCCGGATCGGTCTCGCGCAGCGCGAAGTTCAGCGCCCCGGCCTTGAACCCCGACAGCGGGTCGACGTGGAAGAAGCGGAAGCGCGCGCCGAGCGACTCGCAGTGCGCCTGCACCGGCTGCCACACGGCGGGATCCTTGGTGTTGTTGTCGATGACCAGGACTTCGAAGTCCGGGTAATCGAGCGCGGCCAGCGCATCCAGCGTCTGGATCAGCATGTCGGGCGGCTCATTGTAGGCCGGCACGTGCACCGAGACCTTCGGCAGGCGGTCATCCGGTGACGGGGTCGGCAGCGGCAACCGCCGCATCTGCTTCAGCCACACCGCCTCGGCCCACTCGTGCGCCTCGGCCAGCAATACCAGGATCACGCCGATCGCCGCGATGAACAGTGCCACGCCGACCGCGAGCATCGCCGGCGTCATGTACTGCAGCGTGAAGTCGTAGAGCAGATACACGACGAAGGTCGTGATTGCATAAGCGACCAGCGCGAGGAACCCGCGGCCGCTCGATGACAGTCCGGCGCTGTCGCGGAACATCAACGCCAGAATCAGCACCGACAGGCCGACGCTGATCGCGGCGAGGTGCCACCAGTTCGGCACCGGCACCACCGGCGACGTGAACTCGAACTTGGGCTCGCGCTCGGCGTCGTATACGCCCCAGTGCGCGCCGGCGTCGCCCTCGATCTGACGCTTCCACGGCTGGTCGAAGGCCTCCATGACGTAATACGTCATGTCCTCCTCGTCGGCGGCGGCGAGGAAACGACGCAGGAACTTGGCCTGGTTGGCGTGGCTGGCGATCGCACCCTGGCGCGTACGTCCGTTGCTCGGCCAACCCACCTCGGAGATCACGATCGGCTTGTCCGGATAGGCCCGTTGCAGCTCGTTGTAGCGACGCACGACGTACGGCACAGCCTTGTCGATCTCGATGCCTTCCCAGTACGGCAACATATGCACCGCGATGAAGTCGACCTCCCTGACCAGCTCCGGATGGGCCAGCCAGACGTGCCATGGCTCGGCGGTGCTGATCGGCGCCCAGACCGACTTACGAACCTCGCGCAGATAGTCGATCATCTGCTCCACGCTGCGGTCTGTACGCAGGATCGCCTCGTTGCCGACGATCACGCGCACGATCTGACGGTGATTCTCGCGGTACACGCGCACGAGCGTCTCGATCTCGTCGCGGTTGCGTGTCTCGTCCTTGGCGATCCACGCGCCGAGCGCGACATTGAGCCCGTGCGCCGCGGCCAGGCGCGGCACCTCGGCCATGCTGCCGCGCACCGTGTAAGTGCGCACGGCATAGGCATCGTCGGCCAGCAGCGCGAGGTCCTGGTCGATCTGCGAGATGTCCGGCTCCTCGCCATTGATCGGGTTCTGGTCCCCGCGCACCGGCGAAAACGAGAAACCGTCGATCCTGACCGGCCAGGGCGGCTCGTTGCCCGGCCAGTTGACGAGCCCCCACAGCACCAGCGTGAGAACGCCCATCAGCACGGTGATCAGCAGGCTCGCGCGGTTCAATTCAGGCTCTCGATATGGGGACGGGCGCGCATTGTAGACGCGGCATACCCGCAGTCGTCCAGCAGGATCGACGGCTTACATGACCCCTGTCACACCCCCTCGCGCCGCCCTCCGTCCACGACCCCCGGACGGCCTGCTCCGGGACGTCGGTCAGGCAGGCTGCCAGCCGCGGCTGCGGCGTTCACCAACCGACGCCCAGCGCGCATTGGGCGTGGTTCGGCCGTCCCTCTGCCGGGATTCCCCTCCCCCCACGAAGCTTCTTTGTCTAAGCTACCTTGCATACTCCGACAGCCTTGGCGGGCACCCGCCGACCGGCGTCCGACGCGGTGCCTGCGGCAACATTGACCCGGCGTCCCGGTTCGCCGGCCGCGGTCGACGCCAGCGGCCGATTCAGCCGCCGACCACCGGGCACACGAGGCGATGCCAGGCTACCGGCAACACGCGCAGAAATCAGGATGCAGTGCACCCATACCAAGAACATGCCCACCTTCCTGCGTGACCGCCTCCTCGAGGGTCGTTTCCGCGCACTATGGGATCGATGCGTTCTGCCTGGTCGCAAGAGCGACCCAACCGCCCTATGGCGTGAGATCTCGACCCGCTACGCGGAAACGCACCGCGTCTATCACGACAAGCGCCATCTCGCCCACTGCCTCGATGAACTCGACCTGGCCTCGGGCCACGTCCGCAACAGGGACGCGGTGGAGATGGCAATCTGGTTTCACGACATCATCAACGACCCCGGCAACGACGACAACGAGGGCCGAAGTGCGGCCCTGTTCAGACACCTGGCCGACGGAGTGCTCGACCGGCGCTTCATCGAAACCGTCGTCGAACTGGTGCTGATCACCTGTCATTGCGCCGCACCCGACGATCCTGACAAACAGTTCATCTGCGACATCGATCTGGCCAGCTTCGGCTGCCCGTGGGAGAGCTTTCTCAAGGACTCGGAAGACGTGCGGGCGGAGTATCCCGGCAGCGAGAAAGAGTACGTTCGCGGCAAGAAGAAATTCCTCGATTCGCTGCTCGATCGCCCAAGGATCTTCGTCACCGACTTTTTCTTCGATCGCTACGAGAACCAGGCGAGATCGAACATCCACCGCCTGCTCGACATCATGGGCCGGTCCGCCCCCGCGGATCTGGCCAGCCCCTAAAAGACGGGGGATGATCGACCAAACGACCCCCTGCCCGTCCTGTCGGATCAGGATCGAGCCGGCCCGCCGTCCCCGTCGGCGCGGACATCGCCAGAGGCGTCATCTTCCAGCCGGTACTCCGAGGTCTGGGTCAACCTGGCACCGATGATGCGCGTGAGATTGCGGAACAGGCGGAAGGCAAGCATCGGGTAGAGGCGCGTCAGACGATCGATGCGCTCCCAGCTCAGCACCAGCACCTGCGTGTCACCGAGTGCCACAACGTCCGCCGTGCGCCGGCCACCCGAGAGGGGGCCGACCTCGCCGAACAGCTCGCCCACCTCCATCACGCGCAGGTGCTTCACGCCCCCTTCCCGGCACCGCCTGCACGCCTCGACGCGGCCTTCCAGCACGACGAACATCTCCGCGCCGCTGTCGCCTTCGGTGATGATCCGCTCGTGGCTGGCAAATCGTCGAATCTCGCTGCTCAACAGGATCTTCTTGATCTGCCAGACATACATCCCGGCGAACAGCTGCGACTTCTGCAATGCATCCTGCTGGATCTTGTACGACAGCAGGTCCCAGACCGTGAGCAGTTCGGTCGAGCCCAGCAGCAGCGGCGTCAGCACGAAGGTCGCGCCCAGCGCGACGATGATCACCATCGCGCTGAGCAGGCCAAAATACGCAACCGGCGCAAAGCTCGAGGTGGCGAATACCGCGAACCCGGCCGCCAGTGCGATCGACGTCGAAACGATCGGGACCGCCTCCGCCCCGACCATCGCGATCAGTGCGGCCTCGCGGGTGTCGTGTCGCTTGAGCTCCTCGTGAAAGCGCGACATCACGTGCATGGTGTCGTCGACACAGATGCCGAGCGCGATGGCCGCGACCATGCTGGTGCCGGTATTCAACGGTATGCCGCTCAATGCCATGACCGCGAACAGGATCGCCACCGGAAACAGGTTGGGCACCAGTGCGATCAGACCCGCCCGTACGCTGACGAACAACGCCGATACCAACACGACGATGACGCCGCCGACCAGCAGTAATGACTGCAACTGGCCGTACGCCATCTTCTCGACCGCCCTGTTGGACAGTACCGATTTGCCGGTGATCTCGACGCGCAGCGCCGGATCGACGTTGGCGTCGACGAAGCCCTGCAACTCTGCGATCACCTCGTTGAGCACCGACGAGGAACCGATGTTGTGCCTGACCAGAATGCGTGCGCGACCGAAGTTCTCCGATACGAAGCCCTCGACGTCACGATGCTTGATGAACAGCATGTACTCGCGCACGACGTCGTCGCTGTCGGGGAGCACCGGCTTTGCCTTGCCGTCACCCACCATGACGGCATTGATCAACGCGACGATATCGGCGAACGAGAACGAACGGTCGACAAAAGGGGACTGTTCGATGTGCTCCTGGATCTTGCGGATCTGTTCGAGGTATTTCACCTGCAGGAAGGTGTTGTCGATGCCGGAATCGACGACCACCGAGAACGCGTGCACGCCGGAGAGCTCATCGTGGATACGGTCGAGGTTGGCGCGCAGATCCGATTGGGGGTCGAGAAAATCGAGCAGGTCGTTGTTGATCCGGAGTTGCGTCGCCGCCAGCACGGCACCGATTGCGATGCCCCCGGCGGTGATGAGGATCGACCTGCGGTGGCGCTGGGCGGCCAGAACGAGAGCGACTGCGCCCGACTGCAAACGGCCCTGTCGGCGCTGGCGTTCGCTCAGGCGCGTGCTGGTGTGACCACGCCAGCCGAGAACCACAGGCACCAGGAGAATCGTAATCACGAAGTTGAACAGGAGGCCGGTCGACGCGACCAGCCCGAATTCGAACAGCAACTGGATGTCGTTCAGTGCAATCGACAGGAAACCGAGGTATGTGGTGATGAACGTCAGCAGCACCGCCACGCCCATGTTGTCCGCCATCCGTGCAATCGCGGACGGCCTGTCCAGGCCGTTGCGTATGCCGGCGGCGTACTCGGCAAGCAAATGGATGTCCTCGGTCGAGCCGATGATGATAACCAGCGCCGGGACGATCGATGTCATGATATTGACCGGGATATCGAACCAGGCCATGAAACCGAGCGTCCAGACCACGCTGATGCCCGCGGTCAGCAGGGGAATGATGGCGGCGTTGAGGCGGCGCAGGGTGAAGGCCAGCGTAAGCACCAGGACCACGATCGACAAAGGCAGAAACACCTTCTGGTCGGCGCGCATCTTGGCACTGAGATCGCTGCGGATCGCCGCCGCCCCGACCTGGTACACGGCCGAGAACTGCCGGCGCAGCGGGGTGATCAGCGCCTCGACGGCCGCGGTCATCCGCTGATCGAAATCGGCATCCGAGTCATCCTGCCTGTAGTACACATTGATCGCCAGGGTCTGGCCGTCGGATGAGATCAGGTTACCCAGCGCGAGCGGATCGCGTACCGCATCCGTCACGATCTGGGCGGCCGCCCCGGGCGTGTCCGGAAGCTGTTCGAGGTAGGGTTTGACGAAGATCGTGTCGTCGACGTTCTTGACGTTCTTGGCGTCGAACAGGCTCGCCGTCGAGCTGACGCCAGGGAGTCCGGCGAGTTCGCGAACCAGGTAGCGCACCGCGACGAGCTTGTCGCGGTCGAAGATGTCGGGATCGCGCAGCACCACGACGATGACGTCTTCCGCGCCGAAGGTTTCCTCCGTCGAGACGAAGTAATTCCATGCAGGCGTACCCCTCTCCAGCATGCTTTCCGCGGTGACGAGGATGCGCAGGCCCGGAATCTGAGACATCGCAATCAGCGACAGCAGTCCGATCGCCGCTATGACCGGCCATGGATGTGCGGCTGCGGCCTTGATGATCTGCTTCATTCCGTGCGCTGTTTCCCGGTGGCCCGATAGCTACGCGCGTATCCAGTCGTGCAAAACGGTGCGCTGAACATTCGTAGGGCTGGTGTCCTGTCCGAAAAAACGAGGGGGCCTTTCAGCCCCCTGTCACCTTCAGCGGCGGGTCACCCGACCCGCCGCCATGCGCCAGCACGATCATAGATCAGGGGCAATACTGGTAGCTGTAGGTATAGCCACCGTACAGCGGGCCGACCGTTATCGTGTAGCAGTTCGATCCCGTCGTGACGTCGATCTGCGCGTGCAGACTCTTCTTCTTCGGACTGGGGATGAAGGTGTCAGCTCCGCGACCAGCACAATACGGCTCGGCGCTGCCCGTCTCACACACCCTGTTTTCCCAGTTCCAGCAGTACTTCAGGTCCTTGTCGGAACCTGCCGGATCCGGATATTCCCATTCGCACTGTGCGCAGGACAAGGGCAGCTCCCCGTTCGCATTGGGCGTACAGTTTTCCGGCACGTCGCGTGCAACGCACTCGTTGACGCACTGGTGCTGCCCTTCGCCGCCGCCGGCACACACCGCGACGCCTTCGGTGCCATCCTCGAAGAAGGACTTTGTGTATCCAAACGCCACGTCGAACGTATCGTCGTTGGTGTTGTCACCGTAGGCGTCGAATGTCGCCGTACATCCGTCGGCGAACGTACTGAACGGTTCCGGTGGTGGAGGCGGCGCTGCCGCCGTCTTGACGCCGTCGGCGCAGATCGTGACGTAGATAGCGGCGCCCCCGTCACTGGTTGAAAGGCCCTGACCTCCGCTTGGTTGCCCGGCATAGGTGTAGTTGCAGCGCTTGCCACTGTTTCTCGCGACACTGATCAGGTCGACGTCGGCGGGCCGACCGTCGGCCTCCACGTCGGCCGTCCAGGTCACGGTGCCGTCGGCCTGCACGCTGACGTGATAGGCCGAATTCGCCGAGACGTCCGTGAGCGGGCCGCCTGAGGCGGTGACGATCGTGCAGTTGTACGTACCGTTACCCGAATCCGACTGGACGCTGTCGGCATTGGTCCCGGCGAGATTGCAGCTCGCATGAGCCAGGCCAGACAGCCCAAATGCCAACGCCACGGCGCCGGCGTTGCAGATTGTTCCCCTTGCCTTCATTTTTCTGTCTCCCGACACATTGGTCTTTTGTACCGCCGCACGCGCTCCTCGCGCGCGGCTAGAAACTCAACATCAGCCTCCCCATTACCATACGCTCCGGCACATAGGGAGCCACCGACGGCTCGTCTCCGAACTCGCGATAACTGTCATCCTGATACTTGAAGTCCTGGTCCAGCAGGTTGTGCACCGACACGCTGAACACGCCCATCCTCTGCGGCAGGCGGTATCCCGCCGTTAGGTCGACGACGGTGAAACTGCTGTCCCCCTGCGGCAGTACCGACGCGGCGGTACGGCTGACGTCCTGCTCGACATGGGTGACACCGAGACCACCGAAGTAGCCCTCGGGATGAAAGTACGCGACCTTTAGCGGCACACTCACGGTGCGCACCTTTTCCGGCACGATGTTGGCGACCAGCGACGCCGGGTCATTGACGAACCTGTCGTAGACCACCTCGCCAGTCACGGCCCACCGGTCGTTCGGCGTCCAGTAAGCGTAGGCGCGATGCGTCCACTCGTCACGATCGTCGAACACCGGGTTGCCGCCGCCGTCGAACGTCACGCTCTTCAGTTCACGCCGGCTGACCTCGGCGCCGAACGTCGCGTTTTCCATCGCCTGCCAGTCGATGCCAGCCCCGTAACGCGTCGACCGGGTGCCGTCCACGTCGTCGAAGAACTGATTGAAGCCGGCGACCTGGGTCGGCTCGAGCGTGCGATTGCTGGCCAGCGCCGGCTTGACGACCTTGAACGCCGCAGCACGGATGCGGATGCTCTTCGCGGCCGCCCATTGCACGCCGAACTTCGGGTTTGTCGTCGTGAAGTCGTAGCTGTCGCCGTCGAAATGTTGCCGGCTGAGCCCGAGCGTCCAGGTGAATCCACCGTCGGTGTCGATGTTTCCATAGACATAGCCGCGGTTGTCCTCGATGTCCTGATGGACCGTGGTGTTCACGACGGGGATCAGGAAGGGTACCAGCGGGTTGTCGAGGTTGGTCATCAGTCGGTCGCTGCGATCCACCTCCGTGTGCGCCGCGCCGGCCACCAGGTTGAAACCCATGCCCTGGTAGATGAAGGCGCCCTCGAACTGGTCGGACGTCGCGTCGGTGCCGGTGTCGTCGATCTGGGTCAGCGGCAGCAGCACAGGCGGCGGCGCCGGGTTGGGCAGAAAGCCGGCGATCGACTCGTCGTGCTGTGCGGTCTGTACGTCCTTGTAGTTGTAAAGCAGCAGCAGCTTGGAGCGTGGCGACACATCGACCGTCGCGCCGAGGCGCACGGAATCGGCATCCAGTGAATTGCGCTGAGCGTCCGAATAGTTCGCCGGATCGAAGTTCAGCGCGAGATCGCCGTAATCGGTATGGCGTTTCTGGAACTCCGCCTGCACGTTCAGCACCGGTGTGACGGCCACCTGTGCGAACAGGTTGTAGATCTCATGCTGCAGATCGTTGTTGGTGCGGTATCCGTCCGTGTCGTAGCTGAATGCACCGCCACTCAACGAGAGATTGTCGTATACGCCCGAAACGACGGCCTCGCCGCTGCCTGTGCCGTTGCTGCCCGCGAGACCGGCAAGGCTCGCCTGTGCACGGTTGCGTTCGAACAGTGGCGTGAACTCGTTGAATCCCGCATTGGCCGGCCCGCCCTGGGTGACGATGTTGAGGTTGGTGTCGCTGAGGCTTGGCTGAATCGGATTGATGTTCACGCCCTGCAGCATCTGCGCCTGTTGCAGTTCGCTGACGCGCGCGGTCTCGTGACGCGGCGCCGTCCTGTAGGCATCCGACAGGAAACGGTGCGCCGAGGCGTTGGCCGGGTCGACTGTCACCGAGCCGACCGCCGAATCGATCGCCGTGTGGCGGAAACCCAGGTCGTTGTAGATGCGTGCCTGGCTGGTGCCCCTGGCCGCACGGTCCTGGTCCAGCAGCAGCCGACCGCGGTAGACGGCGCGATTGTCGTTGCGATCGATCGCGGCGTCGAGCTCACGCAGCGCCTCGACCGGGCGGTTCTCCGTCTGCAGGCCGATCGCGTTGTAAAAGTACGCAGTCGGATCCCGGGGGTCGAGTTCCCTGGCGATCTCGTACTGCTGCGCATCGAGTGGGCCGCGCTTCTCCTCGAAGTAGGCCTTGCCGAGATAGGCCCGCAACAGGGCGTTGTTGGAGTCGAGGGCGACCGCGGCCTCGATGTCGGCGCGTCCCTGTTCGAGCCGGCCGCGACGGATCTCGGCCAGTCCCAGGCCGAGACGCGGCAGGGGGTCCGCCGAATCCAGCTCGAGTGCGCGCTCGAAGGCGGGCTGTGCGCGATCCACATCGATCCGCGCGAGCGCGACAAAGCCGAGAATGTTCTGCGTCCGGCTCAATTCCGGTTCGAGTTCCACCGCATGTTCCGCAGACGCCAATGCCGCCTGCCGATCACCGAGCGCCAGCTGCAGCTCGGCGAGACGCGCCCAGGCGAGACCGCTCTGTGGTGCCTGGCCGACTGCCTGCTGCAGTGTGTCGCGGGCCGCGGGCAACTGCAGCGTGGCCTGCTGCGCATAGGACAGCGCGATCTTCGCCGCCACGGAGTCCGGGGCCAGTTCGACCGCGCGGACACCGTCGCCGAGCGCAGCATCGGTTTGATTCAGCGCGACGCCGACGACCGCGCGCAGCGCATGCGCCAGTCCGTCGCCCGGTTCACGCTGCAACATCGCATCGATGTCGGCGCGCGCCGCCTCGACACGTCCGACCGCAAGCAGCGACGACGCGCGCACCGCGAGGTAGGCGTTGTCGCGGGCGCCGGCCGGAACCCGCTCCAACGCGGCGAACGCGCAGTGCATATCCCCCGACCGCGAGCAGCGCACGGCATCGGCCAGCTCGCCACGCATGTCGCCGAGGCCGGCGGTGGAAAGTATCGGCGGGTAGTACAGTGCCCACACGACCTGGTCGCGGGGATCGACAAGCGTGCGTCGCTGCGGGGCCTCTCCGGCCGCGACCCGGGTCGAGTCACCGCGATTCAGCGCGACCTCGCCGAGGTCGTTGCTGGCGACCACGACGCCCTCGAACACGGTTATCGCGGTGGCGCCGTCCTCGACGCGCATCGTGAACTCGGTGCCTTCGATGGAACCGTTTAGGTACGGAGTGTTGACGGTGAGGAAGGTCGGCTTCCGGCTGAACGACTGGAACGCGCCGCGAAGGAGGTCGAGCCACGACCGCTCCGATTTCTCTTTGTTGATATCGAGCAGGCGCATCGCCGTGTTCTGATCGATGCGGACTACGGCGTCGTTGATCAACGCGACCGCGGCACGGCTGCGTTCACCGACGCGGATCGAATCACCTTCGCACAGGTGCCGCGACAGCTTGGCGTCCTGCCAGCGCCCACCCTCGACCGATTGCACCGACACGCTACCTTCGATCGAGATGAAACGGCCGACTGCCGCGTCGCAGGCCGCCTGCGCGACCCCGGTGACGGTCAACGTCACCAGCGACATGGCGACGCAAAATCGCGCGAACAGAGTGCCGCGTTGACTCCAGCTGAGCATATCCGCCCCTCGAACTCCCCAGCACGCTTGTAAACGCGACCCGGGCGACGGTTAACACGTTTTGCGGCAGGTCCGGCGGCACTTCCGTTTTCCCCGGCTTACTGGCACGCGCAACCTTCGGCCTTGCCGGCCCCATCGCTCGCATCATTGTTTTCCGACCCGGAAACGGACGACCGCGGATCGTGACGTGAATCGTGCCGATTCTGCAGGTTTGCCGTTTGAAAATAAAGCCGTCCAGTGCGCCGCACGATGCACGCCAATGCCTCGGTCCAGGTCGCCTCGCGAGCATCACCACAATGGTGCGGCGACTGAAGCTGCAGAGTGACGAAAAGCCGACAGAATCCCGGAGCTGCACGGCGTCGCTGCCGCCAACGGCGACTTCCCCTCGCGCACGCCAACCCGCGCTATCATTCGCTGCCGATTTCGAGCACACGTGACGTCACCGAACCACCCTCCGAGCGAGACGCCGTTTCACCGGGCATGCAGCAATCGCCGTGTACAACCATCGGGCGCGAAAGGCGCACTAGGATGCGATGCGTCGCTGGCTGATCGCTACGGCCCTGGGCCTGCTGGTCGGGCTCACAGGGATCGCGCTCAGCCTGTCGCCGCTCGGCGCACCGCTGGAGCAGTCGGTCGGCCTGAACTGGCTGTTCGCCGTGCGCGGACCCGCGCAGCCGCCGCAGAATGTCGCCATCGTCGCTATCGACAGCCGCACCGGCGACCAGCTCGATCTCCCGGCACAGCCGCGCGACTGGCCGCGCACGGTGCACGGCCGGCTCGTCGATGCCCTGGTCGAACGCGGCGCAGCGGTGATCGTATTCGACGTGCACTTTGGCAGGGCCAAGGATGCTGACGCGGACCGGACGTTCGTCGATGCGGTCAGGCGCGCCGGGAACGTCGTTCTGGTCGAGCTGCTGACCGGAAAGCGGCAGCCGATCACCGATACGGCAGGGCGCGATGTCGGGTTGGTGTGGGCGGAGGAACTGGTGCCGCCGTTCGCCGAACTCGCCGCTTCAGCCGCGGGCCTGGCGACGTTCCCCCTGCCCAAAGAGGGTGCGGCCGTATACCAGTTCTGGAGCTTCAAGGAGAGCGCCAACCAGGCCCCGACGATGCCGGCCGTCGCACTGCAGCTGTATGCACGCGATACGGCGAGGTCGCTGACCGGGCGCGCGCGAAAGTTGTCTCCGTCGGACGCCGAGAATCTGCCCGATCCCGACATGGCGTTCAACGACGCCCGGGAACTGCGCCGGCTGATGCGTGGATTGCGGATGATCTATCGGCAGGCCGACGCATCTTTCCCGGCAGACGGATCGCCACCGTTGACATCGCAGTCGACGCTCGAACAGTCCGTCGCGGCGATGTACGCGGGCGACGCGCACCCCTACCTCAATTTCTACGGCCCGCCGCACACGATTGCCACCGTGCCGTATCAATCCGTGATCCGCGGCACCGATCCGAACCTCGCGGCCGACGCCATGGATTTCCGCGGCAAGGTCGTGTTCGTCGGCTATTCCGACTACTACGACCCCGGGCAGCCCGACCGGTTCTACACCGTATACACGCGCAACGACGGTGTCGACCTGAGTGGCGTGGAGATCGCCGCCACCGCGTTCGCCAACCTGGCCACCCAGCGCACGCTGGCACCGCTCGGACCGTGGACGGCCATGTTGCTGGTGTTCAGCTTTGGCCTGCTGCTGGGTTCGCTGATCTACCTGTTGAATGCCTACATCGGTGTGACGCTGGCACTGCTGATCGCGGCGGCTTACATGGCGGTAGCGCAGACGCTTTTCAACGCGCACGCCATCGTCGTTCCGGTCGCGACCCCGCTGCTGGTCCTGACACCGCTGGCGCTGATCGTCGGCCTGCTCGGCCAGTACCTGCTCGAGCGCCGGCGCGGTCAGCGCATCAGCGAGGCGATCCACAACTACCTGCCGGACGAGGTCGTGCGCGGCCTGTCGGAAAACCGCCTCAACCCGAACCAGCTGAACCGCGTCGTCTACGGCACCTGCCTGGCGACCGACATGGCGGGTTTTTCGAGCATCGCCGAACGCATGCAGCCGGGCGAACTCGCGGATTTCCTCAACGACTACTTCGAAACGCTGGCCACGCCGCTCAAGCGACACGGCGTACACATCACCGAGTTTCGCGCCGATGCGATCATGTGCGCGTGGACGGCCGACAGTGCGTCCGCCGAGCCGCGCCGCAAGGCACTGCTGGCCGCGTTGGACGCCGGCAAGGCGATGGACGACTTCCGCCAGCGGCACACGAACTTTGGCGCACAACTCAGAATCGGGCTCGAAGCCGGCCAGGTCTACGTCGGACACGCCGGCGGCGGCGGTCGATACGTGTACAGCATCGTCGGCGATTCGGCCAACACGGCGTCGCGTGTCGAGGGACTGAACAAGCACGTCGGCACACAGGTGCTGGCAACCGGAAGCGTCATCGAGGGATTCGAAAATCTGTTGACGCGTTACCTGGGCGACTTCCAGTTCGCCAACAAGTCCGAATCCACACCGGTATACGAGGTGCTGTGCAAACTCGAACACGCGAGCGAAGACCAGCACCGCCTGTGCGCGGCATTCGCGAACGCACTCGACACCTATATGGCCGGGGAATGGGAGCATGCGGCGTTCGCCTTCGAACAGATCATCGCGGAAAGCGGCGAGGACGGCCCATCCCGGTTCTTCGCGGCACGCTGCCGGCGCTTCATGTCCGACGCCACACCCCCGGAAAACCCGCGCGTGATCCGCATGGACATGAAATGACGCTGCCGGACCACCCGATTCCCGGGCTCAATCCTGTCCGCGCTTAGAACGATCGCCGCACGATGACGCGATCGACACATCTTCCAGCGCTGATGACGGAGACGCTGCTGGGGATAATGACCGGTGCGATCAATGTCGTCTCGGCGGCATCGCTGTCGGCGTTGATCTTCACCGACGGCAGGCTCGGGCATCTTGCGCAGGGCATCAGTCTCGCCCTGGTCAGCGCCACGGTCATCGGGCTGATCGTGTCGATCGCCGGATCGTGCCGCTTCACGATCGCCACGCCACAGGACAGGACCGCGCCGATCCTCGCGATCATGGCGGCGGCGATCGTCGCCGCTGCACCGACCGACGCCACGAGCGACCAGATCTTCCTCGACGTGGTGACGGCGATCGTCGCGGCGACGCTGGTCACCGGTGCATTTCTGATGCTGCTCGGCCTGAGCCGCGCCGGTGGCCTAATGCGCTTCATACCCTACTCGGTGCTCGGCGGATTCTTTGCCGGCACCGGATGGCTGCTGGTACTCGGTGGCCTGCGTGTGATGATCAGTCATGACATCGGCACGCTGTCGGCATTGTCCCTGCTGACCGATCCCGGAATGCTCGCGCGCTGGCTGCCCGGCCTGTGCATGGCCGCGGCGATCCTGATCACGTTCCGCTTCACCGACAGCGCCTTCGCCCTGCCGCTGCTGTTGCTCGCGGGCATCGCGTTGTTCTTCGCGATCGCACACAGTCAGGGTGAAAACCTTTCCACGCTCGGCGACGCGGGCTGGCTGCTGGGCCCGTTCGAACAGACAACGCCAGGCGGTGCAACGGTCGACATCGTCGATCTCGTGCGCCATGACGGCTGGTCGATCGTCGTGGGCCAATGGAGCAACGTCGCGACGATTCTCGTCATCAGCGCAATCTCGATCCTGTTGACGGCGAGCGCGCTCGAACTGCTGTCGCAGCAGGACATCGACGTCAATCGCGAGCTCCTGGTCGCCGGTCTCGCGAACCTCGCCGCCGGGCTCGGCGCCGGGATGGTCGGGTTCCAGTCGGTCGGCATGTCGAGCCTGGCGCTGAAGACGGGTGTCAGATCCCGCGCAACGGGCGTCCTGGCTGCACTGACCTGCGGCCTGGTCCTGTGGATAGGGGTGGACATGCTCGCCTATCTGCCGCGGGTCGTGCTCGGCGGAATACTCCTGTGGCTCGGTCTGTCGTTTCTCGGCAAATGGCTGATCGGTACCTGGGGCACGCTGCCGCGCGGCGAGTATCTCGTGGTACCCCTGATCCTCGGGATCATCGCGACGGTCGGGTTCATCGAAGGCATGCTGGCCGGTCTGCTCGCGGCACTCGTTCTGTTCGTTCTCAACTACAGCCGCACCCAGGTCGTGCGTTTCGCGTTGTCGGGACAGCAGCTCAAGAGCACCGTCGAACGCAACATCGACGACGAGCGCTACCTGAACCGGCACGGCGGCCAGCTGCTCGGACTGAAGCTGCGCGGCTACCTGTTCTTCGGGACCGCGACCCAACTGCTGTACCGCGTACGCGAGCGCGTGGTGGAGGTGACACCGGATCCGGTGCGGTATGTGTTGCTGGACTTCGAACAGGTGACCGGCATCGACTCGTCCACGACCTACGCCTTCCACCGCCTGCAGCTGCTGGCCCGAAAGCACGATCTCACCCTGCTGCTCACCGCCCTGTCGCCGCAGATGCGACGTCAGCTCGATGTCGCACGGGCCATCGACGACGATGGCCGGACGCGCACCTTCGCGAGCATGGATCTCGGACTCGAATGGTACGAAAACCGCGTGATCGGCGAGCTTGGGCAGGGTCGCGCGCGCACGTCGGCAACGATCATTCAGCATCTCGCCAATCGCTTTCGCGGCGCGATCGACACGTCTGCGCTGCTCGACTACCTCGACGATGTCAGCTTCCCGGCGGGGCATGTCCTTATCCGCCAGGGTGACGTTGCCGACGATCTGTATTTTCTCGAGCAGGGGGAAGTGTCCGTCTACGTTCGGACCACGAGCGGCAACGATATGCGCATCCGCCGCACCGGTTCCGGCACCGTCATCGGAGAACTGGGCTTTTACCTCGGCACGCCGCGTTCGGCCACGGTGATCACGGACCGGCCGGGCCGGGCCTACCACCTGACGCAGCGGTCGCTGCAACGCATGGAGTCGGAGCACCCGGAGCTTGCCTCCGCGCTGCACCGCTTCATCGCTGAACTGCTTGCAGACCGTCTGTTGGGTGCAACGCGCACGATCGATGCCGTGCTCACGTAGCGACGCACAGCGAACCGTACCTGTCAGCCGAGGTGCTGCACCAGGCCGGTGTCGCGTTGGATCTTCTGCGCGAAATATCTCGCCAGGTTGATCATGACTTTGTTGCGCACCTCGCCCTGCAGGTCGTCGAACGCGACCTCGAGACACTGCGTGTCGACGATCGCATGCACGTCAGCACTGCGCGGCTGGCCATTCAGCAACGCCACCTCGCCAAACACGCAACCGGGCCCGAGCGTCGTCAGCCTGAGGCGGCGGCCCGAGTCGGCATCGATCGACACCTCGACCTCGCCGTTGAAGATGAAATACAGGCTGCCGGCCGCGTCCCCGGCACGGAATATCCGTGTGCCGGCCACGAACTGCCGCTGGACGCCGACCCGGCGCACTGTCGCCAGTTCCTCGGTCGACATGCCGTGGCACAGGTAGTGGTCGTCCAGCTCCGAAGCGGGCGCATCCACCGCCGCATCCACCGCGAACGCCGCCAGCAGGTCGTCTTCACACCACTCGAGCGCATGATCGGTATCGTCGAACCGCAGCCAATGCGGACCGGGATCGGCGTCTGCATGCGACTGCAGCGATTTGCGCAGCTGGTAGAGGTGCTGGCAGTCGGTGACGAACAGCTGCTTGCCCTGCTCCATCGCACGCAGGCCGACCTCGCGCAGCTGGATAACGGACGAGCGGTCTGCGCCGACGACGCGCTTGAGGTCCACGACCAGATACTCGACCTCGGAGAATGCGGCCAGCATATCGAGGGCCACCGCCTCGGCGCTGCCGAACAACAACTCACCCTGCAGCTCGTACACGCGCAGCTTGTGCCCGTGAACCGCGAGCAGGTCGAGTTCGGCCGCGCCGCGCCGGCGACGCGACGGAAACTTCGCGCTGTCGTATATCTGGCGGACCACCGAGGCCGACGTCGAGCGCGCCACCTGGAACAGATTGAGCCCGAAATCACCGGACAGGCGGCGACAGGCCTCGATACCACGCACGCTGTTGCCCTTTTCGTCCAGGCGCGGCGAGAACACCCCGAGCCCGAACTGCCCAGGCAACACGGCGAGAATACCGCCCCCGACGCCGCTCTTGGCCGGCATGCCGACCTGGAAGATCCAGCTGCCAGAGTAGTCGTACATGCCGCAGGTGCTCATGACACTCAGCAGACGTGGCACGTATCTGGATTGCAGCGCGACGACGCCGGTGATCGGGTTGACGCCATTGTTCGCCAGGCAGGCGCCCATCATCGCCAGGTCACGCGCGGACACCACGATCGAACACTGACGGAAGTAGAGGTCGAGCACCTCTTCCGGGGCGCGGTCGAGGATGCCATGCCCGTACAGCAGGTGCGCGATCGCTCGGTTGCGGTGCCCGGTCTCGCTCTCCGAGCGGTATACCTTGTCGTTGATCGACATCGGGTGGCCGCTGTAGCGCGAGAAGGTCTCCAGGATCCGGTCCATGGTTCCGACAGCCGGGCCGGACTCGATCATGCCGGTGGTCGCAATCGCGCCGGCATTGATCATGGGATTCAGCGGGCGCCCGGTGCCCGGTTCGAGACTGATCGAGTTGAATGCCTCGCCCGACGGCTCGACGCCCACGTGGTCTTTGACGTAGTCGAGGCCGCGGTCCTCGAGGGCCAGGCCGTAGGTCAGCGCCTTGGAGATCGACTGGATCGTGAATCCCTGGCGCGAATCGCCGACCTGGTAGACATTGCCATCGACCGTGACCAATGCGATACCGAGCCAGTCGGGGTCGACGTCCAGCAGTTCCGGGATGTAACTCGCCACCTCGCCCGACGTCATGCCAGCCAGTTCGGCGTGCAGCTGATCGAGGTACCGTTGCACGGGTGAGAGCCGTGCCGCATTCGCATCCATAGTTGATCCGTGGTTCAGATTCGCTGGTCGACTCCGCGTCGGTCGCATCGGCATGCGACCCGTGAACGCGGTAGCCGCGTTCGGCGTGGGGCCGGACGCATGCCGCGCGGCGTCATGCACCGCAACTAAGCAAGAGCCGTACCGCCCTTTCGGAAACCTGTCGGGCGGGGCCGGCAAAAGCGCGGTGCGATGCCAGCCGCCTCGGCAACCGGTGCGGACGCCTTGACGCACAGACAGGACGGCGTGCGACGGCCCGGCCGTCCCGTGAGGCCGGAGGCGTGATGCGTTGGGTGGTGACGTCCCGAAGCCATCCCGACGTGCACAGCCATGGGGCACGCACCGTGCGTGACGCCCCATCCTGATTCAGATGGCGCACCAACAGGTCGCGGCGTCGCCTGCGCACCCAGGTGCTAACATGCCCCGCTGTTCCGTACCCGTGCCCGCCAACCCGATGCCCGAAACCGCCAGCCAGCACACCCCGATGATGCAGCAGTACCTGCGCATCAAGGCCGAGCACCCACAGCGCCTGCTGTTCTACCGAATGGGGGATTTCTACGAGCTGTTCTACGACGATGCGCGGCGCGCGGCCCGGCTGCTCGACATCACGCTGACCGCACGCGGCAAGTCCGCCGGCGAGCCGATCCCGATGGCCGGGGTGCCGTTTCACGCCGCGGAGGGCTACCTGGCCAAGCTGGTCCGGCTGGGCGAATCGGTCGCGATCTGTGAGCAGATCGGCGACCTGGCGACGAGCAAGGGACCGGTCGAACGCCAGGTGGTGCGCATCGTCACGCCGGGTACGGTATCGGACGAGGCGCTGATGGACGAACGGCGCGACAATCTGCTCGCGGCATTGACCGTCCAGGATGGCCGCTATGGCCTCGCCTGGCTCGACCTGACCGGCGGCCGGTTCCTGCTCCAACAGCTCGACAACCACGACGCCCTGCTCGCCGAACTCGAACGCCTCGAACCGGCCGAGATCCTGATTGCCGAAGGTCAGCCGTTCGTCCGTCCCGGCCGCGACGGCGGGCTCACGCGCCGGCCGCCATGGCACTTCGAACACGACGGGGCGGAACGCCAGCTCACCCGGCAGTTCGGTACCCGCGACCTGACCGGTTTCGGCTGTACCGACCTGCCACTGGCCGTCGGCGCCGCGGGCGCACTGCTGCAGTACGTGGCCGACACGCAGCGTTCTGCGCTGCCGCACATCACGCGCCTTGTGGTCGAGCAGCATGACGACGCGATCGTTATCGACGCCGCGACGCGGCGCAATCTGGAACTGACCGACGCGGTTTCGGGCAGGCGTCAGCACAGCCTCGCCGGCCTGCTCGACAGTGCCGCGACCGCGATGGGCAGTCGCATGCTGCGGCGCTGGCTGGGCCGCCCGCTGCGCGATCAGCACGCGGTGCGTGCGCGTCAGGCGCTGGTCGCCTGTCTGCTCGATCAGGGCCGGCTCGACGGCCTGCGCGACACCCTTGCATCGGTCGGCGACATCGAGCGCATCCTTGCGCGGGTCGCGCTCAGATCCGCGCGCCCACGCGATCTCGCCGTACTGCGCGACAGCCTCGCGGTGCTTCCGGCGCTGCGCACGCTGTTGGCGTCGATCGACCATCCCGGCATGACCGAACTGGCAACCGACCTCGGTGAACACGGCGACACGCACGATCTGCTGACCCGCGCGGTCATCGACAACCCACCGGTCGTACTGCGCGACGGCGGGGTGATCGCCGCCGGTTACGACGCCGAACTCGATGATTTGCGAGACCTGTCGCAGAACGCCGACCGGTTCCTTGTCGACCTCGAGCAGCGCGAACGCACGCGCACCGGCATCGACACGCTCAAGGTCAGCTACAACCGCGTGCACGGTTATTACATCGAGATCGGCCGCAGCAAGGCCGACCGCGTGCCCGTCGACTACATCCGCCGCCAGACACTGAAAGGTGCCGAGCGCTACATCACTCCGGAGCTGAAGGGCTTCGAGGACCGCGTGCTGTCGGCGCGCGAGCGCGCACTGCAGCGCGAGAAGGCCCTGTACGAGGCATTGCTGGACCGCTTGATGACCCCATTGGCCGCGCTCCAGCAGGGCGCCGACGCCGTGTCCCGACTCGACGTGCTCGCCTGCTTCGCCGAACGCGCGCTGCGCCTCGAGCTGTGCCGACCCGCGTTCCGCGACGCGCCGGGCCTGAAGATTCGCGGCGGCCGCCATCCGGTCGTCGAACAGGTCAACGACACACCGTTCGTCGCCAACGACCTGGTGATGGACACGCATCGCCACATTCTGATCATCACCGGCCCCAACATGGGCGGCAAGTCGACCTTCATGCGCCAGGCGGCACTGATCGTGGTCATGGCCTACGCCGGGTGCTTCGTCCCGGCCGAGTCGGCCGAGCTGGGCCCGTTCGACCGCATCTTCTCGCGCATCGGTGCATCCGACGACCTGGCCGGCGGGCGTTCGACCTTCATGGTCGAGATGCAGGAGACGGCCAACATCCTGCACAACGCGAGCGATCGTTCGCTGGTTTTGATGGATGAGATCGGGCGCGGCACCAGCACCTTCGATGGCCTGTCGCTGGCCTGGGCCTGCGCGGTCGAACTGGCGACATGCACCCGTGCATTCACGCTGTTCGCGACGCACTACTTCGAGCTGACGACCCTGCCCGACGAGTATCCCGGGATCGCCAACGTCCACCTCGACGCGGTCGAGCATGGCGACGGCATCGTGTTCCTGCATGCGCTGCGCGATGGACCCGCCAACCAGAGCTACGGACTGCAGGTGGCCGCGCTGGCCGGGGTGCCGCACAAGGTCATCGAACTGGCGCGCCGGCGCCTGCGCGAACTCGAGCAGGCGGCACAACGGCACGCGGAGGACGGCGCCGACCAGCTGTCGCTGTTCCAGCAAGCACCGAGCGGGCAGCGGCATGACCGGCTGCGCGAGCGACTCGCGCAGATCGACCCCGATGCACTGTCGCCGCGCCAGGCGCTGGATGCGCTTTACGAACTGATACGGCTGCGCGATGCTGAATGAATCGAAACGAGATGAGCCAAGCGCCGTGGAGGCATGCGATGACCTATGTCGTCACCGAGAACTGCATCAAGTGCAAGTACACGGACTGTGTCGAGGTCTGCCCGGTTGACTGCTTCCACGAAGGTCCGAATTTTCTCGCCATCGACCCCGACGAATGCATCGATTGTGCGCTGTGCGAACCGGAGTGTCCGGTCAACGCGATCTTCGCCGAGGACGACGTACCCGCCGACCAGGGCGACTTCATCGCTTTGAATGCCGAGCTGTGCGCCGGGTGGCCGGTCATCACGCAGCGCAAGGCGGCGCCGGACGACGCCGAAGAGTGGGACGGCAGACCCGACAAACGGGCACTGCTCGAGCGCTGAATTCCGCGCCCGCTCAGCCGGGCAGTTCGGGTCGCGCCAGAATGACGCTGATGTTGTCGTTGCCGCCGGCCGCGAGCGCGGCATCGATCAGCGCGTCGGCCTGCTGGTCGAGATCGCCTTGTGGATCGCGCAGGATGCGCGAGATCGACGCATCCGGCACCAGACTGTGCAGCCCGTCGCTGCAGATCAGATAGGCATCCCCCGTCTCGACCAGTGCATCACCGACATCGACGTCGGCCTGGCGCTGCAAGCCGAGGCTGCGGGTGAGGACGTTGTCGCGGATGCCGGCGCCGCGTGCCTCGGCACGATTGACGAACACACCGTCGTCGACCATCTGCTGGATCAGCGAGTGATCGCGGGTCAGTCGCCGCATGCGGCCGTAGCGGATCCGGTAAAGTCGCGAGTCACCGACGTGCGCATGGTAGATGCGGTTGTCTCGAAAGATCGCCAGCACCAGAGTCGTACCCATGCCGGTGAGCTCAGGGTGCACCGCACACATGTCGAGCAGCGCACGGTTGGCGACCTCGACGGCGTGGCCGACACGCAGCAGACTTTCAGTGCCGTCGCCGCGGTCGTCGCGCTGGGCCGGCAACAGGTCCGCCAGTGCCGCCTCGACCGCGACCCGGCTGGCGACCTCGCCACTGCGATGGCCACCCATGCCATCGGCGAGCACCAGCACACCGGCGTCGGCATCGACGCGGATCCAATCCTGATTGCGTTTGCGGACCAGCCCCTGGTGAGTGCGGTACGCGACTTGAACAGAGTGAACCGTCATCGGCCCCGCATCACGTCCGGAATTCTGGATCGCCTGACAGGCCCCGGATCGTCTGCCGCGATCAGCGGCCGCCCGCCGCGCGGTGCTCGAGCAGCTTGACGAGCTTGTCGGCCGGTACGTAACCGGGCAGCACGTCGCCGTCATCGAGGATCAGCGCCGGGGTGCCCTGGATGCGCATCGCCTGGCCAAGTGCGTACTGCTCGGCAATCGGGTTGTCACAGGTCTTCGGCGGGATGCTCGCGCCGGTCTTGGCGATATTCATCGCCGCCTTGCGATCATCGGCGCACCAGACCGACACCATCTTGTTGTACGACTCGCTGTTGAGACCGGCGCGCGGATACGCCATGTAACGGATGCGGATGCCATTGGCGTTGTACTTGTCCATCTCCGAATGCAGCTTGCGGCAGTAGCCGCAGTCGACGTCGGTGAACGCGGTGATCGTGTACTTGGCATCGTCGGGCCCGAACACGATCATGTCCTTCTCATCGAGCTTGGCCAGCGCCGCGAGCTTGAGCTCCGACAGACGGTTGTCGGTGATCTCGGTGCGGGTCTCCAGATCGATGACCTTGCCCTGCAGCAGATAGCGGCCGTCGCCGGTGACATACACCAGGCGCATGCCGAAGCCGACCTCGTACAGATTGTCGATCGGCGTGGCACGGATGCTGTCGGCCACGAGCCCCGGCAACAGCACGGCGAGCGAGTTGCGGATGCGCTCCTCGACCTGCGGATCCACACCCTCGGCCCTCACCGCGGCAGTCAGCACCAGCGCCGCGAACAGCGCACACATGATCTGTTTCATATCCAACGACTAATCCCTGAAATTGATGTATTGCAAGGGCAGACCGAAATCGCCCTTCTTCAGCAGCCCGATCGCCGCCTGCAGATCGTCGCGGCTCTTGCCGCTGACCCTGACTTGCTCGCCCTGGATCTGCGCCTGCACCTTCATCTTGGCGCCCTTGATCGACTTGACGATGTCGCGCGCGGTATCGGTGTCGATGCCCTGGCGGATGGTCACCGCCTGGCGCGCGCGGTTGTTCGCCGTCTCGACCTTGCCGAGATCGAGACAATCGATGTCGACCGAACGCTTCACCAGCTTCTTCTGCAGAATATCCATCATCTGCTCGAGCTGGAACTCGCTCTGCGCGTGCAGCGTGACGACATCGTCGTCGAGGGCGAAATTGGCGTCGCTGCCCTTGAAATCGAACCGCGTACCGACCTCGCGGTTGGCCTGGTCGGTGGCATTGCGCACCTCCTGCAGATCGACCTCGGAAACGACATCAAACGACGGCATCAGGCTGTCTCCGGAACACGGAGGCGCAAGGCTATCACAGCGGCGCCCCGCGTTCGTCGGCGGCGACGCGAAAATCCACGTCGAGCCTGTCGCGCACCTGCAGCGCCCCGCCCAGCACCGCGAACGGCGTGATACCGAGCTGCTGCTGGCTGACCTGCCATACGCCGCTGACCGTCACCCGTCCGCCCTGTCGCACCACCGTGACCGGTAGCCGGTATCGGCGGCCGGAACCGCGCAAGCTTAAATGCAGCATCGCCTCGCCATGCCCCTGTTGCAGCGCGTCGACACGCGCCACGAGCGTGACTTGCGGCCAGCGGACCGCGTCGAGCACGTCGGCGCCGAGCAGGTTAGAGCGCGTGCCGGCGACGGCCGCGGCATCCGGCACGCTCGCGAAGTCGTCGCCGGCCGCGGCGCGCACCGCAGGGTCGTCGACGATCAGCGCATCGGCGCGGAAACGCAATGCAGCAACGCCGGCGCCCTCGTCGAGCATTCGCACGCGGCCGTCCAGATCACCGGTCTGCAGCACGTGGTTGTGCCCAAGACGGGCCAGGCGTCCGCCACGATAGACGCGTATGCGAACGTAACTCCCGGCCCGGTCCAGCACCCAGTCACGACCCGGCCGGTCGATCCAGTCGGGTGCCGGCACGTCGACGCCGCCCGGCACCGCGACCGCGGCCGGGACCGGCTGCACGACCTGCGGGCGCGGCAGCGAGCAGGCGCCCGGCAACACGGTGAGCGCGCTCAGCAGGCACAGGCGGACGATCGGCGTCATTCGCGGGGTTCCCAGCGCAGATCGAACGCCACCTCGACGAACGCACCGACCGAGGCCTCGTCGGCCGGGCCGACACCGAACCAGCGGCGGTCGACCGACACGACGCCACGCAGTTGCGCGCCTGTCGGGAATGGCTGCCAGGTGAAAGGGACGTCGAGCGCGCGGGTGACGCCTTTTACGGTCAGCTCACCCTGCATGATCCGCCCGTCTCCGTCGGCGTTGGTCACGCGGGTGCTGCGGTAGCGGGCCGTTGGGTGGCTTTCGACGTCGAACCACTCGGCCGCGCGCATCTCGGCGTCACGTTCGCCGTCGCCGCTGTCGATCGCGCGCAGGTCGATCTCCACGTCGAACCCGAACGGCATGCCGCGTTCGTCGATTGCCGGCGTCACGCGGTAGACGGTGAAGCGGGTTTCGAATGCCTGACCCTCGACAACGGCCCGATAGCCGAACCGCCCCTGCGTCGCCGCGAGCACCGGGACGGACGCCAGCAGACAGGCCAGCAGGGCGAGCCGTGCGGCGAGGCCGTCAGCCACGCGGGTGATGCCGGGCATGCAGGGCCTGCAGGCGTTCACGCGCGACGTGGGTGTAGATCTGCGTGGTCGACAGCGAGCTGTGGCCAAGCAGCAGCTGCACCACGCGCAGGTCGGCGCCGTGATTGACCAGGTGGGTGGCGAAGGCATGGCGCACCGTATGCGGCGACAGCACCTGACGGATGCCGGCGGTGAGGGCGTGCTTCCTGATCCGGTACCAGAACGCCTGGCGGGTCATGCCGCCGCCACGCCGGGTCACGAACAGGCTGTTCGCCGGCAGCTCGCCGAGCAGCGGCGGACGCGCCTCGGCGAGATAGCGCCGCACCCAGTCGATCGCCTGTTCGCCCAATGGCACAAGGCGCTCCTTGTCGCCCTTGCCGATCACCCGCACGACACCCTGGGCCAAGCTCAGCTGGTCGGGCTGCAGACCGACCAGCTCGGAGACCCGCAGCCCGGTCGCGTACAGCAGCTCCAGCATCGCGCGATCGCGCAGGCCCTCGGCGGTGTCGAGGTCGGGCGCTTCGAGCAGGGCCTCGACCTCGGCCTCGCTGAGCGACTTGGGCAACGGCCGGCCGAGACGCGGCGCGTCGATCTGCGTGGTCGGGTCGTCGCGCCGGCGCTGTTCGCGGCACGCCCACTGATAGAACTGGCGCAGCGTCGACAGTCGCCGGGCGCTGGTGCGGGGGCGCACGCCCTGCTCGACCGCCGCGGCGAGGTACGACAGCAGCTCGTCCCGGCGTGCCGCGACCAGGCCCCGGCCGCCGTTGGCGCGTAGCCAGACCGCGCAGTGGCGCAGGTCCGACTGATAGGAACTGAGCGTGTTGCGTGAAAGCCCGCGCTCCATCCAGACCGAGTCCGCGAACGCCTCGACGACGCGCAGATCGTCGTCGGCGACGCCCACCCCTGCCGTCGTCGCGCGTGCAGAGCTCCGTGCCATGCGTATCTCCCCTTCTCCCACCTCGGTGGCAATCACTGCACCTGCGTGCAAGGATAACCGGCAAGCCCATGGCCACGGAGTCCGCGTGCGCGATCAATTGACCTCGCTGCTGAACGACCTCGAGCGCGAACTGCGCCTGCAGGGGCGCTGGCAGCCGGGCCAGCCGCCCGCAGAGGCATTGACCAGCACCGAACCGTTCGCGGTCGATGTGCTCGACTTCGATCAGTGGCTGCAATGGATTCTACTGCCGCGCATGCACGAACTGCTGCGCCGCCAGCTGCCGTTGCCGATGAACTGTGCGATCCAGCCGATGGCCGAGGAGGTGTACCCGCCTGACGATGCCGGTGGCCTGCGGATCACCGCGATCGTGGCCGAGATCGACACCCTGCTGACCGATGGGCGCAGCAGCCTGAATTGAGAGGCGGCAGCCGCGCTGCGCCGGCGGAATCCCGGCGGCGGCGTTTTTTTCCACATTGGCTGTGGAAAACGCTGTTAAAAAGATGAAGAGAATGCCCGCCATCCGGCACCCGTTCGTGACCTTCATCAAATTGACCAAAAAGTGTCCAAAATCCTATAATTGCTTATTAAACATATTGTTACAATGGTATTCTAAGTCATGACATGGGAAACCGAAGCCAACCCAATAACATTTGCACTGTCGTCCCGGCCCCTGTTGATAATCATCTGCTAATTTAATTGTCTTCGTACGGAGAATCCCGACGTGGCAGACACCGATAACCCGTTCTGGCAACGCAAGAGTCTGCGCGAATTATCCCGTCAGGAATGGGAATCACTGTGCGACGGTTGCACCAAGTGCTGCCACTACCGGCTCGAGGACGTGGACACCCGGGCGATCTACTTCACCAACGTCCACTGCCGCCTGCTCGATCCGGAGACCGGCCGCTGCACCGACTATTCTCACCGCTCCGAGCGGGTCCCGGACTGCGTGACCATCACCCCCGAGGTACTCGAAGACCCCTATTGGCTGCCGCGCACCTGCGCCTACCGCCTGCTCGCCGAGGGACGCCCACTGCCGCGCTGGCACCCGCTGGTCAGCGGTGACCCACTCAGTGTCGAGACCGCCGGACAGCGCGTATGCCGGCGGACGATCTGCGAGGACGACGCCGGCGAGCTGGAACAGCATCTGGTCGACTGGATCGATTGACGGCGATGACGCGCCAGCCTCCGACGACCCTGTTGCGGCTGCTCGAGGACAGCGGCCGCCATGTGCTGGTCTACGATATCGGCCGCCGCGTCGGCGCGATCGGTCGCGGCGTGTTCGCCAGGTTCGAGTCCGCGGCGGCACCCTACCCACTACCCATGCAGCGCAAGGCCCGGTTCGCGCTCGTCCAGATCGCCGACGGCGCCGAACCCGTGGTCTGGTTCCTGCAGTTCGCGCTCGACGAACAGGGCCTGATCGTGCCGGCCGAACGCGACTACCTGCTGGTGCGCCTGCTCGAATCCGCGCAGGCGGGACAGGCCGGCGGCGACCCGCAGCGGGCGCTGCACGACAACCCACTGGCGTTCCGGCCACGCGACGACCGCATGGCGCTGTTTCACGCGCGGCTCGGCGCCGACCTCGACCGTGCACCGTCGCGCTACTATGCGCATGCCCTCGACTATTTCCATGGTCGGCTCGGCTGGGACCAATGGGAATTCGTCGGCTACCAGGGCATCGCTGATGTCGCATGCCGGCATGACGACGTACCACTCGCCGCGGCCATTGCGCAGCTGCCGCCACCACCGTTGATCGCGCTCTGTCACTGCCTCGAGAGTCAGCTCGTCGCCGTGCCGCTGCGCGATGCGCTGCTGCACCGACTCGACGTCGCGCTGCGGCACCCGTCACCGGATGTCGGTGAACTGGCCGCGCTGATCCGTGGCCTGTCGTCGCAGGCGGGGACGCGCGCGGTGCGCGAGCGGATCGCCGGCGTGTTGGCCCACCCGGCGGCGGGTGACGTGGAGCTGCTCGCCGCGCTGTCGGGCCGGGCCTGGGAGGCGCTGCAGGATCGTTCGCTGCTTGATCTGTGGCTGGCGCGATTGGCCGACAATGCGCATGGCCAGGCCGCCTTCACGCAGTGCGTCGCCGACCTGGTGGGCGTCCCCGAGATGTCGGCGACGCTGCGCGCCGCGCTGCGCGACCCGAACCACCCGAACAGCGTGCGCCGGGCCGTGTCACGAATGACAGAAAAAGGCGCCGGCCGACATCCGGCGGCATGAACGACGCCTCTCGCAACACCGGCACGTGGTCCGCGCAGGCGCTGTAATGGCTTTTCCGCCGCCCAGGGAAAGGCCGCACGGATCCCGCGTCAGCGCACCACTTCAGCCATCGGTCCGGTGGACGCGTCGAGAAAACGCGTGAGCAATGCCATGTCGTCGGCCACATCCGGCAGCCTGGCGCGCACGATCCAGCCACCGCCCGGCGCTTCGTCGAGTGATCTGCCGTCGCCGTCCTCCAGCGCATCCAGGCGAAAGCGTCGGTTGCCGCGCGGAGACAACAGTTCGAGCTCGTCACCCACGCGGAACTTGTTCTTGACCAGCAGCTGCGCCAGCCCCGTCTGTCGGTCGACCTGGGTCACCTCGGCGACGAACTGCGAACGCGTGCTGCTCGACGAGGCCTGGCGGTAGCTCTGCAGCTCCTGGCTCTCGTGGCGCTGCAGGAAGCCATCGGTATAGCCGCGGTTGGCGAGGTGTTCCAGTTCGCCCAGCAGTGCCGGATCGAACGGCCGCCCGGCCGCGGCGTCGTCGATCGCGCGTCGATACACCTGCGTCGTGCGCGCGGTGTAGTAGTGCGACTTGGTGCGACCCTCGATCTTCAGGCAGTCGACGCCGATCTCGGCCAGCCGGTGCACGTGCTCCACCGCGCGCAGGTCGCGCGAGTTCATGATGTAGGTGCCGTGCTCGTCCTCGAAGATCGGCATGAACTCGCCCGGGCGCTCGCGCTCCTCGAGGTAGTACACCTCGTCCGCCTTCGGGTGCCGTTTGATCTCCGATACCGGGATCTCGGCGACTGCGTCGAGGTCCTCGCGCGCGATCTTGTAGTCCCAGCGGCACGAGTTCGTGCAGGTGCCCTGGTTCGCGTCGCGGTGGTTGAAGTATCCGGACAGCAGGCAGCGGCCCGAGTACGCGATGCACAGCGCGCCGTGCACGAACACCTCGATCTCCATGTCCGGGCAGGCCTGACGGATTTCGGCCACCTCGTCCAGCGACAGCTCGCGCGACAGGATCACGCGTGTCAGCCCCACCGACTGCCAGAAGCGCACGCCGGCCGCGTTGACCGTGTTGGCCTGCACCGACAGGTGGATCGGCATGTCCGGCCAGCGCTCGCGCACCAGCATGATCAGGCCCGGGTCGGCCATGATCAGCGCGTCCGGGCCCATCGCCACCACTGGCGCGATGTCGTCGACGAAGGTCTTCAACTTGGCACCGTGCGGCATCACGTTGGTCGCGACGAAGAACTTGCGGCCCTGGCCGTGCGCCTCGCGGATGCCAATGCGCAGATTGTCCTCGCGAAAATCGTTGTTGCGCACGCGCAGGCTGTAGCGCGGCATGCCGGCATACACGGCATCGGCACCGTAGGCAAAGGCGTAGCGCATGTTGCGCAGCGTGCCGGCAGGAGCCAGCAGTTCGGGGACTCTCATTCGTGCATACCCGATCGTGAACGGTGGGACGGATTATGACGCATCACAGCAGTACGCGATGCCGGGCAACGACGACCGCCAGCAGCACCAACAGCAGCGCGGCCCAGAACAGGCCGGACAGCAGCGTCGACTGGCGCGCCTTGGTGCGCTCGTACCAGGTGCGCGGCTGCACACCCTTGAGCATGAACACGACCTTGGCGGCAACGATCACGCACACGATGTTGACCGCCAGCAGCAACGCCGCACCGAGTGCCAGTTCGATGTGACCGGCACCGAACAGCAGCGCCGTCGTCGCGGTCGGGGGCAACAGCGCCACCGCGACCATGACACCGACCAGCGTGGTCGACAGGCCGGTGGTCAGCGACAGCACGGCGGCACCGGATACGAGCGCCAGCGTCATGCCGTCGATGCCCACGTCGGTGCGCGCGACGATCTCGCCGCTCGCGATCAGCAGTTCGCCGCGCGCGATGTCGCTCGGCCAGGCAAGCCCGATCAGCAACGCAGTCAGGAAGGCCAGCGCCAGGCCGGTGATGCCGGTGCGCAGCGAACGCCACATCAGCACGCCGTCACCGAGGGTGGAACTGAATGCCAGCGCGAGAATCGGCCCCAGCAACGGTGCGATCACCATCGCGCCGATCACGACGGCGACATTGTCCTCGACCAGCCCGATCGCGGCGACGATCGTCGACAGCAGTACGAGCAGCAGGAAGTTGCTGTCGATCCGCGCACCTTTTTCGATCTGGGCATAAAGTTCCTCGCGCGTCGCCTTGGCGACGCTGGCGTCGTCCTCCGGCTCCCGCGGCAGGTACGTGTCGACCGGCAACACGACGATGCGGTGCGTCTCGGAACCGCCGAACAGCTTCTGCAGCGCGTCCATGACCGGCTGGCGCGTACTGTCGCTGACCAGCATGCGAAACGAACGCCGTCCGTCTTCGGCCGGCGCACCCCACCAATAGTCGGTAATCTCGAACTGGTCGGCGATACCGGCCAGCGTGTCGGTATGACCGGTGTCGGCGACGATCTCGATCAGACGCATGGGTGGTTGGTCCTTGGCGCTTATTCGTGATTGGCCGTGAATTGTACGCCGGAGGATGTGGTCGTGACGGAATGGCGGTCCGGATCAGCGGGATGTGTTGAGGTTTGTGCTGCTGTCAGTGCCTACACGGATCTCCGGGTGCGTGGCAAAGATCGCCGTCTGGGCGTGATTCGTTCCCGAATCTTTTCGCGCTACGGGCGGAGATTGGTTTTTGATGCGCGCGGTGGCGCGCACCCGGATTTGAATGCGCTCGGCGGAGCGCACCCCGCGTTCTGATTGCGCTGGGCTCAGCGCACCA
>JAGRGY010000021.1:0-69296 GCA_020445255.1 Gammaproteobacteria bacterium
CCGTCGAGGTTGTACAGCAGCTCGACGTGGCGCAGCGCCAGGCGGCCGTCGTCGACCAGGTACACCTGCCCCGCATGCAGCGCATGGCGCGGCACGAGGATGCGTTGTGGCTGGGCGCGCCCAGTGAGCCCGACCTCCACCAGCATGCCTTTGGACAGCGGCGGGCGCTCGCCGGGACGGACCTTCTCCAGCGGACGGTCGACCGCGACGACCACACCCAGTGTGCGGGTCTTGCTGTCGATCTGGTCGCTGAAGCGCACGAAACGCGCGTCCCAGGTTGCGACGTGCCCTCCCATGTCGAGATTCACCTGCGCCTGCAGACCGGTCACCTCCGGCAGCCGGGCCACCAGCGCGGCCGGGTCGAGATCCATCTGCTCCTGACCGATGAACAGCTTGCGCATCTCGCCCAGGTTGACCTGGGCGACGATCTCGACGCTGTCGACCGCATCGCCGCGGAACAGCGTCTGACCCTTGCCGACGTACTGCTCGGCCTCGACCGCGAGCCCGGCGACGCGCAGGTCGAACGGCGCATGGACCACGGTGTTCTGCAGGTCACGCTCGGCCTGCGCCACGCGTGTCTGCTGCACCTTGCGCTGCGTCGGCAGCAGGGCCAGCGCGTTTTCCAGGTTCTGCACCGCGGCACGGCCGGCCAGCAGCGCACGCTCCGCACTGTCGGAGTCGCTGCGCGAGGCGGTGCCCTTTTTCGCCAGACTGCCGATGCGCGCCAGCTCGCGCTCGGCCAGCGCCACGTTGCGCTTCTCGATCTCCAGCGAGGCCTCGGTATTGGCCTGCTGCACGTCGAGTTCGGCCAGCGACGCCTGGGCCTGCGCCAGATTCAGTTCGTAGTCGACCGGATCGATGCGCAGCAGCTCGGTTCCCGCCAACAATATCTCGCCATCTCGCAGCTGCGGATGCATCGTCACCACGCGCCCGGCGACCTGCGACACGGCGGTCCAGACCTGGGCCGGTTGCACGCTGCCATAGCCGCGCACACGCGGTACCAGCGTCATCGGTTCGACGACGAGCGTGCGCACCGCGCGCACCGGCTCACCTTCCGCGGCAGGGGCCGGCGCCGGCTTGCGCGCGACCGACAGGGCGAGGATGGCCACGCCGAACAGGACAGGGGGCAGCAACCACAGGGCACGGCGACGACGGGGTGGATTCATTCGGGGTCTCCTTCGACCGGGCCTAGCGGCATGGCCGGCGTGTACGGGCGAACCGGATGGGCGGAAACACCGGCCTCATGTGCACAGAATATAAGGTGTCCCCGGCGGGGGTGGTATCTGGACTGTCCAGATCGGTCGACAAGACCGTGCGGCCAGCGGCGGACGCTGCGTCGGTGTTGCTGCACCCAATCGCTGTGCCAGGCGGATTTTGAACACGGCGAGGCGTCCACAGCTTGAACGCCGAGCAACAAAAAAGGGCCACGAAAACTCGTAAGCCCTGGATTTGGTGGGTCGTGCAGGATTCGAACCTGCGACCAATTGATTAAAAGTCAACTGCTCTACCGACTGAGCTAACGACCCGTCGAACTGGAGGGTACCGGCCCGGCTGGCCGGAAAGAGGCCGTATTATACAGACGCAAGGGCGTCGCTCAAGCCTGGATCGGCGGTCGAAATGGTAGCCGGCGACACGCCCGGTTCAGCCGCGGTAGCGGGTCGGATCCGGCACACCGGCGGCAAGAAAGCCTTCGGCGCGCAGCCGGCACGAGTCGCAGCGTCCGCAGGCCCTGCCGTCCGCGTCGGCCTGGTAACACGACACGGTCAGGGCATAGTCGACATCCAGGCGTGTGCCGGCACGGATGATGTCGGCCTTCGACAGTTCGATCAGCGGCGCGTGCACCTTGAAGCGGGCGCCCTCGACGCCGGCCTTGGTGGCCAGATTGGCCAGCCGCTCGAAGGCCTCGATGAATGCGGGACGGCAGTCAGGGTAGCCGGAGTAGTCGACGGCGTTGACGCCGACGAACAGGTCGGTCGCGCCCAGCACCTCGGCCCAGCCGAGCGCGAGTGCGAGGAACACCGTGTTGCGTGCGGGCACGTAGGTGACCGGTATGCCCTCGCCGCCGGACTCGGGCACGTCGATCGCGCGGTCGGTCAGCGCCGAGCCGCCGATCGCGTCGAGCGACAGCGGCAGGATCTTGTGTTCGACCGCGCCGAGCGCGGCAGCCACACGGTGCGCCGCGGCGAGTTCGGCGTGATGGCGCTGGCCGTAGTCGAGGCTCAGTGCATGACATGCATAGCCCGCCGCACGCGCCATCGCCAGCACGGTCGCGGAGTCCAGCCCGCCCGAGAGAAGTACAACCGCTTTTCGTGCCTGCTCGCTCATCGCCCGGGCTCGTTGCCCCACAGCACCTTGTGCAGCTGCAGCTGAAAGCGCACGTCGAGGCGGTCGCGCAGCGCCCAGTCGGCCAGTTGTGCCGGGTCCATCTCGCCGGCGACCGGCGAGAACAGTACGTCGCAGCGTGATGGCAGCGCGAAGCGTTCGAGCTGCTCGCGGCTCCAGCGGTAATCGCGCTCGTCGCCGATCACGAACTTGACCTGGTCGTGCGGCAGCAGGTGCTCGACGTTGTCGTACAGGTTGCGCGCCATCTCACCGGACGACGGTGTCTTCAGGTCCATGACCTTGACCACGCGCGGGTCCACGGCGCTCACGTCGAGTGCGCCGCTGGTCTCGAGCGACACACGATAGCCGGCGTCGCACAACGCGGTCAGCAGCGTGAGGCATTCGGCCTGCGCGAGCGGCTCGCCGCCGGTGACGGTCACATGGCGTGCGGCGTATTGCGCAACCGCGGCGAGGATTGCGTCGAGTGTCATCCACTCACCGCCCTTGAAGGCATAGGTGGTATCGCAGTAACCGCAGCGCAACGGGCAGCCGGTCAGGCGGACGAACACCGTGCGCCAGCCGACCGTGGCCGCCTCGCCCTGCAGCGAATGGAAGATCTCGGTGATGCGAAGCCGGTGCATGGGGCTGCGGCGCGTTCGCGCCGGCGCTACCTGCGTAGCTGGTCGAGCACGTGCTGCGCGAGGCCGGCCGCAGCCGTGCCCGGGTGATTGGCGACGAGTGTCTCGTAGCTGCTGCGCGCACCCACGGCGTCGCCGGCGGCCTGCCGGATGCGGCCGATCTTGTACAGCGCGTCCGGCACCTTGTTGCTGTCGGGATAGACACTGACCACGGCCTCGAAGGCCTTCTGTGCCGCCGCGTTGTCCTGCGTGACATAGTGCGCCTCGCCAAGCCAGTACTGTGCATTCGCGGCCAGCGGGTCGTTCGGGTATTTGGCGAGGAAGGTCTCGAAGCCCTTGGCCGCCTCGGCGTACCGCTTCTGCTGCGGGCTGAGCAGCGCCTTGGCCGCATCGTACTCGGCCTCGATCTTGTCGCGATCGGCGCTGGCGGCAGACGCCGGCGGCACGCTGCGCGTATCGGCCGGCGCCTCGACCGCGCCGCCGCCGCTGGCGGGTGCCGGCGGGGACACGCCGCCTGCGCCGCTGCCCTTCAGTGCACCGAGGCGCTGATCGATATCGAGATAGATGTCGCGCTGCTTGCGCTTGAGCTGGTCGATCTCGTGACCGAGGCTCTCGATCTCGCCGCGCAGCTGGCGGTTCTCGGCGCGTACCTGGTCGAGCTCCAGCGTCAGGTTGGTGACCTGGTTCACGCGGCGCTCGAGCAGTTCGAGGCGCTGCGTGGTCGACAGCTCGGCGGCCCGCACCGTGAACGACAGCTGGCCCAGCAGCAGGGCCAGCACGACGGCGGATAGGTTTCTCACGCTCAGTAGACGAGCACGGCGCGGCGGTTCTCGGCCCACGAGATCTCGTCATGACCGAGCGATGCGGGACGCTCCTCGCCGTACGAGATCGTGTCGATCTGTGCCGACGACACACCCTCGGCCTCGAGGAAGCTCTTCACCGCGTTGGCACGGCGCTCACCCAGGCCGATGTTGTACTCGCGTGAGCCGCGCTCGTCGGCATGGCCCTCGATGCGCACGTGCGCCGAGCGGTTGGTGTTCAGGTAACCGGCATGCGCGCGCAGCACGTCGACGAACTCGCTGCGGATCGTGCTCTGGTCGTATTCGAAGTAAACGGTCTTGGTCGACAGAAGGCTGTTCGGATCGTCGAGCGGATTGCCGGTCCACGCGCCGCCTGCGCCGGCACCTGACGTGGTGGCGCCCGAGCTGCTGCGATCCTCGACCGTGACGCCGTCGTCAGGCTTGGAACCGAAACCCGAACAACCGGCAAACAACAGTGCCGATACGGCAACGGCCACCCAGGCCAGACTGTTGATCTTCATTTAACGACTCCTCTGCTGTTGCTGATGGGGCGACCACACGGGCTCCCGGACGTCGCCTTCCTGCAAACGAAGGCGCTGTTGAACACGACCATCGGTCGAAACGGCGGCGAGAACGCCCTTGTCGGCCACTCGCGTCGCGTAAATTATCATGCTGCCATTGGGCGCGAAACTGGGCGATTCATCAAGTCGACCGGTGCTCAAAACGCGAAAATCACGCGTCTGCAGGTCGAGCGTGGCGATCCGGTACGCACCGCCGACGCCGGTCACCATCGTCAGCAGGCGGCCGTCCGGCGAATACGAGGCGCGCGCGTTGTAGTCGCCGTCGAACGTGACACGTTCGGGTTCGCCACCGCCGACCGACACGCGGTAGATCTGCGGTTTGCCGCCGCGGTCGGAGGTGAACACCAGGGTGCGGCCGTCCGGCGACCAGGCCGGCTCGGTGTCGATCGCGCCATGCCGGGTGAGCTTGCGCAGGCTGCGCCGGGCGATATCCATGACATAGATGTCGGGGTTGCCGTCCTTGGACAGCGTCAGCGCCAGATAGCGGCCGTCGGGCGACCAGGCCGGCGCGCCGTTGATGCCCTTGAATGACGTCAGCTTCTCGCGCTTGCCGGTCAGCACCTCCTGCACCCAGATCGACGGCTGGGCGTTCTCGAACGACACGTACGCGAGCTGGCGCCCGTCCGGCGACCAGGCCGGCGACATGATCGGTTCGTCGGACGACACGATTGTCTGCGGCGCATAGCCGTCGGCATCGGCGATGCGCAGCTCGACGCGTTCCTTGATGTTCTTGCCGCTGCCGCTGCGCAGCGAAGTGACGTAGGCGATGCGGGTCGCGAACGCGCCGGGTTCGCCGGTCAGCGTCTCGTAGATGATATCGGCGATATGGTGTGCGGTAGAGCGCAGATCGGCGGCCGTGGTCGGCATGCTGTAGCCGGTGATCTGCTCGCCGCGGAAAACGTCGTACAGGTAGAACTTGACCAGGTAACCACCCGGACCGTTCGGGCTCACCTCGCCGATCACCAGGTTCTCGACGTTGACCGCGCGCCAGTCGCGGAAGTCGACCTCTTCGGCGCGCGACGGACGCGCCAGCATCTGGCTGTCGGGCAGCGGCTTGAAGCGTCCGCTGCGCTGCAGGTCGGCCGCGACCACGCCGCCGACTTCATGCGGCGGCGGGTTGGCCGCATCGCCGCGCCACGCGAACGGCACCACCGCGATCGGCAGCGCGCCTTCGAGACCCTGCGTGATCTCGATGGTCAGCGACGAGGCGTGCGCGTGCACCGACAGCAGCAACAACACGAACGGATAGATCAGTTTCTTCATGACGACCACGCAGTCAATTGTTGGGACTGAAGATGAAGTCCAGACCGCCGCTGAACTTGGCGCGCAGGCGCTCCGATTCCGGCATCGGCAGCGGATCGGCCTTGAGCACGGCGGCCTCGACCGATCGATCGAACGCCGGATTGCCGCTGGACTCTATCACGCGCACCAGCAGCACCGAGCCGGTCGCGCCGAGGCGTACGTTGACCGTGCACTTCAGGTCGTCGGTGCCCGGCGGTCGGGTATCCCAGTTGCGCTCGACCTTCTGCTTGATCAAGGCACTAATACGCTTCTCTTCGGACTCATCCTGTTCGGCCTGGAATTGCGCCGCGAGTTCGGCCTCGCGGGCCTTGGCCTCGGCCTTTTCACGCGCGATCCGCGCCTGACGCTCTTTCTCGGCCTTGGCCTTGGCCTCCGCTTCCGCTTTGGCCTTTGCCTCCGCCTTCGCTTTGGCCTCTGCCTCCGCCCTGGCCTTTGCGTCGGCCTCGGCCTTGCGTTTGGCCTCTGCCTTCGCGGCCTCTTCCGCCCTGCGCTTCTCGTCGGCCTCGCGTTTGGCCTCGAGTTCGGCCTGGCGCTTCTTCTCGGCCTCCTGTTCCTGTTTGAGCAGGGCCTCTTTGCGTTTGACCTCCGCCTGGCGCGCCGCCTCGGCCTCGGCCTTCTGCCTGTCGTCGGCGGCCTTGCGCGCGGCCTCCTGCTCGCGCTGTTTGCGCGCCTGCTCGACCTGTTCGAGCTTGCGTTTCTCCTCGGCGCGGCGCTTCTCGAGCGCAGCCTGCTCAGCGGCCATGGCCTTGTCGCGTTCGGCGACCTTTTTCGCCTGCTCGGTGCGCTCGATCACGGCGCCGTCGACCAGCGTCGCCTGCACGACCTGCACATCGCCGCCGATCGGCTTCAGCGGGTCGCGCCAGTCGACCTCGAAGATCAGGAACACGGCCAACGCGACGTGCAGCAGGATGGCAAGCACCAGTGCGACCGGATTGCGTCGGAATACCGCGAACATCGGACGATCCTACTTTTTCGCCTCGGGCGGTTGCGTGATCAGCCCGACACTCGGTGCGCCGGCCTGCTGCAGGATCACCATCGCCTGCACGACACGATCGTAGGCGACGTTCTTGTCGCCCTTGATCAGCACCGGGATGCCGGGGTTGGTCTGCAGGATCGCGGCACCCTTCTGCAGCAGCTCGTCGGCATCGACGCGCTGCGTGCGGTCGTCGTCGTAGGTGATTGACCACTGCCCGTCGGCCTCGACGCTGACCACCAGCGGGCGCTTGGATTCCTCCTCGACCGGCCTGGCGTCGGCCTCGACCAGCTCGACCTTGACACCCTGCGTCAGCAAGGGCGCGGTAATCATGAAGATCACCAGCAGCACGAGCATCACGTCGATGTACGGCACGACGTTGATCTCGGCCATCGGGCGTCTTGTCTTCTGTCGGTGCGCCATGCGTCAGCCGTCGCTCAGCGTTTGCGTGCGCGCACGTGCGCCTGGCGCTGCAGGATGTTGGAGAACTCCTCGACAAAGTCGTCGTAGCGGTTCTCCAGACGCTGCACGGCGTTGGCGTAGCGGTTGTAGGCGACCACGGCAGGGATCGCCGCGAACAGGCCCATCGCGGTCGCGATCAGCGCCTCGGCGATGCCGGGCGCGACCAGGTTCAGCGTGGCCTGCTTGACGTTACCCAGCGCATGGAAGGCGTTCATGATGCCCCACACGGTACCGAACAGCCCGACGTAGGGACTGGTCGAACCGACCGTCGCGAGAAAGGCGAGAAAGGTCTCGAGGGAATCGATCTCGCGGCTCAACGCCACGCGCATCGCGCGCCGCGCGCCCTCGACGACGTCCATCGGGTCCATGTCGGCGTTCTCGCGCAGGCGCGCGAATTCGCGAAAACCGGCGTGGAAGATCGCGCCGAGGCCGCGTGCACTGTCACGGTCGTGATCGACGGCGCGGTACAGCTCGCCGAGGTCGCCGCCGGACCAGAAGCGGTTCTCGAAATCCTCGGCCTCGCGGCGCGCCTTCTTCAACACCCGCGAACGGTCGAAGATGATGGTCCAGGACAGCACAGACGCCAGCACCAGCAGCGCCATGACGAGCTGCACGACGAGGCTGGCATTGAGGATCAGGCTGACGAACGACAGGTCAGTGTTGTGCATTTTCGATCTTCTTCCGGATATCCTGCGGAATGGCCTTCGGTCGGAATTCATCGCGGTCGAGACACACGACCTTGACCGTCGCCGTGCACAACACCGTGTCGGCGCCGCGCACGATGCGCTGCGCAAACGTCATGCTGACCTTGCTCACCTGCGCGATCCTGGCCTCGACGCGCAACTCCTCATCGAATCGCGCCGGCAGAAGATAATCGATCTCGACGCGGCGAACCGCGAACAGGATCCCGGCCTCGCGCATCAGCGCGTCCTGGCCGAATCCGGCCGCGCGCAGCCACTCGGTTCGGGCGCGTTCGAGAAACCTGAGGTAGTTCGCGTAATAGACGACGCCGCCCGCATCCGTGTCTTCGTAATAGATGCGTACCGGCCATTCGAACACGCTCAATGCATTGCTCCGTTTGGATGTCGCGTGCAGATGAAAGTTCAGTCGTCGGCCAGGTCGGCGAACAGGTCGCGCGCGTCGGCCCTGTTCGGCGGGTTCAGCCCGAAGAACAGGTACGACTGGCGCGTCGCCATGCGTCCACGCGGCGTGCGCATAAGAAACCCCTGCTGGATCAGGTAGGGTTCGAGCACGTCCTCGATCGTGCCGCGTTCCTCGCCGATCGCGGCCGCCAGATTGTCCAGACCGACCGGGCCGCCGTCGAATTTCTCGATCACCGCCTGCAGCAGCCGGCGGTCCATCTGGTCGAAGCCGTTGGCGTCGACCTTGAGCATGCCGAGCGCGGCATCGGCGACCGCGGCGCTGACATGCCCGGACGACTTGACCTGTGCATAGTCGCGCACGCGCCGCAGCAGCCGGTTGGCGATGCGCGGCGTGCCGCGCGAGCGGCGTGCGATCTCGTTCGCGCCCTCCGGGTCGATATCGACGCCGAGTATCGCTGCCGAGCGCGCGACGATGCGCGCCAGCTCGGCCTCGCTGTAGAACTCGAGGCGCTGCACGATGCCGAAGCGGTCGCGCAACGGCGACGTCAGCAGGCCGGCACGCGTGGTTGCGCCGACCAGCGTGAACGGTGGCAGGTCGACCTTGATCGAGCGCGCGGCCGGACCCTCGCCGATCACGATGTCGAGCTGATAGTCCTCCATCGCCGGGTACAGCACCTCCTCGACGACCGGGCTCAGGCGGTGGATCTCGTCGACGAACAGCACGTCGTGCGGATCGAGGTTGGTCAGTAGCGCGGCCAGGTCGCCGGGGCGCTCGAGCACCGGGCCAGAGGTCTGGCGCAGGTTCACGCCCATCTCGTTGGCGACGATGTGCGCGAGCGTGGTCTTGCCGAGCCCGGGCGGCCCGAAGATCAGCACATGGTCGAGCGCCTCGTGCCGCGCGCGCGCGGCCGGGATGAAGATCTCCATCTGCTCGCGCACGGCCGGCTGGCCGACGTACTCGGCCAGCGTCTTCGGCCGGATCGCGCGGTCGATCGCGACATCGTCGGCGGCAGACTGGGCACTGATCAGGCGGTCGGCGTCTTGCATTGGCGAATTATGCGGGAAGCGCGACGGCGGTACGAGGGGCGAAAAAGGGCGAAACGGGGGCAATACCGTCCCGCCCGCGCCCGTTGCCGCTGCGGCGATTTCAGGCGACCAGGCGTCCGGGCGGTGCGGTATCGGCCGGGTAGCGGGCCTCCGCACCGCAGGTCTCCCAGGCCCACGCATCCGGTTGCGCGAACAGCGCCCGCAACAGGCGGTTGTTCAGCGCATGCCCCGGGCGACGCGCCTCGACGTGTCCGATGAGCGGCGCGCCGGCCAGGTACAGGTCGCCGACGCAGTCGAGGATCTTGTGGCGCACGAACTCGTCGGCGAAGCGCAGACCGCCGGCGTTCAGCACCCGGCCGTTGTCCACGACCACCGCGTTGTCGAGCGATCCGCCCAGCGCCAGTCCCTGTGCACGCAGCGCGTCGATTTCCGGCAGGAATCCGAACGTGCGCGCCGGCGCGATATCGGCGTCGAAGCCGGTGTGTTCGAGCTCGATGCTGCGCGCCTGGCGACCGACGGCCGGGTCGGCGAAATCGATCTCGACCGAGAAGCGCTGCGTGTCGGCCGGGGACACGCGCACGAACGCCGAACGGTCGTCGACCTGGACCGGGCGCAGCACGCGCAGCTGGCGTCTGCGCGCGGCCTGGCGCACGACACCGGCCTGCGCGACCAGCGCCATCCACGGTGCGGCACTGCCGTCGAGGATCGGCACCTCGGTCCCGTCGATGTCGATCAACAGGTTGTCGACGCCACTCGCATGCAGTGCGGCCAGCAGGTGTTCGACGGTCCCGACCGATACCCCGTGACGGTTGCTGAGCACCGTGCTCAGGCGTGTCGACGTGACCCGGTCCCAGCGGCCGCGCACCAGCGCGACGGCGGCCGGCACGTCGGTACGCCGCCAGACGATGCCGCTGCCGGCGGCCGCCGGTCGCAGCGTCACGCGTACCGAACGACCGCTGTGGACACCGATTCCGGCCAGCGAAGCGGTCGTCTTCAGCGTCGTCTGCGCCGCAGTGCAGCGCCAATCTGCCATGCCAGTCTTCATCGTCGGGGTCCGAGTCTGTCTCCGGGGTGCAGGCGAATACGTCGCATCGCGCGCCTGGCGTGAGGCCATGTGCACGCGTCCAATGCTACGTGGGCACCCGTTTTTACTCTATTGAATTGTTTCAATATCTTTAATAGGCATAGACAATCACCTGCCCCGCATGACGCCCCGTGGCGGTGTCAACGCACCGCGTACAGGCTGCCATCGACACGGAACGGCGCGTCACCGTTGTTGGTGATCTGAATGAACATGTTAAGTGGCCCGTAGATGTCGAAGCGGGCGCGGTAGTTCAGCACGCCTTCCGGGCCGATCTGGCCGCTGCCGATCTCGAACTTGACCTGATCGACCGATCCGGCCGGGCCGAACAGCTCCTGGATCGAGAACGGCGTGCCGCGATCACCGACGAAGTGCAGCGTGAGCCGATACTCGCCATAGCCGGTGAGATTGACACCGCCGAGCGGCCCCAGCGCCCGGCTGCGCGGCTCGATCTCGCGTGCCTCGAATACCGTCAGCAGCACCGGTTTGGCCACCATGCCGACGTCCAGCGGTTGATTGACGATGCGCACCGACGGGGTGGCCTTGAGCAGTTCTTTCAATTTCACGGGATTGTCTCCGCAGGCTGGATGCCCCGATACGGGGCCGGAAAATCGGTTTCGCACCAGATCGACGCATGCTTCGGCGTGGTGCCCCAGTGTCCTCTACTTCTCGACCGGGAACGCAAGATCGGGGCCAGCACGCGGGCGCCGGCCACGTCGCCCGCGGTGCGTTGACGTCGGCACGGGGTGCCGCGAAACTGATGCCGCGACCGGCACTCCGAGCTCACCCCGGTTCCCGCCATCGGCGTGGCCGCGGGCGCTCCGGGGAAACCCCGGGGGACGTCTCGTCTACCGACACATCTCGCCGCCGGTACGTCGCTGCACGGCGTGCAGACACGTACCGGCCCGACAGGCCTCGTCGGAGGGCCGGTCGCGCCCGCACTGCACGCGAACACGGAGTCCAGGCGACCGGTGGCCAGCCACAAGATCAAGATCCGCCGCCTCGCCGCGTCCCTTTGCAGCGGTGTCTGGCGCGGGGACGCGGTGCGCGACCGCGTGACACGTGCGCTGCATGGCGGCCCACCCGATCCGGCGCGGCTGACCGCGCGCCTGCTGTTACGCTTCGACGCACATCAACCACCGACCGCGGCCGAGATGGAGGCCATGCTGGCCGGCGACGCCGAGGTGCGCGCGGCGCTGGACCGCAGCGACGACCCCGATCTGCCGGCGATACTGCTCGACCCACCGGTGATGCATCCGCCGGCGGACCGTCGGATCAGCCTGCCGCTACCGCGTATCGAAACCTGGCGCGACCTGCGCCAGTGGCTCGGCGTGTTCGACGGTGAACTCGCGTGGTTCGCCGACCGTGAAGGCCGTCAGGCCGACGTCGTCGAGCCGCGGCTGCATCACTACCGCTACCGCTGGCTGGCCAAGCCGGCCGGCGGCTGGCGCCTGATCGAGCAACCAAAGACGCGCCTGAAGGCGATCCAGCGCCAGATCCTGCGCGGGGTACTCGACCGCGTGCCGCCGCACCCGGCCGCACACGGCTTCCGGCGCGGACATTCCTGCCGCAGCCATGCCGCGGTGCACACCGGACGGGCGGTCGTGCTGCGCATGGACCTGCAGCACTTTTTCACCTCGGTGCCGGTGGCACGGATCGGTGCGATGTTCCGCCGGCTCGGCTATCCGGCGGGGGTCGCGCACCTGCTGCAGTCGCTGTGCACCCACTGCCTGTCACCGCCGCTGGCCGCCGCGCCGGATGGCGCACTGAACTGGGAGCAGCGCCAGCGGCTGCGCGCCAAGCACCTGCCGCAAGGCGCACCAACGTCGCCGGCGCTGGCCAACCTGTGTGCCTGGCGGCTCGACTGCCGGCTCGACGGGCTCGCGCGGCGCTTCGGGCTCGACTACTCGCGTTATGCCGACGATCTCGCGTTCTCGGGTCCGCACGGGCTGGTCGCCAACGTGGACTTCATCGAGGGCATGGTCGGCGCGATCGCGCTCGAGGAGGGCTTCCGGGTCAATCACCGCAAGACACACCTTGCGACGCGCTCGCAGTGCCAGCGACTGACCGGCATCGTCGTCAACGCGCGGCCCAACCTCGACCGTCGCGCGTTCGACCGCCTGCGCGCGACTCTGCACAACTGTGCAAGGTACGGACCCGCGGGTCAGAACCGCGACGGCGTCGCGGACTTCCGTGCGCACCTGGCAGGCAGGCTGGCGTACGCGCGCTGGCTCAATCCGGACAAGGCGCGACGGCTCGAACGGCTGTGGCGTCAGATCGACTGGCCGAGCGACGGCGACTGATCCGCGAACCGCGCGATCCGTGTCACTTGACCGTCCCCTGCAGCGCACCGCGGATCACGTCCTCGGTCGACATGCCCTCGGCGTAGACCTTGCTGACCATGCGGCTGGCCTCGGGCGGCTTGTATCCCAGCGCGATCAGCGCGCTGACCGCGTCCTGGTCGGCACCGGAAGCCGGTTGCACGACCGCGGCCGCCGGTGCACCGGGCGCGGCCGCGACGCTATCGACCTTGTCGCGCATCTCGACGACCAGGCGCTCGGCGGTCTTCTTGCCGACGCCCGGCAGATGCGTCAGCGCGGCAATGTCGCCGGCGTGTACCGCGCGCGCGAACTCGTCGGCGGTCATGCCCGACAGCACGCCGAGCGCCATCTTGCCGCCGACGCCGGTGACTTTGAGCAATGCGCGGAACAGGGTGCGATCGGCCTCGCGCGCGAAGCCGTACAGGATGTGCGCGTCCTCGCGCACGGTCAGGTGGGTGTGCAGCACAATCTCGTCGTCGCCGGCCGGCAGCACGTAGAAGGTCGACATCGGTGCCTCGATCTCGTAACCGACGCCGTTGACGTCGAGCAGCAGGAACGGCGGCTGCTTGACCAGGATGCGGCCGCGCAGGCGTCCGATCATTGCGAGGCCCCGATCTGGCGCCGCGTGGCCTCGCTGTGCGCATGACACAGCGCGACCGCGATCGCGTCGGACTGGTCCAGCGTCAACGTGCCCTGCAGACCGAGGATGACGCGCACCATGTGCTGCACCTGCTCCTTCTCGGCACGGCCGTTGCCGACCAGGCCCTGCTTGATCGCAGCCGGCGTGTACTCGAACACCGGCAGCTCGTGCATGACGATCGCGCTGATCGCTGCGCCGCGTGCATGCCCCAGCTTGAGCGCCGATGCCGCGTTGCGCGCGACGAACACCTGCTCGATCGCGACCTCGGCCGGCCGCCACGCGTCGAGCACGGCGCAGATGCCGCTGTAGATCTCGCCGAGGCGCTGCGGAAAGTCACCCGCGGCGGTGCGGATGCAGCCGGAGTGCAGGTGTCGGCTGTGCACGCCGTCGGACTCGATGACGCCGTAGCCGGTCACCCGCGAACCGGGGTCGATGCCGAGTACGCGGGTCGGCGTCCTCAAGCGCCCAGTTGCTCCATGATCTCGGGCGCGATGTCGGCGTTGGTATAGACGTCCTGCACGTCGTCGAGCTCTTCGAGGAAGTCGACCAGTCGCAACAGTTTCTCAGCGCCTTCCGCATCGAGCGGCGAGTTGGTGTCGGCCTCGAACGTGACCTCGGCGTTGTCCGGTGCGTGGCCGGCCGCCTCCATCGCGGCCAGCACGTCGGAAAAGTCGTCGGGATCGGTATACACGTCGACCGAACTGTCGTCGTTGCCGACCACGTCTTCGGCACCGGCCTCGAGTGCGGCCTCCATGATCGCATCCTCGTCGGCACCGGGACCGTAGCTGATGATGCCTTTCTTGTTGAACATGTACGCGACCGAGCCGTCGGTGCCGAGATTGCCGCCATGCTTGGTGAACGCGTGGCGCACCTCGGACGCGGTGCGGTTGCGGTTGTCGGTCATGCAGTCGACGATGATCGCGACGCCGCCGGGTCCGTAGCCCTCGTAGCGTATCTCGTCGTAGCTGCCGTCGTCCTCGCCGCCGGCGCCGCGCTTGATCGCACGTTCGACCGTGTCGTTCGGCATGTTGGCGCCGCGCGCCTTGTCGACCGCGAGGCGCAGGCGCGGGTTGGACCCGATGTCGCCTCCGCCCTCCTTCGCCGCGACCGTGACCTCACGAATCAGCTTCGACCAGAGCTTGCCGCGCGCCTTGTCGGTCGCCGCCTTCTTGTGCTTGATGTTGGCCCACTTGCTGTGACCTGCCATGCCTACCTCGTCCGAACACCCGTGTTGCTTGCGCCGAAAGTGACGCCTGGGCGCGCATTTTACCACTGCGCCGATGTGCCGGCAGCGTTCAAGTTGAGGGCCTGCCCGCCGCCATCTGGGTAGTCGGTGAGGCGACGCCAGCGCGATGAAAGGTTCGAATCCCAGACTGCCCCAGATCACCCTGCCGATCATGTCCAGGACCGCGCGCGAACTGCGCCGCCTGCTCGACATGCCGCACACCCGCCACCGCCAGCTGCACGACGTCTTGCTGACCGATCCGGCCGCATCGATCGCGGTGTTCCGCGAACTGGGGCGCGCACGTCCCGGGGCCGGCGAGCAGGTGGCCGACACCGGGCACGCGGTGTCGCTGCTCGGCATGGAACCGTTTCGCCGCCTGGTGCAGACGCTGCCCGAGGTCGACAGCACCCGCCCCACGCCGACGCCGACTGCGGCCACCGCCTACAGCGAGGCCGCGCACGCCGCTTTCTATGCCGGCGCGATTTCCGACCACAAGGGCCTGGCGCGCCTGGGCGAGATCACGACGGCGGCGCTGCTGCAGAACCCCGCGGTGCTGGCACTGTGGGCAACCGAACCGGAATCCGCACTGCGCGCCGCCAATGCCGTGCGCGACGGTGTGCCGTCCGAGGTGGCGTTCGGCGCCGAACTGGGGGAACCGCTTTCCGACGTCAACCGGCGCCTGGCCGAGGCCTGGGCGCTGCCGGGTCTGGCGCGCCAGTCGATGGCGGAATTCGACGACTTCAACCCGCGTCCGCAGGCCGTCCGGCTGGCCGACGAGATCGCCCAGTCGACCGCGGTCGGTTGGCACAACGAACAGACCGGCCTGGTGACCCGCGCACTGTCCGATTTCCTCGACCTGAGCCACGACGGGGCCTGCACCTGGCTGCACCGCCAGGCGATCGATGCCGCGCGCACCTTCAGCCGTCACGACTATCCGCTGCCGGGCTTCCAGTTGCTGCTGATGCCCGGCGAGGTGGACGAGGACGACGACGAGGACATCCCGATCATGGGCCAGGTCCGGCGCCGCACCAGTGCCGCGCAGGCCGGCAGCGGACCGGCCACGCCGAGCCTGCACGAGACCATGGCCGGCGTGATGCGCCGCATCCGCAGCGAGGCCGGCGCCGCGCGCGTGGTGTTCGCGATGCTGAACAAGGACCGCAGCCGCCTGCGCACGCGCCTTGCGCTCGGCGGCGAGGCCGAGGACGACATCCGTCGACTCGATATCGACCTGGCCGAGAAGACGCTGTTCAGCATCATGCTGGGCAAGCCGCAGAGCCTGTGGCTGAATCGCGACAACGTGGCCAAATACGAGTCCTACCTGCCGGCGACGCTGCGTCGCATGTTGGCTGCACAGGGCGCCTACCTGATGTCGCTGTTCGTCGGTGACAGGCCACTCGGACTGATGTACGGCGATGGCGGCGACACGAGCGAAAACGGGTACCGCCGTTTCCGCGTGCTATGCCAGGAGGCCACCGCCGCACTGAGCGCCGGCAGCCGCTTGGTCGACCGCAAGGCGGGCTGACCAACCCGCCGAACACCCGCCCGAATCCCGCAACCAGCGCTGGTTGAACCGCACTGGCGGCCGTGAAACCATTCGCCCCCTCATTGATCGGAGGTAGGGGCGTGAGCGAGGCATCCCGGGGACCGACCCCGACCGAGATCAGCCTGCATCGCAAGTCGCGGCTGTTGAACATCACGTTTTCCGACGGGCGCTCGTTCGCGCTGCCATGCGAGTACCTGCGCGTGCACTCGCACGCCGCCGAGGTGACCAGCCGCAGCACCCCCGAGACCGGCAAGGAAGACGTCAACATCGATCGCATCGAGCCACAGGGCAGCTACGCAATCCGGATTGCGTTCGACGACGGCCACGACACCGGGATCTATTCCTGGGAGACGCTGTACGATCTCGGCGTGAATCAGCAGGAATACTGGCAGGCCTACCTCGACCGCCTCGCCACGGCCGGCTACGACCGCAGTGGCGCGCGCCTGGCCGGCGCGCCGGATGCGGAGCGCAGGATCCGCGTGCTGTATTTCAACTACCTCGCCGCCAAGATGGCGCGGGAATCGGAAGAACTGACGCCGCCGCCCACGGTCGAGACCGTCGAGCAGCTGCTGGCGTGGCTGCGCCGGGTGAAGGGCGACCGCGGCTACCTGTTTGCCGACGCGAGCGTGCGCGTCACCGTGAACAAGCAGTTTGCCGAACCGTTCACCCGGCTCGATCCGGGCGACGAGATCGCGATCGTGCCCAACTCGCCCAATCCGCCACCCCCGCCACCCGCGCCGAAGCGGCACAGCGACGACTGGTGACGCATGACCCGGCTCAGGCCGCTTGCGGCCTGCGCGCCTTGATCGAGGCCGACACCAGGTAGTCGGTCACATTGTATCCGGGTGCCCAGTCACGGATGAATTCCCTGGAGTCGTCCTTCGGTTCGATGCTCACCTGCTCGAAGCCCGCCGCGTGCATCATCGCCGCGAGATCGTCGATCAGCGACGCATTGCCCATGCAGCCGTTGACCAGTTCGGGAGAGTCGCGCATCGCGTCCGGCAGTTCGACCGTCGCGACGATGTCCGACACGGCCAGGCGGCCACCCGGCTTGAGCACACGCAAGGCCTCGCGGAACACCTGCGGCTTGTCCGGCGACAGGTTGATGACGCAATTCGAGATCACGACGTCGGCGGTCGCGTCGGCGATCGGCAGGTGTTCGATCTCGCCGAGCCGGAACTCGACATTGTCGAAGCGCCCACGAACCGCGTTCGCGCGGGCCTTGCTCAACATGTCGGGCGTCATGTCGACACCGATCACGTGCCCCTGCGTGCCGACCTCGGCGGCGGCGAGGAAGCAGTCGAGTCCGCCGCCGGCACCCAGGTCGACGACGACCTCACCGGGCCGCAGCGCGGCGATCGCCTTGGGATTGCCGCAGCCCAGCCCCATGTCGGCGCCATCGGGGACGAGCTGCAGATCGGCGGCGGCGTAGCCGAGCCGGGTCGAGACGATCGCGTTGACGGCCGCATCGTCGTCGACGCCGCAGCAGCCGGCGGCGTTGCCGCAGCCCTCACCGGCAACGTTGGCGCGCGCAACCTTCGCGTACGCGTCCCTGACCTGGTTCCGGTGCCGGTCCCGCAACAGCATGTCGTCGACCCGCACGGCGGGGCCGGCGTCGTCGGTATCCGGTGGGAAGCTTTGACTCATGGCGGCAGGCCTGTTTCGGTGAACGGGACCCTGATGCTAGCTGTTTTGGATGCCCACCCCCAGTGGTTGCGCTGGCAACCGACTGTCGACCTCCGGCATCCGGGGCGGTCCCTCCACGACAGATCCCCGATTCACCACGCGCATGCCACGGGTCACCGTGTGCAGACAAATTCAGCTGTTTCTAATATACTGGGCAGCCGATCGCGCGATCTTCTTCGCCTGTCCGTGGACCTGAGCGGCGTCCTTCGTCGCCCTGGCCGCCGGCAGACGGGTGGCTGTTCATCCCGGGAATACCGATGTTGTCCAAAGCACGACTGCTCGCCTTACTGCCGTTCCTGAAGTGGGCCAGACTGGTCACGCGCGACTCGCTGCGCGCCGATTTCATCGCCGGCCTGACCGGCGCGGTCATCGTGCTGCCGCAGGGGGTCGCGTTCGCGACCATTGCGGGCCTGCCGCCCGAGTACGGTCTGTACACCGCCATGGTCACACCGATCATCGCGGCGCTGTTCGGGTCATCGTTCCATCTGGTTTCCGGGCCAACGACGGCGATCTCGATCGTGGTCTTCTCGGCCATCAGTCACCATGCACAACCGGGCACACCGGAGTTCCTGTCCCTGGCGCTGACGCTGACGTTCCTGGCCGGGGTGTACCAGTTCGCGTTCGGGCTGGCCAGGCTCGGCAGCCTGGTCAACTTCGTCTCCCACACCGTCGTGATCGGCTTCACGGCCGGGGCCGCGATACTGATCGCGACCAGCCAGATGAAGCACATCCTCGGCATCGCCATCCCGAAGGGCGAGTCGTTCCTGCACACCTGGTTCGACGTGTTCAGCGAGGCGGGCAACATCAACCCGTACCTGGTCGTGATCGCGCTGGTTACGTTGATCACCGCGATCTACGCAAAGAAGCTGTCGCGCCGGATCCCCAATCTTCTGGTCGGCATGATCGTCGGCAGCGTGGTGGCACTGCTGATGGCGCCGTACACCGACACGATCAAATTGGTCGGCGAGATTCCGGCCCACCTGCCCCCGCTGTCTTCGCCAGTGTTCTCGCTTGGCACGATTCGCACGCTGGCGCCGGAGGCGTTCGCGGTCGCACTGCTCGGCCTGATCGAGGCGGTATCGATCAGCCGCGCCGTGGCAACCAAGTCGAACCAGCGCATCAACGCCAACCAGGAGTTCATCGGGCAGGGCCTGTCGAACGTGGTCGGCAGCTTCTTCTCGAGCTATGCCGGTTCCGGGTCGTTCACGCGTTCCGGTATCAACTTCGAGGCCGGTGCGCGCACGCCGATGTCGGCAATCTTCGCCGCGATCGTGCTGGTGTTCATCGTGATGCTGATCGCGCCGCTGACTGCCTACCTGCCGATCGCGTCGATGGGTGGCGTGATCCTGCTGGTCGCCTACAACCTGATCGACTTCCACCATATTGGCGAAACGCTGAAGGTCAGCAAGTCGGAAACGGCGACCCTACTGACGACCTTCTTCGCGACCCTGTTCCTCGAACTCGAATTCGCGATCTACCTCGGCGTGCTGCTATCGCTTGTGTTCTTCCTCGCCAAGACGTCGACGCCGTACATCCCGGCGCTGTCGATGGACCGCCCGGTCGGCGAACCCAACCGCAAGTTGATCAACGTCGAGAACGCGCCGGTGCGCCAGTGTCCGCAGCTGAAGATCATTCGCATCGACATGTCGGTGTACTTCGGCTCGATCAACCATATCCAGAACCGCATCGCGCGCATCGTCGAAGGCGAGCAGATCGTGCACATCCTGGTCGTTGGCAGCGGGATCAACTTCATCGACCTCGCCGGTGCGGAGGCGCTGATCTCCGAGGCCCGTCAGTTGCGCAAACAGGGTGGCGGACTGTATTTCGTGGGGCTGAAGTCGTCGGTGTACGAGTTCGCTGCCAAGTCGCACATGGTGCGCGACATCGGCCACGATCACTTCTTCGACAGCAAGACCGAAGCGGTACGCCACATCTTCTGGCGTCTGAACCGCGACGTGTGCCGCAACTGTTCGGCACGCATCTTCAAGGAATGCCCGCGGCCGCCCGCCGACGAGGGCGTCGCCGCCTGAGGAAGCCCTGAACGATACCGCTGCCATCGTCGCTGCGAAGCAGGGAATCCAATGCGATCAAAGCGACAGACTCCCGCCTTCGCGGGAGAGCCGAATCAATCAGGATGTCCGTCGAGCAATCATCGATCGATCGACAAATGCGGGGTCGTGATCCGCGCTTTCGCCCTGCAGGACACGCCACTCAGCCGCGCAGGCCGGACCACCGTCGGAGAATCTTGCGGTTGGTCCACGAGGTTGCGCGCGTCGCGGCCTGGACGGCCGACAGCCAGCGGTACTGCCGATGTTCGCTCGGGTTGATGTGGATGCTGCGGCGCGTCGGAATGATGAAGACGAACCAGTGCTCGCGGTTGACGTGCGCCGACGGGGCGTAGCGCGCGCGCCATGGTGGCACGATCGGGAAGGTCTCGCCGGCATGCAGGTCGAGCAGTCTGCCGCCGGCGCGCAGTCCCGTCTCCTCGTACAGCTCACGGCGTGCCGCGGCGGCGGCCGTCTCGCCCCACTCCAGCGACCCGGTCACGGACTGCCAGAAGCCGTGCGGGCGCGTGCGTTCCATCAACAACACCTCGCCGGCGCGCGTGCAGACAAGCACCAGTACCGATTCGGGACGCTTGAACGGGGATTGGCCGGACATGCCGGAGTCCTGAAGAAGGTTGCGGCCGGCGGGCTCAGCCCTCGCCGCCGCTCTGCTCCGCCTGCGGTTTGCGCACCCGCAGGTGCAGTTCGCGCAATTGACCCTGGGTGACCTCGGACGGCGCCTGGGTCAGCGGACAGCTGGCGCTCTGGGTCTTCGGGAAGGCCATCACGTCGCGGATCGACGAGGCACCGCTCATCAGCATCACCAGGCGGTCGAGACCGAACGCCAGGCCGCCGTGCGGCGGGCAGCCGTACTTCAGCGCGGTGAGCAGGAAACCGAACTTCTCCTGCGCCTCCTGCTCGTCGATGCCGAGCAGATGGAACACCTTCTGCTGCACGGCCTCGCGGTGGATACGGATCGAACCGCCGCCGACCTCGGTGCCGTTCAGCACCATGTCGTAGGCGCGCGACAGGGTATCGCCGGGCGCGCTGTCGAGCAGTTCGACATGATCGGCCTTGGGCGCCGTGAACGGGTGGTGCAGGGCCTGCCAGCGGCTTTCACCCGCATCCCACTCGAACATCGGGAAATCGACTACCCACAACGGCCTCCACTCGCCCTGCATCAGGCCGAGGTCGTGGCCGAGTCGGACGCGCAGCGCACCGATCGCCTCGTTGACGACGGTCGCCTTGTCGGCGCCGAAGAAGATGAGGTCACCGTTCTGCGCGCCGGTGCGCTGCAGGATGCCGTCGACGGCGCCGTCGGGCAGGAACTTGAGGATCGGCGACTGCAGACCGTCGCGGCCCTGGCCGAGGTCGTTGACCTTGACATAGGCCAGCCCCTTGGCACCGTAGATGCCGACGAACTTGGTGTAGTCATCGATGTCTTTGCGGCTGAGTTCGCCGCCGTTCGGCAGACGCAGCGCGACGACCCGGCCCTGCGGATCCCTGGCCGGACCGGCGAACACCTTGAACTCGACCCCGTCCATCAGGTCCGCGACGTCGACCAGTTCGAGCGGACAGCGCAGATCGGGGCGGTCGGAACCGAAGCGGCGCATTGCCTCGGTCCAGGTCATGCGCGGGAACGGGTCGGGCAGCTGCACGCCGAGCGCGGTATCGAACAGCTCGCGGATCATGCCCTCCATCAGGCTCATGATCTCGTCCTCGTCCATGAACGACATCTCGAGGTCGAGCTGGGTGAACTCGGGCTGGCGGTCGGCGCGCAGGTCCTCGTCGCGGAAGCAGCGCACGATCTGGTAGTAGCGGTCCATGCCCGACATCATCAACAGCTGCTTGAACAGCTGCGGCGACTGCGGCAGCGCGAAGAACTTGCCGGCATGCACGCGGCTCGGCACCAGGTAGTCGCGTGCGCCCTCGGGCGTGGCCTTGGTCAGCATCGGCGTCTCGATGTCGAGGAAACCGTGTTCGTCGAGGTAACGGCGCAGCGTGCGCGTGGTTAGTGCACGCAGCATGATCCGCTGCTGCATCACGGGCCGCCGCAGATCGACGTAACGGTAGCGCAGGCGCAGTTCCTCGGACATGTCCTCGTCGTCGAGCTGGAACGGCGGCGTCTCGGCGCGGTTCAGGATCTCGAGCTCCTTACCCAGCACCTCGATCTCGCCGGTCGGCAGGTCGGGATTGACCGTGCCCTCCGGACGCGCCCGCACCAGACCCTTGACCCGGACGACGAACTCGTTGCGCACCTGTTCGGCGGTGGCGAACACGTCCGGCAGGTCGGGGTCGTACACGACCTGCACCAGGCCGCTGCGGTCGCGCAGGTCGATGAAGATGACGCCACCATGATCGCGGCGACGGTTGACCCAGCCGCAGAATTCGACGGTCTGATCGATGTGGGCGGTGTTTACTTCACCACAGTAATGGCTGCGCATGGCGGGTTCCCGGATTACAAAAACGAGGCGCCCCGACTGGCGGGGCGCCCGTTAGTCGTGCGTCGTGTGAGAGGTGCGCTCAGTTACAGGCGCAGCAGCCACCGGAGCTGCAGCTATGGGCAGCCGCGGCGTCCGACGAGGCGCTTTCCTCGCTGCGCTTCTTGCCGCCACCCTTGAAATCGGTCGCATACCAGCCGCCGCCCTTGAGCTGGAACCCGGCCGCGGAGACCAGCTTGACGAGCTCCGGCCTGGCGCATGACGGACAGTCGGTCAGCGGCGCATCGCTCATCTTCTGCATCGCCTCGAGTTCGTGGCCGCATGAAGCACAACGGTATTCGTAAAAAGGCATGTCAATACCTCCCAACAGCGTTAATCGGCGAATTTTACCATACGCTGAAACGCGGCGAGAAGCGGCCGCATCGGGGCGCCGACGGGCCCGGACGGGTGCTGCGAACCATCGATCTGCCGTCATCCCCGCGTCGGCGGGGAGCCGGGGAAATCAGACACATGGATGCCCGCGCGCGTGCATACGCCTGCAATGGGGGTATGGTGGGGCGTTTTCAAGCCTTGCGGGCCGGATTACAGCGGCAGCGCGTCGGCGACCCCGTCGCCTTCGTCGTCGGAAAACTCCTGCTCACGCAGTTGCTCGACAAGCCGCTCCATTTCCGACAGCTCGTGCTCCGGCATGCCGAACACCAAGTAGCGCTCGGTCACCCTCAGCAGCTCCTCGAGCACCTCGCTGCGTCCGTGCAGGCGCAGCAGCCAGTGCCCGACATGGTCCGGGTCCTGCCCGCCGCTGCGCATGTCGGCGGCCGCCGCCAGCGCCTTTGCCAGCGTGGTTTCCCCGGTCGACGCCATCACTGCGAATCCTCTTCGTGCCGGGCGCGCAGTTGCTGGCTCTGACGCCGCAACAGGTGACGGATCAACAGCTCGCGATCGGTTTCGCGGATATGCGTGAACTCGATCCTGACCACGTGCGAGAACGGTCGCGACGCGTCGCTCTCGGCGGCCGGCTCGGTGTCGATCACGGATCCGTAGATCAGCAGGCCGGTGAACGACGGGAACAACAGCATGCGGATCTCGAGCATGCTGCCGGCTTCGTAGTTCTCATCCACCCCGACGCACATGCCGCCGGCACTGAGGTTCGCGGCCACCGCCTGTTCAGCCTGGAACTCAGGCTCCTGGGTGATGAAGGCGCGACCGATCACCTCGATCTTCTGGTCGATCGCGCGCAGGTAGGCGGCCATGTCCGCGTCACGATTTTCGATCCGCCGCAGGCTCATCGCCATCTGCGCCGTGATCGCGGCCAGGCTCGACATCACGGTGAAGTTGCCGGCGAGATCGTGATCGAGCTCGTCGAAGCGGCGGTCGACCTGGTCGGCGGAGACGCGGCGCAGGCTCAGGCGGACCGTGTCATCGACACGAAAAAAGTTGCGTCTGTCCTCGGCCCTGCCCGGCAGTTGGTCATTGCGGCTCATGGCGTTCCCCCGTTCCGTTGTGCGTGGCGTCCTCGTTCGCGTCGAGCGCGTCGAGGTCACCGAACTCCTCGTCGATACCGCGCCTGAGGATCAGTTCGACACGGCGGTTCTTGGCGCGGTTCTGCGGCGTGTCGTTGTCGACCAGTGGCTGGATATCGGCGAACCCCTGAACCACGACACGGTCCTCGGCGATGTCCTTGTTGCGCAACAGCGAGTGCAGCACGGTCACCGCGCGCGCCGACGACAGCTCCCAGTTCGAGCGGAAACGGCCGGTGCTGATCGGTATGTTGTCGGTATGGCCTGCCACGGTGATCTGGCCCGGCTTTTTCGCCAGTACCTTGCTGATCCGCTCCATGACCTCGTGAAAGCTCGGATCGAGACGCGCACTGCCGGAATCGAACGAGCCCTTTTCCTGTACCCGGATGATGATCTTGTTCTCTTCTTTTTCGAGCGTCACAAGTCCCTGTTCCACCTCGAGTTGGAGCGCATCCTCGAGGTCTTGCATCTGCTCGGCCAGATCCTTCTCGATCTGCGCCTTGGCCGCCTCCATCGCGGCCTGCTTGTCGAGTCGCCGCTGTTCGGCGGCAGTGATCTGCGCCGGTGGCTCGTTCCGTTGTTCGGCTTGTTCCTCGGACGGCTTCCCGGTCTGCTGTTCGGCCTGTTGTCCGGTCTGGGTTTGCGGCGGATTCGTTGCCTGTCCGCCCTGGCCGTCCTGCATCTCGAGGTGTTGCTTTTCGACGTCGGTGGTCTGCTGGCGGATCTCGGTGATCACCGCCTGCTCGGCGACCGTGGGACTCCATTCCTGCTTGATCACGCTGACACCCATGACGATGTCGGACGCGGGGATCTCACGCTGCACACCGAACGCGTCCTTCATCGACTCGGCCATCTTCTTGAACCGCACCGCATCGATGGTCGCAAACGACAGCAGCAGCACGAAAAAGCACATCAACAGCGACATCAGGTCGGCGAAGGTCGCCAGATAGGCCGGCAGGCCGGCCTCACACTTGGGGCAATCGTCGGCCATCCCGGGGCCCTCAGCCCTGCTCCGGACGCTTCTTCGGCGGCAGGTAGGTGTTCAGCATCTGCTCCAGCACCTTGGGGTTCATGCCTTCCTGGATGCCCGAGATGGTCTCGAGGATCAGGCCCTTGTTGGTCTGCTCGAGTTCGCTCGCCCGCGCCAGCTTGTCCGCCATGGGTTGCGCAAAGGCATTGGCGATGACGGCACCGTACAGCGTGGTAAGCAGCGCGACCGCCATGGCCGGGCCGATCGCGGCCGGGTCGGACATATTGGCCAGCATCTGCACCAGGCCGACCAGGGTGCCGATCATGCCCATCGCCGGCGCCATGGTCGCCATGTTCTTGAACATGCGCTGACCGACCTCGTGGCGCTGGATGGTCAGGTCGATGTCCTTGCCGAGCATCTTTTGCACCAGCGCCGGATCGTGTCCGTCGACACACAGGCCGATGCCACGTTTCATGAACTCGTTGCTGATCTCCTGGCCCTCGAGCGCGAGCAGCCCGTTCTTGCGCGCGATGTCGGCCATCGCGACCGCCTCTTCGATCAGCTTCTTCGGGTCATCGACCTTGTACATGAACGCCTTGATGCCGATCGCGAACGAGCCCAGAAAGTCCGCCAGCGAGACCTGCATCAGCGTTACCATGAACGTACCCCCGACCACGATCAGCGTCGACGGAATGTCGACGAAGATCATCACGTCGCCGCCGGTGGCGATGGCGCCGATAATGATGCCGAAGCCGCCGATCAGACCGACGAGGGTAGCGATATCCACAAATCAGACTCCTTGAGACCCGGGTCGCCGACGTACCTCCCGGGCCGGCGACGATGTCAGCAGTAGCGGAATCCAGGACGAGAACTTTAGTTCTGACCGGAGCGGAAACGAGATGAAAAAGGGCATCCAGAGCGTGCTGGTCACCGGTTGCTCGAGCGGCATCGGACAGTGCGTCTCACTGGGTCTACACGCCCGCGGTTACCGGGTTTTCGCCTCGGCACGCAACGAGCCCGACCTGGCCCGGCTGCGCGATGCCGGTCTACACGCGGTCGAACTCCACCTGGACGACCCCGGGTCGGTGCGGCAGGCCGCGGACGAGGTGCTGGACGCGTGCGACGGCCATGTCTACGGCCTGTTCAACAACGGCGCCTACGGTCAACCGGGCGCTGTCGAGGACCTGGGCTGGGCCGCGCTCGAGGCCCAGCTGCGGACCAACCTGCTCGGCTGGCATGAGCTGACACGGTTGTTGCTGCCGGGCATGCGCCGCGCCGGCAGCGGGCGCATCATCCAGAACAGCTCGGTGCTGGGCCTGGTCGCGATGCCCTTCCGCGGCGCCTACACCTGCTCCAAGTTCGCGCTCGAGGGTCTGAGCGACACGCTGCGCCTGGAACTGCACGGCAGCGGCGTATACGTCAGCCTGATTGAACCGGGTCCGATCGTCAGCCGTTTCCGTGAAAACGCCTACCGGAAATTCAAACAGAACATCGACGTCGAGCGAAGCGCTCACCGCGACGCCTACCGCGCGATGATCGCCCGCCTGGAACACGAGGGACCGACGACGTCGTTCACGCTGCCGCCGGAGGCGGTGCTGGCCAAGGTCGTCCACGCGCTCGAGAGCCCCCGCCCGCGGGCACGCTACGCAGTCACCACGCCGACCCATCTGCTCGGACTGTTGCGCCGATTGCTCAGCACCCGTCAGCTCGACGCGGTACTGCGCAAGGTGTCCGGCGGCGGAAGTCGCTGAAACCCGATGCTCGGTCGCGGTCGAACACCCGGGCGGACGGGCGGCGGTTACTGCTGGGCGAAATAATCGGCGAGAAACTCGCCGAACGGTTGCTGTGGTTCGGCCTCGAGGCGCTGCTGTTCGGCCAGCGACGCGGTGCCCCTGGCGTCCAGTTCAGCGACGCGCCCGGCCGACAGCTGGCGTTCGATGAAGTAGCGGTGGTGTTGCTGCGACAGACGACGCGCGAAATGGTAGAAGCCTTCGCCGCGGTCACGCATCTCGGCCAGCATGCGCGCCGACGGCGTCCGGTCGGGCGCGCGCACCTTGGCCATCTGGTCGTCGAGCGCGTCCTCGAACCAGGCGCCGCCCTCGACGCTGTCGAGCACCTCGCAGATCGGCAGCATCGATTCCAGGATCTCGACCGCCCAGGCCCGCATCGGAAGGCGCACGCCACGGTGTTCGAGCGTCAGGCGCGGTTCGCGACCACGGTGCGCCACGTCGAGCAGATTGCGGTCGATCTCGTGTCTTTCGCAGGCATCGATCGACGGACTGTCGGCCAGCATGCAGAACAGCAGGAAGACCTCGAGGAAGCGCCCCTGGGTCTCGTCCAGGCCGAGCGGATGGTAGGCGTTGACGTCGAGCGAGCGCAGCTCGATGTAGCGTATGCCGCGCTTCTTCAGTGCCAGACTCGGCTTCTCCAGCCACTGCAGCACCTGCTTCGGTCGCACGGTGCTGTAATACTCGTTTTCGATCTGCAGGATATTGGCACTCAGCTGGCGGTACTCGCCATCGACCTCGACACCGATCACCTGCCATGCCTCGGCAGGCGTCATGGTCGCGCGCAGCAGGCTGTCGGCGTAGCTGTGTACGTCGTCGTAACAGGCCTTGATGCCGAGACCCTCCTCGCGGCTGTTCTGATAGCCGATGTCGCCCATGCGCAGCGACGTCGCATGCGGCGCGTAGTACGTGCCCTCGTCGAACGAAGGCAGATTGGTCGTCTTACCGACGAAGAACGATTTGCACACGGCCGGCGACGCGCCGAACAGGTAGGGGATCAGCCAACCGTAGCGTTGCAGGTTGCGCACCTGGCCCATGTACATGCGATCGCGGTAGTCACGCAGACTGCCGCCGTGCGCATCGATCCGCTGCAGTGCCGGCCATAGATCCTCATTCATCGACCAGTTGAAATGAACGCCGGCGATGACCTGCATGACGTGGCCATAGCGATGCCCCAGCCCGACACGGTAGACGTGCTTCATGCGACCCGCGTTCGAGGTGCCGTAATGCGCGATCGGAATGCTCTCGTCGCCGGCCAGCACACAGGGCATGCTGGTCGACCACAGGATCTCGTTGTCCAGACGCGGATAAACATAAGCCTGCAGGTCGGCGAGATAGTCGAGTGCGGCGCCGACGTTCGGCAGGGGCGGCGTGATGAACTCCATCAACGCCTCGGAGTAGTCGGTCGTGATATCCGGATGCGTCAGCGCGGCGCCGAGCGAGGTCGGGTGCGGCGTCATCGCAATGCCGCCCGACCCGGCGACTCGCAGACTTTCCTTCTCCAGACCGAAGCGGCCGAGATGCAGCAGGCCGATGTCGGCCTCGTCGGCAAGACGCGCAAGCCGAACCTGAACTGTGTCGAGCAAGGAAATCCCCGAAGCGGCGTGATTGCGATATTAGAACCCATCTCATAATCCCGCGCGAGCCGCGTTGCGGTCCGAAATGCGCGCATGCAAGGCGTGTGGTGCAGCACAGTACGCGAGGTACGGGCAAGCGGCACGAAGCGGCAGGTGCGCATTTCGGACGCAACACCTTGGGGACCGGGCGATTCTGCTCCGGGACTCTGTTGCTGCTTGCTCGTGTGGCGCCGGCGACACCTCGCTCACCGCGTCGCGCCGCGAGGCCAAATCGCCGTGGTCGCGGTCGTGCGGAACCATGAGAAAGGTCCGCCTCCGCGCGCGCCTTCGCGACCCATTCCGGGTTTGCGATCCGCGGCACACTGCGCCATCATCTCGCCCCATGCGTTTCCGGGTACCGATGCTGATTCTCTGCTGGCTGTTGGCCATGACCGCCAGCCTGCCGTCGCTGGCTGAATCAAACGCCGGCAGCCGCGCGCTCAGGCTGTGGGAGCAGTTGGACACCCGCAAGCTCAAGCTGCATTCGAAGGCAGCCCTGGTCACGGATGTGTTCGGCAACACCCTGTTCGACCGGCGGGCCGACCAGCCGATGCCGATCGCATCGGTCACCAAACTGATGACAGCGATGGTGATCCGCGACCGTCGACTGCCGCTGTACGAGGAGATCACGATCACGGCCGAGGATCGCGACCTGCGCCGTCTGACCGGATCGCGCCTGCGCCCCGGCTCGCGCCTGACGCGCGGCGAGCTGCTGACGCTGGCCCTGATGTCGTCGGAAAACCGCGCTGCCGCAGCGCTCGGCCGTACCTACCCGGGTGGCACCGGAAATTTCGTGCACATGATGAATGCCAAGGCACGCCTGCTCGGCATGGCCCACACCCACTTCGTCGACCCCGCGGGGCTGGATGCGGGCAATGTCTCGACGGCCCACGACCTCGCGCGGCTCGTGTTCGCGGCGATGCGCTACCCGGAGATCCGCGAGGCGACAACCCTGACCCAGCTCGATGTCAAACCGATGGACAAGCGCGGACCGCTGCGTTACGTCAACACCAATCGCCTGCTGCGCAGCGACGACTGGGAAATCCAGATCAGCAAAACCGGTTATATCAACGAGGCGGGACGCTGTCTGGTCATGCATACCGAGTTCGACGGGACGCCGACGGTGATCGTGCTCCTCAACTCGTTCGGCAAGCTGACGCCGTTCGGCGATGCGAACCGGGTGCGCAAATGGATCGAAAGCGGCGTTGAGCGGCAACGCCGCACCAGCGCGAAGAACGACGACGGACGCGACGCGCCGGCCGGGTGACGCGACCCCCGCTACGCTGCGAAAAGAGCGTCACAGGGAAACGCGGCCAGGGCCTACGATTGTTTCACGCCAACCCTGAAGCCGCCCGCGCAGCCGCTTCAGTTGACCTGCGCAGTGCGCGGACGCATTGCGACGATCTGGTCGGCAAGGATGTTGGCCGACTCCTCGACCATGATGCGCTTGATGCCTTCCTCGTCCTTGTCGGTCTCGGCCGCTTCCTGCGGATCCTCGTCGTCGAGACTGGCCAGCGGCGGCAACTTGCGAAAAGCACGCAGGCGGTTGCGTCGTTCGAGGCGCGCATTCTCGCGCTGATCCCATTCCGCCCGCCGCACCGATTCGCGCAGTGACACGGTCTTCTTTTCGCCGAGTGCGATCAGGTCATTTTCTTCCTCGACCAGAAAACGAAACCCCGGATTGTTGGCGATTCGCTGCTGCGATGCCGTCAGCAGGTCCGGCGCCAGCGCCGTGCCCAGTTGCGCGTGCACGGTCGGCTTGATTGCGGCCCATGGCAGGGCATTGTCCAGCGAGCGCTCGCCGTGCACGTTCGCACCCTTGGAGGTCGGGAACACGATGTCCGGGGTCACGCCTCGGTGCTGGGTGCTGCCGCCCTCGACACGGAAAAACTGGGCCATGGTCAGGCGCAGGCGGCCGATGTCGTCGCGCGTGCGCAGGAAGCGGCCCAGGTCGACGAGGGTCTGCACCGTGCCCTTGCCGAACGTGGGTTCACCGAGGATGAGGCCGCGGCCGTAGTCCTGGATCGCACCGGCGAAGATCTCGGAGGCAGACGCGCTGTTGCGATCCACGAGCACCGCGAGCGGACCCGAATACACCTGTAAGGGATCAGGGTCGCGTTCGACCTCCACCTTGCCCGACGAATCGCGCACCTGCACCACCGGCCCCCGCTCGATGAACAGCCCGGTGAGTTCGGTCGCCTCGGACAGGGAACCGCCGCCGTTGCGGCGCAGGTCGATGACGATGCCGTCGACGTGCGACTCTTGCAGCTGGTCGAGCAGCGCACGCACGTCTCGCGTCGTGCTGCGGAAATCATCTTCGCCAGCCGCCTGGCCGGCGAAGTCACGATAGAACGCGGGGATCTCGATCACACCGACCTTGATGCCACGGTCGACCTCGATCACCTCGCTCTTGGCGGCCTTGTCCTCGAGCTTGATCTCGTCGCGCACCAGCACGACCTCGCGCGTGCGGCCACCGACACCCTGGCTCTTCGGCAGGATACCGAGGCGCACCACGCTGTCCTTGGGGCCGCGGATCAGGTCGACGACGTCCTGCAACCGCCAGCCGATCACGTCTTCCATCTCGCCGTCCCGCCCCTGGGCTACACCGACGATACGGTCGCCGCCGCCGAGTTCACCGCTGCGTTCAGCCGGCCCGCCCGGCACCGTGCTCTGGATCTCCGTGAACTCGTTGGAACTGCGCAGCACGGCACCAATGCCCTGCAGCGACAGGCGCATGCCGATATCGAAGTTTTCCGACAGGCGCGGCGACATGTAACTGGTGTGCGGCTCGACGCTCAGCGTGAAGGCGTTGATGTAGGTCTGAAAGATGTCCTCGGCGTCCATCTGAGCAACCCGCCGTGCGATGCTCTCGTAGCGCTTGGACAGGGTCTGCTTGATGTCGTCCTCCGTCTTTCCGGCGAGACGCAGCGAGAGGATGTCGTTCTTCACCCGCTTCCGCCACAGGTCATTTATGGCCGCGTCGTCGGCCGCCCATGCCGCCTTGCTGCGATCGAACTGGTATTCCTCGTCGAGGTCGAAATCGAACTTGTCGGACTTCAACAACGCCATCGCGTAGTCGATGCGCTCCTCGACCAGCTCACGGAATGTACGGAACATCGCAAATGCGGGATCGAGCTTGCCGGTGCGCAGGCTGTCGTCGAGTTGCAGGCGATATTGTTCGAATCCCGCGACATGTTGCGCAGTGAAGAAGCTGCGATTGGGGTCGAGCGACTCGAGGTAGCGGTCGAACATCTCGGTCGACATCTTGTCGTCGACCTGCGGTTTGCGGTAATGGAACTTCTCCATCACCTGCGTGATGATCAAAGCGGTCTGACGCTGCTGCTCGTTCGCGTGTAGCTCGTCGAGCGCGATCGTGACCGGCTTGGCCGCCAAGGGCCCTGCCAGCAGGCTGGCGAACAGCGTCGCGATTATCGTCATGCGCAGTTTCATAGATCATCATCCTCTTTCGCGGACGGGGAGCCCTCGCCCCGCCCCGCTCCATCGACATCTCCGACAATGCCGTACAAACCTTTTATCGGCAAGTGCTTAGGCGATTACATCCGGTACATGTTCCGGCCCCTTGAGCGGTTGCCGCAGGCCAAGCACCAGATCCAGATACTCGTCCGAATGTGGCTCCAGCAGGCCGTGGCGGATCAGGAAATCGATGATGACGAGGTTGCAATTGAGTTTGAACTCGTCGGTATCACGCACGATCGCGGCCACTTTGCGGATCGGCAACAACATAAATTCCTCGACCTCGCCGTCGGTGTTGCGCGGCACGAAATCGACCGGCAATTCGAGGTCGTAGCAGTACAGCACGTCGCGGCGCAGGCCACGCCGGGCCACGCGACTGTAAGAGATCGCACCGACCGGGACCGCGCGCCGTGCCGTCTCGACCGCCACCCCCGCCTCTTCGGCGCACTCCTTGGCGAGATTGTCGTGCAACGCGACGCCGTACGGCAGGCCGCCGGCCACCATGTTGTCCAGCGCACCGGGAAACAGCAGCCGGTCGCGCGCGCGCCGTCCGACCCACATGTGGATTCCGTCGTCACGACTGACGTAGCCGTTCAGGTGTTGCCCGAACGAGCGCACGCCGAAATGGGCCGCGGCGGCGCGATCGATGACGCACACCGCGTCATCCCGGCCCGCCGCTGTCACCGCGTAGGGCTCGTCCATGTACGGCGGCGTGACGCCGCGACCGCCGAGATCCTGCGCGATCGCCACCAGCGCGGCGCTGCGTCCGGCAAAATCCCGTAGCGTCGGCGCCAGCGTCACCGCGCTGGCGTCAACAATGAAGACATCGGCGAACCGCCGAAGTTCGCCGGCGAATGCGGGCCGGACCCAGCCGACGATGCGCCCGTCGATCCGCCACGGCAGGAACACCTCGTGCAGTGGCGGATTGCATGCCGCGATGTGGCGGTAGAAGCCAGGCACGCGGCACCGGCCTATTGCGCGAGGCGCGCGGCACTGACCGCTGCGCCGAAGCGTCGCGCCGTGGCGACATCCATCGGGCCAATGTCCGTCTTCAACTGGATCTTCTGTCCGCTGCGCAGCGCGCGGTCGATCCGGTAACCCGCCTGGCGACGGATGCCGCTGGCGACGCGCGGCCCGACGATCACCTCGACATCACGCACCGTGAGCTTGGTGTCGTTGCTGACGCTGATCACCAGGAACCCGTCCGGGGTGAGTCCCAGCGCCGCCGACAGGTAGCGCGCGGGATTGGCCTCGAGATCGAGACGGGCGAGTTGCAATCCGGCGCTCTCACCGGCCTTCGATTCGGACTCGGATGCCTTGCGGAAATAACCGATCGCCTGATCGCGCGCGCCACTGTCCGCACTGACCAGGCCGAGGGCGTAGTAAGCCTCGGCGGTCGGCAACAGCTCGGCGCTGCGCTGCAGGTCACGCGCGGCGCCGGTGCCATCGCCGGACTCGCGGCGCACGATGCCGCGCACGAGCAGTGGTCGGAAGTAGTCCGGATTCAGAGCCACCGCACGATCGAGATCGACACGCGCCCCGCGGGTATCCTTGCGCGCCGCCCTGATCTCGCCGCGCAGGCTGTAGAAGGCCGCTTCGTCGGGCTCGATCCGGATTGCCTCCTCGACCTTGCGCGACGCGGTCGCGGTGTCGTTCGCGGCCAGCGCCTTCTGCGCCTCGTCGAAGGCCTCGTACGCGCGCTTGCTGCGCTTCAACCGGGCGATCGCACGCTGGTAGCGTTCGGCGCCGACCTCGCCGCCCGGGTTGCCGAGCTCGGCGACCATGCGACGATTCGCCTGCACGCGTTCAGGCGACGGCGGATGACTCGCGAACAGGCCATCGAGCCAGCCCGGCTGCTTGTCGTCGAGCAGACGCACGAAGGTCTCCTGCAGTCCGACCGCGGCGGCCGGATCGTAGCCGGCACGCACCATGTAGCGCATGCCATACAGGTCGGCCTCGGTCTCGTCGTCGCGGCCGAACTTCTGGTTGGTCAGCTGCGCGCCGATGTTGGCGCCGAGCATGCCGATATCGCGATAGTCGGAGCCGCCGAGCGCAACCCCGGCGGCGACCAGCGCACCCTGCAGGAACACGCCCCGTTCCATCGACTGCGCACTGTGGCGCGCCGCGGCATGCACGATCTCGTGCGCGAGCACGGCCGCGAGTTCGGCCTCGCTGCGCAGTTCGACCAGCAGGCCGCGGTTGACCGAGATCTTGCCACCCGGCAACGCCCAGGCATTCGGCGTGGAATCATTGAGCACGCTGAACTCGTAGGGCAGCTGGCGGTCGGCGACCCGCGCCAGTCGCTGCCCGACCGACTGTACGTAACGCGTCAGCTCCGGCTCGACGACATAGTCGCCGCCCTGGGCCTGGCGCGTTGGCCCGTAGTTCTTCTGCCCGATCGACAGCTCCTGCTGTTCGGACACGAACGCGATCTCGTTCTTGCCGGTCACCGGGTTGACGGCACAACCACCGAGCGCCAGCAGCAGCGACAGCAGTGCCCAGGCAAAAGGCCGCGATAGGTGCATGATGTGTCCCCCTTGTCGGTCGGCGGCGTCTGGGTCAGACCCGGCAGCGCCGTTCAGGTTCCCTGTTCGTTGTCCCGTTCGCGGCGCTTGACCGCTTCCCATGCCTCGTCGAGACGCTGCAACGACAGTGCAGCGAGGTCATGCTCACCCTGCTCGCCGAGCAGGTCCTCGACCGCGCGGAAGCGGCGTTCGAACTTGCGGTTGGCGAGGCTCAGGGTCTGCTCGGCGTCGAGGCCCAGCAGGCGCACGACGTTGACCATCGCGAACAGCAGGTCGCCGAGTTCGTCCTGCAGGCGCGCACGGTCGCCGCCCCGCCACTCGGCCTCGATCTCGTCGAACTCCTCACGTGATTTGTCGAATGCACCGCGTACATCCGGCCAGTCGAACCCCACCCTTGCTGCGCGCTTCTGCAGCTTTTCGGCACGGATCAGCGCGGGCAGCGTGCGCGCGATTCCGTCCATCTGGCTGGTCGGTCCCGCCGGTTCGCGCGCGGCACGCTCGTCGGCCTTGGCCTGCTCCCACGCCTCGCGCAAGTCCTGTTCGTCGTCGAAACGCGCGTCAGCGAACACGTGCGGATGGCGGCGCTGCATCTTGTCGCCGATCGCACGAACGACATCGTCGAACGTGAAGTGCCCGTCCTCCTCGGCCAGCCGGCTGTAGAACACCACCTGGAACAGCAGGTCGCCGAGTTCGGTGCGCAGCTCGTCGATGTCGCCGCGCTCGATCGCATCGGCCACTTCGTAGGCCTCTTCGAGGGTGTACGGGACGATGGTGGCATAGGTCTGGCGCAGATCCCACGGGCAACCGTGCTGCGGGTCGCGCAGGCGCGCCATGATATCGAGCAGTCGACGCAGCGGATCCATCAGGTGCCCGCCTCGACCGGGTCGAGCAGATCGGGCACGTCGTTGCGCGGGCTGTTGACGGCGCGCGACACCGGATAGATGTCGAGATCCGGCATCTGCTGCGCCGCCATCAGCGTCTCGATCGGCGACGGTTTCTGCGCATTGACGTCGAGCCACAGATCGAACGAACGCGGCGCAATCACGACCGGCATGCGGTCGTGCACCTCGCGCACCTGTCCTGTGGCCTCGCGCACGATGATGGCGCACGACTCGAGTTCGTTGCCCTGATCATCGTGCCAATGTTCCCACAGGCCGGCCAACGCGAGTGGCGCGCGGTCGCGTGGTCGCAGCACGAAAGGCTGCTTGGCGCCATCGGCCGCGCGCCATTCATAGAAGCCGTCGGCCGGGATCAGGCAGCGGCGGTAACGGAAGGCGTTGCGGTAGGCAGGCTTGGTCGCGACGGTCTCGGCCCGCGCATTGATCATGCTGTAGCGCGGGTCCGGCCCCTTCGACCAGCCGGGCACCAGGCCCCAGCGCAGCAGCACCATCTGTCGCTGTCGGTTGGCATCCTGGCGCACCACCGGTACCGGTTGGCTGGGGGCGATGTTGAAGCGCGGCTGCAGCAGCGGCATCGGCATCTCGCCAAACAGCTGCGTCAGCCGGTCGGCGGTCGAGTGCAGGAAATACCGGCCGCACACCTGGTTGGCCCCGCTCAGCCGCCCGGCAGCGAGATGCCGGTGACCTTCTTGTACAGACTGACCGCGTACGAGTCGGTCATGCCGGCAACAAAATCAGTCAGCAGCAAAAGGCGCAGGTAGGGATCGTCGACCGGCACGCGCTGCGGTCCGATGAACTGTTCCGGCACCAGCCGAATCAGCATGCGGCTGCGCGGCGATGCACGTTCGCCGCGCTCTGCGACGTCGTCGATCACCTGGGTGAAGCGATCGAGCAGGTCGCTTACCACCTGGAATCCCGCGGCCTGGATGCTGACTACCTCAGGTGCGCAGTAGATCCGCTGCGCGGCATTGTCGACCAGTGCACCAAGCGCGTCGGACATCGGCAGGCAATCGAGCAGCGGCCTGTCGAAGCGCCCGGCAAGCATGTCGGCCTCGTTGTCCATGAAGCAGTCGACCACGCCGCGCACGACCTCGTTGATGACCTTGGCGCGCAGGAACTCGACGCGGTCCTTGAGGTCGCGGATGCGCTCGAGGCGCGGCCGCTGGCGACCCGGGTCATTGACCAGCGGCCAGAACAGGTCGAGCACTTCCTGGTAGGTGAAGTGACCGAGGCGGAACCCGTCCTCGATGTCGATCACGCGATAGCTGATGTCGTCCGCGGACTCGACCAGGAACGCCAGCGGATGGCGGCACCACATGGCATGGTGGGTTTCGCGCGGGATGAGGCCGACCGTATCGGCAACGGTCTCGAACGCCGCCCGGTCGGCGGCGGTGAAGCCCTGTTTCTTTGCGCTGACACCGGCATAGAGGCTACCGCCGAGCCACGACTCGCGCGGATACTTGGTGAATGCCGCCAGCGTCGCGCAGGTCAGCTGCAGGCCACCGTCGTTGTCCGGGTTCTGCAGACGGGTCACGATGCGGAAACCCTGCGCGTTGCCTTCGAATGACAGGAAATCCTCGGCCTCGCTGCCGCTCAGCATCGCCACCCTGCGCGCGCCATAGTCACCAGTGTGCGCCCAATGGCGGATCGCGTCTTCGCCGGAATGGCCGAACGGCGGGTTGCCGATGTCGTGCGACAGGCAGGCGGCGGCGACGATCGCACCGAAATCGGCGGCCTCGAAACCTTCCAGTGCGTGCCGGGCGATCACGCGTTCGCCTACCAGCGTACCGAGCGAGCGACCGATGCTGGCAGCCTCGAGGCTATGGGTAAGCCGCGTACGCACATAGTCGACTTTCGACAATGGGAAGACCTGGGTCTTGTCCTGCATGCGGCGAAACGCCGACGAGAACACGACGCGATCGAAGTCGCGTTGAAAGTCGGTACGCGCCGTCGACGGCTCGGGCGGTTCCATCGCCCCCAGCCTCGACCGGGTCAACAGTCGCTGCCACTGCATCAAGGACTCAACTCCGCGGCAGGCGGCCACGCGCGACAGGCGCGGCCCATACCGCGCCTCCACCGACCGACCCGCCAGCCCGGATCACGGCCACTATTACCCGACCAACCACGGTGCATGAACCGCCGGCAGACAACGAAACTGGCCGATCAATGCTCGCAGGCGTCCTCGCAATGCGGTGGTTTCGGAAATTTCGCCTTGACGCGGTCGATGTGGTCGTCCATGACCTGAAGCGCGGCATCGTTGCCCTTGCGCCATTTGTACAGCGCGTCGAGTTGATCGCCAATGCTCGGATACGCAGAGCGCCGCAGCTCGCGGTAGTTGCTCTCACGCATCATCTCCCGGTATTCCGAGATCGCATGTTCGATGTGATGCGGTTCGGGGATCGGGTGCTCGAGCAGCCATTCCTTGATGTAGGGGCCTTCGCCGTCATCGGCGAGTTGATAGTCCACGCCATGCAGCGCGTTCGGGTAGATCCGCCGGATCGCGCAGCACATCTCGCGCGAGGCATGGCTCGGAAGCGCTACATGCTGCTCCATCAGGTCGATCTGGGCGCGCAGGCGATCCACCTCACCGGCGGTCTTCTGCTGCCCGCGAATCATCAGAACGATCGCGACCACAAGCAGCACCGTCATCAGGATGGCAGCGATGGAAAGGGCATCAATGTACATGGCAGATCACCCATGGTTTAGTCATGGTAGGCAAGACCCGTTTGCACGATCCGCGCGTCAGCGACCGCGTCCCATGTGTGCGGCCATCGGGTCCGCGCCAACACGGGGTGGACCTGTAGTCCCGAACACGCCGACAAGGACGAGGGCGGCGCGGCCGGCGCGCATCGTGCGTACCGGCCCTAGTCTACCCGATCAGATGGAGAGGAACCGCATCGTGGGCCACAGTGGCGGGACGATCCTCGTGCGCCGCCGCTGCGCTCGACGCCGACGACCGGCCTCAAGCGGCTGCACGCGGCTCTGTCCGGGTGCCGCCGGTGCCGCCGCAGGGCGGCACCGCCAACGCCGGTTCGACGCGAACGTCGCTTACCCGCGTGGTCAGTTACCCGGATCTTCGCTGATCGCCTTGTCTTCGTCGGTCGGATTGCAGCCGTCCGGGTCGGTGACGCCCGCACAGCGGAAGATGCGTTCGCCGAGCGTAACGCATCCGAGCGGGATCACGATCAAGGTCAGCAATGTCGAGACGAACACGCCGAACAGCAGCGAGATCGCCATACCCTGGAAGGTCGGGTCGGTCAGGATGACCGCAGAACCGAGCACCAGCGCGAGCGCCGTGATCATGATCGGGCGGGTACGTGCCTTGGCCGCGTAGATCACCGCCTCGCGCAGTGGCATGCCGGTGCCGACCTGGTTGATCGTGAAATCGATCATCAGGATCGAGTTACGCACGATGATACCGGCCAGTGCGATCCAGCCGATCATCGACGTCGCGGTGAACTCCGCGCCCAGCAGCCAGTGTCCGGGGATGATTCCGAGCATGGTCAGCGGGATCGGCGCCATGATCACGGCCGGGATCGAGAAGTTGCCGAACTGCCACACCACCAGCATGTAGATGGCAACCAGCGCGACCCCGAAGGCGATGCCCATGTCGCGGAACGTCTCGTAGGTGACGGTCCACTCGCCGGACCACTCGAAGCCGGACATGTCATCGAACTCCGGCGCATCGATCCGGGTGCCGCTCATGATCACACCGTCCGGCGTCGGATGGTCCTTGAGGCGTTCGTCGATATCGTTCATCGCGTATATCGGCGCCGGCAGCGCACCCACGGCGTCACCGACCACGAATTCCACCGGGCGCAGGTCCTTGTGGAAGATCATCGGGTCGTGCTTGTCCTTGACGAACGTTCCGAGTTCACCCAGTGGCACCGAACGCCCGTCTTCGGTCATGACCGGCATGTCGACCAGGAGGTCGAGTTGCGAGCGCTTGGCCAGCGGCACCTGCAACAGGATATAGGTGGGTTCATAGACCAGTGCCTCCTTGATGTCACCGACCTTGAACATGCCCATCGCCATTGCCAGGTGCTGGTTGATGGTCTCCACCGAGACGCCCTGGTTGGCAGCCTTGTCGAGGTCGACATCGAAGCGCCAGATCTCCTGGTCGGTGCGCATGAAGTTGTCGACATCGTCGATCAGTGGCGACTCGCGGAACAGGTCGGTCATCATGTTCGCCACGCTGGCACGCGTCTGCGCATCCGGTCCGTGTACCTCGGCGACCACAGTCTGCAGCACCGGTGGGCCCGGCGGCATCTCGACCACGGTTATGACCGCGCCGGAGGCCGCGCCGATCGGACGCAGCATTTCTCGCGCATCCTGTGCGATCTCGTGGCTGGTGCGGTGACGTTCCTTCTTGTGCAGCAGCTGAATCTGGACCTCGGACTGCCACGGGAACATGCGCAGATAGTAGTGACGCACCAGGCCATTGAAGTCGAACGGCCGCGCGGTGCCGACGTAGGTCTGGATCGCGGTCACCTCGGGGATAGTGCGCAGCTTGTCGACCACCTCGGACGTGACGTTGATCGTGTTCGGCAACGCCGTACCGTCGGGCATGTCGATGACCAGCGCGAATTCCGATTTGTTGTCGTACGGCAACATCTTCACGCGCACCGAGTAGTTCATGATGCCGAAGAACATCGAGATCGTGATCGCGAACGCCACGATCAGGCTGATCAGAAAACCCCAGCCCCACAGCTTGCTGTCGAGCAGTCGGCCGATCACCTTGTGGTAGAAACGACCCAGCACCTCGTCGATCTTGTGATCGCGCGCCTCCATCTTGTGCAGCGTCTGCATCGGCGGAATCATGCGCATTGCCAGCCACGGCGCGAACACGACCGCGGCGATCAGCGAAAACACCATCGCCACCGAACCGAGGGCCGGGATCGGCTCCATGTACGGTCCCATCATGCCGCGCACGAACCCCATCGGCAGCAGAGCCGCGATAACCGTATAGGTTGCAAGGATGGTCGGGTTGCCCACCTCACGCACCGCGTCGACCGCGATCTCGGTCGACGTCTCACCGACCCTGAGCCAGCGTGCGTAGATGTTCTCGACGATGACGATGGCGTTGTCGACCAGGAACCCGATCGAGAATATGAGCGCGAACAGGCTCACGCGGTCGATCGTGTATCCCATGATCATCGCCACGTAGACGGTGATGACCAGCACCACCGGGATGGTCAGCAGCACGACGATCGCCGGGCGCATCCCGAGTGACAACCACACCAGCACGGTCACTGCCGCGGTTGCGACGACGAGCTTGAACAGCAGGTCGTTGACCTTCTGGTTGGCGGTCTCACCGTAGTTGCGCGTGACCTCGACGTGGACGTCGTCGGGGATCAGGCTGCCCTTGAGGTGCTCGACCTCGGCCAGGATCTTGTTCACCACGGATACGCCGTTGGCGCCCTTCTGCTTGGCGAGCGCGATAGTGACCGCCTGCGCCCCGTCCACGGCCTCTCCCTCGTGCGCGGGGCCGGTGTAGTAGGCGACCTGATGTCGTGCCTCTTCCGGCCCCTTGGTCACCTCGGCCACGTCACGCAGATAAACCGGCAGGCCATCGTGCGAGCCCACGACCAGACGCTTGAAGTCCTCCGCCGACTGGAAGAACGACCCGGTCTTGACCCAGTAGTACTTGCCGCCCTGCTCGACCGAACCGACCGTCTGTTTGGTGTTGAAGCCCTGAATCATCTTCGCGATGTGGCCCATGCTGATGCCGTAGCCCGACAACCGCTCCGGCAGCACGTCGACCCGCACCTGCTCGGCCCTGCCCCCGGAGACGAAGGCATTGCCAGTCTGCGGAAGATGCTTGAGGTCCTGCATCAGGCTGACGGCGAGCTTGCGCAGGATCGCGTCGTCCATGACCTTGGACCACAGCGTCAGCGTGACCACCGGCACGTCATCCACTTCCTTCGGTTTTATCAGCGGCGGCTCGACACCTGGCGGCATCATGTCGAGGTTGGCCTGCACCTTGTTGTGGGTGAGTACGATGGCGCGTTCGATCTCCTCACCGACGTGGAACTCGAGCGTGATGATGCCCATGCCCTCGTCGCTGACCGAGTACACGTGCTTGACGCCGTGGATCTCGCTGACCAGGCGCTCCAGCGGGCTGACGACGAGGCGCGAGATCTCCTGCGACGATGCACCGGGCATCTGCAGCATGATGTCGATCATCGGCACCGAGATCTGCGGATCCTCCTGGCGCGGCGTCGCGTACAGACCGTAGATGCCGACTAGCATCATGGCGACGAACAGCAGCGGGGACAGCGGCGAATGGATGAACGAATCGGCCAGACGACCGGCGAAACCAAGTTCTTCTTTGGATAGCGAATCTTTCTTTTTGGTACCGGACATGAGGAATTGCTCCGATTGCCCCACCGGGCACAGATAACTGCCTTGGTCGATTACGTGCGGGGGCGCCTCGTCGTGCGCGGCGGACGCCCGCGGAAAATTTCAGCCGCCAACAGCCCGGACACTAGGGGCCGGAACTGTACTGCCCGGAACGCACCGACCCGTCAGGGGCGCGCAGAATCGCGTCACCTTCTTCGAGGCCGGACAAGACGGCGACCTGGTCACCGATCACCGCGCCGAGGCGCAGCGCACGCATGCGCAGTTCCGTCCGGTCGGGCGACACCAGGAAGACTGTCGGCAGGCTGCCGCGCCAGGAGATGGCCGTGGCCGGAATGGTCAGCGGCGAAAACTGGTCGTTGCTCGGATCCGGCACCAGCACCTCGGCGTACATCCCGGCTCGCGCGCCGCTGCCGTCCGGCAGTGCCACCTTCACCGTGGTCGTGTGTCCACCCATGTTCGCCATCGGGAAGATTCGCGAAACGGTGACCGACACCGGCTCCTTGCCGCGATCCAAACGCGCCTTCAGTTGCGCGCCTTCCGACAAGGCCGAGACGAGCCGCGTCGGCACTTCGATCTGGATCTCCATCCTGCTGGTGTCGGCGAACACGACCAGCGGCATCCCGGGCTGCACGATGTCGCCGACTTCGACCATCTTCTTGACGATCACGCCATCGAACGGCGCGACGCTGGTGGCGTTCTCGATGTTGGCGTCCAGTTCTCGGATGCCGGCCTCGGCCTGGGCCACCTGGTCACGCGCGGCCTGGATCTGAACGCCCTGACCGTAGAGATTGGAACGACGCTCGTAGCCCGGGCTGCCCTGGCCCATCATCGAGCGCATCGGATCGGAGAACATGCTCACCATGCCCGGCATGCCGCCCAGCATGCTGTTGGACTGCGAGTTAGGCGTCAGCACCTCGCGCTCATACTGCACGTGGGCGTTGCCGAGCGCGGCATGTGCACTGTTCAAACCCGCCACCGCCGCCTGGCGCTTGGCGACCATGCTCGACACATCGAGCTGAACCAGCGTGGCGCCTTCACCGAAGGCGTCTCCCTCCTCGCCGGCGATGAACTGCACATCACCCGGGATCTGCGCCGTGAGGTTGACCATTTTAAAGGGAATGACCGTACCGCCGAGCACCGCCGCGTTGGTGTTCTTCTCCCGCGACACGACATAAATCTGCTGCTCCGGGACGCGAGGCTTCATCTCGTCCACGGCGGCGGGCTGATCGTTCTGCCCAACAGCCATACCTCCCAACAGGGAAACCGACAGGGCGACTAATACGTAGAGTGGTTTCATGGCAGTCGAAATATCCAATTAGTTGAACCTCGACGAATGCCGGATCGGACGACAGCCTGCAGTTACGACCGTCCGGCCTCCTCTATAGACATTAATTATCGCACACATTAGACAAACTTATCCAGAGCAAATTCGGTGTATGGCCTGCTGTCGTCGCGACATCGTGACGTCGTGACGGACCGCCATGACATGCCACACCGACTCACGGCCGAATCGCGCCAGTGTCGTTCCTCGACCGTGTCATTTTAGCGCATGCCGCGGGCATGCCGCCGTCCGGAGGTCCGCTGTCGGCGATGTCGGACGGCGTCCGCAACACGGCACGCGACATCAGACCGGGGCCAACCGTAGCAGACAATCGAGGACGCATGAACCGTCCGCCTATTCGGCCAAATCGACATGGCGTCACGCACGCGGCCTGTCCCCCAGCCGGCCCCTGCGATCCCGGCGCGAGTCCGCACAGCCTGCGACAATGCGCAGATGATTGACCTGTATTGCGAACGCATCTCGCCCGGGTTGCTGGGCGAACCCCTGAATGCGGTGACCAATCTCGCCTTCCTGATGGCAGCCTGGCTGATGTGGCGGCGGGCGCGCCACGATGAGGAAGCGCCAACGGAGATCATGCTGCTGGCGGGATTGATGCTCGCGATCGGCATCGGCAGCGCGCTGTTCCACACCTTCGCGACGCGCTGGGCGATGTTGCTCGACCTGGCACCCATCGTGATCTTCCAGGGGGTGTTCCTGTGGTCCTATACCGGTCGCGCCATCGGGCTGTCGCGACGTCGCCGGGTCATCATCATTGTCACCCTGCTTGCTGCCATCACCGCCAGCCTGCCGTTCACGGCCCACCTGAACGGTTCCCTGCTCTATCTGCCGGCGCTGCTCAGCCTGATCGTCCTCGCCGCATGGCACTTCCGGAATATGGCGCAGGCACGCACGTCCTTGGTCTGGGCGACTGCACTGCTCGCGGCATCACTGGTGCTGCGGACCGTCGACCAGTGGCTCTGCCCGGTGTGGCCGGCCGGCACGCACTTCGGCTGGCATCTGCTCAACGCCGTCGTGCTGTACCAGGCGACCTCGGGCCTGCTCGCCGCCACGCGGCAATCAGCCCGAACCGGTGGGGCACCGGTCGCGCACGCGGCCAGGTGACAACGGCCCACCTTGGGGACCGCCGGGGCGCGGTACACTCGGCACAAGGCCGGCACGAGACCCGGCCACGAACGACAGGAGTGGAGTGAGATGCAACCCATAGACGCGGCGCGGCGGCGCCTGTTTCAACTGATCGGTGCGGCTGGCGGCCTGCTCGCATTGGGAACCGCGCGCGCCCACCACACCGACACGCATTTCGACGACAAGTCCGAGCACCAGATCGTCTACCAGTGCAACAAGGCCGACAACGACTACCTCGAGCACATCCTCTTCTCGGTCGGCGAGCTGATCCGCAAGCACGGCGACAACGTCGAGATCGTCGTCGCCTGCTTCGGGCCCGGCATACACCTCCTCGGCGACCCGCCCGAGCGGCCTGTCGCCAAAGAGCTGCAGGAGCGCGCATCGTCGCTGTCGGCCTACGGCGTCAGGTTCCACGCCTGCAAGAACACGATGGACAGCCTCGGCTGGACCGAGCAGAACCTGGTCAGTTATGCCGTCGTCGTGCCGATCGGCGTCGAGGACATGATGCTGCTGCAGGAAAAGGGCTTCAGCTACGTCAGCTGGTAGACACCCGTCGCATCGCGTCACCTGTCTGCCCCTGGGCAGGGTGACGCGCGACGCAGGTGACACGTTTCACCGTGCGGCCGCCGTACTTTTGCGCGTGATGTAGGCCTCGATCGAATCGACCGGTACCGCACCCGCCTGCGCGGCCTTCAGGTCACCGTCCGGACCGTACAGCAGGATCGTCGGCGTCCCGCGAAACGGCTCCTGGGTCAGGTTCATGTAGTACAGCATCGTCGATACCGGTTCACCGATCAGGTTCGGAAACGGCAGATCATGGCGGTCGACGAATGCCCGGGCCTCGGCCTGTTTCTCCTGTCCGTCGAGGCTGATGCCGAGCACGCGCGCATCCCTGTCGACATGCGCCGCATGGAACTGGGCGTAACCCTCGGCCTCGCGGTTGCACACCCCGCAGTCGTGCGCCCAGATCATCACGACCAGCCAACGACCGTCGCCGGTGTAGTCGGCGATGCTGCGCGGCTTGCCGTCGAAATCGGTGAACGGCGCATCCGCCGCCTTTGCCGACGGCAGCATGCAGGCCAGCGACAGCAATACCAGGGCGGTGAGGTTTTTCATCATGCGGGGTTCCTGAGCGAGCCACTGTAAGACCGCGGCGGGGCGCGAATTGTTGCATGCCCGGCGTTGATCGGGCGGGCCGCGTGGCGCAGATGCGGACACCGGTCACACCCACACGGGGCGGCGGCTCAGTGGAAATCGCGCGCCACGACGCTAAGCCCGCCGAGCAGGTCGCTGTGGTTCTCGAGCCGCCGGCAGACCAGGTGCTGCACGCCATCCGAGCGCTGGATCTCGGCGACCACGCCGAGCAGCTGCGAACCCAGCAGCACCCGGCGCTGGCGCTCGGCGAGATCGGCCCAGATCAGCAGGTTCATGCCGCCACACTCGTCTTCCAGCGTGACGAAGATCGCACGCCCGTTGCCCGGGCGCTGACGGATCAGAACCAGGCCGGCCGTGCGCACGATCTGGCCCGGCGCGCGCTCGCCGACCTCGGCCGACGACAGCAGGCCACGCGCACGCAGGTCCGCGCGGATCAGCGCCAGCGGGTGCTCGCGCAACGTCAGGCCGGTCTGCGCATAGTCGGCCAGCACCGCCTGGCCGGCGGTCGGCGCGGCGAGCAGCGGCAGCTGTTCGTGAAAGCGGTCGAGACCGTCGATCGGCAGCGCCTCTTCGACCCCGGCCACGGCCCAGGCGGCCAGGTGCCGATGCCCGGCCAGCCCCTGCAATGCGTCGGCCGCGGCCAGCACCTGCAGCTCGGCGCGGTCGAGCCGCGCGCGCCGGGCCAGGTCCCGGACGTCCGAAAATCCGCCCACCTGGCGGGCTGCGACAATCCGCCTGGCTGCTGCCTCTGACAGGCCCCGGATCATGCGCAGCCCAAAACGCAGGGTGGGCGGATCCTCCGAGGCCCGGGTTCGAGGTTCGGGGTTCGAGGTTTCATTTCCCGGGCCCTGCTCCAGCGTGCAGTCCCAATCACTGTGGCGTACGTCGGCCGGCTGCACCTCGACGCCGTGCTCACGCGCGTCACGCACCAGTTGCGCCGGTGCGTAGAAGCCCATCGGCTGACTGTTGATCAGCGCGGCGCAGAACGCCGCCGGGTGGTAGCACTTGAGCCACGCCGACACGTACACCAGCAGCGCGAAGCTGGCCGCGTGCGACTCCGGGAAGCCGTAGTCGCCGAAGCCGAGGATCTGGCGGTACACGCGCTCGGCGAACTCGCGCCGGTAGCCGCGCGCCTGCATGCCGTCCATCAGCCTCTTCTCGTAGGGTTCGAGTCCGCCGCGGCGCTTCCATGCCGCCATCGCGCGCCGCAGATGGTCGGCCTCGCCGGGCGTGAAGCCGGCCGCGACCATCGCCAGCTTGATCACCTGCTCCTGGAAGATCGGCACACCGAGGGTGCGTTCGAGCACGCCGCGCACCTCGTCCGACGGGTAGTCAACCGCCTCGAGCCGCTGCCGCCGGCGCAGGTAGGGATGCACCATGTCGCCCTGAATCGGCCCCGGGCGCACGATCGCGACCTCGATGACGAGGTCGTAGAAACACGCCGGCCGCAGCCGCGGCAACATCGACATCTGTGCACGCGACTCGATCTGGAACACGCCGACGGTGTCGGCGCGCTGGATCATCGCGTACACGGCCGGGTCCTCGGCCGGTATGTCCTGCAGGGTCACCGGCGACCTCGGTGTCCAGCGTGCCGGGACACCACATCGCACCTCGCGCGCGGCATCGTCGGCCAAGGTCGCCGGGTCGACGTCGTACTGTCCGGCATGGGCCGCCACCGCACCGGCCGCCCAGTAACCGTTCAGCAGGTCCAGCGCGCGCCGGATCGCCGACAGCATGCCAAGCGCGAGCACGTCGACCTTGAGCAGGCCCAGCGCCTCGAGGTCGTCCTTCTCCCACTGGATCACGGTGCGTTCGGGCATCGACGCGTTCTCGATCGGCACCAGTTCGTCGAGCCGGCCGGCGGCGATGACGAAGCCGCCGACGTGCTGCGACAGGTGGCGCGGGAAGCCGCGCAGCGTGTTGACCAGCACGCGCAGCCGCTTCAGCGTCGGATTGGCCGGGTCGAAGCCGGCCTCGCGCAGGTGGTCGTCGCTGATCTCGCCATGGCGTCGCCACGCCGCGACCGACGCGACCAGCGCCTCGACCTGCTCCAGGCCGAGGCCGAGCGCCTTGCCGACGTCGCGCACGGCGCTGCGCGTGCGGTAGCAGATCACGGTCGCTGCCAGCGCGGCGCGTTCGCGGCCGTATTTTTCGTAGACGTACTGGATCACCTCCTCGCGGCGCTGGTGTTCGAAATCGACGTCGATGTCGGGCGGCTCGTTGCGCTCGCGCGAGATGAAGCGTTCGAACAGCAGGTTCATGCGCGCCGGGTCGACCTCGGTGATGCCGAGGCAGTAACACACCGCCGAGTTGGCCGCCGAGCCGCGGCCCTGGCACAGGATGTCGCGTTCGCGCGCGAAGCGAACCATGTCCCACACGGTCAGGAAATAGGCCTCGTAGCCGAGCTCGGCAATCAGTGCGAGTTCGTGTTCGACCTGCGCCCGCACCCGGTCCGGACAGCCGTCCGGCCAGCGCCGCTGCATGCCCTGCTCGGTCAGGTGGCGCAGGTACGTGCGCGGCGTCATGCCGACCGGCGTGACGTCGTCCGGGTACTGATAACGCAGCTCGTCGAGCGAGAAGGTGCAGCGCGCGGCGACCGCAAGCGTCCCGGCCAGCAACTCCGGCGGATACAGCACGCCGAGGTCGTCGCGTGCGCGCAGGTGACGCTCACCGTTCGGCAGGCGCGCGTGACCGAGCCGTGCGACCGGCGTGTTGAGCCGGACCGCGGTCAGCAGGTCCTGCAGCGCACGCCGACCGCGCACGTGCATGTGCACGTCGCCGCTGGCGACACGCGGCAGGGCATGACGCTCGGCCAGCCGCACACTGTGCGCGAGACGCTCGGCGTCATGCCCGTCGCGCAGCAGCTCGACGGCGAGCCAGGCCCGTCCGGCGAACGCGCGCGCCAGCCACCCGGCCATGTCGTCATCGGTCTGCGGCGTGACCGGCAGCAGCGCGAGGCAGGCATCCAGTGAACCCTCGAGGTCGGCGCGGCACAGCCGGTAGCTGCCCTTGTCGGCCTGCCGGCGCGCGTGCGTGATCAGCCGGCACAACCGGCCATAGCCGACGCGGTCGGTCGCCAGCAGGACCAGCGTGACTCCGTCGTCGAGCCGCAGCTCGCAGCCGACCAGCAGGTGCAGGCCGAGTTCCCCGGCCTTCTGGTGCGCGCGCACGACACCGGACAGCGAGCATTCGTCGGTGATCGCCAGTGCCGCGTAGCCAAGTGCGTGCGCACGCTCGACCAGTTCCTCCGGGTGCGAGGCACCGCGCAGGAAGCTGTAGTTGCTCAGGCAGTGCAGCTCGGCATAGCCCGGCGGAACCCGGCGCCGTTCATCAGCCATGGCGGTCATGGGCCTGCCTGCCAGATGGAGAACCAATATAGAACATCAAGGTAACTATAACCACTGGGAACAGGTCCGGGAAAGGCATCGGAGCCCTTTTCCGCACGTACCTGCGAAACGCACTCGACGGAGGAATACAGGGTCAGCAGTCGGAGCCAGGCTGCCCAACCCTCATCGCCGGACAAATCATGACCGGCGTTCAGGGATACGCATATCGCAACGATTCCGCGCAAGGCACGGATCGTCCCAACCACACGACAAACGCGCTATCGTGGACGGCCAACCCGAGTTGCACAGGGCGAAATCGGCATGGACATGGAAATACTGGTCAGTGCCGTGCTGAAGGCCCATGGATTCCCCACGACACCCAACGTCCTCACCGTCAGCGTGGCGCGGCTGGTCAAGATCGATTTTCATCCGCCCAACATGCTTCTGTATGCAGAACTCGATATCCAACGCGGATTTGCATTCAACGCGAACCTGCACATAAACCCCCGCATACGCCACCGTGGCATCGGCGCACGGCTGCAGGCAGCGTATGAAGAGATCTGCCGGGAGGCCCGCGTGACGATTCTGATCAACAACAACAGGAACCCGGCGTTCTGGAGAAAGCTGGGTTTTCGCCGGTTGAACCCTTTCCGACAGATGCTGCTTTCCCGGCACCTGAACATCGCGTTCGACAAGGGAAGCATGTACAAGGTCGTCTAGCGTCGCTTTTTCCAGATGCCAGAAGTCGACGGGTCAGTACCCTGCATGGACGCACACCTTGAGATCGAACTGAACCGGATTGAGGAGACAGGGAACGCCAAAGGGGGCTGAACCCTTTTCGCTACGACGTCGTGGACAGGATCTCATCGAGCTCACCCGCAAGCCTGATGCCCCACCCCCGGGGCAGCGAATCCCCCGTGCGGATACCCAATACATCCAGCCGCGGCGGCAGCAGATCGAGGCGCTCGCCCAGCGCCAGCGTCTCGGCAACGCCGAGCTCGTGCGTCGAGCTTGTGCTGTGCAGACAGGCAAGATCGTCGAGGGCGAGCTGCCGCACCGTCCCCGGCGGGTCATCCGTCAACATCGCATCGACGAGGATCGCCTGCGCGTAGCCGCGCATCGCATCGAGCAGCGAGACACCGGGCCGATCCAGTTTCGCCAGCGTGCAACCGGGATGCCGCGCACACAGCCCCGAGGCTTCCAGCAGGTCGATCGCCTGCCAACCGACGTCGTCGCGGGCGAACGGCGAGCCGATGCCGAGTACGATCGCAGCCGTCAACGCCTCACCTTCAGCCTGAGGAAATGCGTCGCGCACGAGATGCATGGATCGTAGTTGCGGATCACGGTCTCCGCGCGCAGGCGCAGTTCGTCGTCATCGCGATCGAGACCGAACGCGTTAAGGGACGCGCGCAGGTCGGCCTCACAGCGCGCCTGGTTCTGGCTGGTCGGCGGCACGATGCGCGCGTCCGTCACGTGGCCGTCGGCGTCGGTCTCGTAGCGCTGCCACAGCAGACCGCGCGGCGCCTCCGTGGCGGCGACGGCAACACCGGCCATTGGCGGCCACGGCACGGCGGGACGGTCGGGTTCGCGATAGTCGTCGAGCAGCCGGCGTGCCTCCCGGATCGCGACGCAGATCTCGACCGCGCGCGCGAGCATGCTGTGGAACATGTTGCGGCTCGGAAATTCGATGCCTGTCTCGCGCAGCAGCGATGCGACGTCAGCCGGCAGCCGGTCGTGGTTCAGGTTCAGCCGCGCGAGCGGTCCGACCAGGTAGGGCGCACCGTCCAGTTCGGCGTGCAGCGCCGTCGAGTGCGGCACCTGGAACTCGCGCATGTGACGGTCGAATTCGCCAACCTCCAGGTCCAGTCCGGTCGACGACACGATCCGTCCCGCCTGCAGCGGGTAGTCGTCGGCATCGCGCAGCGACACGCTGGTGAAGGTCTGTTGGTCGTCGGGCATCGGCAAGGCGGCACACCAGCGCACAAGTTCCTTGGCATCGGCGACCGCGGCATCCAGCTGACGGTTCAGCGCATCGACCGCAGCGCGGTCGGGGGCGCGATAGAAACCGCCGACGCGTAGCCCGACCGGGTGCACCGAGCGCCCACCGAACAGGCCGATCAGCGCATTGCCAAGACCCTGCAGGCGCAGACCGCGGCGCACCTCGTCGGGGTAGCGTTCGGCCATCGCGATCGCGTTGTCGAAACCGAGAAAATCCGGTGCGGCGAGCAGGTGGATGTGCAGTGCGTGCGACTGCAGCCACTCGCCGCAGTACATGGCGCGCCGCATCGCGCGCGCCCAAGGGCCGACGTCCAGGCCGCCCAGGTGTTCGAACGCATGCACCGCGGTAACCTGGTAGGCGACGGGGCAGATGCCGCAGATGCGCGCGACCATATCGATGACCTGGTCGGGCGCGTAGCCCAGCATCAGTTTCTCGAACAGCCGCGGCGGTTCGTAGATGTTGAGCCGCAGCGTCGAGATCGCACCGTCACTGACATCGAGTTCGAGCGCACCCTCACCTTCGACGCGCGCCAGTACCGGGACGCGGATGCTGATGTCGCGTGGCGTGCTCATGTCCCATCTCCGCCGTCACGGCGTCGCCACGCATCGCCGGCCGCGGCAAATGCCGGCGCATTGGCGTTGATGAAATGGAAGCGGCGGGCGACGTCGTCCGTTGTGAGGCCGCCTGCGTGCAGACGCCGCCCCAGCGCCTCGGTGTTGACCCCTTCAGCGGGCCCGAAGCAGGCATAGCAGCCACGCCCCCTGCCCTGGCAAAGCGCGCCGCAGCCGGCGCGCGTCACCGGCCCCATGCAGACATCGCTGCCGGTCACCAGCGTGCACACCCTGCCCAGGCGCTTGCACTCCAGGCACAGCGAAGCGGTCGGCCGGCGCGGGGCGACGCCGAGCATCACGTCCTTGAGCGCGGCCAGCACCTGCTGCTTGTTGACCGGACAGCCCCACAGCTCGAGGTCGACCTTCACGTGCGCCGACACAGGTGCCACCTGGGCGACGAAATCGATGTGCTGCGGCGCATCGTAGATGCCCGATAGCCACGCCGCACCGTCGGCGCGGTTGCGCAGCGACTGCAGCCCGCCCGCGGTCGCACAGGCACCGATAGCGACCAGCACGCGGGCGCTGTCGCGGATGCGCCGGATGCGCTCGACATCGTGCGCGGTCGACACGCTGCCCTCGACCAGCGCCAGATCCACGGGCGCATCCTCGTTCACCGGGCCGGCCTCGGCGAAGTGCACGATGTCGACCAGCTCTGCCAGCTCGAGCAGTGCGTCGCCGAGGTTCAACAACGCCAGCTGGCAACCGTCGCAGGAGCTGAACTTGTGTACCGCGAGTCTGAACCTGGGCATGCTAGAAACCTCGTTTGCCGAACCAGTCGGCGATCGCCGAGTAGGCGAACACCGGGCCGTCGCGACACACGTACAAGGGCCCGAACTGGCAGTGACCGCACAGGCCGTTGCCGCACTGCATGTTGCGCTCCAGGCTGAGGTAGATCGCTGCGTCGGCAAAGCCGCGCGCACGCAACTCAGCGACCGCGGCCGCCATCATCACCTCCGGCCCGCACAGCATCGCCAGCGCATTGTCAGCGGCAAGATCGAGGCGCTTGAACAACTCCACGACGGTGCCCTGGAACAGCCCGGGATCGCCGGCACTGACGTCGGCGGCCAGGTGAATCTCGGTGTCGGGCTGTGCGGCCCAGGCGTCGTAGCGTGGACGCCAGATCATGTCCGCGGCGTGGCGCACACCCTGCAGGATCGCGATGCGGCCGAACGCCGCGCGGCGACGGAACAGGTAGTTGATCACCGACACCACCGGTGCGCAGCCGAGTCCGCCGGTCACGATCAGCACGTCGCGACCCTCGACCTCGCGCAGCGGCCAACCCGTGCCGAACGGCCCGCGGATGCCGATGCGGTCGCCCGGCGCGAGTGCCGCGAGCGCGTCGGTGACGCGACCGACGGCACGGATGGTGTGGTCGAAGAAGCGTTCCTCGTCGGGGTCGGAGACGATCGAGATCGCTACCTCGCCGGCCCCGCGCAGGTACACCATGTTGAACTGCCCGGGGGCGAAGTCGAAGCGCAGAGGTCCGTCCGGTCCGACCCGACGCAGGCGAAGCGTGAAGATGTCGCGCGACTCCTGGATGCGCTCGACGATCTCGGCTGCGACCGGTAGGTGTACGCTCATGCGGAATCGGTCTCCAGCAATGCCGCCGCCTCGGCGGTCAGATCGATACCCACCGGACACCAGGTGATGCAGCGCCCGCAGCCGACGCAGCCGCTGCGCCCGTACTGGCTCTGCCAGCCGGCCAGCTTGTGGGTCAGCCACTGGCGGTAGCGGGTGCGGATGTCGGCGCGCACCGGGCGACCGTGCATCGTGCTGTGCTCGAGCGTGAAGCACGAATCCCAGCTGCGCACCTGGCTGCCAGACAGCCCGTCCAGCGCGGGCTCGGCACGATGGCTGGAACAGAAACACGATGGGCACACCGCCGTGCAGTTGCCGCACCCCAGGCAGCGTGCGGCGACGTCGTCCCACTGCGCATGATCGAGACGCTGCATCAGGCCCATCAGGCGCTGTGGCGCCGGCATGCGCCGCTGCTGCGCCGCGGCGGCCTGGGCCTGCTGATCCTTCGCCCGACGCAGTAGCTGGGCGTCGGCGGGCGGCAGGTCGAGCGTCGCCAGCACCGCGTCCGCGAGCCGGCTGCCACGCCAGACCAGGAAACCGTCGTCGAGCTCGGTCAGCGCGAGGTCGTATCCGGACCCGAGCGACGGCCCGTCCCCGGTCGACGTGCAGAAACAGGTCGCCGCCGGATGGCTGCAGTCGACACCGACGAGGAACAGCGCCTCGCGCCGCGCTGCGTAGGCCGGGTCCCGATTGCCGGGTGCGAGAAAATGGGCCTCCTGCAGCCGCAGTGCGGCGAGGTCGCAGCCGCGCACGCCAATCACCGCGGTCATGGGATGGGCCCGGGTCGGCGTCGTGAACGAAAGATCGGAGGCATCCGCGCTGAACTGCCACAACACCTCGTCGGGCGCGAACGTCAGTGGCTTCAGCGCCTGCGGTCCGTTGGCCCACGCGAAACAGCGCTCATCGTCGACGACCTCGACGCGATAGCTGCCAGGTTCCTGGTGGTCACGCACGCCGACGGGGAACTCGTCGGCCCGGTCCAGCGGCAGGTACTGGATCGCGCCGTCACGCACGCGCGGCCCGACGCAGCGGTAGCCGGTCGACACCAGCGCATCGAGCAGACGCTGAAGCTCCGTTCGGGGCAGGTAGCCTGCCGCCAGTGTCTCGGCACGCTTGGCGAAATCGCTCATCCGTTCCAACCCGAGTTACGCCGACGGGCGGCTGGACACCGATGAAAGCGCCGCGCACGGCGCCCCCATCCGGTTACCGCAATTACTCTAGTCCAGCGACCGGATTCTGACGACACGCCTCGCGCGGCGCGCAATAAGTCGCCGGACAGCGGCCGCAAGCCGCACCGCCAGCACGAGCATGCCGCCCGACATCAGCAGTGCGGCGGCGACCAGCGGCCAGTGCTGCACGCTGGTCAACTCGTGCACGAGCGTCGTGACCGTGTCGCCGTGCACACCATGCGCGAAAACCTGGGTCGGACCCGCCAGTACGGCAGTGACGATGAAAGGCCTGGTGTAATGCATCGGTTCCTTCTCCCACTCAGTCAGCGGATCTTGACCTGGACCAGTTCCCCGCCGTCCGGATCGGTGACGTGAACGGCGCAGGCGATACAGGGATCGAAGCTGTGGATCGTGCGCAGGATCTCGATCGGCTGGGCCGGATCGTGCATCTGGTGGTTGTCCTGCAGTGCCGCCTCGTACGCGCCGGCCTGTCCCTGCGGATCGCGCGGCCCGGCGTTCCAGGTGCTCGGCACGACGGCCTGGTAGTTCGCGATCCTGCCGTCCTCGATCACGACCCAGTGCGCGAGGCCGCCACGCGGCGCCTCGGTGTAGCCGACGCCGCGTGCCGTGCTCGGCCAGCTCGACGGATCCCACAGCTGCTCGTTGAAGGTGCGGCTGTCACCGGCCTTGATATTGGCGATCAGGTTGTCATACCAGGTCTGCATCGCGTCGGCGATGACCTTGGTCTCCAAGGTGCGCGCCGCGGTGCGGCCAAGGGTCGAGAACAGCGCACGGGTCGGCACGTCGAGGGTCTTAAGCGTCATGTCGACCAGTTCCTTGGTCTGTTCGTGACCCTTCGCGTACAGCGTCAGCACGCGTGCCAGCGGACCGACCTCCATCGGCTTGCCCTTCCAGCGCGGCGACTTGAGCCACGAATAGCCCTGCGTCACGTCGAGGTGCTCGTACGGCGGCTGCGGACCGGTGTAGTTCAGGTTGGTCTCGCCGTCGTACGGGTGCAGGCCCTGCTCCTTGCCGCCGCTGTAGTCGTACCACGAGTGCGCGACGTACTCCTGGATCTCGTCGGCGGCGTTCATGTCGACCTCGTGCAGCGTCGACAGGTCACGGTCGAGGATCACGCCGGCCGGAATCAGGAAGCTCGACGGGTCGTTCATGCCCTTCTCGGGGAAATCGCCGTAGCAGAGGAAATTCCCGAGGCCCTCGCCACGCGCGCCCCAGTCTTTGTAGAAACCGGCGATTGCGAGCGTGTCCGGTACATAGACCTGATCGACGAAGGTGCGCATCTGGTCGATCAGGTCCTGCACCTGCGCCAGCCGCTCGCTGTTGATCGCCGAGTCCGAGTTCAGATCGATCGGCGACGGCACGCCACCGACCAGGAAGTTCGGGTGTGGGTTCTTGCCGCCGAAGATCGCATGCAGCTTGGCCACCTCGCGCTGCCAGGCGAGCGCCTCGAGGTAGTGCGCGACCGCCATCAGGTTCGCCTCGGGCGGTAGCTTGTACGCCGGGTGGCCCCAGTAGGCCTTGGCGAAAATGCCGAGCTGGCCGCCCTCGACAAAAGTCTTCAGTTTCTTCTGCATGTCGGCGAAGTAGCCCGGTGAAGACTTCGGGTAGTTGCTCAGCGACTGCGCGAGGTCGGACGTGGCCTTGGGGTCCGCCGACAGCGCGGAAACCACGTCGACCCAGTCCAAGGCATGCAGGTGATAGAAGTGCATGACGTGGTCGTGGATGTATTGCGCACCGATCATCAGGTTGCGGATCAGCTGCGCGTTCGGCGGGATCGCGTAACCGAGCGCGTTTTCGACCGCACGCACCGAGGCGATGCCGTGCACCAGCGTGCACACGCCGCAGATGCGCTGCGCGAACGCCCACGCGTCGCGCGGGTCGCGTCCGCGCAGGATCAGCTCGATGCCACGCACCATGGTGCCGGACGAATACGCCTCGGCGATGCGGTCGCCGTCCATCTGCGCCTCGATGCGCAGGTGGCCCTCGATGCGGGTGATGGGGTCGACTACGATGCGTTCGTTCATGGTCTTGCCTTCGGATGTCTGCCGCGGTCGTCCCTGGCGGACGCGTACGCGGCCGGATTAGCGTTCAGTCGGCGAGCTGGGCGGCGGCCAGTTCGACCAGCGACTCGATGCCCTTGTCCCAATGCGCTGCACGCGCGCCATTCATGAAATTGAGCCGGCACGAGGCGCACGACAGCACGACCGAGTCGGCGCCGGTTGCGTCGAGCTGCTGCTGCTTGATCGTCCAGGCACCCTGGCGCAGGCCGCTGGCGCGATTGAGCAGGAACACGCCGGCACCGCCGCCGCAGCACCAGTTCAGCTCCTGGCTCGACTCCACCTCGCGGAAGTCGACGCCGAGCGCCTCGAGCACGACGCGCGGCTCGTGGAACACACCGGAGTGACGACCGAGCTTGCACGGGTCGTGGAACGTGACTTTCTTGCCCTTGCCGATCGGCCTGAGCTTTAGGCGCCCGGCCTCGACCTCGCGGCCGAGGAACTCGGACACCGTGAGCACCTCGAAGTCCTGTCCCCTCGCGTCGAGGTTGGCCTGGTCCCAGCGCAGCGACGGGTAGGCATGGCCGCACTCGGGCACCAGCACCGTCTTCGCACCCGATGCCTTGACGGCGCGCACGACGCGGTCGCCGGCGACCTTCTGCACCGCCTCGACGCCAGACAGCATGCCGAAGTTGGCGGCCTCGTAACCCTCGCAGTGGATGGTCCACGACAGCCCCAGGTGTTCGAGCACCCTGATCGTCGCCAGCAGTGCGTCGCGGAAGATCATGATCTCGACCACCGACGTCAGCAGCAGGTAGTCGACGCCGCTCTCGTTCATGCGCACGTTCACGCCGCTGTCGCGCAGGTGGGTCAGGAATCCCTCGACCTGCTCCGGCCCCATGCCGAACAGGCTGTAACCGCTGCCCTGCTCCATCTCGAGTGCGCGCAGCTCGGCCGGCATCAGCTCGGCGTTGGCGAAGGCCTGGCGATTCACGTTGACCATCGCGGCGATGTTGATGCCCATCGGACAGACCATGAAGCAGCGGCCGCACTCGGTGCACGAGTCGTAGACCAGTTCCTGCCATTCGTGCAGGTCGTCGATGGTCACGTCCGGGGTGTAAAGCCGGTGCAGCCAGCGCAGCGGCGCCTGTTCGCGGCGGTACACGCGCTTGAGCAGGTCGAGCTTGCGGATCGGCGTGTACTTGGCATCGTGTGTCGCCTGGTAGAAATGGCACGCCTCCGCGCACTGCCCGCAGTGCACGCAGCTCTCGAGTTCGAACGCCATGTCGGCGGTGAGCTTGGCCAGCATCGTGGTCTTCGCGACCTCGACACGTCGCTCATCCGGCATCGTGCTCGGCGGCGCCATAGACGCCAGCTGCTGCGTGCCCTCGCGGAACATCTGAAAATCTTTCTCGTCGACCGCCATGAGTCTGCCTCCTCAACCGTTCGTGCGCGTCATGCCTTGACGCCGCGCCGACCCAGCCAGGCGCCGAGTTGGAACCTGGACGGTATGAACGTAATCACGTGCGCGAGCTTGCTGAGCGGTATCCAGACGAACAGCAACGACACGCTCAACAGATGGATCGCGAGCAGCGTCTCGTAGCGCCCGCCGAAGTGCGCATAGGCCAGGATACCGGTCACCAGCGGCGCCAGGGTTATCAGGTTGCTGAGGTAGTCGTCGAGCGTCGAGATCGTGCGCATGACCGGATGCACCAGCCGGCGCACGAAGAACGCGACCAGCGACGCCGCGGTCAGCGCACCGACGAACAGCACCAGGTTTGCCGGCAGCCCCGGCCAGTTCAGGCCGGTCAGGTCGCGGATGAACGCGATGTGCGGCGCGTACAGGAACACGACCACGAACAGGCCGACGTGCAGCACGTAGCCGGCCAGAATATGGAACCAGGTCTGGCGCACGAACGGCTGGTGCGGCCAGAAGCGGCTGAACACGGCGCGCAGACCGCCGCGCCAGGCCGCATCGACGCGCGGACGCGAGTAGTCCTTGTCGTGCGCCAGCAGCCATGCCCCGGCGATGCGCAGGATCAGACCGAGCACCAGGATGATCGTCGACCACTGCAGTGCCGGTCCGCGGGCAAATTCGAGTAGCGTCATGATCAGGCCCCCTTCACTTCTTGCCCTGCTCGCCGCCCCGGGCGCAACCCGCTGCGGCCGGCTGCGAATTGACGATCTGTTCGACCTCGCGCCGCGCCTCGTGCTGCGACGACCGCGTGCCCAGTGCCGACGCCGCGCCGAGCGCCGCACCGGCCACGGCCGCGACGCCGAGACCGACGCCGGACGTCGACGTGCCTGCGGACAGTGCGTGGTAGAAGCCGCCCTGGTCCCAGAAGTCCGGCTGCGAACAGCCGAGGCAGCCGTGACCCGACTGGATCGGGAAACTGGTGCCCTGGTTCCACTTCGCCGTCGCGCACGCGTTGTACGTGACCGGCCCCTTGCAGCCGAGCTTGTACAGGCACCAGCCCTGGCGCGCGCCCTCGTCGTCGAAGGTCTCGGCAAACTTGCCCTGCTCGTAGAAAGGCCGGCGGTAGCAGCGGTCGTGGATGTTGTGGCCGAAGAACGCCATCGGGCGGCCGAGACCGTCGAGCTCAGGCAGCTGGCCGAACACGAGGAAATGCGCGAGCACGCCGGTGATGACGACCGGGATCGGCGGACAGCCCGGCACGTTGATGATCGGCTTGTCCTTGATGATGTCGGACACCGACACGGCGCCGGTCGGGTTCGGCGCCGCGTGTGGCAGCCCACCGAACGCGGCGCAGGTGCCGACCGCGACGATCGCGGTCGCGCCCGCGGCGACCTCACGCAGCATGTCGACATTGCTGACCCCGGCGATGGTCGAGTAGCCGGGGTTGCCCAGTGGGATCGAGCCGTCGACGACCACCAGGTAGCCGTCCGGGTTGGCCTGCATCGCGGCCTCGCGCGCGGCCTCGGCGGCGGTGCCGGCGGCCGCCTGCAGCGTATGGTGATAGTCGAGCGAGATGGCGTCGAAGATCAGGCCCTCGACGCTCGGCGAGTGCGAACGCGTCAGCGACTCGGTGCAGCCGGTGCACTCCTGGAACGACAGCCAGATCACCGACGGTCGGCGCGCCTTCTCGAGCGCCGCCGCGATCACCGGCGCCATGCCCGGTCCGAGCGCCAGCATCGACGCGGTCGCGGCGCAGAACTTCAGGAAGCCACGCCGGCTCACACCCTGCTGTCGCAGGACCTCACTCAGGGACAGATCATTGCGCATCGTTCACTCCGCTCAGTGCGTCCGCGAGGCGTCGCAGGCCGTCGCGTATGTCGGCCTCGGGGGCTTGCAGGATTTCGGGTACCGGCGCGATCTCGACGAAGCGGCCGACGATCTCACCCGCGGCATTGAAATGGGTCACCAGCCAGACGCCGGCGAACGCGGTCTCCTGGAACTCGCTGGGCCCCAACGCATCGACCCGCGCACTCGCCTCGCCGCGGCCCAGGGCCTGCTCGATCCGCTTGTCCTCGCCCGGCGCCAGCGGCAGTGCGAGCAAATCGATGACGTGTGTCTCGCCACTGTCGAGCAGACGCTCGACGGCGTGCCGGATCTCGGTGAGCAGCAACGGTACGTTGCCCGTCTTCGCGTCGACCACGCGTACGCCGATCTGAGACAGACCCGTGCTCATCGGCCCTCTCCGGTTGAAACGGCGGATGCGCGATCGCTGGCCGCAACGGGCACGACCTCATCACCACGCCAGCGTTCGATCAGTTCGACGACCCGGGCCGCGGCCCGCGACACCGATGCCGCGACGGCGTCGGACGGCTGCATGCCCCAGTCGACGCTTTCCGGCTGGATACCGATCAGTGCGCGTGACACCGGCAGATCGCCGGTCAGGCGTGCCATGTCGATCAGGTCGGCAAGGCCGACCTCGTGCACGCTCAACCTGCCGGACGTGAGAAAGGTGTCCATGGCCTCGCCGTCGAAACAACGCACGGTGCCGGGCTCGGCATCGAGACGTGCGGCGTCGATGACGATCAGCGCGTCGGCGGCGGCGATGTCCGCCGCGAGCACGAAACTGAGCGTGCCGCCGTCGAGAAACGTGACGCCGGACGTGTCGGGCAGCGACGCGCGAACCGCTTCGAGCACGTGGAGACCGATCCCCTCGTCGCTCAGGAGCGTATTGCCGATGCCCATCACCAGGATTGCCTTCACTGCCTTGGCTCCAAATGACTGACTCAATAACAGCAGAATCCGGGGCACCCCCGATTGATCCACATCAGCCACTTCCGGGTTAGGCGACGCCGGGCATTTCGGCCGTTTCGGACTTATGCTATTCCGACATCCAGGTAGTCATTGCAGTAACGGTGGGCGCGCATGTGTCTCGGCATCCCGATGCAGGTCCAGTCGGTCGACGGCTTTGTCGCACACTGCGAGGCCAAGGGCATTGAGCGCGACGTCAACCTGTTCATGATGCAGGGCGAGGACATCGTGGCCGGCGATTTTGTCGTTGTGCATGTCGGTTACGCGATCCAGAAGATCTCGCCGGCCGATGCGCGCACGGCGTGGGAGATCTACGACCAGATGCTGGCGCTGGAATCCGACCATGCATGAGCTGTCGGTCTGCCAGGCGCTGGTCGAACAGGTCGTGCGCGTCGCGCGTGAACATGGCGCCGGCAGCGTTGCACGGGTGACGATCGGCGTCGGCGCCCTTTCCGGCACCGAGCCGGCGTTGCTGCGGCAGGCCTACCCGATCGCCTGCGCCGGCACGCCGGCCGAGGGCAGCACGCTGGAGATCAACGAACGCCCGATCCGCGTGCGCTGCGCGCTGTGCGGCGCCGAGACCGATGCGCGCGCCAACCGCCTGTTGTGCGGTGCGTGCGGCGACTGGCACACCCAGCTGCTCAGCGGTGACGAACTGCTGCTCGAGCAGGTCGAACTGGCGAAACTGGCGGAGGCCATCTGATGTGTGATTCCTGCGGCTGCAACATCACCCCCGGCAACCGGCATCTGGTCGCGGAAGGCGAACCCGGTCACCAGGCGATCGACGTGCTGCAGCACCTGCTCAGCGCCAACGACCACGCCGCCGCGCACAACCGCGAGCACTTCGACCGCCACGGTGTGCTCGCGTACAACCTGATGTCGTCGCCCGGTGCCGGCAAGACCGCACTGCTGGAGGCGACGCTGCAGGCACTGGCCGGCGAGTTCCGCATCGCCGTGATCGAGGGCGACCTCGAGACCGAGAACGATGCCGAACGGATCCGCCGCCACGGCGTGCCCGCGATCCAGATCAGCACCGGCAGCGCCTGTCACCTGGATGCGCACATGGTCCACCACGCACTGCACGATCTCGACCTCGACGCCATCGACCTGCTGTTCATCGAAAACGTCGGCAACCTGGTGTGCCCGGCCAGTTTCGACCTCGGTCAGCACCGCAACCTGACGCTGCTGTCGGTGCCCGAGGGCGATGACAAGCCGGCCAAGTACCCGGTCATGTTCCGCGCCGCCGACGCGGTGGTGTTCACCAAGACCGACCTGTTGCCGGTGTTCGACGACTTCAGCATCGAGCGTGCGACACGCTACCTGCGCGAACTCGCATCCGCGGCGCCGGTGCTGAACGCGTCGGTCAGGTCGGCGCAGGGGCTCGCGGCATGGCTCGACTGGCTGCGCGACGACATGCGTGCGCTGCGGGCACGCATCGCCGGCGGCGAGGCCGTGCGTCCCGCCGTGCAGCCCGATGGCGCCGCGCTGCACGCGGCGGAGAGTGCCGCTTGAGCGACAGCGCGCAGACCTGGCTGCAGCGCATCCATGCGCTGGATCTGCCGGATCGCGTGCGTATCCTGAATGTCTGTGGCGGACACGAACGTTCGATCACGCAGGCGGGACTGCGCGGCGCGCTGCCGCCACAGATCGAACTGATACCGGGACCGGGCTGCCCGGTGTGCGTGTGTCCCGAGGAAGACGTGTACGAGGCGATCCAGCTCGCGCTGCGCGGCGACATCACGCTGGTCGCGTTCGGTGACATGCTGCGCGTGCCGGTCAACGCGCCCAGGCACGCGCCGCGTTCACTCGAACAGGCCAAGGCGGCGGGCGCCGACGTGCGTCCGATCGCGTCGCCGGTCGAGGCGCGCGTGATCGCCGGACAGCTGCGCCCGCGCCCGGTCGTGTTCTTCGCCGCCGGCTTCGAGACCACGACCGCGCCGGTCGCCAGCCTGTTCGCCGAGGGTGTGCCGGACAACCTGTTCCTGCTGTTGTCCGGACGCCTGACCTGGCCGGTCGTCGCGCTGCTGCTCGACTCGGGCGAAGCGGGTTTCGACGCGCTGGTGTGCCCCGGCCATGTCGCAACCGTGATGGGGCCGGAGGAATGGCGGTTCGTACCCGAGCGGTACGCGCTGCCGGCCGCGATCGCCGGTTTCACGCCGGAGTCGCTGCTGGCCGCGTTCTACTCGACGCTGCGCCAGGTGATCGAGGGGCGGCCGTTTCTCGACAACTGCTACGGCGAACTGGTGCGGCCCGGTGGCAACCGCGCCGCGCGTGCGCAGCTCGAACAGGTCATGCGCGTCGACGAGGCCAACTGGCGCGGCATCGGCCACATCGCCGACTCGGGCTTCGCGCTGCGCGAGGCCTACGCGGCACACGATGCGCGCCTGCATTTCCCGACGATGGACGACGGCACGCGCCGGCGCGCCGGCGAGATGCCGCCCGGCTGCGACTGCGCACAGGTCGTGCTCGGCCGCATCTATCCCGACCAGTGCCGGCTGTACGGCACGGCCTGCGCGCCGCGCCACCCGGTCGGTCCGTGCATGGTCTCCGACGAGGGCGCGTGCCGCATCTGGTGGTCGGGCGGCGTGCGCGAGCGACGCGAAGCGGTGGTCGACGTTCATCCGCAACGCGCCGACGCGGGTTGATCTCGGTCGCCGCGCGCGCGACCGACAGCGCCGTCACGCGACCAGGATCGCCTGAACATACGATGCCCAAGCCGTCACCCGAAGCACAGACCGCACGGCTGCAGACCCGCCGCCTGCTGCTCGATGGGCATGTCCAGGGCGTCGGCTTCCGGCCATTTGTCTATCGCCTTGCGCAGCGCCTGGGTGTCGCCGGTGAGGTGCGTAATATCGCCGGGCGTGTCGAGATCGTCGCGATCGCCACTGCCGGCGTGCTCGACACACTCGAACATGAGCTGATCGCATCGGCACCGGCGATCGCGCGGCCGCGCGTCGTCGCGGTCGAGGTGCTGCCCGCCCGCGACTGTCGCGGATTCGGTATCGCGCCCAGCGCCGACGTCGGCGAACGCGACATCCACGTCCCACCGGACTATTTCACCTGCGATGACTGCCTGCGCGAACTCGACGACCCGACCGACCGTCGTCACGCCTACCCGTTCATCAACTGCACCCAGTGCGGCCCGCGTTACACGCTGATCGCCGCGCTGCCGTACGACCGCGCCAATACCAGCATGGCGCCGTTCACGCTGTGCGACGCCTGCCGCGCCGAGTACGCGGATCCGTGCGACCGTCGCTTCCACGCCGAGCCGGTGGCGTGTCCGACATGCGGACCCTGGCTGACGTTCCACGCCGATGGAACCCACAGCACGCATGCCGATGCGCTCGCGCACGCCGTGCAGCGCCTGCGCGACGGCGCGATCGTCGCGATCAAGGGGGTCGGCGGCTATCACCTGGCGTGTGACGCGGCCGACGAGTCCGCCGTGGTCCGCCTGCGCGCGCGCAAGCATCGCCCACACAAGCCGCTCGCGGTCATGTTCCCGGCGCCGTGCGAACGACCGCTCGCAATGCTGGAGCGCTACCTCGACCCCGGCGAACCGCACCGCGCCGCGCTGCTGTCGACGCGCCGCCCGATCGTGTTGTGCCCGCGCCGCGCCACCGCGTCGGCCGATGCGCCGCTGCTTGCGCCTGCGATCGCACCGGGTATCGACGAGATCGGCGCGATGCTGCCATACAGCCCGCTGCACCACCTGTTGCTGAACACGTTCGGCGGTCCGCTGGTCATGACCTCCGGCAACCTCAGCGGCGAACCCGTGCTGACTGAAGCGCATGACGCCGAGATGCGGCTCGCGCCCGTCGCCGACGCCTTCCTGCACCACAACCGGCCGATCCTGCGCCCGGCCGACGATTCGGTGTACCGGGTCGTCGCGGGCGCACCCTCCCCCCTGCGCATCGGGCGCGGCGTCGCCCCGCTCGAGCTGTCGCTGCCCGAAGCGCTGTCCGACGCGCTGCCGGAACCGGTGCTGGCCGTCGGCGGCCACATGAAGAACACGGTCGCGCTCGGCTGGGGACGCCGGCTGGTGCTGTCGCCGCATATCGGCGACCTTGACAGCCCGCGCGCGCTGGAGGTGTTCGCCCAGGTCTGCGCCGACCTGCAGGATCTGTACGGCGTGCGCGCGTCCCGCGTGTTGTGCGACGCCCACCCCGGCTACGCCAGCCATCGCTGGGCGCGGCAGTCGGGGCTGTCCTGCACGCCCGTTCAGCATCACCGCGCGCATGCGTCGGCGCTGGTGCTCGACGGCCTCGCCGACGACGCGATCGCGTTCGCATGGGACGGCACCGGGTACGGCGACGACGGCAGCCTGTGGGGCGGCGAGACCTTCGTCGGTCGACCGGGACACTGGCGGCGCTTCGCCAGCCTGCGCCCGTTCCGGTTGCCCGGCGGGGACCGGGCCGGTCGCGAGCCGTGGCGCAGCGCGGCCGCCGCGTGCTGGGAGGCGGGCACACCGTTCGATCCGCCCGTGGACGACGGCGGGCTGACCCGTCAGGCGTGGTCGAAGGACGTGAACGCACCGCGCAGCCATGCCGCGGGTCGCCTGTTCGACGCCGCGGCAGCATTGACCGGCACCTGTGAGATCGCCAGTTTCGAGGGCCAGGGACCGATGTGGCTGGAGGCGTCGTGCAGCGAATCTGTCGCGGCTCCCGCACTGCCGCTGCGACACGACGCCGACGGCCTGCTGCTCGCCGACTGGGCGCCGCTGCTGCGCGTCGTCGGCAATGCGTCGCGCGACCGCGGCGAACGTGCCGCGTGGTTTCACGAGACCATGGCGCAGACCCTGCTCGCCCTGGCGGCGGCGGCACGCGATGCCACCGGGTATCGCCGCGTCGGCCTGACCGGCGGCGTGTTCCAGAACCGCCGCCTCGTCGAGCGCGTGTACGAACTGCTCGCCGCTGCCGGGTTCGACTGCGTCATCGGGCGTGCCGTGCCGGTCAACGACGGTGGCATCAGCGCGGGCCAGATCATCGAATACGCGGCGGGCCGAGACACATGAAGGCACTGGACGACGACTACATCTCGCTGGCCCACGGCAACGGCGGGCGGTACATGCGCGAGTTGATCGACGCGATCTTCGCCCACCACCTCGACAACCCGCACCTCGACACGCGCGCCGATGCCGCCGGGCTGCTGTTGGCGAGTCCAGACGTCATGGTCACGACCGACGGCTTCACGGTCAAACCGCTGGAGTTCCCCGGTGGCAGCATCGGCTCGCTCGCAGTGCACGGCACCGTCAACGACCTCGCCGTCGCCGGCGCGGTGCCGGCATGGCTGACGGTCAACGCGTTCATCGAGGAGGGGCTCGAGGTCGCGCTGCTCGACCGCCTCGTGGCCGCGCTCGGCGCGGCCGCGCGCGAGGCCGGCGTGGCCGTGGTCGCCGGCGACACCAAGGTCGTGCAGCGCGGCGAAGGCGGCGGCCTGTACCTGGCGACGACCGGCATCGGCCTGCGCCGCCCCGGCCTCGATCTCGGTCTCGACCGCATCCGCGCCGGCGACCGCCTGCTGGTCAGCGGGCCGGTCGGCGATCACGGCATCGCGGTGATGCTGGCGCGCGAGCAGTTTGGTCTGCGCGGCGACCTGCACTCGGATTCCGCCAGCGTGCTGCCATTGGCCGATGCCGCGACATCGGTGCCCGGACTGCGTTTCATGCGCGACCCGACCCGCGGCGGCCTGGCCACCGTGTGCCACGACATCGCCGCCGCGACCGCGCGCGAGGTGCGTCTGGATGCGGCCGCGGTGCCGATCCGGGAATCGGTGCAGTCGGTCTGCGACATGCTCGGCTACGACCCGTTATATCTCGCCTGCGAAGGACGCGTCGTCGCCGTCGTCGCCGACGATGCGGCGGCGGCACTGCTCGCCGCGTGGCGCGCGCTGCCGTCGGGTGCGGACAGCGCGATCATCGGCCGCGTCACGCAGGGCCCGGCGCGGGTCGTGCTGCGGACCGAGCTCGGCGGTGAACGCCTGCTCGACGAACTCGAGGACGACCCGCTGCCGCGAATCTGCTAGTCAATGCGGCGAACAGAGGGAACCGCGAGCAATCGATCTGCCGTCATTCCCGCGCAGGCGGGGGTGCAGCGAGAGCAAACACGTGGATGCCCGCTTTCGCGGGAATGACGAATTGCCAGTCTGCATGTTGCATCCGCCGATCGAGGGCGGGTGCGGTTGCGTCGGCACGGAGGCGATGACGATCGTTATCGATGGCGGGTCCCGAACCAACGGCTGGTCCCCCGCGCCCGATCTATCCGGGCCCTCGCCTGTCCAGGTGCGATCATCCCGGATACTGGCGCAACATTCAGGATGGTGCCCTGTTCCACAAATAACCTATCGCTCGGCGCCGCCCGACGGGAGAGCACCCACGCGCCACTGCCGCGTTACGTCCGCTCCGAAGCGAGCGACCATTCGCACGCGTACGCGCCTCGGAGTGGCGCGTGGGTGACGTTCTGCGTGACACGTTGTTTGTGGAACAGGACATTGGAGATGCCCGAAAGCCATCCTGGCTTGTCGGCTGACGAGAACGGTGAGGCGCGGTTTTCTGTCGTCGCCATGTTCGATCGCTTGCAATGGTCGGAATTGGCGGTGTGTCCCTGCGCCGCAGAGGACGCTGGACAGATCAGCGCTTCGCTGTGCTGGTCCGCTTGGCGCGCTGGTTTCGTGCGGCGTACACCCGTCAGACGAACAGGCCGTGCAGATACCAGCCGCCGCCGCGGCGGTCGCGGAACACCCACAGGCGCTCGCCGGCCGGACTGTGCGCGACGAAGTAGTCGCGGGTGATGTCGAAACCGTCCCACCAGCCGGCCTCGATGCGTTCGGGCAGACCCTCGAGCCGCAGCACGCCACCGTACTCGGGCACGCCGTTGCAGTCGCGCAGCGGGCGCGGCTGCGGCAGTAGCCAAGGCGGTTGCGACAGGCCGTGCGCGGTGGCCGCCGGCACGCTGCCACCAGCCTCTTCGTCATCGGCCTCGCCCGGCCGGCACAACCGCCACGCGCGCTCCGGACGGTGGTCGGCCAGGCAGCGCAGACCGCGCACACAGTGTTCGCCGAGGCGGTTGGCGAGGCGTTCGAGCAGGGCCGGGTCGGGCACCGCGGCGACGTCGCCGACCGGCAGTGCGAGGTTGCACTCAACGAAGGCCTGCCAGTCGTCGACCCGCAGCGTGATCGCGATCACCGACGCCGGCAGACTGAGGCGCTCGATGCGCTCGCGAAACATTTCGAGCATGTGGTCGGGGTCGCGGCTCGGGTCGAGCAGGCCCTGGTCGAATGCGGTTGCCGGGTGATCGCGGTGCTGCAGCGTCCACTGCAGGCGCTGCGCACCACCGCCGAGGCCGCGCAGGAAACCGCACAGCGCGACCATCAGGCGCCGTGCCGGGAACACCAGCGCCGTGGTCTGGCCGATCTCGCCGAGCAGCTCGACGGTCTGCGCGAAGCGTGCCGGCGGCGACCACTCGGCGCGCGGGTCCGGTGCGTCGCCGAGCACGCGGTCGAGCAGCGCCGCGAACCGTGGCCCGCCGACCCGGCGCGCCAGCTCGGGACGCGGCAGCGCCAGCACGTCGCCGAGCGTGTCCAGACCGATATGGCGGACCAGTTCACGCGCGCGCCGGTCGCGCGTCAGGCAGGCCAACGACAGCGGCGCGACGGCCGCGCGCAAATCGTCACATGTCAGCACCTCGCTGCCCGGCCGGCTGCGCGCGAGCAGGCCGGCCGCCGCCGGCGTCGGTGCCAGCGCATGCGCGGCGTCGTAGCCGAGCTGGCCGAGCTCGCGCCGCAGCGTCTGCAGCAATACCGGCAGGCCGCCGAACAGGCGCCGGCTGGCACCGACCTCGAGCAGCAGCAGCGACGGCTCGAACGCGATCCGGGCGCTGAACTGGTAGGCCCAGGCCGCCAGTTCGTCGAGTGCGCGCCGCTCGCGGTCGCGCTCACGACGCTGCACCGCCAGGTCGGCACACAACGCCAGTGCCGCCGGCAGCGCCTGCCCCGGGCGCACGCCGTAGGCCTGCGCCGCGGCATCGCAGCGACTGACCTGCTCACGCCCGCCCTGGGTGTCGACGACCGCCAGCGCACCGGCCTGTTGGCGACCACGTACGAACACCTCGAGCGGCAGCTGCGGAAAGTACAGTCCCAACCAGAGCATGATTCATCATGCCCTGCTTGGGACCAGGACCGAGGACCCAGGAACGAGGACCGAGGGAAGGGGTACCTGCCTCGCCCCTCGCCCCTCGTCCCTCGTCCCTGCGTGCATCGGCACGATGCACGTCCCGCCACCCCAACCGCCACGCCGCTTCAGCACCTCGACCTCGAGCCCGAGCGGCGCCGGGCGCACGCGCAGGCGCAGCGCGGCGGTCGAGCCCTGGCGCACGGCACGCAGCGGGCGGAACAGCACGCCGGTGCAGTCGCCCTGCTCGGCGGCCAACTGCAGGCGCCGCAGCCGGGCGGTGTCGAGCCCCCTCGCACCGGCCCGGTCCGGCCATGCCAGCAGCAGGCTGCAGGCGCCGGACTTGAGCACCTGCTCGGCGGCCCACAGCGCCTGTTCGTCCGACACCTGCTGCACCAGCAGCACGCGTTCGACGCGGATGCCGCGCGCGGCCAGCGCCGGCGCATACGGCAGGTACGGCGGCGCGACCCAGGTCAGCCAGCGCGATTCAAGGCTCAGGTCGGCCAGTAGCGGCAGCAGCAGCGACAGGCCCAGATGGGCGTCGCCGAGCACCTCGACCAGTGCCGCGCGCGGCCAGCCGCCGCCGAGCACCTCGTCGAGCACCGCCCAACCGCTGCCCAGCACCCTCCCGGCCATGAGGACACTGCGCCGCCCCCGCCACAGGGCGCCGCTGCGCTTGAGTGCATCGAGATCGACCGCCTGCATCGCAGTGCATACCTCGCCCTGCCCGGCAGTGCGGACAGCAGCAAATCGGGGGAAACGGATAGAGAACCAATATAGAACAATCGGGCCGATCAGGGAAGGTCCACCCGGTCGGGCGCGCGCTGCGATGTATACGGATCCGATCCGTCGACGGCGCGGACACCCTGTCCGCGACCGGGCCGGGTGCAGCGACCCGGGCACGCCACACGGTTGGCCCGTTCATCTCACCGTTTCATGTGGCGAGGGCGCCGAGACAACGCTGCGGTGGGACACACGCAACGAACGTCGGGAAGGCGCAGCCGACACCATGACGAACCGGCTGCAGCGAGCACATCCCGCCGAGTGGGCCAAGCAGGTTGGATTCGGGGAATCTGCCCGGCGACCGTCGCAGACACTCCGGCACGGGAAGACAAGGCGTCTGCATCCGACCCCGAGCCATGCTGCGCGCGGTGTTACGCAAACGTCGGCTGCCGAAGGCCGCCACCACCCGACATTACGCTGACCCGACCTGAGCAGACCCCTTC
>JAGRGY010000021.1:69310-72138 GCA_020445255.1 Gammaproteobacteria bacterium
CCCGAGCCCCACGCCAATCCGTCTCGATGGAGGGTTCGTACGGCAGGCCCGGTAACGAATGCTTGAGCCAGCACGGGTTTCGACACCGTATGGGGCACACCGGGAAATGGATCAACGGTGCGCGAAACGTGGCCCACGTGCTGCCGCGTCGTGGTCTGGGCCACCTGCCGCCCGTAGAGTTTGTCAGGCAGGCGGCATACAGTGCACGTCATCCCATTCCACTCTCAGTGCCAGCGCAGGTGAAAGGTCAGTTGCCATGTCGCGTACAGTCGTCGCCAGCCTGCTGACCTTGCTGCTGTCGTCCACCGGCTGCCAGCGCGCAGACGTTTCCGCGAATGCGGATCGCGCCGAGCGCGTGGCCGGCACCAGTGCCCCGGCAGTCGTGGCCGTCGTCACCCACCGCCCACCCGGCCGGGCGCTGCAGGCTGCCACCGATGACCCCTACCTGAGTCTGGGCTCCGGTTTCCTGGTCGACCCGGGTCGGGTACTGACCAACGCGCACGTGATCACCGGCCGCTCGCCGCTCCTGCTGCGGGTGCCGGATCGGGAGCCTGTGCCTGCCACCGTACTGCGCCAGGATCCGACTCGCGACATCGCGTTGCTTGGCTTTGAGCATCGCGCGCATCCGGGATGGTCGGACCACCAGGCCCTTGAACTCGCCGCGCGCCCACCCAGACTCGGCCAGTGGGTGCTCGCCGTCGGCAATCCCTTCGGGCTGGGCCGCAGCGTGAGCGCCGGTGTCGTGAGCGCCACGCGGCGCGCTATCGGTAGCGGTCCGCTGGCAGACCTGATCCAGACCGACGCCGCCATCAACCCGGGCAACTCCGGGGGGCCGCTGCTCGACGCCGAGGGCCACGTGCTGGGAATGAACGTCGCGGTGGTCGGCCGGGCCGGTGGCAGCCAGGGGATCGGCTTCGCGATACCGGCGACCAGCCTGCAGGCATTCCTCGACAACGACGCCAGAAAATGATCCGGTTGACGCGGCGGCGCATTGAATTCGCAGGCGGCAGCGGCGGTCCCGCGCCTCAGCGATAGCCGGCCGACGACCCTGGGGCAGTCAGGCCCGGCCCGTCCCGCGGGACGGGCCGTTCTGGCAAACCCTGACCGGGGTCAGAATACGGTCACCGCGATTTCGTTCGAGGTACCGCCCGGGGTGGAAACGGTAACCTTCGCGGCACAGGACGTTAAGATATTGCACGCCAGCCCGAGCGCCGGGGCGTTGGCGAGGATGTCCTCGTTCGGGCTACCCACGGCGACCGGGAACGAGACGACGCCGACCGAGGAGCCACTGACGATCCGGTCGATGTTCACCGTCGTGTTGCCAGGGACGAAGCCCGCACCGGCGATCAGGATCTGGAACTCCGAGTTAGACGGGAACGGATTTGGCAATACAAAGCTGATCGTCGGCGGATCGACCCCCACGGGCGGCGCCAGATGGCTTATCGCCTTGGCGGTGCGCTTCCACGAGTTGAGGATCTGCTTGTACACGGTCTTGATGGCCAGACTGCGCAGCGAGTTCGCTATGGCGGTGCTGGTCATCACGCCGACGAAGGAGAACGCCTCGGCCTGTCGGGCGTGGAACGTCTCGCTGTCGATCGAGGAAACGCGGAATCCCCGCATCAGGTCCTCCGGCAGCGTTTCGGCATACAACCAGTCTCCGGCGGCATCGACCGCCGTGATGCCGGGCACGGTGGTGATCATGTCCGCAACCAGCTGGCCACTCTCCATGGCCTCACCCGGGAACAGGGCGGTGTAGAGGTCGTTCAACTCGTCGTTGAGATCCATAACCGCCTGGTCCGATGGATCAAGGCCCTCGAGGTCACCGATGAGGGTCTCGAGTTCCGCCGTAAAATCCTCGATCGCGGTGACGTCCGCAAAGGTGAGGGTCGCCGGTGTGAGGCCCGCGAGAAGGGTCCGGAAGTCCATGATGTTCTGACGAATCGCGAGCACCGCCGCCTTCCAGGGATCGTCCACCAGTGGATCGCGCACATCGCCGTCGTCCTCCCACTGACTGTCCAGCGGCTTGTCGGCATCATTGGGCAACGGTGGATTGGCGGCCAGGGCGGCGGTATCGATCGCACCGATCTGCGCCAGGATGGCGTCCTTGAGCGCCTGCAGTGCCAGCACGTCTTCGGCCTCGTCGGCAGCGACCACCGCGACATTCAGTTCGTCCAGGGTCTCGATGCTGTTCTGCAAGTCACCAAACAGTGGATCCACTTCCGGCGGCAGCACGATAACGTCGACCGAATCGCTCAGCGTGTCGCCATCCAGCGTACAGGTGACGGTGAAGTTCCCGTCCGTGCTGGAGGAGAAGTCGCTGCCCACGATGTTGGCGGCCGGATCGGCGCTGATGACGAACGCAGGCGGGGGGCTCACCTCCGCGCCCGTGCTGTCGATGGCCGCGCAGTGCACGGCTGCCGTGGCGTCGATCGCAAGGACTTCGGGATCGACGTCGGCTGTCACGCTTTCGATCGTCACGATCGGGCCGATCGAGATATCCAGATCCACCACGCCGCCCGGAGCGACGGACGTGCCGGCAAGTGGGTCCTGACTGATCACATCGCCAGCGGGAACGGTATTGCTGCCAATGAAGTTGCGCGTACCGACGGACAGGCCCGCGTTGACGATGGCGGCCTCCGCGCTAGCCTGGCTCAGCCCGACCACGTCAGGCACCAAGATCAGGGCCGGTCCGGACGACACGACCAGATCGACCGGGCTGCCCGGGGCGACATAGGTAGCAGCGGCCGGATCCTGACTGATGACGTCACCGGCGGGGACGACGTTGCTGTTCGCGGTAGTTACGCTGGACAACACGAGGCCCAGATCGG
>JAGRGY010000022.1:0-17628 GCA_020445255.1 Gammaproteobacteria bacterium
TCGATTCTGTCCCTGGGCACCATTCAACATCCAAAACATGGTCGATAAACGCCCAGCCTGGCTTTCGCGAATACCTGCGTTCGGCCTCGTCTGAGGTTCGACTTTGCCCAGTCCGGTCCGCTGGGTCTGTCCGCTCACGGCCTTCCAACTTTGATACCGCGCGAACCCATCGGTTGGCGCTGGCGGTGGGGAAGGTTAAGAAACAGCGTTTCCAGGGGGTGTAGGCGATGCCCGCAGGTGCGTGTTTTCTTTGGCGTCCCACGTGGCAGATCCGTTGCGGCGGTCAATCAACTCCAGACAGAAGAATAAGGCACCGATCCCTGTGTTTTTCGTGCCTGAAATGGTGATTCGGCGGGCACATACGTCTGTTGGTGGTCCACAGGTGCGCTATTTGGGCAAGAGACTTCTTAACTTGTTGATCATCTTCTCCATGCAGCCCCTATTTAGAACGCTCAAGAGCTCTTCCGATTTGTTGAATTCCGACACAAACTTTTCGACCCAGTCTTTATTGAGATTTCCACTTTGCTTTCTTGTGACCTGAGTTTCCGGAATACTGCGCGGGTCGATTTCGATCTGCATGAAATCCCCGATTGTTTGCACCGTTCCCGCCAAGTCGTTGCGTGCCGTATCGAAATCGATATCGATATGCTTGCATCCGCTCGCAGCAAGCGTGTATCTCCATGATGAGTCGTTGAAGATCGTTTCGCGCAGGCATGCGTTTATCTTTTCGAAGCTGAATACCGGGTTCTCGTTTGTTGGCTCTTGTCCCGATATCCAGACCCCTGTTTGCTTGGCTATCGATAGCGACACCGCCTGTTTGAGCACGTCGCCGCGAGACAGGTGGACGAAATAGGCATCCGGAAAATACTTGAGCATGCTGCCGAATCCGCCAAACTGTGCGAGATGCGGGTAGTGCAGTTTGATACTGAAGACCCCATTGGGGCTTGTCCGTCGTTGCTGTATCTCACGAATTGTATCTTTCAGACTCGTGGTGCCGAGGCGCCTTTTCCATTCGGCCAGATTGGCCCCGTTGACATATTCCAATGGAAATCCAAAACATCCGGTCTTATGCAGCGCGTGTCCCAACATATGGCTTCCACAGCGACCGGTAGAGGCCACGATCAAAAACTTTACGGGTTCCGTCGTCTTGGGAAAGTCATGTTCGTTTGAGAACTGATCTTCGTACAGATTCACCCAGGTGATCCTCATTCTTGTGCAACGGCAAGTTGCAGGAAGTTTATGAACTCGATGAAACGGTGTCTATGATCGTTGCTGGGCATTCGATAGCAGATTGCCTGCCATGTCCCGTATCGAAAAACCGTCTGCTTGAGCGGTTGTCTGAACCGGCTCCGCGAAACCGATCATCTGTCAGTACATGACACAGATTGTCTCGGGATGCGCCTCCGCAGTTTCAGAGCCGATCTCGATGCACGACCCTGCCGTTCAGTGGCGGCGATCCTGCTGCCATCGGCGATCAGGCGGGGTCGTGCGCGCGCCAGCTCCGTCGTACCGGCTGCAGATCCGACAGCACGTACGGGGTGGTCGACAGCGCCGTTTTCTTGACCGGGCCGCAAGGGCCAGGCTTGCGAAAACCATGCGGGAGCTCGATCAGCCGGAATGGATCCTCCGTCTGTGCCCGCGAGGGGATGCCCGATACCGCGTTTCGATTTGTGCGGTTCTTCGTCGTGGCGCCGTGTGCACGAGACGCGCTGCAACGTCTCTTTCGTGACGTTTGTTGCTGACGGTTTCGTCAACTCCCTGTGCAAGCCTTGTCACCGTCAACTCTGTGTTCATCGTTGCGCACCGTTTGGGCGGTGGCCGCGACGTCTGACATCATCAACGCACCTGCTCCAGCCGGAACCTTGCGGTTGGCAAAACCCCTCCTGCAAATGGTCGGCAACGGACTCCGTCGGCGTTCTGGTGCCGAGCGGCCGATGCGGTTCGAACTCGAGCTGGTCATCGCGTCATGATGCGATTCTCTGCACGATATCCCCGGGCGGCAGGGACCCGTTGAGCTTCAGGCATTTGACACAGTCGCCGCCGCTGACTGAATCGATGTAAGGGCAATCTGCCGATTTTCCCGACTCCGCGAGATCCGGGATCACGTCACTGCCGTAAAACCCAGGGGTCCAGCGCCGCCGAGACGCGTACGCTTCCCGTGTCGACCGGGGCCCGCGTTGCTCCGCCGCGCAGCGCTTTCACATGCGCCATCGCGGCGACCGCGGCGTTTCCGCACAGCAGGTGAGCCAATCGGCGCACCGTGCCTGCGCGTATTGGCATCGCCGGTTGCGCCACGCGTGCGGCTGAGGTTACTTTGCTGCGCTTCGGAACCGGGCCAACGCGAGCCAACCGTGGGTCTGCATGTCCCCGATTGCGGGGTCTGGGCAATGCCGGTGACAGTGTTGGCCGGAAGTCATGCGGTTGCAGCGGCGCAAACGCGGGTTCACAAATTCGTCGAAATGCCGAAAAAGGTGAGCGAAGGGAGCGCAGCCTCTCGCTGCGCAGCCGTGTCGGGTCGTGCCGCCAACTGAACGCACAAGGCCCGTAACTCGGACGGTTGCCGCGCCATCAGGGCACGGCAGTCACCACCAGGGGTGAGAATTGAAAATTGTCAACGTAGTGGGTGCCAGACCCAATTTCATGAAGATGGCGCCAATCATCGATGCCCTCAACGAGCATCCCGAAAGCTTCGAACACCTGCTGGTGCACACCGGCCAGCATTACGACGCGAAGATGAGCCAATCGTTCTTCGACGATCTCGGCATGCCGCGGCCGGATATCGACCTCGGTGTGGGATCAGGATCACACGCGGAACAGACGGCGCAGGTCATGGTCAAGTTCGAAAAGGTGTTGATGGACGAGAGGCCTGACTTGGTCATCGTCGTCGGCGATGTCAATTCGACCATGGCGTGCACCATCACGGCGAAGAAACTGGGCATCAAGGTCGCCCACGTCGAGGCGGGGCTGCGTTCCCGCGATATGAAGATGCCGGAGGAGATCAATCGTCTGTGCACCGATGTGCTGTGCGACTTTCTGTTCACGACGGATGAAGGCGCCAACGAAAACCTGCTTGCCGAAGGTGTTGCGCCGGAACGCATCGTGTTCGTCGGCAATGTGATGATCGATACGCTGCAGCGGCACCGGGTGATGGCCGAAGGGCTGCATTTGATGCGCGATATGGGTTTGCAGCGCGGCAACTACGCGACGTTGACGCTGCATCGCCCCTCGAATGTCGATGACAGGGCAACCCTCGAGGGCATCCTGCAGGCCCTTGCCGAGATAGCACAGCGGCTCCCCATCGTTTTTCCGATGCACCCACGCACCCGCAAGATGGTCGAGTCTTTCGGACTCTCGGAATATCTGGCGGGGGCGGAGGGGACAAACGGCATCATCGTTACCGAGCCGCTTGGTTATCTCGAGTTCCTGCATCTGAACATGAACGCGCGGTTGGTCATGACCGACAGCGGGGGACTGCAGGAGGAGACGACGGTGCTGGGGGTGCCTTGCATCACGCTGCGGTTCAATACCGAGCGGCCGATCACGATCGACCAGGGCACCAATGTGCTGGTCGGCAACCAGAAAGAAAAAATCCTGAGCGCGGCCAACGCGGTGCTTGCCGGAAACTCGCGCGTCGGTCGGGTTCCCGACAAATGGGATGGTCATGCCGCACAACGCATAGCCGGGTGGTTGATCGAGCACGCGCGCGACGTGGCGTGACGGCGTGTAGCGTACGCCCGGTTCGTTGGTATGCCGGCGCGATTCTGGGCAGGCCGCCTGTCGTGCGGGACTCCCGGCCTAGCCTGCGTAGGACGCAGCGCTTCTCGCCAGCGCGGTGATCGCGTCCCAGTTGCCGGCGTCGATCAAAGCAGCGGGTGCGATCCAGGTCCCGGCGACGCAGGTCACGTTCGGCAGCGCCAGGAAATCGCGGAAATTCTCGGGCCCGATGCCGCCGGCCGCGCAGAACTTGAGGTCGGCGAACGGGCTGGCGATCGCCTTCAGCATGCCGATCCCGCCGGTCTGCTGCGCTGGGAACAGCTTCAGGCAATGAAAGCCGACATCGCGCGCCGCCATCACCTCGCTCGGTGTGCACACACCAGGCAGGAATGGCAGCTCGCTCTGCTCGCTGGCGTTGAGCAATACGCGGGTGAGGCCTGGACTGGTCGTGAACTTCGCACCGGCGCGGGCGGCCAGGGCGAACTGTTCCGGGCGTGTCAGCGTACCCACGCCGACAATTACTTCGGGTACGCCCTCGCTGATCGCGTTGACTGCATCCAAAGCAACCGGTGTGCGCAGCGTGATCTCGAGCACGCCGATACCACCGGCAAGCAATGCACGCGCAAGCGGCACGGCCTGTTCCAGCCTGTTGATGACGATTACCGGCAGCGCCGGTGTCGCGGTAACGATTTCTTCGATCTTCATGTATTCGGTTTCCAGCAGGCCGCGGATTGTGCCACAGGTCGACGATACCGGTGTCCGGTTCCGCAAAACATTGTGCCGCGCGTCGTATCCCGGTTCCCACACGCAACGCTGGCCAGCTTGCGACGCGCATGAGCTTCGATGTCGCGGCGTCGACCGCATTGCATTTGCCGGCGCACCCCGTCAACTGCGGGCCCGCGTGCGCGGCGGCGCGCCGTCGGCCCGGACCCGGTGTGGTTCCGGGTTCCGTCCGTCGATTGTCGGTGCTGGCGCGTATGCGGAAAAAGTGACCACTGCGGTCTCGGCGGCCGCGTGCGGCGAGGACGTCATGCGCACGGTGGCGGGCAAAGCCGTCGCCGACCACATCGGGACGTGCGGCCATGCCACACGTCTGGCCGCCGACGCTGTAATCGATCACCGGACACGTCGGGTCGGCGGTTGCGGTGGGGTAGTCGTCGTCGAGCGCCACGGTGGCTGCGCGAGCGGACTCACGACCGCGAAGTGGCTACGCGGCTGGCTCGAACTCGGCGGCGAGACGCGGAATCGTCCATGAGCGGCATGGTTCGAGGCTGCCGTTCTCCCCGGCGTCCGGGCCATAATGTCGCAATCGTGGGCCGTGGGATGCAGCAGCTTGGGCAGATCCAAAAACGCAGGCCGTCCGGTCCGGGGTCTCGGCCGCCGGATCGGCAGGCTGAGTGTGTGGCTGTTCGCGGGTGCCGTCGGGTTGTCGGTGCTCGCCGTGCTGCTGCTGCGCTGGGTCGATCCACCGATCTCGGCGGTCATGCTGCAGCGCCTGGTCGTCGAGGGCGGCCCTCAGCGCCAAGTCTGGGCAGACCTGGACGCGATCGGCCCGCAGATGGCGCTGGCCGTGGTCGCCGCCGAGGATCAGCGCTTCCCGCTGCACTGGGGGTTCGATACCGACCAGATCATCGCCGCCGTGGAAAGCCGTCTCGACGGCGGGCGCCTGCGTGGCGCCAGTACGATAAGCCAGCAGATCGCGCGCAACCTGTTCCTGTGGCAGGGGCGCAGCTTTGTGCGCAAGGGCCTCGAGGTCTGGTTCACGGCGCTGGTGGAGGTGCTGTGGAGCAAGCGCCGGATTCTCGAGATGTATCTCAACTTCGCCGAAACCGGAGAGCGGCTGTTCGGGGTTGCTGCGGCGAGCGAACGCTTCTTCGACCGCGTCCCGGCGCACCTGACCGCGCAGCAGGCCGCACTGATCGCCGCGGTATTGCCCAATCCGGTGCTGTACCGGGTGGACGAGCCATCGGCCTACGTGCGCAAGCGTCAGCGCTGGATCCTGTCCCAGATGCGCAACCTCGGCGGAACCGCCTATCTCGATGGGATCCTGGATACGCGTCGCGGAGGCGCCTGACGGCCGCCCATGCCACGGCGCACCGCGCCGATCCGGTCAGGAACTTCGATCACACCAGCAGGCGTAGCGCCATACCACCCACGGCCGGATGCGTTCGCGAATGCGGCCCTCGAGCTTGGCGTTCGGCATGCAGACGCATACCCGCCGTCCCAGTTTCAGGGACAGAGACAGCTTGCCCAGATTTTTCAACATTGCCACTGCCTCCGAAGTCTCTTGCTGACCCATATGTTAGCATTTCAGAAATCAATAATATAGAGCGCGGCTGCGCGGTATGCAGCGGCCGTCCGGTGGAACGAAGGGGGTCAGCCGCCGGTCCGGCGTTCGCATGCGACGCGGTTGCGTCCGGCCTGCTTGGCGATGTAGACAGCCCGGTCGGCGGCGTCCAGCAGCGCCCGGCCGGCGGCATCGGGTGGCTGGCGGACGTCGTCGCCCAACGCGGCGACCCCGATCGAGACGCTGACCGGGACCGACGGTCCGCCCGGCAGGATCACCGGTTCTGCCGCGATGCCGCTGCGGATCTCTTCGGCGAGCGATTCGGCACTGTCCAGCCCGGTGTGCGGCAACAGCACCGCGAACTCCTCGCCGCCATAGCGCGTTGCCAGGTCACTGGTGCGCAGACGCGCACGCAGGCGCTGTGCCAGCGCGACCAGCACCTGGTCGCCGGCGGCATGCCCGTACAGGTCGTTAATGCGTTTGAAGTGATCGGCATCGACGAACAGGCACGCCAGCGACTGCGCGTAGCGGCGCGCGCGCGTCACCTCCTGTTCGATGCGGTGTTCGAGGTGGCGGCGGTTGTACAGTCCGGTCAGCGTGTCAGTGAGGCCGAGCAAACGCAGGCGTTCCCGGTTCACGGCGTTTTCGAGGCAGACCGCCGCGACGCTCGCCATATGGGCGAGGAAATCGGTCGCCTGGCCATGCCCGAAGCGGCCACGGTCACGGCTGCCCAGGCACAGGAAACCGGCCAGCCCGTCGACGTGACGCAAAGGTAACAGTGCCACGCTGCCGCGCAGGCGCAGGCCGAACAGCGGCAGGTGCCGCGGTTCATCCCACTCACCGAGCCAGGGGGAATGCGAATCGTCAAAGGCGGCGCGGACGGCGGCGACGTCCGTGCACAGCTCGATGTCGCGCGCCAGGCAGTCTTCGGCGCCGAAACGGTCGGCCAGCAGATCGCGGATCACATGAAACGGATCGATCAGTTTCAGCTTGACGCTGTCGAGGCCGAACGAGGCACGCATTCCGGATGTCAGGCATTCGAGCAGACGCGGCAGATCGCCGGCGGTCAGCAGGGCGAGTTCGCGTTCGTGAAAGCGGCGCAGCACCTGTTCATTGTGTGCCGCATCCGTGCCGACCGCCCGTAGCAGGTCGCGCAACGCGCGGACCTCGGCACGCGTGTCGGCGTCGGGCGCCTTGTACGGTGGACCTGCCTTCATCTGGCTGCTATCGGCATCCGTGGTTTGGGCTTTAGATTCCGCATCGGCCGCGCGCGGCGGACGGTGCGGCGTCCCCGGGTCGCGACGCGGAACGTTTCGAGTGCGATCGGCGTGTGCGGCCAGCTGGCGGCAGATGCGCCGCGTCGCTCGCCTGAGTTATAGTCGATTGGGACGCAATTGATTCCAGGGAGGGGACATGCGCCGTCCATCCGTGATTCTGTTCGCCGCTCTGCTGGCCGCATCGACGCCGGCCGCGGCCGAAACCATCCATCACTGCACCGGGGAAAACGGCGAGTCCGCGTTCAGCGACCGACCCTGCGGTGCGCCCGTTGCCACCGGCGTTGCGGTGCCCAGGGTCCGGCCGCCATCCGGCGGCCTGCGACCGGGTGAGCTCGCACTGCTGGCTGAACCGCGGGAGACGAAGCGGCACACGGCGCGTCGCAGTCGTGCGGCGGGGAAATCCACGCAGGAGCGGCAGGCGTACCGCTGTCGCGAGAAACGGCGTTCGCTGGAGGCCGTGAGTGCGGAGCTCAGGCGCGGCTACAAGCCGGGCCGTGGCGAAAAGCTGCGCCGGAGGCGGCGCGCATACGAAGACTACCTGTCGACGTTCTGCCGCTGATCCGCCTGGTCAGCCTCTTCGGCGAGACGCCGCGATGTCGAACTCCAGCCGAGGAAGTCCGGGTTGGTCTCGTAACCCTTGCTGATCACGTAGTTGAGCACGTTGCGCAGGCGGAACAGGTGCACGACCGAGTCGATGCGGATGATCTCCTTGCCCTGTTCGTCGAAGAACACAATCGTCGGTGCGTAGAACACACCCAGTTCCTTTGCCCATTCGCGCGCTGTAGACCGCGACCCATCGGGTTTTATCACCGGCGCGTCCGACCACATGTCGAGCTGGACGCTCTCGAGACGGTTGAACATGCTGCGTACGGTTTTACGCGCCAACGGCTGCGTGTGCAGGATGTCGCAGGCGTGGCAGTCTCCCTGTTCGAAAAACACCACCAGCGGCAGTTGGCCGGGGAAATGCGAACGGTCGAGGTTGAAGGGTGGCGGCTCGAAGAACGGTTCCTCGACCAGGTCGCCCGGTTCGAAGCGCAAGGTCTTGTCGCCGCGCGCCATGTAAACCGGGAACTTCTCGCGCTTGTAGTGGCCTCCGGCGACGTATTCGAGTGCCGCGCGGAACTGGTAGGGTGGATAGTAACCGCGCAGCCGCAGCGCAATGTTGCCATCGGTGTCGTAGAAGATCAGTGAAGGTGTGAAGTTGGTGCCAAGTTCTTGGGCGTAGGCTCGCTCGCTGGTGTCTTCGCCAGACGGGGTCGTGACGCTTTCCGGGCTCCAGATGTCGATCGGCACCAGGTCGAAGTGTTCGCGTGTGTAATTGACGATGTCCGGCGTCTGGAAGTTCACCTCGAGCAGCATGCGGCAGTAGGCGCAACGCTTTTGGCCGAAATAGACGATCAGGCCGTCCTTGCCGTTGGCTTTCGCCTCGGCGAGGTCCTCGTCGAGTTCAAGAAAGCTCTTCTTGAACCAGCTCGGATACTGCAACACGTCCTCCAGCGGCGTGTCGTCGAATTCCAGCGGATCATCCGATTGGCTTGCCGTGCCCGTGCCGGCACACAGCAGCGCGAGCACAAACAGCAGCACAGGTCGGTGGTCCAGCGCGCCCCATATCTTCAATCTGCTCACCATGCTTCACCAACCGCGCCCCACGGCGCTCAAAGGTATCTGGCCCAGTCTTCTTCCGGGTCGCCGAAAACCAGGAAGTGCGGATTCAACAACGACTCCTTGGTGTTGTAGCGCAGCACGTCCAGCTGCGTGTCGGTCACCCGGCCACCGGCGGCCTCGACAACCGCCTGCGCTGCCGCGGTGTCCCACTCCGACGTTGGGCCGAGGCGCGGATAGATGTCGGCCGCACCTTCGGCGACCAGGCAGAGCTTCAAGGAGCTGCCCATGCTGACGATCTCGTGGGCACCGATTCTTTCCAGAAAACGCGCAAGGCTGTCGCCGGCATGCGACCGGCTGCCGGCGACCCGGATCGGTGTCGCGTGCGGCCGGCAGACCGAGATCCCCGACCACCGGCCGTCGCTGCCGACCTTCCATGCGCCCTTGCCGACGACGCCGACATAGCTGGTCCCGGCAACCGGGACATGGACCACGCCGAGGGTCGGTGCGCCGTTTTCGATCAGCGCAACGTTGACAGTGAACTCGCCGTTGCGCTTGACGAACTCTCGCGTGCCGTCGAGCGGGTCGATGAGCCAGTAGCGATCCCAGGTGCGTCGTGTCGCGAACGGGATGTCGGCACCTTCCTCGCTGAGCACCGGAATACCGGGGTAGAGCCGCCCAAGGCCCTGCACGATCACCTGGTGCGACGCGAGGTCGGCCTCGGTCAACGGGGATTTGTCTTCCTTCTGGTCGACGGCGAAATCACGCTCGTAAACTCGAAGTATCTCGACGCCCGCCTGGGTCGCAAGTGCGACGATCTGTGCCGCTTGCTGGTCAAATGCATCGTTCATCATGGGTGCCCGGAACAGCTGTACGTTTCTCTGGAACCGATGATACCGAATCGGCGACGGCCTGCATCCGGTCCGATGCACCTGGTGCGTCGAGAGGGACTGGCGTTCGGCGACGATGGTCGGTACCGTGCGGCGTATCATCCGGAAGCGATTCCCGTTTTACGTTTCCCGTGTTCTGGCACAAACGATGCGACAGGCCCACACCGAGATGCCCAATTCCCAGGTCGCGACAATGACGAGCGCCGATGCGGTTCTATTCCCAAACGCGCGGTGCGTCGCTGCACAGGGAGGCGCACGGCCACGCTGCTACTGGCGGCGCGCAGGGGCGGGTGCATGATCGGCTGGTCGACGGTCGACACCGTCCTCCTCGACATGGACGGTACCCTGCTCGACCTGCATTTCGACAACTATTTCTGGCTCGAGCATGTGCCAATGCGGTACGCCGAGGCCCGCGGGATCGCGCTGGACGCGGCGCGTCGGGAACTGCACGCACGGTATGCCGATATCCAGGGCACGTTGAACTGGTACTGCGTCGACCACTGGTCGCGCGAACTCGGTCTCGACATCGCGTTGCTGAAGCAGGAGGTCGAGCACCTGATCGCGGTCCACCCGCATGTCACGGAGTTCCTCGACCTGCTGGGGGCGGCCGGCAAAAAGCGCATCCTGGTCACCAATGCACATCAAAAATCGCTGTCGCTGAAGATGCAGCGCACGGGCCTGCACGACCGCCTCGACGACATCGTCTGTGCGCATGACCTAGGCCTGCCGAAAGAGGACCCGGCGTTCTGGGATCGTCTGCAGCGGCGGCAGCCCTTCGATCCGCTGCGCACCCTGTTCGTCGACGACAGCCTGGCGGTGCTGCGCTCGGCCCGCACCTACGGCATCGCCCAGCTGCTGGCGATCCTGCTGCCCGACACGCGTCAGCAGGCGCGCCGTGTCGACGAGTTTCCGGCGGTGACCGGGTTCAGTGCTGTGCTGCCGGATCTGCGTGCAGCACTAGCGGGGTGAACAGGGTCAGCGCCCGTCGACGGTCGGTTTTCCGACCAGATAACCCTGGATGTAGTCGCAGTTCTCTGCGTCGAGAAAGTCCCGCTGCGCATCGTTTTCGACGCCCTCTGCCACCACCCCCATGCCCAGTGCATGCGCGAGTCCGATGACGGCGCGAATCAGTTTTTCGTCATTCGCTACCTTGCCGATGCCCTGCACGAACGACTGATCGATCTTGATGTAGTCGAACGGAAAGCGTCGCAGGTGACTGAGCGAGGCCTGACCCGTGCCGAAATCGTCCAATGCAACGCGCACACCGAGCCGCTTCAATTCATGCAGCACGCGCTCTGCCGCGCGCAGGTCTTTCTCCAGCGTGTCCTCGGTGATCTCCAGGATCAGGCGCTGTGGTGGCGGGCGTCCCTGGTTGATGCGGTCGAACAGCCGGTTGGCGAAACTTTCGTCGTGCAGCAGGCGCGCGCTCAGGTTGATCGATACGGGGCTGTCCGCGGTGGGCTGCCTGCCATCGATCTGGTCGAGCGCCCAGTCGCTGATCGCTGAGCACAGGCCGGCATCGGCCATCGCATCCATGAACGATGCCGGCTGCAGCATCCCCTGTTCGGCGTGCGGCCAGCGCAGCAGCGCCTCGTAACAGTGCAGTTCACCGGTTCTGAGTGACACAACCGGTTGAAAATGCAGTTCGAGTGCATGCTGCCGGATTGCTTCGCGCAGTTCGTTCTCCAGCGTATGTCGTGCGGCGGCGTGATCCGGCATCTCGCTGCTGACATAGCGGTAGCTCGATCCTTCGTCCTGCTTGCTGGCGTACATCGCGGCATCCGCGAGTTGAATGAGACGGTCGGGGTCGGTGCCGTCGTCCGGTGCCACCGCAATCCCGATAGACGCGCCGCTGTAGAACAACTGGTCGCCGAAGGCGTAGGGTCGCTCGATTGCGCTTAGCGCCTTGTTTGCCAGGCGGGTCATCTCGTCGCGCTCGTGCAGGTTTTCCAGTAGCACCGCGAACTCGTCGCCCCCGAGACGGGCCACGATGTCGTCCTGACGGAACACCGACAGCAGGCGACGGGCGATTTCCTGCAACATCGAGTCACCGGCGGCATGGCCGTAGCTGTCATTGATCTGCTTGAAGCGGTCGAGGTCGAGGAACAGCAGGCCCACCAGCATTCGGGTGGACTGTGTATTGGACAGCGCCTGGCTGAGCCGGCGGCGAAAAAAGGCGCGATTCGGCAGGCCGGTCAGGGTGTCGTGGTGAGCGAGGTGATCGAGTTCCTTCTCGCGCTGCGCGACCTGGATGCGCATCTCGTCGAAGGCGTCCAGCAGGTCCCGGGTCTCGCTGACTGCCGGCGGATGCGGCGGGACGCGACGTGCATGGTCGGCATGTCCCTTGAGATTGTCCGCCAGGGCCAGGATCGGACGCAGGATCAGGCGGTCGAGACTGATGTAGCCGACGATCGCGAAAACCAGCATCAGCGCGAGTGCGGCAAGCAGGACATTGGCCATGCCGATGCTGGTGAAGGACAGGTCGTCGATCTGGCGGCTGCGCTGCAGCCGCAGTTCCACCCGCAGTACGTCGAGACGCTGCTGCATCACTCGAAGGTGCGGCTCTATCCGGTCACGCAGATAGACGAGGTCCGCACGCCAGTCGTCCGCCATCAGTTGCTTGATCAGTTTCGCGTATCCTTCCTGCCACGCCTGCGCGTACTCGTTAAGCACGCCGACCTGCGTGTTCATGACCGGATCATCCCGCACTTCCGGGGTGTCGTCGCGCAGGTGTTTCAGCAGCGTTTTGATCTTGTCGGCGTAGAGTGAAATGTTCTGCGCCCTGGCCTGAATGCCACGCATCGGCCGGTCGGCGTGGACGCCGAATCGATTGGCGATGATCAGGCGAAGCTCGTCGATCATACGCAACCATGCCTTCTGCAACTCGAACATGTCCGGCATGACCGTCGTGCCCGTCGCCTGATCGGTCGCTTCCGCCTGCAGCGTGTTCACCAGCGCGTCGAGATGCGCGACGAACAGGCTGTTGTTCGTCTGCAGCTCCTGTTCGATAAGTTCGGCGGAAGGGAACCAGCGCGCAGGTTCGTGGCGGATGGCGACAATTTCGTCGGCCATCTGCCGCAGCGCGCCGCCGTTCTGCTGCAGTGTGCGCGCAATCGTGCGCGTGTCGCCTTCCGGTAGCAGGTCGCTCTGGTCGACCAGGCGTGCAAGCGCGTCGTCGAGATGACCAAGCGCCGTGTCCAGGCCGGTCTCGATTTCACCCGTCGGTGTCAGCAGGAAGTCGTGCAGACCCTGACGGGCCTGGTAGAGCTGCATGAACGCGTCGTTGACGATGGCGACGCTTTGTTCACGCAGTGCACTCTGCTTCGAGATGGAGTGGTTTTGTGCGATGACGTAGCGGTACGAAACCACCGCGACAATGGCCAGCGCCAGCAGGACGATGAGTACGATCTGGAAATACCGATGGCGGTAGCTGGGCAGGTGGGTGCGGTGCTTCGTGTTCGCCATGTCCATGATCGCGGATTTCAGTAGCGCTCACCGAGCACGCGCGCGACCAATGCCCTGACGCCGTCGTAGTCGGTGTCCTCGGCCGGGCTGAATCCGTCGATCTGCAACTGGCGCAGGATCTCTCTGCCCGCGTCGGTCGTCGACAAATCGAGCAGTGCGCTGCTGATGTTCTTGCGCAAGGGTTCCGGGATCGAGCGGCTCACGGCCCAGGGAAGTTGCGGTATGGGATCGGTCGACGCGAGTTCGCGCAACCTGCCGCGATCGCGGATCTCGGGTGCCAGGCCGGGCGACGTCAGTACCAGACGGGATGCGGCAGCTGCGTCGCCCTGGCCGTAATACATCGCCGTGACGGCCTTGGGAGGGTTCTGCGCAAACTCGGAAATGTAATCGCCGTCGTCGAGTCCGGACCTGCGCAACAGGTCGACGGTCAGCACATAGCTGACCATCGCGCTGCGTCCCCCGCCGAACAGTACCTTGCGGCCGTGCAGGTCATCGAGGCTGAGCAACGGCGAATCGGCGCGTACCAGTATCGCCGCCCGGATATCGTCCCGGCCCTGTTCGCGGTTGCGCGCGACAAGACGGTGGCCGAATATCTTGTGCGCACGGATGTAGTGGTACTGGTTGTAGTGCACAAGATCGAAGCTGTCGTTCTCGACGGCGCTCCAGAACGCGGGGTAGTCGGCGGGTGCGGACAGCGTGACGGGCATGTGCAGCCGGCTCGACAGGTACGCGGTCAGCGGCTGCAGCATAAGCTGGGACTCCGTGGCTGCGCGGCGTGGAAACACGCCGACTCGCAGCGCGTGGACCTGGTCGCCGGGCCCGTCTTGCGCGGCGAAAACAGGGCCGGACAACGACGGCATGATCGCGAGCAGCCAGAGGATGGTCGGTATACGCATGGCGCGGAGTCGTGTTGTGATGTTCACCGGGCGACGTTGGAGCCCGGCAGGCGCGGTCTCGGGTCCAGATTCGCACAGAACCGTTTGTGCTCAAACCGCCATTTGTTCCCGAATTGTAACGGCCGTCGGCGGCGCCAGGATCACGCCAACCCCCCGGTTGGCCCGAAAGTCAGCGGTCCCAGCGCTTGAAACGCCGGCGACAGTAGGCGAGCAACTCCGCGTGGTTGCGAAAATGATGCAGGAAATGCGCGCTGGCGGGCTCGTCGAACTCGCACCAGTCGTTGCTGTAGTCGCGGCAAACCTGGGGACGGGTTTCGTAGATGCCGCAGATGCCGCCCGGTCCGAGGTGTTCACAACGGCCGCGCACCAGCATGTACCAGCCGTCTTCGTCGCGGTAGACCTCGACATTCTCGTGCGACACCTGCCACAGCACGTGATCGAAGTCGGCTTTTGAGCGCAGCGGACCGAGTGCCTCGGTGGTGTAGGTGCAGCACGTGGAGCCGAGGCAGCGGCTGCACTTGTTGTCGACCGGCAGGGTCGGGTTGCTCATGCCGGGGCGGCACCGTCGCTGCGGGGTTTGCGCCGGCGTCGGCGGCGCGGGCGGTCACCTGCCGGCTTGTCGCCTGCGGCGCGCGATGCCGCGTCGTCGCCGCCCTTGGGGCCGGCCGGCGGCTTGCCGCGGCGCTTGCCGCCGCCGTCGCGGCGTTCCAGCCGGTCGCCTTTCTCCACCCGCACCCGGCTGCGCGGGTCGACTTCGGCGAGCAGTTCGAGTGATACCGGCTCGACCGGAATCTTGTGCTCGATGTATTTCTCGATGTCGGGCAGGGAAAAGGCGTAGGTCTCGCACGCGAACGAGATGGCGTCCCCCTCGGCGCCCGCGCGTGCGGTGCGGCCGATGCGGTGCACGTAGTCCTCGGCGTCTTCCGGGAGGTCGTAGTTGATGACGTGTGTGACGCCCTCGATATGCAGACCGCGCGCGGCGACGTCGGTTGCGACCAGCACCGAGACCTCGCCGCCGGAAAAGCGCTTGAGCAGGCTGAGACGTTTCTTCTGCGGCACGTCGCCGGACAGGATTGCCGCCTGGTGACCATTACCCTCGAGGAATCCCCAGACCCTGTCGGCCTCGCGCTTGGTGTTGACGAACACGATGACGCGCGCGTTCTCGAGCTTGTGCATCAGGCCGATCAGCAGCGGGATCTTTTCCTCGTTGGCGACCATGTAGGCCGTTTCGCGCACACGGTCCGCGGTGATCCGCTCCGCCTCGACGACAACCTTCTGCGGATTGTTCATGTGCTCGTAGGCGAGCTCGGTCACGCGGTACGACAGCGTTGCCGAGAACAACATGCCCTGGCGCTGGTCGGGGCTGGGACAGCGTCGCAGCAGAAAGCGGATGTCCTTGATGAAGCCGACATGCGATCGGCCTCGTCGAGCACCAGGCTCTGCACCGCCCTCAGGTCGAACACGTGCTGTTTGAAGTAGTCGATGATGCGCCCGGGTGTGCCGATCAGGATGTCGACGCCGTCCTCGAGCGATTTGCGCTGGGTGTCGTAACCGGTGCCGCCGTACACGACCCGCACGTTCAGCCCGGTGTGGCCGGACAGCACGCAGGCATCGTTGTAGATCTGCACGGCCAGTTCCCGGGTCGGCGCCAGCACCAGTGCCCGCGGCTGGTTGGCGCGGCGCGTCTGTTCCGCCGGCTCCTGGTCGAGCAGGTGCAGGATCGCCAGCAGGAAGGCGGCCGTCTTGCCGGTACCGGTCTGTGCCTGGCCGGCAACGTCCCGGCCGTCCAGGGCCAGCGGCAGGGTCAGGGCCTGAATCGGCGTGCAGTATTCGAAGCCGGCGTCGCGTACGCCGTGCATGATGGCCTCGGAAAACGGGAAACTGTCGAAGCGGGTCTTGGTCAGGTGTTTGTCACTCATGGCGCGCAAGCATAACCGAATTCGCCGGGTTGCAGCCGCCAAGGGCTTGAAATAACTGCAATGATCGGCTGAAATGCCGGGATCGGCGCGACAGTCACGCGCACGGCCCGCCCAAAATGGTAATCTATTGGCACTTCGGGCCACCGCGCGTGGCGCTTCCCTGATTCGCGAATTACCTGGAGACATCGGTGAGTGAAAAGATCGTTCATGTGACGGACGACAATTTTGAGAGCGAGGTTCTGCAATCCGCCGAGGCGGTGCTGGTCGACTACTGGGCCGAGTGGTGCGGGCCGTGCAAGATGATTGCGCCGGTGCTGGATGAGATCGCCAACGAGTACGAGGGTCGGGTCAAGATCGCCAAGCTGAACATCGATGAGAATCCGAACACCCCCCCGCGCTACGGCATCCGTGGAATCCCGACATTGATGCTGTTCAAGGACGGCGAGGTCGAGGCCACCAAGGTTGGGGCCGTGTCGAAGTCGCAACTGACGGCATTCATCGACAGCAACCTGTAACGCGGTGGCGCCCGGCGCCCGGCGCCAGCGAACCGCATTCGTCGAACCGGACTGGACGCACGCCACGCGCGTGCTAAACTTGCGGCAGATCCCTCGCCAGGGATCTGCTTCCCACTGATTTCCCAAAGAAAACCGACGCATTCGCGTCACGTTCCGCGACCAATCCCTATTTCAATCACACGCGTTCCCCAAGGTTGGACATGAACCTCACCGAACTCAAGAAAATGCCGGTGCCGGAGCTCAACGAGCTGGCACAGTCGATGAACATCGAGGGCGTCGCCCGCTCGCGCAAGCAGGACCTGATATTCGCCATCCTCAAGGCCCACGCCAAGAAGGGCGAGGACATCTACGGCGACGGCGTGCTGGAGATACTTTCCGACGGTTTCGGCTTCCTGCGTTCGGAGGATTCGTCCTACCTCGCCGGCCCGGACGACATCTACGTGTCGCCCAGCCAGATCCGGCGCTTCAGCCTGCGAACCGGCGACACCATCTCGGGCAAGATCCGGCCGCCGAAGGACAACGAGCGCTACTTCGCGCTGCTCAAGGTCGACGAGATCAACTTCGACAAACCGGAGAACGCCAAACACAAGATCCTGTTCGAGAACTTCACGCCGCTGTTCGCGAACAAGAAATTTCACCTCGAGATCGGCAACGGCAGCACTGAGGACATCACCGCGCGCACGATCGAACTGGTCGCGCCGATCGGGAAGGGACAGCGCGGTCTGATCGTGTCGCCGCCGAAGGCGGGCAAGACGATGCTGATGCAGAACATCGCCCAATCCATCGCGACCAACCACCCGGAGTGTTACCTGATCGTACTGCTGATCGACGAACGCCCGGAAGAGGTGACCGAGATGCAGCGCTCTGTGCGCGCTGAGGTGATCTCGTCGACGTTCGACGAGCCGGCCGCGCGGCACGTCCAGGTCGCCGAGATGGTGATCGAGAAGGCCAAACGTCTGGTCGAGCACAAGAAGGACGTTGTGATCCTGCTCGATTCGATCACGCGCCTGGCGCGTGCCTACAATACCGTCATTCCGTCGTCCGGCAAGGTGCTGACCGGCGG
>JAGRGY010000022.1:17766-61096 GCA_020445255.1 Gammaproteobacteria bacterium
TTCAAGGGCACCGGCAACATGGAAGTGCATCTCGACCGGCGCATCGCCGAGAAGCGCATCTTCCCGGCCATCAATATCAACCGCTCCGGTACGCGCCGCGAGGAACTGCTGATGCCGGAGAACGAACTGCAGAAGATGTGGATCCTGCGCAAGATCCTGCACCCGATGGACGAACTGGCCGCGATGGAATTCCTGTTCGACAAACTGAAGGTCACCAAGACCAACCAGGAATTCTTCGACGCGATGAAGTCGAAGGCCTGAGCCGTCCCGTCGACGACGTCGCGCATGCCGCAAGCATCAGGTCCCGGCATCGCGCGTGTCGTGCACGCTCCCGGACGACAAGGTGTCACGCCAATGCTTGCGCAGTGCAGCCGTGGCTGACCGGGGCCGCCCCGAACGGGTGATGATCCTCGCCGCCGGCCGTGGCGAGCGCATGCGGCCACTGACCGACAGCCTGCCGAAGCCGCTGTTGCCACTGCTGGACAGGCCACTGATCGTTTGGCAGATCGAGCGTCTGGCACGCGCCGGTTTTTCCGACGTCATCATCAACCACGCGCATCTCGGCCACCTGATCGAGGAAAGGCTCGGCGACGGTTGTGCGCTCGGCGTGCATATTCGCTACTCAGCCGAGGGCGAAGGCGGCGCACTCGAAACCGGTGGCGGCATCTTCAAGGCGCTGCCGCTGCTCGGTGACGGGCCGTTCCTGGTCATCAACGGCGACGTCTGGAGCGACATCGATCTGGCGCACCTGCGGCTAAATCGCGGTGACCTCGCCCACCTGGTCATGGTCGACAACCCCACGCACAACCCGCACGGCGACTTCCATCTCGCCAGTGGTCGGCTGCATGGGCTGGGCGAGCCCAGGCTCACCTTCAGCGGCGTTGGGGTGTATCTGCCTCAGCTGTTCGACGGTTGTCACGCCGGCGCGTTCCCGCTGGCGCCGCTGCTGCGCGATGCGATGGCGCTCGGCCGGGTCGGCGGCACGCTGCATACCGGCGAATGGACCGACGTCGGCACGCCGCAACGCCTGGCCCAACTCGAGCAACGTCTAAGCCAATCGGGTTAATCTTGACGCCGATGGGACAGGAGATATCCGACAGCGAGTTTGACGAGGCGGCATTCGCCGAGTTCCGGCGGCGCGTCGGCCAGGAGACCCGTCTGCTCGCGACCTGGCTGGAGCAGGGGCGGCTCGCGTCGACGCGGCGCCGCTTCGGTTTCGAGATCGAGGGTTGGCTGGTCGACGACCATGCGCGTCCGTCGGCCCGCAACCAGGAGTTCCTGGCCGCCGCCGCCGACCCGATGGTCGTGGCGGAGCTGTCGCGCTTCAATTTCGAGATCAACTCCGAACCCCTGGAGCTCCAGGGCGGCGCACTGGACGCCATGTACGAGGCGCTGCAGCGGCGCTGGCATCGCTGCACGCTTGCGGCCGCCGGTTTCGGCGTGCGGCCGCTGTTGGTCGGTATCCTGCCGACGGTCAGCAACAGTGACCTGAATATCGCCAACATGTCGCCGCTGCAGCGCTATCGGGCGATCAACGACCAGGTGTTCCGGCTGCGGCACGGTGCACCGATCGAAATCGATATCGACGGTGTGGAGCATCTGCACCATGTCCACCATGACGTGATGCTCGAGGCCGGCACGACGTCACTGCAGATACACGTGCAGACCGATGCCGCCGAGGCCGCGCGCGCGTTCAACACGTGCAAGATGCTGTCGGCGATCACCGTCGGCGCCGGGGCGAACTCGCCGTACCTGTTCGGTCGCCGGCTGTGGCAGGAGACCCGGATCGCATTGTTCGAACAGGCCGTCGCGGTAGGCGGCAGCGAGTACAGCAACCGGGTGACGTTCGGCATCCGCTACGCCCACGACAGCATACTCGAGTGCTTCGAGGCCAATCTCGTGCGTTATCCGGTGATCCTGCCCGACCTGATGGACGTGCCCGCGGAACGGCTGGCGCACCTGCGGCTGCACAATGGCACCGTGTGGCGTTGGAACCGACCGTTGATCGGTTTCGATGACGACGGCAATCCGCACATCCGCATCGAACACCGGGTGATCGCGGCCGGGCCCACGCCGTGCGATGCTATCGCCAACATGGCCCTGTTTCTCGGCCTGTTCGAGTCGCTGATGCGCAGCGACGGGTCACTCGAATCGGCGATGCCGTTCGAGCGTGCGCGCGACAATTTCTACGCCGCGGCGCGTCACGGCTTCGATGCGCAGATCGCCTGGATGGGGCTGCCTCCGATGCCGCTGCACGAGCTGCTGGAAAGGCACCTGCTGCGGCAGGCGGCGGCAGGGCTGGAGGCGGCCGGTTTCGGCGACGACGAGACCGAGCGCTGGATCGGGATCATCAGCGAACGCACTGCACGGCGCCAAACCGGGGCCGATTGGCAGGCCGCCTGGATTGACCGTCATGGGCGCGATTTCAATGCCCTGGTCGAAGCGTACGCAGCCGAGCAATCGCAGGATCGACCGGTACACCAATGGAGTTTGAATTGACTGACTTGTTGAATGAGCGCACCGAGTTCCCGCTGTCGCTTCTCGATGTCGCGGCAAACGGCCTGCATGACGTCCTGGGTGGACCCACCCTGTTCCATCTCGGCGGGCGGCGTGCTCCACCACTGTTCGTGTCGGTGCTGATGCATGGCAACGAGACCACCGGATGGGACGCGATACGGCGTGTGCTGCGCAAGTACGTCTGTGCCGACGGCTTCGATCTGCCGCGCGCCTTGAGCCTGTTCGTCGGCAATACCGAGGCGGCGCGAGACGGCGTGCGGCATCTTGACCATCAACCGGATTTCAATCGCGTCTGGCCGGGCAGCGAGACCAGCGGAACCGCGGTGCACGATCTGATGCGCGACGTCATGGACACGATGGCCGAGCGCGAGATGTTTGCTTCGGTCGACGTACACAACAACACGGGGCTGAACCCGCATTATGCGTGCGTCAACGTGCTCGAACATACATCGCTGCACCTTGCCGCTTTGTTCGGTCGAACAGTCGTGTATTTCGTGCGACCGCGCGGTGTGGCATCGATGGCGATGGCGGCACTCGGGCCGTCGGTCACGCTCGAGTGCGGTAAGGTCGGGCACGAGCACGGCGTCGATCATGCGGCGGATTATCTCGATGCCTGTCTGCATCTCGCCGAGATCCCGAGCCATCCGGTGGCTCGTCACGACGTCGACCTCTATCACACGGTTGCGATCGTACGCGTGCCGGACGAGGTCAAATTTGCGTTTGGCGACGGTCCTGCAGATGTAAGGTTCCCGCGCAATCTCGACGCGATGAATTTCCGCGAACTGCCGGTGGGCACGCTGTTCGGCGAGATTGCGGATTCGGGAGGCGTGCCGCTGGATGTGCGCGATGAAGAGGATCGCGGCGTCACCGAGCGCTATTTCGCGGTCGAGGGTGGCCGGTTGCTGACGCGTGTCCCGGTGATGCCGTCGATGCTGACATGCGACCCGGTGGTCATACGGCAGGACTGCCTGTGTTACCTGATGGAGCGGTACGATCACCATCTCGCAGACGCCGGGTGACCAGACTGGCGTGCTCGCGGCAACGACGCGCGGCTGTTGGCTTAAACTGCCTCCACCATTTCCGTTATCCTGCGAGAGCGGTCGAATATTGGCCACGCTGTAACTGACAAGAACCCGTGCACCACACAGATACCCCAATCATCATCGACATCGAGGCCTCGGGCTTCGGCCGCGGAAGCTACCCGATCGAGATCGGCGTGGCGCTGGCCGACGGCTCACGGCACTGTTACCTGGTTGCGCCCGCACGCAGCTGGAAACACTGGGATCCGGATGCCGAGAAGATCCATGGGATCAGCAGGGACCTGCTCAGCACCTACGGCCGGGCGGTGTCGGACGTCGCCTGGCGCCTGAACGAGTTGCTGCGCCAGCGCACCGTGTACAGCGATGCCTGGTCGTTCGACATGTCTTGGATTGGCAAGCTGTTCGATGCGGCGAACATACGTCAGTCGTTTCGCGTCGCCGATCTCACGGAGCTGATCGACGAATCGCAGATGGCTCGCTGGCGGGACATGAAGGACGCGGTGGCGGCCGAGCTGGGCATGCAGCGTCACCGTGCAAGCGGCGATGCCCGCATCCTGCAGGAAACCTGGCGTCGACTGCATCAGCGTGCCGCATAAGGGTCCGGTTCAGCGCGCCTGCTGCATCTCGAGGTCGGCCGCGGTCAATGGGATCAGTCCCTGGTCGATCAACCAGCCATCCGGTCCGGAGGTTCGCGGCGACGTCAGTTCGGCGACGAATGCGTCGAGTCCGGTCACGAGATTGATATGGCGGGATTTCACGTATATGAACAGCGGCCGGCTCAGCGGATAGACGCCGGATTCGATCAGTTCGAACTCCGGGTTGATGCCGTCGATGCTGGCCGCCTGTAACCGGTCGCGATTGCGGTCGAGGAAGTTGTACCCGAGGATCGCTACGGCATCGGGGTCTGTGAGCAGCTTGCGTACCAGGCGGGCATCGTTTTCTCCGGCATCGACGAAGGCCCCATCTTCACGCAGCGCGCGGCAACGCTGCAGAAACACCGCCGGGTCCCTGCCGCGTAACGCGCGCATCTCCGGTACGTGCAGGCAGCCTTCCTGTAATACGCGCTCAACGAGGATATCGCGGGTTCCCGATGTGGGCGGTGGTCCCAGGACGCGAATAGGCAGGTCGGGAAGTTGCGCGTCGACATCGTGCCAGTTGACGTAGGGGTTGGCGACGAAGCCCCCTGTGCCGTCGGCTGCCGGAAGCTCGCGTGCAAGCGCGCGGTAGATATCGTCCATGGTCAGATGGAATTGCGCTGCCCCTTTGGCGCTGGCGAAGACGATACCGTCGTAACCGATCTTGATCTCGCGCACGTCGTTTACATGGTTACGGGCGCAGGCCTCGCGCTCGCTTTCTTTCATTCGTCGTGAGGCCATGGCGATATCGGGCGTGTTCAATCCGATACCGCCACAGAACAGCTTGAGCCCGCCTCCTGTGCCCGTCGATTCGACGACTGGTGTGCCGCTACCGCTGTCGCGCGCTATTCGTTCGGCCGCCGCGCTGACGATCGGGAATGCAGTAGAGGAACCGACGATATGGATGTGCTGGCGGTTGTCCAGGCCCGCCGCCGTGGCCGGCAGTTGAAGCAGCAATGACAGCGCGGCCGCGGCAAACGCGCCACGTGCGCGGATCACGGCAACATCATCCCCCGAATCGTGAAGAACAGCAGCGCGGCCATTGCGCCTGAGATCGGTACCGTTATCAGCCATGCTGCAACTATACGCATTACCGCCGAGCGTTTGACCAGCTCGGTCTTGTAGACCCGCTTCAGGCCCTTGCGTTCCTTCTTGCTGAGGTCCGGTCCGCCGGCATGAGCTTTCATCTGCTGCAGCATCTCGGCCTTCTGCGCGATCGAGGCCTTGCGGAACTTGGTGAGCAGGGCGGCGACCTCGGTCTCGTCCCGGCCCTCGTGGTGCTCCTTTATCTCCGCGACCATCTTGGAATAGTTCGCTTTCAGGAATTCGCGCAGGAACCCCACACCGAACACGGCACCGACCGCGATATGCGTCGACGACACCGGCAGCCCGAGCTGGGACGCCACAATGACGGTGATCGCCGCCGCCATCGCGATGCAGAACGCGCGCATCTGGTCCAGTTCCGTGATCTCGGAACCGACGGTGCGGATCAGCTTCGGGCCATACAGCGCAAGGCCGATCGCGATGCCGAGGGCGCCGACCATCATGACCCACAGCGGTATCGATGCCTTCTTCGCAATACCGCCGTGCAGAATGGCGTCGTTGATCGCGGCCAGCGGGCCGACGGCATTGGCAACGTCGTTGGCGCCGTGCGCGAAGCTCAGCAGTGCCGCGGCGAACACCAGGGGAACGGTGAACAGCTTGTTGACGCCGGACTTGTCGCCGGGCAGGCGATTCGCGGCGCGCACGATCCTCGGCCTTATGAAGACGTAGATCGCTGCCGCAAAGCCGAGTCCGATCAGCAGCGCGCTGCCGAATCCAACCTTCCAGATATGCTTCAGGCCTTTCATGACGATGTAGGTGGAGAACGCCCATGCCATGACGGCGACGAGTATCGGCACCATCTGCTGCGCCGCTGCCTTCATGTTTTCCTGGTAGGTGATCGTGCGCTTGATCAGGTACAGGAACCCGGCCGCGATCGCGCCGCCGAGCACCGGCGAGATCACCCAGCTCGCGGCGATCTGGCCCATCGTTCCCCAGTTCGCGATGCCGACGCCGCCGGCGGCAATTCCGGCGCCCAGTACCCCGCCGACAATCGAGTGGGTCGTCGACACCGGTGCGCCGAATGCGGTCGCCAGATTCAGCCACAGCGCCCCGGCGAGCAGCGCGGCCATCATCAACCAGATGAAGGCCTTCGGGTCTGCGAGATGGGCGGGATCGATGATGCCACCCTTGATCGTGCTGACGACGTCACCACCCGCGATCAGAGCGCCGCCGGCCTCGAACACGGCCGCGATCGCGATCGCACCCGCCATCGTCAGCGCCTTCGAACCGACCGCAGGACCGACATTGTTGGCGACGTCATTGGCGCCGATATTCATCGCCATGTAGCCGCCGATCATCGCCGCGGCGACCAGCATGTAATTGCGTGGCGAGTCACTGACGGTCACTGCGGCGAACAGCATGATGCCGACCATGAAAAGGAGGGCGACGCCGAAGCGGAACATCTCTGGGCGTCCGGGGCGTGTCGCCTGTTCGATTTGCGAGAGGTTGTGCAGTTCCATATCCTGACCTTGCCGGGTGTGTCACGAGACAGAAATAAAATTGTCACACTCATTTGGTGTGAAAATCCGGTCCCGGGCTTGATCGCGGTCAAGAATGGTGGCTGGAATACCGTTTTCAGTCGTCGAAATCGTCCCGCATCCGCGACTTAAGCGTGTCGTAACCCTTGTGGTGCCAAACCCGCATTTGGCGGTACGGCAGGTAGGCCTGACTCCACAATTCGTCGTCGCGCAGGATCGTGCAGGCCTCGTCGCGGTAGGCCCGGTTGCTGGCCGGATCGCGGATGTAGTCGCTGCCGCCGAAGCAGCAGGTCTCGTAGAGATGGGCGAGATCGGGTCGGGTGGCCGAGTGTTCGTGGCCGAGCCAGTGCACCATCTCATGGAACAGCAGCGCGCCGCGATCACGGTAGCGATGCAGGCTTGGCAGGCGTAGCGGCTGGCCGTTGCGATGCTCGTAGATCTGGTGTTCGGCCAGGTGGAAGAATGTGCGGTAGGTGTCGTCGTCCAGGCGGCGACTCAGCATGCCGCCGATCCGGTAGGTGTCGAGAACGACGGCCGGAAACTTGACGTCGCGCAGCTGGGGATAGAGCGGATCGTCGATGTGCGTCCCCCCTGGCGCGGTGGCGACGGCGGTGGCAAACATGGCGTCTTCGACGCATTGGAAGGTTTTGACCCCCGGGGCCTCGAGCAGCTGCAGCAGCCGATTCGCCTGGTACTCGTGGTAGGGATGCAGTCGCCCCATCGGGCCGTGTCCGGCCAGGCAGGCGAGGCCGGTTTCGAGCCCTGTCGCAAGGTCCGTGAGCAATTGCTCGCGCCCCGGTCTCTGGTGACGCCCTCCACCACCTGGATAGTGGCTGCACTGCATGATCTGGATAGACGGAAAATCGCGTGCCTGTGTCTGCGCACCGCCTGCGCCGCCTGTCGCATCGAGAATCGCGTTCACCATGCGGAAACCACGTTCATCGAGCGGCGCAAATGTGCTCGATGCGTAGGCGCCCGCTGTGATCAGCGACGGTATCAGCAAGCCAAAGCTGGCCATGCATCGTCGAAGCGCCGGCATTCCTGCCCTCCATCAGGTCACGGAAGGTATTGCTTCTGAAAGATAACGGTCAGATTTGAGTGATTTTTAGAGTCTAGCGGATAATTGCACAACGTATATACATTGTGATTCGGCAGGAAGTGTGTTCATCGTGGTTCGGAACCGGGGGTGCCTTGCGGCGACGAGGAAATTGCGGTTCAGATGGAATTGCGCAGCAGACCGTACCAGACCAGGCCTACCATCTCGTGCAGCACGAAGTAGCTGTCCTGCATCGCGTTATGGTTCGGTAGCCAGTCGTGAAAGTCCATCGGTGGCCGCAGTTCGGGCGCGACGTGCTTGAATGCAAACGGTGCCGGCACCACGTCGATGCCGGCCGCGCGTGCGCTGAGTACCGCACGCGGCATGTGGTAGGCGTGGGTGACCAGAAGTACCCGGCTCAGCCCGTTTTTCGCCAGCACGGCGGCGCTGTCGCGGGCGTTTTCCCAGGTATCGCGGCTGGTGTTGTCGATCGCGAGGGGCTTCACGCCGGCGCGGTCCTGCAGCCACTCCGCCGCGAGTTCCGCAAGTGGCCGCGTGTCGCCCCGCACGCTACCGCCACTGATCACGATCGGCAGTCCGGTCTTGCGGTGCAGTGCCAGTGCCTGGTCGATTCGTTCCAGGCTGAGTGGAGACAGACGTTCACCACCGCCCAGCTCGGGGTTGAAGCCAGTCGAACCCGCCATCAGCACCCAGATCCCATCCGCCCGACTGGTCTGCAGTTGGGTCGGTGTCAGCGCCGGAATCGTCTCCAGTTGCGCTGCCAGCCATCCGACGACCGCAGGCGTCGACAGTGCGTACAGCGACAGGATGCCGAGCAGGCACAGCATCCGGCCAAACGGTCGGCGACACGACAGCCATCCCACCAACAGGATGAGCACCAGGAGGCCGGGTGGCAGGATGAAGACCTTCAACAATTCCCGGGTGGCGACATCGAGCTCCACAATTCGCTTCCGTCAAAGACCGGCCAGCACGGGATTGGCCTGCAGGTCGGCGTGGTATGACGAGCGCACCATCGGTCCGCTCGCCACGTTCGAGAAACCCATCGCCTCCCCGAGTACGCGGAGTTCGTCGAATTCCGCCGGGTCCACGTAGCGGTCCACGGCCAGATGGTCCCTGCTGGGTTGCAGGTACTGGCCAAGCGTGAGCATGTCGCAGCCGTGCCGGCGCAGCTCGCGCATCACCTGTTCCGTTTCGGCGCGGGTCTCGCCGAGTCCCAGCATGATGCCCGACTTGGTCGGTATGTCGGGGTGGACGCGCTTGAAGGCGGCGAGCAGATCCAGCGACCACTGGTAGTCGGCACCGGGGCGCGCCTTGCGGTACAGGCGTGGCACCGTTTCCAGGTTGTGGTTGAACACGTCCGGCGGCATGGCGGCGAATTGGTCCAGCGCGATCTGCATGCGGCCGCGGAAATCCGGCACCAGCACCTCGATGGTCGTCTGTGGCGTCAGCTCGCGCACCGCGCCGATGCAGGCGGCGAAGTGGGCGGCACCGCCGTCGCGCAGGTCGTCACGGTCGACGGACGTGATCACGACGTACCTGAGCGCCATCTCGGCGATCGCCTGGGCCAGCTGGCGCGGTTCGTCGCTTTCGAGCGGCAACGGCTTGCCGTGTGCGACATCGCAGAACGGGCAACGCCGCGTGCAGATGTCGCCCATGATCATGAACGTGGCGGTGCCGTGACTGAAACACTCACCGAGATTCGGACACTGCGCCTCCTCGCACACCGAGCTGAGGCCGCGTTGGCGCAGGATGTTCTTGATCCGGGCAACGCCGGGGCCGCCGGGTGCCTTGGCGCGGATCCAGGACGGTTTGCGCTTTACCTGCGTTGTCGGCTCGACCTTGACCGGGATGCGACTCACCTTGTCGCGCCCGCGCTGGTGCGAATCGGGCTGCGCGCGCGAAGGGGCGCTGTGCGGCTTGTCTGACATCGTTTCCCGGGGCGGCGGTTGTCTGAGCGCCGATTGTAGCGTCTTTTGCGGCCCGGCGATGACCGCCGTCGGCGGTATACTGATCGCTCACACGGCCTCAACGGATGGACCACTATGAGCGAATTCGGCGTATTTACCCTGTTCCTGCTGGGACTGGCGGTCGTGATCCTGGTGCTGGGCGTCAAGTCGGTGCCGCAGGGCAACGAGTGGACGGTCGAACGTTTCGGCAAGTACACGCGCAGCCTGCGCCCCGGACTGAACCTGATCGTACCGGTCATGGACCAGATCGGGCGCAAGCTGAACATGATGGAGCAGGTCCTGGACGTGCCCACGCAGGAGATCATCACCAAGGACAACGCGATGGTCTCGGTCGACGGCGTGGTGTTCTTTCAGGTGCTGGACTCGGCCAAGGCCGCCTACGAGGTCAGCAATTTGCAATATGCAATCCTCAACCTGACGATGACCAACATCCGTACCGTGATGGGTTCGATGGACCTCGACGAGCTGTTGTCGAAACGCGACGAGATCAATGCGCGCCTGCTGTCGGTCGTCGACGAGGCGACCACGCCGTGGGGCGTCAAGGTGACCCGGATCGAGATCAAGGACATCAGTCCGCCGAACGATCTGGTCGACTCGATGGCGCGGCAGATGAAGGCCGAGCGTGACAAGCGTGCCGCGATTCTCGAGGCCGAGGGCAAACGCCAGGCTGAGATTCTCAAGGCCGACGGTGAGAAGCAGGCGGCGATCCTGCAAGCCGAAGGGCAGAAGGAGGCCGCGTTCCGCGCGGCCGAGGCCCGCGAGCGTCTGGCCGAGGCCGAGGCCAAGGCTACCCAGATGGTGTCTGAGGCGATCGCCCAGGGTGACGTGCAGGCGGTCAACTACTTCGTTGCGCAGAAATATGTCGAGGCGCTGCAGACGATCGGCACGGCGCCCAACCAGAAGCTGATCTTCATGCCGGTCGAGGCCAGCGGTGTGATCGGTGCCCTGGGTGGGGTCGCGGAGCTGGCCAAGAGCGCGATGGAGAAGGGCAAGTCGTGAGCGGTTACCAACCGGATTTCTGGCACTGGTGGATCCTGGCACTGATATTGATCATCCTCGAGACGCTGCTGCCAGGTGCGTTTTTCCTGTGGATGGGCATCTCGGCAATCGTGCTCGGTCTGCTGGCGTGGCTCGTGCCTGCGCTGGATTGGGAGACGCAGCTGATGCTGTTCGCGATCCTGTCGCTGGTCAGCATCGTCGGCTGGCGGCTGTGGCAGCGGCGCTACCCGGACGAGACGGATCAGCCGGCGTTGAACCGGCGCGGTGAGCAGTACGTCGGTCGCGTGTTCGTGCTCGAAACGCCAATCGAGAATGGGTTCGGCAAGGTCCGTGTTGGCGATTCGCTGTGGCGGGTCGAGGGAGCGGACGCGGCGGTCGGCAGCAGGGTGAGGGTTGTCTCCGCCGATGGCGTGGTACTGGTGGTCGAGCCCGCCGATCGATAGCCAGACCAGCGCAGGGATGGCGCGAGTAAGAGTAATGCGGGTGCGCTGCGCCCAGCGCAGTCAACACGGGACGCGCGTCGTCGCGCGCATCAAGAATGAGTTTGTACGCGAAGCGCCAACGGTCGCGTGTAGCCGGTCATATGGCCTGACGGGTTGCCGGCCACAATGACGTTTGACGATGCCGGTCTCGCGACGCAGACCGGTCGCGGAAAGGTCGTATCTACGGCATCACGCCATCATTTTGCGTGATCACGTTGTACATCGCGTCGACCATCTCCAGCGCCGTTGCATCCAGCGCGGCGGCGCCGACCTCAGGCGGCAGTTCCGCGAGGCGCCAGACCGAGGCGCGTACACGTTGCACGATGTCCTCGATCAACAGGTCGGAGTCGATGCCGGCACTGAATTGAACCGCGATGTGCAACATCGCGACCTCGCGCGCGAGCGGTCCGGATACGTCCTCCGGCCGCAGCAGATGGGTGAACGAGTTGACGATCGACGGCGGCAACTGCCAGACGCGCGACAGCTCCGCCGCGAACTGCATCGCGTCGACGCCGATCAGCTCGTGTTCGGCATACAGACGGGCGTCGAGGCCATCCTCGCAATGCGCGAGCGCCTGACGACACTCGTGTGGGAAACGGGTGAACAACACGAGGTGCCCGATGTCGTGCAGCAGGCCGCGTACGAACAGGCTCTCGTAGTTCCGCATCCCCGCACCCTCGGCCAGCGCGCGCGCGAGAAAGCCTGCGTGCACGCTGCGATACCAGAAGGTGTCCATGTCCATGAAGTCGTTGCTGAAACCGTCGAAGGCCTTTGACACGCTGGCAGCCAGCACCAGATCGTGAATCTTCTGCATGCCCAGGATGTTCGTCGCGCGCGTGATCGTGTCGACCTGCGAACGGAAGCCGTAGAAGGCGCTGTTGGCCATCCGAAGCACGCGGGCAGCGAGCGCCGGGTCGAGTGAGATGACCTCGGCGGCGTCCGCCATCGACGCGCTGTCGGATTCCATGACCTCGCGCAGCCTGATGTAGACATCGGGCAGTGACAGGGATTCGAGGGAGTCGTAGACGAGTTCGTCGAGTTGCAGCGCTGCGGACATAAACGGGCCTGCCGGCGATGGGAATCGGTATCTGACGAGGCTATCGGCGGGGCGACGGCAGGCTTGAGGACCCAGGACCCGTCCCGGAAACTGCCGTTCGGCCCTGGCCCCTTTAGAGCAGGACGCGTTCGATGCCGCCGGCCTTGACCTCGGCGAGGAAGTCGCTCTGCCAGACCGGACCCAGCAGGTGGCGGGCCAGCTCGACGACGATGTAGTCGGTCTTCAGCCCGGTCTCGTCAGCGTACCGCGCAAGGCCCTGCTGGCAGGCCGGGCAACTGGTCAGAAGCTTGACCTCGCCGTGCACGGTCTCCGCCCCGGTCAGCGCCCGGATGCCGGCGTGCAGTTCCTCGGCCTTGCGGAAGCGCAGCTGGTTGGCGATGTCCGGGCGTGCGGTGCCGAGCGTGCCGGCCTCGCCGCAGCAGCGGTCGGACAGCGTGACCTGTTGTCCCATCAGGCTTCCGGCGACCTGCAGTGGTTCGTATTGCTTCATCGGCGTGTGGCAGGGGTCGTGATACAGGTACTGCACGCCGTCGACTGCATCGATCTTGACGCCTTTTTCCATCAGGTATTCGTGGATGTCGAGCAGGCGACAGCCGGGAAAGATCTTCTCAAACTCATATTTCAACAACTGGTCCATGCAGGTGCCGCACGACACGATCACGGTCCTGATGTCCATGTAGTTCAGCGTATTCGCGACACGATGGAACAACACCCTGTTGTCGGTTGTGATCTTCTGCCCCTTGGCATGCATGCCGGCCGCAGTCTGCGGGTAACCACAACACAAGTAGCCCGGGGGCAGCACGGTCTGTGCGCCCAGGTCATACAGCATCGCCAGCGTGGCAAGGCCGACGTCGGAGAACAAACGTTCGGAACCGCAGCCGGGAAAATAGAACACCGCGTCGGACTCGTCGCTGACCTTCGCCGGATCACGCAGGATAGGGATCATCGTGCGGTCTTCCAGGCCGAGCTCGGCGCGGTACGAACGCTTCGGCAGCTCGACCCGGATCGGCCGGCGCACCAGCTCGATGGCGATGTCGCCAAGCTTCGGTTTGCCGGTGGTGGCCTGCGGCGCTGCGCTGCGACGACCGAGTATGCGCGTCCTGGCCGCCAGGTCGTGGGCCAGGCTGAGGCCCTTGAAGCCCCATTCGAGCATGCCCTTGCGAAGCACCTTGATCGTGCGCGGGTCGGTTGCGTTGAGAAACTTCATTGCCGCCCAGGTGCCGGGATTGAAACGCTTCTTGCCGCGTTCGGTCAGGATCCTGCGCATGCGGATCGTGACGTCGCCGAAATCGATGTTGACCGGGCATGGCGGCTCGCACTTGTGGCACACGGTGCAGTGGTCGGCGATGTCGTTCATCTCGTCGAAGTGCTCGAGCGACAGGCCGCGCCGCGTCTGTTCCTCGTAAAGAAAGGCTTCGATTATCAGGCCGGTGCCGAGAATCTTGTTGCGCGGGGAGTACAGCAGGTTGGCCCGCGGCACATGCGTCATGCACTTGGGTTTGCACTTGCCGCAGCGCAGGCAGTGTTTGACGTCGTCGTTCAATGCCCCGAGTTCACTCTCCTCGAGAATGATCGCCTCCTGCTGCACGAGGCGCAGCGACGGCGTGTAGGCGCCACCAAGGCCCGATCCCGGCATCAGCTTGCCACGATTGAAGTGCTGCTGCGGGTCGACCTGGATCTTGTACGCGACGAAGCGCTCGAGTTTTTCCTGCTCGAGGTATTGCACCTTGGTCAGCCCGATGCCGTGCTCGCCGGAAATGACCCCGCCGAGCGACTGTGCCAATGTCATGATGCGGTCGACCATGCGATCGGCTTCGTGCAGCATGCGATAGTTGTGCGAGTGCACCGGGATATTGGTGTGCACGTTACCGTCGCCGGCATGCATGTGCAGTGCAACGAACAGGCGGTTGTTGCGCAGCTCGGCGTGCAGGTCGCGCAGTTCGTCGCGCAGACCCTCAAGCGACGAGCCCTGGAATATCTCGCGCAACGGCTGCTTGACCTCGTTGCGGTAAGACACCACCACGTCGCGTCGCAACAGGGTGTCGAGCAGCGTGTCGTCCTCCCGCAGCAGCGCGCGCTCGGCGTCGGTCAGGATGTCGACGTGGTTTCCCGCCGGCGCGTCGAGCCGTTCGAGCAGGGTCCGCCAGCGCGTGTCGACCTGCGCAAGCAGTTCGCGTGCCAGCAGGTACTTGTTGCGTTCGAATTCGTTCGTGCCCTCGCCGTCGCGCGGTGTACGTGTGGTGAGCAGCGCATCGAATGCGTCGATGACCTCGAGCTTGTTGGCGATCGACTGCTCGATGTTGATGCGCTCGATACCGCGGCTGTAGTCGGCCAGGCGCTCCAGCGGGATGACGACATCCTCGTTGATCTTGAACGCATTGGTATGTGCCGATATCGCCGCGGTGCGCGCACGGTCGAGCCAGAATCGCTTGCGTGCGTCGGCGCTGACGGCGATGAAACCCTCCGCCTCGCGCGCGTTGGCGAGGCGTACCACCGCCGACGCCGCACCGGCAACGGCCTGTTCGTCGTCGGCGACCAGGTCGGCGATCAGCACCATCTTCGGACGTTCGCGGCGTGCGGCCTTGGTCGCGTAGTTGACCGCCTTCACGTAGCGCTCGTCGAGATGCTCCAGGCCTGCAATCTGCACACCGTCCTGCCCATTCACATAGTCAACGATCTCGACGATTGCGGGCACCGCCCTGCCGAGATCGGTGCCGAAGAACTCCAGGCACACGGTGCGCACGTGACCGGGCATTCGGTGGAGCACGAAGCGCGCCGACGTGATCAGACCGTCGCAGCCCTCCTTCTGCACACCCGGCAGGCCAGACAGGAATTTGTCGGTGACGTCCTTGCCCAGCCCGGATTTGCGCAACGAGCTGCCCGGCATCTCGATCAGCGCGGGTTCGCCCTTGGGTGTGTGGCCATCGGACGCGAAACGGCGAACACGGAAGCGCACGGTCTGCTGGTCGTGGATCTTGCCGAGGTTGTGGTCGAGGCGTTCGACCTCGAGCCAGTCGGCCTGCGGTGTAACCATGCGCCAGCTGGCGAGGTTGTCGAGCGTGGTACCCCACAGCACGGCCTTCTTGCCGCCCGCGTTCATCGCGATGTTGCCGCCAATGGTCGACGCGTCCTGCGACGTCGGGTCGACCGCAAACGCGAGCCCGTGGCGCGCGGCGAGTTCGGACACGCGCTTGGTGACGACGCCGGCACCGGTGCGCACGGTGGGCACCATGCCATCGACGCCCGGCAGTTCGATGTGTTCGACGTCGGACAGCGCCTCCAGCTTTTCGGTATTGATGATGGCGCAGTGTGCGTCCAGCGGTACGGCGGATCCGGTGTAGCCGGTACCGCCTCCGCGCGGGATCAGCGTCAGGCCGCAGTCGATGCAGGCCTTCACAATCGCGGCAACCTCGTCCTCGCGGTCCGGCGAGACGACGACGAACGGCATCTCGACGCGCCAGTCGGTCGCGTCGGTGGCGTGCGATACGCGCGCCAGGCCGCTGAAGTCGATGTTGTCCCGGCGCGTGACCCGGCTCAGCGCACGCTGCACGCGCTGGCGCAGCGCGGCGCGTTCGCCGAAACAGTTCGAGAACCGTTCGACCGCGGCGCGCGCGGCGTCGAGCAGGCGCGCGGCGTCCCGGTTGTCGTTGAGCCGCTGCTCGAACTGGCCGAGGCGGTGGTTAAGCGCCTGCACCAGCGCATCGCGCCGGTCGACGTTGAAGATCAGGTCGTCCTGCAGATAGGGGTTGCGCTCGACGACCCACATGTCGCCGAGCACCTCGAACAGCATGCGCGCCGAGCGCCCGGTGCGACGGGTGCCGCGCAGGTCCTCGATCAGCCGCCAGTTGTCCTCGCCGAGGTAGCGGATGACGATCTCACGGTCGGAAAACGAGGTGTAGTTGTACGGAATCTCGCGGATGCGTTCCATCGAACCTGCCGGGCTGTCGCGGGAGCGCCACAACGTGGCTGCGTGCGCGAATTCTATCCGAAACCAACCATTGCGTGCCGCCGCCCCGCGGCCCTTCAGAAAGGAATTTCACCGATCGGCGGAAGGATTCGGCCGCTCGCCGGGTCTATCGTCAAACGGCCGCGCGGAGAATGGCGGATGAATCCCCTCTGGTTCGTACGGATACCCTTTGCGATCACCTTTTCCGGGCACGGCGCCGGAAAGCTGCTGATGCCGGTGGCTTCCGCCCAGATGCTCGACATGTCGGTGGCACTCAGTTTGTTGGTCGGCATCGCCGAGGTGCTGACCGGTATCGGTGCCGTTGTCGGCGGTATCGAGCGCGCGCCGCACCGCAGACTGGTCAACCGCTTGACCGGCATCGCCGCGGTCCCGGTGCTGCTGGGTGCGATTTTCCTGGTCCACTGGCCGCGCTGGTCGTTCGTGGCCAGCGAGTCGCACCCGTTCGGTGGCATGGAGTTCCAGGTCCTGTTGCTCGGCGTCGCGCTGGTGCTGTACGCAGAAGGCCACCGACCCGGGTCGGCGTGAGGCTGTGATCGAGCGTCCCGCCCAGTAAACTGCCGTTTTGCATGACGAGGCGGAGGCAGCGATGCGCGGCGTATTTCTCGACTTGGCCAGCCTGGCCGAACAGGATCTCGACCTCTCGGCGTTTGCGTCGGTCGTGGACGACTGGCGCAGCTACCCGTCCACGGCGCCGGACCAGCGGTTGGCGCATATCCGTGATGCCGAGGTGGTGGTCACGAACAAGGTCGTGCTCGATGACGCGATCATCCGTGCGGCCCCCGACCTCCGGCTGATCTGCATCACTGCGACCGGCTACAACAACATCGCGATCGATGCCGCACGGGAACTCGGCATCGTCGTCAGCAATGTCGTCGCCTACGCGACCGACAGCGTGGTGCAGCACGTGTTCGCGCTGATCCTTGCGCACCACACCCGGCTGTTCGATTACACCGCCGCGGTGAAGCGTGGGGACTGGAGCAACAGCCCGCAGTTCTGTCTGCTCGACTATCCGGTGCGCGAGCTGCGTGGCATGACGCTGGGGATCGTTGGACATGGCGAACTGGGGCGGGGCGTCGCGCGCATCGCCGAGGCGTTCGGCATGCGCGTCATTGTGTCGCAGCGTCCGGGTGGTGCGGCCTCACCGGGACGCGTGCCGTTCGATGAACTGCTGCGCACGTCGGACGTCATCACGCTGCACCTGCCGTTGCTCGACAATACGCATCACCTGATCGATGCGGAAGCGCTGGCGCGCATGAAACCTGAAGCGCTGTTGATCAACACGGCACGCGGTGCGATCGTCGACAATGCCGCGCTCGCCGACGCGCTGCGCCACGGTGTGATCGGCGGTGCCGGGATCGACGTGCTGGACGTCGAACCGCCGCCGCCGGATCATCCGTTGCTCGCCCGCGACATTCCCAACCTGATCATGACGCCGCACAGCGCGTGGGCCGGCCGCCAGGCACGTCAGAACGTCGTCGACGAGACGGTGGCGAACATTCGGGCGTATCGGAATGGTGCGCCGCGCAACCGGATCGCGTGACGCGGCGCGCGGCCGGGGCGCCAACTCAAAGCCGGAAACTGCCGACCAGTTTCTGCAGGTGGGCTGCCAGGCCGTTTATGCGCTCGTTGGCCGCCGTCGACTGGTCTGCGCCAACCACGGTCTGTTCGGCGACAGACGAGATATTGATCACGTTCTGATTGATCTCCTCGGCTACGCGACCCTGTTCCGCGGCGGCCACGGCGATCTGAGCGTTCATCGTCGATATGTGGCTGACCGCCGTCGTGATGGCGTCGAGTGCGTCGCCAGCCGCATGAACGTGGGTCTCGCTCTCCTCGGCCCGTCGTCGGCCGGCATCCATGACGCCGACCGCCTCGTGGGTACCCTGCTGTAGCCGTTCGATCATCGACTGGATCTCGGTTGTCGATGTCTGGGTGCGGCTCGCCAGCGTGCGCACCTCGTCGGCGACCACGGCGAATCCGCGCCCTTGCTCACCGGCACGTGCGGCCTCGATCGCCGCGTTCAATGCAAGCAGGTTCGTCTGTTCGGCGATATTGCGGATGACGTCGAGAATTTGACCGATGGCATCCGACTCCTGGCGTACGCGCTCTATCGCGTCGACACCGGAGCGTACCTCGCCGGCCAGGTCGCGGATCGCGCCCACGGTCGCCTGAACGATCTGCTGACCCTGTTTGGCCTGGCCATCCGCGTTGCGCGCGGCGTCGGCGGCTTCGTGCGCGTTCTGCGCGACCGAGCGTACGGTGCTGGTCATCTCAGTCATCGCGGTGGCGACGCTGTCGGTGTCTTGCTTCTGTTGCATCGCGCCGCCGACTGCACGTTCAGCAACCTGGCTGGCCTCGCGGGTAACCTGGTTGAGCTCGCCGGTGGCGTTGTGAATTGCCCCGATGATGTCGCGCAGGTAGTCGCGCATGCCCTGCATACCTTTGAGCATGTCGGCGATCTCGTTGTCCGTGTGACATTTGATCTCGACCGAAAGATCGCCGCTGGCAATGGCAGACATCGCCTCGGTGGCTTTGCCGAGCGGCCGAAACGCCGTCGTGATCTGACGGAACAACACGACTGCCGCCACGATCACGACGCCGATCAGCGCGGCCAACTGAATCAGTTCGATCCGCCGGATACTCGCTGCGACCGCGGTGAAATCCCGCTGCAGCACGAGCCGTCCGACCGGTTCTCCGACGGCATCGGTCAGGGGCAGCAGCGTGGTCGCGAAAACCTGTTCGCCGCTGGTCAGCATGTGCCAGTCTGCCCCGGACTCGTTGAACCCCGTCCAATCGACCTGATCGGCCGCCTCCGGATGGCTGGCGTGCAGGATCCTGCCCTGCGTGTCGAGGAGCAGGGCCCGCGCGCTGGCGTTGGCGGCAATCTCGTCGGTGACGACATTGGCCGCAAGCAGGTAGACCGCCACCCCGATCGGCTTGCCGCGGAAATACAGCGGGAATCCCAGCGCGAGTGTCGGTGTACCCTCGGTGTCGCGCACCAGAGCGTGGTGAATCTTCTGGTCGGCCGCAACCGTCTGAGCCAGCGTTGTCGAGGCATCGCGACCGCCGACATACAGCTTGCGACCGTCGAGGTTGGTGATGATCAGGCCGTCGATAGAGCCGTTCGTGCTCGTGCGGTTGAAGGTCGGCTGTGTGGCCTCGGCCAGCGCCGCCGCGTCGCCGTTCTTGAGCGCGTTGATGGTGTCCCGGCTGCGGGTCAGTGCCGCGGTCTCCGACTCCATCTCGCCAAAGTGCGCTGCGGTCACCGCCGACCACAGCGCACCGGTGTAGGCAACGTTCGTCTCTCTCGTCTGCTCCAGCTGGTGCGCGACTGACACCCGGTCGGCGACCAAGAAGGTGGCGACGACCAACAAGGTGCAGGCGAACGATGTCAGCAGCAGGCGGTTCTTCAGGCTGATCTTCATGGGATTATCCGTATCCGGTTCTTGCGCGAAGGCCAATGCTTCGGCGACAGCGTGTCACTCCACCGGATTGCCGGCCGACTTCCATGCCGGGAAGCCATCGCGGTAGTAGTGAACCTTGGAGAAGCCCCAGCTCACTGCGAGTTTGCTCGCGTCCGAACTGCGCATACAGCTCTCGCCGTTGCAGTAGAACACCACAGGTTCGTCCTTCTTGACCTCGGTCGACAGGCTCTGGTCACTGAACTTGTGCTTCAGCTCGAGATGGATCGCGCCGGGGATACGGCCGGCGTCGAAGTCGCTGTCCTTGCGCACGTCGATGAAAGCAACCTGCTGGTCGAAAAGGGCGCGCGCCGCCGCCGTATCGACGGTGACCGCGCCGTCGACGGTCTGCGGTGAGATTTCGGCGGCCAGTGTGCTGCCGACCAGCAACAGCGAAAACGCGGTGGCTGCCGTGCGGATGAATGCGCTCATGATGAACCTCCTTCGTAACATGGACCTTGTATTGCCGGTCTCTGTGGTGCCGGATACTGCGCAATAGCGTCACGAAGGGTGGGGACTTGAGCTCGCCGGGCGGCAATCGGGTCAGACGATGCGATCACCCATCAACGGTCGCATCGCGCTGAGCAGGTTCGCGAACAGGCGAGTGTGTTCGCGTTCCTCGCGCGCGAGCAGGGTCTTGAAGTGGGCGCGCTGGGTCGGCGCGCTGAAGCAGGCCGGGCACGAATCCGGCACGACCGGCAGTCCGGCAGCTGCCGCGTAGGCGGCGGTCTGGGTCTCGCGTGTGTAGACCAGCGGTCGTATCACCCGCAGGTCGCCGGCATCGATCCGGTAGTGGGCCTTCATGGTCCCGAGCCTGCCCTGGTGGAATGCCGACATCAGGAAACTCTCGGCGAGGTCGTCGAGGTGTTGGGCCAGGGCCAGCACGTTGTAGCCGTTGTCGCGGCATGTCGTGTACATGATGCCGCGCTTCATCCGGGCGCAATAGGCGCAGAACGAGTCGCCGCTCATATGAGTCTTGGCCTGCTCCATGATCGGTTGCCGGCAATGGAACCAGGGGACGCCGAAGGTGTCGTAGTACGCGGACAACGACGACGGATCGAAACCCTCGATCTGCGGGTCGACCGTGATCACGCCGAGCTCGAAACGCACCGGCGCGTAGCTTTGCAGGTGGTAGAGCACGTTCAGCAGACTGAGTGAATCCTTGCCGCCGGAAACGCCGAGCAGAATGCGGTCGCCGTCGCGGATCATTGCGTAATCGGCGATCGCCCGTCCGACCTTGCGCAACAACGCCTTGGGCGGTTTGTCTTGCACTGAGCGCCGCGGTCTGTCCGTCATGAATTCGTTCCGTTGGGACGGCGCCGTGGCACCTCTGGGCGCGCGCCGGCGCAAACTTATCGATCTTGCTGCCGTTATAATGCGTGCCAGTCATCAGGAATCAAAACCGCCAATGACGTACTACATCCAGCGGACGGAGACGCCGATCCATGTCTAGCGGCCCCTTCCGCGTCGTACTCACCGGACAGTTGGTGACGGGGTTCAGCCGCGAGGCCGTCGTGGCCGCTCTGGCCCGCCGGTTCGAAACGTCGGCGGGCACCCTGGTGCGCCTGTTCGACCAGGGCGGCTGCCCCATCGATGCCGATCTGACGGCCGAAGAGGCCGCCGGGTTACAGGAGCAGCTCGAGCAAATCGGCGCCATGGCGCGCATCGAGCGTACCGGTACACGGCCGTCTCACGCCACCCGCGGTCTGCGCCTGCCGCACGCCGGCGAGGCGGTCGACGCCGGCCTGATGACGTGCCCGGCATGCGGCCATCGCCAGCTGGTTGCGCGGCAATGCGACGAGTGTGGCGTCGTGTTTGCCGAATTCAACCGCGCCCGCCGGACGGGGGGGTCCTACACCCCGACGCCGGTCGGCGCCGTCGCCACGCCCAGGCCGCGTGCCGAGAAGCAATCCGGTCATCGCCCGGCCCAGCCGGCGAAGAGTGCGTATGCGCGCAATGTCGGCGGCTGGCACGACGCGTGGGTGGACGATGGCAATGAGCTGCCGACCGAGCAATACCATATCAACCTCTTCATGGGCCACAACGCCGGGCATCTCAGCGAGCTCTGCCAGCGTATGATCATCGGTCCGCGCACCCAGCTCAGGTTGTCGTGGACAGGCGGTGCGGTGATCAGCCCTTTCCTGTGGGTGATGTATCGCAAGATGTGGGTCTGGTCGGCAGTGATCTTCGTCGCCGAGGTGCTGTTGCCGGTGATACTGATTGCGCTGGGGACACGCGAACACATCTCCGACAAGTTCACCTATCTCGGTATCGCCGGCGTCATCGCCAACCGCCTGTTCTGGCCATTCCTGGTCAAGTACCTGTACTGCCGGCATGCGCGCAACGCGATCGCCTACCTGAACCGGATGTCGCCGACCTATGCCGCGGACATCGATATCGCCGCGGCCGGCGGGGCCAGCCGGACGTCGATCTTCGTCGGCGTCGTCATGATGATCGTCGTGTCGCTGCTGACCTGGAACGTCGTCGAGACCGTGCACAGGGTCATTGCCGGCCGACAGCCGGTCTTCGCCGAGCCGCCGCCGCTGCCGGGCTGGCCGAGCCAGCCGGGCGCACCCGCACCGGGAACACCGGCACCGCTCCCGGGTCCGGGTACCGCGCTGGACGCTCCGCCACTCGACGGCTCGCCCGCAGTTGGTGTGACCGGCGATGCCGCGCTCAACAAATGGGTGATCACCCGCAGCCGGATGCGTTCGATCGGGCAGCGCCTGTTCACATCGATCGAGCAGGGTGGTGCGGCCCAGGACCCTGCGCAGCTGACGATGGACGGCGTGGCCGTTGCCCTGTCGCTGGATGCCAACGAACGTCTCGACGGGTGGGGCAACCCGATCGTCTACCGCCTCGAGGATGGTGGATTCATGTTGGCGTCACCGGGTCCCGATGGTGCGATCGGCAGCAATGATGACATCGAGTATCGTCGCAGCCTGCCGCGCTGATGCGCATCATCGGTCTTCGCCATGGGCAGTCGACGTACAACCTGCTCGGCCTCTGCAATGACGACCCGGCCCGGCCCGTCGACCTGACCGGGGTCGGTGTGGCGCAGGCCGAGGCGGCCGCGCGTCGTCTCGTTGCGGAACCGATCGAGGCGATCTTTGCGTCCCCATTGCTGCGCGCTCGGCGTACCGCGGAGATCGTCGGCCGGAAGATCGGTGTCGACGTGGTCATCGAGCCGCGTCTGGCGGACATCCGCTCCGGGTACGAGGGCAGGCCGGTCGCCGAATACCTGGCCGCGATCGCGCACGACCCGGTTCACGCATGTGCCGCCGGCGGGGAGTCGCTGCGCGACTATCAGCGCCGCGTCGACGGCTTCCTCGACCGGCTCGCGCACCGCCCGTTGCGCTGCGTGCTGCTGGTGGCCCACGAAGAGACCCTGCGCATGCTGGATGCCCACTACCGTCGATGCCGACTTGGCGAGGTGGCCGGTCGGGCATTCGCGAACGCCGAACCCTACGTCTTCCAGTCTGCCAGCGGAAACTGAAACGTCTGCACGCGCCAGCGGCGGGCCGTTGCCTCGAGCAGGGCGCAGCCCGAGCCGCCAAAGGTGCGGCTGCGCCCCGCGGCGCCCGGGTTGATGATCCATGGTTTGCAGGCGGTGTCCACGGTCTGGCGATGGGTGTGGCCGTAGACCACGGCGCGCGCGCCGCCGTGACGTGCACGCAGGCCGGCGTGGCGGTGTGCCGCAGGATTCACGCGGTGGCCATGTTCGACGACCAGGCAGCCGCCGGGCAGCTGCAGTTCGGCGCGCTCACCGAGCGCGGCCAGGTCCGCGTGACGTGCGCCCGGCCAGCGACCAGCCACGTCATTGTTGCCGCGCACGGCGATCAGGCCGTTCGCCACACTGGCCAGCAGATCCAGAATAGCCGGGTCGCCGATGTCGCCGGCGTGCACGACGCCGTCGACCGTGGCCGCCAGCGCCAGGATGCGCGGGTGCAGCGCGCCGTGGGTATCGGACAACAGCAGTATCTTGGGCACGGGCCGGTCCGGTTGCGTGGCCTGATCGGGTGTGGCGATCACCGGGGGTTTCGCTGGCGACTGCCGCATGGCAGTGTGGCGTGATGGCATCCCGGCTGCAATTGCTGCGCGCACACCAGGCCCGGTTGCTCACGTGTCGGCGCTGCCCCGACATGGTCGGTCCGCCCGTGGTCGGTGCGCCCGTGCTGTCGCCGGTGGTGCAGATCGGCCAGGCGCCGGGCGCGCGTGAGGCCGGATTTGCGCGCCCGTTCGCGTGGACCGCGGGTAAGACGCTGTTCGCGTGGTACGGTCGGATCGGGGTGGATGAATCCACGCTGCGCGCGCGTGTCTATATGGCCGCTGTGTGCCGGTGCTTTCCGGGCAAGCGACCGCGTGGCGGAGACCGCGTGCCGAGCGACGACGAAATGACGCGTTGCGCCAACTGGCTGAATGCCGAGTTGGAACTGCTGCGTCCGCGCTTGCTGGTTCCGGTCGGCAGGCTGGCGATCTCACGTCTGCTCGACTGCGCCCGGCTCAGCGACGTGATCGGGCGGCAACACAGCATCACACTCGGCCGCCGCAGCGTCGACGTGATCCCGTTGCCGCATCCCTCCGGCGCGTCGACCTGGCACCGGGTGGAGCCCGGCAAGGGCCTGTTGGACGATGCCCTGCAACTGATCTCGGCGCACCCGGCATGGCGGCGGCACGTGGCTGGTTGAGCACGCCTGTAAGGCGGCATAATGTCGCGTCGTTCGAACAGCGATGCCCCGCGCAACGTCCGGGGTAACGAAGGAGAAGCGTCATGAATCGGTTCATCTCGGGGTTGGTCATGCTGTTGGTGTGCATCGGTGTGGAGGCCGCCGTGCAGAGCAAGGCGGTGTCGTACAAGGACGGTGACACCTCGCTTACCGGTTATCTGTATTGGGACGATGCCATCGGCGGACCGCGTCCGGGCGTGCTGGTGATCCACGAGTGGTGGGGTCTGAACGACTATGCGAAGAAGCGCGCCGCGATGCTGGCCGAACTGGGCTTCGTTGCGTTCGCGGCCGATATGTACGGCGACGGCCACGTGACCGACAAGCCCGACCAGGCGCGTACCTGGATGCAGGAGGTGACCGCCGATGTCGATGGCTGGCGCGAACGCGCGAATCTGGGTCTCGCGCAACTGCAGGCCAGTGGCATGGTGTCCGGCGATAACCTGGCCGCGATCGGCTACTGCTTCGGCGGTGCGACCGTGCTGCAGATGAGCTACGCGAATATGCCGGTCAAGGGCGTCGTCAGCTTCCACGGTTCCTTGCCGGCCGCGCCGGAAGAGGCGAAGGGCAAGGTAGGTCCCCGAATCCTGGTGCTGCATGGCTATGCCGATGCTTGGGTGGGCCCGGACATCGTCGCCAACTTCCTCGCCAAGCTCGACGAGGCGGGTGCCAACTGGGAGATGGACAGTTACGGCGGCGCCAGGCACGGATTCACGAATCCGGATGCCGGCAGCTTCAACATCCCGAACCTGGAGTACAACGCACAGGCGGACGAGCGTTCGTGGGCGCGCATGCAGGAGTTCTTCGGCGAGCTATTCAACTGACCGCGCACACCGGGTGGGCGACGACACCCCGTGTCCGTGCCCTGCCTGGTTTTTCGATACCACAGGATTTCCTGCGGGTCAGGTGCGGACCTTCGCTGCGCGTGACCGAGACGGCGGGTGTGGCTGCACCGCACCGCGCCGTCGGCCCGATGAACGCGTTCTGGCGCAGCATGTTGTGGCCGACGGGCGAAATGGCCAAATCGGTCGCTTGTCGACCGGTATGTCGTAGGCGTCGGGATGGGTGGCGCGGTCTGGCTGGATGATCGGTGGGGGTGCGATCAGGTGCTGTTTTCGGGCAGACAGACCCCGGTCCCGCCGAGCCCGCAATAGCCATTCGGATTCTTGGCCAGGTACTGCTGGTGGTAGGTCTCGGCGTAGTAGAACGGCGGCGCGTCGACGATCTCGGTCGAGATCGGGGCCAGGCCGCGCTTCTTCAACTCGGCCTGGTAGCGCGCACGACTGCGTTCGGCGGCCTGCCGCTGCGATGACGAGAACACGTACACGCCTGACCGGTACTGGGTGCCGACGTCGTTGCCCTGGCGCATACCCTGGGTCGGATCGTGCGACTCCCAGAACACCTTCAGCAGGTCGTCGTAGCTGATCCAGTCCGGATCGAACACGACCAGCACGACCTCGTTGTGGCCGGTCAGGCCGGTACAGACCTCGTCGTAGGTCGGGTTCGGCGTGTAGCCGCCGGCATAGCCGACGGCCGTGGCGTATACCCCGTCCAGTTTCCAGAACCCCCGCTCGGCGCCCCAGAAGCAGCCCATGCCGAACATCGCCTGCTGCATGCCGTCGGGAAACGGTGGCTTGATGACGTTGCCGTTGACGAAATGAGTCGGGTCGACCGGCAAAGCATCGGGGCGTCCCGGCAGCGCATCCGCCTCGCGCGGCATTTCAACAGGCTTCTTGCGCATCCACATGGCGGCTTCTCCGTCGAAAGCAGGCAACCACGGCAATTGTGCCCCGCGCGCTCGGGTGCATGGCTATGCAGTGTCCGGGGTTTATCGTATTCCGGTCGCGCGCAGCACGCGCAGGACAACGAGGCCGTACAGGATCAGCCCGGCGGCATTGGCGAGGGCGTCGGCCGGGTCGAAGAAGCGGTTGGGGATCTGTGACTGCAACAGTTCGATGCCGATGCCGTATGCCAGCAACGTGCCCCATTTCAGCGGCCCGTAGCCGCGTTCCGGCCAGCCGGTGTCGGCCAGCAGCGCGAGCGTCGCGAAGGCCAGCATGTGCGCCCACTTGTCCGCGAACGAGACGGCGGGAAGTTGGGGCGGCTGGGGTGTCAGCGCGAGCCAGGTGACGATCAGCAGGGCCAGCCCGAACATCAATCGGAAGCCGATGCAGTTGCAGCGCGAGATGGGCACGGTCTGTGTCCCCGGTCGGGTCTTACACGTCGCGGCGTTCGCGGGCGATCGCGCGATAGCCGATGTCGTGGCGATGGAACATGCCTGTCCAGCGGATCTTTTCGGCGAGCGCATAGGCCGCGGCCTGCGCCCCGGCAACCGTGTCGCCGAGCGCCGTCGCGCACAGCACGCGCCCACCCGCGGTCACGATCTGGCCGTCATGCTCCGTCGTGCCGGCGTGGAAGACCTTGCCGCCCGCAGCGTCGGCTGCGGGCAGCCCTTCGATCGGGTCACCCTTGCGGTAATCGCCGGGATAGCCGCCCGCGGCCAGCACGACGCCGACCGCGCTGCGGGGATCCCACTCGGCGGTCTCGGCATCGAGGCGGCCATCGAGTGCAGCGAGACAGTGCGCGACCAGGTCCGAGCGCAGGCGCAGCATGATCGGCTGGGTCTCCGGGTCGCCGAAGCGGCAGTTGTACTCGATGACCTTGGGGGTGCCGTCGGCCATGATCATCAACCCGGCGTACAGGAACCCGGTATACGCCAGACCCTCGGACGCCATGCCGGCGATCGTCGGCATGATCACCTCGTCCATGATGCGCCGGTACACGGCATCGGTGACCACCGGTGCCGGCGAGTAGGCGCCCATGCCGCCGGTGTTCGGACCGGTGTCGCCGTCGCCGACGCGCTTGTGGTCCTGGCTGGTGGCCATCGGCAGCACATGCCGGCCGTCGGCCATGACGATGAAGCTGGCTTCCTCCCCGTCGAGATACTCCTCGATCACGACGCGATGTCCGGCACTGCCGAATGCGTTGCCGGCGAGCATGTCGCGCACCGCGTTCTCGGCGCTGGCGAGGTCGGTGGCGACGATGACGCCCTTGCCGGCCGCGAGGCCGTCCGCCTTGACCACGATCGGTGCCCCGCGTTCGCGCAGGTAGGCCAGCGCCGGCTCGACCTCGGTGAAGGTGCGGTAGTCGGCGGTCGGGATCGCATGCCGGGCGAGGAAATCCTTGGTGAACGACTTCGAGCCCTCGAGCTGTGCCGCGCCCCGGCTCGGCCCGAAACAGCGCAGACTGGCCTGTTGGAACGCATCGACGACACCGATCACCAGCGGCGCCTCTGGCCCGACGATGGTCAGGCCGACGCCGTTATCGCGTGCGAACGCGACCAGCGCATCGACGTCGTCCGCGGCGATCGAGACGTTCTCTACGCCCGGTTCGTGCGCCGTTCCGGCATTGCCCGGGGCAACGAACACGCGCTCGACGCCTGGAGACTGGGCCGCTTTCCAGGCCAATGCATGTTCGCGGCCGCCGCCGCCGATCACCAGTACCTTCATGCTGCTCGGGATCTCGTCATCAGGGAGCGTGAACGATAAGCCATTCCGGGCCTTCGTGTCTCACGACCGCGGCATGACCCAAGCGATGTCGCCGGTGCGTTCCGATCGCGGTGGCGCTTCAGTGCAGGGTCGTGTCGTCGCCGACCGGCAGGCCTGAGCGCCGCAGCACGTTCGCCACCTTGCGTCCGGTGCGGATCAGCCGTGACAGCTCCCTCAGGCCGGGTTGTTCGCCGGCGGCGATGCGCGCATCCCAGTCATCCAGCTCGGTCTGCAGGAAATCCAGCACCTTCAGCGGACAGCCACGGCACTCGCCACTGCAGATCTGCGCCGCCGGCAGCGCGAACGGGAACACCGATCGCATCTGGTGAATCAGGTCGTGCATCGCTGTGGCGGTATCGGGCTTCATCGGGGCGTTTCGCCGGCGGTCTCGCAGATGCATTCAGATTACCGGCTGGAGATGCCAATGTCCGTGCGATCGATCAATCCAGGCGGCATCTGCGGCGATTCAGTCGCTGCGTCCGCCGAGGCGTTGCTTGCGCACCCAGTGCACGTGGCGTTGCAGCGCGGGGTCGGCGCGCAATGCGTCGAGCGAATTCAGGCGCTTGGCGAGCGTCATCTCGTCGTACAAGCGATGCAGCGCATCGTGGCATGCCCGGCACAGGTCGACACCTGCCTGCAGGGCCTCGCGCGGCACGCGTTTGCGGAAGAAGGTGCGCCGATGCAGCTTGCGCGGGATCAGGTGATGGAAGGTGAGCTCGGTGTCGCGGCCGCACAGGCTGCAGGGTCCGTGTCTGGGTCTAGGCTGCATGGTTCGCCGCTCTTTCGCTGCGAGGGAACCGTCGCGCCGCCCTGTCAGGGTAAGGATATCGGCGTTCGCAGCGGGAAATCGGTGAGATGAGCGGATTGACCGGCGTGTTGTGCCAGTCGGTCGAGAGCGGCGTGCAAGCACCCCGGGCCGGTGCGATCATCCCGGATGGTTGTGCGACATGCAGGTCAACCGTCATGCGCGCATACTCGGACGCCGCGACGCGGGGTTCAAGATGGATGGCGAGTTCGAACAGCAGCTGTACGCATGGTTGGCGCAGGTCCCGGCGGGAAGGGTCGTCACCTACGGTCAGCTCGCGACGCTGATCGGCCGGCCACGCGGCGCACGCTGGGTCGGGCGGAAGCTCGCCGGGCTGCCGCACGGGTCGCAGCTGCCCTGGCACCGGGTCGTCAACGCCGGCGGGCGGTCGAGCCTGCCCGCCGACAAGGGCGGATCGAACCGCCAGCTGCGCCTGCTGCGGCGCGAGGGGGTGCAGGTGGTCGAAGGGCGCGTGTCGCTGCGCCGCTACCGCTGGGAGCCGTTTGCCGGCTGAACGTGCGTGGTCGCGGTCGTGGCCGGGATTGTGCACCGACCGCCAGGCACGCGACTCAATGCCTGAAGTGCCGCATCCCGGTGAACACCATCGCCATGCCATGCTCGTTGGCCGCGGCGATCACCTCCTCGTCGCGCATCGAGCCTCCCGGCTGGATCACCGCGGCGATACCGGCTGCCGCAGCGCTGTCGATGCCGTCGCGGAACGGGAAGAAGGCATCCGACGCCATCACCGAGCCGCGCACCTCGAGGCCGGCCTGCTCGGCCTTGATCGCGGCGATGCGGGCCGAGTTGACGCGGCTCATCTGCCCGGCACCGACGCCGATCGTCATGCGCTCGCGGCCGTACACGATCGCGTTCGACTTGACGAACTTCGCCACGCGCCAGGTGAACAGCAGGTCGCGCATCTCGTCCTCGCTCGGTGCCCGCTCGGTGACCACGCGGGTCTCGTGCAACAGCTGCAGGTCGGCATCCTGGACCAGCAGCCCGCCGTTGACGCGCTTGAAGTCGAGTCGATGGGTGTCTTCGGCCGCCCACTCGCCGCACGCCAGCAGGCGCACGTTCTTTTTCGCCTTGACCGCCTCGATCGCTTCGGCCGACACGGTCGGCGCGATGATCACCTCGACGAACTGGCGGTCGACGATCGCCTGCGCGGTTGCACCGTCGAGCTCTGTATTGAATGCGATGATGCCGCCGAACGCCGATTCGGGATCGGTGCTGTAGGCGCGGTCGTAGGCGTCGAGCACGCTGTTGCCGGTGGCGACACCGCACGGGTTGGCGTGCTTGACGATGACGCAGGTCGGGCCGCCGTCGGTGTCGAGCGCGAACTGCTTCGCGCACTCCAGCGCGGCATCGGTGTCGGCGATGTTGTTGTACGACAGCTCCTTGCCCTGCAGCTGGTGGGCCGTCGCGACGCTCGATTCGCGGATGTCGTGCTCGACGAAGAAGGCGGCCTTCTGGTGCGGGTTCTCCCCGTAGCGCATCGTCTGCACCTGACGGAACTGCAGGTTGATCGTGTTGGGGAACTCGCGTCGGCCGCCGTCGTCGCCGATTGCGCCCAGATGGTTCGCGATCGCGCCGTCGTACCGGGCCGTGTGTTCGAACGTTTTGACCGCGAGACGGAAGCAGGTCTGTGTGCTGACCTCGCCCTGGTTGGCGCGGATCTCCTGCACCACGTGTCCGTAGTCGTGCGGGTCGACGATCACGGCCACGTCGCGGTGGTTCTTGGCCGCGGCGCGGATCATCGTCGGACCACCGATATCGATGTTCTCGATCGCCGTGTCGAGGCTGCAGTCGGGATCGGCGACCGCCTGCTGGAACGGGTACAGGTTCACTGCGACCAAGTCGATCCGGCCGATACCATGTCGTTCCATGACGTCATCGTCGGTCCCGCGGCGGCCGAGGATGCCGCCGTGGATCTGCGGGTGCAGCGTCTTCAGGCGTCCGTCCATCATTTCCGGAAAACCGGTGTAATCACTGACCTCCATGACCGCGATGCCGCTGTCACGCAACAGCTTCGCGGTGCCACCGGTGGAAAGGATCTCGACGCCGGCCTCGGCCAGGTCGCGTGCGAATTCGACGACGCCGGTCTTGTCGGAGACGCTGATCAGGGCTCGGGTGATGGTTGGCATTTCTTGTTTTCCTGCAAATGCAAACGCGGCCCGTGGGCCGCGTAACGCTGGTTGGGGGACAGTCGATTTTACTCGATTTCGTATTGTGCGAGCTTCTTTCGAAGCGTGCTGCGGCTGATGCCGAGCAGGGTGGCGGCCCTGCTCTGGTTACCACCGGTGTGACTGAGAATGGTCTCGAACAGCGGCTGTTCGACCTGCTCCATCACCAATTGGTAGAGGTCGTTGGGCGCCGTGCCATCAAGCTGTTCGAAGTAGTGGACCAGGGCATCACGCACCGCGTCGCGCAACGGCTCGGTTCTGTGCGTTTTCACCACGGCGTACTTTCCTGAGATTGCGGGCGAGGTGTGGGTGGCTTCAAAACTCACGCTGCCAATTCCTCCTTCACGGACGCGGGACCGGGGCCAGGCGTCTTCTTGTCGTCGATGCGATCGAAATAGTCCCTTATCTGGTCGCGTTGCTGCGTTGTAGTAGTGGCCGCATTGATCCGTTCGCGGAATGCGGCCGAGCCCGGTTGCGTCCTGCTGTACCAGGCTATGTGTTTGCGCGCCACCTTCACGCCGTGCACGCTGCCATACAGCGAATACAGTGCATCGAGGTGATCGAGCAGGGTGTCCCTGATCCACGCCGCCGGTGGCTCCGGGGCCAGCGCGCCGGTGGCGAAAAAATGTGTGATGTCTTGAAAGATCCACGGTCGCCCCTGCGCAGCGCGCCCTATCATCAGGCCGTCTGCACCGGTTCGGGCCAGGACATCGGCAGCCTTCGCGGGCGAGTCGATGTCGCCGTTGGCGATGACCGGCACGGACACGGCGTGTTTGACGGCGGTGACGGTGTCGTACTCGGCCTCGGCGTGGTAGCCGCAGGCGCGTGTGCGGCCATGCACGGCCAGCGCGCGGATGCCCGCCTGTTCGGCGATCCTGGCGATCCGCGGTGCATTGCGATTGGCGCTGTCCCACCCGCTGCGCATCTTCAGCGTCACCGGCACGTCGACGGCGTTGACGACCGCGTCCAGGATGCGTGCGACCAGCGGCTCGTCGCGCATCAGCGCCGAGCCCGCGGCGACCTTGCACACCTTCTTTGCAGGACAGCCCATGTTGATGTCGATGATCTGCGCGCCGTTGGCGACGTTGATCCGCGCGGCCTCGGCCATCTGCTGTGGATCGGTGCCGACGATCTGTACCGAGACAGGCTCGGGTTCACCCTTGTGATCGAGTCTGTGCATCGTCTTGCGCGACGCATAGAGGCTGGTATCGGTCGTCACCATCTCCGACACGGCGAGTCCGGCACCGAGGCGACGACAGAGCATGCGGAACGGTCGGTCGGTAACGCCGGCCATCGGTGCGGCGACCAGACAGTTCTCGAGCTGGAACGGACCGATTTGCACTATCGCTGAGGCTCCCGTCGAACAGACCTGCACAAGCGTTTCTTATTGAGAAATCAGCCCTGCCGGCATGCCGGGACACGTTCTCGGTCCGCGCCGGATTCGTATCCGGTCTTTGGCAATCAGGGGGTGGCAATGTTACGCCTAAATGACCTCGGCGCAAGCCTGTTTGCGAGCTAATCTGGCGCTAAAAAAAATCAATTTCGAAACCGGTTGCAGCGTCACCGGGATCTGCGAAGTCGATGGCGATAGTGAACACTTCGCCGGGTGCGATGACGGTATCCGTGCGCGGTGGTGGATAGATATATTCATCCGGCGACAGGCGTCGACGAATGATGGCTGCGCCGTTGTCGTCGAGCAACGACAATTGAATGTCGGGCAGGTGTTGTGCAGTGTCGGCATCGTTGCGGATCGCGGCGCTCAACGTCAACGAGTCCGGCTCGTTCGGTGTCGCCTGCATCTCGCGTCGCAGGACATGGAACGCGTCGGGTTCATGCACCAGCGTGGGGCGGCAGGGCAGATGCTCGCAGACGATCTCGAGCTGCGGAAAGCGCGCCAGCAGTTCGAGCCGATACTGCCATGCGAGTTGCAACGCAACGCCCGCGGCCAGCGCGAAGGCGAACAGGCCATAAAAGAAACCCAGGTACGATGGCCTTTCGTACAGTGTGTCTCTTACGTCGAGCGCCGCGTCGCTGCTTGGCTCGATGGTCGGCAGGTCTGCGGGCATGTCGAATGGCAGCTCGCGCTCGGCCTGAGCGCGCACGTCGACCTCGTCGGGTTCCTTGAGCCACATCAGGCTGCGTCCGCCCGCGTTTCCGCCCACCGGCGCATCGCTGCCTGTCTCGGTGATGGCGTCGAACACGGTGCCGCAGCGATAGCAATGCGCGAGCCCGTTGCTGTCGAGCAGCGCGTCGGCATCGACCTCGTAGCGGGTGGCGCAACCCGGGCAGCGTGTCTTCATGCGTCAACCCCGGACCGCTTTGGGGATCAAGCGGATAACGACGCTGCGGCCGAAACGATGAACGGCGGGACCGATTCGACGTCGCTCAACTTTCATGCGGTACCCCGGATAGTCCATGTCGTGCCAATTTCCGGCCGCGTCCAGCACGGACAATACGTCGATCACCCTGTCTGCGTCGTCGTATCGAGGTGGTCGCCCGCGTCGCGCCTGCGGCCGTGCAACAACACCCAGCCCTCGCGCGTCTCACGCGGTGCGAATGCGAATCGATCGACGTAGGCGGCGATCACGTCGTCGGCCTGGTCGATAAGGATACCCGACAGCACCAGGTCTCCGCCGGCGACGACCAGGTCGCCGATGCGCGGGGCGAGTTCGATCAGTATGTTGGCGAGAATATTGGCCAGGACCAGGTCTGCCGTCTGGGCATCGAAATCCTCGCTGTGTGCGACGAGGATGCGATTGTCGACACTGTTGCGCACGGCATTGTCGCGCGTGGCGAGCACCGCCTGCACGTCGTGGTCGACCGCCACCGCACGCGACGCACCGAGCTTGAGCGCGGCGATCGCCAGCACGCCCGACCCACAACCGAAGTCGATCACGCTGCGACCGGCCGGCGGATGTGCGTCCAGCCAGCCGAGGCACAGGGCCGTGGTCGGGTGGGTGCCGGTGCCGAACGCCAGTCCGGGGTCGAGATCGATGATGACGGCGTCGGCGGCATCGACCACGCGTCCGGTTGGCCGAATCCACAGGCGTTGGCCGAATCGCATCGGCTGGAAACGCTCCAGCCAGACCCGCTCCCAGTCGCGATCGACCAGGGTCTCGATGCTGAGGCTGCGGCTCACGTCTGTGGCCAGCGCGCTGTTCAGCGCACTGCGCAGTTCGTCGACATCGGCGTCGCCGTCGAACAGCCCGCTGATGCGGGTTGCCTGCCACAGCGGCGTTTCTCCCGGTGCCGGTTCGAGCATCGGTTCGTCACCGGCATCGCCGAGCGACACCGCGGCTGCGCCGAGGTTGAGGAACAGCAGTTCGACCAGCGCTGCGCGCGATTTGCCGACAGTCAGGTGAAACTGCAGCCAGGTCGCCATGTTGGGCTTTCCCCCGCTTCTCCACGACCGGGCCCGCGTCGCGCGGCGTGCAGCGCCAGGGATGGTGCAGTCGAACGATCGGCGGAGGCGGGGTATCCACGCACGGCCGCGGTTCAGAGACCCAGCATCTTCTCCAGATAGTGGATGTTCATGCCACCTTTCTGGAAATTGGCGTCGGCCATGATGCGTGCCTGCAGCGGAATGTTGGTCTTGATGCCGTCGATGACCATTTCGGACAGCGCAGTGCGCATTCGCGCGATCGCTACGTCGCGCGTCTCGCCGTGCGCGATCAGTTTGCCGATCATCGAGTCGTAGTAGGGCGGCACGCGATAGCCATTGTACAGGTGCGTGTCGACACGGATGCCCGGACCGCCCGGCAGGTGCAGCTGGCTGATGTCACCAGGGCTCGGCATGAAGTTGTTCGGGTCCTCGGCATTGATGCGGCATTCGACCGCGTGGCCGCGAATGGCAATCTGGTCCTGCGTGTAACCGAGCTTCTCGCCGCTGGCGATCAGCAGCTGTTCGCGGACGATATCGACGCCGGTGATCATCTCGGTGACCGGATGCTCCACCTGCACGCGCGTGTTCATCTCGATGAAGTAGAACTCGCCGTTCTCGAACAGGAACTCGAACGTGCCTGCGCCGCGGTAGCCGATCCGCTGGCAGGCCTCGGCGCAGCTGTCGCCCATGCGCCGGCGCACCGCCTCGTCGATGCCGGGCGCAGGCGCCTCCTCGACCACCTTCTGGTGGCGGCGCTGCATCGAGCAGTCCCGCTCGCCGAGGTGGATCGCGTTGCCGTGGGTGTCGGCCAGTACCTGGAACTCGACATGGCGCGGATTCTCGAGGAATTTCTCCATGTACACCGTATCGTTGCCGAACGCGGCACCGGCCTCGGCCTTGGTCAGCGAGATCGCGTTCAGCAGCGAGGCCTCGGCGCGGATCACGCGCATGCCGCGGCCGCCACCGCCGCCGGCCGCCTTGACGATGACCGGGTAACCGATCTGGCGGGCCATCTGCAGCGTACGTTCGTCGTTGTCGTCGAGCGGCCCGTCGGAACCCGGCACAGTCGGTACGCCGGCGGTCTTCATCGCCTCGATCGCGGTGATCTTGTCGCCCATCAGTCGGATCGTCTCCGGGCGCGGGCCGATGAACACGAAACCGGACTGTTCGACGCGCTCGGCGAAGTCGGCATTCTCAGACAGGAATCCATAACCGGGATGGATGGCCTGAGCGTCGCACACCTCGGCGGCGCTGATGATCGCCGGCACGTTCAGGTAGCTGGCCGACGACGCGGCGGGCCCGATGCAGACTGATTCATCCGCCAGACGCACGTGCTTGAGATCGCGGTCCGCCTCGGAGTGGATCGCGACGGTACGGATGCCGAGTTCGCGGCACGCGCGCAGGATGCGGAGCGCGATCTCGCCGCGGTTGGCGATGACGATCTTCTCCAACATCGACTTATCCGATGACGAAAAGCGGTTGGTTGTATTCGACCGGCTGGCCGTTTTCGACCAGGATCTCGACCACCTTGCCGCTCTTGTCCGATTCGATCTGATTGAGGATCTTCATCGCCTCGATGATGCACAGCGTTTCGCCGTTCGACACTGCCTGCCCATCGACGACGAACGGTTTCGCGCCCGGTGACGGCGCGCGGTAGAAGGTGCCCACCATCGGCGAGCGGATGATGTGACCCTCGGGTTCCTTGGCCGCTGCCGGCTCGCCGGCTGCGGCGGGCGTGGGTGCCGCCACGACCGGCGCGGCGGCCATCGGCATCGGCGCCATCGCCGGCATCACGCTGCTCGCGCGGCTGATGCGCACCGATTCCTCGCCCTCGTGGATCTCGATCTCGGCGACGTCGGACTCCTCGAGCAGTTCGATGAGTTTCTTGACCTTGCGGATATCCATTTATGCAGTATTCCTGGCTTCGCGCTGAGTGGTGTCGTTCATCCGGCCAGCCGGCGCAGCGCGGCGGCCAGTGCCAGTTCGTAGCCATGCGCGCCCAGCCCGCTGATGACGCCGACCGCCACGTCGGAAAGGTACGAGTGGTGGCGGAAGGGCTCGCGCGCGTGCAGGTTCGACAGATGCACCTCGATGAACGGGATCTTGACCCCCAGCAATGCATCACGGAGTGCGACGCTGGTGTGGGTCAACGCGGCGGGGTTGATCAGGATGAAAGCCACCCCGTCAGCACCCGCCTGGTGGATGCGGTCGAGCAGCGCGGATTCCGCGTTGCTCTGGAAGAATTCGATCGTATGCCCGTCCGCGATGGCGTGCAGACGTTGTTCGATGTCGGCCAGTGTGTCTCGTCCGTAGTGCCCTGGTTCACGTGATCCCAGCAGGTTCAGATTGGGGCCGTTCAGGACGAGTATCTGCGCCATCGTGAATCTGTTTCCTCAGCCGCCGCAATCGCGCTTTTGGGCCGCTTTTGCGGAGATCTGTGCCGAAATGGCGAAAAGTTGCGAGCAATTGTCGATCACCACCCGGTCTTTGTCCAGGGTGGAAATGCCTGATCCAAGTGATCGATGGTGGTCGCAGCGGGTGGCGATCGACCCGGGCGTCAGTGGTCTCAGCCCGGCGTCGTCAATTCGCGCAGCAACGGTTCGAGCTGGCCGCGCTCGATGCCGCCGGCGTGCCGCAGCACGACGTTGCCGCCGGGTTTCATGACCACCGTGAACGGCAGCCCCTCGTAGCGGTTGCCGAGGCGGCGTGACAGCGCCACGGCGTCGACGTCGCCGAGCAGCACCGGATAGTTCATCTTGAATCCGTTGGCGAATTCGCGCACCGGTTCGGCATCGTCGATGGCGATGCCGATGAACTGCACCGAGTTGTTGAACGCGTCCTGCATCGCAACGAATTCCGGTGTCTCCTTGCGGCAGGGCGGACACCAGGTGGCCCAGAAATTCAGCACGACGACCTTGTCGGCGAATTCGCTGCTGTTGCGCAGTTTGCCCTCGAGGTCGCGATACGCAAACGCAGGCAGTTGATCGACTTCCCGAACCACCGGCACCGGAGACGCCAAGTCGTCCGCGCGCCGATCGTCAAACGCACGCAGCGCAAAACCGCTGGCGGCGCCGATCACCGCGCCACCGACGGCGATCAGGAAGTAATTACGGATGTTCACTGCTTGAGCGCCTCTGTCAGGTGGGGGGCGAATTCGTCGGGTCCCTTGAAGCCGAGCAGACGCAGGTGGCGGCGTTCGGCGCCATCCGGGCCCCAGAAGATCATTGCCGGCGGCGCCGGGATGCCGATGTGTTGCTGCAGCGCCCTGTCGTCATCGTCATTGTCGGTCACGTCGGCCTGCAACAGTACCATCTTCGACATCGCCTCGCTCACGGCGGGGTCGGGGAAGGTGTTCTTCTCCATCAGCTTGCAGTAGATGCACCAGTCGGCGTAGAAATCGAGCATCACCGCCTTGTGCTCGGTCCTGGCGGCGGCCAGCGCGGCGTTCAGGTCGGCGACGGTCTTGACCCGCTTGAACGTGACATGCTGCTCGGCCGCCGAACCGCCTCCGCCGACACCACCCAGCACGACGCCGCGCAGAGGCTGCAGCGTGTCGTTGCCGTTGGCGGCCGCGCCGATGAAGAACAGCGTGCCGTAAATCAGCATCGCGACGCCGACCCCCTTCCACAGCTTGCGCCAGCCGCTGGCGTCTTCGGGCAGGTGGCTGATGGCACCCATGTAGATCGCCGATACGACCAGCAGCGCCCCCCACAACAGCATCGCGGCGACCGGCGATATGATGCGTTCCAGCAGATAGATCGCCACGCCGAGCATGACCACGCCGAACACGGCCTTCACGGTGTCCATCCAGGCGCCGGCGCGCGGCAGCAGCTTGCCTGCCGATGTGCCGATCGCAATCAGCGGCGCGCCCATGCCCATCGACATCGCGAACAGTGCCAGACCGCCGAGCACGGCGTCGCCGGTCTGGCCGATGTAGATCAGCGCCCCGGCCAGCGGCGGCGCGACACAGGGTCCGACGATCAGTGCCGACAGCAGCCCCATGATGCCGGCGCCGACCAGGCTGCCGCCCTCCTGCTTGTTGCTGATCTCGGTCAGCTTCGACTGCAGGCCCGATGGCAGTTGCAGGTCGTAGAAGCCGAACATCGAGAATGCCAGCGCGACGAACACCAGCGCGAAGATCGTGATCGCGACCGGGTTCTGCAGCATCGCCTGCAGGTTCTCCCCGGCCAGCGCCGCGAACACACCGGCAACGGTGTAGGTGAGCGCCATCGCCAGGACGTAAACCAGCGACAGCATGAAGGCCTTGCGTGCGGTGATGCTGCTGCCGTGACCGGTAATGATCCCCGACAGGATCGGGATCATCGGGAACACGCAGGGCGTGAACGCGAGCCCCAGGCCGATCAGGAAGAAGGCCCCGACCACGACCCAGGTGCTCTGTCCGGCGATCATCGACGCGATCTCGTCCTGCTCCGACTGCCTGGCCTGCGTGGTCCCGGCCGGCGTCGACGCGGTCGTTGCCGTCGCTGCGGGCTGCGCCACCGATGCGGCGGCCACGGTGGTCGCGCCGGATGCGGCCGGCAGATCGATCTTGAAGACCTGTTTCTGCGGCGGATAGCAGATCCCGCGCTCGGCGCAGCCCTGGTAGGAGGCGGTCAGCGTGACCGTCGTCGCATCGGTATTGCTGCGCACCAGCGGTATGTCGAGATCGATCATGTGGTGGTAGACGGCGACGTCGCCGATGCTGCCATCGGGCTTGATCGAGTCCTTCTTGATGTCCGGTCGCGGCAGCTCGTAGCTGCCGAGCTGGACGCCGTCTGCCTCGAGTGAAAGCTTGACCTTGTTCTGATACAGGTAGGTGCCGTCGGCGATTGTCCACTGCACCTGCAATCGGCTGCCGTCGGTGCCGTAGGCTGCCACCTGAAAGGCCTGCTCGGGCGACAGGATGTCGTCCTCGCCTATGCCGATGCCGAGGTCCTGGCCGAGTGCCGCCAGCTCCGTGAGCGGATCACCGCCGGCGTTCGGCGCCGGTTCGTCCGTGGCCGGCGCGGCGGCGACCGCAGCCACTGCGTCGCCGGTCTCGGCGCCCGCCGTGGCGCTGCCGCTCGGCGCAAAGTCCTCGACGCGCTTCGGATCCACCGGCGGGGGTATGTCGTCGCTCTGGTTCAGTGCCACCAGCACGGTCTGCATATGCGGCGGGTAGCAGATGCCCGCATCGGCACAGCCCTGCGAGCGTGCCCTGAGCGCCAGCGTGTCGGTGCCCGCCGGGACGGCGCTCAGTGGCACCGCGATCCTGACCCGTTCGCGATATACCTCGACGTCGCCGAATACCGGATCGTTCTTGGTTTCGGCCTGTGGCATGTCCGGATCGCCGAGTTCGACGCCCGGTGTGTCACTGATGAAACGGAACTTGCTCCGGTACATGTAGTACCCGTCGGCGATCTGCCAGTCGAAGGCGACCGATTTGCCGTCCTCGGACAGCGCCGAGATCGCAAACGCCTGGTCGGGCTTGAGGAATTCCTGTTCGTCCTGTGCGGCTGCGGCGAGCGCCGTCAGCATCAGGGTCAAAGCGATCAGCTTTTTGTACATGCGTCGATCCACTGCAGATAGTCGTCGAGGCCCGCGGTGATCGGAACGGCGATGACCTCGGGCAGTTCATAGGGGTGGCCGTCGACGATCGCACGCTCCAGCGCCGGGTATGCCGCACGCGTGGTCTTGATGGTCAACATGACTTCGCGGCCGCGCTCGAGGCGACCGTGCCACCGGTAAACAGACGTTACAGCGGCGCCGATATTCACGCAGGCGGCCAGGCCGCGTTCGACCAACTGCCCGGCGAGGTGCTCACCGCTCTCGCCGTCGGGCAGCGTAGTGATCACCAGCAGCGGTTCGGTCATGGATCCCCTCGTCGATGCGCCGCTCGGCGCCGGATCACCGGCGACGGCGAATTGGGGCGCTAGTGTAATGCGGATCGCGGTGCCGGTTCGAACGCGCAATGGGGCCACCGGCGATGGCTGTTGCCCAACGGCTCAGACCGCGCGATGCGCCGGACTGTTGCACCAACCGCGCAGATCGCGCGGGCATCGCGTTTGCCGGGGGACGTGATTCGGCACCCGTCAGGTTGAACCGTGAACCGCGGCTGTGTTCAGCTGTCGCAGTACCCGGACACCGGGGCCTCCCGGCCCCATCAAGGGCGAGACCGATGCCACTGTTGATTTTCCTGGTAATTTTTGTCGGCGCGCCGCTGGTCGAGCTGTATCTGCTGATCGAGGTCGGCAGTGTGATCGGTGCATTGCCGACGATCGCGCTGTCGCTGTTCACCGCCGCGCTCGGCGGCTGGCTGGTGCGTATGCAAGGCTTTGCGGTGCTGTTTCGCGCGCAGTCGGCGCTCGCCGCGCGCGAGGTGCCGGCGATCGAACTGCTCGAGGGTGCCCTGCTGCTGCTGGCCGGACTGGCGTTGCTGCTGCCGGGTTTCATCACCGACGCGATCGGCTTCCTGTTGCTGATCGCCCCGCTGCGGCGCTGGGCGATCGTGCGCTGGCTGAAAGCGCGCGGCACGCTGACGCCGGCGCCGCGGCCATCGGCGCGCCCCGAGCAGCGCGCCGACCACATCATCGAGGGCGATTACCGCCGCGAGGATTAGGTTTGCAGGAAAGCGGAAGCGGGTCAGTACCTTCTGGCGGGTGAGGGGACGGTACGGATCTGTGACGACGGGTGACGCCCCCTGTTGCCCGTCCGTACGATCACTGCATCGCGACGGGTCTGCCGGTCGCGACCGCGACCAGTTCGACGAACCGCCCGAACCCGGCGGACAGTTCCTCGAATACGCACGTGCAGCCATCGGTGTGGGGCGATCTCTGGCCAAGGTAGGCATAGGCGTTGCCGCCCATCGCCACGCAGTAGTCCAGGTCGGTGAAGTGCCGGCTCAGGCGCCCGGCGAACAGGCCGCCGACGAACAGGGCGAGGTCGCCGAGCCGTTGCAGCCACAGCCGCCGTTCGTGTTCGCTGCCGGCCGCCAGCGCGTCGCCGTACAAAACGGCCAGCGGGCGCAGCCGCAACCGGCCGTCGTCGTAGTCGAACAGGTAGTCGCTGTGTGCATGGTTGGCCAGCAGCAGCACCAGGTAGTGCAGCGTGGCGGGCTCGGCGCGTACGTGGCGCCGGTCGGCGGCCTCGTGCACGGCACCGTGGAAGTACTCGGTCAGGCCCGTTGTTCGGATCAGCGTGTTGCCGTCGTGCTTTGACATGACGCGTTCCTCCTTCGTCACTGCCCGCCGGGCTCGATCTCGAAGCCCGCTCGACGGGTTTTACGGCAATTTTGGAAAAATGTTTAGTTATCAGCAGTTTGAGACTGCGAGTGCCAGCCGCCGACGGGAGGAATTTTTTCTGCCGGCGCCCTTGACTTGCCTCCGATCGCCCCTATTATTGGCACTCGTCAAGAGCGAGTGCTAACAAGGCGCCGCCAGAAAATCACTGAAGTTCAAACACTTTTCGACAACTCAGGAGTTATCGGTAGATGAAAATTCGTCCCCTGCATGACCGCGTGGTCGTCCGTCGCAAGGAAGAGGAAACCACCACGCCCGGCGGGATCGTGCTGCCGGGTTCGGCCACCGAGAAGCCGGTTCAGGGCGAGGTGCTCGCCACCGGCAAGGGCAAGATCCTCGAAAGCGGCGACGTGCGTCCGATGGACGTCAAGGTCGGCGACACGGTGCTGTTCGGCAAGTACTCGGGCACCGAGGTGAAGATCGACGGCGAGGAGGTGCTGGTGATGCGCGAGGAAGACATCATGGGCGTCCTCGAGGGCTGAGCGTCGAGCTCGCACCACCACCAACACTGCAAGTAACTGAATTGATTGGGTAACACACAATGAGTGCAAAAGAAGTCAGATTTTCCGATGACGCGCGTCAGCGCATGCTCAAGGGCGTGAACGTTTTGGCCAATGCGGTCAAGGTCACGCTCGGTCCGAAGGGCCGCAACGTGGTGCTGGAGAAATCCTACGGCGCCCCGACCATCACCAAGGACGGCGTCTCGGTCGCGAAAGAGATCGAGCTGTCGGACAAGTTCGAGAACATGGGCGCGCAGATGGTCAAAGAGGTCTCCTCGCAGACTTCCGACGTCGCCGGCGACGGCACCACGACCGCGACCGTGCTGGCCCAGGCCATGGTCCGCGAAGGCCTCAAGGCGGTTGCCGCGGGCATGAACCCGATGGACCTCAAGCGTGGCATCGACAAGGCCGTGCACGCCGCGGTCGATTTCCTCAAGGACATGTCCAAGCCGTGCGCCGACACCAAGGCGATCGCCCAGGTCGGCACGATCTCGGCCAACTCGGATGAGAACATCGGCAACATTATCGCCGACGCGATGCAGAAGGTCGGCAAAGAGGGCGTGATCACGGTCGAGGAAGGTTCGGGCTTCGAGAACGAGCTCGACGTGGTCGAGGGTATGCAGTTCGACCGCGGCTACCTGTCGCCGTACTTCGTCAACAACCAGCAGAACATGACCTCGGAGCTCGAAGACCCCTACGTGCTGCTGCACGACAAGAAGATCTCCAACATCCGCGATCTGCTGCCGGCACTCGAGGCCGTCGCCAAGGCCGGCCGTCCGCTGCTGATGATCGCCGAGGACATCGAGGGCGAGGCGCTCGCCACGCTGGTGGTCAACACGATCCGCGGTATCGTCAAGGTGTGCGCGGTCAAGGCCCCGGGCTTCGGTGACCGCCGCAAGGCCATGCTGCAGGACATCGCGATCCTGACCGGCGCGACCGTGATCTCGGAAGAGGTCGGTCTGAGCCTGGAGAAGGCCACGCTGAACGAACTCGGCACCGCCAAGCGCATCGTGATCTCGAAGGAAGAGACGACGATCATCGACGGCGCCGGCACCGAGCAGGACATCAAGGCCCGCTGCGAACAGATCCGCACGCAGATGGAAGACACCACGTCCGACTACGATCGCGAGAAGCTGCAGGAACGCCT
>JAGRGY010000001.1:0-83617 GCA_020445255.1 Gammaproteobacteria bacterium
CATGTAGAAGGTCGTGGTCTTGCCGGCGCCGTTGGGGCCGAGCAGGCCAACCACCTCGCCGGCAGTAACCCGCAACGACACGCCGTTGACCACCACGCGCCCGCGGTAGGCTTTGACCAGATCTTCGGCGGCCAGCTGGGGCATGCGGTGGGCGGGGACTCCGAAAGGGCTACTGGCCGGGCGCCTGGATCGAGATCTTCACCCGCTGCTTGCCCTGCGCGGCCGCACCGGCCTTGACCACCGAGCGCACCCGGTCGTACACGATGCGGTCGCTGCGCATCCGGTCCTGTCCCTGCACGACCTCGGCGTCGCCCGACAACACCAGATTCTCGCTGTCGACCTCGTATTCGACGTGTTTCGCGCGGCCCTGGACGAGCCCCTTGTCCGACTGCTGCTGAAACTGCACCGGGCTGCCGTCGGCGACGATCTTCGACGTCTTGCGGCCCTGCTGGTGCACGGTGACGATATCCGCCTGCAGGTGGATCGTGCCCTGGCGCAGGTCGACGTCGCCCTTGTAGATGCTCACGCCCTTACCTTCGTCAATGTCGACGCTGTCTGCGGCGAGTTCGATCGGCTGGCGGCGATCCGATTCCAGGGCGAATGCGGCGCTCGTCGCGAGCAGCGCGATCAGCAGCGCCACGCACCGCGGGCTGCTTCGGTACTTCGGGTGGCGTGAGTCAGTTGTCGTTTGCCGGGCCGGGGACATAGTAGCCTTTCACCTGAGACAGAAACTTGAGCCGCGACGGTGGCCGCAGCCAGGCCTGCATGCCGGTCGCGTCGAGCCAGTCGCGATCGGTTTCTACCCTAACCTTTTCGTCGGTTTCCGCATAGTCCTCGCGCGGCTGGACGCGCAGATCGCGGGTCGTGATCTGTACCGGTCGGCTGCGTTGGCCGCCGTCGCGCGTGACCGAGACGTCGCCGCTGAGCAGCACCAGGTCGCCGTTGGCCGAGACCAGCGCGCCGTCGGCCGCGACCTGCCACGGCGGGTCATCGGCCTGGTAGACGGTCAGTCGAGGCCGCTGCAGCTGGGTGGTGTCGTCGTCGACATAGTGGTGTGCGCGCGTCGCACTCAGGCGATGGGCGGGATGCCCGGTTTTGTCCATCTGCACCACATCGAACCCGGTGAGGTAGTAGTCGATCTCGCGTGGTCCGTTCGTGGGCGCCGGTTCGTGCGATGGGGGCTCGGACTCGACCAGCCACCAGCTTGCACCCGCGGCGGCCAGCAGCAGCAAGGCGAGGACGGGTCTATAGCGGCGCATGGGTCAGCTGCGGTGTGCGCGCGTGGCGGGACCGCTAGGCGGTATAGGCCTGCAGCATGCGCTGCAGGTTGTCCTGGGCGTCCATGATCATTTCACACACCTCGCGCGCGGCGCCGCGACCGCCGCCGCTCGGCGTGATCCAGTGCGCGTGCTGCTTGGCGAGCTCGTGTGCGTCCTGCACCGCGATCGCCAGTCCGACCCGGGTCATCACCGGCAGGTCGACGACGTCGTCGCCGACATAGGCGATCTGCGCGTCGTCGAGGCCGGTCACCTGCTTGAGTTCCGCGTAGGCGGGAAGTTTGTCGCGCTTGCCCTGGTAGACGTGCTGCACGCCGAGGCTGGCCATGCGGATGCGCACGACCTCGGAGGTGCGGCCGGTGATGATCGCGATCTGCACCCCGGTCTGCTGCAGCATGACCATGCCGTGGCCGTCCTTCGAATTGAACGCCTTGTATTCCTGGCCGTCGTCGCCGAGGAACAGGCTGCCGTCGGTCAGTACGCCGTCGACGTCGAAGATGATCAGGCGAATGGCCGCGGCCTTGCGCTGGATGTCCTGCATGGTGTGGTTCCCCGGTACTGCGGTCGGTTCAGACGACCCCTGCGCGCAGCAGGTCGTGCATGTTGAGTGCGCCGCACAACTGATCGTTGGCGTCGATCACGAGCAACGCATTGATTTTCTTCTCTTCCATCAGATTGAGCGCCTCGGCGGCGAGGCGGTCGGGTGCGATGCGTTTGCCGCCCGGCGTCATCACGTCGGCGACCGTCGCGTTGCGCACGTCGAGGCCGCGATCGAGGCAGCGGCGCAGGTCGCCGTCGGTGAACACCCCGAGCGCGCGACCGTCGGCGTCGACCACGGCTGTCATCCCCAGCCCCTTGGCCGTCATCTCCATCAATGCGTCGCGCACCGGTGCGTCGCGGCGCACGGCAGGGATCGCGTCGCCCTTGTGCATGATGTCGTGCACGTGCAGCAACAGCCGGCGGCCGAGGCTGCCGCCCGGATGCGACATCGCGAAGTCCTCGGCGGTGAACCCGCGCGCCTCGAGCAGCGCGATCGCCAGCGCGTCGCCCATGACCAGCGCCGCCGTGGTGCTCGCGGTCGGCGCGAGGTCCAGCGGGCAGGCCTCCTTGGCGACGCTGACATCGAGGTTCACATTGGCCTCGCGCGCCAGTGTCGACGCCGGTTTACCGGTCATGCTGACCAGCGGCGCGCCCATGCGCTTGATCAGCGGCACGATGGTGACGATCTCGCTGGTCTCGCCCGAGTTCGACAGCGCAAGCACGACGTCGTTTGGCGTGATCATACCGAGGTCGCCGTGGCTGGCCTCGCCGGGGTGGACGAAGAACGCCGGGCTTCCGGTGCTGGCCAGGGTCGCCGCGATCTTGTTGGCGATGTGCCCGGACTTGCCCATGCCGGTGACGACGATCCGTCCCTGGCAGGCGTGCATGTACTCGCATGCGCGCACGAAGGCGTCGTCGATACGCTGCTCCAGGGCGCGCACCGCGTCCGCCTCGATGCCGATCACGCTGACGCCGGACTTGCGCAGTTCAACGGCGTTCAGGTCCATGTTCGATCCTCTTCGCTTAAGGGACGTCCGGGTGGCCGGGCCCGGTTTGTCGAGTGACCGACGACCCATGGTCAGGCTGAGTGTGCCTCGAATACCAGCCACCCCTGGTAAGCGACGAAGCAGATCAGCAGCAGGCCGCCTTCGGTTCGGTTGATGATGCCATGGGTGCGCGAACCGCGTCCCATGACGAACAGCGCCAGGGTCAGCGCGAGCATGACCAGCATGTCGCGGGTGACGGCCTCGGGGGGGATCGGGCCCGGCGCCAGCAGGCCCGGTACCCCGAGAACGGCGAGCAGGTTCCACAGATTCGAACCCACCACGTTGCCGATCGCCAGATCGGGCTCGTTCTTCAGCGCGCTCACGATGCTGGCCGCGAGTTCGGGCAGGCTGGTGCCGATCGCGACGATGGTCAGACCGATGACCAGGTCGCTGACGCCGAGCATCGTCGCGATCTCGACGGCGCCCCAGACCAGCATGCGTGAGCTCACGATCAAGGTCGCCAGACCGACCAGGAACCACAACGTCGCGGCGGCATTGCCGAGGTCGGTCGGGATCTCGGCCTCGATTTCCTCGGCCAGCGGGTCGTGGGCGCGTCGTCTCAGGCCGATTCGGACCAGTACCAGCAGGGTCACGATCAGTGCGACCATCAACACGATGCCGTCGCCGCGACCGAGTTCGTCGTCGTACAGCAACAGGAAGGTGCCGACACTGACCAGCAGCAGCAGCGGGTACTCGCGCCGCAGCATGTCGGATTGGACTGTAAGTGGCGCAATCAGCGCCGTTGCGCCCAATATCAATGCAATATTGGCGATGTTCGACCCGATTGCATTGCCGATCGCGAGCCCGACATTGCCCTGCACCGCGGCCATCGCCGAGACCAGGATCTCGGGTGCGGAGGTGCCAAAACCAACGATCGTCAGACCGACCAGCAGTGGCGGCACCCCGAGGTTTCGGGCGAGTGCGGCGGCGCCGGTGACGAAGCGGTCGGCACCCCAGACGAGGAGCCCGAGACCCAACAGGATGGAGACGGCGGCGATCAGCATCGCGCTCGTGGGGGTGGCCAAAGGAACGCGGATTGTGGCGAAAGGTGTCGGGCTTGTCCAAGCGGCCGGACAGGGGCCGTCGATCATCCGGCTGCGATGCGCAGCGAGGGTCCTTCGCGCTGGGCTCAGTCGGCACTGACCCTGGTATTTCCGCAGCGTGCGCAGCGATAGCGGGTGACCAGCCGCCCGAGTTTGACGTCGAACACCGCGGCCTTGTCGACCTCCCATTTGTGATGGCCGTGCCGGCACAGTGTCTTTCCGCGATGGCGCTCACTGGCCTTGCGCGGTTTGAACCGTAGAATCTCGCCCATGCTTTACCGTTGCGCGTTGCCCGCCAGTCGGGGTTTCGAGTCCCGATGATAGCCCGCCTGCCACAGCGCGCGCGCGTTCGCGGCGCGGTTCCGGTCGGCTGCCGCGCCGCGCTGCGGGTGCGATGCCACGGGGCGCCGCATGCCGGCTGATGGACGGGTGCGGCTGCGCCTGGGCACCGTCGGCTGGGAGCGGGCCGACTGGCTGCGCGACTACTACCCCGCGGATATCCCGGACGACTGGCGTCTGGCGTATTACGCCAACGACTGCGACTGCGTACTGATCCCGCGCGCGCTGTGGGAGCGTGGCGACCCGTCGGCGCTCGGTGCCCAGATCGACGAGGCGCCCGGCACGCTACGGTGTTTTGTCGAGGTCGGCGACGTGCGTCCGCGAGCGTGCCCGCTGACAGACCGGCTGCGACCCGGGTGTGATGTGCTGTTGACTGCGTCGCCGGACCCCGGTTTCGAGCACCTGCCGCAATGGGTCGCCGATGGTGCGGACGCCTGGCACGATCCCGGGTCGACGCAGCGGCTGCTGCGCTGGGCCGCGCTGGATGAGGACATGCGTGCCTGGCGCGCACGCGCCGCTGCGCTCGATCCGCGCACGACAGCGCTGGTCATCGACGGCAAACGGGCCAGCCCGGCCCGGATTCGCGAGTTGCGCACCTTGCTGCAACTGCTGGGACGCGCCTGAACCGGCCTTGACGCCCCGCGGCACGCCACAGACAATCTAGCGTTTGCACAGCAACCGGCCGGCACGCAAACGGATTTTTCCCTCCCCCGGCAACAGCCAGACATGAGTCCCAGCCCTGCATCAAAAGACGTCCTGGTCCGGATCCGCGGTCTCTCGTTCAATCGCGGCCGCCGGGTGATCTTCGACAAGATCGATCTGGACATCCTGCGCGGCAGCGTGACCGCGATCATGGGGCCGTCCGGCACCGGCAAGACCACGCTGCTGAAGCTGATCGGTGGCCAGCTGCGTCCGGACGCCGGCACGATCGAGGTGGACGGGCTGGACGTGCACGCCCTGTCGACCCGGGAGCTGTACCGTCTGCGCATCCGCATGGGCATGCTGTTCCAGAGCGGCGCGCTGCTGACCGACCTCAGCGTATTCGACAACATCGCCTACCCACTGCGCGAACACACCCGCCTGAGTGCGTCGATGATCCGCAAGCTGGTGCTGCTGAAGCTCGAGGCGGTCGGGCTGCGCGGCGTACACGACATGATGCCGGCCGCGTTGTCGGGCGGGATGGCGCGCCGCGTCGCAATGGCCAGAGCGATCGCGCTCGACCCGATGATGATCATGTACGACGAGCCGTTCACCGGTCAGGATCCGATCTCGATGGGCGTGCTGGTGCGTCTGATCCGGCGTCTGAACGACGCCGCGCGCGTCAGCAGCATCGTCGTGTCGCACGACGTCGCCGAGACCCTGTCGATCGCCGATCGGGCATACGTGATCTCCGAGGGCAAGGTGGTCGAGTCAGGCACGCCGGAACAGCTGCGCAACAGCCACAGCGCGTCAACGCGCCAGTTCATCGACGGTCTGTCGGATGGACCGGTGGCGTTTCACTACCCGACACAGACGTCGCTCGCCGACGAGCTGTTGGAGGGCAGGGCGTGATCGACTGGCTGGCGTCGCTGGGACGGGTCGGCCTGACCAGCGCGGCCCGGCTGGGTCGCGCGAACCTGCTGATGTTCGCGATGTGGGGTGGAATCCCGGCGATGTTGCGGCGGCCGCGCCTGCTGCTCGAGCAGCTTTACTCGGTCGGCGTGTTGACCATATTGATCATCGCCGTGTCGGGCACCTTCGTGGGCATGGTGCTGGGGCTGCAGGGGTACTACATCCTGTCGCGCTTCGGTGCCGAGGCGACGCTCGGGGTCATGGTCGCGGCATCGCTGGTGCGAGAACTGGGCCCGGTGGTGACGGCGCTGTTGTTTGCCGGGCGCGCCGGGTCGGCGCTGGCCGCGGAGATCGGCCTGATGAAATCCACCGAGCAGCTGTCCGGACTCGAGATGATGGCGGTCAATCCGCAGCACCGCGTGCTGACACCGCGGCTGGTCGCCGGCATCCTGTCGATGCCGCTGCTGGCGGCGATGTTCAGCATGCTCGGTGTGTACGGCGGCTGGTTCGTCGGTGTCGGCCTGCTCGGCGTCGACGACGGCACCTATTGGGTGCAGATGCAGTCGCAGATCGACTGGCACGAGGACATCATCAACGGGGTGATCAAATCGCTGGTGTTCGGAGTCGTGTGCACCTGGATCGCGATTTTTCAGGGCTACGACTGCGTGCCGACGTCGGAGGGTGTCAGCCGCGCGACCACGCGCACCGTGGTGCACTCCTCGCTGGCGGTGCTGGGCCTGGATTTCGTTTTGACGGCGCTGATGTTCAACTGAACGCGGGAACTGAATATGTCGAAGACCACACAACTCGAGGTACTGGTCGGGGCCTTCATCGCTGCCGGCTTCGTCGCGCTGTTCTTCCTGGCGATGCAGGTCAGCAATCTGGGCACCCTCAACTCCGGGGACTCGTACCAGGTCAAGGCGCGCTTCGACAACATCGGCGGCCTGAAGGTCAAGGCACCGGTCACGCTGGCGGGTGTCGAGGTCGGGCGCGTGCTCGACATCTACTATGACGCGAAGGATTTTCGCGCGGTTGCGGTTTTGGGAATCTATTCCCAATACAATCAGATCCCGGATGATACCTTTGCCAAGATCCTGACCGCCGGGCTGCTCGGCGAACAGTACGTCGGCCTGGACCCGGGCGGCAGCGAAAGCATGCTTAAAGAGGGCAGCGAGATTGCCGTTACGCAGTCTGCGCTCGTGCTCGAGGATGTCGTCGGGCAGTTCATCTACGGCAAGGCACAGGAAGGAGCGAAATGATGCGTAATCCCAGTGGTATGCGCGCCCTGATAGCGGTACTGGTGCTGCTGTCGACGTGCGTTGTGGCGGCCGTCGATGACCCGCAGGCGCTGGTACGTCAGACCGCCGACAAGGTGCTGGCCGAGGTCAGTTCGCGCAAGGCCGAACTGGAGGCCGATCCGAGGCTCATCTATCCGCTGGTCGAGAGCACGGTGCTGCCGCATTTCGATTTCCGTGCGATGTCGCAATCGGCGCTTGGTCGGTTCTGGCGCGATGCGAGCGATGCGCAGAAAGAGAAGGTGACCGAGGAGTTTCGTGAGCTGCTGGTGCGGACCTACGCCACGGCACTGCTCGGCTATTCGGGGCAGCAGATCGAGTACCTGCCGGTGCAAATTCCACCCGATGCCGAGCAGGTGCTGATCCCGACCCGTATCGCGTCGTCCGGCGCGCCGCCGGTGCCGATCAACTACAGGCTCAAGCGCGACGACGCGCGTTGGCTGGTCTTCGATGTCGTCATTGACGGCGTCAGCCTGATCACCAACTACCGCAGCCAGTTCACCGGGCTGGTGCGACGTGGCGGCATCGACGGGCTGATTACAGCCCTGGCCGAGAAGAATCGCGGTACGACGCCTTGAGCCAGGCCGCGCTGCGTGAGGCGGACGGCGGGCGCTGGCGGCTTTCGGGGGTACTCGACTTCGCCTCGGTACCTGTCGTCTGGCCGGACCTGCAGCGCGCACTATCCGGCCAGCGGTCGCTGACGTTGACGCTGGACGGTGTCGAGCGCTCGAACAGTGCCGGCCTGGTGTTGCTGGTCGAGGCCATCGATGCGGCGCGCACCGCAGGCTGTGCGCTCGAGCTGGCCGACATACCCGACGAGCTGCTGGACCTGGCGCGCATGTCGAATTGTGTCGATCTGCTGGGCGCTGGGGACGCCGTGTCCTGACGTCGTCTGACGGTCCGGCCCGGGCGCGCGTTCGGGCCACCCTCCCTTGCAGGCGCCTTTTTCTTTATCATTAACGCCCTTTTTTGCACCTCGACGCAGCTGGCGTCGCGATTTCATGGACAAACTCATTATCAGGGGCGGCAGCGCGCTGTCCGGCGATGTGCGCATCTCGGGTGCCAAGAATGCCGCATTGCCGATCCTTGCCGCGACGCTGCTGGCCGAGCAGCCGATGGTGGTCGGCAACATCCCGCACCTGCGCGACATCACGACCACGATGGAGCTGCTGGGTCGCATGGGCGTGGAGCTGACCGTCGACGAAAAGATGCGGGTCGAGGTCGACGCGACCCGGGTAGACACGCCGTTCGCACCCTACGAGCTGGTCAAGACCATGCGCGCCTCGATCCTGGTGCTCGGGCCGCTGCTGGCGCGCTATGGGCATGCCGAGGTCTCGCTGCCCGGCGGGTGCGCGATCGGATCGCGCCCCGTCGATCTGCACATCGAGGGCCTGCGCGCGATGGGCGCGGAGATAACGGTCGAGGGGGGCTACATCAAGGCCAGGGCGACGCGGCTGAAGGGTGCGCGCCTGGTGCTCGACCTCATCACCGTCACCGGCACCGAGAACCTGATGATGGCGGCGGCGCTGGCCGAGGGCACGACGATCATCGAGAACGCCGCGCGCGAGCCGGAGGTGGTCGATCTCGCCAATTGTCTCAACGCGATGGGCGCGCGCATCGGCGGTGCAGGCACGACGACGATCACGATCGAAGGCGTGCGCACGCTGCATGGCACCGAATACAACGTGCTGCCCGACCGGATCGAAACCGGCACCTTCCTGGTGGCCGGCGCGATCAGTGGCGGCCGCGTGCGGGTGCGCGACACCGATCCGACCCAACTCGATGCAGTGCTGCAGAAGCTGCGCGAGGCCGGGGCTGAACTCGAGGTTGGCAGCGACGAGATCGTGCTCGATATGCACGGCAGGCGGCCGCGTGCGGTCAACGTGCATACCGCGCCGTATCCCGCGTTCCCCACCGACATGCAGGCGCAGTTCACCGCACTCAACAGCGTCGCCGACGGTGTCGGAACGATTACCGAGACCGTGTTCGAGAACCGCTTCATGCACGTCCAGGAACTGCAGCGCATGGGGGCGAAGATCAAGCTCGAGGGCAACACCGCGATCTGTACCGGGGTGTCGCGCCTGACCGCGGCGCCGGTCATGGCGACGGATCTGCGCGCGTCGGCGAGCCTGGTGCTGGCGGGGTTGGTCGCCGATGGCGAAACGGTCGTCGACCGCATCTACCACGTCGACCGCGGTTATCAGAACATCGAAGACAAGTTTGCCGGGCTGGGTGCGCAGATCCGCCGCGTGCCGGGGTGATCACATGGGCGTAGCGATCGAAACCTCACTGACCATCGCGCTGTCGAAGGGCCGCATCTTCAAAGACACGCTGCCGCTGCTTAAGCACGCCGGCATCGAGCCGATGGACGACCCGGAGACCAGCCGCAAACTGATCCTCGACACCAGTCATCCCTTGGTGAAGTTCGTGCTGATCCGCGCCACCGACGTACCGACCTACGTGCAGTGGGGCGCGGCCGATCTCGGCGTGGCCGGGAAGGACGTGCTGATGGAGCACGGCGGCGACGGCCTGTACGAACCGCTGGATCTCAGGATCGCACGCTGCCGGATGATGGTCGCGGGTCGTCCCGGCGCCGACACCGGTGCGCGCCGGCTGCGTATCGCGACCAAGTACGTGAACAGCGCGCGCGCGTTTTTCGCCGCGCGTGGCCAGCAGGTCGAGGTGATCAAGCTGTACGGCTCGATGGAGCTGGCGCCGTTGGTCGGGCTGTCGGAGCTGATCGTCGATCTGGTCGAGTCCGGGAACACGCTGAAGGCCAACGGCCTCGTTCCCCTCGAACACATGTATGACATCAGCTCTCGCCTCGTCGTCAACAAGGCGTCGTGGAAGATGAAGCACGCGAGCGTGCGCGCGCTGGTCGATGCGCTGGCCACCGCGGTGGGTAGCTGAGACCCTGCCGCGACGGCGCCAACGGCGGCAACAACAGGGAAAATCCTGGGCTTGGATCACGACACAATCGCGGTATCGTCGATGGCGCGCGCGTAATCCGCGTCTGCGGTCCGCTCTCCGGAATCTGACAATGGCTGACATACGCAAACTGAATACCACCGATGCCGAATTCCGCGCCCAGCTCGATGCACTGCTGGCGTGGGAGTCGGTTTCCGATACCGCGGTCAACGGTGTCGTGAACGATGTCATTGCGCAGATCCGTGCGCGAGGCGATGCCGCACTGATCGACTACACCAACCGCTTCGACGGCTGGGAGGCGCGCTCATCCGCGGATCTCGAGATACCGTTGGCGCGCCTGGAACAGGCCTGGACGACCATTTCGGACGCGCAGCGGGATGCGCTGCAGCATGCCGCGAACCGCGTGCGTGCCTACGCCGAGCGACAGAAGATGGAAGGCTGGACCTACACCGAAGCCGACGGCACCGTGCTCGGCCAGCAGGTCACGCCGCTCGACCGGGTCGGCCTGTACGTGCCGGGTGGCAAGGCCGCGTACCCCTCGTCGGTGTTGATGAACGCACTGCCGGCCAAGGTTGCCGGCGTCGGCGAGCTGATCATGGTCGTGCCGACGCCGCGCGGCGCGCTCAACGAGCTGGTGCTGGCCGCGGCGCACGTGTGCGGCGTCGACCGCGTGTTCGCGGTGGGCGGCGCCCAGGCGGTCGCGGCGCTGGCGTATGGCACCGAATCGGTGCCGGCCGTCGACAAGATCGTCGGGCCGGGCAACATCTACGTCGCCACGGCCAAACGCACCGTGTTCGGCCAGGTCGGCATCGACATGGTCGCCGGGCCGTCGGAGATCCTGGTGATCTGTGATGGCGACACCGACCCGGACTGGGTCGCGATGGACCTGTTCTCGCAGGCCGAACACGACGAGGACGCGCAATCGATCCTGCTGTGTCCCGACGCCGGTTTCATCGCCCGCGTCGAACAGAGCATCGATCGCCTGCTGCCGACGATGACCCGGCGCGAGATCATCGCCACGGCGCTGCGTGCGCGCGGGGCGCTGGTCGTGTGCCGCGACCTCGATGACGCGGCCGACGTCGCCAACTACATCGCCCCGGAACACCTCGAACTGTCGGTCGCGAATGCGGCCGAGTTCGCGCACAAGATCCGGCATGCCGGCGCGATCTTCATGGGGCGCTACACGTCGGAGCCGCTCGGCGACTACTGCGCCGGGCCTAACCACGTGCTGCCGACGTCACGTACCGCGCGCTTCAGCTCGCCGTTGGGTGTGTATGACTTCCAGAAGCGGTCCAGCCTGATCCTGGTTTCGCAGCAGGGCGCCGACACGCTCGGCCGCACGGCATCGACGCTGGCGCGTGGTGAGGGGCTCGAGGCGCATGCGCGCTCTGCCGAGTATCGACTGATCGACGGCGGCTGAGCTGTATGTTGCCCCGGTATCCGGGATGATCACGCCGAACCGCGGCGCTCGTTCGCGTCCCCTGAAAGAAGCGTGCCTGCACGCCTGGACAAGCGCGGGACCGGATAGACCAGGGGTGGAGACAAGCCGCTCGTTCGGAATTCCCCGGCCGGTGCGACGCCGATCGTCACCGTGCCGATGCAAGGCACCCCTCGATCGACGGGTGCAACAGTCAGGTTGACCCGAGACGATTCAATTCGGGCCGCTTCAGCCGCTACCTTCGTCGATGCTTATCCTGCTCGAAAAGCTGTTCAAGTGGCTGTTCCTGGCCAGCACGCTCGGCCTCGCGTTGAGTGGGTGGTACAGGGACGACTATCCCGGACCGGACTTCTACGATCAGCGAATCCTGATCGATCCGCTTCAGCGCAAATCCGACGAGCGCGTGTTCAATGTCAGCGCCGGCGATCAGACCTACCAGGTAAAGCCGCTCTACCGCTACGAGCTCGACGGCATGATCGTCAGCATGCATCACGCCAACGCGTGGACCGACATCTATCACTACGATGACTGGAAGGATTATCTGAACCTGAAGGACATCTGCGTGATCTGGGGCAACAATGTCACCAGCGGCGTCTACGACGCGATGGACTTCGACAACTCGACCTGGACCTGCTGGTACTCCTGGCCGAATCGCGAGGTCGGTCTACAGTTCAGCGAGAACCGGCTGTCGAACAACCACCTGCTTGCCGACCGCGAGGATGTCCAGGCGGCGATAATGGCGGCACGCCCCGGCGACCAGATCCGTTTGCGTGGCTATCTCGCGGCGTACCGCAATCCGGCCAACAGGTTTGTACGTGGAACCAGTATCAGCCGCACCGACCGCGGAAACGGCGCGTGCGAAACCATCTATGTCGAGCGCTTCGAGATCGTCAACGAGGCGAATCGGGGTTGGCGCCGACTGTTCGCGCTGACCCTTTGGCTCGCGCCGTTGTCGCTGGCCGCCTTCGTGGGCCTGCTCACCGTCACACCGGTCCGCCGGCGGGCGGTTCGCTGATAACATGGCACTCCCGCGGTTGATCGCCAGGCCACCAGCGCATGACAGACGAACTCAACAGACTGGTCGACAATTGGGTTCGTCCCGAGATCCGCGCACTTTCCCCGTATCACGTGCAGCCCGCACAGGGCATGATCAAGCTGGACGCGATGGAGAACCCCTACAGCTGGCCCGACGCGTTGCGCCAGGCATGGGTCGAACTGCTGCGCAGTGTCGACGTCAACCGCTACCCTGATCCGACCGCACGTGTACTGAGCGAGCGCCTCAGCGAGGTCATGGGTGTGCCCGACGGCATGCGCGTGATGCTCGGCAACGGCTCGGATGAATTGATCCAGATGATCGCGTTGAGCCTGGCCGGGCCGTCGCGCGCGGTGCTGTCGGTCGATCCCGGTTTCGTCATGTACCGGATGATCGCGACCTTCTGCGGTATGCGCTACGTAGGCGTACCGCTGGATGCGGACAGTTTCGGTCTCGACCTGCAGGCCGTGCTGCAGGCGATGGACGAACAGCAGCCGGCGGTCGTGTTCCTCGCCTATCCGAACAACCCGACCGGCAACCTGTTCGATGCCGGTGCCGTCGAGGCCGTGATCCGCGCCGCGCCCGGCCTGGTCGTCGTCGACGAGGCTTACGCACCGTTCACCGACGCCAGCTTCATGCAGCGCCTTGGCGAATTCGACAACCTGGTCGTCATGCGCACGGTGTCCAAGATGGGGCTGGCCGGTCTGCGCCTCGGGCTGCTCGCCGGTCGCGCCGCCTGGATCGACCAGTTCGACAAGGTCAGGCTGCCCTACAACATCAACGTGTTGACCCAGGCGAGTGCCGAATTCGCGCTTCGGCACAAGGCCGTGTTGGACGACCAGACGCGGCTCATACGCCAGGAGCGTGTGCGGGTGACGCAGGCCCTGTCCGCCATCGGCGGCGTGCGCGTGTACCCGTCGGAGGCCAACTTCATTCTGGTGCGGACGCCACCGGGTGTCGCCCCAGCCTGGTTCGAGGCCTTGCGCGAGCGGCGGGTGCTGATCAAGTGTCTCGACGGCGCGCATCCATTGTTGCGCGACTGCCTGCGGCCCACCGTGGGCACGCCTGCCGAAAATGATGCGCTGACAGAGGCCTTGCGCGAGATCGCTGTCCGCGCTTGATGTGACCGGCCCGCGCCGACCATCGTTCACTTCTCGACGTTGATCAGGGTCGCCTTGTTGAATTCCGCGATGCAGTCGCGGATGAACTGCTCCAGGTCGCTGCCCTGCAGTCCGACCGCCTCCCCTTCAGAGCGGCAGTCGGCGCGCAGTTGTTCCTCGGCACTCTTTGCATCGGCGTGGGTCGCAGCACCGCCGGCGACACCGACGACCGCGGACAGGAACAGTAAGCCGTTGTGTAACCTTGTGCGGAGGCGCGGATGGAGGATCTTCATTTTTGCAACTGCATGTTCAACCGGTCGAATGGCACAGGCAATGGTAGTCGAATCGGCCGCGTACTGTGCGTAGACGCCGGATCAGGTCGTCGCGGTCGCCGTTGAACATCATCACGCTCGGGTCACCGCGGTCAAAGCGCTGGTGGACATCGAGTTCCGCGGCTGGCAGGCGGTCATCGCGCTGCTTGTCGGAGATGCCGCGGCAGACCGGGCACTCGTCCAGTACGCCGCTGGCGACGTCGATCGCGATCGCGACGCGGTCGCGGGCATCGTCGCCGCGCCGGAAGTGGTCGAACAAACCCATCAATGACCTTCCAGCGTCGGCCGTTCGCCGACGATCGCAACCTGGTCCATCTCCCGGCCGTCGCGCACCAACGTGATGCTGACCGGGCTGCCGGGCGCCTTGTCGGCGATTGCCCTGAGCATCTGTTGAGAACCGGTGACCGGGTTGCGGTCCAGTCGAACGATCACGTCGCCTGGCTGGATGCCGGCCAGGGCGCCGGGGCCGCCGTCGAGCACGCCGGAGACCAGGATGCCGTCGCGCATCGGGATCGCCAGGGAATCGGCCAGCGCGGCGGTCAGATTTTGCCCGGTGATGCCGAGCCAGCCCCGGATCACGCGTCCGTGTTCGATCAGCTGCTGCATCACCTGGCGCGCCAGCCCGATCGGCACCGCGAATCCGATGCCGTGCGAACCACCGCTCTGCGAGAAGATCGCGGTGTTGATGCCGATGACCTGACCCAGCGCATCGATCAGCGCGCCTCCGGAGTTGCCGGGATTGATCGCCGCGTCGGTCTGGATGAAGTTTTCGAAATCGGTGATGCCGAGCTCGTTACGTCCGGTCGCACTGACGATGCCGAGCGTGACCGTCTGGCCAACGCCGAACGGGTTGCCGATAGCCATGACCACGTCGCCGACCTGGAGCTTGTCCGAGTCACCGAGGTGCGCCAGCGCCAGCTTGTCGCCGGCGGCCTGCAGTACCGCGATGTCGGTCTCCGGGTCGCTGCCGACGACGCGTGCGGGCAACGCGCGTCCGTCGCCGAGCACCACCTGAATCTCGCTCGCGCCGCTGATCACATGGCTGTTGGTCAGGATATAGCCGTTGCGTTCCACGATCACGCCGGAACCGAGGCTGTTCTCGCGACGATAGCGCGGCCGCGCCGGCTGGTTGCCGAAGAAGCGCTTGAGCACCGGGTCGTCGAACAGCGGGCTCGGCTGTTCGCGGGTGATCTTGGACGCGAAGACGTTGACGACCGACGGCGCGGCGCGCTGCACCGCGTCGGCATAGGACACCGCGCCGCCGCTGCGTTCGACGACGATCGCTTGCGCCTGCGGGGCGGATTCACGCCCGGCCAGGTCCGGGCGCAACAGCAACACGAGGAACGCGGCGGCGAGTCCGGTCGCGACCGAGGTGAACAGGAAGGTGAATGCGCGGTACCACTTCATCCGCATACACTAGCACGGTGCCCACCGACCCCAGTACGGAGCCATGAGCGAACTGCAGGCCATTGCTGACTATTGTGCCGAACGTCTCGACATTGCGTCGTTCGATGACTATTGCCCGAATGGCGTGCAGGTGGAGGGACGCGCGCAGGTGCGGCGCATCGTGTCGGGCGTGACCGCGAGTCAGGCCCTGGTCGATGCCGCGGTGCGAGACGGCGCGGACCTGCTGTTGGTCCACCACGGCTACTTCTGGCGCGGTGAGTCCCCCCAGCTGGTCGGTATCAAGGCGCGTCGCATTGGTGCATTGATGCGCGCGGACATGAGCCTGTTGGCCTATCACCTGCCGCTGGACGCGCATGCCGAACTCGGCAACAACCGCCAACTCGGTCTGCGTCTGGGCCTCGACGATGCCAGGCCATTGGAGGGACTGTTGTGGGCTGCGACGCTCGCTCACGCGTCGTCGGGGGAGGAATTCGGGCGACGGGTGACCGACGCGCTCGGACGTGCACCGCTGGTGGTCGACTCGGGTCGCAGGCTGCACCGGGTCGGCTGGTGCACCGGTGCGGCGCAGGGCATGGTCGAGCAGGCGGCAGCGCTGGGACTCGACGCCTTCATCAGTGGCGAGATCTCGGAGCAGACCGTGCACCAGGCACGCGAGCTCGACATCACTTATGTCGCCGCCGGTCACCATGCCACCGAGCGCTATGGCGTCCAGGCCCTCGGCAACGAGCTGGCGGGACAGTTCGGCCTCGAGCACCGTTTCATCGACATCGACAACCCGGCCTGAACCCGGATCGTGGGCCCGGGTCCACCGGTTCCAGCGCCGATCCCCTGAAGAATTCGATTGTGGTCATAGATGCCCCTTTCTTGACCGGGGTACCCCCTTGTTGGAGAATCCGCGGTCGTTTGAGGAAATTCAGCATATTCTTAGATTCGATCCGAATCAGTCGCTGCCGTTTCCTTCCACGTTTCGGGTCTTTGGGAGTCAATCCATGAGTGCAGAAGGCGTAGACCTCAAGAAACGCCGCTTCCTGACCGCCACCACGGCCGTCGTCGGGGCGGTCGGTGCCGGTTTCGCGGCCGTGCCGTTCATCGCGTCCTGGAATCCATCCGAGCGGGCCAAGGCCCTCGGCGCACCGGAAGAGGCGGACATCAGCAAGCTCGAGCCGGGCGGTCTGGTGCGCGTGAAATGGCGTGGCAAGGTGTGCTGGGTGGTGCGTCGCACCGAACAGAATCTGGCCGACCTGAAGACGTTGGACGGCCAGCTCGCCGACCCGAACTCGGACGTCGAGTCGCAGCAGCCGCCCTACTGCAAGAACGCCACGCGTTCGATCAAGCCGGAATATGGCGTTCTCGTCGGTATCTGCACCCACCTCGGCTGCTCGCCGACCTATCGCCCGGAAGTCGCGCCCGCCGATCTGGGCCCGGACTGGCTTGGCGGCTTCTTCTGCCCGTGCCACGGCTCCCGTTTCGACCTGGCCGGTCGCGTGTACAAGGGCGTCCCGGCGCCGACCAACCTGGTCGTGCCGCCGCACCAGTACCTGTCCGAAGACGTGATCCTGATCGGTGTTGACGGAGGTGCCGTATGAGCTTCATGAACTGGATCGACGAGCGCTTCCCGGCCACCAAGGTCTGGAATGAACACCTGGCGCAGTACTACGCGCCGAAGAACTTCAACTTCTGGTATTTCTTCGGCTCGCTGGCGATGCTGGTGCTGGTCAACCAGATCGTGACCGGCGTGTGGCTGGCGATGATGTACAAGCCGTCCGCGGCCGACGCGTTTGCATCCGTCGAATACATCATGCGCGATGTCGACTACGGCTGGCTGCTGCGCTACATGCACTCGACGGGCGCATCGGCGTTCTTCATCGTCGTCTATCTGCACATGTTCCGCGGACTGATCTACGGTTCGTACCGCAAGCCGCGCGAGCTGTTGTGGATCATCGGCGTGATCATCTACCTGGCGATGATGGCGACCGCGTTCTTCGGCTACCTGCTGCCGTGGGGCCAGATGTCGTACTGGGGTGCACAGGTCATCGTCAACCTGTTCTCGGCCTTCCCGTTCGGCATCGGTGAACCGTTGTCGGTGTGGATCCGCGGTGACTATGTCATCTCCGACGCCACGCTGAACCGCTTCTTCGCGCTGCACTTCCTGCTGCCGTTCGTGCTCGCGGCGCTGGTGTTCATCCACATCGTCGCGCTGCACAAAGTGGGTTCGAACAACCCCGACGGGATCGAGATCAAAAAGAACAAGGACGAGAACGGCATCCCGAAAGACGGCATCCCGTTCCACCCCTACTACTCGGTCAAGGATATCGTCGGTGTCGGCGTGTTCCTGATCTTCTTCTGCGCGATCATTTTCTTCCTGCCGGATCTTGGCGGCCTGTTCCTCGAGCCGCCCAACTTCGAGCCGGCAAACCCGCTGAAGACGCCCGAGCACATCGCGCCGGTCTGGTACTTCACGCCGTTCTACGCGATGCTGCGTGCGGTGCCGCCGATGTTCAACTCGCAGTTCCCCGGTGTGCTCGTGATGTTCGCGGCAATCCTGATCCTGTTCTTCCTGCCCTGGCTCGACCGCAGCCCGGTCAAGTCGATCCGTTACAAAGGCATCTTGTTCAAGGCCGCTATCGCGATGTTCGTCGTGACCTTCGTCATGCTGGCGTGGCTGGGCATGCAGCCGGCGACGGCGACCAAAACCCTGTTGGCGCAGATATTCACCTTCCTGTACTTCGTGTTCTTCGTGCTGATGCCTTTCTACAGCAAGTGGGACAAGACCAAGCCCGTGCCGGAGAGGGTTACGAAATGAAAAAGCTGATCGCGGTAATCACCCTGGCTCTGATGCCATTGGCGGGCATGGCGTCCAGTGGCGGCACTCACCTGGAAAAGGCCAACATCGATCTCAACAACGAGGCCGCCATCCAGCGTGGCGCGAAGATGTTCGTCAACTACTGCATGGGCTGTCACTCGAACAAGTACGTGCGCTACAAGTTGTTCACGAACGTCGGTCTGAGTGAGGATGACATCAAGGACAACCTGATGTTGGGCGATGGCAAGATCGGTGATCTGATGAAGATCGCGATGCCGGAAGACGACGCGGCCAAGTGGTTCGGTGCGCCGGCACCGGACCTCACGCTGATCGCACGCATCCGTCATGGCGGTGCGGACTGGATCTACAGCTACCTGAAGGGCTTCTACGCGGATCCGACGCGCCCGATGGGTGTCAACAACACCGTGTTCCCCAACGTCGGTATGCCGCACGTGTTGTGGCAGCTGCAGGGTGTTCAGCAGCCGGTGTACAAATACGAGGTGCAGCATGACGGTCACGCGGTCGAGAGCTTCGATGCCGAACCGGAAGCCGCTGCCTACGCCAAGGAGCACGGTGAGACCTATCGCGTAGAGCGCGTGGTCGAGGCCCTGGAGATGACCGAAGCGGGCACGCTGACTCCGGCCGAGTACGACCAGGTCGCACGCGATCTGGCGACCTACCTGGCATACGTGTCCGAACCGGTCAAGCTGGAGCGCCAGCGCATGGGCGTCTGGGTAATCCTGTTCCTGGTAGTCTTCAGCGTAATTGCTTACATGATGAAGAAGGAGTGGTGGAAAGACATCCACTGATCCGCTGACCGGCAATACTCGGCTGTGGTCGCAGCCGAGTCGCACCCCGGCGGGGTGGTGCGAAACCGAAGACGCACAGGTTTGATATACTGTGCGTCTTTTTTATGTGCCGGCCCGAGATCGACGCGACCGGCATCGCGCAGGAGAGACCACCCAATGACCGCCGTCGCCGCCCGCCGATCCGTGATGACCCTGTTTTCCGACCCGCAGAGTCTGCACAGTCACCGGGTGCGCATGGTACTGGCGGAGAAGAACGTCACCTGCGACATCGTCGATGTCGACCCGCTCAACCTGCCCGAAGACGTCATAGACCTGAACCCCTACGGCAACGTGCCGACACTGGTCGACCGTGATCTCGCGTTGTACGACTCGCGCATCATCTGCGAATATCTCGACGAACGTTTTCCACATCCGCCGCTGTTGCCAGTCGATCCCGTGTCGCGCGCGAGCGCCCGCCTTTACATGTTCCGGGTCGAACACGACTGGTACAGCCTGGTCGATCAGATCCTGGCCGGCGGCAAGGCGGCCACCAAGGCGCGCAAGGAGCTGCGCGAGGGGCTGACTGCTGCCGCTCCGATACTTGCCCACAAACCGTTTTTCATGAGCGACGAGTTCTCGCTCGTCGATGCCAGTATTGCACCGCTCCTGTGGCGCCTGCCAATGCTCGGGGTGGAGTTGAGCGGGCAGGCCGCCAAGCAGGTCAATGTATACGCGGGCAGTCTGTTCATCCGCAACGGATTCATCGCCAGCCTGACCGAACTCGAGCGTGAGATGCGCGGCTGAGCAGTAAGGCATGACCTCGAACCGACCGTATCTGATTCGCGCCCTGTATGAGTGGCTGGTCGACAATCAGCTGACCCCTTACCTGCTCGTTGACGCCAACCGTGATTCGGTGCACGTACCGAGCCGCTACGTCGAGGAAGGGCGCATCGTGCTGAATGTCAGCCCGAGCGCCGTGCGGGATCTGAATCTCGGCAACGAGCTGATCTCGTTCGAGGCGCGCTTCGGCGGCGCCGCGTTCGCGATCTCGCTGCCGCCGGACGCCGTGCTCGGCGTTTATGCGCGGGAGAATGGCAAGGGCATGTTGTTTCCGGACGAAAGTGTCGATACACCTGAACCGCCTGATCCGGAGAGGCCTGCGCCGCCGACCGGCGGAAAGCCGTCGTTGAAGGTCGTCAAGTAATCAGGCAATACGTCTTTCAGCCGTCTCGGCGGCGGAAAGGAACGACTTTGCGATCCACCTCTCCCGGTGGCGGTGCCTGCTGCCCGATGTCGTCTTCCGCATCCTGTTCGCGAATCAGCCCGTCGTCGATGAATTCCAGGTGCATGCCGAGCAGCAGGATGTAGGCGGTCTGCCGGCCGACGCCTTCGAGACTGAATTCGAAGCGGAACATGCGCCTGACGCGCAGTCCCTGACGTGTCCAGCGCAGGCCCATGCGTGCGAGCGAGACGGTCTCGTCGAGGAACTGCAATCCCCGACGTTCGCAATGGACACGAGCCAGCGAGGTGGCGAGTTCGCGCGCACGTGCGCCCGCCAGCCAGATCCAGGCAAGTGCAGCCAGAAACAGCAGTGGAGCGAGATCACGGATCAAGGCGTAAGCGGCCCGGGTCACAGGGTGTGTATGAGGGTACACGTTGCGGTCATGCCTGGTAAATGGGGTTGATCCGTGTTGAACAATCTCCGATGGCGCTGTCAAACCTGCAGCACCTGGAGGCGCGATCGTGCCGCCACCGGGACCGCGGGCGCGGCCGAATGCCAGGGTTGAACGTGGCACGTTGCCCCCTGGCGTCCAGCCCCGTTGTGTCGGAACAGCGGCTATGATCCGACAGATGACAACGGCTGATACCTGCTGCCCCCTCCTGCGCAGATCGTGCAGGGCCCTGGCGCAAGATCCGCCGAACATACCCGTGCAGCCTGCATGACGAACGCCAGGACCCGACCCTCGATGACGTTGCGCACCCGGTTCCTCGATGTCCTCCGTCGCCTCGATGCGTTGATCGCCGACCATTCCGGCCCCGTCCGCCTGCTGTTTATCGTTCGCGACTTGCGTGGCTTTGCGATCGTGCGCCCGATCATCGAAGAGGCCTGTGCGCGACCGCGTATCAGCCTCGCGTTCACGCTCGAGAGTGACAGCCCGCTGCGACATGCTGACGTGATCGCGGAATGCCGTGTGCTCGAGGGTCGTTTCGTGCCCGCGAGGCGTGCCGAGTTTGCCAAGTGGCACTACGTGTTTCTGACCGAGGTGACGGGGCTGCGTATGCGCCGCTGGGCAACCCACTTCGTGCTGCATCATGGTCAGATATGGGGCAATGTCGATCGGGCTGCCACGTTCGGGCCGGAGGGTAAATTCCCCGACTACACGTTGAAGATGTCCCGTCAATACCAGGTGTCGATGCGCCAGGTGGTATCGCGCTGCGAATTCGACTACTTCGCGCGACATGCACCTGATCTGGTTGGGTCGCCGAACTATCGTGCGGTCATCATGGGGGTGCCGAAACTCGACCGCTACCGCAGGGCGACAACAGATCGACGCAATGCGCTGCTGCAGGACCTCGGTCTCGATCCACGTCGCCGCACCGTGGTCGTCACATCTCACTGGATCGACAAGGGATTGTTTCTTGGCCTGGGGTGGGGCGTGTTCGCATCATTGCTGCGCCACGAGGCGGAATTCAACGTGATCGTTCTTGGCCACGAAAAACTCTGGCGTGATGCCGAATCCGGCCTCAACAGCGCGGCGCGCGCTCTGCGCGACAAGCTGCGCGCTGCGCAGAGGCAAGCGGACCGCCTGGTGTTTCTGCCATGTATGGCCGATCAGCTCACGTATCTGGCGCTGGCCGATCTGTTCGTCTGCGACAACAGTTCCGCGTTTGTCGAATGCCTGGTGCTCGATCGACCGGTACTGCTGTTCGAGCATCCGGAATTCGAGTTCGAGGACCCGAATGTCGGTCATGCCTACCGCATGGCAGGCGCACGCTTCTCTGACTGCGAAGGCCTGGCCGGCGCGCTCGATGACACCGTTCGCAATCCGGACAGCTACGCACAGGGTCGTCGCGATGCGATCGCCATCCTGCTTGCGCGCGTCGGTCATTCGACGCGCTTCTTCGTTGATCTCGTCGAGAGCATGGGACGTCTGTCCGGGCCGCGTTCGTCGCGCTGGCGGTGTGCCTGCAAGGTCATCGACCAAGCCAATGCCGATCTGCCCGTGCCACACCAACAGTCCCTCACCGGGTCGGTTGCTGAACACGAACACGAACACGAACACGAACACGAACACGACGCGCCCGCGTAGCCCGCCGGTGTCCGGCCGGTGTCAGGAGCGGCCACGCTCGCAGGGCGCGGTTGCCGCGGCACGCCGGGCGCCGTGACGGCGGCAGATGCACCTTGTCGCGCCAGGAGGCGCTTACCGGTGCGTGTCGCGGCCCGTTTCTCATTGCGTCCCCGGCCTGCGCCGCTCGCCGAGCAGTCCGAGCAGGTACTGTTCCGGGCCGGGTGGCCGGCCTGACGACAGCCACAGCAGCAGGTGGGCGGCCGCGTAGACCGCGGCCCCGGTCAGGACCTGTGGCGCCAGTGCTTGGAACAGCAATGCCATCGCGGTTTCGTGGGGCGGCACCGCGGGCAGCAGGTTCAGCGCGCCAACCATGGCAACGCACGCCACCACAGACCGCCATGCCCCCCGCAGTGGCTCCAACAGCGGGCGACCGCTCTGCCGCCGCACCATATCGAGATTGATCGCCAGTACGAACACGGCGATTGCCGCGACGGCATACAGCAGTCCACGCAAGCCGTCCGCCCAGATGCCGACTGCGAACAACGGGACGGCAACCACCGCCTTCGTCAGCTCGCGGCGGAAGACCAGGCGCGTGTTCCCGCTCGCGATCGAAAGCACGTCACACATGCCCGCCACCGCACGGACCGCGGCGGCTGGCGCAAGGAAGGTAATGATCGCGGAGGTTTCCAGCCAACGGTCCCCCAGCACCAGGCGCACGAACGGCTCGGCGACGAGCGAGAGGCCGATTCCGACCGGCAACACGATCGCCGTGTTCACCTCGATCGCACGTCTAAAGCTTGCGTATTGGTGCGACGAACCGGCATCGAGCGACGAGAGTGCCGGCAGCAGAGCGCGCTTCAGCGGCAGGGTGAGTTCGTTGGACGCCAGGTTGGCGATCTCGGCGCCGACGTGGTACCGGCCGACCACGGGCGTTGGCAGAAATGCACCGATCAGGAAGATCTCCATACGTTGGAGTACCGCGGCGACCAGGTTGGACGCCATCAACCAACCGGAAAAGCCGACCAGGCGTCGCCAGGCCGACAACGCCAGGTGTGGCCGGTAGGGGTGCAGCAGGTAACTGCCCGCCACCCTGACCACCGAGCCGACGAGCATGCCGGCAACCAGCGCCCAGTAGTTCCGCCATATCAAAGCGAGCGATACGGTGACCGCAAACGTGGTCACTTTGTGCGAAAGCTGCAGCACGAACTCGCGCTGGAAGGACAGCGATTTTTCGTATGTCACGAATGCCGGATTCTTCAGGCCGTTAATGAGTGGCGCCACGGCCAGGACCAGCAGCAGGCCGGCAAGCCGCGTATCGCTCATCAACGCCGCGTAAGGGAAGGCAAGCAGTGCGATGAGCAACGCGACCCCGACGCTGCGCAGCACATTGAGCGTGAAGGCGGTATCAAAATCCGCATTGCTGGTATCGCGTTGCGCGATAATCGCCTGCTCGAAACGCAGATCGCTCAGTGTTTCGAGAACGAACATCAACGCGCTGGCGAGCGCGACCAGGCCGAAATCCTCCGGCAGCAGCAGTCGCGCCAGGATGATCGTGCTGAGCAGGCCGATGGAGCGTACGAGCATGCGCACTCCGGCCAGCCATGCCGCCCCGGCGGCAACCCTGCGTGACAGTGGTGGCGGCGATTCAGTGGACATCCGGTCGGCTCGGGTCAGTACGGACTCAGGTGCAGGGTGCACTAGAATATCGCAAACCCAGCCGGCGCCGTCCGCCAATGCCCCCTGATTCACAGCGACCCTCTTCACAGCGACCATCGCTCAGCATCGTGACACCGGTGTTCGATACGCCGGCGGCCTATATCGTGGCGCTGGCAGATGCGCTGGAAGGCATCGCAGACGGCGGGGATGTCGAGTGGATCGTCGTCGACGACGGCAGCACCGATCCATCGACCTGCACCGCGCTTGCCGCGTTGCAGGACAGACAAGGGGTACGCGTCGTCGCGAACGCCGCGTCCAGGGGCGCCGCCGGGGCCCGCAACTTCGGTGTGCGCGAGACCCGCGCCGATTGGCTCTACTTCATCGATGCCGATGATCTACCCGTTCCCGGCGCGCTCGACACGATGCGGGCATTGCTGGCGGCAAACCCGCAGGTGCGTTGGCTGAGCGGCGATTTCGTGGATTTCGATGGCGAGGTTCCGTCATCGGACACGGCAACGTCATTTGGAGCCCAAGCGACCATCCGCCACTGGCCGGACGCGGCCAACCGCCTGGTTGCGGAGACCTGGGTCAACCAAGGTTCGTATCTCATTGCGCGCGAACTGTTCAGCGGTGTGGGCGGTTTCGATACCGCTTTCGTGATTGGCGAAGACTGGTTGATGTGGATGCGGCTTGCGGTGCGCGAGGAACTTTACTTCGTGGATATGCCGGTGCTCTGGCGGCGCCGTGGTCACGCCTCGACCATGTCCGGCCCGCTCAGTCTGTCGGATGCGATTGTCCGGCCCTATCTCACGGCGCGGCGCGATCCACAATTCAGGGCGCAGCGGCGATTCCTGCGCTGGCGCATCGTGCGTCTCTACCAACTGCTGGCAAGGCGCAACCAGGAGATCGGAAGGACAGGTCAGGCGACGCGCTTCGCGCTGCTGGCGGCGTGCTGGTCCCTACGCAGTCCCAGGGATTGGCTGGACGTGCTCAAGGCTGCGGTCGGTCGCCGCCTGGATTAAATCCGCAACGCCGCCTCACCGCCCTCCCAGCCAGAGGGGCTCGTATTTTTCGTATGCCTGCTGCCAGCTGAACGTTGCGCCGACCCGCCGTCGGAGCAGGCGAACCTGGCGCTCGGTCTCGGTCGGATTGAACAATGCATCATCGATCACCTGGGCCAGCGCGTTGGCGTCATCGATCTTGGAAAGGTACGGGAAGTAGCGTCCGATCACCTCCGGTACGCCGCCGGTGAGCGTGGCGACGATCGGTGTGCGCATGTAAGCGGCCTCCAGCAGCACGATCCCGAAGGGTTCCATGCGTGATGACAGCACGAACAAGCGGGCCTTGCGGATGGCCGCCAGCGTGCGCTCGTGGTCGAGATCGGGCAGAAAGAAGACATGATTCTGCAGGCCGAGCTGCCGCACCTTTGCGCGCAATGCCGCGAGATAGGGCGTGCTGCGCCCGATCAGCACGAGTGCCGAGGACAGCCCTTCGCGCAGCAGCTTCGCGTAGGCATCGATCAGCACGTCCTGGCCTTTCTTGTGTTCGTAAGTGCCAACGCTCAAGAGGTAACTGTCGAATTCGCCCGTCTCCGGCCGAAACGCGCTGCGCTTTGCCTGATCCAGTTCGTTGAAGTCGATCCCGTTGTGGACCGTGTCCGTCGGTACCGATGCCAGCGCAAGCGATTCCTTCACCCGCTGGTTCAGGTCGTCCGAGCAGCACACGATGTGGTCGGCCTGTTTGAGCATCCAGCGATCCATGGCCCTTACCGTGGGCGTGGCCTCGTTGATGGCCGTCAAGTCGGCGCCGTGCATCGAATACAACAGGCGAAACGTCGGCCGACCCAGCGCGCGCAGCAGCGAAAACAGCACAAACTTGGGTTCGGGATAGTGCGCGTTGACGACCTGCACGCGATTTTCCAGCATGAACCTGCGCCAGCTCGCGACGTCCTTGCGCATGGTCAGCATGAAGCCCGCCAGGTTGCGTACCATTCGTTTTGGCACGATTGGCGCCTGCAGGCGCGCGCTGACCTTCGTGATGCCTTCGAACGAGCCGATCTGGAACTGGTCCTTGTCCCAGTCGTTGCAGACGAGGATCGGCCGCAGCCGGCCCTGGCGCGCTGTTTCGCGCGCGAGATTGATCACGACCTGGTTGACGCCTCCAGTGGCCGACAGATCCCATGGCAGTACGAGCAGGATGCCAGGCTTGTCGTTCATGCCACCTCTCGCCGTAGTCTGCATCACCCGTGACCGGGGGCGTGCAGGTGTGGACTCAAACGTTCACGCCGCAGGCGTGAGCGGACGTCGAACAGCCGCTGCGAGGCGATCATCACGGCAGCCACGCTACCCAGGCCGGTGCCGGCAGCGATCAGAAAAAGGATCAGCAGCTGGTACTTGGCCGCCTCCATCGGAGGACTGCCGGCGAGGATCTGCCCCGTCATCATGCCGGGCAGGCTCACGATACCAGCGGTGGTCATGGAATTCACGATCGGAATCAGGCCTGCACGCAGTGCATCGCGACGGATATGTTCGATCGCTTCGGTTGCCGTGTAACCCAGTGCGAGGCGTGCTTCGATCTGGTGGCGCTTTTCGAGCGTCTGGCGGGTCAGGCTGTCGAGAGCGACCGCGATCCCGTTCATCGTGTTGCCGAGCAGCATGCCGAGCAGGGGGATCGCGTATTGCGGCGCGTACCACGGCACCGGCTGCAGCACGGTGAGCAACGCCAACAGGGTGATCGAAAACGATGACAGAAACATCGACAGCGTGCCTGCGCCGTAACCCCAGGCACCGCGCAGGCGGTACCTCTGTCTCGCCATGACCTCGTACCCGGCGACGCCGAGCATGACGGTCGCGAGCGCCGCGACCAGCCACGGGCTGGCGCTGTTGAACAGCCCCTTCAGCACCAGGCCGAGCAACAGCAGCTGCAGCGTGCTGCGCAGCGCCGCGACCAGCATACGGCGCCCGATTCCCAGCCTCAGCTGCCACGACAGGGCGGCCAGCGCCAGCACCAGACTGGCGGCGAGCCCGAGATCGAGGGGGGAGAGTGCGATAAGCGTGTCAGTCTGCATCGTCTGGGGACAGGCTGCCGTTGAACAGATGATATTGTCGGCCGGCAACCCGGATACGTTGAGCCGGATCGTGACTGACCCACAGCACGCAGCCGCCGCCCGCTTCGCGCCAGTCGGCGATGACGCGTTCGACACGTCCGGTGTTGGCCGCGTCGAGATTGGCGGTCGGCTCGTCGAGCAGAAGCGCGCTGGGCTCATGCGCGAGCGCGCGCGCCAGCGCCAGGCGCTGACGCTCGCCGCTGGAGAGTCGTTCGATGTCCCAACCGAGGACGTCCCGATCGAATCCCAGCGCATCCAGGTCATCGGTGCGCCAGTTGACCGCGTGTGGACCGACCGTCTGTTCCCACCAGTGGCTTTCAGCGGCGAGGTACATGACCTGGCGTCGCCACCCCGGCCCGCTGAACGTGCTGCGCGGCGCCTCATCGAGCCAGACTTCGCCGTCTGCCTCGTCGAGGTCGGCGATCGCGCGTAGCAGCAGTGTCTTGCCGCTGCCCGAGGGGCCGTGGATCGCGCTGCAGGCGCCCTGTTCGACTTCCAGGCAGGCGCCCAGGACGCCGTGAGCGGTGAGCCTGTCGACCCGCAGGCGACTCATCCGCGGCGATTGAAAATCAGGTCCCAGACGCCATGTCCGAGACGTTGGCCCCGACGCTCGAACTTGGTCATGGGCCGCGTGTCGGGACGCGGCGCAAAGCGTCCTTCACCGGCACGGTTGGTGAATGCCGGTGATGCGCTTAGCACGGCGAGCATGTGTTCGGCGTAGTCCTGCCAGTCGGTCGCGGCATGGAAGAACCCGCCGGGCTTCACGATGCGGGCGAGGTCGGTGACGAATCCGGGCGCAAGGATGCGGCGCTTGTGGTGGCGCTTCTTGTGCCACGGGTCGGGAAAGAAAAGGTAGATGCCATCGGCGCATGCGTCGGGCAGCATCCGCCGCACCACGTCGACGGCGTCGTGTCGAATCACGCGCACGTTTTCGCAGCCTGACTCCTCGAGCTTGATCAGCAGGTGGCCGACGCCCGGTCGGTGCACCTCGATACCGAGGTAGTTGCACCCCGGGTGTTCGCGCGCCATCTCGGCAAGGCTTTCGCCGTTGCCGAATCCGATCTCGACGTACACGGGATGGGTGTTGCCGAAAGCCACGGCCGGGTCGATCGTGTGCTCGGTGAAATCGACGCCCCAGCGCGGCCAGAGGGTGTCGAACGCGCGCTGCTGACCGGGCGTCAGCCTGCCTTCGCGCAATACATAGCTGCGGACCTGCCGATGGGGACGCGCGGACTTCCCGGACAAGATCAACCGCCGGCCTTTGCCCGACTCAGTCGAAGAACAGGCCGTCGAGCGGCGATGACGCACTGGCGAAACGCTTCGTCGGCATACGCCCGGCGAGGTAGGCCTCGCGGCCCGCCTCGATCGCCTTGCGCATCGCGCTGGCCATCAAAATGGGATTGTCGGCGGCGGCGATCGCCGTGTTCATCAGCACGCCGTCGCACCCCAGTTCCATCGCGATTGCGGCATCCGATGCGGTACCCACGCCGGCGTCGACCAGCACCGGAACCCCCGCGTTCTCGACGATGGTGCGTATGTTGAGTTTGTTGCGGATGCCGAGGCCGGAGCCGATCGGTGCCGCCAATGGCATCACGGCGACGCACCCCAGCGCCTCGAGTTCACGTGCGATGATCGGGTCGTCGTTGGTGTAGACCATGACCTTGAAGCCGTCGGCGATCAGTTCCTCCGCCGCCTTGAGCGTGGCGATGACATCGGGAAACAGCGTCTTCTCGTCGCCGAGTACCTCGAGCTTGACCAGATCGTGGCCACCCAGCAACTCGCGCGCCAGTTTGCAGGTACGCACCGCGGTCCTGGCGTCGTAGCAGCCGGCCGTGTTCGGCAGGTAGGTGTAGCGGTCGGGCGGCAGCACGTCGAGGATGTTCGGTTCGTCGGCGTTCTGACCGATGTTGGTGCGACGCACGGCTATCGTGACGATCTCGGCCCCGCTCGCCTCGATCGCGGCACGCGTCTCCTGCATGTCGCGGTACTTGCCTGTCCCGACCAGCAGGCGGGAGGCGTATGTCCGGCCCGCGATGGCCAGCACGTCATTGGGCGTGTTCTGCATTGTTGATCCAGCTGTTCGGCTATTCGGTGACGCCGGGTGGGTGCGTGCGTCAACCGCCGCCGATCGCCTGCACGACTTCGATCCTGTCACCGCGCTGCAGCACGTGTGCGACGTGTTCGCTGCGCGGGATCAGCTCTTCGTTGATCTCGACGGCATAGCGCCGGCCCTGCAGTTCGAGCGTACCGAGCAGGCCTGCCAGCGTGGTGCCGTCGACCACGTTGCGGGCCTCGCCATTGAGCACAATCTCCATGGTATCCCGTTGACCCGGTGGTGAAACGATCGCCAATTTTACACTAAACTCGGCCCACTCATCGCCCGCCCGCGACACAACAACCGGCAGCGAAGCCGGGAATGGCCAGGAGACGAGCCTTTGGGCGCATATCACGAGAACCTGATATCCGTCGACGAAGCGGGTACGCTGGATGGCCTGTTTGCGTGCCGCGTCAGGCGCACGCCGGACCGCGAGGCCTACCGGTTCTACGACAAGGATGCCAAGGCATGGCGCAGTCTGAGCTGGGCCGGGATCGCGGCCGACGTGGCTCGCTGGCAGACCGCGCTGCGTGCCCAGAATGTGCCGCGCGGCGGTCGGGTCGCGATTCAGCTGCGCAACTGTCCCGAGTGGGTCATGTTCGATCAGGCCGCCCTGAGCCTCGGGCTGGTCACCGTGCCGCTGTACACCGACGATCGGCCCGACAACATTGCCTACATCCTCAAAGAGGCCGACGTTAACGTCCTCGTGGTCCAGGATGCCGGCCGCTGGCGTCGCCTGGCCGAGGTCGTCGGCGACGATGGGCCGCTCAGGTGCGTGCTGTTGCTCGATGACAGCGACTCGGCACGTGCGCTGGCGGTCCAGGACGAACGCATCCGCATCGTTGCGGACTGGCTGCCTGGCCAACGCTGCGAACTCGAACGGCGGATGGGTGCAGATCCGAAGGCGTTGGCATCGATCGTCTACACCTCTGGGACGACGGGTCGTCCGAAGGGGGTGATGTTGAGTCATCACAACATGATGTCAGTCGCCCATGGCGGCGTGACCATGCTCGACTGCTACCAGGAAGACGTGTTCCTGTCGTTTCTGCCACTGTCGCACACCTTGGAACGAACGGTCGGTTACTACCTGCCGATCATGACCGGGTCGTGCGTGGCGTACGCCCGCTCGGTCGCGCAGTTGGGCGCCGATCTGCTCGAGGTGCGCCCCAGCGTGCTGGTGGCGGTGCCGCGCATTTTTGAACGTGTCTATGGTCGCATCGCCGACCAGATGGACGCCAAGGGCGGGCTGGCAAAAACGCTGTTCGACCTGTCGGTCAGCGTAGGCTGGCGACGATTCCTCTACCGGCAGGGGCGTGCAGCGTGGTCGCCGGGCGTGATGTTGTGGCCGTTGCTCGACCGCCTGGTCGCGAGCAAGGTCACGGCCAAACTCGGCGGCAACATCCGCGCGGCGATCAGTGGCGGTGCGGCGCTCAGCCCGGAGATCGCGCGCGTGTTCATTGGCCTCGGCGTGCCGATCGTGCAGGGCTATGGCTTGACCGAAACGGCGCCGATCGTCAGCGCCAACCCGCTTGAAGACAATGTACCGAGCAGCGTGGGTCTGCCGATCCGCGGCGTGCAGGTGCGTATCGGCGACAACGACGAACTCCTGGTCAAGGGGCCGGGCGTAATGCTTGGTTACTGGAACAACCATGCCGCGACCGCCCAGGTGATTGATCACGACGGTTGGCTGCACACCGGGGATCAGGCGCGCATCGGCGAAGGCGGGCACATCTACATCACCGGCCGCATCAAGGATATCCTCGTCCTTTCCAACGGTGAGAAGATCCCGCCCGGCGACATGGAATCGGCGATTGCGCTGGATCCGCTGGTGGAACAGGTGATGGTGGTGGGCGAGGGGCGCCCCTACCTCACCGCATTGCTGGTGCTAGACGGCGAGCACTGGGCCGCGTTCGCACAGCAGCAGGGTCTGGATCCGCTCGATGCCGCCAATCTCGCCGATCCCAAAGTGCATGCAGCGGTTCAGCGGCGCGTGAAGGCGGCGCTCAAAGACTTCCCCGGTTACGCCAAGATCCGCCAGCTGCACCTGTCGCTCGAACCCTGGACGGTCGACGAGGGTCTGCTCACGCCGACGCTGAAGGTCAAGCGCAGCCGGGTGCTGGAGCGCTACGCGCCTGCGGTCGAGGCCCTGTACGCTGGCGGACCGGCCGGCTGAGCCGCTTGTGTCGCGGCCGGCGCGTTCTTAGAATCGCAGGCGCTGACAGGTAACGGTGCGGTCGCGTTTCAACGGTGAAGCGAGAGCTTCCCGGGTCTCGCATTGAGGCCCGGCACCGTCGTGGAAACCGAGGGCATCACAGCGTGACCGGGTCAGCAGGCAATGCCATCCACCGCTGGGAAGAGCCGCGCCACTGACCGTAGTCAAGCAAGCAAGCAAGCTGGCTTGGCGTAAATGATTGATTGTGCGGGTGTAGTTCAATGGTAGAACGGGAGCTTCCCAAGCTCTTAGTGAGGGTTCGATTCCCTTCACCCGCTCCATATCTGCCTCCGGGCTGGGCCCTGATCGGTGCCCCACCAATTTCCGCGTAGGCAGACCGCTCCACCCGTTGCGCCCGCACCGGCCTCACGGGTTGTCGTTCTCGTCGAGCAGGTTTTCCGTGTTCCGGGTTTGCCGTTCCGTCTCGCTCGCGGTCGCACGCCTCGTACCGGGTGGGCGTTCCCGTGGCACGCGGATGTCATCGGGCCGGGGTCGCAAATCGTTCTCTTTGCCGATGGCCCGCGTTCACCAGCGAGGCGATGCGTTGCCGGGCGACGGAACGGCGCACGAAGCATGATTCTTGCGGCCCGGTGAAGCGACCCGCTAGACCTTCGTGAAGCGTTTCGACGGCAAGTTCCGAAACGAATTCCCGAACCCGCATTGGTTTCCATCCTCGGATGAGGCGCGCCGATAGGTCGACCATTGGCGAGCACATCACAACCAGGCGCGGCCGCGCATCCCCATCGGCAACCCGCCGCCAGATGAGTTCGCCTGGCAGTCGGAATATGTGAGCATCGTCTCATCCGGCCCAGGGTGCCCATGCTGGAGACCGTCGACGATCTACCGGCATCAATTCACCGTCAGGAATTCGAGGCGGTTCCGCGCTGGAGCTTCAGAACCTGAGGGAGTGGTCCGACCGTCGCCCCCTGCGTTTTGGATGTGCGATCGTCCGGGTGGCTACCGGTCGCATACTCAACGGGTTGGCAGTGGCGGTGGGTTCATTCGAATGGCCTATTAGGCGTGTTGATGAGGTCATACGGTGGGGCCGGCTGTCAGTTGCCATTGACATCAGGCTTGCCGCATTACACGGCACGTCGAATAATTCCAAGCAAGATTCCTCAAATTCACGTTCGGTCAGCCGCTTTCCGGGTGTAGGCGGTCACGCGGTGTGCCGTACCACAAATTCTGGGTCGGTGGCACTTGGCGCGCCGGATGCAGTCAGACCGGGAGGGCGGCGTTTTGAATTGTTTGGTATTGAGTCGAGAGAGGCGGGGGGCCGACCATCGCGTGTCGTGTTGCAGCGGGTTGCCGAAGCGTGCGACCGGCGAGCGTCTTTTTGTCTTCGTCCTCGGTCTGGCCTTGTGTGGTTCGACAGCGGCACAGACCTTCAATCGGAACGTCTCCTGGCCGGGCAACACGCTGGCCGGTGTGCAATGCTACGGGGATGCGCCCGGCTATGGGCCATACGACTACGTGACTGAACGGGGGAAGATCGAAATCGTTGAAAAATACCATTTCAACCCGACCGTCCAGCGGCTTGCCTTCGGCGGATCAGGTGTCGCCACGGGCGTCGAGAACAACCTCGACTACACACTGCGTGCCGTCCCGAACCATCACCTGGCCCTGTGGGCAGTGACTCGATACTATCTCGACAAACGCAAGGCCCGCGGCGAGCAGACCGTGGAACACCACGAGCGGTCACGCACAGGGAATCCCCCGCCTGAGTGCTACTTTCAGCGGGCGCAGGTCTTTGCACCGAGCGACGGTATGGTGTCGGCGATTTACGGAATCTATCTGCACAAGCGCGGCGCACTGGCCGAAGCCCTGATCGAATACCAGCGTGCGGAAAAACTCATTCCAAACAACGCTGAACTGGCCTACAACACCGGCCTGTTGTATTTCGAAATGGCCAACATGGAAAAGGCGTCCGAATACGCCGAACGGGCGAAGGCCCTTGGCTATCCGCTCAATGGTTTGCGGGACAAGATCGATCGCCGAGTGGCCGAAACCCGTTCCGAATGACGTCTCCATCGGCACCCGGACCCGGGCAGTCTGGTGGAGGCTACCCCTGGCGCCGCGCCCGGGCACGGCTGCCGATCAGGTAAGTGATCTGTTTCAAGATGTACGCCTCGGCGCTCTCCGGCCTGCCGACGATCAGCCAGAGAGACAACACCGAAGCGACGTATACGGCGCCTCCCAGCAGCACCTTTGCGAACAAAGACCACAGCGTCTCGGTGGGCAGATAGCTGCCAGACAACTGCAGCACTGCTGCCATTGACGCGGCCCCAAGCAAAGGTCTTGCCACGCTCGCCGCTACCTCCCGTGCACGCAGTTCGGGCACCGCCCGCATGAGCATCGCGATCGTGCCGAGCAAGGTCACCAGTGCGGTTGCCAAACGGATTTCGGCCAGTTGGAGCGCCTGGGCAGCTGGAAATATCAGCACCGCGAGGGCAAAAAAGAGCACGAACTGCGTCCATGCGATGGCCGCATTGAGACGTACCCGGCCCAGCGTGATCAGCACATAGCCCGGCGTGGTGGCGATTGCCGGCACCAGATAGGTAAGGGCCAGTATCTCCACGAACGGGACTGCCGACAGCCATTTCTCCCCCAACAGGACGACGACCGCTTCATTCGCCACGAGCGCCAGGCCGACACTGGCGGGGATCGCCAACAGGGCCTGTACTCCTTGAGCCAACAGGAATACGCGCTTGAACTCGTCCGGCTGATCCTTGACCTTGACGAAGGCCGGAAACAACACGCGGTTCAACGGCGACAGGACCTCCGTTGAAGGCATCGCGGAAATTTCGCTGGCGAGGGAGTAGGCCCCCATGACAGACGTGCTGCTTCTACCGCCAACGAGGATTCGATGATATTGGTTGTTGAGGTAGTTACCGATGTTGCGTATGAGCATCCACTGTGAAAACCCGAACACAGACTGAAACTCGGCAAGAGAAAGCCTTGGCCGCATCGAATGCATTGAATAGCTGATTACCACCCCCACCAGTCGCCCGCTGATGGCACCGACAACGAGCGCCCAGTAGCTGCGCCACAGAAAAGCCAGCGTGACGGTCACCAAAAATCCCGCCAGTCGCTTCAGGAACATGAAGCGAAAATCCAGGCCAAAGCGCATTTCCTTCTGGAACGTAATGACACCGATGTTTTCCAGGCCGGCCAGCACCAGACTGATGCACATGAGCTGGATTACAGGCACGACGCGCTCGTCATGGAAGTAGTCGCCGGCCAGTGGAGCGATCAGCACGGCGGCCAAAGCCGCGAGCAGGAATTGTCCGAGGCGAATCGTCCAGGCGGTGTCGAAATGGTGCTGTGTTGCCCGGGCGTTCTGGATCAGCGAGGCCGCGACACCCAGATCCGTCAGTACGTCAAGCAACCCGATGACCAGGGAGGCCTGGGCAACAACCCCGAAATCGTCTGGAACAAGGAGTCTGGCAAGTATCAGCGTACTGAGCAGGCCGATCAGTTTGTCGGTCCAGCGCATGGCTACCATCAGCGTGACGCCGCGCGGGACCGTCGTGGGTTCGCTCATGCTCTCGATTTCCCGACCGAACCCCGCACCAACCCGCTACCGCGTTGCCGGGTCGCATTCAGGTCAGCGGCGGCCCGACACCAACACATGCCCAGCCCAACACGGCGGATCGATACGTTCATGACGGGCAGCCGACCCCAAACCACCGCGTATCCCGATCGCCGCTCCAGCTGACGAATTTCGCCGCCCGCTCAGGGTTCCGGCCACTTGCCGTAGACTGCCGGTGTCGCGATGCAGCGATGATCTCTGTAGTCACGATCGCCCCCTCCCGGGGGATCCACACCAGGGAACCAGAACAAGCTATCGGCACACCCGAAGAACTCCTCAAGGCGGACTTTCCAACGTCTTCTCGGCGGGAGTTCGGGAATCTGTCACAGAATTTGACCATCCCACTCGCTCGTTGCCGTCGAGCGTCTTCATCGTGCTGCCACCGCGACCGATACCGAAAACATGAAACAGGTGGTCTCCGCTGGCGCTTGCGGTTTCGCCAATGCCGTCCCGCTGCGCGTTATCGAGGCAGGCTCGGGGGGCCGTGCCCTGGCCCTGTCTTGTCGCGCCACCTGGTGCGGAAGGCCGTGGTGCAACCTGCGCAAATACGGTCGTTTACGATGAAAATTCACGGGCAGTCGCGAATGCCCTCCCGTCAGGGCAGGGCCTTGAATCGATTCCACAGACCGTCGCACAGCGACTTCACTTCCGGGCTCAATGCCGGTGCGGGCCGCTTTCGCACCGATCCGGCATGTACATGGCGCGTCATGAATTCCGTGGACTCAATGCCCAGAAACCCCCCGATCCGCGTAAACGTTGCGCCTGGATCACTGACCAGGTCCTCGTAGAAAACCAGCTGCACTGCCGGATTCGCGTCCATGCCGAGGTCGAGGTAGAGCTTGTTTCGCATATACCATTGCAGCGCTGCAGCTGTAGCGTCCGTCAGCTCATCCCCAATCAGGCGTCGAATCTCCGAATAGGTCTCGTTGGACATCTTTGCGGAGCGCCATCCACCGGCCGCAGGATTTTCGGCAATCTGCAGCATCACCTGGCGATGGCTGGTGAACGAAACATTCATCGAGTTGCAGACATCGGCATAGTGGCGAATCACCCACACGGCCTTCGCCGGCTTGAACTCCTCGATGAGTTCCGGGATGTCTTGCGACTCGCACAGCGCCTTGACGATCACACAGGGTGCGCGCGACCGATCAACCAGTGCGTGGATCACGGACCGATCACGCATCAGGTAGTCATCGAAGGCGCGGGGATCTGTCTCGTGATAGACGTCGGTCTCCAGGCTTCGTTCCAGAACGTCCATGAGCATGTTGGTTCCGGAACGCTGAGCGCCCCCAACGAAAACCACGTGTTGCGAGTCTGCGTTTCCTGGGCCGCGCAAGGATTGGTAGGCTCCCTTGACGGCCAGCAGTATCGCGCGCTCAATGCGACGGCGAACCTCGGCAACACCCAACGATGGTTTCTTTGACATCCCGTATCGTTCCGCTAATGAGGCGCTGAACAAGTCCATCCCGGGCCGCGCAACACAGCCGGTGGATAACATTCAGCTCCCGCGCCTGTATCGGTAGGCCCATACCAGGGTATCACTGATGACAACGAGCACGTTCCTGGACCTGTCGAGGTATGCCAGCATACGATCGCCATTTGGAAACTCAGCCCCCCTTGGTACGAGACGATTCCATTTGATTGCATCAGGGTCGTAAGCCCAAAGCGCGCGCCCATGCAGGTCGACCAGCAACCCATGCCCACTCACCGGGTCATGGTAAAAGACCGTCCGCGCATCGTTGCCGTTGGGCAGCGCCTGTTCGGTGGACGCGCCGGAAAGTACCTTGACCCACCGCTTTGCGGTCACATCGAAATGGAACGTATTGGTCCCCTGTTGTGCAACGAGCCATTTTCTAACCGGGTCATAATAGCCAACAAGCTCCTTCGATGGCGCCTGACTGGCGAAATCATTGGTCCCGGCGTTCGCCGGAAGCTGCGTCCATCGCCGGTCTGTTGGCTCGAACAACCAGGTGGCGCGCATCTGCCAGTTGTTCATGTGCCATACGGCGCCGCCGAGCGCGGACACGTATTCGAGCATCGCACCGAAAGGCGCGGCAGGACCGGGCGGCTCCGTCTTGATCGGCGCCCACTTTCGCGCGGCCGGGTCGAAGGACCACAGTGGTGGCCCTCTATAGCGGAGTTTTGGATCCCCGCCCATGTCGCGAATGGCCTCGTCTTCGCGGGTCAGCCAGGTGTCCATGAACAATAGCCTGTGATTGACCGGATCGTAGGTTGTCCCCGACCAGGTATGGGCGATCACGGCGGGACCGCCCCGCTTGGTGATCAGCAGGCCATCGCGAAATTCCACGTCGCTGGGATCGTCCCCAAGGCCGCGGTAGCTCCGGGGATTGTCGGGTGCGTACAGCATGACCCAGGCCATTCGGCCCAGATCAAACTCCCACACGTCGTTGAGCCGATGCGGTTGCCCATGGTTTGCCCCGAGGTACAGCGCCGTTTTGCGGTCTTCTGCCCAAACCATTTTCAGGCAGTAGTCCCGACGCCTCGGCCCGGTCCTGTCCAGCCCGAAGCGCCGCGCAACGGCATTGAAATCCCCCTCGACCCGCGCTCTGCCGAGGACAACGGCCTCGTTGTCCGAGAGTTTGTCCAGTGCCTCGGAAACCTGCACCAACTGGGCAGGTTCGGCGACGGCGTCGCCTGCACCCGGCAACGGCAGCCAACCGATGCACGCCAGGGCGAGCCCCACAGTCAGGCGGCCGGCGAATGGGCGGGACATCGCAAATACCACCGGTTACCGTGCACGCCGCATCGGACCGATATAGTCCTGGGCGACGACGAGATTGTCGATGTACAGGGTCATGTCGGCGGGAGCGCGCGACGTGCCCCCATGGTAGACGTTCATCCAGATCGACTCGATCTTCAGATCGGAGACGTCTCGGAACCGAATATTTTCGCGCTCGAATACCAGGTGACCGTCAATCCACGCACGCAGCACGCCATCCTCGTTTCCCGGCGTATTGAGCCGCACATACTGCTCAACGCTGTACCACCGGTTTTTTTCAAGCAGACCCGTGGGGGCGCGGTTCCAACCCCACGCGTCGCCATAGCTGCTGCCCATTCCCGCGTAGTACACGTATGAACCAATCCCGCGCAGGCTGCCCATTGGAGAGGCTGCGTCCGACTGCTTGAAGAATGCGCCACGCGCGGACCAGCCATTCGTGCCGTCGGCCCGCCGTCCGCCCCAACCAGCGCGCCCGTACGTGCCTGACAGCCCCGGAAGCTTCCCACCGTCACGCACGGGATTCCAACTTTCACCCAGCCGCAAATAGTATCGGAAGTAGGCACTTTCCGGCTCCTGAAAGCCGTGATCCGCGAACCGATAATGTACATTCAGGCCGAGCGTTCCACCCTTCTTGATCCGTACGCGCAGTGAACCGCCGCTTATCGGTTCGTATCCATCACCGGAGACCGAGTCGACGACCTCCGCCGTCATTTTTGGATCACCGCCTGCCCATTTGGCATAGGTATCTGCAGAATCGAACCGTTCCGCAAAGATCACGTCCGGATCAGTGTCAATGCCCCTGTCATCGGAAAATCTTTCAGCAATGCCGTGCCGAATCTCGCTTGAGTCCGACGACGGCGGAAAAGCCTGGAACACGGCTATCTCGGCAACCCTGCTGTACTGCTTGTTGCTGGTCAGGACCAAGGTGGCACGGCGAAGGGTCGCGCCCGTCGGATCAAACGGAAACACCAGAACTGCCGCGTGACCGCCACCCACCTGTAAGACGGACTTGCCGCCAAGGCCACGGAAGTTCGGGCATGCAAAGTGGGCATCGGCTGTCGGCTCGACGCGAAGCGTGCGCCCGTCACTCCACTCCAGCACGAGTGCGGGGTGAGCGCCTTTATCCCGATGCTCCCTGCTGAAAAAATTCACGATCCCTTTTGCGTCCGGGTCCGTTGCCCTGAGGTAGACCGCACCCGCAGGGACGCCGCCCCTTGCCCACGAGCGCGCGAGATCTGTTACGTCCCATTCGATGGTCTGACGACCTTTCTGGCGACTGACCAACTGACTCGCATAGGGTACCGGCCCGAAGACGGCGCCGGTGGCGTCGCGCCAGTCACCGCCGTCTTTCCGCCACTCGAGACGAGCAGCCGCCAGATAGAACTGGCACGTCATGCCCGAACCATCGTCGTGGAGTAATACTCCCGCGTTCAGGCGCGCACCCGGAATGGCGGCCAGCAGCGCCGCGCCGAACGAGATCGCGGCAATCCTCAGCATTTGAAACCTCCTTACACGATTGCATGGTTCACACATGCACGCCCTGTTTGTTGCCAAGGATGGCAGACTGCGCGGAAAGCCTCAAAACACCAGCATCCGCAGCGCTTGCTATCCAGTCCGACGGATTGCGAGGCAGCGTGCCCGGTTCACCTTGCCCGTGGAGGCTTGCTCATTCCCCATGTTTCATATCGGGGCATCTGTCCTGCGTAGCCCACGGAATCCGGCGCTGCAGGATCGGTGTGCCTGTCGATCGTGTTGGCCTTGCTTGTGCCTCGTGACAATGGGTTCATCAAACAGGCCGGCATTCACGACCGTTCAGGGCCTCAACGGCACACCACGCTTACCGACGAAGCTGTGCTCATCGTCGGATACGGCCGCGCCACGCCGGCGCAAGCCCAACGGGTTCTGGATCGTCTTCAGATACGGCGTTGGCCGATCGGCCACCCTCGGATGGCGAGTTGGCACGTCGCCGCGTTCTCGTGAAGCGCATCTTCCAATGCCCGGTCGCCCGGTCCCTGCAAATGCAGCATCAGTGACGGTGCGCAGGCGGGGCGATCACCGACCTTTCGGAAGTGAGATTCAAGCCAGCCTCCACGCGAAATCTGGGAATGAACTCATCCAATGTTCGGTCATGAGCCTTGCCTGCCGCGCTTGTTCGCGCCTGATGCGGCATGACAGCACCGAGCTGCCCGGCTCGTTCACGGGGTGCGCGACCATTTAACGAATACGCTGACGACGTCGAATCGTCTGAGTTCTTACAACGTCTCCAACTGGGGACATCCGAAACAAAAACGTTCTTGTCCGGTCATCTATCGGCATCGACGCCCAATCTGCTCGGCAGGAAGAATTGGCGCGAGTAGCCGAGATACCTCAAGCCTTCCAGCGACGCCACACTACGTAAATGGTATCGCCACGCTCGACGGAGATCACCTTGGTCCAGATGTCGGACTGACAGATTATGCAGTGCAGCAACACGCTTTTGTCGAAGCGTTTTCGCAATCCCGTGAGGAATATCAAACTCGAGCATTCGTGTCAGTACATCAACGACTCCCTCCAAATAACTTTCACTGGAAGAAACCGAATTCTCGGTCACGTTGATGCGATAGCCGAAACTGCTCAGAAAGCGTGCCTCGAAAACCAGTGAAAGCCTGAATGCCAGGTAAGTCCATTCCATGTAGGGCGCCGGATTCTGAAAAAATTGCTCTCCTACGGACACGGTACGAAACAAGCCGCTACAACTCGCCATCCAATTGGTTTCCAACAAACTCTCCAGTGGCGGGCGATCATTCAGCTGTTCCATGTCGTCGATTACGGCCTCATCCTGACCGCGTTGATGCCGGTATCCGTTCTCGACCGCGAACGCCGCTTCAGGGTACTTCTCCAGGGCTTCGATCCGTCGTAGTAAGGCACCTGGAAGCAGTTCGTCGTCATCATCCAAAAACGCGAAATAAGGCGTGGACACGGCCCGACGGCCAACCAACTGCGCTTCGGGCGCCGAAGGCTCATTGCAGTAGAGATACCTTATGCGTGCATCACCTCTGAGCTCTTCGTTCAATTGCTCGTCGAACCTGTTCCCGTTTACGACTACGACGGGTATCGCATGAACGCCTTCTTGGCTGGCGATGCAATTCACTGCCTTCAGCAATGACTGGCGTCGCTCCAACAATGCCATTGTGGGGATGACTACACTGACTGAGCGATCGCCACTAGCCATACCGACCGGTCTCAACGTCCGTCTTGAAACGTTCCAGCCTGAGCTGCAATTCACCAACAGCGTCGCGGAAGCGCTGCTCGTTGCTGAGCGTTGGTCGTGCCCTTCTACTTACCTGTTGAAGTTGTCGCCTTGCCAGCCGGTGCTTGATGTACGATTTTGATCGACTGAGAAAGCCACCTTCACCCCCATCTGTCCACAGTGTCGGCAGCCTGACCCACTCGTGTTCCATTCCAAGGCTTCGGCACCAGTCCTGCCATTTGAATTCCAGAATCCCCGGCGACGTCGAAACGGACACCCATGGCACCCTGAATGTGTCAGCCAAAATCGCCCCGTGCATGGCTTCCGTAATCAATGTCCCCGTGCTACGAATTGCGCGAAAGACCCGTTCAACCGGCCATCGGGGGTCGATGTAGTTGATTGCGAGATCTTCACATACCTGCTGCCACGCACCGCTTTTCGCCGTCGAGCAATGCGGCATAAATGAAAACGCGTGCTCGACAGAACATGGGCCAAGGTCCAAGACGGCGCACAAGGCTGCGGCGTCGGTTACCGCGGTTTCCGGAGCCAATCCCAGCCGGGCCGCTGTCAGTGGTCCTCGGACGCAATAAACGATCCAGCTATCGTCAAGGTGCGGTGTAGGCCCATACCCTGCACCGGTACCGAAAACCGCCTTCTTAGGCAGCGCCGGAACATGCTGGTTCAAAAGCGTACCAATCCCGACGAACAGTGCCTCGTCCGTTATGTCTGCTTCGCGCAGTCGGGGGTCGTGGACGACGGTTCCGGAAAAGTACTGCGGCAGCAACAAGCGCCATAACCATGGATTGAGGTCGTCGCCAACGTTGCCCTGTGGATCCAGGTGATAGTACAGCTTCAAAATCAAGATACCTTTCTGACTCAGGGGAATGTCGGACTCACAACATGGCAGAAATGAGATGGATCACCGATCCATCGCCTGGGCTGGCAACGTCAGGCAGCCCGCTGCACGTCCGATGTCCTCTCGGCCGAGTTCCCCGGCAAGCTGTCCCGCTGCCAGGCATCCAGCCACCTTTCGGTCACAACGACCACGACGAGCAGATTGTATGGCAGATCAAAATAGGCCAGGCTCAGAAATGCCCCGCCCACTGCGTATCCGACCAAGGCAACCTGACACATGCCCGCGAGATGAACGACCCATTGAAGCTCAGCATTTCCGGTTGCTCGCTTCCTAAGTCGGGCCGCCGTCCTCCAAACCAACCAGCCGAGTAGCAGGAACAGAAGCAGCCCGAACCATCCGTGTTCACCCAGCACCTGGAAATAGATGCTGTGCGCGGCGCGGATGATCGACGGATCGGAGGCCCGCTTTTCGGTGGTTTTTGGCGAATAAATGGCCCAGGTCACCGGGTTGTACATATCAAAACCGGCCCCGAGTGGGCGACTGTTCGCAACGTTTAGCGCGGTTTCCCACGCGTTCAGTCTTCCTACCGCTGATGCGTCCTGCTCGTATTCGGTTATCGAGCTGATTTTCTCCTGGAGGGTCCACGGCATGATCATCAACGCCAACACGGCGCAAAGGACCAAACCCATACCGAGCAGCAGCTTCTTCGGCGCCCGCCACCACAATACGAAAGACATCATTGCGATGGCGAGGAATGCACCTCGCGACTGGGTTCCCAATACGGCGATCGCAGAAAAGACCATCATGATCAGCAGTCCATAGCGGATCAATTTCTGGCTGACATTCAGGTAGAGAAAATACATCAGGGGAATGGCGACGAGAATCGCCAGGCCAATCTCGTTGTTTCCGGCGATAAACCCTCCGGGACCCCATACGCGCTGCTCGCCCCCGGTGACGACAGTGAAAATCCCACCCTTGAGACCGAGCAGGCCCAGCGAAAGGGCGTTGATCCAGACAAACAGAATGATCGTTTTCTTCTCGTGCAGTACCGCAAGCGCGACCAGCGTCATCAACTGAATCTTCATGACCTTTGACAGCTGCAAAACGGATTCGTGAAGTGACATTGCAAACACAGTCGTGACACACATCCAGAGTATGAATGCGACAAGCGTTTTCACGACTGCTGTTCGAGGCAGCCGAACCGGATCCTTCGTAGTGAACAACGCCAGGAGCGTCGCGCCCGCTGCAATAGCGGCGAAAGGGGCGTCGTACGCAAAACCCCAGGTAAGCCGGTGCGGATTCATGATGCTAATCCATGTCCAGAGCAGCACGCCGGCCCATGCGTGACGAATAACCCAGGGCAGCGCACCGAGGACGATAGCCGTTACGATGATGTCACGCATGCCTCGAGCACCCCTCCCGTTCTGATGTGGCGAAAGTGCCTGCAAGGCGCTGGATGCCGTCGCTCTCTGCATTGCGCACGATGACGTCCTCCCGGCCGAGCACGGCCCCAACACCGTCGGAAATCTTCGTCATTCAGGCACCTGGAGTCGTACTACCGGTCTGGACTGCGCCGACCAACCGATATGGATGTAAGGAGCGGCGCCGATAAGCGCGAACTGCAACGGTCCGAGACAGAGAAAGGTTGCGGTGAACAGGGCGTTCATCCCCATTCGGCGGTGCGCGGCCATCGAACCCGGATTGAAAACGGAGATTCTCGAAAAACTCCAGTGGACACCCCGCGTCGCCATTTCACGATTTGCCATGTTCCACAGACGAACGAAGGTGCGCCCCATGCGGAATTCGGGCACGACGTAGACATCGAAATCCCATGCGCTGACATCCGGCGACGCAAACTCATAACGACACCGGACCTCGTCTTCGTCGTAGCCGTCAAACGACAACCACAGATATCCGGCAAACCGGTCACGCACTTCGGCCGCGAAACATCTCGCTCCGGTGTCGAAGCGTTGCGCAATCACTTCCGGCGGCCGTGGAAAGTCTGCAATCATCGGATCGTCGCGGGTAATCTCCTGCACCGGGCTGGCGGCCGACGTGCGCAGACCGTTGTTCTGCGCGCTCACCGGTTGGGCTACCAGAAGGTACCGGTACAACCGCGCACGGTCCCGGCTGACCACGCAAAATATCCTGTCGAGAAGGTACAGCATGCCGTTCAACGGACCGAGCTGTTCGAAATTCTCGCGCAGGACCCGCCCAATCATGCCGCCTGATCTCGCGCGACGGCACGGTTCAACAGCTCGGCAAGCTGCCGGGTACGCTCGCGCCGCGAAGCACTGGCCACCGCGTCCGGCGATGGCAGGGCGCGGTTGTCGGGACTCTGGATAAATCGGGAGAGCAGGTCCGCGATCCCGTTTGCATCATCCAGGGCCGCGATCTCGGTGATCCCGGCATCGCGCGCCACCTTGGCGGTGTCGCCAGCTGGATCGGTCAACACAAGCAAAGGTCTACCCGCCCGCAGGTACTCGTACAGTTTCGCCGGCACTTGCGCGTTGCAGTTGGCTGCCTGCAGGATCAACAGGCCGTCGGCGCAAAGCATTTCCCGCAATGCATCGCGATACCCGGTCGGCGGCAGCACCTCGATCGCATCGGCCACGCCATATTGCTGAGCCAGGTTGTTCAGGAGTTCATCGTGCACGGGCGCCCTGAAACGCACGACGAGCTTCTCGTACAAACCCTGCTGTTCTTCTCTCAGGCGTCGGATTGCTTCTAACAGTTTGGTGGGATCACGTTCGCTGGGATAGACGATCCCGCTGTGCAGCAGCGTGATCCTGCCCGGGTTCGGGGCCCCGCCAGCCTCGATGCCGGCGAAGGTTTCTTCGTCATAGCCATTTTCCAGCAGACTGATGCGTTGCGCATGCTGCGGGTATCGCTCTTTGTATTCACGAACCGCGCTCGGAGTGGTAAAGGTGCTGAAACATGCATTGACGATGGCCTTGCGTTCGATTTTTTCGAAGCTTCGCCTTATCGTCGGGTCGGTTGGATAGTCGTCCTGGGCCATCGGATCGCGGAAATCGGCAACCCAAGGGAGTCGGGTCCGCCGGGCGAGGCTGCTGCCGATCAGGTGAGCCGTAGCGATCGGATAGGTGGACCAAAGGGCTTCAGGCTTGAGGCGACGAATCGCACCCATTCCCGACCACATAGCGCCCAGCCACCAGGATACCCAGCGATCGGGGCGAGCGAGGATCCCCGGATACCGCCCGCGAAGTGCCAGATGGCGTGACGTATCCCAGGCTGGGGCGCGGATTACGCTGATGCCATCCGGGATATCAGCCATTTGGTCGTCACTCACACGTTCATAGACTCTCGGGTGAGCCGTAAGCACAACGGGTTCCCAACCGAATTCTGGCAGGTAACGGGCAAAACGCAGCGTGCGCTGAATACCACTACTTCCGGCCATCGGAGGAAAATGGTAGGCAATCATCAGCACCCGTTTCATCAATCTCACCGGCAAGTCAGTCAATCACCAAAAAAGCTCATCACCCGCCAGCTCTGCTGGGCGAACCGGTGGGCACATGGACAACTTATCGTTCGCCATTGCCAACTGCTTGAGCCCGAATGTATTTCACAAGCGCGTTTATTTCCGCATCCGACAGCGCCATCCCCCAGGGTGGCATCATCGGACTCAGACCGCGCGCTCCGCCTCCGTTCTTGATGACCGCGATCAGGTCTTCATCCGTTCGCTGCGTCTGGAACTCTGCAGACGCGAAGTTCGGGACGGGTACTCCCAACTGCGACGAGTCCGGACCGTCTCCACGACCGCTCGGACCATGGCAACGGCTGCAATTGGTTGAAAACAGGCCCTTCACGTCGGCGTCACTGACAGGCGCGGAGACGACGGGAGCCGAAGCCGCGGTGTCGCTGCTGGACTCACTCTTCGGTATCAGGCGGATGATTTCACCGCTTGATCCACTGGCGCTGCCCAGCGTGGTCAGTAGGATTTGGCCGTCCGGCGTTTCCACGAACGAGGTGATTCCACGCTGGGCATACTGGTTCGCCTTGCCGAGCAGCTCGACTTTGGTGACGACCTCACCGGACGCCGGGAGTGCATAGATGTTTCCAGAGTAATTGTCTCCGAACAGATACTTGCCCTGAAGCTTCGGATAGCGTTTTCCGCGATAGACGATGCCTCCGATCACGGCGCGCTCATAAGCCGTGTGTTGGTAGGTATAGATGGGCGCGACCTCATCACCCCAGAGCTTTTCCGGCCTGGGCTTTCCTGTTGCCTGGTTGCCCTCGATGTAGGGGAACTGGTAGTTGCCACCCTTACGCAGCAGATTGACCTCCTCCCAGACCGTGGAACCCACCTCGCCAGCCCACAGGTTGCCGTTCGCCGGGTCGAAGGCGATCCGGAACGGGTTGCGAAGTCCGACGGCATAAAATTCCTCGAGCACGCCTGGCACACCGGCGAACGGGTTGTCATTGGGGATGTAGTAGTCCTGCGTCTTGCCGTTGACCGGCTGCCGAATGATCGGGTGACTGATGGCACCGCCCCGCTGATCCACGTCGATACGGAGTACACCACCGCTGAGCCCCATGTCGATCCGCTGATGGGCGTCCGGATCGGTCATCTCACCGAAGGCGACATACAGAAATCCGTCGGGCCCGAACTCCACCGATCCACCGTTGTGGAATCCGTCTTCATCACGATCGATCTCCATCAACACCCGCTCGCTGGCACGGACAGCCTGCGGCTCACCCGAAGAAAGATCGAATCGTGAAAGATGGTTGATCTGCTGACCCTGCAATACACTGGTGTAATAGAGATAGATGAAGCCGCCGTTGCCCGATCCGGCGTTGCCAAACTCCGGGTGGAAATCGAAGCCGAGGGCGCCGTTCTCTGCATCGACCTCGCCCACGGTGTCCGAGAAATCCAAGACCAGGCTGGGCTGCCCGGGTTTGTTCCAGGGCATTCGATAAAGGCGGCCATGGCGTTCGAGAACGTACATTTCGTCGCTGCGGCCGGGTGGAAACTGGACCAGAATCGGCTGCAGGAAACTCCGACCTCCAATCGCGTTTTCAACAGTCCAGCCGCCTGTATCACTCGTGTTCAGATTTATTCGGATCTGCGTAATCAGATTGGCGACATCGCGATCGGTCGTGAAAAGCTTCGCCAGGATGCCGGGAGACAGTGCAAGCAACAGGGCGATGACGCCGGGAACAGAGAAGACTCTGCGCAGCAAGGCACGGAAAAACCCGCCGAGCGCAGCGACGAGTCCTGTTGCAGGTACGGCGGTCACGAAATAGAGGACCACGTAAATCAGCAGGCAGACGACAAAGATGCCCACGATGAACTGGGGGTCGAAATTCACCGTGGTGGTGACGAACACCACCAACGACGAAATCGCGAATGCGACGGCCAACAGGAACACCTCGTTGACGGTTCGTTTCGCATCACCGGGACGCCAGGCACCCAGAAGCCACTGCGCCACCCCGAGAACGAGTGCGTGTATGACAAGGAAGTATTTGAAAACTATCCAGAAATCGGCGGAATCGTAGTTGACCTCAGGCAGCCTCAACAGCCACTTGGGGATGATGTCGACAACCCCCTGCAGCCAGTCGGCGATGAACACCGCACCGGCAACGATGCCCAACTCCACGAATAGCGTCACCAGCCGTCGCATCTTGTTCCACCTCAACTTTCAGCCTGCACACGCGCAGATGGGGTCGCACTATATCGACTTCTGGCGAACGAAACCTGCGGCACGCCGACATTTCACCACCCGCGGGGGGATCCGACGTTTCCCCCGCGACGAACGTGTCGGAATGGGCGAGTGTTCCGGATGATGTGGACAATCGGATATCCCGGAATTGTGTAGCCCGACAGTAAAAAGAGGGTCCCCCGGGTGATCACGCGAAGCGAGGCGGGAGCCAGGGTGGATGAGCATCGCCGGGGGGGCGGTATCTCGACGAGTACCTTCTGCAGCCGGCACAGCAGATGCACTGGGCTCGATGGGAACAAGGCCAGATGCCTGCGGGAACCCAGTCGTTCGGATGGTCACCGGGTACCGCGCATTCGCATCGATCGCAGCGAATGACCCGGTCTGTTCGACGCCCCGCTTCAGCCGCTCGTCGATCTCGTCGAATTCGATCCAAAGCATCGACAGAAGATTCCGCCCGGCACACCGCGTATCGCAGGCCTCGTCATCGATGATGTGCGGCATCCAGTTGGCGGACGTCGGCGACGGCCTGCTTCGCAATGCCGTGTGCCCGAGACAATCGGTCTTGCCTGGGGGATCGTCCGGGTTTGTCCGTCGAACGGCTGATCGCCGACTCAGTGCGGGAACTGGCGTGCACTAGCCCGCGGATTGGAATGTCACTTGCCGGTCACCGATTCGTAGAAGCGCGTTAGCGCCTTGTTCTCGATCGAGGGATCCCGCTCGCATTTGATGACGATGTTGCTGACCGGATAAAACGAGGTCGTCAGCGTGCCGACAATCTTTTTGACAAAGCGTTTGAACGGGTCGTTGACAACAGTCTTTTCCACCACCCGAAAACCGAAGTACTCCAGATTCTCGATCAACGCCTTTTCGTTGAAGAAGGCACAGGAATTCGCGAAGCGCCCCTTCAACGGCGTGTCTTTGGGGCTTGGGGTATAGAGTGCGGCCCGACGGTTGTAATCATCGTAGATGCCGGTTTCGAGAATCATGGTGCCACCGCTCTTGACCAGGTCTCGCACCACTTTCAGCGCGCTGAACGGATATTTCAGGTGGTAGAGGACGCCGGCGAATATCACCAGATCGAACTGGCCGTGTTCCTCGGGATTGAGATCGAGCATGTTCACGTGCAAGGGTTCAATCTTCGAACCGAGGTGAGGCAAAATAACCTCACGCAGGCATTCGATATTGTGCTCGGTGTGGTCTGCACCCACGACGCGAGCGGCGCCCCGTTTCTCTGCCTCCAAGGCAAACAAACCGCTGGCACAGCCGATATCGATCGCGCTCTTGCCGGACAGATCCATGTCGCCGATGAGCTGCAAAACCTTTTTCTGCTTGACGTCTGTTGGCAGGCCCGGGGTCTTGATCCCATTGCCGAGGTCTATCGTCTGATAGAAGGTGTATTGGGAAAGCTTGTTGACAAGCTCTTCGTTTTCCATCGAAGGCCTCTATCGGGTGAAGGCTGAAAGATGCGGTTTCAGTTGGATAAATCGGAGTGCAAAGGCTGACAAGTATCTGGCGCAGATCCGGAACTTACCCCAGCCACTCATCGCCGAGCGGAGACTAACACTTTGGCCGATGCATGAGAACATACGCCAGACCCCTACTGCCTTTCGCTTGCTGTGTGTACGCCCTTCGCCTGTTTCCACACCTGACGTGATGCGCTTCCAGGGCCAGGATGAAATCAGACCAATGTCCACCGATCGGGACGAAACGAACGTCTCGACGGGATCCACCCGCGTGTCGCCGTATCGGGCGGTACCCGCTCATGATGGTGCTCGCGCGGCAATAGCTCATGCCGTCTTGATGTCGAATAGCTTGCCGAAGTTGGCGACTTCCAGCACGGTGTCGACCATCGATCCGCGACGAATCCGCAGACCCAGCCTGCAGGCACGGAACCTGTGCCGCAGCCGGACCAACATCCCCAGTGCGGCGCTGTCCAGGTAATCCACTTGGCACAGGTCGATGGTCAACGCGTTCGCCGAGGGTGGCAGTACCGCGACCACGTCGAGGAAGCCCCGGTGCCGCTCGAAGGTAAGGTTGCCCGCCACACGCACGCAGTAGTGGCCGGTCGGCTTCTCTTCCAGGTGAAAGTCCATCTGAGGATCGTTGTTCGTTTTGTTGACAGATGCGATCACCGTCATTAACGGTCCACATGGCGAATTCCTTGAACCGCTCAATACGACATTGTTTCTGGCGTGATTCGGATGTGCCGCAATGGCGTGCGGTCGTGACGCGTAGGTTCTGCCCCCTGAATCGGTTGCAATTTCCCCCCGCGGTGGTTGCACGTGGGGGCTTGCCGGGTCGCAGCCGGCCTTTTTGGGCGGGACGTATCGAGTTTGGCACGGCATGGTGCTTCAACGCCGCGAACCGGGGTCGACAGCGGTCACCGACCGCCGTGGGCGCGGCCCCGGTCCTGGGTGGTGACAGACGGCGACGATATTCCGGGTGCCGGCTAAAGCGTTGGGGTCCGTGCGCCGCCACATCGGGGGTAATCGATTATCCCTTCAAGGATCCGCTGCATGAACCTGTTAACGCGCCTGAAGATCAGCACCCGCTTGTGGCTGTCATTTGCACTGTCACTGGTGCTCGTCGCCGCGGTCGCGGCGATCGGCCTGACCTGGCTCGCCTCTGAGGACGCGGCAATCGAGGAGCTGTACAGCACAACGCTGCATCACAGCCAGACGATTGCGGGCATCGAAAACCAGGTCCAGCGGGCCCGGGCGCAGCTGCTGCTCGCGCTGCAGCACGATCCGGCCGCCCCCGAGTCTGCAAGTCACCAGCATCCGGTGTCGGTGCACCTCGACAAGATCCGTGAGAGTCGCAAGACAGTCGATACCTTGTGGGCCGATGTCAGGGGATCCGAACTCGACGACGAGGAGCAGGCGGCGGCGCAGGCCTACGAGGCAGAGAGCGGCGCGCTGCTCGACGAAGGGCTGGGCGGTGCCATCTCGGCGGTCGAGCGCGGCGACTACCATGCCGCGTTCACCTTGGCGGTCGATGTCGTCAATCCCGCCTTCGAGCGCGCCGATGCGGCGTTGCAGACCCTGGTGCATCTGCAGGAGGCCGAGGGCAAGGTGCTGGTCGAGACGGCAAGGGCGCGCTTCCGTACCGGTGTGGCAGTGAATCTCGGGTTGCTGGCGTTGGCGGTGGTGACCCTTGGCATGACGGCTTTCATCACCGTGCGCAGCATCGGCCGGTCGGTGCAGCAGTTGGATGCGGCCGCGGTGCGGCTCGGCGACGGCGATCTCACGGTGCGCATTCCGATTACCGGTCGCGATGAACTCGCGCATGTTTCCGGCACCTTCAATCGCATCGCCGAGCAGTTCGCGTCGATCGTAAGCGAGCTGCAGTCCGCCGTCACGCAGATCGCCTCGGCCGCCGAGGAAACCTCGGTGGTGACGCAGCAGGCCAACGCCGGCATGGCACGGCAGCATGAAGAGACCGAGCAGGTCGCGACCGCGATGACCGAGATGAACGCGACCGTGCATGACGTGGCGCGCAACGCGATCGAGGCGGCCGATGCCGCGCGTGCCGCCAACGCGTCGACCGACGAAGGCAAGCAGGTGGTAGGGCGCGCAGTCGAAGCCATCAGGCAGCTGGCGGCAGAAGTGGACCGGGCGTCGGGCGTCATCGGCGACCTACAGCACCAGACCGCGACCATCGGCAAGGTGCTGGACGTGATCCGCGGTGTGGCCGAGCAGACCAATCTGCTCGCGTTGAATGCTGCGATCGAGGCCGCGCGTGCCGGCGAACAGGGGCGTGGTTTCGCCGTGGTCGCGGACGAGGTGCGCACGCTGGCATCGCGCACGCAACAGTCGACCGACGAGATTCAGGACATGATCGCGCGCCTGCAGACCGGCGCGGCCGAGGCCGTGAAGGCGATGGAATCCGGACGCAGCCGTGCCCAGTCGGGGGTCGAGGAGGCCGAGCGCGCCACTGAGTCGCTCGCTTCGATCACCGAAGCGGTGAACCGCATTTCCGACATGAACGCACAGATCGCCAGCGCTGCCGAAGAACAGAGTGCCGTTGCAGAGGACATCAATCGCAACGTGACCAGCATCGCCAATGTCACCGAACAGACAGTCGGCGGCGCCACCCAGACCGCGGCCGCCAGTACCGAGATGGCGCAGCTCGCCTCGCGCCTGCAGGGGATGGTGGGACGGTTGCGCGTGAGCTGAACCGGTGGATGAGCGGGCCGGGTACGCACCGGTCCGCATCGACCCGGTCGGGTGAATCGCGCCATGTCCCGCCTGGTTGGAGGGAGCGCAGCGGTCGTCGCGTGGCATTGCGTGCCGGCGAGAGCTCCGGGTACCTCGATGCGGCGTACAGGGGCGCCGTGCGACCTAATTGCGCCGTTCCGACTCAAGTCGCGGCCGCCGCAGCCGTCGACAATTCACCCACCGCCTTCATGGAGCTTCGCAGGTGAGATCGCATCCGGTATCCAATCGTTGGTTCGTCGTGTTCGGCGCGGTGCTGATTCAGCTCAGTCTTGGCGCCATCTATGCCTGGTCGGTGTTCACTCCCGCGTTGAAAGAGGCCGGTTGGTCGAAGCTCGACACCCAGGCCGTGTTCGCCGTCGGCCTGGCGACGTTCGCCGTCGTCATGGTCTTTGCCGGTCGCCTGCTGAACACGCTGGGGCCGCGCAGGCTGGCGATCACCGGTGGTGTTACGCTCGGTGCCGGATACGCGGTGGCCGGTCTGGCGGGGGCAACGGACTTCTGGGTGGTGTGCTTCGGCATCGGTCTGATCGGCGGCGCCGGCATCGGTCTCGGATACGTTGTACCGATCGCCGTAGGCATGCGCTGGTTTCCGGACAAGAAGGGCATGATCACCGGTCTCGCGGTGGCCGGGTTTGGCTTCGGGGCGATGGGCTGGGTCAAGATGGCAGGCTCGTGGGGGCACCTGATCGAATCGCATGGACTGGCCTCGACCTTCGTCATCTATGGCGCCGCCTATGCGGCACTGATCCTGGTGGGCAGCACCTGGATGCGGCTGCCGCCGAAAGGCTGGCAGCCGAAAGGTTTTGAGCCGTCGGCGCCGTCGGCCGCCAAGGGCCGCGAGAATTTCAACGTCGTCGAGATGTTGCGCACGCCGCAGTTCTATCTGGTCTTCGTCACGTTTGCGGTCAGCGCCGGCGCGGGCCTGATGTCGATCGGTCTGATGAAGCTGTACCCGATGGAGGCGTTGCAGGCGTCCGGTTACGGCGCGGTCGAGGCGAGCGCGATCGCGGGCACCGCGATGGCGGTGTTTTTCAGCCTCGCCAACGGCATCGGACGCATTGCCTGGGGGACCTTGAGCGACTACCTGGGACGGCGCCGGTCGGTTGTCATCATGACGGCGTCGCAGGCTGTTTTCCTGTTCGCGTTTGCAGGGATGGCGGGTAACGAGTACCTGCTCTATCTCGGCGCTGCGCTGATCGGTTTCAACTTCGGTGGCAACTTCGCGCTGTTCCCGACCCTGACCGCGGACATTTTCGGCAACGACCGCGTGGGCCAGAACTACCCGTTCATCTTCCTGTCCTACGGTGTCGGCGGCATCGTCGGCCCGATGTTGGGCGGTATGCTCGGCGACCTGGGCAACTTTCCGCTGGCGTTCTCGATCTGCGCAGGCGCCTGCGCGATCGGTGCGGTCTGCATGGTGCTGGTCCATCATCCGGATCACGACGAGGCGCACCGCCCTGCCAGCGTGCATGGCTTTATGCACCAGATGCGCTGGGACCTGCTGGAGGATGTCATCGACCACGCGATCCATCCGGAGCATTTCCAGCGCGTGAGCCCGGCCGCGGTGCGCGACGCACTGCCGGCCCGCGAGATGGTACAGCGGCGCGGGATGTCGCGCTGATCTTGGGGCATGTCGCCCGTCGCGATACAAAACGCGTCGTACAGTGGATTTCCCCTGCTAGCTGACGGGCCTTGGGCGGCATCGCAGTCTTCAATTTTCGCTTGCCTTCGCCGTTAACCCGTCAACAGGCGGTGGGTCCTCGCGCCCGCGTCGGACGCAACACCAAAGGGACATATCGATGAAGTGGCTGAACCGGCTGAACCTCTCCCACAAACTGCTCATCATGCTGCTGTTGCCACTGCTGGTGCTGCTCTACTTCGCAATCAGCCAGACCGGCACTGCAATCGCATTGCGCAGCAGCACTGCCCAGCTGACCGAACTCGCCAGCCTCAGCGCGGAGGTCAGTGCGCTGGTCCACGAGCTGCAGAAGGAGCGTGGCGCGACTGCCGGATTCCTCGGCAGCAAGGGGGTCAAGTTTGGTCCCGAGCTCACAAAGCAACGCGCGGAGACGGATGCGAAGGCGGGCGCGCTGAAGGCATTCCTCGAATCCTTTGATCCCGCGGTGTACGGCGACCCGCTGGCCGCCGATCTGGCCGACGCCTTGCGACAGCTCGGTGATATCGGCAACAAGCGTGCGGCGGCCGACCAGCTGACCCTCGCGATCGGTGATGCACTCGGTTACTACACCAGGATGAACGCGCGTTTCCTCGGCCTGGTTTCGGAGATGTCGAAGATCAGCCCGAACAAGCACCTGTCGATCATGACGGCGGCCTATGCGAACTTCCTGCAATCCAAGGAGCGCGCCGGCATCGAGCGTGCAGTGCTGTCGAACACCTTTGCGCAGGACCGGTTCGGTCCTGGCTTGTATCGTCGCTACCTCGACCTCGTGACGACCCAGAACGTGTACATGAACGTGTTCGAGTCGCTCGCCGACGCAGGCGACATCCGATTCCTGGAGGACACGCTGAAAGGCGAGTTCGTCGACGAGACCGCGCGCATGCGCAAGGTCGCGGAAGAGCATGCCGTCGAGGGCGGATTCGCGACCGACGGTGTTTACTGGTTCAAGATGCAGACCGGCAAGATCAACCTGCTGAAGCAGGTCGAGGACCATCTGGCAAACAACCTCATGACCGCCGCGCTTCGGGTGCGCAGCGAAGCGGCCTCGGAACTCGCGCTGGTTGCCAGCATCTCGACGTTGGGTGTGCTGCTGGCGCTGGTCGTCGGCTGGGTGCTGGCGCGCAACATCTACCGGCAGCTGGGTGGTGAGCCGTCCTACATCGCCGCGATCGCCGACCAAATCGCCCACGGAGACCTCGACACGGCACTGCGCCAGGGCAGGGGCAAGGCGACCGGTATCTACTCCAGCATCGTTGCGATGCGCGACAACCTCAAGAAGCGCATCCGTGAAGAACGCAAGATGGCCGCGGAGACGCTACGCATCAAAACTGCGCTGGATCATGCCTCGTCGCCGCTTACCGTCTCCGACGACGGTAACAAGCTGATCTACATGAACGTCTCTGCGCGGAATCTTTTGAGCGACATCGAACCCGCCGTGCGTAGGACAAACGTCGATTTTGCCGTTGACGATCTGCTCGGGCGCAGTATCGGCGCATATTTCTCCGAGGCTGATGTCCGCGCGGCTTATTCCGACGAGTTGCATGACGGACGCACCGTGGCCACCGAGTTCGGCGGGCGTTCGCTGTCGCTGACAATCAGTCCCGTGCATCTTCCCGATGGCGCCTACCTTGGACGGATTACAGAGTGGCGCGATCGCACCGAAGAGCTCGCACGACGTGCCGAGGACGAGGAACGGATCGCTCAAGAGCGCGTGCAAGCGGCAGAGAATGCGCGTATACGGACGGCGCTCGACAATGTGTCGAGCAACGTGATGATGGCCGACACCGACGGCAAGATCATCTACGTGAACAAGAATGCGACCAGGCTTTTCGTCAACGCTGAAAAGGATTTTCGCCGGCACATGCCGCGACTCGATGCCAAGCGCCTGATTGGTGCCGGCGTCGACGACCTGCATGTCTATCCCGCCAACCAGCCGAACCTGCTGGCGAACCTGCGTGATACCTATGAATCCGAATTGGGAGTCGGTGGGCACACGCTGCGGATCGTCGCCAATCCGGTATTCGACGATGGCGGTCAACGGCTCGGTACCGCGATCGAGTGGGCCGACCGCAGCAATGAGGTTGCGGTCGAGGCGGAGATCGACGGCATCGTCGAGGCGGCCAAGGACGGTGATCTGGAGCGCAGGATCGGTCTCGACGGCAAACACGGATTCTTCCGCAAGCTCGGCCAGGGGATCAATTCGCTGATCGATGTGCTGGACAGTGCGTTCGGTGATATCGCCGGGGCGATGCATGCACTGTCCGAAGGCGATCTGACGCATACGATCCGCACCGAGTACCAGGGACGTTTCGGCGAGGTCAAACAGAGCATCAACCAGACCTCGTCGAATCTGCAGAAGACCATCGGCCAACTGCGCGCCGCAGCCGGGCAGATCGCCAGCGCATCGGAGGAGATCTCGGCGGGCAACGACAATCTTTCACAGCGCACCGAGCAGCAGGCGTCGAGTCTGGAGGAGACAGCGGCCAGCATGGAGCAGCTGACGTCGACGGTGCGCAACAATGCCGACAATTCGCAGCAGGCGAACACGATCGCGGGCAATGCGCGCCGCTTGGCCGAGCAGGGCGGTGAGGTGGTCAGCGAGGCGGTGGTCGCCATGGACGCGATCAACGCCTCCAGCGCCAAGATCGCCGAGATCATCGGCGTGATCGACGAGATCGCGTTCCAAACCAACCTGCTCGCGCTCAATGCGTCGGTCGAGGCGGCGCGCGCCGGCGAGCAGGGCCGCGGCTTCGCCGTTGTCGCGACCGAGGTGCGCAATCTCGCCTCGCGCTCGGCCGGTGCGGCCAAGGAGATAAAGGACCTGATCCAGGACAGTGTCGGCAAGGTCAAGAACGGCTCGCAACTGGTACACCGCTCCGGCCAGACGCTGGCGGAGATCGTGGACGGCGTGAAAAAGGTCGGCGATATCGTTGCCGAGATCGCGGCGGCGAGCGCCGAACAGTCGGCGGGCATCGACCAGGTCAACCGCGCTGTGACCTCTATGGACGAGGTGACGCAGCAGAATGCCGCGCTCGCCGAGCAGGCATCGGCCGCCTCCACGTCGATGCTCGATAAGGCGCGCGAGATTCAGGACAAGATGTCTTTCTTCAAGGTCGACGGCGGTTCCGGAATGCCGGCCAGCCGGCGGGCATCGGTTGGCAACGTCGCCGCGCCCTCCCCAACCGTCAAACCGGCAGCTGCGGTCACGAGGGCGCCTGCTCCCTCGAAGCGCGTCCCATCGGAGCCGGCTGCGAATCCAGCACCGGCGACCAAGGCCAGTGTTCCGGCGGCGGCCGCGGCCGACGACGGCGAGTGGGAAGAGTTCTGACGCAACGAGGATCGCACGGGCGCGTCACCGCTTGTCCGAGAAATCGACAGTGAGAAGCCGGTGCCAGCGCCGCCGGCTTTGTGTCAACACGCGCGTGCATCGACCCCGCGCACGAATGCGTGCCCGGCGAGTGCCGTCATGTGCCCGGGGTATGGGTCACTCGGCGGCGTGTTCGAGTTGTCCGCGGATGGCGCCCACAGGATCGGCCGGGTTATGCACGTTCAAGCATAACTGTGCCGGATTGCTGAGGATGTATTGGACGATGCGGGACTCGCCGGTGGGGAACTCGCCGGGTTCGCCCTCGGTCAGGCAATCGGCGGCATTGCCTTCCTCGGGACCGGCGAGCAGCGCGACGACCGGACCATTCTCGCCACGTTCGCCTTCGTGCATGTGTCCCGCCATGCCTCCTGCGACCGGGGCGCGCTGGATCCTGTCGACGCTGAGTCCATGGCACAGCGTGCTGGGGTCGCCGTCGACACCGAAGACGCAGGCCTCTCCGCAGTCGTTCGGGTCGCCGACGATCCGTCGGTCGATCGTGCCACCGGCGAGTTTCTCGCGGCCAGCCAGTACCGCCTCCAGCACCGTGTTGGCGTGTTTTGGCACGGCGCCGAAACGGCGCCCATGCGAACGTCGGGGTGCTTGGACCCTGTCCCTGGACAGGGCGCCCAAGGTCAGCGGAAGAAGGCCATCCGCTCGAGCATCCGGCCGGCACGCTCCTTGAGTCCGGCGGAGGCGGCCGAGGTCTCCTCGGCAAGCGCGGCGTTGCGTTGGGTGAGGTCGTCGATGCTGGACACCGCCTGGTTCACCTGGCCCAGGCCGCTGGCCTGCTCGGCTGATGCCGCGACGATCTCGCTGACCACGTCGCCGACCTTGCGGACCGCGGCCACGATCTCTTCGAGCACCGTGCCGGACTCGTTGACCAGCGCCGTGCCACTGTTCACCTTCTCGACGCTGTCCGTGATCAGTTCCTTGATCTCGCGCGCCGCCGTGGCGCTGCGTCCGGCCAGGTTGCGCACCTCGCCGGCGACGACGGCGAAGCCGCGGCCCTGGTCGCCGGCGCGTGCCGCCTCGACCGATGCGTTGAGCGCGAGCAGGTTGGTCTGGAACGCGATCTCGTCGATCACGCCGATGATCTCGGCGATCTTGTCCGACGAGACGCTGATGCGCTGCATCGCTTCGACGGCGCGCGATACGACCTCGCCGCCCTTGGTCGCCGCAATGCGTGCGCTGGAGGCTTCGTCGTTCGCGACGCGCGCGTTGTCGGCATTGTTCTGCACGGTCGATGTGAGCTCTTCCATGCTCGCGGCCGTCTCCTGGATATTGCTGGCCTGCTGCTCGCTGCGTGCGGAAAGGCTGTCGTTGCCCGACAGGATTTCCTCGCTGGTGCCGTTGATCGCCTCGGCCAGCGAACGCAGTTCGCCGATGATGTCGCCGAGTTGGCTTGCCGTGCGGTTGACGTCGTCTTTGAGTTCGCCGAAGGCGCCGGCGTACTCGTTGGTGATGCGGGACGACAGGTCTCCGTCGGCCAGCGACCGCAACGCACCGGCGACGTCACCGATCATGCCGGCCAGCTGGCTAACCAGCGCGTTGAAACCGGTCGCGAGCTGACGCTGGAAACCGCTCTTGCCCTGTTCGTCGATGCGGCCCGTCAGGTCGCCCCCGCCCACCGCACGCACCAGGCTGTCGATCTCGTCCTCGATTGCGACCTCGGCGGTGCGATTGGACCACTCGACCACGGTGCCGAGGCGCCGGCCCGACTCGTCCATCACCGGGTTGGCGACGATGCGCAGGGTAATACCCGCTACGTTCACCTCGTTGCTCACTGTGGAACGCGCATCGTCGAGCATTTGCCGCTGGTGCGACGGGTTGCGGTGGAACCTGTCCATGTTGCTGCCCAGGATCCCGTCGACGGCGAAGCCCGAAAGCTGCTGCCCGAGTTGGTCCTCGGCATCGCGGAACATGCTTTCGAGCGACCTGTTCATGTAGATGATGTCGTAGTGCTCGTCGGCCACCATCACCGAACTGCTGACGTTGTCGAGCGCGGTGCGAATGCGCAGGTTCTCCTGCGCAATGCGGCGTTCCTCGGCGATGCGCTGTTGTTCCTCTGCACGTTGATTCAGCTCCTCGGTCCGATCGTGCCATTCGGTGATTCGACCAAGGTAGGTGCCGTCAGCGGAATGCACCGGGCTGATCGTCAGCTCGATCGACCGCCCGCCGAACTCGGTCTGCAGCGTCACGCCACGGTGAAGCTCGCCCGCATAGGCCTTGCGTACGTCGGCTTCCTGGAAGAATTCGCCGATGCCGCGACCGACGAGCTTGTCGACGAAGAAGTCCTTGTGGATCTGACGCACGGCTGACTCGACCTCGCCAAACAGGCTGTGTGCGGAGGCATTCAGGTAGATGAGCTTGTTGTCGTCGTCGGAGACGGTGATCGGCGACGAGGCATTATCCAGCGCCGAACGCATGCGGCCGTTCTCGCGCGCGGCATCCTGGATTTCGTCCAGCTGGCTGGCGAGGTGGCGGCGCATGCGAAGCAGCGCGCTGTAGACGCCGGTGGCCTTCGATTCGTCGGCGCGTTCGTGGTCCGTCAGGTCGCCGTCGGCGATCCGCGCGGCGATGGCCTCGAGTTCGGCCGGATCGCGGCCGACCTGGCGCATGACCCCGCGCAGCACGAACGCGACGAATCCGAGTATCACCGTGAAAGCGATCAACCCGGCCCAGGTGGCCCGGCTGAGCAGACGCAGCGCATCGTCGGTCTGGTCGTGTCCCGCGGTTACGACCGCGAGGGCCTCCTGCATGAACGGGTCGACGCGTTCGGCCAGCGACTCCGCGGCGGCATCGAACGACGCCATCATGGCGTTGCCACCGGCCGGGCCCTGGTCAATGTACGCCTGCGCCATGCGCCGCCCCGTGGCGTAGTAGTCGGCGAATGCCGGCCGCATGGACTCGAGCCTGTCGTGCGCGGCGGGGTACAGTGTCTGCAACTCGGTCAACAGCGTTTCGAATCGCCCGGCGTTCGCCGCGGCCTCGTCGAAGCCGTCGTTGAGGCCGTCCAGTCCGCGTGTCGCGCTGATGTCGGTGAGCCACTGCTGGACCTGCACGATCGCGAGCTTGAGCTGGTGTGAGTGCGACATGACTTCGGCATCGCGGGTCACCAGCGTCTCCATCCGCTCGGCGACCTGTGATTCGCTGCGCAGGATGATGGCGAACAGGGCCAGACTCATCACGAGCATCGTCGTCCCGACCCCAATAAGCAGGACGTGCAGTTTCACTCTAGGCATCGCAATCGCTCCGGTGGCGCTGTCAGGTTCCACGGGCAACCCTGGCGGCCCGCGTACTCCGAGGTTTAGCGGCTGTGGCGTGGAGAACTTTCGCGACCCGTTAACGTGGTCATCCGTCAGGCACGGCCCGCAGGTGTGCATCCCGGAGGGGCGACGACGAGGCCGCGGTTTGATCCATTGGGGAGACAACCATGCACGCGCCACCCCCTTTTCCCTTTGATCTGTCACGGTATTTCGGCGTTTTCAGCCGCTGCGCACCGCAAGCCGATATAATCCGCGCCGTTCCAACGATCGGTGTCGGGCCCGTTTGCGGTGGCCGCGGTCGCCGGCCGACGCGATCGACGATCCGTTCCCGCCGGGTCGCGACGCGCTACCGCGGCAACTGCCGCAGCGACAGACCAACATGCAAACTACCGTCAGCGACCTCATCGTGCGGTACATGGAGCGCCTCGGCATCGACGTGATCTTCGGCATGCCCGGCGCACACGTCCTGCCGATCTACGACAGCCTGTATCACTCGCAGGTACGCACCGTGCTGGTCAAACACGAGCAGGGCGCGGCGTTCATGGCGGGCGGTTATGCGCGCGTTGCGCATCGCCCCTCGGCCTGCATCGCGACCGCCGGGCCAGGCGCGACCAACCTGATCACCGGGGTCGCGAACGCCTATGCCGAGCAGCAGCCGATGCTGGTGCTCACCGGCGAGACCTCGACCTACATCTTTGGTCGCGGCGGCCTGCAGGAAAGCTCGGGCGAGGGTGGCGCGATCGATCAGTCCGAGCTTTTTCGCGGCATCACACGCTATCGCAAGTTGATCGAACGCACCGACTACATCGGCCAGGTGCTCGGACAGACGACCCAGGCGCTGCACGCGCCGCAGCCGGGGCCGGTGCTGCTGAGCATCCCCTACAACGTGCAGAAGGAAACGGTCGACGGCGAAGTACTCGACCAGATCCACTTTCCCGATGCCGCCACGCGTGATCCGGGCCAGCCGGCGGCGGTCGCGCGTCTGGCGCAGTTGATCCGGGATGCCGAACGGCCCGTGATCATCGCCGGTTACGGTTGCATCAAGGCCGACGCGCGCGGTGAGGTGGCGACGCTCAGCGAGGGGTTGGAGATCCCGGTTGCGACCAGCCTCAAGGGCAAGGGTGTGATTGCCGAGGGATCGGCGCTGTCGCTCGGCTGCCTCGGCGTGACGTCGAACGGCGACGCGCGGCGTTACATCGTGGACCACGCCGATCTCGTGATCTTCCTTGGCGCCGCTTTCAACGAGCGTACGAGTTACCTGTGGGACGCGCGCCTGCTGGAGGGCAAGAAGGTCGCCCAGGTCGACCGTGATTCCAGCCAGATCGGTCGCGTGTTCAGCCCCGACGTCGCGATCCAGGGTGACATCCGCCACGTGCTGGAAGACCTGCTGGAGCAGCTGCAGATCGATGACGCCGGGACCGGGTCCCCCGTTGCGTCGCCGGTCAGCGCGTGCCCGGTGGTCGACGACGACCCGCGCTTCCGGCTGATTCGCGGCTTTTACGCCGCATTGGCGCAGAATTTTCCGCACGACGCGATCGTGTTCGACGACAACATCGTGTTCGCCCAGAGCTATTTCGACGTCTCGGATCGCAATCACTACTTTCCCAACTCCGGCATCTCGTCGCTCGGTCATGCGATACCGGCGGCGATCGGTGCGCGCCTTTTCCGTGGTGACGGTCCGATTTTTGCGGTGCTTGGCGATGGCGGTTTCCAGATGTGCTGCATGGAGATCATGACGGCGGTCAACTACCGCCTGCCGCTGAACGTCGTCGTCATCAACAACGGCACGATGGGGCTGATCCGCAAGAACCAGTTCCAACTGTACGGCGAGCGCTACATCGACTGCGATTTCGGCAATCCGGATTTCGCCTGGCTGGCCAAGGCGTTCGATATCGCGCATTTCCGCATCGAGGTCGAGGCCGACATCGAACAACTGTTTGCCACCGCCGATCTGAGATCCTCGATCAACCTGGTCGAGATCCTGATGGACAAGCATGCGTTCCCGACCTACCTGTCGTCGCGCTGAGCCGGTGACGGTTTCCGATCTCGATGCCCGTATCGCCCGCATCGACGCGCTCGAAGCGGCGCTGTGGCGCGACCCGGCGAACACCTCGCGGCTCGCCGACTACCAAAAGGCATGGCGTGAACTGGAGGCGCAGATCTCTGCGAAAGGGGATGACGGACGGCACCACTTCGTTGTCGCGATACCGGTCGCCGACAGCCCCCGCCATCTGCAGGCCTGCCTCGACAGCCTGCTGAGCCAGTGCCGGGCATACGCCTACGGCGGTCACGTCGACGGACGTTTCCGCAAGGTCAGCGTGCTGCTGGCAGACGATTCGGCCGATCCGGCACACATCGACCGCAATCGCGCGATCGTACGGGAGATCGTGGCGCAGGGACTCGACATCGAGTACTTCGGGCTGGACGAGCAGCGCGCGCTGATGCATGAGCTCGACGACGTCGATCTGCGTGGCGTCGTCGGTGTCCACGCCGACGACGCGTTCGCGCACAAGGGCCAGGCCATGATGCGCAATATTGCCTATCTCAAGCTGGCACGCATGCAGGCACAGCGTCCCGCCGACCGCCTGCTGTTTTACACGATCGATGCCGATCAGGCGTTTACCGTCAACGTCGCTACACCCGACGGCGGGCGTGACCTGCAGGCGATCAACTACTTCTACAAGCTCGATCGGCTGTTCGACCAGGGCGACATCCAGGTGCTGACCGGCAAGGTGGTCGGCGATCCACCGGTGTCGCCGGCCGTGATGGCCGCGAACTTCCTCGACGACGCGATCGCGTTCGTGCTGTCGATGCGCGACGCCCATCCCGATACCGCGTATCCGCAGCCGCCACTCGACACGCGGGGGTCCGGTGAGGCCGCGTACCACGACATGGCCGACATGTTCGGCTTCGGCCGTGTCGGCGATATCTACCGTTTTCGCTGCACGGCCAGCGATGCGCCGAGCAACGCGCAGGCATTCGACGAATTCGCGTCGCACCTGAATCGTTTCTTTCACGGCGAGCACCCGACGCGCATCACCTGGTATCGCCACCAACCGTTGGCCGACAGCGTGCAAGCGGCGCGCACCGTGTACACCGGAAACTATGTGTTCACGGCTGACGCACTGGTCCATTTCATCCCGTTCGCGCCACTGCGGCTGCGCATGTCGGGGCCGACGATGGGGCGTGTGCTGCGCGCCTGGGTCGGTGGCGCGTTCGTGTCGGCTAACGTGCCGATGCTGCATCGGCGCACGTTCGACGCAACCGGTGCAGCGGAATACCGTCCCGGCGTTACCGATCTGGACGCGCAGGTCGATCTGGCCGACGAGTTCGAGCGCCAGTACCACGGTGACGTGATGCTGTTCGCGATTGAGCGTCTTGCCGCCAAGGGCTTCCCGCGCGATGCGCTCGCGGAGGTGCAAATCGCGGCAACACTCGATGAGGTTCGGGTGCAGATGTCCGAGCGTTACCAGGCACGGCATGCGCAGATCCTGGCGCGCGTCGAGCGGCTGCGTGCCTTGCTGGAGGATCCCCGGGCCTGGTGGCTGGCGCGTGCAGACGCCATGCATGCCTTCACGCGGTTTCTGGACAACATCGAACGCAACTTCGGTGAACATGCGATCGCGGTGGGCCATATCGGGGATGCACGGCGAAGCGCTGAATGGCGACGGCGGCAACTCGACGCGATCGCGGCACTGCGCGACGACCGTGCCGCCTGGCGCGCGGCCCTCATACGGATGCGCGGCACAGCACGGTCATGATGCGCATGCTGCGCCTGTGGCGCGACCGGCTGCGTCATCCCGAACGCTACCGTGAGCTGCCAAGTCTGATGCAGGTACCCGCGCTGTCACGAGAGGCGCTTGACCGACTGCAGCGCGAACGCTTCGATGCGATCGTGCGCCATGCCGCGGAAAAAACCGACTTCTACGCGCGACACTTCGCTGGTCGGCTGCCGCGCGAAGGCGAGCCGATCCGGCCCGAGTCGCTTCCGGTTCTCGGCAAACAGGATGTGCGTGAATGCCGCGACGCGATGCTGGCGCGTGACGTGCCCCGCGACAGCGTGCGCCTCGGCCATACCGGTGGTTCCACCGGTGAACCGCTGAGCTTCCATTACACTCCCGCGAAACACGCGCTGATGCTGGCCGCCATGAAGCGTGGATTCAGCCTTTCAGGTTGGCGACCGGGTGAGCGGGTGATGTATCTGTGGGGCGCCAGCCGCGATGTCAAAGGACGTGGTGTACTCGCCCACGAACACGCCGGGTGGCTCGACAGCGAGCTGTCGCTGCCCGCCACGAGCTACTCGGAGGCGAGCCTGGCCGCGTGGCACGTGCGTATCCGGCAGTGGCGCCCCGTGCTGTTGTACGGCTACGCATCGGCACTCGGCGAACTCGCGCGTTACATGGATGCCGTCGGCGCTTCGCCGACGCGCCCGCTGATCGGCGTCTACTCGACCGCCGAGATGCTAGACCCCGCGCAGCGGCGCCTGATGGAGTCGGCGTTCGGCTGCAAGGTGTTCAACCAGTACGGCTGCCGCGAGGTGCCCAACATTGCGTGGGAGTGCCGCGCCGGTGCGATGCACGTGTTCAGCGACATGGTGCAGCTCGAGGCGGCGCCGGATGGCGGCGGCGGGCATCGATTGCTCGTCACGTCACTCACCGATCGGGTGATGCCGTTCATCCGCTACGATCTCGGCGACAGCGGCGAACTGCTCGACGAGGTCTGCGACTGCGGCCTGCCGTTTCCGCTGATGCGCACGTCGATGTGCCGCCATAACGACCTGATCCGCGTGCCCGGCGGCGCACGCATCCATCCGTCGGTGTTGAACGGCCTGCTCTACGGACGGTCTGGGATCCACGGCTACCAGTGGGTGCAGCGGGCGCCGGACCGACTGCGTCTGAATCTGGTCTGCGCGCCGCCACTGGCGCCGCCGGTCGTCGCGCAGATCGAGGCCGGGTTGCGCGAGCACGTGCATCCGGCGATGCAGCTCGAAATGGTCTACTGTGGCGAGATCGCGCGCTCGCCGGCGGGCAAGCACCGCTACGTGATCGGATTGGACTGAACGCACGCCCTGCGTGCGTCTACGGCAGCATGTCCAACGCCACCGGGAACACCGAGTCGCCGTCGACCGCACCGCCGTCCAGGCTGACCCAGAGATCGGTATGGTCGTGCAGCGCGTGGTAGTAGGTGATCTTGTCTTCCAGTCGGTGCAGGAATTCGATCTGGCGGCGCGCCGGCCAGGTCTCCCAGTCGTCGAGCGACAGGTTCATGACCTCGCCGCGATACGGCAGATCCTCGATGTATTCGCGCATGAAGCCCAGGTCGGCGAGGCTGTTGCCGGTGCCGGCGGTGGTCGCGGTCGTGCTGCCGAGCTGTTCCGGATCGCGCGCGATCGTCGCCGCGAGACTCTTCAGTTCGTTGAGGAAGTTCTGCGGCGACAGCAGGCCCTCCTCCGCGGTCTGCAGCACCCCCTTGAGGATGTCGTGCAGGTCGGACAGCTGGTCGCGGGTCAGCAGTACCTGGACGTCGAGCGTGCGCCGTTCCGGGTCGCGGATGTCACGATCCAGCAGCCAGGCGTTGAAAACGTTCGGGATCTTGTCACCGGCATTGCGCTTCAGGTACTTCATGCGCAGCGCGTAGCCGAGCCGCGCGACCTTGCTCTGCAATTCCGCCAGCTGTGGGTTCGCCACCGCCGCATCGTCGGTTGGCGCCTGTGCCTGCGCCGTCTGCGGCTCCGGTGCCAGCGGTTGTGCACCGGCCGCCATCTGCACCTGCATCGTGATCTGCCCTGCCAGCGTGTCGAGCACGTGACCGAACTCGTTCACATCGCCGGTCGGCACCGCGTAGTACAGGCTTCCGATGCCCGGGAACTTGGCGAGCTCGCGGTATTGTGCGGCGGCGCTGGCATGGTCGGCCTTGTTCTTGTCCGTCAACAGGTGCAGCACGAAGATCGCGACGCCTTTCTCGCGTGCGAGCTGGCGCAGCGCGGCGGCGTCCAGATGGGTGCTCGACAGCGGGTCGTCGGCGGTGCGCGGGCCGGCGTCGGTGATCAGCACCAGGTAGCGTGCCGCGTGCGCCTGCCATTGCATCTCGTCGAGCGCCTTCTTGACGCCGGCATACGAGTCCTCGATGAAGTCCCTGCTCGAGACCTTGGCGGCGGCGAGGTCATTGACGCGGCTGACGAAGGTGCCGGGGTTGCGTCCCTGCTCGAGGTCGACATAGGTGCGGGTAAGGTATTCGAGGCCGGCGGCCGCCTGCGGCGCGTCGCGGAATGCGACCAGGCCGAAGTTGACGTTGCCGAGCAGTCCGGCGTCGCCGAGGGCGTCGTAGATCTTCATGACCGCCTCGCGCGTGCGGTCTATGTACGGGTCCATCGACAGGGTCGCGTCGATCGCGAACACCAGCCCGGCGCGGTAGGCATCGGAGGCCGACGACTCGGTTTTGAGCGCTGGCGCGGATTTCGGCTGCGCGGGCGTTGGTGCGGCTTCGGCCGGCCTGCCCGGCGATGCGACCGGCTTGTTGCTGTCCAGCGGTACGCTCGACACTTCGAGCAGGCGCGCCTGTTCGCTGCCGAGATAGACGTCTTCGTGCTTGAGGATGGGCACGAGGTAGAAGTTGTCGCGGATGTCGAGCCGGCCGGCGGGCTGGATCGCGACAACCGGCGAATCGCCGCTGATCTCACCCTCCTCGGCGGCCGCGTGGAGCGTTGCGTAGCGCTGCAGGTCGCGGCTGCGCGCGAGTTCGCGCAGCGACTGGGCGTCACGGAACAACAAAGCGCGGTCGGCGCCCTCGGCGTCGCGGAACGCGACCGTCAGGCCCTGCGCCCATTCGATCGTGTCGCGTGTTCGCAGCCAGCCGTCGGTGTCGCCGTGGCGATCGGTGCCGACCTGCAGCCAACCGCCGTCACGGCGCGCGTAGACATAGTAGGCGGTGAACGGCGTGATCGCCTTGCCACCGGGCGCGTCGGGATTCGGATGCAGCTGTGCGCCCGGCACCGCGAGCACGCGTTGGTACAGTGCCTGCTTTCCGGGCATCAGCAACGGCTGTACCGCCGCGGCCGCCGTCCCGCAGATCAGGATCGCGGCGATCGCAACGATCGCCAGGGAAGACACGGACACTCGTCTGATCATGCTCATTGCCATAGCAGCGCGACTCGCTGCGCCTGAGGATCGCCTTCGGCGGCCATTTTCTCGACCCGTCTGCGCAGGTCGGCGAGGCGGTTGCGCGCCTCTGCGTCGCCGCCCTCGGCGGCGAGCTGGTACCACTTGTGCGCCTGCGTGAGATCGGCCGCCTCGAACACGCTGTTGCCGGGATCGCGGCTGGCAGGGTCGGCCTGGGTGCCCAGCGCGAGCGCGGCCCCGGCATGCCCTTCGCGCGCGGCGAAGAAGTAGAGCAGGTAGGCGTCGGCGAGTTCACCGTTGGCCTGGGCCTCGCGCGCCGCGTCGAACACCGCGCCGGTGCGGATGTCGCCGCTGGCGCGCATGTCGGCGATCAGTGCCCGCGCCCTTGCGCCGGGACGGGTGTCGACCGGGGCCGGCGGCTCGGCGGAAGTGTCCGCATCGGGCGGGGCCGGGGCGGTCCGGTCATGCACGCCGGGCGCTGCGCCGTCCAGGATGCTTGGACCTGCGGCGCTGCGCGACGCGTCCTCCGCCCTGTCGGCATCGTCGCCGCCCGGAACCAGCCATACCCCGATCAGCGTGGCGATCACCACCAGGACGATCAGCTTCCACGGCCCGCCGCGGCGCTGCGGTCGGGTGTCGGCGAGTTCGTTCTCTACCTGCTCCTCGTCCATCCGTTCGGCACTCGCTTGTCGTTGTTCGGTCAATGAAGAGGGGATTATCCCGAACTAGTGTCCCGTCCGGCAAATGCCGTACCTTTGTACCCGTCGGCGCGATCCGCGGCCGCCCGTGATACGTTCGGCACCGCCGGAGCGGTGGCCGGAAGCGGCGCCACACTATGAATCGAAAAGCGGGGGAAACGACGTGAAACACGTCATGTTTGCGCTGATCTTCTGTCCGCTGGCCGCATTGGCCGACGGTCGGGCCTACCTCGACACGATCCCGGTATTCTGGCGCACCCTGTATCCGGACGGCGGTTCCGGCCTGTATTGCGGGACACGCTTCGCGGCGTTCGACCGCGATTACAACATCGAGCACGTGTACCCGATGAGCTGGGTCGGCAAGGCGCTGCGCTGCGGCGACCGCGACGCCTGCCGGCGCACCAGTCGGCGCTTCAACGAGATCGAATCGGACATGCACAACATGTATCCGGCACGTAAGGACATCAATCGTATGCGTGGTTCGTATCCGTTCCGCGAGATCCGCGGTGAACAGCACATCGAGCGCGGCTGCGACTTCGAGATCGATCATCGCGCCCACGTCGTCGAGCCCCGCCCTGAGGTGCGCGGTAACATCGCGCGCGCCATGCTGTACATGGCCGATCGCTACGGGCTGCAGATCTACGAGAAACAGCGCCGCATGCTGCTGGAGTGGCACCGCGACGACCCGGTCGATGATGCGGAACGTCGCCGTAACGAGCAGATTTCGGCGGTGCAGGGCAACGCAAACCCCTGGATCGAATAGTCGATCGCGGCGGCGATGCGCACGAAAAACCCCGACGTTGAGTCGGGGTTCGTGCGGATCGGGTCGCTGGACACAGGGTCCGGCGACCGGGTCGCGTTGCGTATCAGTGCGTCTCGATCTTCTTCATCAGCGCGAAGCTCTTGACGAACGGACCGGCCATGCGCGGATCCTTGATCATGCTCTTGAAGTCGCCCGACTTGAACTTCAGTTTGCCCATCGCGAAGGCCGTGCCGAGACCGGTCATGCCGATGCCTTCCGCCGCCCACTTGATCCAGTTGTTGCGGTCGGCGCGCATGTCCCAGTCGGGTCGGGTGCCGTCATAGTCGCCGGCGCGCACGCACTCGCCATTCTCGACGACGAACACACCACGCGGATTGTCCTCGTCCTTGAAACCACAGGTGATCACGGAGTTGAAGCCGATGTCGGCCAGTTTGTCCTTGACCTCCGGGTCGGCATTCCATGCGTCTTTGAGGCTGTTCATCCAGTCCGCGGAAAAGAGCTCTGCCATGTTCGATTACCTCCTAAGGCTTGTAGTGCACAGCGTTGCGCTTGGGGTGGCGTCGTCCGGCGTCGTCTGCATCCGCGATGGGCCTGGGCAGGCTGGGACGGGGGTAACCCATCGACGGCTTGGGCAGTGACGCGCGCCAGGGGCGGCGGCCGACCCCGCTAGCGTCCTCCCGGTCGTCGGGAGGGCGCCGCAATCTAAACACAGCCGCCTGTCCGGGGGTCTTCAAAGCTGCTTATGTGCCGACGATGGGGAATTTATTTGCATTTTCTCCGCCGGCCCGTTCTCGGTCGGTCGGGTGCCCGCAGGCTATAATGCCGCCCTTTTGTTGCGACAGACCAAACCGATGGCCCGCGATTGCACTGCCCAGCTCAAGTCACTGATGGCCCAGCGAATCCTGGTCATGGACGGTGCCTACGGCACGATGATCCAGCGCTACAAGCTCGGCGAGGCAGCCTATCGGGGCGAGCGCTTCCGTGACTGGCCGGACGACCTCAAGGGCAACAATGACCTGCTGTCGCTGACCCGTCCGGACGTGATCGCCGAGATTCACGAGGCCTATCTCAAGGCCGGTGCCGACATCATCGAGACCAACACCTTCAGCGCGACCTCGGTCGGCATGGCGGACTACGGCATGCAGGCCCTGGTCTACGAGCTGAACGTCGAGTCGGCCAAGCTCGCACGCGCGTGTGCCGAGAAATACCAGAGCGCCGACAAGCCGCGCTTCGTCGCCGGCTCGGTCGGCCCGACCAACCGCACCGCGTCGATCTCGCCCGAGGTCAACGACCCGGGCGCGCGCAACGTGACGTTCAACGGGCTGGTCGAGGCCTATGCCGAGGCGATGCGCGGCCTGATCGACGGCGGCGTCGACCTGCTGCTGATCGAGACCATCTTCGNNNTGAACGCCAAGGCCGCGGTGTTCGCTGCCGAACAGGTGTTCGACGCGCAGGGTTTCAAGTTGCCGATCATCCTGTCCGGCACCATCACCGACCAGTCCGGGCGCACGCTGTCGGGGCAGACCACCGAGGCGTTCTACAACAGTCTGCGGCATGCCAGGCCGCTGGCGATGAGCCTGAACTGCGCGCTCGGCCCCGACCTGCTGCGCCAGTACGTCGAGGAGATGTCGCGCGTCTGCGAGACCTACGTCGCGACCTACCCGAACGCCGGCCTGCCGAACGAGTTCGGCGAGTACGACCTGACGCCGGAGGACATGGGACGGCACATCGGCGAGTGGGCCGACGCCGGTTTCCTCAACATGGTCGGCGGCTGCTGCGGCAACACGCCGCCGCACATCGCCGCGATCGCGACGGCGGTCGCGGGCAAGAAGCCGCGCGTCGTGCCGGAGATCCCGGTCGCGTGCCGGCTGTCCGGGCTCGAGCCGCTGAACATCGACAGGGCGCTGAACTTCGTCAATGTCGGCGAGCGCGCCAACGTGACCGGCTCGGCGAAATTCAAGCGCCTGGTCCTCGAGGGCGACTACGAGACGGCGCTCGACATCTGCCGCGAGCAGGTCGAGAACGGCGCGCAGATCGTCGACGTCAACATGGACGAGGGCATGCTCGACGGCGTCGCCGCGATGCGCCGCTTCCTGAACCTGTGCGCCGGCGAACCCGACATCGCCAGAGTGCCGTTCATGATCGACTCGTCGAAGTGGGAGATCATCGAGGCCGGCCTGCAGTGCGTGCAGGGCAAGCCGATCGTCAACTCCATCTCGATGAAGGAAGGCGAGGACAGGTTCCGCGAGCAGGCCCGGCTGTGCCGCCGCTACGGTGCCGCGGTGATCGTGATGGCATTCGACGAGGTCGGTCAGGCCGACACGCAGGCGCGCAAGGTCGAGATCTGTACGCGCGCGTACCGCATCCTGGTCGACGAGATCGGTTTCCCGCCCGAGGATATCATCTTCGACCCGAACATCTTCGCGGTCGCGACCGGCATCGAGGAACACAACAATTACGGCGTCGACTTCATCGAGGCGACGCGCGAGATCAAGCGCACGCTGCCGCATGCACTGATCTCCGGCGGCGTGTCCAACGTATCGTTCTCGTTCCGTGGCAACAACCCGGTGCGCGAGGCCATCCACGCGGTGTTCCTGTACCACGCGGTCAATGCGGGCATGGACATGGGCATCGTCAACGCCGGCCAGCTGGCGGTGTACGACGACCTGCCGGCCGAGCTGCGCGACGCGGTCGAGGACGTGATCCTCAACAGGGATCCCGAGGCCGGCGAGCGCCTGGTCGAGATCGCGCCGAAGTACGCCGGCGAGGTGCACGCCGAGAAGGCCGAGGACAAGGAGTGGCGCAGCTGGCCGGTCAACAAGCGTTTAGAACACGCGCTGGTCAAGGGCATCACCGAGTACATCGAGCAGGATACCGAGGAGGCACGCCAGCAGGTCGAGCGCCCGCTGCACGTCATCGAAGGCCCGCTGATGGATGGCATGAACGTCGTCGGCGACCTGTTCGGTGCCGGCAAGATGTTCCTGCCGCAGGTGGTCAAGTCGGCGCGCGTGATGAAGAAGGCGGTGGCCTATCTCGAACCGTACCTCGAAGCGGAGAAGCAGGAACTGATCGCCGCCGGTGGTGCGCTGAAGAGCAACGGTCGCATCCTGATGGCGACCGTCAAGGGTGACGTGCACGACATCGGCAAGAACATCGTCGGTGTCGTCCTGCAGTGCAACAACTACGAGGTGTTCGACCTCGGCGTGATGGTCCCGGCCGACACCATCCTGAACAAGGCACGCGAACACCAGGTCGACATCATCGGCCTGTCCGGGCTGATCACGCCGTCGCTCGACGAGATGGTGCACATCGCCAGGGAGATGACACGCCAGGGCTTCACGCTTCCGCTCATGATCGGCGGTGCGACGACGTCGAAGGCGCACACCGCGGTCAAGATCGAGCCGCAGTACGCACACGGTGCCGTGTATGTCGCCGACGCCTCGCGCGCGGTCGGCGTCGCGACCGCGCTGTTGTCGGACGAGCACAAGCCGAAGTTTCTCGCCGACCTGCGTGCCGAATACGACGCGGTGCGTGCGCGCCGGGCGGCGAAGAACGAGGCCGCGAGCCTGGTGCCGATCGCCGAGGCGCGTGTCAACCCAACGCCGATCGACTGGGCGGCGGCAACGGTCGTCGCGCCTGCGCACCCCGGCGTGACCGTGTTGAACGACATCGACCTCGCGCAGATCGTGCCGTACATCGACTGGACCTTCTTCTTCCATGCGTGGCAGCTGCGCGGGCGTTTCCCGCAGATCCTCGACGACGCCGACAAGGGTGCCGAGGCGCGCAAGCTGTATGCCGATGCGCAGGCGATGCTGAAGCGGATCGTCGACGAGAAGTGGCTGCGAGCGGCGGCCGTCGTCGGCCTGTTCCCGGCCAACGCGGTCGGCGACGACATCGAAGTCTACGCAGACGATTCCCGCAGCGCGGTCAAGCGCACGCTGCACAACCTGCGCAAGCAGGGCAGACAGCCGACCGGGCACTACAACGAGTCGCTGTCGGATTACATCGCACCGAAGGGCAGCGGCATCGCCGATTACATCGGGGGCTTCGCCGCGACTGCCGGGCTCGGCATCGATGAGAAGCTGAAGGAATTCGAGGCCGATCATGACGACTATCACGCCATCATGCTGAAGGCGCTCGCCGATCGTCTCGCCGAGGCACTCACCGAGTGGCTGCACGAGAAGGTGCGCAGGGAACTTTGGGGATACGCCGCCGGCGAGGCATTCGACAATGCCGCACTGATCGCGGAAGCGTACCAGGGCATCCGCCCGGCGATGGGCTACCCGGCATCGCCCGATCACACCGAGAAGGACCTGCTGTGGGACCTGCTCGACGCCGAGGCCAATACCGGCATCTGGCTGACCGAGTCGAAGGCGATGGTGCCCACGGCGTCGGTAAGCGGGCTGTACTTCGCCCATCCGCACGCGCGCTACTTCGCTGTCGGTAAGATCAACCGGGACCAGGTCGCCGACTATGCCGCGCGCAAGGGCATGCAACTGTCGACGATGGAAAGGTGGCTGGGGCCGAATCTCGCGTACGAGCCCTAGTGTGGTGAATCGGAACTTCGTTGCAGATAGGTAACGAAATTCCGATTCACCCCGCTGGAGAAGTCCTGGCTGATTCGTCGCTCCCGCGAAGGCGGAAGTCTATCGCCTTGATCGCAATGGATCCCCGCCTTCGCGGGGATGATGGCGGCGGCACCCGTCATGACACGAGCCGCCAAGGCGATCAGCCAATGCCGCGGTCGCTTGGCGCGTGTGACCGCACATCGACCCGTGCATCGCACGGTGCCGCGCCTCGTGCGTCATTCGCGATGCTTCCTCGAACCCCGTCGGCGCTGCAGCTGCGTCGTGCGCACGCCGTCTGCGATCGGCTCGGGCGGCAGATGTGCCAAATCGGGAAACATACCCAATGCGGCCTCCACCAAAGACCAGATGTCGGTCTCATAGCTGGCAGCGGTCGCGCCGGGCGTCGCCTCGCCGATGCCGCGAAGGCCGCCGACCAGAACGCGGTCGTAGACGCTTTTCGGGGTCGTGTTCAGGTCGTCGACATGACCGAGGGTTTCGAGGCCGACATCCAGCAGTCGTCGCTGCAGGGCGCTGCAGCGCTCTAGCGCCGCAGTGTCTGTGCAGTCGAATTCCGAACCGCCGCGGCGCACGACCTCGCGGGCCCGTGAACAGCGCGCGATGCCCGCGGCCTGGATGACGGAAAAAGGGCATTTCATTCGCATACCTCGCTGCGCACCGCCGGCGCGTGGTTGTCACCCGGGCCGTGAGCGCGATGTTATCGCGTTCAGGATTCGCATTCTTGCGTCGCACGGTAAATTTCTCCGCCGGCCGAACGCTACACAAACAAGGACGTGCGGGCAGTCTGCCCCCAGGACAACCATCGCGATGCCAATGGACTTACAAACAGGCGATGCCGGGCAATGAGCGATCCGGCCGATCGGCGACGTTACGAGCGCTTCGAGATCCGGCTTCCGGCCAGGATCCACGCGGCCGACAGTAATGCGGTTGCGTGTGTCGTTCACGACTATTGCAGCGGTGGCATGCTGCTTTCACTGCAGCCGGGACAACGTGCCGACGCGTTCTTCTCGATCGGCGAGACCGCGCGCCTTACGACTCAGCTGATGACCCATGCCGGACCACGTCCAATAACGATCAAGTCGACCGTCGCCTGGATGCGCGACCGGTTCCTCGGCATCGAGTTCGCGAAACCCTCCGACCTGATCGTCGAGGTGCTGAAGCGTCACGACCGCTACGCACGTGCTCAGGCGGGGGACGCCTCGTCCAAACCCCTTGGCGCAGCTGGAACCCCGACCCGTTCGCAACCCGCGCGAACGCGTAGCCCGGTGGCGGAGCCCTCGGGCCCTTACTTCGACGACATCCGCCAGGCCGCACAGCGGATCGTGCCCGGCATGCTGCGCGAAATCGTCGGTCAGACCGTCGACACCCTGATCGACAGCGTGAACAGGGTGCCGTCCGACGTCGAGCGTCAACAGGTCTACGGCGACATGAGTGCACTGCAGCGCCTGCGTCAGGACGATACGCTGATGCGCGCCGTGATGCAGCGCGCCTTGTCGCCCGGTGCCACGAGCGCGCCCGACGGTGGCTTCCAGCCCGGTGAACTGGCGCTGGTCGACACCGACGAGTTCGAACGATGGTTGGAGGCCTCGCGGACCGCGACCCTGGTCGAGCGTGGCTACAAGCCGGAGATCGCGATGATCGGTGCGCGGATCATCGCCGCGCGCGACAGCGATGCCCCGGCCTCATTGCTGGTTCCGTTCGAACCCAAGCATTTCACTGACGCATTCAGCGATGTCGCACGCGAGACCGAGCTGGGCGCGTTTACGCGCGGCGTGTTGTTCGAGCGTTGCGCAGAGGTACTCGGCGATTCACTCGGCACCTTGTATCGCGAGCTGGATACCGTGCTCGACAATGCCGGCGTGCCCAAGCAGGACATGGCAACGGCGATGCGTGTGGTGCACGGTGTCGCGCGCGAAGGGTCGGCATCCATCGACGCTGCTCAGGTCGAGCGCGTACTGGAAAGCGACGACGCTGGCCAGTCCCTGTCCGCGACCGCCCCTGCAGCGGCATCCGTGGCGATCGATCCGCAGCGACTGCAAAAGCTGCTCGATGAAGAGCGCGAGCTTCGCCAGCGACAGGCGACCGAACTCGTCGGTGGGCTGGCAGCGGAGATCGCGGGCGATCGCGGCCTCGATACCTGGGTCGAACGGATCGGCGGCGCAATGATCGCCGAAGCATCGGTCGACCCGTCCTTTTTTCAGAACGACAGCCACCCGCTGCGATCGATCATCGACAGGCTGGGACACCTTCAGCACTTCTTCGCCGGCCCGGACGACGAGACCACACGCGAGCTGCGCGGCCAGATCGACTCCCTGCTCGAACCATTGGCCGACGGCGAGGTGGACTCGCACACCCTGGGCGCGGTCGCCGCCGAGATCGATGCGCTGACACGCGTCCAGAGTACCGACTACCAACGCAACGTCGAGCGGGTCATCGAGGGTAGCGAGGGGCGCGACCGGGTGCGGCGTGCACGTGCCCTGGTGGCGAAAGAGCTCGACCGGCGCTATGCCGGACACCGCGTGCCCGAGGTCCTGCCCGACCTGCTCGACGTCGGTTGGCGCGCCGGCCTCGAACTGGCGTGGCTGAACGCGGAGTCCGGGCGTGGCGAGTACCAACGTCAGCTCGCGCTGCTCGATCGTCTGGTCGACCTGCTCGGAGGCGAGTCCTATGCACACGGCAAGGACGAAGACGACAAAACGACGATCGCGAAAAGGATCGACGAACAACTCGCGACCACGGCGGTCGACCCCTATCGCCGTGGTGCGGTCGTCGCGCGCATTCATGCGGAGCTGAACGGGCCTGCGGTAGACATCCACCTGATCCCCATGCCGGGACAGGGGCATGGCGAAATTCGCGCGAAAGATGACCGTCCCGAGCATATCGCCGAGCGTGACTGGCGCCAGGCCATCGAAACCTGCCGTGCGCTCAGGCTCGGGGACTCGGTCGAGAGCACAGGGGATACGCATGCGAGTAACGTGCTGCGCATCGCCTGGATGCGGGCGGATCGGGAATCGTTCACGCTGGTCGATCACCGCGGCCTGCGTGTGCGCGACATCTCGCTGCGCGACCTGGCGCAGGCGGTGTACGAAGACCGCATGCGGGTGGAGGCGGTCGACGGCAGTCCACTCAGCCAGCGCGCCGTGAGGCGCATGCTTGCCGGCATGGAGGACCGCCTTGTACAGCAGACCGCGCACGATTCGGTCACGGGGCTGATGAACCGGCGCCAGTTCCATGTCGCGCTGGAGAAAGCGGCGGCGGCGCGAGAGTCCGGTGTGCTGCTGTGGATCGATATCGACCAGTTCCGGCTGGTCAACGAGATGTACGACTACGCAACCGGTGACCGCCTGCTCGCGGCGCTCGCCCGCGTCATCGAGGAATGTCCCGGTGAGAAGGTCGTCGCGCACCTGGGTGGCGATCGCTTTGGCGTGTTGCTGGCCGGCATCTTCGTCGAGAAGGCGTTCGAATGGGCCGAGCGTCTGCTCGCCGAGGTGCGCTCACTGCGCTTCGACTGGCAGGCGCCCAGCACCACGCTGCATGTGTCGATCGGGCTGGCGGGGATCGACGAGGGCAGCGAGGCGGCGGCCGACCTGACACGTGCAGTCGAATATGCGCTAACCGCGGCGAAGAAGGCCGGTGGGGACCAGGCCTACATCTACCGCGACGATGATCCCACGATCGCGCAACAGCGCGATTCCGTGGAGTGGTTGGTGCGGGTCGACGAGGCGCTGGTCGACGGTCGTCTGCACTTGCGCGGCCAGCCGATCGTGCCGGTGCGGCCGGATGCGGGTCTTGCACCGCACGTCGAGGTCCTGCTCGGCGTCTCCAACGCGGCGGACGAGGCCCTGCCGATTGCCGAGTTCATCGAAGCGGCGGAGCGTTACAAGCGCATGCGTGCTGTCGACCGGTGGATCACCCGCGAGGTGTTCGACTGGGTGGTCGCCAATCGCGACCTGATGCCGTCGATCCACGGCCTGGCGGTGAACCTTTCCGGACAGACGGTCAGCGACCCGACCTTCGTCGAGTTCGTTCGCCAGCAGTTCAATCGCACCGGCATAGAGCCACACTGGATCAGCTTCGAGGTCACCGAGACGGCGGCCGTCGCCAGCCTGTCGCACGCAGTAGGGATCATCCATGGGCTGCGGGGGCTCGGCTGTCGCATCGCGCTGGATGATTTCGGCAGTGGGCAGGCCTCTTACTCATACCTCAAAGAACTGCCGGTCGACTGGTTGAAGATCGACGGTGTTTTCGTGCGCAACATCACCAGCGACAGCAACGACCTCGCCGTCGTCAAGTCGATCAACGAAATCGGCCACTTCCTGGGCAAGAAGACGATCGCCGAATACGTCAAAGACGCCGCGACGCTGGAGATGATTCGCGAGATCGGCGTCGACTATGCGCAGGGGTTTGGCGTCGCCCGGCCACTGCTGCTCGACGACCTCGCAGCAGCCCATCGTATCGAATTACGGCGACGCAGCATCGCTTAGTTCATAGACTGAGTCGCTCCCAGGCCCAGTACAATCCAATCACTCCGATGATGAGCGAGCCGGGTAGCACGACGCGTTCGCGATAGTAGGGCTTGCGTCCGAACAGCAACCCCACCGCAAGAAACGCACATGCGATCACCGTGATCTGGCCGAACTCGACGCCCACGTTGAACGCGATCAACGCCGTGGCAAAGGCGTCGTCCGGCATGCCGAATGCGGTCAGCATGCTGGCGAAACTCATACCGTGCAGCAGGCCGAAGCCGAACACCAGAGCCAGGCGACTCTTGTGCAGCGTACGGTGCCACACGTTCTCGATGCCGACATAGGCGATCGACAATGCGATCAGCGGTTCGACCACGCGTGCCGGAAGCTCGACGACTCCGGTCATCGCCAGCGCGAGCGTTATCGAATGCGCGATCGTGAACATCGTCACCTGCCATAGCAGCGGACGCATGCGCGTGCTGAACAGGAACAGTCCGAGTACGAACAGGATGTGGTCGAGGCCGGCCGGGATGATGTGTTCGTAGCCGGCAACGACGTATTCGACCATGACGTCGATGAAGGTCGGCGGGCTGAATACCTCGGTCAGCGAGTAGGGTTTGGTGACGCTGTCGTCGCGAATCCACTGCCAGGTCGACCAATGCCACTGCTCGGATGCCTCGTCGACCTGGCGCACGCGTATCGCGCTGTCACCGAATGCCGCCGGGTAGTAGAAGGTTACCGCCTTCGCGCCTTCGGGTACCTCTCCCTCGATGGCAACCAGACTGATGCGTGGAACCTTGGTGTATCCGGGTTCCGGGATCTCGATCTGTGTGATCCGACCGATCACCTGCCGCTCGTCGAAACGAAGCTCGATCGCGTCGAGCATGCGCGCACGGAACGGCTCGAAGGCGGCCAGCAGCCCCGGCGCCCGCAGCTTGCGCAGTCGATCGTATTCCTTCGCCGTCGGGGCCTGCGTGGTGTCTTTGTACTTGGCGTTTATACCGGTCAGCAGCGCCTCGATGCTGGCGCGGATCTCGACCCGGTAGTGACCGTCGGAGAACACATTGATTTCGATCAGCGCCGGCTTGACGAGGTCGGCCCGCACCGCGAGCGGCGCCAGCAGCAGGAGCACCGCGATGATGAACAGGCGCCAGGGAATAAAGCGTCGCTTTTCTTCGTCTATGAGCATTCGAACCAACTGTGGAAAGCCTGGCTGCAGCAACATAAGTTGGCAGATATATTAGGTTTTTCGACTAGAGGCGCCTACGAGGCATTGCTACACTTCAGCGCCCTGGTTCCGCAGCCGGTCAGTGGGTGACAGGCTGCACAAAGTTTCAGAACAACGCAACCGAGCGAGAACAGCGAAATGCCAAAGATCGACCGTCGTGATTTTCTCAAGGTGTTGGGAATCGGTGCCGCCGCGGGCGCCGCGCCGATGCTGTCCAGCAAGGCCCTCAGTGGCCCCAACATGCCGGACGACTTTTACAAGATGCCGATGAAGGGGAACGTGCGCATCCTGCACGTGACCGACGTGCACGGCCAGCTCAAGCCGGTGTACTTCCGCGAGCCGAACGTGAACCTGGGTGTCGGCGACGCATACGGTCGTCCGCCGCACATCGTCGGTACAAAGCTGCTCGACGCGATGGGGCTCAAGCCGAGCACGCCCGAGTCGTATGCGTACACCTATCTCGATTTCGATGCCGCTGCGCTGAAGTACGGGCGCACCGGAGGTTTCCCGCACGTCAAGACCCTGCTCGACATGTTGCGCGAGCAGGCCGGTGGTCGCGTCAACACGCTGACGCTCGATGGCGGCGACCTGTGGCAGGGATCCGGCACCTCGCTGTGGACGCGTGGCGTCGACATGGTCGAGGCGTCCAATATCCTGGGCCTCGACGTCATGGTCGGACACTGGGAGTTCACCTACAAGGAAGACGAGGTGCTTTCGAACGTCGCACTGTTCAAGGGTGACTTCATCGGCCAGAACGTGCGCGTGAAACCTGATTCGCTGTTCGGCGACGCATACCCGGCGCTGGTCGAGAAGTATGATGGCCGCGGCCTGTTCGACGAGGACAAGGGCCTCGCGTTCCAGCCGTACGTGATCAAGGAGATCAACGGCGCGCGCGTCTGCGTGGTCGGCCAGGCCTTCCCGCGCACCGGCAATGCCAACCCGCAGGAGTTCTTCCCGGACTGGTCGTTCGGTCTGCGCGAGGACGACATGATCGCCCTGGTCAACGATATCCGCGAGCAGGAGAAGCCGGACGTCGTCGTGCTGCTGTCGCACAACGGCATGGATGTCGACATCAAGATGGCCGAGCGCGTGCCCGGGCTCAACGCCGTGTTCGGCGGCCACACCCACGACGGCATACCCAAGCCGATCAAGGTCAAGAACGTCGAAGGCCACGAGTGCTGGGTCACCAACGCCGGATCGAACGGCAAGTTCGTCGGTGTCATGGACTTCGACGTCCAGGACGGCAAGATCAAGGACATGACCTACCGCATGCTGCCGGTGATCACCGACTGGCTGCCGGCCGACAAGGAGATGGAGGCGTACATCAACCAGATGCGCCAGACCAAATACGACGAGAAGATCGTCGAGTCGCGCCGCACCGATGCCTTCTACAACAAGGACCGTCTCGGCAAGACCTACGAAGAGATCCTCAGCGAGAAGCTCGCCATCGCCGACCGTACGCTGTACCGCCGCGGCAACTTCATGGGTACCTGGGACCAGGTGCTGTGCAACGGGCTGCGCCACGAGTACAACGCTGACATCGCGCTGTCGGCCGGCGTGCGCTGGGGCACCACGACGCTGCAGGGTGACTGGATCACGATGGAAGACGTCATGACCCAGTGCTCGATGACCTACGGTGAGACCTACGTCAGCGAGATGACCGGCAAGGCCATTCTCGACATGCTCGAAGGCGTCGCCGACAACCTGTTCGACCCGGATCCGTACCTGCAGTCAGGCGGCGACATGGTGCGCGTCGGCGGTCTCGACTACACCATCGATCCCTCGAAGAAACTCGGCGAACGCATCACCAACGTCGTGCTCGATGATGGCCGCAAGCTCGATCCGGAACAGACCTACACGGTGTCGGGTTGGGCCAGCGTCAACCGCACGCCGGAAGGGCGCCTGATGTGGGACGTCGTGCGCGACTACATCCTGGCGGCCAAGGACAAGAAGGACAATGTCCTGCGCCTGCCGAAGATCAACCACCCGGTGCTGCATAATGTGATGAGCAACCCCGGCATCGCCGATTACCCCGGTACGGCGACCTGAAGCGTCAGTTAGGTTCCCCGACTTCTGTCCCGCCCTCGTGGCGGGATTTTTTTGTCCGTTCGTCTGCCCTTCATCCGCGCTGCGGGATGTCTATCCGCAGGCTGTAGCCGTGGCGCTCGAATCCGAGCCGCTCGTAGAACGCATGCGCAGCCGCCCGCCGCATATTGGAAGACAGGGTCAGCTTGTAGCAGCCCGCCAGTGCGCACAGGCGCATCGCCTCTGCGACGAGCGCGCGGCCGATGCCCTGTCCCTGGCATGCGGGCGCGACGGCGATGTCTTCGAGCACGCCGGCCGGGGTGGCGCAGTGGCCGATATTGGGCATGATCATCAGTGCGAAGGTTGCGACGACGTTGCCGTCGGACTCACCGACATAGAGGGTGTAGCCAGGGGTGCGGGCGATCTCGCGGAATACCTCACGCGCGCGCTCCGGCGTGGTGCTCGCGCCATCCATCTCCGGCTGCGCGTACAGCGCGAGAATCGCACCGAGGTCGTGTTCCCCGGCTGCCCGAATATGCAGCTGCGGTGTGCGGGTCCCTGTCACGCTGCGTTCACGGCCAGCCTTCAGCCGCGTGCCTGGCCGCGCGCGATCGAAGCGGCGCTTGCGGGGGTACGCAGCAGCGGTTCCAGCGCCTGCCATACGTTGTCGAGTATGCGCGGCTGCGCATCGACGCCGGGGTGTATGCCATCGGCCTGCATCAGGGCACGTGTCTCGGCCACGCCCTCGAGGAAGAACGGTACCAGTGCGACGTCCTTGTCCAAGGCCAGCTCGCGATACACGCGGTGGAACTTCTCGCCGAAGCTCTTGCCGTAATTCTCTGGCAGGCGCACGCCGAGCAGCAGCACGCGGGCGCCGGCGGCGCGGCCGAGATCGATCATGTCGGCAAGATTTGCCTGCGTCTGCGCTGGCGGCAGCGCACGCAGACCGTCGTTGCCGCCCAGTTCGATGATCAATACCTGCGGTCGCTCGCGGGTCAGCGCCGCTGGCAGGCGGGCCAGGCCGCCACGGGTCGTGTCGCCGGTGATGCTGGCATTGACCACACGCCAGGCGGTACCGTTGTCGGCCAGACGTTGTTGCAGCAGCGCGACCCAGCCGCGCTGCTTGTCGATGCCGTAGGCGGCGCTGAGGCTGTCGCCAACCACCAGAATTCGCGGCGCATCGTCGGCGAGAGCCGGCGACAGCGCGATCACCACAAGCAGGAACATGGACACAGCAGTACGCATAGCGGCAGGCGGCCTCGGCAAGCGGGTCTCGATGGCAGACGGGCGGGTACTCGACATCCTGTCGGCTATCGACCTGACGGTCAACGCCGGCGAGGCTGTGGCGGTGCTGGGGCCCTCCGGTTCGGGCAAGTCGACGCTGCTCGGCCTGCTCGCCGGTTTGGACCTGCCGAGCGACGGCGAAGTTTCGTTGCTCGGCCAGCGTCTCGGTGAACTGGACGAAGACCAGCGAGCGGCCTTGCGCGCCGGACGTGTGGGATTCGTGTTCCAGTCGTTTCAGCTGTTGCCCGGTATGACGGCGCTCGAGAACGTCGCATTGCCGCTGCAGATCGGCCGGCGGGCCGGTGCACGGGCGCAGGCCGCTGCCCTGCTCGAAGAGGTCGGGCTGGGCCAGCGTCTCGATCACCTGCCGCGCCAGCTGTCGGGTGGTGAACAGCAGCGCGTCGCGCTCGCGCGCGCGTTCGCCGGCGATCCTCAGGTGCTGTTCGCCGACGAGCCGACCGGCAATCTCGATGCAGCCAGCGGTGCCCGGGTGATCGAGTTGTTGTTCGGGCTGCGCGACCGCGCCGGCAGCACGCTGCTGCTGGTCACACACGATCAGCAGCTCGCGGCGCGTTGCGATCGCGTCGTGCGTCTCGACGCCGGCCGGATGTTGGGCGAGTGAGCACCGCGGGCGGGTCGCTGCCGGTGAACTGGCGCGTGGCCTCGCGCGATCCCGGGCTGCGCCTGTTGTTTGCTGCGGTTTTGATTGCGGTTGCAGCGCTGGGTTCGGTGGTGTTCTTCGCCGACCGCGTCGAACGCGCGCTGACACTGCAGGGTGCGGCGCTGATGGCGGCCGACCTGGTCGTCGAGCAGGGTGGTCCGATCCCGCAGGAGTGGCGCGACAAGGCCGCCAGTCTCGGGATCCGTCACGCGCGCACCGTCACATTCCCCAGCGTCGTGCTGGGCAACGACCGTCCGCTGCTGGTGCAGGTCAAGGGTGTCGAGCCGCCTTATCCGCTGCGCGGCACACTGCGCGTCGCGCAGCCTGATGGGACCGTCACGCGACCGCCGGCAACCGGCGAAGCCTGGCTGGAGGGTCGCCTGCGCGACCGCCTCGACGTGCGGATCGGCAGCGACACGGTCCAGCTCGGCGAGCTGACACTGCGGGCGACCGGTGTGCTGGTCGACGAACCGGACCGTGGTGGCAACCTGTTCCAGCTCGCGCCGCGCCTGATGGTCGACTATGCGGACGTCGAGCGCAGCGGCCTGCTCGGCCCGGGCAGCCGGGTGCGATATCGATTGCTGCTGGCCGGTGACGCGGCCGCGGTCGCCGCCATGCGCGTGTGGCTTGCGCGCCGTCTGCCGGCGGGCAGCGAGCTGGCGGATCTCGACAATGCGCGTCCGGAGCTGCGCACTGCGCTCGAACGTGCGCGCCGATTCCTCGGTCTCGCCGCGCTGTGCGCCAGCCTGCTGGCCGGCGTGGCGATGCTGTTGGCGAGTCGCCGCTATGTCGAGCGGTCGCTCGACGGCGCGGCGGTGCTGCGCACACTCGGCCTGTCGGCGCGCGCGGTGCTCGGCTGGCATCTGCGCCAGTTGTTCACGGT
>JAGRGY010000001.1:83750-163809 GCA_020445255.1 Gammaproteobacteria bacterium
TGCCTGGCGATCGGTTTTGCGCTGCCGACGCTTGCGCATATCGGTCACGTGCCGCCGCTGCGCGTGCTGCGGCGTGAACTCGCGGCCCCGGGCCTGTCGGCGTGGGTCACCTGGCTGCTGGCGATCGCGGCGTTCATCGCGCTGATGACTTGGCAGGTGCGGGATCAACGCCTCGCGGTCGCGATGACATTGGCCCTGCTGGCGGCCCTGTTCGTATTGATGGGAGTGGGGCGACTCTTGCTCAGGCTGCTCGATCCGCTGCGGCGGACCGGCGGCACGGCTGCCCTCGGTCTGGCTGCGCTGGCGCGTCACCCGCAGCTCGCGATGCTGCAACTCGGCGGCTTCGGGCTCGGCATTACTCTGTTGCTGCTGCTCGCCGTGGTGCGCGTCGACATTGTGGATACCTGGCGGTCGAGCCTGCCCGAGGGTGCGCCCAACCATTTCGTCATCAACCTGCAGGCGGATGAGCGCCGCGCCTTCGCGGCATTGCTGAGGGAACGTGGCATACCCAACTCGGGGCTGTACCCGACCACGCGTGCGCGCCTGCTTGCGATCGGCGACCGGCCGGTACGGCCCGACGACTACGTCAACCCGCGCGCGCGACGCCTGGCCGAGCGCGAGTACAGCCTCGGTTTCAGTGCCGATATGCAGAGCGACAACCGCATCCTGAGGGGGCGCTGGTGGGACGACGCGCAATCGGCCGCGCGGCCGGCGTTCTCGGTCGAACAGGGCCTGGCGGACAATCTCGGCATCCACATCGGCGACACGCTGACCTTCGATGTCGCCGGTCAGCAGATCCACGCACCGGTCACCAGCTTGCGGTCGGTGTCCTGGGATTCGTTCAACGTGAATTTCTTCGTCGTCGGCTCGCCGGCGCTGCTGACCGGGCTGCCGGTCACGTACCTGTCGAGCCTGTTCCTCGACGCGCCCAATGAGCACCTGACGGTCGAGCTCGCGCAGCGGTTTCCGGCCGTATCCGTACTCGACGTGCGACCGATCCTCGACCAGGTGCGCGCGATCATGGAACGCGGTGCGCTCGCGATCGAGATGGTGTTCGTGTTCACGCTGATTGCCGCGGCACTGGTGACCGCCGCGGCGGCCGAGGTCAGTCGCGACCAGCGCGCTCAGGAGGTGGCCGTGATGCGCACGCTGGGTGCGTCGCGGCGACAGATGCTGGCTGCCGTGCTGACCGAGTTCGGCCTGCTCGGGCTGCTCGGCGGGTTGCTCGCGTCGCTGCTGGCCGGCGTCAGCGGCTACCTGATCGCGACCCAGCTGTTCGATCTGCCGGGCCGGATCAGCGCGGCGGTCTGGTGGTTCGGTGTCGGCGGTGGCACGCTGGTGGTCGCGCTGGTCGGCTGGCTGGCGACGCGGCGCCTGCTTGGCATTCCGCCGATGCGGGTGCTTAACTCTGAGTAAGAAGTCATGAAGGATGCCGGATGCGGCCCGTCGCGTTCCCTGTCGTACCCCGTTCGCCGGATGGCGCCGCCAGCCGACGCCCGCGTCACCCCCTGAAGATCGCAGCAGCCTCCGGCCCTGCCGCTGCGCACCCGTATCGGGGAAAGCGGGGAAGGCGATGATCGTCGAGTGCTTTGCACGCCGTATCATGGCGCCGTTCCAGGGTGTGCTGCAGGTGATTCGCGTCGGCGCAGGCGAGGCCGAGAGCGTCGACGGCATCAACTGGGTGCTGTATGCCGCGCATCCCGACATCCTGGCGCACTCCGGCCTGTCCGAGGTGCGCTTCGGCACCTGGACGACGAAGCACGGTCTGCGTCGCGCCCAGGTGCGCGGCACCGCTGCCGGCCACCTGATCGAGCAGATCGGCCAGCCGTTGATCGGTGCGCTGCAGGCCTTTTCGCCGCAGATTCCGTTTCCCTTGCAGGACCGCCGCGAATACTGGTTGCTCGACGCCGACACCGATGAACCGATCGTGCTGATCGACACGCGCCTGATCGACGAAGCCGTGCCGCCGGCCGAACTGTCGACCTGGCTGCCGGGGCAGGCGGCGCGCGTTGACTTCGCTGCACTGCACGAACTCGAGCGCCAGATCGCCGCACGTGCCGGCCGCCGGCCGCGTGCCGAATGGTTCGAGCGCCGCGCCGACGGCAGCGGCGTCGACAGCGCCGGGCGACGTCACCCGGTTGAGCGTTTCCCGCGTCTGATGCTGGCGACCGACTGGCGCGAGCGGTCCGAGCGCCGCGTCGCACGCGCCTTCGTCGAATGGTGGGCGCCCGCGCTGCTGCAGCTGCAGCATCTCGAAGACCGAGAGCGCGCCGAACTCGAACGTGCGGCGGCGCGTCGTGCGTCGACGATGGCGCGATTGTTCCGCCTCTACCCCAAGACCATCGACGAGCAGACCTTGCGTGTCGCCAGGGTGCAGGCGCGCATGCAGGCATCCGGGCCGCGCGGCGCGCACTACGAGGAGCCCTTTCTTTGGCTCGAGTGAACGGCGCCGGCCGGCGCCTGCTGATCGTTGCGGGAGAGCGGGCCTGGACGGAGCGCTGGCTTACGGACCGGCTGCACAAGGCAACCGACGGTCCCGCCGACGACCTGTTGTGGGTGGCGCGGTCGGCGCCCGCGCCCTGGACCTGTGTGCCGTCGCATGCGGTTTCGCAGCGACTCGGCAGCGAATCCCGGCTGCTGGTGTTCAACGGCCATGACGGGCTGCACCCGGATGCCTTCGCGATCGCCGTCGGCACGTTGCGCGATGGTGGCGATTGCGTGTTGCTGATGCCGCCGCCCGACACCTGGCCCGCATTCGACGACCCTGATCGACGGCGTTTCGCCGCCTATCCGCGCGTCACGGCAGACCTGACGGGGCACTTCCTCGCCCGTCTGCAGCGACTGTGGCGTGTCGAACCCGGCGTGTGCATCGTCACCGCAGATAATCCCGATGCGGCCCGGCCGCGCCGTGCAGGGCCCGCTCCGGCTGCGGTCGAGATCACGCCGGCGCAGGCGGACGCGATCGCCGCGGTCGCGCACGTGGCGCGCGGTCATGCGCGTCGACCGCTGGTGATCACGGCTGACCGTGGGCGCGGCAAGTCCACGCTGCTTGGCATTGCCGCGGCAAGCCTGCTGGCCGATGGCCTGCGACGCATCGTCGTTCTGGCGCCGCACCGTGCGGCCGTGGCGACCCTGTGGCGACACGCGGCACTCGCCGCGGGCCTGCCGCCCTCCGCACCGCGCCGACTCCTGATCGGTGGCGGAGAGTTGTGCCTCCTGCGGCCGGCGGACTGGCGCGCGACGGAAGCCACAGCCGCCGACCTGGTCGTTGTCGACGAGGCGGCGGCGATCCCGGTTGGCGTGCTCGAGCGCGTGCTCGCACACGCCAACCGGATCGTGTTCGCGACGACCCGGCACGGCTACGAGGGCAGCGGGCGCGGTTTCGATCTTCGTTTTCGCGCCGCCCTCGATCGCGCCATGCCGCAGTGGCGGGCGATGCGCCTGAGCGCACCAGTGCGCTGGACGGAGGGAGACCCGTTGGAAAGGCTGTTGAACGCCTCGTTGGTGCTCGACGCCGAACTCGCCGATGACGCGGCCGCCGTTGGTGATGTGAGCATCGCCCGTTGCGACGCGACGACCCTCGCGAACGACGAGAGTCTGCTGCGCGCGGTGTTCGGACTGTTGATCACTGCACATTACCAGACCCGCCCGTCCGACCTGCGCCAGCTGCTCGACAACCCGGACGCCGTTCTCTGGCTGGCACGCGACGGTCAACATGTGCTCGGTGTGCTGCTCGCGCTGCGCGAGGGCGGCATCGATGCGCCGATGGCGAAGCAGATCATGTCCGGTGCGCGGCGCCCGCGCGGTCACCTGCTGCCGCAGTCGCTCGCGTTCCACGCCGGCTTTGCCGAATGCCTGACGCTGCGCTCCCTGCGCATCCAGCGCATTGCGGTTCACCCTGCCCGGTCTGGCGAGGGCATCGGCAGCCGACTGCTGGCCGGTGCCCGCACATGGGCCTACCGAAACGCGATCGACCTGCTGGGCTGCGCGTTCGGTGCCGAGCGTCGCCTGATCACGTTCTGGCGGCGCAACGGCCTGCAGCCGGTTCGCCTGGGCGTACGGGTCGATGCGGCGAGTGCATCGCACTCGCTGTTCATGCTGCAGGGCATCAGCAACGACGGCGTCGAGCTCGCCGGCTTGGCACACGCGCGCTTCCTCGACGATCTGCCGTGGTCGCTCGGCGCGAGCCTGAGCGACCTCGATCCGGTGATCGCCGTCGATCTGCTGCGTGGACGCGACTGTGGTGACATCGTCATCGGCGAACGCCAGCGTACCGAGCTGGCACGCCTCACGCATGGCGCGCGCCAGATCGATACCGCCGACGCGCTGGTGTGGCGGGCACTGGTCTTACGCATGGCTGGCGATGGTGATACCGAGTCGTTGGCGCCCCTGTGTGCATGGCGGCTGCAGCACCGCAGTGTGGCCGACGTCTGTGCACGCTACGCGATCGAAGGGCGTGACGCACTCGACCGCGCGTTGCGCACCGCGTTGCGTGTCTCGCCTTCAGACGGTTGACGCATTGCCGGCAGCGACATAAATTCGCGACAAAATACAAAGACAAGGGGGGTTCGCATGCTGCAGGTGGGAGACAAGGCACCGACGTTCAATCTGCCCGACGCCGATATGGCGATGGCGGACTCGTCGGAATACGACAGTCGGCCGTATGTCATCTATTTCTATCCCAAGGACGACACACCGGGCTGCACGATGGAGGGTCTCGAATTCACCGAGCTGATGTCGGATTTCGAGGCCGCGGGCGCTGCGGTGATCGGCGTCAGCAAGGATACCTGCACCAGCCACGGTGCGTTTCGCGACAAGTACGGTATCAACGTGCGTCTGCTGGCCGACGTCGAGGGTCAGTTGTGCGATGACTACGGCGTGTGGCAGGAAAAGGAAAAGAACGGCGAGCGGAAGATGGGCATCGTGCGATCCACTTTTGTCGTCGATGCGACGGGCACGATCCGCCACGCGATATACGACGTGAAACCGAAGGGCCACGCCGAACAGGTTCTCGAACTGGTGCGCGGCCTTTAAGCGGATCGGGTGGTCGCGCAGTCCACACGCTGCGTTCCGGGTTCATGCAAGCAGGCGCTTCATGCCCTTGATCACGATGTCGGCATAACTGACGATGCCGATCACCTCGCGTGCCTCGACCACGGCCGCGCGATTGAGCTGGTAGCGCTCGAACATGCGTGCGCAGTAGCGGATATCCATGTCCGGATCGATGCCGATCAGCGGTTTGTTCATGATCTCGTAGATGTTGACCCGCTCGGGTGCGCGGTTGCGGGCCAGTACATCGGTTGCGATGTCCTCGAGCTCGACGATTCCATATTCGTCATCATCGTTGCGCTTGCGCACGATCAATGCCTTGGAATCGATGTACTTCATCTCGCGCAGCGCATCGGCGACGGTCGCGAGTCCGTCCACCATGTCGAACTCGGTTTTCATTACGTCGCGCACGCGAACCAGATCTTTCTCTTCATCATCGCTCATAGCTCTTCCTCGACAATCTGCTGGAGTTTTTCAACCTGGGCGGCGACCCCGACCGCGTCTTCGACATCAATCTGGATCGCGATACCGGAGCCCGGCTTCGACTCGAATTCGCCCGCCTCGGCGATCGTTTCCAGAATCGGTCGCGCCATGTGTTCCTCGACCAGGAACAGCAACATGTCGCGCTGGGTATCGAGCGCGAGGCCGAAGAAGGTCTTGGGCTCGTTGAGCCCCTCGCCACGCGCATTATTGATCACGGTGGCACCGGTGGCACCCGCGGCCCGCGCCGCTTTCAGAATGGCATCGGTCTTGGTGTCGTCGCTGAATGCAAGCAGTAGTTTGAAATGCATCCTCAAGTTCCTCGTTTGACGGTAGCGGCACGTCGGGCGCGCCATTCAGTTAACTGGGCATAGGCCATTACGGTCATCATCGGGAACAGGCTGGCGAACGCGATCAGGCCGAACCCGTCGAGTAGCGCGCTGCGCCCGGGGACGGTGCTCGCCAGACCGAGTCCGAGTGCGGCGACCAGCGGGACGGTGACGGTCGACGTCGTCACGCCACCTGAATCGTAGGCGAGCGCGATGATCAATCGGGGTGCGTAGAAGGTCTGGATGACGACGATTACGTAGCCGACGATGATGTACCAGTGCAGCGGCGTACCGCTGACGATGCGGAAGGTGCCGAGCGAAATCCCGATCGCGACACCGATAGCCACCGCGATGCGCAGACCCATCACGCCGATGCTGCCCGCCGACACCTGATGCGCTTTCAGTGCCACCGCGAGCAGCGACGGCTCGGCGACCGTCGTCGCGAAACCGATCGCGAACGCGAACAGGTAGACCCAGCGGTAGTCCCACCAGTTCAGGTTGGCGGCGTGATGCGTGACGCTGCTGATGAAGCCGGGATCGGTCAGCTGCGACGCCATCAGTTTGCCGAGCGGGAAGAGCGCCAGCTCCAGGCCGTCGAGAAAGAATGCGAGACCGAGCAGCACGTAGACGAAACCGCGCAGCACCCGGCCGACCCTGGGTACCGGTTTGCGCAGCACGATGATCTGAAAGCCGAAGATGATCAGTGCGATCGGTAGGACGTCGTTGACGGTACCGAACAGCGTGTGGAACAGCCCGCCGAGCGAGCCGGGCAGCGAAACCAGCCAGGTGGTCAGCGGCCCGAACAGCCAGTCCAGAGCCACCACGAACGGATGCAGCAGCATGTCGATCAGAGCCTCGATCTGCCGGACGATCGCGCGGAAGGCCACGCCGAAGGGTCCGTCGAGCTTTTGCGCATTGTCGCCGACGCCGAAGATCCCGTAGCCCATGACGAAGATCATCGGTGTCAGCGATGCGAACGCGATCAGGCCGAAGCCGTCGACCAGCGGATTGCGGCCCTTGATCGACGACGCCAGACCAACCCCGAGCGCCGTGACCAGCGGTACCGTGATCGTCGAGGTCGTTACGCCGCCGGAATCGTAGGCGATGCCAATGATCTCCGGCGGCGCGAACACGGTCATGACGATGACCCCTACATAGCCGGCGATGATCAGCCAGTGGATGGGCCAGCCGCGGATCACCCGCAATACCCCGACCAGTATCGCGAATCCGACCGACAGTGCGACCGTCACGCGCAGGCCCTCGGCGTAGCCCGATTTGGCTTCGGCGTCCTGACCGATCATGCCGCCGGCTGCTGCCACCTCGGCCGCCTCGTCGGCTATCGCGATCAACGCCGGCTCGGCAATCGTGGTGCCGAAGCCGAGCGCGAACGCGAACAGCATCAGCCAGGTCAGCGAGCCCTTGCGCGCGAACGCGTAGGCCATGGTCTCACCGATCGGGAACAGGCCCAGCTCGAGGCCGCGCACGAACAAGGCGAGGCCGAGCGTGACGAACAGCGTGCCGAGCAGGATGTCGGCCATGTTCGGTATCGGCTGGCGCAGCAGCACGACCTGGAAAAAGGCGATGACGACCACGATCGGGAGCAGGTCGCGGGCGCTGCTGAACAGGGGCGCAAGGAGTAGTCGCAGTTTGTCCACTGCCGCCACTGTGCCAAAAGGACCGGGATACGGCCACTGGTCGCGGTCGATGGCATTGCCATGGATTGACGCCCGACCGGGCTGGTGGCTGGACAGGTGATGACGGGGTCGCGGTACCTGGCCGCGATGCGCGCGACCCGGTCAGCAGCCGGCTCCGTTGCCGGTCGTCCACCGCCGCAGCCCGGGTGGCAGCTGCGGGAACCGCGCGCCCGGCATCACGGCGGCCGCCGTTCATGGACGGTACCGGCAACGCGCTGTGCCGAGGGCGCGCCGTACAGCGCATGACCGAACAGACGGCCGATCCGCTCCCAGACGTCGTCGGGTTGCGCCTCGATGACCACCCGCCGTCCGTCGAACGGGTGGCGGAAGGCGATCCGGTGTGCCATCAGCAGCAGCCGGTGAACGCCGAATCGCTCGCGGAAAAACCGGTTGTGGCGGCCGTTGCCGTGCGTCGTATCGCCGATCAGGTGGTGGGAGACGTGCTTGAAATGCTTGCGAATCTGCTGCCGACGACCACTCAGCGGCGTGACGGACAGCAGCGAGTATCGGGCGCTGGGATAGCGATCCACCGCGTACGGCAGTTCGACCTTGGCCAAACGCCGGTAGCGGGTCGTTGCGGGCTGCGCAGCGCCGCTGCCGTCGTCGTCGGCCACCGGGTGGTCGATGACACCCTCGGGATCCGGCCAGCCGCGGGCCACGGCAAGATATTCCTTGCCGACCAGGCGGCCCTCGAACTGCGCCACCATCAGGCGGGCGGCGAGCGGATCGAGCGCGAACAGCAGCACGCCGGACGTTGCCCTGTCGAGTCGATGCACCGGATACACCCGCCGGCCCAGCTGGTCGCGCAGCAGCTGCAGCGCGAAGACGCGGTCGCGTGAGATCGCGCTGCGATGGACGAGCAGGCCCGCGGGTTTGTCGACCGCGACGTAGTGGGGGTCGTGAAAGAGGATGTCGAGCGGCATTACGGTGCCTGGCGTGGCCTCGTGGGGATTCTAATCGACGCGACGGGACGCTATCGTGCGGCCATGTCGCTGCGTCTCCGCATCCTGCTGTTTCTGTTCCTGTTCGGCCTCGTGCCGCTGATTCTCGCCGTCGTCATCAACCTGCCGCTGGTGCTCGAACGCATCGACCTGTTCTACCGTCATGCCTTCCTGCAGAACCTGCGTGCCGACTTCAGCGATCTCGACCAGCATTTGGCCAGCCGCGATGCGAGCGTGCGCCTGCTGGCCAGGTTGCCTGAACCGGGTGCGCTGGTCGGCAGCGCCAAGGAGCAGGACAAGGCGGAGATCGATCTGGCGCGCGCCCGTTACACGCAGTGGATCAATCGCATTCTCGGCGAAGAGCGCGACATCACCGAGATCCGCTTTCTCGACAGTGCCGGCGTGGAGCGTTTCTGGCTGGAGCGCGACAGCAAGTCCGGTGAGTGGCAGCCGACCAGCAAGCGGCTGCGCGAACTGCCGCCCGATCAGGTCGCGGCGATGCTGTCCGGACGGCTCGGCAACGTGCTGTTGAGCCCGCTGCGGATCGACCTCGATGCGGATGACCCGGCGCGCGTGTTCACGCTGCAGCTGCTGAGCACGATCACGTCCGGTTTGCCCGGCGAGCCGCCGATCGGACTGGTCGCGATCACGCTCGACGTCGCCGGGCTCGTGCGGCGTGACCAGAAGACGCTGTGGGTGCACGACGACGGCGACTATCTGCGCCTGCCCAGCATACCGGCACCGACCGGCAACGCGTTCGACGACTTCCCGGGTCTGGTCGACGACTTCAAGGAAAACCGTGTCGTGTTGTGGGAGCAGGGCACACGCCGTGCGATCTGGGTGCCGATGTTTCGAACCACCGACGGCGGAACACTGTGGGTCGGACGCCCGGTCGACGACGAACCGCTTCGGGTGTTTCGCACCGAGATCGTGCTGCGCGTGCTGCTGATCGTTTTCGGTCTCGTTGCGCTGCAGTTCGTCGTCGCGCGCTGGATCACGCGCCGCGCCGAACGCATCGGTCGCGACCTGACCGAAGGCGTCAAGCGTACGCTCGAATCGGACGACCCGGTCAGGTTCAACTGGTCGGGCTCACCCGAGTTGCGCCAGCTGGCCGACAACCTTACCCGCCTGTCGCGCACGCACGCCAGCCAGACGCGCGACCTGCGCGAACATGCCCGCGAACTCGAGGCCACCAACCGCTACAAGTCCGAATTCCTGGCCAACGTCAGCCACGAACTGCGCACGCCGTTGAACTCGATCCTGCTGCTGTCGAAGCTGCTCGCCGGCACGGGCGCCGGACTGGATCCGGAGTCGCGCCAGCAGGCCGACGTGATCCACAAGGCGGCCTGTGACCTCAAGGCGCTGATCGAAAACATCCTCGACCTGTCGCGGATAGAGGCCGGACGCCTCGACCTGTTGGTCGAATCGGTCGTGCTCGCCGATCTGGTCGCGGATATTCGCGTGCTGTTGGAGCCCCAGTTCGATGACAAGGGGCTGCACCTCGAGGTGACGGTGGATCCCCAGGCGCCGGCCGTGATCGACACCGATCCGGACAAGGTGCGACAGGTGCTGAAGAACTTTCTCGCCAACGCGCTCAAGTTCACCGAACGCGGCAGCGTTCTGCTGCGCGTGTCCCCGGCCAATGACCCCTACGTGGTCGCGCTGTCCGTGAAAGACACGGGGATCGGCATTCCGCATGCCAAGCAGCAGGCGATCTTCGAGGCCTTTCAGCAGGCCGACGGCTCGACCAGCCGGCGCTACGGCGGAACCGGGCTCGGGCTGACCATCAGCCGCCAGCTTGCGGATCTGCTCGGTGGCGAGATCCGCCTGGTCAGCGCGGTCGGCGCGGGCGCCGAGTTCACGCTGCTGCTGCCGGCCGTGGTCGCGCGTGCGGAGGCGCAGCCGGTGGTGCGTGTCGACTCACCGCGCGAGGCGCCGGCGGAAGAAGACCATCCGGCTGGCGACGGGCTGGAGGGTCTGCAACTGCTGCTGATGGAACCCGACGTGCGCAGCCAGCTGCGGCTGGGCGCCGTGCTGCGCGCGGCCGGCGTCGTCATCCATCTCGCCGATGATCTCGACGAGGCACTCGAGACGCTGGATGAACTGGGACACGTCGATGTACTGCTGATCGATGCCGCCATGCCCGGCAAGGACGCGTGTGATACGATTGCGGGCATGCGTGAGCGTCTGGCGAGCGGTACGGTCATCGTCGGGCTGGTGCCCGAGGCCGATGCGGATGCACGTGAAGTGTGCCTCGCGCGCGGCGCCGACGACGTGGTTGCCCTTCCGTGCAGTGCACGCGAGCTGTCCGAGGTGCTGATGCGGAATCTGCGCCACGACGCCGGGTAGACAATGAAGCGATATGCCGGATTCAAACTGCTCGCAGTAGACGACAACGAACACAACCTGTTCACGTTGCGTGCACTGGTCCAGCAGCATATGGACGTCAAGATCCTCGAGGCGCGCGGTGGCGCGGAGGCCCTGGAGATCGCCCAGGCGCATCCCGATATAGACCTGATCATCCTCGACGTGCAGATGCCCGAGGTGGATGGCTTCGAGACCGCGCAGATGCTCAAGGCGCGGCGCAAGACCCGCGACATCCCGATCATCTTCCTGACCGCGGCATTCAAGACCGAGGATTTCCAGCGCAAGGGCTACGATGTCGGCGCGGTCGACTATCTGCTCAAGCCGATCGACGACAACCAGTTCCTGAACAAGATCAGCACGTATTTCCGCCTGATCGAGAAGGAGCGCCAGCTCAATCAGGTACTCGAGGAAAAGGTCGCGCAGCGCACCGCGGAGCTGTTCCAGGCCAAGCAGTATCTGGAGAACATTCTCATGTACATGGGCGAGGCACTGCTGGTGCTGTCCCCGGACGGCGTCATCCGCGAGGTGAATCCCGCCGCGTGTGAGATGCTGGGTTACGTACGTGACGAGCTGGTCGGCATGTCGATCGGTGACGTGTTCGAGGAAGAGGGCGAGGAACAGGCGGACGCTTTCATGGGCACCTGGCTCGAAGCGCTGATCCGTACCGGGGCGCTACGCGACATCGACGCCGCGTTCATCGCCAAGAGTGGTGAGCGCCTGCCGATCCTGTTTTCGCGCACCGCGGTGCTGAACGCCGACGGTGCAATTGGCGATATCATCTGCATCGCCAAGAACATGCGTGGCTATCGCAAGGTCGCCGACGCGGCAGATGTATCGAGTGCGGCTGGTTGATGCTGTAGGAGCAAGTAATGACTGACCCGGTAGAACCGCAACTTCCCGGCGACGAGGATCCGACGATGACGGCCAACGCGCTGAAGGCGATGGCCCATCCGCTGCGCTGGAAGATTCTGTGTACGCTCGGTGATCGCGAGTTGTCGGTCGGCGAGATCGTCGACCAGACGGGCACGTCGCAGAGCAACATATCGCAGCACCTGGAACAGTTGCGCAACAAGAACATCGTGACATCGCGCAAGGAGGCGAACCGTATCTATTACCGCATCCGCAACGGCAAGTTGCTCGAGTTGATCGGCACGATGCGTTCGGTGTTGTGTCCCACCTACCTCGACGACCGTTACACCGGCGATTGACTGCGGTGATGCCCGGGCGCGAGCGCACCGCGGTGTAAGCCGTGCGACCCCGCGGTAACGCCCCGGTCCTGCCGGCACCCTGTTCGCCCGTTTCGTGTCGCTGATCGCGCATTACCAGTCCCGCATCGCCGCCGGCGAGCTTGCCGACGATCCCGAGCAGCGGCGCGCGATCGCCGCGCTGCAGCGTGTTGCCGATGAACTCGCCGCGGCGCCACCGACCGGATGGCGCAATCTGTTTCGCAAGCCGCCACCGGCGCCACGCGGCGTGTACCTCTGGGGAGGTGTGGGCCGCGGCAAGACCTGGCTGATGGACGTGTTCCATGAGCAGCTCGGCGGAGTCGGTCGGAAACGCCTCCATTTCCATCGTTTCATGCAGCGGGTACATGGCGAACTCGCCGAGATCAAGGGCAAGGCGAATCCACTGGCGATCGTCGCGGCGCGCATGGCCAGTGACTGGCGGCTGCTGTGCCTGGACGAGTTCAACGTTGTCGACATCGGTGATGCGGTGATACTCGCCGGCCTGCTGAGGGGGTTGCTTGACCAGGGTGTTGTGCTGGTGACGACATCCAACGTGCTTCCCGACGAGCTCTACCGCGACGGCATCCAACGCGCCAGTTTCCTGCCCGCGATCGACCTGCTGAACCGGCATACCGAGGTGGTCCATGTCGGTGGCGACCGCGACTACCGCAAGCTCGTGCTCGAGCGGTCGCAGGTCTATCACACGCCGCTTGGCGGTGAGACAGACGCGCGCCTGCACGACGAGTTTCACCACCTCGCGCATGCGTCGGCCGACGGCCCTGGCGAGTTGGTCATCAACGGCCGTGTCATGCCGTACCGCCACCGCACCGGCGGCATGGTGTGGTTCGACTTCGAGGCGCTGTGCGGTCCGCCACGCAGCCAGAACGACTACATCGAACTCGCGCGCACCCACCACACCGTGTTCATCTCCGATGTGCCGGTCATGGGTGGTTCGCGCGACGACCGTACGCGGCGTTTCATCTTCCTGATCGACGAGTTCTACGACCGCCGGGTCAAGCTGGTGATCAGCGCCGAGGCGCCCGTACAGCGCCTGTACATCGGCGAGCGGCTCGCGTTCGAGTTCCAGCGCACGATCAGCCGGCTGACCGAGATGCAGACGCCTGCGTTTCTCGGGCGACCGCATCTGGGGTGAGCGCGGCGCCGACGTGGGAGGCGAATGGCGGCGATTCCGGTTCGTCGTTAGAAGCGGGTGTTCGAAGATGGCCGGGCGCGGCGTGCCGGCCTATGCTTCCTTTGATTTATGGATAAAAAACTATTATATTAGGAAATGCTAATGTTTAGAGGACGACACCGTATGCAAATATTCGCCCGCGCATCGTTGCCCATCGCGGCCGTGCTGGCCCTGCTGATGGCCCAACCGGCCGCGAGCGCCGCCGATCTGACGACGGCGGAGGTCGCCCGCGTCGACCTGCCGCGCGTGTACCGGCTGGACGGTATCGCCGAGGCGGTCAACCGCAGCACGGTATCGGCGCAGACCTCCGGGCGCGTGACCGAGGTCCATTTCGACGTCGACGACTATGTCAGCGCCGGCGAGGTCATCGTGCGCATCGAGGACAGTCAGCAGCGCGCCTCGGTGACCCGGGCCGAGGCCAATCTGAAGGCCGCAATGGCCCGCCGCGGCGACGCCGAGAAGGAATACGCGCGGATCAGGGGCGTTTTCGACAAGGGGGCGGTGGCCAAGGCTGACATGGACAAGGCGGAGGCGGCGCTGAAAGAGACGCGGGCTGCCGCCGAGGCCGCCGAGGCCGCACTCGCCCAGGCCCGCCAGGAACTCGGATATGCCGAGGTTGCAGCACCTTACAACGGCATCGTCATCGAGCGCCTGGTCGAGGTCGGCGAGACGGTCGCACCGGGCAAACCGCTGATGTCCGGGCTGTCCCTGGACAGCATGCGGGTCACGGTCGACGTGCCACAGAACCTGGTCGACGCGATCCGCAATGAGGGCAAGGCACAGGCGCAGGTCGACGGCAAATGGCTCGCGGCCAAGTCGGTCACCGTGTTCCCGGTCGCCGACCCGCGCTCCGACACCTTCAAGGTTCGCCTGGTTCTGCCCGACGGCACCAAAGGGGTGTTTCCTGGCATGTACGTCAAGGTGGGTTTCGTGACCGGCGTCGAGCCGGGCATCGTGATCCCGGTGTCGGCGATCGTGCTGCGCTCCGAGGTGGTCGGCGTGTACGTGGTCGGCGAGGAGGGACGGGTCAGCTTCCGCCACATCCGGCTCGGGTCGGCCGCCGGGCCGGATCATGTCGGCGTGCTCGCGGGTCTGCACGCGGGCGAGCGGGTGGCGACCGATCCGGTCGCGGCGACGATCGCGCTGAAATCGCAACGCGCCGGGCGGGTGTCCGATGAATAAGCTGGGATTCTCGGGTTCGATCGCCGAGAAATTCCAGGCCACCCAGATCACGCCGCTGCTGGCGCTGGTCGGTCTGCTTCTCGGCGTGTTCGCGGTCATGGTGACGCCGCGCGAGGAGGAGCCGCAGATCAACGTCACGTTCGCCAACGTGTTCATCCCGTTTCCCGGGGCGTCGGCGCGCGAGGTGGAGAGCCTGATCGCATCGCCCGCCGAGCAGGTGCTCGACGAGATCGATGGCATCGAGCACGTGTACTCCACGTCGATGCCGGGCATGGCCGTATTGACGGTGCAATACCTGGTCGGTGAGGACCGCACCGACGCGATCGTGCGCCTTTACAGCAAGATCATGTCGAACCAGGACTGGCTACCGGGCGCGATCGGCGCCGGCCTGCCGATCGTCAAACCGAAGGGTATCGACGACGTACCGATCGTGACCGTGACGCTGTGGGCCAAGGATCCGGCGGCGGGTACCTTCGAGCTGGGTCAGGTCGCACACGCGATCGAGTCCGAACTCAAGCGCGTGCCCGGCACGCGCGACATCTACACGATCGGTGCCGCGGAACACGTGGTGCGGGTCGAGCTCGATCCCCAGGCGCTGGCGTCGCACGGCATGGATCCGCGTGACCTGCGCGCTGCCTTGCAGGCGGCGAACGTAACCCGCGACAACATCGGCGTGGTCGCCAACGATCAGGAACTGCTGGTACAGGCCGGTGTGTTTCTCAGCCATGCGGACGAGATCGAGGACCTGGTGGTCGGCGTGCACGAGGGCAAACCGGTGTTCCTGCGCGACGTGGCACGCGTGCAACGGGGTCCGGACCTGCCGACGACCTACGTCTGGACCGGGGCCGGCCCGTCGAGCACCGACACGGAGCTGCGCGACAGCGGCGAGGTGCCCGCCGTGACCATAGCGGTCGCCAAGAAACCGGGTACCAACGCGGTCGAGATCGCCCGGCGGGTGATCGAGCGCTTCAATCAGCTGGAGGGCATCTACATCCCCGAAGGCATTGGCGTACAGGTCACACGCAACTACGGGGCCACCGCCGACGCGAAGGCCAAGAAGCTGATCAGCAAGCTGGTGTTTGCAACTGCCTCGGTGGTGCTGCTGGTGTTGCTGGCGCTGGGATGGCGCGAGGCCGTGATCGTCGGTTCCGCCGTGGTCGTGACACTGGCGGCGACGCTGTTCGCATCGTGGGCATGGGGCTTCACGCTGAACCGCGTGTCGCTGTTCGCGTTGATCTTTTCGATCGGTATCCTGGTCGACGACGCGATCGTCGTCGTCGAGAACGTGCACCGGCATCTGTCGATGGGCACCAAGCGCCTGCTCGAGGCGATTCCGGCCGCGGTCGACGAAGTTGGCGGGCCGACCATCCTGGCCACGTTCACGGTCATCGCCGCGCTGCTGCCGATGGCGTTCGTGACCGGACTGATGGGCCCGTACATGAGCCCGATCCCGATCAACGCCTCGCTCGGCATGCTGATCTCACTGGTGGTCGCGTTCGTGTTCACGCCGTGGATGAGCAACCGGATGCTTGCCAGCGTGGCGGACAGGTTCGCCTCGCACGGTCACGAGGGTTCGCCGGGCCTGGAGCGTTTCTTCGACCGCGTCATGTCGCCGTTCCTGGTGGGTGCAGCCGGTTACCGCAACCGCTGGAAACTGCTGGCCGGGATCCTGATCCTGATCACCTTGTCGATCCTGCTCGTGGTCGGCAAAGCGGTGATCCTGAAGATGCTGCCGTTCGACAACAAGTCCGAGTTCCAGGTGGTGCTCGACATGCCTGAGGGCAGCAGCCTCGAACACACGACGCGGGTGCTGAACGACATCGCAAGCTACATCGGAACCGTGCCCGAGGTGACCGATTACCAGGTGTATTCAGGTACCGCGGCGCCGATAAGCTTCAACGGCCTGGTGCGCCAGTACTACCTGCGCGACGGTGCCAACGTCGGTGACATCCAGGTCAACCTGGTCGACGCGCACCATCGTGAGCGCAAGAGCCACCAGGTCGCGTTGTCGGTTCGCGAGCAGGTGCAGCAGATTGCCAGCGCGCAGGGCGGCAATGCCAAGATCGTCGAGGTCCCGCCCGGGCCGCCGGTGATGTCGCCGTTGGTCGCCGAGGTCTACGGTCTCGACTACGAGGGCCAGATTGCCGCGGCCAAGTCGTTGCGCCAGACCTTCCAGTCGACACCCGACATCGTCGATGTGGACGATTCGGTCGAGTATCCGTCGGAGAAGGGCGTGGTGCTGGTCGACCGTGCCAAAGCCGCCCGCCTCGGCGTGCCGCAGAGCAGCATCGTCGATGCCCTCGGGATCGCGCTCGGCGGCGAGGACATGAGTTACCTGCACGCGACCCACCACAAGTACGCCGTGCCGATCCGCGTGCGCTACGGCGAGGCCGACCGCGCCGACCTGTCGCAGGTCCTGGCGCTCAAGGTGCGCAGCGAGACCGGCGCGCTGGTGCCGCTGTCGGAGATCGTCGCCGTGGTGCCGGCGGTGCGCGAATACAGCATCCATCACAAGGACCTGCTGCCGGTCGTCTACGTGACCGGCGACATGGCCGGCAAGACCGACAGCCCGCTGTACGGCCTGTTCGAGATATCGGACCGTCTCGAGCAATCGGGCGGCCCGGAGCAGTGGCTGTTGTCCCAACCGCCGAACCCGTACGAGTACAGCATCAAGTGGGACGGTGAATGGCAGGTGACCTATGACACCTTCCGCGACATGGGCATCGCCTATTCGATCGGGCTTCTGCTGATCTACCTGCTGGTGGTCGCGCAGTTCCGCTCCTATCTGGTGCCGCTGGTGATCATGGCGCCGATCCCGCTGACCGTGATCGGTATCCTGCCCGGGCACGCCATCATGCAACTGCTGACGGGTGCCGGTCAGTTCACCGCCACCTCGATGATCGGCATGATCGCGCTGGCCGGGATCATCGTGCGCAACTCGATCCTGCTGGTCGACTTCATCAACCAGGAGGTGCGCGAGGGGGTGCCGTTCGATCGCGCCGTCGTGCGCTCCGCCGCGGTGCGCGCGAAGCCGATCGTGCTGACCGGCCTGGCCGCGATGGCCGGTGCCTTCTTCATTCTCGATGACCCGATCTTCTCGGGGCTGGCGGTGTCGCTGATCTTCGGCCTGTTCGTGTCGACGATCCTGACGCTTATCGTGATACCGGTGGTCTATTACGGCGTGATGCAGTCGCGTGTTGCGGGCATCACGGGCGAGCGCTGAGGAATGATTGCGTGCCGCTAAAAAGAACACACCCCGCGTGAGCGGGGTGGGTTCTGCACAGTTTTCCGGAGGGGGGTAAACCTCCGCGGGAGTTTTGTTTCAGTCGCCCCTTGAGGGTTCCGCAGCCATGGCAGCTGTGGACGGACAGGCCAGTTTCCACCACCCTCCTGTCCGCACCATCGGGAGCCACGGAACGTCCCCAAGCGGTGCGACAACGCCGATCCCTGTCGGCGGTTGATGCCGGCCTTGGCCGGTATTCGAAGCCTAGTGCCTGCGACCGCCGGATGCAGCCGGGAAACTACCTAGGGGAAATCCCGCTACGTTTGTAACGTTATGAATTAAAATCGAAAATCGGACCATTCCTGGGCAGGTTTGTGCGTCATCCGTTAAGTCGGTCATAAATCAGGTACCCGGCGAGGTAGGTCCCCAGCGCCGATCCCAGGGTGCTGAACATGAACACCAGCAGCGTCCGCGATACCCGGTTGCGCCACCAGCCGCGCAACGTGCCTGTATCGTCGCGCAGGCTGCCGAAGTCGCCGACCCGCGGCTTGCGCAGCCACAACTCGGCCGCTGCCGTCACCATGCCGGCCCCGATCGTCGGGTTCAGCGACGTGATCGGTGCCGCAACGAAGGCCGTTGCGACCGTCAGCGGGTGCGCCGCGGCCAGGATTGCACCGAGCGCAGACAGGCCGCCGTTGATCAGCACCCAGTCGCGTACCAGCTGCCAGCCGAGGTCGGGATTGCGTGTGAATCCGATATAGAAGCCGATCCCGACGAGCGCGACGATCGCCCACGGGAGCAGGCGCGGCCAGCGCCGTCGGGGCGGGACCCGCTCGAGCAGGTCCACGACCTCCGCCGGGTCCTCGCTGTCGCCAAGGTGGCGCGCGATGCCGGCGACGTGACCCGCGCCTACCACGGCCAGGATGTGCGCATCTGGGTGGTCCACGGCTGAACGGCGGAGCTTGGCGGCCATGTAGCGGTCGCGCTCGGCGATCAGCGGCTGGTACAGCTCGTTGCGGTCGTGGGCGAACTCGGCGAACGTGGTCTCGACGACGTCGCCTTCCAGCAGGTGATCGATGTCCTCCTCGCTGACCTCGTCGCGCGACAGCAGGCTGCCGATCAGGCCGCTGAACAGCGTGGCACGCTGCCACCAGCCGAGGCTGCGCGCGGTGCGGTTCAGCGTCGTGCCGATCTCGCGGTCGATCAGTACCACCGGCAGCCCATGCCGAGCAGCCTGTGTGATCGCCATCCGCATCTCGGCGCCGGGCTCGATCCCAAGCTGCTCGCCGAGGCGCTGCTGATAGGCCGCCATCGCCAGATTGGCCATGACCATGGCCACCTTGCCCTGGCGCACGACCTGCATCAGGTCGAGTGACGCGAGTTGGTCCGGGCGGGTCAGAGCGTCGTGGCGACTGCGGCACAGTTCGACCGCGACCACGTCGTAGGCGCCGCTGTCGAGTTCAGCCTCGACCTGGTCGGCGCTGTTGCGCGAAACGTGGGCCGTGCCGAGCAGCGTGATCCGCGCATCGCCGACCGCCAGCGTGCGCCGCGGCCCGGCGTCGGTCGCGACGACCGCGTGGTCATGGCCGTGCGCAGGAGACGAGGGCGATGCGGATGTTGGAGGTTCGGCCATAGGGGTCCAGCAGTTTGGGCGACAATCCAGGTCGGCGGCCCGGCCGCGGCCGGCGCCGCGGACCAGTCGTGCATGATAGCAGCCGATGCAGCGCCGGGCGTCGCCGGCAAAGGGCGTATACCCGGTGGCCACAGTTCCCTTAACATGCGCGCATGAACCGCACGCGCCGCGCCCTGTTGCTGCTCGCACTGCTGTCGCCCACGCTGCTCGGCGGCTGTCTGACCAATCCCTACGGCGAGGTTCCCGAGAAACTCGCGCTGCGCGTGCGCCTGTTCGAGGACGTCGTGCGCTGGGGCGCGCTGCAGAAGATGTATGTCTTCCTCAAGCACGCGGACGGCGAGCCCGTGGAGATCCCCGAAGGCCTTGAAAATGTGCGCGTGACCGGCTACGAGCTGGCCGAACCGATCAATGAGATCGGTCCGTTTCGCTGGCGCCAGGCGGCCGTGATCGACTATGTGCTGACCGATCGCCAGGTCGTGCGTCAGATCGTCGACCTGCAGATCTGGGAGAGCGAGGACAACGGCATCACCTGGTACCGCACCACGCCGGTGCCTGAGTTTCGGTGAGTGTGACGCAGGCGCCACCGGCCGGTCTCGTATCGTGGCTGCGGCAGCGCCGCGCGGCGGGCGACGACGGCAAGACGCTGCTGGTCGGGCTGATCGGCGCCGACGCCGCATTTGCGCTGGCGGCCGGGCTGCGTGGCGAAGAGGATCACGCGGATTTCGCGGTCTTCGCACGCTACCTGCTGCACCATCGCTTCGGCTGCGACGGCCATGTCCTGCTGCTGCCCGTTTACCGCGACGATGCGGCCGCCTACCTGGTACGCGCCGTCTCCCGGGGTGATGTCGTCCAGGGGCTGTTGAGCGGTGTGGGCGGCTGGCAGTCCTGGAGTGGTTCGATCCCGGTGTTCGACCAGCTCGATGTACGCGCTGCGCCGCTGCCGGGACTGCAGCGCAGGACAATGGACGCGCTGTTCGAGTCGATTCGCGTCGCGCCGCCAATGGCGGAGATCGCTTTCGGCATTCCCTCGCCTGAGCGGGTTACGCCGACCGGCAGTGCATCGGCCCGGCCGGCCGGCGATTGATGCCGATACCGGATCGCTCTCAACGCGGCGGAATCGCCAGCAACGTCTGTAGCGTTTCCACGACCTCGTCACTGCTCCAGTCGAAGGCACCGAATACCGCATAGCGGATGCGCTGATCCCGGTCGACGACCAGCGTGGTCGGAAAGGCGTACACGCCCCAGCGGCGCAGGGCCTGGCCGTCCTGATCGAGCAGCACCGGGAACTCGACCGGCTTGTCCTTGAGGAACGCCTCCAGGGTTGCCGGGATTTCACCGACATCGACAGCGAGGATCGCCAGCCCCTGTTCGTGCAGGCGGCCGTAGAGCGCCTGCAGTGAGGGGATCTCCTTGACGCAGGGCGGACACCAGGTGGCCCAGAAATTGACCAGCACGACCCTGCCGCGCAGCGCGGCCAGGTCGACATCGCTGCCGCGCAGGGTCGACAGCCGCAGTTCGGGCGCATCGCGTTCGGCCGTGTAGGGGCGCAGCAGCGCGCTGCCTTCGGGACGCTCGGGTGCGATCACGCCGTCGGCGATGGCTGCCGGATGAGTGGGCGTGCCGCCGCGCGCGTCGAGCTGTGCCATCGCCCCCTTCAGGATCGCTGGCAGCCGGTCCGTCAGGGCCTGCTCGGCGGGCGTGAACTCGGGGCGGGCATAGAAGCCGTCGGAGACGTCAGGCAGGCGGTGCACGAAAACATCTGCACCGCCTTTCTCCAACTCGCGCACGTCCTGGCCGATGCGCCAGAAGCCTGCGGACGCCTCCGGCTGCAACACATAGATCGGCAGGTTGCTCGCCGCGGCGATCGCCAGGTACTCCGCCGACTCGCCCCCCTGCGGTGTGCGGGTGTAGAGGCGCGGGCTGAACGTGAGCAGTCCGCGCAGGCCCGGTCCCGCGTGTTCCGCCAGTTGCCACGTGCGCACACCGCTGAGTGCCAGCGCCGCGACGCGGCCCTCGGCCATCAGGTAGACATGCCCGGCGTGCGCGACCGCGGCGTCGATCAGGGCCGCGATCGCCGCGGGGTCGACGTCGTTGAGGCTGTAGCGGCCCACGGGCAGAAACCAGGCTGCGTGCAGGTCGACCGACCAGACCTGGGCGCCGGTTGCGGCGATCGCCTCCGCCAGTGCCGTACGCCGCGGTGTCCCGCCGAACTCGCTGCCGAGCCACAGCAGCAGGTGGTCGCTGTCCGCGCCGGACACGCTGACCGGGATGTCGTCGCCGGAAGGCGTCGTCACCACGCGGTCGGCGGCATGCGGTGCGGCACTGCAGAGCAGCAACAGCAGGGTTACGGCGCGCAGCATGGGTGGCGGTCAATCCAGTGGGGCAGGGGCGGCGGATTATAGGCGGGCGGAGCGTGCCCGTGTTGGACGTGTGGGCGCATTTCCTCGGCCGCGGCGGGTTGATAGCGGGACGCGGCATCCCCAGCATGCCGCGACCATGGACATGCCAACCCGCACGCCGGCGGACCTGTCGTTCGACAACACCTTCGCGCGCCTGCCCGAAGGGTTCCACGCACGGGTCCGGCCGACACCGCTTGCCGCCACCCGACTGGTCAGTATCAGTCCCGCGGCGGCCGCGCTGCTGGATCTCGCGCCGCAGTCGCTCGCGCAAAGTCTGGCGGCCGACTGGATCGCCGGCAACCGGCAGTGGCCGGGAACGGATCCGGTCGCGATGTGTTACGCCGGACACCAGTTCGGCCACTACGTGCCGCAACTCGGCGACGGCCGCGCGATCGTGCTCGGCGAGGTTCGTGCGGCCGATGGCGTGCACTGGGAACTGCAGCTGAAGGGCGCCGGTCTGACGCCGTTCTCGCGCGACGGCGACGGCCGCGCGGTGCTGCGTTCGACGATCCGCGAATACCTGTGCTCCGAGGCGATGCATGCGCTCGGCATACCGACCACGCGCGCGCTGTGTCTGTTCGACAGCGACGAGGAGGTGTATCGCGAGCGCATCGAGCGCGGTGCGTTGCTGCTGCGCATGGCGCCGAGTCACGTGCGTTTCGGGTCGTTCGAGGTGTTCTTCTATCGCGGTCAGTACGCCCAGCTGCGCCGGCTCGCGGACTACGTGATCGGGCACGATTTCCCGGCGCTGCGCGATGCGTCACAGCCGTATCTGGCGCTGTTGCGCGAGGTCGTCGACCGCACCGCGCGCCTGATGGCACAGTGGCAGTTGGTCGGATTCGCGCACGGTGTCATGAACACCGACAATATGTCGGTGCTCGGCCTGACCCTGGATTACGGTCCATTCGGCTTCATGGAGGCCTACGACCCCGGCTTCGTCTGCAACCATTCGGACCACCACGGTCGGTATGCGTTCGATCGTCAACCGTCGATCGGCTTGTGGAACCTGAGCTGTCTGGCCCAGGCGATGCTGCCGTTGTTCGACGCCGATGACGGCGAGGCCGCGGCGGAACAGGCCCGCGACGCGCTGTCCGGGTACGAGCCGGCCCTGGTCGCGGCGTACTCGGCCGGCATGCGCGCCAAGCTCGGTCTGCGCGATGCGGGGGCCGGCGATGACGACCTGGGTGCACGCCTGCTGTCGTTGATGGCCGCCGGTGGTGTCGACTACACCAATCTGTTCCGTGATCTCGGGGCGTTGCGCGTCGACGATCCGACGGGCGAGACGCCGCTGCGGGACCGGTTCGTCGACCGCGCCGCGTTCGATGCCTGGGCCGCGGACTACCGCGCGCGCTTGCGCGGCGAGGGTGGCGACGACGTAGCGCGCCGCGCGGCGATGGACGCGGTTAACCCACGCTACGTGCTGCGCAACTATCTCGCCCAGCAGGCCATCGAACGCGCCGAAGCGGGTGACTACGATGAGATCGACCGCCTGCAGACCCTGTTGTCGCGACCGTTCGACGAGCAGGTCGGCATGGATTCCTATGCCGCGGAACCGCCCGATTGGGGGCGTGGACTCGAGGTCAGCTGTTCATCGTGACCCGGCCGCAGGCCGGCCTGGGTTACCCGAGAACCCCTCTCACGATCCCGCGCGACCGCGACCACGGCGATCTTGCTTCGGGGCGCGACTGGATGAGCGTGGTGTAGCCGGCGCCAGATGGCCGAGCCGCAACCAAGCCACGGAGCAGAATCATGCGGTGTACAAGGGGTTGCGTCCGAACGGCGCGGCTGCCGCTTTGTGCCGCTTGCCGGTACGCCGCGTACTGGCCTGTGTGACAGTCATTGCACGCGCGCATTTCGGACAGCAACGCGACGCATGCGGGAACATCAGATAGGTTCTAAAATCCCGATCCTCAAACGGCTTCCCACTCAGCGTACCCTCTGATGTATGTCCAGACGCGCACGTGAGGGCACGCCAACGCCCACGACACCTGATACCGGCAACCCGATGTCCATCCCCTTCAGCGAACTCCCCGGGCGCCATGAGCGTCACTACCGTCGCCGGCTCGGCAATCCGCTGTTCGGCGTGCACCGCGCGAGTGGTGGCGATGCCGAACTGCTCGAGATGCAGCGTCTCGACCACGAGGAGCTGCTGGGGTTTCTCGACGAGTTGCGCGCGACCGTGCACCGCGCGATGAATCTGCGCCCTAACGAGGGCAGCGAGGTGATCCTCGAGATCAAGGAGCGTCTAGACCGGCTCTACGAGACCTCGGCCGGACTGGCCGAGGACCACGCCGCGAACCGGGCCGCGATCGCACAATTGATCGAGGTGATCATGCGTAACGTCGAGCGCGGTGCCGCCGGCGATGTGCAGGCGGCCGAGGAGCTGGTGCAGGAGCGCGCGGCGCGCGCGGCCCACTATGAGCTGCTGCGCTGGCCATTGATCGCCGATCTGCTGCACCCGCACAGCGCGATTGTCGCCGAAGACCTGGCGCCCACGCTGCTGTCTGCCGACGCCGCGGAACTGGACGCCGCGCTGGGCCTGTTCGACGCTGGCCAGCTGGCCGCGCTGTACGCCGACGCCGCCCGCCTGCTGGAAGGACGCGCCGACGCGCCGACCACGGCGGCGGCACGCCTGGAGCAGATTGCGCGGCGCCTGAGCCGGCTGCGGCCGCTGAACTGAACGGGGTCCGGGTTCGCCTGCACGACGCGCAAACCGGTGGCGGCGCCCTCATGCCGCGTCCGACGAGGTGCGGCGAGCAGGGTGTACCCGCAGTACCTGAGTGAGCCACCGCGCGGTCGGCGGATTAACGGAATGCTGTCCCTCGGGGGTGCGCCCAGTCTTGGGTCATGCGACGTTGCTCAGCGTTCCTTGATTCCTGCCAAACGTGTCTCGCCTTGCCAAGCCTGACCCGCTGAAGGGCGGCGACGCCGGTACGCGCAGACCCTAATCCTCGCTGAGCTCGATCTCGCCGTTGACACTGACTGTCAGTGTCTGGGTGCCGGCCTCGATACGTGCCGGGGCCACCCCGAAATCGGCCTTGGCGGCCTCCATCATCACGCCGCGGACCATCGGCATCGGGCCCTGCCGATCGTCGTTGATGTGCAGCTGGACAAGGCGAAAATCCCTTCGCCCCAGCGACTTGGCGACACTGCGCGCACGCGCCTGGAAACGGTTCAGCGCCGTGTCGGTCAGTGCGTCGACGTGCCGACGGCGCTGCTCGTCCGACACCTGGTAGCCGATCGACTGCACCTGGAGCTGTGATTGCAGGCGGGCGACGAGATCGCCGAGCGCACGGCTGTCCTTGCTCTCGAGACGGATCGACTGGCTGACTCGCCAGCCACGGATCGTGCCTTTCTCGTAGATCGGGTTGGTGCCGTAGCCGAGCGTCTGGACCTTGATCTCGGGCAGGCTGGCGGCCACGTTCACCGCCCAGTCGATGGCGCGATTGACCTCGTCGGCCGGCATTGCGGCGTCGCGTCCCTCCGCCTGCGCGGCCATGACCGCGACCATGACATCGTTGTCGACCTCGGTCTGGGCTGTCTCGCTGAGGCCGATCCGGTTGTAGGTCAGTGGCGTGCCGCCGATAGCCGGCGCGACGGCCAGCAGCGCCCAGCACAGGGTCAGCAGCGGGCCGGGGAACGAGATTCTCGACATGTCAGGGCTCCGTGATCGGGGATGCCCGCGCAAGCATAGCGGACCCGGGACCGCCGGCAACAGGTCGGCCGGCGACCCAATGCGGTCCGGCGCAGCGCACCGGCCCCGATCCGTCCCCAGCCCGGACGGGGGCGGCCGCTATCCCGTTAAGTCCTTATTTTCCGGCTGATTCCGCCGCTAAGCGGTTGACAAAGACAGAACGGACGTGGAATCTCGCCTATGTTAAGTTTCCGGGGACAGTCTTGATGTCGCGAGTGCTGATAGTCGACGATCAGCTGATCAGCCGCATGATCCTCGAGCAGCTCGTCCGCTCGATCGGCGGCGAGACCGAGGCGGTGTCGTTTGCCGACCCGATCAAGGCGCTCGAGTGGGCGAAGGAAAACCCGCACGACCTGGTACTGACCGACCTCAAGATGCCGAATATGAACGGCGTCGAATTCACCCAGTGGCTGCGCAACACGCCGAGCTGTGTCGACGTGCCGATCATCGTCATCACGTGCATGGACGATCAGTCGACGCGCTACCGCGCGCTCGAGGCCGGTGCGACAGATTTTCTCACCAAACCGATCGATCACCACGAGTGCCGGGCACGCTGTAGAAACCTGCTCAAGCTGCGCCAGCAGCAAGGCATAATACGTGACCGCGCGCGCTGGCTGGAAAAGGAGATCGCCGAGAAGACGCGCGAACTGGCGCTGCGTGAGCGCGAGACACTGCTGCGCCTGGCCAAGGCCGGCGAGTATCGCGACAGCGACACCAACGGCCACGTGCATCGCATGGCGGAGACCACCCGCCTCATCGCCGCCACGCTGGGCAAGGACAGCGACTACTGCAACGTGATCGAGCAGGCGGCGCCGATGCACGACATCGGCAAGATCGGGGTGCCGGACAACATCCTGTTGAAGCCCGGCAAGCTGACGTCGGAAGAACGCCAGATAATGATGCATCACGCCCAGATCGGTTATGAGATCCTGCGCGACAGCCCCTCCCAGTACCTGCAGTACGGCGCGACGATCGCCTGGTGCCACCACGAGCGTTACGACGGAGGCGGTTATCCGCGCGGGCTTTCCGGGTCGGAGATCCCGCTCGAGGCGCGCATTGTGGCAATCGCCGACGTATTCGATGCGCTGCTGTCGAAACGCCCGTACAAGCAGCCATGGACACTGGACCGCGCGGTGGACCTGATCCAATCCGAGTCCGGACGCCATTTCGACCCTGAATGTGTCGAGGCCCTGATGGAAAACCTCGATCACATCGCGACGTCGCGTAGCGTTTCGGCGACGGGGTCATGGACCCGGTGAGCAGGGAATGCGATGTCGAAATTCAAATCGGTACTGAAATTCGCCTCCAGACGCCGTCGTAGCATGGACCCGGAGCTCGAGCAGAGCATCCTCCGGGTCAGCATCGTTTCGATCATGGTGATCTATCTGGCTGGACTGCAGTTCGCCGAGCCGACGCCGGCCCATGCGCTGGCGCTCTACAGCGGCGCCTGTTTCCTGATGTTCAGCTTTGCGATCTTTGCCTGGGTCGTGGCAGGGCCCGAGGACGTCCGCGTGCGCAAGATCGTCGGGATCGTCCACGATGTCGGCGGGTTGACCTGCGTGATGTATTTCTTCGGTGCGGCGACGGCGCCCTTTTACATCGCGTACCTGTGGGTGATTTTCGGCAACGGTTTCCGCTTCGGCATCCACTACCTGACTCTGGCGGCGGGGATGAGCTCGCTGGGGTTCGGCCTCGTCATCGCATTCAATGCCTACTGGGCCGAACACACCGCGCTGGGTGTCGGCCTGCTGATTGGCCTGATCGTCCTGCCCGCCTACGTCGCCACGCTGATTCGACGGGTCAGCCACGCCAAGCAGCAGGCGGTCGAGGCGAACCAGGCCAAGTCGCGCTTCCTGGCCACCATGAGCCACGAGCTGCGTACGCCGCTCAACGGCGTGATCGGACTCACCGACCTGCTACGGGCCACACCGCTCAACCGCGAGCAGGAGGACCACGCGCGTACGATCAGTGTGTCTGCGGCCAGTCTGCTGGCGCTGATTGACGAGGTGCTCGACATTTCGAAGATCGAAGCGGGCAAGATGGCCCTCGAGGAGGTCGATTTCGATCTCCACCGCCTGGTCGCGAACACGACCCGGATGATGGCGGCGGCGGCGAGCAAGAAGGGTCTGCACATGAGTTCGCGTGTATCACCCGAGATCCCCTATGCGCTGAACGGCAGTGAACACCATCTGCAGCAGGTACTGGTGAACCTGATCGGCAACGCGATCAAGTTCACCGACGAGGGCCACATCGAACTGGATGTGACTCTGACGGCGCGCGATCCCGACGTCGACCAGGCCCGCGTGCGTTTCGAGGTCACCGATACCGGTATCGGGATCCCGTTCGAAGCGCAGCAACGGATATTCGAGCGCTTCACTCAGGCCGACGATTCGACCACGCGCCGTTACGGAGGTACCGGTCTCGGCATAACGATCAGCAAGCAGCTGGTGGAGCTGATGGGTGGCCGGATCGGGGTCGTCAGTGCGCCTGGAGAGGGCAGCACCTTCTGGGTCGAGCTGCCGCTGCGCGAATTGCGGCCGGAATCCGACGATCACTCCGAGCGGCTCACACTCGCCGACAGTCGCGTGCTGGTCGTGACCGGTGACCAGGGCGAGAGCCGACGGGTCATGAACCTGCTCGCCGGTTGGGGTGTGCGCGCCGAACAGCGCGACGTGGCCGCCCAGGCGATCGCCGAGCTGGTCAATGCCGCCAACCGTGGGTCGCCCTACACGATGGTCGTGCTCGACAATCGGGGGTCACGTTCGGATCCAATGCATCTGCTGCAGACGGCCAAGCAGGACAAGCTGCTGCAGTCGCTGGCTTTCGTACTGATCTCACCACCGCTTTCCGATCCCGACTGGAAGCAACGCTTCCTCGACATGGGCTTCGCGGCGGTGCTGCCGACGCCTTTCGACAAGACCTTGCTGTTCAATGCCCTGCATTCGGTGTGTGCCGGCGCGGTCGAGGATCCGCAGGTCGTCAACTTCATCGATCACTACGCCCGTGAACGCAAGGTGTTGCCGCCGCTCGAGATCCTGGTGGCCGAGGACAATCACGTCAACCAGACAGTCGTGCGTGGAATCCTGGAGAAGGCCGGACACCGCGTCTATCTGGTCGAGAATGGCGAACAGGCGCTCGATGCACTCGATGCGCATCGCTTCGACGTCGCGTTGTTCGACATCCGTATGCCACAGATGGACGGCATCGAGGCACTGAAGGTCTATCGGTTCACACATGCGACGGAGACCGCGATACCCGTGGTCGTGCTGTCGGCGGATGTGACACCGGAAGCGCGTGAAGACGCCGATCAGGCCGGCGCGGCGGCGTTCATCACCAAACCCATTCAGGCACGTGTGTTGCTCGAGACGTTGACGACCGTACTGGGTCGCGACAAGCAGGGTCGGGCCGCCGAATCTCCCGGTGCCGACCTGGCACCGGCGGCCGAGTCAGTGGTGATACCGGTCATCGATCGTCAGGCGCTGCGCGAACTCGAGGAACTCGGCGGGGGCCTGCAGTTTCTGGACAATCTGGTGGATGGCTTCGTCCGCGACACCGAGATGCTGTTCGACCAGATCGGGCGCACGATCGCGACGCGCTCGACCCGCCAGTTCCGCGACCTTGCACATGCGCTCAAGGGCAGCGCCGGTAGCGTGGGCGCGCGCCGCCTGCAGGAGTACAGTCACCGCGCCTGCCGCATCAGCGACCGCGATTTCACCCGTGTGGCCCCGACCGCCGTGTCGCAGATGCGATCGGCGTTCGTCGAGGCCAAAGACGCGATGCACGACTACATCGTCGAACGCAAGGAGCGGATGTCGCGGCACTGAGGCCGCCGGTCTTCATACTGCGGCGATCGCAGCGGGTGCGCGACCCGATTTGTCCTGCGAGCGCACCAGCCGGTCCATGATCTTCAGATCGCGGTCGTTCAAGCGCAGTGCGGCATCCACCCAGATTTGCGTCACCCGTTCCAATTCTTCGTAGGTTACGGGATTCGTGACCTGGCGTACGGCCTGCATTGCGACCATTGCATTGGGCGAGCGGCGGCGCCGTTCGGCGATGTAGTCGCGTACCATCTGTTCGCCTTCGCCCGGTTCGGCGAGGTGATCGACCACGCCGAGTTCGTGCAATTCCTCGGCCTGCCATATCTTGCCGCTGAGGATCACCCGCTCGGTCTCGGTTGGCCCCAGGCGGCGCGACAGGAAACTGTAGGCGCCCATGCCGGGGAAGAGATTGAACATGACTTCAGGCAGACCCATCTGAGATCCGCGTTCCGCAACGATGACATTGCACGCCAGCGCCGCCTCCATGCCCCCACCCAGTGCGGTGCCCTGCACCAGGCCGATCGATGTCATCGGCAATCCTGCACTGGTGTGTGCGAGGTGCACCGCATCGATGCACGACAGCGCGTAATGCTCCAATCCGACACGGTCGCGTGCCTTGATCAGGCGTTTGAACAGGGCCAGGTCGCCGCCGAGGTTGAAGACCCCGGGCGTGCGCGAACCCACGACGAAGAAACAGGGTTGTCCCGCGTTGGCTGCGGCCTCGATCTCATCGACCGGAAGGCGTGACGGGAGCGTGCTGATCTCGGCGAGTAGATCGGTATTGAAGCAGGGACGCGGATGGGGCCGCCAGTGGCACCATACAGTTCCCTCGCTCTCGTTCCAGTCAACCTCCAACTGCTCGAATAAGGTGATTTCGGTGGCCGCAGACGTATCGATAGACATGGTTGGTCTCCTCACGAGGGTCGTCATGTAATTATGTGCAACAGGCCGATGGCCTGCGCAGTCAGGGTACGACTACATGAAGCAGATTCTCAATGAAAATTTTGCGACATATCCAGGGCTTAAACCGAAGGAACGGGTTTTTGGCGTTATTAACCCGCGGCGGGTTGCAGCGGCCGCCTTGGGTTTGGGCGGGAACCTGGCGACGGTGGTTCGTCGGCGGGGCTGGCGACGGGGGCTTGCGCTTGACCCCGGGAACGAAAAAACCCCGCACCGGGGTGCGGGGTCCTGATCGACCGCGTCGGCGGTCGGCCACTCGCCGTGCGGGCGAGGTTTACTGAGCGGCTTCGGCCGGCGGCGCCTCAGGCGCGACCGGTGCGACCGGCGCGTAGCCGTAACCATACGGCGCGCCGTACGGTGCGCCCCAGTACGGGGCGCTGTAGTTGTAACCGCGGCCCCAGCCGTCGCCGTAGCCGTAACCGTTGCCGTAACCGCGCATGTTGGTGTGGCCGCGGCCCGAGAAGTTCATGCTGAACGTGCCTTCGCCAGCAGCGTCACCGGCGCCGTCGAGCACACCGTTGGTGTAACCGTTGCCGTAGCCATAGCCGTTGTTGTAGCTGTTGTCGTATCCGTTGCCCCACCATGCAGAAGCCTGGGCGGCGGCAAGGACTGCAGCGATAGCGATGATCTTTTTCATGTCGATGTCTCCGAGTGTCTGGCGGGCCGTGCGGGCCCAGCGCGTTGTTTGGGTACCGCCTTGGGGCGGTCGGCGATACGGGTCGCCGGTGATTAAAAGTATATAAGTAAATTCTGATTTGTCAATATTGATGCCGATTGTCGGCCCGCGAAAATTCAATGACCAGGGCGCAAGAAACCTCATGTGCCTGTTGTGCACTGCACAGTTATGCTGCAACGCGATGTCCGCTGTGGAGGCAAACCTAATGAGCCAGGTATTCGATCTGCTGATCGTCGGTGGTGGTGTTTCAGGATCGGCGCTGCTCTACCTGGCGGCCAGGTACACCGACCTCCAGCACGTCGGCATGCTGGAAAAATATGCGGCGCCGGCGCGCGTGAATTCCTTGCACAGCAACAATAGCCAGACCCTGCATTGCGGCGACATCGAAACCAATTACAGTCTCGAGAAGGCGCTGAAGGTGCAGCGTGCCGCGCGCATGGTGGAGAACTACGCCACTGCGCAGCCCGACATCGACCACCTGATCTTTCGCTATTCGAAGATGGTCTTGGGGGTCGGGGACAGGGAGTGCGGGCAGCTGCGCGCCCGGTTCGAGACCTTGTCTCCCCACTACCCCGGTCTACGCCTGCTCGAGCCCCGCGATATTGCCCGCATCGAACCCGCGGTGGCGTACAGCGGCGGCAGCGCGCGCCATGACGAGATCATCGCCCTGGGTTCCGAAGGTGAATACACCGCGGTCAATTTCGAGGCACTGGCGCGCTCGTTCGTGCGTCAGGCCCAGCGCTGCCAGGGCAAGCAGATCGACGTCGGCTACAACCAGCAGGTGCGTCACATCAAGCGTCAGGGCGAGCTGTTCATCGTCGAGAGCGGCACCACCAGTTTCCAGGCGCGTTCGATCGTGGTTTGTGCCGGCGGGCACAGCCTCAAGCTCGCGCACGATCTCGGTTATGGCCACCATTTCTCGGTGCTGCCGGTCGCCGGCAGTTACTATTTCACGCCGCAGGTCCTGCGCGGCAAGGTGTACACGGTACAGAACGACAAGCTGCCGTTCGCGGCCATCCACGGCGACCCGGATGTGATGGTGCCGGGCAAGACCCGATGGGGGCCAACGGCGCTGGTACTGCCGGTGCTCGAACGCTACAACTGGGACACACTGAAAGACTTCATGCGCGTGTTCCGCTTCGACCGCCAGGTGTGGGACGTGCTCTACGACCTGCTCAAGGTGCCGGACATCCGCAACTACATGCTGAAGAACTTCCTGTTCGAGGTGCCGGTACTGCGGCGTGCGCTGTTTCTCAAGGATGCGCGCAAGATCGTGCCCGACCTGAGATACAGGGACCTGAAGTTCGCCCATCACGTCGGCGGCATTCGGCCGCAGCTGATCGACAAGGATAACCGCAAGCTGATGATGGGCGAGGCGAAGATCGATACCGGTGTGGGTGCGGTGTTCAATATGACCCCGTCGCCGGGCGCAACCTGCTGCCTCGAGAACGCCGAGGTCGATATGCGCAAAATCGCCGGGTATCTCGGCGCCCGGGTCGACGAAGAGGGCTTCGCGCGTGAGCTGCTGGTAGACGACAAGCGTCACGAGGTCGAGGATCTCCCCGCGCACTTCATCAGTGGCGACGCCGCGGCGTGACCCTGCCCGGGGCGACGCGTTGCCGCGTCGTCGTACACCGCCGCGTCGGATGCTCGATCAAAGCGTGACATTGACGCCGGTGCGGCGGTCATAATCGGTTTCCACGAACACGCCGGGCCGTCACGATGCTGCTACGTCATTCCCACACCTCACCCTACGTGCGCAAGGTGGTCGCGTTGCTGCACGAGACGGGGCTCGTCGACCGGGTCGACATCGAGAGCGTCGACGGCTGGTCGGAACCGGAACGGCTCACCGACGAGAACCCGCTGTCGATGGTGCCGACGCTGGTGCTCGACGACGGCAGCAGCCTGTACGACAGCCCGGTGATCTGCGAATACCTCGACGGCCTGCACCGCGGCCCTCGCATGATCCCTGAAGCGGGCGCTCGGCGCTGGCAGGTACTGCGCGAGCAGGCCCTGGCCGACGGCGTGCTCGACTGCGCGATCCTGGTGATGATGGAGCAGGTCAAACGCCCCGAGGCGTTGCGCTGGGACTGGTGGTTGGGCATTAAGCAGCGCGCGATCCTGCGCGCGCTCGACCAGCTCGAACGCGAGGCGCCCGCCTGGAGAGACCGCGTCGACCTCGGTGTGATCGCGATCGCGAGCGCCCTCGGTTACCTCGACCTGCGGGGTGGCGTGGGTGCGTGGCGCGAGGGGCGGCCGGCACTGGCCGCCTGGTTCGAGGCATTTGCCGCGCGTCCGTCGATGCGGGCCAGTGCGCCGCCGGCCTGATCCGATGTCGCTGGCGATCGTCTGGTTTCGACGCGACCTGCGCCTGTCCGACAACCCGGCGCTTGCCGATGCGCTGGCGCGGCATCGCTACGTGCTGCCGGTGTACATTCACGCACCCGGAGAGGACGGGGTGTGGGCCGCCGGCGCGGCCTCGAACTGGTGGTTGCACCATGCGCTCGACGATCTGTCGCAGCAACTCGATGCCCGCCTGCTGGTGCGCCGCGGCCCGGTGCTCGACACGCTGCTGGCACTGATTGCGGACAGTGGCGCCGAGGCCGTGTACTGGAACCGGTTGTACGAGCCGGCGGCGATCGAACGCGACACCGCGATCAAGCGTCGCCTGCGTGCCGAGGGCATCGATGCAGGCAGCCACAATGCGGCGTTGCTGTTCGAACCCTGGGAGGTCAGCACCCGGCAGGAGCGGCCCTACCGTGTGTTCACGCCGTTCTGGAAGGAGCTGGTCGCGCGCGGTCTGCCGTCGACCCGGCAGGCGCTGCCGCAACTGACGGGTCGCCTGATCGGCGCCGAACACCTGCGGGCGCTCGACCCTGAACCACTGGACTCGCTCGGGCTGCTGCCGCGCATCCGGTGGGACGACGGCATCGCCGGGACCTGGGAGCCGACCCGTGCCGGCGCCGAGGCGCGGCTCGACGAGTTCCTCGCCAGCGGACTGCGGCACTATCAATCGGGTCGCGACCTACCGGCCAAAGACCGGGTCTCGCGCCTGTCGCCGTACCTGCACTTCGGACAACTCGGTCCGCGCGAGCTGGTCGCCGCCTGCCGTGCCGGAGGCGGGGGCGCGGACGCGTACCTGCGCGAGCTCGGTTGGCGTGAATTCGCGCACCACCTGCTGTACCACTTTCCGCACACCAGCGACGAACCGCTCGACGAGCGTTTTGCAGCGTTTCCGTGGCGCGCCGGCGACGCGCAGCTCGCCGCCTGGCAGACGGGCCGCACCGGCGTGCCGCTGGTCGACGCCGGGATGCGCCAGCTGTGGCAGACGGGTTGGATGCACAACCGCGTACGCATGATCGTGGCGTCGTTCCTGACCAAGAACCTGCTTTTGCCGTGGCAGGCCGGTGCGCGCTGGTTCTGGGACACGCTGATCGATGCCGATCTCGCCAACAACACGCTGGGTTGGCAATGGACCGCCGGCTGTGGCGCCGACGCCGCGCCGTACTTCCGCGTGTTCAACCCGGTGCTGCAGGGTGAGCGGTTCGATGCGAACGGCGACTATGTGCGCCGGTGGGTACCGGAATTGGCGCGCCTGCCCGACAAGTGGGTGCAGCGGCCCTGGGAGGCATCGGCAGTGGTGCTGGAGGAAGCAGGTGTCAGGCTTGGTCAGGATTACCCGCACCCGCTGGTCGATCTGAAGGCGAGCCGCGAGCGGGCGCTCGCGGCGTGGGGTCGGGTCAAATAACGCTGGCGCGACCGATCGCCAACGGTTCAGTCAGTGCGGTTGTCCCGCGGCAGCCGCGCCGTGGCGGCGCAGTTCTGGGTCGCATTCAAGGTCTGTGCCTGCATCTGGTATTCGGCGCGACGTTTGAGGTACGCGCCCTTGCGCAGATCGCCATGATGTGGCTCGTTGTCATCCTCGGCCGCCGCGTAAGGCAGCGATGAGCGTGCGCTGTTCATCTGGGCTCCATTTCCTGTAAGTGGTTGCTACGCCTGGGACGTCGGCCTCTGTGGGCCGGTTAATCGTTCGCCGGGCCCCCTATATGTAGACTATCTGCGTGAACTTTTGGTGACATAGGTTAAGAAAGTTCCTGCATGTGCGGGCTTTTCTGACGCAGGTCACGTAGGTGCGCGTCGACAGAGGCGGCGGGTTGCATCACAGGGGGGCCTGGCAGGGCGCTTGAGCACGCGCGCGCTGTGGGTACCGTTCAGCTCGGGGTTCGCGGACAACCGCTCTGAGACTGCGTTGTTTTGGTGCGTTTGCCGGACGGATCCCGTGTCGACCCGGTGTCCGGCGTCTCCGATCTTGATGCGTATTCGACCGCAAGCGACCGGGGCGGCACTGCCGTACCGTCAGCCGGTCACCCGGGCGTCCGCGATTGCCGCCAAAACCATTGTCGCAACGACCAGCACGGTCAACGGCAGGCGCAACTGGCGGTAATGGTCATCCAGCACCGGCAGCAGGTAGCGGTCGACGACCAGGATCAGGGTGAACAGGACGCCGAACCCGACAAACGCGAACCCGGGCGGCAGTGCGAGAAGGGTCCATGCCAGCAGCGCCGGCATCACGCCCCAGCGCAGACGGGCGTGGTGCAGGCCATCGCGGTCGTCCGCGGCCACGCCCCAGTGCACCGCACCGAGGAAACTTGCGATCACCGCGGCATAGTGACGCAGCGTGTCGGTCGCGACCAGGCGCCAGGCCGGGTCGTCGGTTGCCAGCATCACGCCGACGCAGGTGGCGAACGGGATGACGCCGGCATACCCGAGCCAGCGCCGTTCGCGCTGCCAGTTTTCGCCCGCCCCGGTCCAGGTGTCGCTCACAGCAGTTTCTCGATCGCGTTGATGATGGTGCCGCTCTGCGGCGATGTGAAGCTCAGGTAGTTGTCGACCAGACGTCCGTCGCGGTCGAGCAGGTACTTGTGGAAGTTCCATTTCGGGTATCGCCCGGCGGCCTCGGCCAGGCCCTGGAACAACGGGTCGGCCTGACCCTTGCGCACGTGCGTCTTGGCGAACATCGGGAAGCGCACGCTGTAGGTCAGGCGGCAGAAATCCTGGATCTGCTGTTCGCTGCCGGGTTCCTGGCTGCCGAAGTCGTTCGATGGAAAGCCGAGCACGACCAGTCCGCGTTCGCGGTATTTGGCGTAAAGCGCCTCGAGGCCTTCGTATTGGCCGGTGAAGGCGCATTTGCTGGCGGTGTTGACGACCAGCACCACCTTGCCGTGGTAGGCCTCGGCGAGGTTCACGGTCTCGTCGCTGCCGAGTCGCCGGACGTCGTGGTCCAGCAGGTGCTTGGTGACCCCCGTGTCGGCGTTGGCCGCGGCGAGCGCGAACGCGCCGATCCACGTCAGCAGCTTGCGGGGATGATGCAGGTATGTCATTGCGATGGCCTGCCTGGGTGACCGGTGGACGGGCCTAGCGTATCAGAGAAAATGCCTTACATATCAACCGAGAGCCCAAGGCAGCGCGGTGCATTGACGGCGCTTGCGCCGCCGCACGGACGGCGCCCCGGTCGATGCGTGCGTTGGCGTTCGCGGGTTTGGGCAACCGGCGGGTGGCCGGAATCCGGCCGTCCGGCCTACTGCATCGGGAAGCCGGCGCGCGGCCCGATGTCGTCCTGGTCGCGCAGGAACAGCGGCGGGGCCTGCATGTAAACGCTCACCAGCTTCGCCAGCGATTCCAGCGCGTTCCAATGGATGCGTTCCCAACCGTGAGAGCCGTCGATGCCGAACGTTGCCAGCGCGGTGCGGATGTCGGCGCCTGCCTCGACCGCGGCGGCGCTGTCCGAGCGGTAATAGCGGAACACGTCGCGCTGGTAGGGGATCTTGAACTCCTGGCACAGCCGGATCATGTACTGGGTGAGGTGGAAGTCGAATGGACCGCTCATGTCGGCCATGCACAGCGTGACGCCGAACTCGCTCGAATTCTGGCCGGGCGCGGTCGTGCCATTGTCGAGCGTCAGCATCTCCGATACGTCGCCATGCAGCACCGCCGAGGCTCCGGAGCCGACCTCCTCGGAGATCGTGAACAGCGGATGGCAGTCGACCGGCAACGTGACGCCGGCCTCGCGCACCGCCTTGATCGCGCCCAGCAGCACCGCGGCCCCGGCCTTGTCGTCGAGGTGGCGCGACACGATGTAGCCGTTCTCCAGCACCTCGGGTTGCGGGTCGACCGCGACGAAGTCCCCGACGTGCACGCCGATGCGCATCAGGTCATCCAGCGTGTAACTGTCTTCGTCGATGCGCAGTTCGACGTTCTGCCAGTTCGATGGCTGCTTGTCGACCTCATCGGCGAAGGTGTGTCCGGACGCCTTCAACGGCAGGATGGTGCCGCGGTGGCGGCCGATGTCGGTGAACAGCGTCACCCGCGCACCCTCGGCGAAGCGCGCGTTCCAGTGGCCGATCGGCACCAGCTCTGCCCGCCCGTTCGATTTGAGCGCCTTGACCATCGCGCCGAGCGTGTCGATGTGCGCGACGATCGCGCGGTCCGGGCTGCTGCGCTCGCCGCGCAGCGTCGCGCGGATCGCGCCGCGACGGGTGAGCTCCACCGGTACGCCCAGGCGATCGAGTTCGTCGGCTACCAGATGTACGACGCGGTCGGTGTAACCGCTTGGGCTGGGTGTGTGGAGCAGGCGGAACAGCATGTCCTGCACGTAGGTTTGGTCGATCGGCAGCAGTTTCATGATTTCGTTGTTCTATCGCCCGACGGTGTTTGGGAACAGCAGGTCGATGAAGCGTTCAGCGGTGGGTTGGGGCTCGTGGTTGGCGAGTCCGGGGCGTTCGTTGGCCTCGATGACGACATAGTCCGCGCCGGCCGGGTCGGGTACGAGGAAGTCGAGCCCGGTGACCGGTATGTCGATCGCGCGCGCGGCGTCGACCGCGGCCTGGCACAGCGTCGGGTGCAGTTGTGCGGTCACGTCGTGGATCGTACCGCCGGTATGCAGGTTGGCGGTCCTGCGCACGGTCAGGTACTCGCCGTAGGGCAGCACGTCGTCGAGCGCGTAGCCGGCGTCGGTGACGCAGCGTTCGGTCTCCTGGTCGATCGGAATGCGGCTCTCGCCGCCGGTCGCCGCGGCGCGACGACGGCTCTGCTTTTCGATCAATGCGCGTATCGTGTCGCGTCCGGTGCCCTGGATGCGCGGCGGACGGCGCACCGCGGCAGCGACCACGGCGCCGTCGATGACGATGATGCGCAGATCCGTGCCCTCGACGTATTCCTCGAGCAACACCTGCTCGCCGAACTTGCGCGCCTCGGCGATCGCGGCCTCGAGTGCCTTGCGGTCTCGCACGTCGACGCTGATCCCGGCGCCCTGTTCACCGCGTGCCGGTTTGACCACGACTGCACCGTATTCGGCGAGGAACGCATCGGCCTGCTGCAGGTCTTCGACCTTGGCCTGGGCCGGCACACGCAGGCCGGCTCCCGCGAGCAGGCGATGGGTCACGGCCTTGTCGTCGCAGCGACTCATCGCGATCGACGTGGTCAACTCGCTCAACGACTCGCGGCAGGTCACGGTGCGGCCGCCGAGCGCAAGTTCGAAGAAGCCGGCCTCGGCATCCAGCACGTCGACGCCGATCCCGCGCCGCTGCGCCTCGCGCGTGATGATCCGCGCGTAAGGGTTCAGGCGCTGCTGCGGCTGCGTGCCGATGAACAGCGGCTCGTTGATCGAGTTCTTGTTCTTGACCGTAAAGGTGTTGATGCGCCGGAAGGTGAGGCGCTCGTATAGCCGGATCGCCTCGCGGTTGTCGTGCATGACCGACAGGTCGAGGTAACTGCGCCCCCGCGCGATGAAGAACTCGACCAGGTGGCGGACCAGGGCCTGGCCGATGCCCGGGCTGCGGGCCTGTGGGTCGACCGCGAGCGCCCACAGGCTGGCGCCGTTCTCCGGATCACCGAATGCCTCGACGTGGTCGATGCCGGTCGCCACACCCAGCACCTCGCCACTCTCGATGTCGATGGCGACGAGAAAATGCACCACCTTCGAGGTGCGCTTCTGCCACATGAAGTCCACCGGCGGCGGGATCATCTGCCGAGCGAGGTACACGCGGTGTGCACCCTCCGCATCGGCACGGCTGTTCAGCAGGTGCACGGCATAGCCGCGCGGCCGCAACGCCGACACCTTGTAGCGATCCAGCCACAGACGATAGGTGTGCGACGGATCGAGGAACAGATTCTGCGGCTCCATCGCCAGCAGCACGTGCGGGTCGGCGACGTAGAACGCGATGTCGCGCTTGCCCGGCGACTCGGACAGCAGCGCATCGGCGAGGCGGCGGTTGTCGCGGAACGTGTGGGCGAAGATCAGCCGGCCCCAGCCGCAGTCGACCGTGGCGTCCGCACGCAGTTCGCGCTCGCCCGGCATACCGCGGCGCTCGACTCCGGTAACGCTGGGCGTGCGCTGGCGTTCGAGCCGGGTGCGGTAATGACGCGCCTTCTTGGTCATGCGGCGACCCCGTGCTGTTGCAGCCAGCGTTCGAGCAATGCGATCTGCCACAGCTTCGATCCGCGCAGCGGCGTGATGTGGGCCTTGGGGTCGGCCAGCAGGCCGGCCACGTAGGCGTCGCGGAACAGGCCGCGTTGGCGTGCCGCGGGCGCTTCCAGCGTCTCGGTCACGTAGTCGAGGTACGGCCCCTCGAGGTACTTGAGTGCCGGCACCGGGAAGTAGCCCTTCGGCCGGTCGATGACCGCGGCGGGAATGACCGAGCGCGCCGCCTCCTTGAGCACGCCCTTGCCGCCGGAGGCGATCTTGTGTTCGGCCGGGATGCGCGCGGCGAGTTCCACAAGTTCGTGGTCGAGGAACGGCACGCGGGCCTCGAGCCCCCACGCCATGGTCATGTTGTCGACGCGTTTCACCGGATCGTCGACCAGCATCACCTGAGTGTCGAGCCGCAGCGCCTTGTCTACCGGCTGCTGGGCGCCGGGCGCCGCGAAGTGCCGCTCCACCAGGGTGCGGCTGAAGTCGTCGCTGACCAGTTCGGGGTTCACGGCCTGCGCGTACTCGGCATGGTCGCGATCGAAGAAGACGCCGGCGTAGTCGGCGGCCGGATCGATGCTCGCCAGCAGCGGTGGGTACCAATGGTAGCCGGCGAACACCTCGTCGGCCCCCTGGCCGCTCTGCACGACCTTGACGTGCTGCGACACCTGCTCCGACAGCAGGTAGAAACCGATCACGTCGTGGCTGACCATCGGCTCGCTCATCGCCGTGATGCAGCGGTCGAGCGCGGGCAGCAGGCGCGCGCTGTCGACGCGGATCTGGTGGTGGTCGGTGGCGAAATGCCGCGCGACGATGTCGGAGTACTGGAACTCGTCGCCGGCCTCGCCGTCGACCGCCTCGAATCCGACCGAGAACGTGCTCAGGCCATGCTGGCCCTGCTCGGCGAGCAGTCCGACGATCAGACTCGAATCGAGTCCTCCGGACAGCAGCACCCCGACCGGCACATCGGCGACCAGACGGCGTTCGACCGCCTTGCGCAGTGCCTGCAGCGTGATGTCCTGCCAATCGACATAATCGCGTTCGCGGTCGTCTCCGCGCGGCCCGAACTGCAGGCGCCAGTAGCAATGGTCACGGCTGCGCCCGTCTGGCTCGATCATGCGCACGGTTGCCGGCGGCAGCTTGCGCACCCCAGCGAGGATCGTGTGCGGGGCAGGCACGACGGCGTGGAAACTCATGTAGTGGTGCAGCGCCACGGGATCGATCGAACGGTCGATGCCGTCGGTCGCGAGCAGCGCCGGCAGCGTGGACGCGAAGCGCAGGCCGGCGTCGATCTCGGCATAGTAGAGGGGTTTGATGCCGAGGCGGTCGCGGGCCAGGAACAGCCGGCCCGAGTCACGTTCCCAGATCGCGAATGCAAACATGCCCTGGAAATGTTCGACGCAGTCGGCGCCCCACGCGGCGTAAGCCTTGAGGATGACTTCGGTGTCGCCGTCGGAGAAAAACCGGTGGCCGAGACCCTGCAGCTGCACCCTCAGGTCGCGGAAATTGTAGATGCAGCCGTTGAACACGATGCCGAGCCCGAGCTCGTTGTCGACCATCGGCTGTTGGGCGTGTTCACTGAGGTCGAGGATCTTGAGGCGCCGATGGCCGACGGCGAGATGGCGTGCCTGGAAGATCCCGCTACCATCGGGACCGCGGGGGAACAGGAGGTCGTTCATCCGGGCGATGGCGTCGATCGACGGGGGCCGACCATCGAACCGGATTTCACCGCAAATACCGCACATGCGTGGACCGCCCGATCGCAACAATTGCTTAGAAGCCTAAACAATGCGTGACGGCGATTCAAACGCACACACGCACTAAAATGGGGCAATTGGCCCACCGACCAGGGTGTTGAACACAATGACTGATTCGAGATCCAATCGAAATGGCGGCGTCTCGGCCAACATGCTGGTGGCGCTGCGCCGGGTCATGCGCGCGGTCGATCTTCACTCGCGCCGGCTGGTGCGGAGTCACGGCCTGACCGGGCCACAGGCAGTGCTCATCGGTGAGGTGATCGCCAGCCAGGGGCTGACCGCCGGTGACCTGGCGCGCCGGGTGAATCTGAGCCAGGCCACGGTGACCGACATCGTCAAGCGTCTCGAGGCGCGCGGGCTGTTGAGTCGCCGCCGTGACATTCACGACAAGCGTCGGGTGTTGATCTCCACGACCAGAGCGGGACAGACGATCTACGCCAGTGCGCCACCGCTGTTGCAGCAGACGTTCGTCGAGCGCTTCGAGTCGCTGCCGGACTGGGAGCAAAGCCTGCTGCTCTCGGCGATGCAACGCATCGCGGCGCTGATGGACGCCGAGGGACTGGAGGCCGCTGCACTGTTGAGCAGTGAGGAGTTTGTCACGGCGCGGGATTTCGACGACGGTGCCCCATTGCCGGGCGATGTCGCGGGCTGATCGCTGTTCCGGCCCGCGCGGGCGGCGCTCCCCCGCTCACCGCCCGTCCACTTCCGACAGCCGATAATCGAGCGCACGGGCAAGGCGGGCGGCGAGTTCGTCGCCGAGTTGCGCCGGTGAGTCACTGATGCCGAGGCGTTGTGTGCTCGTCACGTCGAGTCCGGGATGGCCGCATGGATTGATGCGTCGAAACGGTTCGAGGTCGTTGGCGACGTTCAGCGCCAGACCGTGGTAGGTGAAGCCGCGTCGCACACGCAGGCCGAGCGATGCGACCTTGCGGTCATGCACATAGACGCCCGGCGCGTCGCTGCGCGCCACGGCGCTACATCCCCGCGCGGCGAGCAGTTCGATGACGGCGTTCTCCATGACGCTGACCAGGCCGCGGATGCCGATGCCGGCCTCGCGCAGCGAGATCAACAGGTACACGACCAGCTGGCCCGGGCCGTGATAGGTGACCTGGCCGCCGCGGTCGCTGTGCACGACCGGGATGTCACCGGGCGCGAGCAGGTGTTCCGGCTTGCCGGCCTGACCCTGGGTGAATACCGGCGGGTGCTCGACGATCCACAGTTCGGACGTTGTCTGATCGCTGCGCGCGTCGGTGAAATCGCGCATCGCGCGCCACGTCGTTTCGTAGTCACAAAGGCCGAGGTGGCGGACGATCAGGGTGGGTCTGGTCAAGTGCGGGCACCGGGGTTTGCGCCTGACGGATACTGTGCGCCATCCTAGCGCATGTCGGGCCACGATCCACGTTGGCCCAACCCGTACCGTGCGCAGCCGAACCGCTTCGCGTCGGCCAATCTGGTCTAGGCTGTCTATTTCGACAACTGATCAGCGTACGTCGATGAAGGCAAAGAAGCGCAAGTCGCCGATCCTGGTGCCGGTGGATTTTTCCGCCTACTCGCAGGCGGCATTGTTGACGGCGTGCGAGCTGGCGGCGTGCACCGGGCAGCCGCTCGTGGTGCTGCACGTCATCCATGATCCGGCGGAGATGCCGGGCTACTACGGCCAGGTGACGAAAAAGAAGAAGCTGCTGCGAATCGAGGATCTGGCCAGGGAGGCATTCGACGGTTTCATGCACTCGGTGATCAAGCACAACCCGGATCAGACGCTGCTGCGCGAGGCGGAGCCGATGCTGGTGGTGGGGCTCCCGGTGACGCGGATCCTCGAGGCGGCGAACAAGACCGGGGCATCGATGATCGTGATGGGCAGTCGCGGGCGAACGGGACTGGACCGCCTGATGCTGGGGTCCAAGGCGGAGCAGGTCGTCCGCCTGTCGCCGATCCCGGTGATGACCGTCAAGGATCGCCCGCCCAGGTGAGCCGCCGGTGGAGTAGTGCTATTCGCAGTTGCCCTGCAGCTGCTCCTTCTGTGCCAGGCCCTTGCGCTGTTGCAGTTCGGCGACCCTCAGGGCGAGATTGAGTTGACGTCGTTTCGATGCGCTGTCTTCGTGCGCGAGCTCCTCGCGCAGCGCTGACTGGCGATCCTGCAAACGCCCCAACAGCACCTTGAGTTCGGCGCAGGGCGAGCGGTTGCCGAAAACGTCATGCAGCTGACCGCGCATCCGACTGAACAGCCGGCCGATCTTCATGGGGACCTCCGCACGTCTTGGATGACGCTGCTGATTACAGCGTTAGTGTGATCCGCGCAGATGTCCCGGTTATGACAGTTTCGTGACCGCGTTCGAATCGTCCGTCACGCGGTCGTTTCGGCCGCCGACTCCGGCGCGACGGGTTCGGCGTCCATGGCCACAGTCTTGGCCATTCTCTTGGCGAAGTAATAGATCCGCTTCTGCTTCTCGATGATGTCGATCTCGATCGTGTAGGCCGGGATCCGGTTCGGTTCCTTCGCGACCAGCCGCGTCGCCTCGTGGATCGCCTCGGAATTGGCGAGGGTATCGATGTCGCTCTTCATCCCGATGACCCGCAATGCCGCCGCGTTGTCGGTCTTGGAGACGGCCCGTATCGCGTCGTTGAGGGCGCTCGTGATGACGGCGTGGAAGTCGGTCAATACCTTGCGCGTCGGGGCGCTGATCGAGACACCGGCGTTGATGCGGTCGATGCCGAGGTCGACCAGATTCGTCTCGATCGTGTCGCCGACATTTTCGAGATCGCCCAGTGCCTCCATCAGTTCGAGGAATTCCTCGGTCTGCTCCTCGCTCAGGTTGCCCTTGCTGATCTGGCCCATGTACTCGAGGATCTGCGCGTACAGCACGTCGACCTCGTCATCCATGCGGCGGATCTCGAGCAGTGTCTCCCGGTTGCCGGCCAGGATCGCCGGCAGGATATGGGAGAGCATCTGCTGCACTACGCCGCCCATGTGTTCGACCTCCATGCGCACGCGGTCCAGCGCGAGTGCCGGCGTGCTGATCAGCTCCGGTTCAAGGTACTTCGCCGTTACCGACAGGATCTCGGCCTCGAACGGCTTGTCCGGTATGAGCCATTCGACGAAGCGTGCCAGCTGTGCGGCAAGGCCGATGAACAGGATGGTATTCGCGACGTTGAACAGCGTGTGCGCGTTGGCGATCTGACGTGGTGTCTCGGCGGCGAGGCGCGCGAGGCCGTCGAGTTCCGGGTGTGACGGCGACAGCACCGACACGATGCCTGCCAGCTGCGGAATGAACAGGAACCACACCGCCACCCCCAGCACGTTGAACAACACGTGAACCGCCGCTGCTCGTACGGCCTCGCGCGGCTTGCCGATCGCGGCCAGCATGGCGGTCACACAGGTGCCGATGTTCGCGCCGAACGCCAGCGCGATGCCGGCCGGGAGCGTGATGAAGCCCTGGCTGGCCATGACGATGACGATGCCGGTGGTCGCGGAGGAAGACTGGATCAGGCCGGTGAACCCGGCGGCGATGAGTATACCGACCAGCGGGTTCTCCATGCGGATCATCAGATCGAGAAACGGCTGATAGTCGCGCAGCGGTTTCATGGCGTCGCTCATGACGCTCATGCCGAAGAACACCAGCCCCAGGCCCATCAGCATTCCGCCGTACTGCTTGATGCGGTCGTTCTTGGATACGAACAACATGCCGAAGCCGACACCGATCATCAGCAATGCCGCCTTGGTGACCTTGAACGCAACGATCTGGGCGGTGATCGTGGTGCCGATGTTGGCGCCCATGATCACGCCAACCGATTGCGACAGCGACATCAGGCCGGCCGAGATGAACCCGACCACGAGTACCGTGGTGACCGACGACGACTGGATCACTGCGGTGACGAAGGCGCCGGTGATCGCACCCATGATGCGATTGGCGGTGAGCTTGGCGAGGATCGCCTTCATCCTTGATCCGGCGACGGCCTTCAACGCGTCGGCCATCTGCTCCATGCCGAACAGGAACAGTGCCAGACCGCCGAACAGTTGCATGCCCATGTTGCCCCAGTCGATCGACTGGTCGCCGTCGGCCGCGACTGCGGTCGACGCGAACAACGCCGCGCCCCACATTACGCAGGTGATCGCCAGTCGCGCGACGACGCGCCTGTCCAACAAGGGTACCGGGTGCAGCATGGCCTTCCTCCGGCGTGTCTTCGGTGGATTGATGGCAGCGTTCCGCAGTACGCGCTCACCAGTGTTACCGTCGGATGTCGGAAATATTACAGGAGGATAGCAGCCACTGCAGTGGCGGGCCTGATGAGGCGCTAGAGCCGCATCAGCACCTTATCGTGCGCTGTCAGGTCAGCGTAAATGGCATCGAGTTGCGCGCGGCTGCTTGCCTCGATGACGATGCTGACCGACACGTATTTGCCACCGCGGCTGGCCCGCTGGCGGATGCCGTCCTCGCGGATGTCGGTGCAATGGCGGCGGACGATCTCGATCACGACTTCGTGAAAGGTACCGTCATCAACGCCCATCGCCTTGATCTCGTAGGCGCACGGGAACTCGAACCCGGGGGCGTCGCCGTCATTCGTCATGGCATTCGCTGCCGAGGCGCAGGCGCTCCTTGCAGGCCTGGTAGAGGTCGTCCATGCGTTGCCACATCGGTCCGGGGGCGCCGTCACCGACGCGCCTGCCGTTGAGTTCGACCACGGCGGCGATCTCGCGCGTCGAACTGGTCAGCCAGACTTCGTCGGCATTCCCGAGTTCGGCCATACCGATCGTTGCATGCGCAAAGGGCACGCCGGCCTCGTGTGCCAGTTCGAGCACCAGATCGCGGGTGACGCCCGGAAGAAGTTCGGGGCTGTCCGGCGGCGTGATCAAAAGGCCGTTGCTGACAATGAACAGGTTGCTTGCGGTGCCCTCCATGACCTGCCCGTCACGCACCAGGATCGCCTCGTCGGCGCCTGCGTCGCCGGCCTGCGCACGCGCCAGTACGTTGGCCAGCAGCGTGGTCGCCTTGATGTCGCAGCGGTGCCAGCGGATGTCGTCGAGCGTGACTGCGCGGATGCCGCGTGTGGCGACGACCGGGTCGCGGGGCGGAATCGGCATGCAGAACGCGAACACGTTGGCGCGCACCTCGGACGGAATCACATGATTGCGCACTGGATAGGCGCCGCGCGTCACCTGCAGGTAGATCGAATGGTCGCGGCCGCGCAGCGGTTCGGTCAGACGCTCGAACACGGAGCGCCACTGCGCATGGCTGAGCGGATTGCGCATGCGGATGGCGGCCAGGCTGCGATCCAGGCGCGCCAGGTGCTGGCTGACCCGGAACGGGCGGCCGCCGTAGGCGGGTACTACCTCGTAGACGCTGTCGCCGAACAGCAGACCGCGGTCGGTCAGTGGCACGCAGGCACGCGCCTGCGGCAGGTATTCGCCGTTCAGGTAGACGAGGTCTTCATTCATGGTGTGGTCATTCGAGCATCATCAGCACGGAATCCACGGCCTTGCGCCACAAGCCGCCTTCCGCGACATCGGCCAGCGCGACCAACGGCCGGCGCAAGACCTCCTGGCCATCGAGTTCGACGATCACGTCGCCGACCTTCTGTCCCTTGGCGAGCGGTGCCTCGATCAACGGCTGGATCTCGGTGCGCGCGTTCAGCTTGTCGTACTGGCGGCGCGGAATCGTTACAAACAGGTCTTTGGCGAGACCGAGCGATACCTGTTCGTCCTCGCCCATCCACACGCGTGTCCGCGTGAGGTTGTCGTTGGCACCGTACAGGCGGTGGGTCTCGAAGAAGCGGAAGCCGTAGTTCAACAGCGACTGGCTTTCACTCAGGCGCGCCTTCTCGCTCGCCGTGCCCATCACGACAGACACCAGGCGCATATTCTCGCGCTTGGCCGAGGCGACCAGGCAGAACCCGGCGTTCTCCGTGTGGCCGGTCTTGACACCGTCGACGCTGTCGTCACGCCACAGCAGGTTGTTGCGGTTGTGCTGGCGGATGTCGTTGAACGTGAACTCCTTGACGGAGTAAAGCTTATAGAACTCCGGAAACTCGCGGATGGTCGCCTCGGTGACGCGCACGATGTCGTGCGGCGTGGTGTAGTGATCGGGGTCGGGCAGTCCCGTTGCGTTGACGAAATGCGTGTTGTCCATGCCGAGCCGGCGCGCATAGTCGTTCATCAGGTTGGCGAATGCCTCCTCGCTGCCGGCGACGTGTTCGGCCAGCGCGATACTCGCGTCGTTGCCCGACTGGATGATCATGCCCTTGAGCAGGTCTTCGACCGTGACGCGCTTGTTGACCTCGATGAACATGCGTGAGCCGGGCGCCTTCCAGGCCTTTTCGCTGACCAGCACCTCGTCGCCGAGCTTGACCGAACCGCTCTGCAGCTCATGGAACACCACGTAGGCCGTCATGATCTTGGTCAGGCTGGCCGGTTCCAGGCGTTGGTCGGAGTCCTTGGCGGCCAGCACCATGTCGCTGTCGAGGTCGATCAGCAGGTAGCCGGTAGCGGCGACTGTCGGTGGTTCCGGCGGCGCATTCTGCGCGGCGGCGGCCGTAATCAGGATCAAACAAAGAAACAGGCTCACTACAGAATTTTGCACGTTACAGCTTTCCCGGTGATTGAGTGTCGAACCCGGGTCGAAGCATACCCGGGAGGGCGCGGTGCCGCCGCGACGCGGACGTCGACCCGCTCACGCTTCGCGCGATCTGTCTGTCCGGCCGTGATGATGCGCCATTTTAACGGCTCGTCGCCGGGTACGTCAGGGTGATATCCCTAGGGCCTGCCGGCGTGTGGGGCCAGGCTGATCAGTCGATGACGACCAGCGGTTCGCTGACGCCGAGGCCGTGCATGTTGCTGGTGACCTGATCGGCGATCTCGACCGAGGCCAGCGGACCGACCTGCACCCGGTGCACGGTGCCGCCGCCGGAGTCGGCCGCGATCACGCGCACGGGCCGCGACAGCCCGGCCTCGAGTCGGCGGCGCAGGCGCTCGGCATTCGCACTGCTGCTGAATGCGCCGGCCTGCAGGTAGATGCGCGGCTGTGCGGCCACCCGTTTCGGCACGATCGGGCCCGGGGCCGGACGCGCGGCCGGGGCTGCCGCGACCCGCACCGACGTCGCCGGTGCGCGCGGGTCGATCGCGCGGATCTCGACCAGCGCCGTGCCTTTGCCCAGCATGCCAATGCGCGAGGCCGCCGCATAGGAGAGGTCGATGATGCGGTTTTCGTGGAACGGACCCCGATCGTTGACTCGAACGACGACACGGCGACCGTTCTCGAGATTGGTGACCTCCACATAGGTCGGGATCGGAAGGCTCTTGTGCGCCGCCGACATCGCGTACATGTCGTAGGTCTCGCCGTTCGATGTCGTGCGTCCGTGGAATTTTCGCCCGTACCAGGACGCGATGCCACGCTCCACATAGCCGCGGCTGTCGCTGAGCGTGCTGTAGCGCCTGCCGAGTACCACGTAGGTTGCCGGATTGCCGTTGCGGCTGCGCGCTTCGACCCGCGGCACGGCGTCGGGCACGTGGCTGACGTCGCGGTGCTCTCCAGGGCCGTCGCGTTCGTGCGGAAAACCCGGAATCTGTGTGCTGCATCCGCCGAACACGCAGATCAGCAGCACGATGCCGCCGGCGACACCGACCGCACAAGGCAGCCGTCGTCGGCGAACGCAGGGGTTAACCATCGTCCCTGCCCGCCAGCGTCTGTGCACGTTGTTCGCGGATCGCCTCGGCGAGCTGGTAGACGGCCATCGCGTATTTGGTGCGCGGGTTGTAACGCATGATGGCGTAGAAGTTGTCGAGGCCCAGCCAATACTCGGTTCCGGCATCGGTGTCGAAGTCGAGCAGGCTGACCCTGGCGCCGTCGGGCACGGCCGAGATGTCTACCCCGGCGGCGGACAGGCGCTGCGCATCCAGGCTCGGCCTGGCGCCGGCCGCGACCAGGGCCGCGGCATCCTCGGGCGCTCCCGCCACCGGGAACGCGACCGGCTGGCCGCGCCGCCAGTCGCCCTTTTTGACGAAATAGTTCGCGACGCTGCCGATCACGTCGTCGGGGTCGTGCCAGATGTCGCGGTGGCCGTCGCCGTCGAAGTCGATCGCGTAGCTGCGGAAGCTGTCGGGCATGAACTGCGGCATGCCCATCGCGCCGGCGTACGAGCCGGTCGGCATCGTCGGGTCGATGTCTTCCTCGCGCGAGAAGCGCAGGAAGTGCCCGAGCTGCTCGCGGAAGAACGCGCCGCGGCGCGGGTAGTGGAAACCGAGCGTGTGCAGTGCGTCGAGCACGCGGTAGTTGCCCGTATGTGTGCCGTAGCGCGTCTCGACGCCGAGGATCGCGACGATGATCTCGGCCGGCACGCCGTATTCCTGCTCCGCACGCCGCAGCGCGTCGGCGTGTCCGTTCCAGAACGCCACGCCCTCCTGGATGCGCGACTGGGTCACGAAGATCGCCCGGTAGGCGGTCCAGTTGAGCGTCTTCTCCGCCGGGCGCGATATCGCCTCGAGGATCGGGCGGCGCAGCTGCGCCTTGTACAGGATCCGCTTCACTTCGTCGCGTGCGAAACCGTGGCGTTTGACCATCATGTCGATGAACTCGGCGCGCAGCTGATCAGGGGTCTTGGCGTTTGCGACGCCCGCTCCCAGCAACAGCAACGACAGTAGCAGCACAGGTTTCATCAGGTCGGCAGCAGTCGGCGATGGGTGTGGATCGACATCAGCATACCGAAGCCGGCCATCAGGGTCACCAACGAGGTGCCGCCGTAGCTGACCAGCGGCAGCGGCACGCCGACCACGGGCAACAGGCCGCTGACCATGCCGGTGTTCACGAACAGATAGACGAAAAACTCCAGGGTCAGCGAGCCGGCGAGCAGTCGCGTGAACGTGTCCTGTGCACGTGTCGCGATATACATGCCGCGTGCGATCACGAACAGGTACAGCGCGAGCAGGATCAGCACCCCGATCAGGCCGAACTCCTCGGACAACACGGCGAAGATGAAGTCGGTGTGGCGCTCGGGCAGGAAATCGAGCTGCGACTGGGTACCGTTCAGCCAGCCCTTGCCGTACAGGCCGCCGGAGCCGATCGCAATCTTCGACTGGATGATGTGGTAGCCGGCGCCGAGCGGGTCGTTCTCCGGATCGAGGAAGGTCAACACGCGCTGGCGCTGGTAGTCGCGCATCGTGTACCAGATCACCGGCGCCGCGGCGGCGGCGGCGACGACCAGCCCGCCGATCAGGCGCCAGCTGATGCCGGCCAGGAACAGTACGAAGGCGCCGGCGCTGGCGACCAGCAGCGCCGTGCCGAGATCCGGCTGCTTGGCGATCAACAGTACCGGCGCGGCGATCATCAGCGCCGCGAACAACAGCCGCTGCCAGGTTGGGGGCAGCCGCTGTTCGGCCAGGTACCAGGCGATCATCAGTGGCACGGCCAGCTTGACCAGCTCCGATGGCTGAAATCGCACGATGCCCAGGTCGAGCCAGCGTTGCGCCCCCTTGCCGATCTCGCCGAATACCAGCACGCCGACCAGCATCAGCATGCCGACCGCGTACAGCGACGGGCTCCAGCGCCGCAGCGTACCCGGGTTCAGCTGCGCGATCGCCAGCGTGACCATGAATGCCAGCACGATCCGCAGGGCCTGGCGCTCGACCTGGCCGAGGTTTTCGCCCGACGCGGAGTACAGCACGATCAGGCCGTAACCACACAACAGCAGCAGTCCGACGAGCAGTGGCAGGTCGATGTGAAACACTGCGAGAAGGCCCTGGCGGCGGTTCGGATCGGTCGGCGTCAGATCGCCGAGTTGGCGCGGGGAGTAACTCACTGTGTCGCCTCCAGCGGTTCGTCGCGGTTCAGCAGGTAGGCATCCATGACCTCGCGCGCGATCGGCGCTGCCGCGGAGCCGCCGTGGCCGCCGTTCTCGACCACGACAGCGATCGCGATCTGGGGATTTTCGACCGGCGCGTAGGCGATGAAAAGTGCGTGGTCCCTGAGCTTCTTGTCGATCTCCTCCTCGTTGTAGTCCTCGTCCTGCCCGACCGTGAATACCTGGGCCGTGCCGGTCTTGCCGGCGATCCGGTATTCGCTGCTGCGGATGCGTTTGGCCGTGCCGCGCGGGCTCTCGACGACATTGGTCATGCCCTTGCGCACGTCGTCCCAGTTCTGCTGCAGCGCCTTTGGTATCGGCTGCGATGTCGGCGGTATCGGCGTGATCTCGCCGGTGGCGCGTGATTGCAGATAGTCGACGACGTGCGGGGTGTAATAGGTGCCGTTGTTCGCAATCGCAGCCGTCGCCGCCGCCAGTTGCAGCGGTGTCGTCAGAAAGTAGCCCTGGCCGATGCCCATGATCAGCGTTTCGCCCGGGTACCAGGGCTGGTTGCGCGCGCGACGCTTCCACTGCCGCGACGGCAACAGACCGGTCGATTCCCCGGTCAGGTCGATACCGGTGCGATCGCCAAATCCGAACTGGCTGAGGAAGTCGTGCAGGCGGTCGATGCCGAGCTCGTAGGCGAGCTTGTAGAAGAACACGTCGCACGACTGCACGATCGCGGAGTCGAGGTCCATCGACCCGTGCCCCGACTTCTTCCAGTCACGGTATTTGTGTGTATTGCCGGGTAGCTGGAAGTAGCCGGGACAGTAGGCGCTGGTGTCGAACTGGATCGTGCCGTACTCGAGTCCGGCCAGGCCCATGAACGGCTTGATCGTCGAACCCGGTGGGTACTGGCCGCGCAGCGCGCGGTTGTAGAGCGGGCGGTCCGGGTTTTCCTGCAGGGCGTCGTAGTCCTTGCGGCTGATACCCTCGACGAACAGGTTGGGGTCGTAGCCGGGCTGACTGACGAACGCGAGCACTCCACCGTTCTGCGGGTTGATCGCGACAATCGCGCCGTTGTTGTCGCCGAAGGCGCGCATCGCGACCTCCTGTAGTGCGATGTCGATGTGCAGATGGACGTCGACGCCGGGTTCGGGCGGTGTCTGTTCAAGCGTGCGTACGCGGCGCCCGGCGGCATTGATCTCGATCTGTTCGTAGCCGACCGAGCCATGCAGTGCCGACTCGTAGGTGCGCTCAACCCCGTTCTTGCCGATGTGGCTGGTCCCCGCGTAGTTGGACGCGTCGATCTGTTCGAGGTCGCGCTGGCTGACACGTCCGACGTAGCCGAGCACGTGGGTCGTTTTCACGTCGTATGGATAGTGACGCAGCAACTGGGCCTTTATGTCGACGCCCGGGAACCGATGACGGTAAACGGCGAACTGCGCGGTCTCGTCCGGGCTCAGGTTTACACGGATCGGCACGCTGTCGAAACGACGCTTGCGCTTCTTCAGCTGCCAGAAACGTTCGAGGTCGTCGTCGTTGATCTCGATCACCTGAGCCAGGTCCTTCAGCAGGGTGTCGATGTCGTCGACCTGCTCGGGCGTGATTTCGAGGCTGTACGCGGGACGGTTCTGCGCCAGCAGCACGTCCCTGCGGTCGTAGATCAGGCCGCGCGTGGGCGGCAAGGGTACGACCTTGACGCGGTTCTCGCGCGACAGCGTGGTGAAATGTTCGTGATTTGTGATCTGCAGTTGCACCATGCGCCAGATCAGCGCGAGCGCGGCGATGGCGACCAGCAGCCCGGCAACGATCGCACGGTTCAGGAAGGCGCGGCTCTCGTGGATCGTATCCTTGAGCTGCATCAGGGCCTGCCCCGCGCAGACGACCCGGTACGCCGCGCATCGCGCCGACCCACGCAGTTCGGGATGCCGCGACGGCGAAGGGGGGGATGCCGCTCGACAAGCATACGAATCAGGTCACCTTGAAGTGGCGGCGGGCCTTGCGCAGCGTGACGAAGGTCCATGGCCACAGCAACGCCCCGATCAGCGGGCCGGCCCAGAACTGCAACGCCGGCGCGGTGCCGCGTGTGGCACCGGCGATCCACAGTCCGAACAGGTGATCGACGACCAGCAGCACGAGCACGCCGAGAGACTGTTGCCAGAACGGGAACACACGGATGCGCTGGTGCAGTTGAATTGCCGCGAACACGATCACCGACAGGCCGAGCGCGTGCTGGCCGAGCAGTGTGCCAGTCAGTACGTCGAGCAGGATTCCGGCGGCGAAACCGCTGCCGACGCCGACCCGGTGCGGAAGCGCGATGGCCCAGTAGATCAGCACCAGCGCCACCCACGGCGGGCGGAACGGGCGTGCCCACTCGGGCATCGGCAGAATCGCGAGCAACATCGCCACACACAGCGAGACGATGATGACCAGCCGTCCCTGTCCGCCGCCACTCACGCCTCCGGCTCTCCGGTCGGGTGGGGGCTGGGGGGCGTATCGCCGGTGGCCGCTCCCGGGGTGTCCGTCTGCTCCGTGGTCGGCACGGCGTTGGGCATGACCTCGGCCGGCTGGGTCGGTCCAGGCAACTGATTGGGTACTGTCCAGACCAACAGGACCTCGCGGCTGCGGTCGAGATGCGCGCGCGGCTGTGCGGACACGTTCGCGAACGGTGCGTCGGGCGAACGGTCGATGCGGGTGACCCTGGCGACTGGATAGCCGGGCGGAAACTTGCCGCCGAGCCCCGACGTGACCAGCAGATCGCCTTCGACGATATCGGAGTTGGTCGGTAGGTAGGGCAGCTTGAGCTCGTCAATGTGACCGGTGCCGAGCGCGATCGTGCGCAGCCCGTTGCGCAGCACCTGTACCGGCAGCGCGTGGCTGGTGTCGGTGATCAGCAGCACGGTCGACGAGAGTGGCGTGACGTCGGTGACCTGGCCCATGACGGCGTGCGCATCGAGCACCGGTTGGCCTTCGAACACACCCGATATCGCCCCCTTGTTGATGATGACCTGCTGTTTGTACGGATCGAGGTCGACCGACGAAAGTTCCGCGACCACGACGCGGTCACCGACCTTGAATGACGAGTCGACCAGGTCGCGCAGGCGCATGTTCTCGGCCTGCAGCGACTCGTACTTCTGCAGCTCCGCGCGCAGGCTGAGGTTTTCATTGCGTAGCTCACGGTTCTGCAGCAGCAGGTTCTCGCGGCTGTTGGTGGTCTCGGCGAACCAGCGCGATGCGGTGAATGGCAGATCGGCCAGGTAGTGCAGCGGGTAGGTGACGAACGCGAGTGCGCTGCGCAGCTGCTGCAGATGGTGGAAGCGGTGATCGAGAACCAGAAGCGTCAGCGACAGTATCACGGCGACCACGAGGCGGGTGGTCTGCGAAGGGCCCTGTGCGAAGATCGGCTTGATGGTAATGCTCTCCGTTCTTTGCCTGGTTGCCGGCCCGTGCGATCCGAATCGACGCCACGACAAGGCGCCCCTGAGTCAGGCCGCACTCACCTCGTGCAGAGGGGCGGCGCACGGCGACCGCGGATCACTCCACGGTAAAGATGTCACCTCCGCGCTCGTCCATCATCTCCAGCGCGCGGCCGCCGCCGCGCGCGACGCAGGTCAACGGATCCTCGGCGATGATGACCGGGAGACCGGTCTCTTCCTCGATCAGGCGGTCGAGGTCCTTGAGCAGCGCGCCGCCGCCGGTCAGCACGATGCCGCGTTCGGCGACGTCGGCGCCGAGTTCCGGCGGTGTCTGCTCGAGCGCCTTCTTGACTGCGTCGACTATGCCCGACAGCGGTTCCTGCAGCGCCTCGAGGATCTCGTTCGAACTCAGTGTGAAGCTGCGTGGAACGCCCTCGGCCAGGTTGCGCCCCTTGACCTCCATCTCGCGCACCTCGTTGCCCGGATAGGCCGATCCGATCTCCTTCTTGACCTTCTCCGCCGTGGCCTCGCCGATCAGCGTGCCGTAGTTGCGGCGCACGTAGTTGATGATGGCCTCGTCGAACTTGTCGCCGCCGATGCGCACCGAATTGGAATACACGATGCCGTTGAGCGAGATGATCGCGACCTCGGACGTGCCGCCGCCGATGTCCAACACCATCGAGCCGCGCGCCTCGTCGACCGGCAGGCCCGCGCCGATCGCCGCCGACATCGGTTCCTCGATCAGGTAGACCTCGCGCGCACCGGCGCCGGCCGCCGATTCCTTGATCGCACGCCGCTCGACCTGGGTCGAGCCGCAGGGCACGCACACCAGCACGCGCGGGCTCGGCCGGATCAGGCGCGATTCGTGCACCTTATGTATGAAGTACTGCAGCATCTTCTCGGTCACCGTGAAGTCGGCGATTACGCCCTCCTTCATTGGCCGGATCGCGGTGATGTTGGCCGGCGTGCGGCCGAGCATCTTCTTGGCCTCCTCGCCGACCGCGGCGACCGACTTGGGGCCACCCGGGCCACGGTCCTGGCGGATCGCGACGACCGACGGCTCGTTGAGCACGATGCCCTGGTCGCGCGCATAGATCAGCGTATTGGCGGTGCCGAGATCGATCGACAGGTCGTTGGAGAAGAGTCCGCGGATACGACGAAGGAACATGCTGTGACTTCCAATGCCCGGCCGGGCACCCAGACGCAGGCGACGCGGCCGAATATCTTGTACGAGGTGGTGAGCCGGGGGGTTGCGTCCCGGAAAGGGCGCTAATCTAGCAACGGCCTAGGGATACGGCAAGCGCGCAGCGGCGTTCAGGCTTCGACCTGTTGCACGAATGTGGTAATTTCCCGCCCCTGTCCGAGAGCCAGACACCGCGGTGGAGTTTGCATGTCGCTGAGCCCTGAAGAAGTCGCGAAGATCGCCCACCTGGCACGCCTCGCCGTGACCGACGACGACAAGGTCGCGCTCGGCCGCGATTTGTCCAACATCCTGGATCTGGTCGCGCAGATGGACGCTGTCGACACCGCCGGCGTCGCACCGATGGCGCATCCGCTCGAGATGGCGCAGCGGCTGCGCGACGACCGGGTGACCGAGGGCGACCGGCGCGACCGCTACCAGGCCCACTCGCCGGCCGTCGAGCGAGGACTTTTCCTGGTCCCGAAGGTGATCGAGTGACGGCCTGAGCCGGCGCCTGTCCGGCCGCCGCAGCCGGTGAAACCAACGACCTACCCTGGATCGAAGCCAAGCCCATGCATGACAAGACCATCGCCGAGCTGTCGACCGCGCTGCACGCGCGCGAGGTATCGAGCGCCGAGCTGACACGCCTTATGTTGCAACGCATCAAGACTCTCGATCCGGCGCTGAACAGCTTCGTCACGCTGACCGAGGACCAGGCCATCGCGCAGGCCACCGCTGCGGACGCGCGCATCGCCGCCGGCGACGCCGGACCGCTCACCGGCGTGCCGATCGCGCACAAGGACATCTTCTGCACCCGCGACGTGCGCACCAGCTGCGGCTCGCGGATGCTCGAAAACTTCATCGCACCGTACGATGCCACCGTGGTCGGGCGCCTGGAGCAGGCCGGCGCGGTCATGCTTGGCAAGACCAACATGGACGAGTTTGCGATGGGTTCGTCGAACGAGACCAGCTACTACGGGCCGGTGCGCAATCCCTGGGACACCGCCACCGTGCCCGGAGGTTCGTCGGGCGGCTCGGCGGCGGCGGTCGCCGCGCGACTGTGCGCGGCGGCGACAGGCACCGACACCGGCGGTTCGATCCGCCAGCCGGCGGCGCTCACCGGCATCACCGGGCTCAAACCGACCTACGGGCGCTGCTCGCGCTGGGGCATGATCGCGTTTGCCTCGTCGCTCGATCAGGCCGGTCCAATGACGCGCAGCGCCGAGGATGCCGCGATCATGCTGACGGCGATGGCCGGCTTCGACGAGCGCGACTCGACCTGCGCGCAGCGCCCGGTCGACGACTACGTCGGTGCGCTCCGCGCTTCGATCCGCGGCCTGCGCATCGGTATCGTCAGGGAATTCATGGGCGACGGACTCGATGCCGGCGTCGCCGCGGCGATCGAGCAGGCGCTGAACGAGTACAAGGCGCTGGGCGCCGAGCTGGTCGAGATCAGCCTGCCGAATGCGGGGCTGTCGGTGCCCGCCTACTACGTCGTCGCGCCGGCCGAGTGCTCGTCCAACCTGGCGCGCTTCGACGGCGTCCGCTACGGCCATCGCTGCGACGATCCCAAGGACCTCGAGGACCTGTACAAACGCTCGCGCTCCGAGGGCTTCGGCGCTGAGGTCAAGCGCCGCATCATGATCGGCACCTATGCGCTGTCGGCCGGCTACTACGACGCCTACTATCTGAAGGCGCAGAAGGTGCGCCAGCTGATCGCCGACGATTTCCGACGCGCTTTCGACCAATGCGACGTGATTGCGGGCCCGACCGCGCCGGGCACCGCGTTCCGGATCGGCGACAAGGCCGACGACCCGGTGTCGATGTATCTGCAGGACATCTACACGATTGCAGTGAACCTCGCCGGACTGCCGGGCATGTCGATCCCGGCACCGCACAGCGGCGGCATGCCGGTCGGTCTGCAGCTGATTGGCAATTACTTCGACGAGGCGCGCCTGCTCAACGTCGCTCACCAGCTGCAGCTGGCGACCGACTGGCACCAGCAGGTGCCGGCGGAATTCGCATGACTCACGAGCGAACGCTGCCACGGCGACACAACGGTAACCGGGACTACTGACATGCAATGGGAAACGGTCATCGGCCTCGAGATTCACACCCAGCTGGCGACGCAGTCGAAGATCTTCTCCGGTTCGTCGACCGCGTTCGGCAACCCGCCCAACACCCAGGCCTCACTGATCGACTTGGGTATGCCGGGCGTACTGCCGGTGCTGAACAGAGAGGCCGTGCGCATGGCGGTGCGTTTCGGCAAGGCGATCGGCGCGCACGTTGCCGAGCGCTCGGTGTTCGCGCGCAAGAACTACTTCTACCCGGACCTGCCCAAGGGCTACCAGATCAGCCAGTACGAGCTGCCGGTGGTCGGTCGGGGTCAGGTCGAGATCGTGCTCGACGACGGTGTCACAAAAACCGTCGGCGTGACCCGTGCGCACCTCGAGGAGGACGCGGGCAAGTCACTGCACGAGGATTTCCACGGCATGACCGGCATCGACCTGAACCGCGCCGGCACGCCGCTGCTCGAGATCGTGTCGGAACCGGACATGCGCTCGGCAAAGGAGGCCGTCGCTTACGCGAAGAAGATCCACCAGGTCGTCACCTATATCGGCATCTGTGACGGCAACATGCAGGAAGGCTCGTTCCGCATGGACGCCAACGTGTCGGTCCGGCCGAAGGGCCAGGCCGAGTTCGGCACGCGCGCCGAGCTGAAGAACATCAACTCGTTCCGTTTTCTCGAGAAGGCGATCAACTTCGAGGTCGAACGCCAGATCGAGCTGATCGAGGACGGCGGCACGGTGGTGCAGGAGACACGCCTGTACGACTCGGACAAGGACGAGACCCGCTCGATGCGCACCAAGGAAGAGGCCAACGACTATCGCTATTTCCCCGACCCGGACCTGTTGCCGCTGGAGATCGATGCGGCGTTCATCGCCGACGTCGTCGCGGCAATGCCCGAGCTGCCGGATGCGCGCCGCGCGCGTTTCCAGGAGCAGTACGGCCTGTCCACCTACGACGCCGACGTGCTGACCGCGAGCAGGGCGCTGGCCGACTACTACGAAGCAGCTGCCGCGGAGGGTGGCGACGCCAAGCTGGTCGCCAACTGGGTCATGGGCGAGCTGGCGGCGGCGCTGAACAGGGACGGCGTCGACATTGGCGACAGCCCGGTCGCCGCGGCGGCACTCGGTCAGCTGGTCGGGCGCATCCGCGACAACACGATCTCCGGCAAGATCGCCAAGGACGTGTTCGCCGCGATGTGGGCCGGCGAGGGCGACGCCGATGCGGTCATCGAGGCTAAAGGTCTGAAACAGATCACCGATACGGGGGCCATCGAGGCTCTGGTCGACGCGGTGCTCGCGGCAAACGCGGAGCAGGTCGAAAACTACCGCAATGCCGATCCGGACAAGCGGCCGAAGATGCTCGGCTTTTTCGTCGGCCAGATCATGAAGAAGTCGCAGGGCAAGGCCAACCCGCAGCAGGTCAACGAGCTGTTACGAAAGAGGCTCGATACCTGAGGCAGGCAGTGGGGTTCGCTGCCGCCCCGGAGATTGGGCTCAGCGTGGAAGCGACTGACCCGGCGTTTGTGGATCGACGACCATATTGCCGCTGCAGAATGCCGTGCAGCTGGCGCAGTCGCTGGCGTGGCAGGCGCGCCCGTTTGCGTTGTTGCAGCAGAAATGGAACGCGGCGGACGGTGTCTGTGACCCGACTGAGCCGCTGATACCCTGCTTCAGCTGTTTCATGAACATGGGGTTTTCCGCGGCATACGCCATGTACATGCCGCCGAACAACAATATCGACAGCGAAAGTGCGATCCGTTTCATCGTCGTTCCTTGTCGTCATGCGTGGCGCTGATGAGTATCGCCATGCCGTTGGTCGGTGAAATGTGAACGAACGCGCAGCGCGGCCGTTACTAAAGATGGTTCGCATCGACACTTCTTATGGGGCACGCTCTTGGATATCAGACTCGCTTCTGGGCACGACGCGGAAAGCTGGGATACCTATGTCGCGGCTCATCCTCATGGGACCTTCTTCCACCGCTACGGCTGGAAACGCCTGATCGAATCGACCTATGGCTATCCCGGCCACTACCTGTTGGCCGAGCGCAGTGGCGTGATCTGTGGCGTGCTGCCGCTGGGGGAGGTCAGGCACCTGCTGTTCGGACATTCGCTGATCTCGGTGCCGTTCTGTGTCTACGGCGGCGTGCTGGCCGATGACGAGGAAACGCGTACCGCGCTCGAGGTACGCGCGATTGCGCTTGCACAGGAGCTTGGGGTCAGTCATCTCGAGACGCGCAACGAACGACCGATGCGCGACGACTGGAAGCGCAAGGATGGCCTGTACGTGACGTTCAAGCGTGAAATCAGCGCCGACCACGATGCCAACATGAACGCGATCCCACGCAAGCAGCGCGCGATGGTGCGCAAGGGCATCAAGGCGGGACTCGTCGGCGAACCCGACGACGGCATCGACCATCTGTACGCAGCTTACTCGGAGAGCGTGCGCAACCTCGGAACGCCGGTGTTTCCAAAGGCACACTTCCGCGCCATTCGCGCCGAGTTCGGTGACGACGTCGATGTGATCACGGTGCGCCACGAGGGCCAGGTGGTCGCGTCGGTGATGAACTACTACTTTCGCGACCAGGTGTTGCCGTTCTATGGCGGCGGCATCAATGCCGCGCGCAATCTCGCCGCCAACGACTTCATGTACTGGGAGGTGATGCGGCGTGCGGCCGAACGCGGCTGCCGACTATTCGACTTTGGTCGCAGCAAGGTCGACACGGGTTCCTACAGCTTCAAGAAGCACTGGGGATTCGAACCGGTGCCGTTGAGCTACGAGTATTTTCTGGTCAAGGCGACCGAGATGCCGGATCTGAATCCGAACAATCCCAAATATCGGCTATTCATCAATGCGTGGAAGCGTCTGCCGGTCGGCGTCAGTCGTCTGATCGGACCCTGGCTCGCGCGCGGTCTCGCATGACCTGAGCAGGTTTCGTCTGCCAGCCCCTCAGCTGGCCAGGGTGCAGCGGTTGCGCCCTTCGTTCTTCGAGCGGTACAGGGCCTGGTCGGCCCGGTTGAGCAGCTCCATCGTGTCTTCGCCGCGTCGGTACGTCGCGATACCGGCCGAGATCGTGATGTCGCCGATCGGCTTCTTGGTATCGGCACGCACCAGCTGTGCGGCCTCGACCGCCTTGCGGATTGTTTCTGCCACGGCCTTGGCCCCGCTGGAAGGGGTCGCCGGCAGCAGCACGGTGAATTCCTCGCCCCCGAAACGCGCCGCCGTATCCTGGCCCTTGATGTTCTGCTGCAGCGATTTGGCGACGAAGCGGATCACGCGGTCGCCAATCAGATGGCCATGCGTATCGTTGATGGCCTTGAAGTGATCGATGTCGAACATGATGACCGAACAACCCTGGCCGGCACCCGTGGCGTCTATCGCCTCGTCGATGCGCTCGAGCAGGGTGATACGGTTGAACAGCCCTGTCAGCGGGTCGGTCGCTGCGCGTTCGCGTTCGGCCTGGAGTTGTTCCTGCAGCAGTTCGATCTCCCGGGTCTTTTCCTCGAAATGCGACTGCATGCTGTCGTTGCTGCTGCGCATCTGGTGGGTTTCGTCAAGCAGCTTGCCGAGTAGGTTCTGAATCTTGTGTAGATCGTTGGCGTTGGAAACGCTGTCCGAGAAGGTGTTGAGCGCACCGGTGAAGGCGTGGGCATCGTTGCCCGCGTCGCTGAGCCGGCCCCCAACCTCGTTCATCAGCGCGCTGAGCTGCGTGCGCACGTCCTCGACACGATCCATGTCGTGGTCGGCGAGGAACTTGCGGTACAGGCGTGCGTTAACCGCCGCCGTGAATTTCTGACCCTCGGCGATCAGGTGGTCGACTTCGGCCGTCAGCTCTGCATTCTCTCCGGCGACATAGGCATACCAGGTCGCGTAGTTGTGGGGCGTGGCCGGAACCCCGTTGCGCGACATCATCGGCAGCGTCAGGCGCAGGATCTCTGCCGCCTTCTCACTGGTGATGTCATCCGTCGGGTCGGTCATCGCTTTGGGTTGCATGAATGCCAGCTTCACTGTGGGGCTCCCAGAGTAGCGGCATGATCGGCCGCAGGCTTTAGCTGGAGCGTCCGCCGACGCGTTGGCTGAAGGGGTTAGTAACGTGCCTCGTTCACCCTGTGATCCGGGTGATGAGGGGCGCTCAACCGTCTCCTGCAAGCGGTCGCCGGCCGCATGTGCAGCTGCAACAATTCGCTGTTCGGCACGTCGCGGTCCGTCAACCGGGCCGTACGGCCAGCGCGACGGTGTACTGCCGGCCCTGCTTGACCTTGGTGTGATTGCCGAACACCTCGTCGAACGCCCGGGCGATGAACTGGCGCAGGCCGCTGATGACGACCACGTAGAAGCGGCCGCCGGGTTCCAGGTGGTCGCGAATGTCGTTGAAGAACAGGTAGTAGTGCTCCTTGCTCGTCTTGGCCGGCAGGTTGGTGACGACCAGTGTGAAGGTCTGATCGGGGATGTGGCGCAGGCCGTCACTGAGCATCGCGTGGGCATTGACCACATGGTTCAGCTGCGCATTGCGGTTGGCGTATTCGACCGCGACGAAGTCCTTGTCGACCATCAGGCAGCTGCCGGTCGGTGCCGCACGCGCGATCGCCAGGCCCAGCGGACCGTAGCCGCAGCCGAGATCGAGTGCGCGGTCGTCGTGGTGCACCTCGATGTGCTCGAGCAGCAGGCGGGTGCCTTCGTCGATGGCCTTGGGTGAAAAAAGGCCCCAGGTGGTGTGGAATTCGAACATATTGCCGAGCAGGGTGTCGCGAATCACGAGGTCCTGGCGCAGGCGATCGGGATCCATCGGTGGACGGGGCTTCTTTGGCATCTCGCTGGTGCGGTCGGGTCCGGGCCCTGGGTCTGGTGGGCAGGTCATTATGATGGGTGCGGTCGTGTGCGGCCAGTCGCCCGCGGCGGCCGATCGTTTACGGCGTTTGCTCAAGCCAGGTATCGATCGTCGGCAGGACGCGCTCGATGTCGTCGAATCGGTGACTGCCGCCGGCCAGGATCACCACGTCCTTGCCGGCGTAGTAATCCGCGGCCTGGCGGTAGTCGAGCACCTCGTCGCCACGTTGCAACAACACGAGATAGCGTTCGTCGTCGCCGAGTTCGTCGCGCTGGAGCCCGGCGAGTGCACGGACATAGTCGTCGTTGATGCGAAACGGCGCGTCGTCGCACCAGCGTCGCTGTTCGCCGCGGTAGTCGGCCAGCAGGCGATGCGGGTACACGACCGGATTGATCAGGATCGCCGGCAAGCCGAATTCGCGGTTGATGGCGGTGGCGTAGAAGCCGCCCAGCGATGAACCGATCAAGGTACTGACCGGGTAGCGCGTGACAAGATCCTTGAGGCGGGCGATCACGTTGGTCGGGGTGAACGGCAGATCCGGCGCAAGCAGGTTGGCAACGCCGAAATGGCGACGCATCGCGAGCGACTTCGCACCCCAGCCGCAGCTGCCAAGGCCATGGATGAAGAGCTTCATTGCGCACACACGGGGCATGCGGGATCGGCGCGCAGGCGCAGTTCCCGCCACTGCATGCGCAGTCCGTCGAGCACCAACAATCGGCCGCCCAGCGACTCGCCGATGCCGCACAACAGCTTTACCGACTCCAGCGCCTGCATCGCTCCGATGATGCCGACCAGCGGCGCGACGACACCGTTCTCGCTGCACAGCAGGTCTTCATTGCCCTGCTCGGGATACAGGCAGCGATAGCATGGGCCGCCGTCGCGCGCGTCGAACACGCTGATCTGGCCATCCCAGCGAATCGCCGCACCCGACACGAGCGGCCGCCGCGACTGCCGGCATGCGGCGTTCAACGCGAAGCGCGTAGCGAAGTTGTCGCTGCAGTCGACGACAATGTCGGCGGCTTTGACGGCGCGGTCGAGATCGTCACCCTGCAGGCGGCGGTCGGTGCAGATGATGTCGACGTCCGGGTTGAGGTCATGCAGCGTGCGCGCCGCTGATGCCGTCTTCGACATGCCGATGCGCCCCGTCGCATGCACGATCTGGCGTTGCAGGTTGCTGAGGTCGACGCGATCGCCGTCCACCAGTTCGAGCGTGCCGACCCCGGCCGCGGCCAGGTACATCGCAACCGGTGAGCCGAGGCCGCCGATGCCGACGATCAGCGCGCGCGCGCCGCGCAGGCGCTGCTGACCTTCGACACCGATTTGCGGCAGCATGATCTGGCGGCTGTAGCGCAGCAGGGTCTGATCGTCCATCGCGCGATTGAAGCATGCCGACGGGGGAGGGAACAGTTCGGCGTTGGCGTGGGGCGCCGGATTCTACAGGTAGCGGCGCCAGTGATCCGGGCGGTCGTCCTGACAACCGTGATCACGTTTGCGGTAGCGGTTGACGAATACCTTCTCGGTACAGTTTGGATCGCCCTTTGCACAACCGAGATTGGCGCGCTGGGTGTCTTCGCTGTAGTGGTAGAGGGCGCGCTTGATCTTGTACACCAAGCGGTTGTCAAGGTGAAAACCGCGATCCTCGAGCAACGACTCGATGTCGGCGAGCGTGATGGCCACCAGCCTGTAGTGCACCTCGATCGCCGCCTTGTGCAGCACCTCGACCCGATCGATGCCCTGGATGTCGGTGAGAAAGGCCACCGCCGAGTGCGCCTGCTCGGGGTCGGGGTGAAGCGTGCAGAATGCGATCTCGCGCCGCTTGCGCAGGGATTCACAGGCCATGTCCATGCCGCAATGCTGGTCCGAAAGTCCTTACTGGTCAAGGGGAGATCGGCGCCGAACGTGGACAGCGTCGACGCGTTGCGGGAGCTGGGTTCCCAGCCCGCAGCATGCTGATCTCAGCCCATGCCGGGCGGGCTCGGTGGCCGTCGTCCGCCCGTGTCACGCGGGTTCCCCGCCAGGTCGGCGCGGGTCGCGACATCGATGAAGCCGTACGCACGCAGCAGCGCGGCGACCGAGTTGTGCTGGGTATGGCCGTGTTCGAACCACAGCCAGCCGCCGGGCATCAGGTGGCCGCTTGCGCATGCAACGATGTGGCGGATCGCGTCGAGGCCGTCGTCGCCGGACACCAGCGCCTGTGGCGGTTCGAAGCGTACGTCACCACGCGAAAGATGTGGATCGCCGTGCGCGACATACGGCGGGTTGCTGACGATCAGGTCGAAGACGGCGTCGTCGTGGAGCGCCTCGAACCAGTCGCCGACGGCAAAGTCGACGCGCTGCAGGCGCAGGCGTTCAGCGTTGCTGCGCGCGATCGCGACCGCCGCCGGCGAGATGTCGGACGCCGTGATCTGCCAGCCCGGCCGTTCGCTGGCCAGTGCCAGCGCGATCGCGCCGCTGCCGGTGCCGAGGTCGAGCACGCGCGCGTCGTCGGCCAGATCGAGTGCGAGCACTGTTTCCACCAGACGCTCGGACTCCGGGCGCGGGATCAGCGTATGGTTGTCGACCTGCAGCGTCAGCGACCAGAACTCGCGCTCGCCGATCAGGTAGGCGACCGGGTGACCCGCCACGCGCGCGGCGATCAGGTGTTCGAATCGCCTGATCTGTTCGGCATTCGGTAGGTGCTCGGGCCAGGCATACAGCCAGGCGCGGTCACGACCGAGTGCGTGGGCGAGCAGAACCTGGGCGTCGAGCAGGGGCTGCTCGGAGGTCTGTTGCAGGCTCAGCGCTCCCGTCTGCAGCAGCTCGCGGACCCGATCCACTGCGCGCCGCGCGCTCAGTCGGTGCCGAGCAAGGCCAGCTGCTCGGCCTGGTGTTCGTGCAGCAGCGGATCGATGACCTGGTCGAGCGCGCCCTGCATGATCTCGTCGAGCTTGTACAGGGTGAGGTTGACGCGGTGGTCGGTCAGTCGGTTCTGCGGGAAGTTGTAGGTGCGGATGCGCTCCGAGCGGTCGCCACTGCCGACCTGCAGGCGACGGTCCTCGGCGCGACTCGCGGCCGCGCTCGCCTGTGCCGCGGCCAGCAGGCGTGCCTGCAGCAGCGACATCGCGCGCGCCTTGTTCTTGTGTTGTGAGCGTTCGTCCTGACACTCGACCACGACCCCGGTCGGCAGGTGGGTGATGCGCACCGCCGAGTCCGTCGTGTTGACGTGCTGCCCGCCGGCACCGGACGAACGGTAGGTGTCGATGCGCAGGTCGGCGGGATTGATGTCGAACGCATCGACCGCTTCGGCCTCGGGCAGGATCGCGACCGTGCACGCCGATGTGTGGATGCGACCCTGCGATTCGGTGTCCGGCACGCGCTGCACCCGGTGCGCGCCGGATTCGAACTTGAGCCGCGAGTACACGCCCGCACCGACGATGCGCACGATAACCTCCTTGTAGCCGCCCAGTTCGCCAGGGCTTTGGCTGATCATCTCGGTCTGCCAGCGACGGGCCTCTGCGTAGCGCAGATACATCCTCAGCAGATCGGCGGCGAACAGCGCCGCCTCGGCACCGCCGGTGCCGGCGCGGACCTCGAGAAACACGTTGCGGTCGTCATTCGGGTCGTGCGGCAGCAGCAGGCGCTGCAACTCCGGTTCGAGTGTCTGCAACGTACGCCGTGCCTCGGCGCAGGCGTCCTCGGCGAGCTCGCTCAGCTCGGGGTCGGCCAGCATCTCCTCGGCGTTGCGCAACTCCCGTTCGGCCGCGGTGAAGGATTCGAACGAGCGGCTGACCGGCTCGACCTGCGCGTATTCGCGGCTGAGCGCACGGAATCGGTCGTTGTCGTCCTGCACCTCGGGATCGGCGAGCAGCGCGGTGATCTCATGATAGCGGTCGCTGATCTGTTCGAGCTTGTGGCGGATACTGGGTTTCATGGTTCGACACCCGTGCGGGTGTGGCAGCGTGCGAGTGGTGGCTGGGTGGCCGCGTCAGGCGGCGGTTGTCGCGCCGACGGCGCTAATCGTTGCCGGCCTTGCCGTGACCGAGCTGGAACAGCGCGTTCGCGGCCTCGAGCAGTTCGCGGCGGCCGTTGCTGCCGGCCTCGCGCAGCTGCGTGCTGGGGGTATGCAGCAGCTTGTTGGTCAGGGTCTGGGCGAGAAATGCGAGCACCTCGTCCGGCGGCTTGCCGCATGCGAGCATGCGCTGGGCCTTGCCCAGCACCTCGTCGCGCACCGCGTGGGCCTGGCGGCGGTAGTCCTGGATCAGGCCGACGGCGTCGAGCGAACGCATCCAGGCAAGGAATTCCTCGACCTGGAAGGTGATGATCTCACGCGCCTGACCGGCCGCCTCCTGGCGGGACTGCAGGTTGGCCTGGATCACCTCGTCGAGGTCGTCGACCGTGTACAGGTAGACATCCTCGAGATTGCTGACCTCGGGCTCGATGTCGCGCGGTACGGCGATGTCGACCATGAACATCGGGCGGTGGCGGCGGCGTTTGAGCGCACTCTCGACCGTGCCTTTGCCGAGCACCGGCACCGGGCTCGCGGTCGATGCGATGACGATGTCGGCCTCGGCCAGATGCGCGGGCAACTCGGTCAGGCCGATCGCGAAGGCGTCGAACTGGTGGGCCAGCGCCTGTGCCCGGCCGATCGTGCGGTTGGCGACGATCAGTCGTCCGATACCGTTCTGCGCGAGGTGGCGCGCGGCCAGTTCAATCGTCTCGCCGGCACCGATCAGCATCGCGGTCTGCTCGCTGAGGTCGGAAAAGATCTGGCGCGCCAGGCTGACAGCGGCGAACGCGACCGACACCGGGCTGTCGCCGATCGCGGTATCGGTGCGGACCTGTTTGGCCGTGCTGAACGCATGCTGGAACAGCCGCGTCAGCAACTTGCCGGTGCGTCCCGAGTCGCGCGCGACCTGGAAGGCATTCTTGACCTGGCCGAGGATCTGCGGCTCGCCCAGGATCAGCGAGTCCAGGCCGCTGGCGACCGACAGCAGGTGGTTGATGGCAGTGCGCCCCTGGTGCGCGTACAGGTAGGGCGCGACGTCTTCGACGGCGAGCCCGTGGAACCCGGCCAGCCAGTCGCGCGTCAATTCCAGTGCATCTTCGTTGGCGTGGCAGTAAAGTTCCGTACGGTTGCAGGTCGAGAGAATGACGGCCTCGTTTACGCCATCGATATCCGTCAGGCTGCGTAGCGCCGCGACGATGATATCGGGCCCGAACGTCACGCGTTCCCGGATGTTTACCGGCGCTGTGGTGTGGTTGAGTCCGAGGGCGAGCAGGGGCATAGTGGCCAAGCTGACACGGGTTAGGTTAGAAATTTTGAGATATCAAGTAGTTGAATGCAAGTGGTCATGAACCCTGGTGTTAGGAAGGACAGTCCGGCCGGCCCGGCATGGTCGGCGCGTGTGCCCCACGGGGGCAGGACCGCAAAACAGACGCTGGTGGCCTGCCTTGCGATCGTCGTGCTGCTGGCGCTGCAGGGCTGCCAGTCGCTGCCGATGCCGGCGGACGGCGAGGACGCGGCCGACGGCGGCGAGGTGGTGCTGCCGTTCCCCGAACCGCAGCCGCCGACGCGCGAATTGGACGAAGACCTCGTCTACAGCTACCTGGTCGGCGAGATCGCCGCCCACCGCGGCGATCTGCGGCTTTCGCAGAGCCACTACCAGCATGCGGCGATCCTGGCCCGCGATGCCTATGCCGCGGAGCGCGCGACCCGCATCGCGCTGCATCTGAAAGACTACCAGGCAGGGTTGGCCGCGGTACGCCGCTGGGTGGAGCTCGCGCCCAACGACCTGACGGCGCGCCAGCTGGCCACGGTCCTGTTCCTGCGTGACAAGCAGCTGGATGCCGCCGGCGAACAGCTCGACGCCCTCGTGCTGATCGCGAACGCGCGTGGTGTCGACGGCTATCTGCAGGCGGCCGGCGCGCTCAGCGTCGAGAACGACCGCGCGGGTGCCGAGACGTTGATGCAGGGCCTGAATGCGCGCAATCCGGACGATGTTCGCTCGTTGTACGGTCTGGGCGTGCTCGAAGCGGCGCACAGGCGCTTCGAGGACGCCGAGTCGCATCTGCGCGAGGTGCTGCAGCGCAAGCCCGAGTGGGAGCAGCCGCGGGTGCTGCTGGCACGGGTGCTGGTGGCACAGAGTCGGCGCGACGAAGCGCTGACAATGCTGGCCGACAGCGTCGGTCGCTACCCGGACAGCTCGGTGTTGCGCACCGCGTATTCACGCATGCTCGTCGACGCCGGCGACTATGCCAAAGCATTGGAACAGTTTCGCCACCTGTACCGCCAGAGTCCCGATGACGACGAGATTGCATTCGGCTATGCGATGCTGGCGACGCAGCAGGAACAATGGGACGAGGCACGGCCGGTGTGGCAGGTACTCCGCGGCCGACCCGAGCGACGCGACGAGGCCAGCTATTACCTGGCGCAGATCGAGGAACGAACCGGACACGAAGACCTCGCAATCGGTCTGTTCGGCACCGTCACCGGCAGTGAGCTCAAGGTTGACGCGGTGATGCGGGCGGCGCAGATACTCGGTCGCACCGGGCGGCTCGGTCAGGCGCGCGACCTGCTGCAGCAGGCCCGGATCGCCAACCCCGGGCGCGCCGCCGATCTCTACGTCGCCGAGACGCAGCTGGTACAAAAACACGGGGACAGCGAGGTCGCCCTGCACCTCTACGACGACGGCCTGCGCGCGTTTCCCGACAACCACGATCTGCGCTACAACCGTGCGCTGTTTGTCCTCGAACTGGGCGACTTCCCTGGGATGGAAAAGGATCTGCGCCTGATCCTTGCGCAGGATCCGGACAACGCCGACGCACTGAACGCGCTCGGCTACACGCTGGCTGATCGTAACGAACGCCTGGACGAGGCCTTCACGCTGGTGGCGCGTGCGCTCAAGCTGAAGCCGGACAGCCCCGCCGTGCTCGACAGCATGGGCTGGGTGCTTTACCGCCAGGGTGATCTGGTGCAGGCGGCCAGCCATCTGCGCCGTGCCCTTGAACTCACGCGCGACGACGAGATCGCTGCGCACCTGGGCGAGGTGCTGTGGGTGAAGGGTCAGCGCGACGATGCGCAGGCGGTGTGGCGCGAGGCGCTGGTACACAAGCCCGACAGCGACAAGATCCGGGCGGTGATCGAAAGGCTTCAGGCCGGCCAGCAATGATTCCCAAGGGTGCCTGGCCGGCGCCGGCGAAGCTCAACCTGATGTTGCGCGTGGTCGGTCGGCGCAATGACGGCTACCACCGGCTTCAGACCGTGTTCCAGTTCATCGATCTCGCCGATAGCCTGTACATCGACGTACACGACGATGGCACGGTTCGACGCATCGGCGGGCCGGCCGGTGTCGACGAAGACGACGACCTCGTCGTGCGCGCGGCGCGACTGCTGCAGCACGCCACCGGGTCGCGGCTGGGGGCCCGGGTCCGGCTCGACAAGCAGATCCCGGTGGGCGCGGGGCTCGGCGGCGGCAGTTCCGACGCGGCGACCACGCTGGTCGCGCTGAACCACCTGTGGCGATGTGGCCTGGATGCCCGCCGACTCGCACAGTTGGGCCTGCAACTCGGCGCCGATGTGCCGATTTTCGTCCACGGTCGTGCCGCCTGGGCCGAGGGAGTCGGCGAAACGCTGACCGATGTCGACCTGCCGACGCCCGTCTACCTCGTCCTCAAGCCGCCGGTCCACGTCAGCACGGGAAAAGTGTTCCAAGACCCGGAATTGACAAGGAATTCTCGCAGAATCACAATACGCGACTTTCTCGGCGGCGAGCGCGGGAACGATTGCCTGGCCGTGGTGCGGAAACGCTATCCGGACGTGGCGCATGCGTTCGACTGGCTGGATCGGCACGCGCCGGCACGATTGACCGGCACCGGTGCCTGTGTGTTCGCCGAGATACGCAGCCGGACAGACGCAGAGGTACTGCTGACACAGCTGCCGGCTGGCGTGGAAGGCTTCGTCACGCAGGGTGTCAATCGCTCTCCGTTACTCGACGGGCCGCGCTGACCGGGTATCGACGATCGAATTTTGGGGCGTGGCCAAGCGGTTAAGGCACCGGACTTTGACTCCGGCACTCGTAGGTTCGAATCCTACCGCCCCAGCCATAGTTGGCAGCCGCGCAGCGGCATGCACAGGGCGTGCATCGGCGGTAGGAGGCGAACCGAAAAGGTTCGACGCAGGCGCGCAGCGCCAAGAACGTCGCGCGCAGCGCGGCGGCCCGGAGGGCGAGGGCGTAGCCCGAGTGATCCTACCGCCCCAGCCATAGTTGGCAGCCGCGCAGCGGCATGCACAGGGCGTGCGTCGGCGGTAGGAGGCGAACCGAAAAGGTTCGACGCAGGCGCGCAGCGCCAGGAACGTCGCGCGCAGCGCGGCGGCCCGGAGGGCGCGGGCGTAGCCCGAGTGATCCTACCGCCCCGGCCATCGTCGTGATGGCCGTACCGAAGTCGGGTCGCAGACCCGCGTGCGACCGACGCATGCAGAGTGACGAGGCCTGCCCGGCGGCGAGCCTTGGTGTCGAACGGTGAGGGGAGTCGAGGGTGTCGAGCAGCGGCGTGATGGTTTTTTCCGGCAACGCGAATCCGCAACTCACGGCGGATATCGCGGCGTATCTCGACATCCCGTTGGGCAAGGCCGCGGTCGGCCAGTTCAGCGACGGCGAGTCGATGGTCGAGATCCAGGAAAACGTGCGCGGTCGCGACGTGTTCGTCGTGCAGCCGACCTGCGAGCCGACCAACGACAACCTGATGGAGTTGTTGGTGATGATCGACGCGCTGCGCTGGTCGTCGGTGCGCCGCGTGACGGCGGTGATCCCGTATTACGGGTATGCGCGCCAGGACCGCCGACCACGTTCGGCGCGGGTGCCGATCACCGCCCGGCTCGCAGCGAAGATGATCGGTACCGCGGGCGCCGACCGGGTGTTGACGATGGACCTGCATGCCGACCAAATCCAGGGCTTTTTCGACATACCGGTCGACAACGTCTACGCGTCGCCGATCCTGCTTGGTGACATCTGGCGGCAGAAGTATGACGACCTGATGGTCGTGTCGCCCGACGTGGGCGGCGTGGTGCGGGCACGGGCATTGGCGAAGCGGTTGGATGACGCGGATCTCGCGATCATCGACAAGCGCCGGCCGAAGGCCAACGTGGCCCAGGTGATGAACATCATCGGCGATGTCGAGGGACGTAGCTGTGTGCTCATCGACGACCTCGTCGATACCGCCGGCACATTGTGCAAGGCAGCGGCGGCCTTGAAGGAGCATGGTGCGGCGCAGGTCGTCGCGTATTGTACGCATGCGGTGTTGTCTGGGCCTGCGGTGACCAATATCGAGTCGTCGCGCCTGGACGAACTGGTCGTCACCAACACGATCCCGCTGCGCGAGGATGCCGTGGCGTGTACCAAGATCCGGCAGTTGTCGATTGCCGGCCTGCTGGCCGAGTCGATTCGCCGGATCAACAACGAGGAATCTGTCAGTTCACTCTTCGTGGACTGACGATGGGACGGGGTTGTGCCCCGAATGAATGTCCGGCAGGGGCCTGGTCGCGGGTCGCCGGACGAATTTTTGTTTAGAGAGAGATAGAGACATGCAAGAGAATTTCGAAATCAATGCAGTCTCCCGCAACGATCAGGGCAAGGGTGCGAGCCGCCGCCTGCGTCGCGAGGGGATGGTGCCGGGTATCATCTATGGTGGCGGTGAGGACCCCGAGATGTTCGCCACCCGGCACAACGAGCTGATCCAGCACCTGGATCACGAGGCGTTTTACTCGCACATCCTGACCGTGAAGGTTGATGGCAAGGCGCAGAAGGTCGTGCTGAAGGACCTGCAGCGTCACCCTTCGAAGCCGTTCGTTACTCACGTCGATCTGTTGCGCGTCGCTGCCGGCGACCGCATCAAGATGCACGTGCCGCTGCACTTCCTGAACGAAGCCACGGCGCCCGGCGTCAAGGCCGGGGGGCAGATCTCGCACACCGTGACCGACGTGGAGGTGATCTGCGAAGCCAAGGACCTGCCCGAGTACATCGAGGTCGATCTGGGTGCTTTGAATGTCGGCGACATCATCCACTTGACCGAACTGAAGCTGCCGCAAGGGGTGGCGTTGGTGGCGCTGAGTCATGGTGACCCGGCCGAGCACGATTCGGCGGTGGTTTCGATCCATGCGCCGCGCGGTGGTGGGTCGGACGAGGCTGGCGAGGAAGGCGAGGTGACGGAGTAACCCCCGGTTCACGTCGAATCGTCTGCAACAGGACGGCGGCTTCGTGCCGCCGTTTTGTTTGCGATGGCTCGCACGATCCGCCATTGCGTGTGGTCAGCGGGTGGTTGCGGTCGGTGGCCGCAGCGGGAACCGACGAGGTATACAGGGTAAAACCGATGGACGCGATCAGGTGTATCGTGGGGCTCGGCAACCCCGGCGCAAAATACGAAGACACCCGTCACAATGCCGGCTTTCGATTCGTCGATGCCTTGGCGCGGGCGAACGATGTCGCATTGCGCGCCGAAAACAAGTTCTCAGCGGAACTGGGTCGTATCACGACTCCGGCCGGTGATTGCTGGCTGCTTAAGCCCATGACCTACATGAATCACAGCGGACGTTCGGTCGCGGCGGTATGCAATTTCTACCGCATTTCACCACCGCAGCTGCTGGTCGCCTACGATGAACTGGATCTCGATCCCGGTGTCGTGCGCCTGAAGACGGGTGGCGGCCACGGCGGACACAATGGCATGCGCGATATCTGTGCCGCGCTCGGCAGTCAGGACTTTCACCGCCTGCGGATTGGCATCGGGCATCCGGGTCATCGGGAGGCCGTCGTTGGGCATGTGCTGTCGCGTGCCGGAAAAGAGGAACAGCGGGCGATCGACGATGCCATCACAGCGGCGCTCGCCGTCGTGGACATCGTGTTGGCCGGTGACCTGCAGAAGGCCATGACCCGGCTGCACACTGCAGGTTGATTGTCGGGCGAAAGCGCAAAGAAAAAGCCCTCCCCGCACGCGGGGAGGGCTTGGCGACGAAGGCTCAGAACGGGCCGAACACGTACTTCGGCTTGAACCACTTGACCATTAGCGGCAGCAGCATCAGCGCCGTGAACACGTCGACGATCAGTGCCCATCCGATGTAGACGCCGAGGCCCCACGTGTTGGCCAGCGACGTGCCGACCAGCGGGATGAAGCTGCCCAGCAGCACCACAATCGAAACGATGACCGCAGAGCCGGTCGTGTTCTGCGTGTTGCGCAGCGACTGCAGCCAGTCTCCGCCGGTGGCCTGCATCTCTTCACGCAACCGCGACACCAAATAGATCCCGTAGTCGACGCCGAGACCCATCGAGATCGACAGCGTTACCAGCAGGTGGAACGCCAGGTTGCCCGACCAGTTCTTGACTGATGTGAAATAGCCGCCCAGACCGTACTGTGCCAGCAGTGTGATAAACAAGGTGACCAGCAGCAGCGCGGAGATCTTCACAGAGCGGAACATCAGCGCGGCAATGACGAATATCGCCAGGGCCGTCTGCAACGGGCTTAACAGCCAGTTTGCCATCGCCACTTCACGTGTCGCTTCGGTTGCGCCGAGGAATCCGCCGATACCAGGACGGACGTAGGTGGGGCCGTCCATAGACAGCTCGTTGGTGTCACCCGAAGTGTCCTCGTTGCGCAGCCCGAAGTTGACCTTGGAGAAGCCCGGGTCGTTCTTGTGGTCCTCGATATATTGCTGGATATCCAACGTGACCTGATGCGTCTCGACCGGGTCCATCGTGTTGATGAAGCCGAGGATGACGCCCTCGTTCCAGGTCTCGGTGTTGATGAACGAGTCCATGTCCCCGGCTGACGTCATGGCCTCGAGCAGGCCGTTGTACATCTGCACGATCGCGTTCGGGCTGCGGTCGTCGTCCGGATCGATGCCACGCAGGTAGGTGAGATCAGGCACCGCGAGGTCGGACAGTTTCGTCTTCTCGCCGACCTCGGCGGACAGCAGCATGTTCACCAACCGGATGTACTGGGAGTAAGACCCGGTGTAGCCGATGAACGGATGGTTGCGCATCCATGTTTCCATCTTCTCGATGTCGGTATGCAGCGTGATGTCGTTGAATATGCCCTGTGGCCCACACGCCTCACCGTCCCAACAGCCCAGTTCGGCGCGGTACTTCTGGCACATCTGGGCTTTCTGGGCCTTGTCCTCGATGTCATAAATCGATTCCGGGAAGAGGGTGTCGATACACGGCGCAATATTCGCCTCCTTGCCGCGGATCGGGATCGACACCGAGATGACGCCCGGCATGATCTGGTTCAGCTGTTCCAGTGCAATCCAGGTCTCCGATGAGCCCTTGAACGCCGCGCGCGCATAGTTGATGCCCTTCTCCACGCCGGGCGTGTAGTCACCCTCTTCGGCCATCTTCTTGGCGTCTTCGGGGATGCCCTCCCAGTTGAACAGGTTCGTGTAGTAGGCTGAACCCAGCACCACCAGGACGGTGACCGCGATCGGCAGGATCTTTCCGGGTCCCTCGACGATACGCGTAAGCCATCCGCCGACGGCGACCTCCCAGCCGTGACCTTCCTGGGACTGGCAGCACTCCTGCGACGGCGGGAACACGGTCAGCAACAGCGGGATCAGCGTGGTCGTCGTCGCCAGTAGCGTAAACATGCCGAACACGCCGAAGTACGCGTAGTCCTTGTAGAAAGAGATGTCGACAGTGGCCAATGTCGCAAAGCCGACCATGTCGGTTACGATCGACAGCGTGGCCGGAATGATCGTGGTCCGAATTGCCTCATGCGCCGCCTGCCGCGCGTCGCCTGTACGGCCGTTCTCCAGCATGAAGCGGCGCGTCACCTGTACCGAGTGGCCGATACCGACTGCCAGTAACAGCATCGGCGTCAGCACCATCATCGTGGTCAGCTTGAACGCCGTGAAACCCATGATGCCGAGCGTCATCGCAATGGTCATGCCGACACCGATCAGCGGCATGGTGGCGCCGCGCCAGTTGCGGAACTCGAGCCACAACACGACGATGACGATCGCGATCGAGATCGTGAACAGCCACCAGTGATCGACAAGGTCGGCCAGCATCCACGCCAGGAAGTACGGTTCGCCGGCGACCAGCAATTCATAGCGGGGGTCGTTGCCGTATTCGTCCATCAGCGCACGGACCTGTCGCACCCACGGCAGGTAGATCGCCTTCACATCATCGGTGTAGTCGCCGATGATGTAGATGGCCTTGGCGATGCAGGTGTCCTTGTCGTAATCCTCGTAGGCACAGCGGTTGCCGTCCTTGTCCCACATCGACACCAGCATCGGCGCCATGACCGGGTTGGTCTTCACGCCCTCACGCAGGAATGCCAGCTGCTCCTTGGCCTTCTCGGGGTCGTCGCTGATGCCCTCGGTCGGGATCAGGCGCTTGAACACCAGGCCGTTCTCGTCGGTGCCCATGTACTTGATCTTCTGCGACGCGATGTCGATGAAGTTTTCCGGGCGCGATTCGGGCAGGGCCACGAGCTTGTTGTGGATCTCCTGGACCGTGTTGATGAGCCAGGGCTGCCAGACGTCGCCCTCCTTGACCTTCAGGGCCAACACCATGATGTTGCCCATACCGAAGTTTTTCTCGGCATACGAGTTTGTTGCGACGTAGCGGTTGCTCGGCGGCAACAAGGTATCCGGGTCGTTGCGTATGTCGAGATTGGGTATGTAGATCGCGCCGGCAATCGTGATGAGCAACAACACGATGATGATGGGCCAGCGTGCTGCGAGCGCGAAATTGGCATACGCATTGGCCCAGACGTTTTCTTGTGGTTTCATTGTCCTCTGCCCCGTTTCCAGAATGTTGGTGGCAAAAAAAGCGGCGTCGGTCGAACCGGGTGCCGCTTTGTCCCCAAGGTGGTTATGACGCTGTCATGGCCGAACTGGATCCGGCCGTGCCGACGGCACCCGCGGTGCAGCTATAACAACCAGGTGCCGGCTGCTGGTACGCGACCCGATGGGTGGCGCACCCTGGTGCGAACTCGACGCTCGCACGAAGGTTGTATCATTTGGGTGACGAACAGATCTCGCGACACGGCACATCCGGCCACCCGTCAGGGCGGCCGAGTCATGCACGCCATGGCTGCGAATCATCACCGGATCCTCGCTGCGCACGTCTGCCGGGCGTGTGGCCCGGCAGACGTTCAGTCAGCCTGAATGATGATCAGCGCTTGATCTTGCGCAGGGTCTTCTCCGACCACCAGTCGCTGTCGTAGGTGCCGTTGACGACATTCACGTCCCTGGGGATGTAGGCAATGGTCTGGTTGCCGGTGGCCAGCGTCTTGCCGTACCAGTAGCCCCAGCCGACCGCGCGCGGGTCGGAACTCTCGCCCAGCGAGACCCAGTCACGGTCGATGATCTTGATCTTCTCGCCGTTCTTGAAGTACTCGGTGTGGTAGTCGGCGAAGGACTTGGCGTCGATGTAGGACACGCGATAGTCGTACCACCAGTTCTCGAACTTGGTCGTCGACTTGACCTTGTAGACCTCTTTGCCTTTCGGAGTGCACGAGCCGGACGTCGGGATATCCTTCGTGTAGCGGTTCTGCTCGTCGTCCTTCAGCGCCATGAAGCCGAGACACTCGTTGAAGGTCTCCTTGCCGAGCAGTTCGTGCGTCTCGTTCGTCGGTTTGCGCAGTGTCACGTCGCCGAACGTGAAGTCGGAGCCGCCCCACGAGTCATCGTGCGCGGGCTGTGCAAAACGGCGGATCTTGCGCAATGCGGGCAGCCAGATCATGTAAGACTGGCTCTTGGCATCGTCACTGAAGTCGGTGATCAGCATGCCGGTGCCCTTGAGCTTGCCGGACAGGAAGATGGCCAGGTCTTCGGCGTTGATCGCGTCGCCGGCCGGGTAGTCGTTGTTGAGATAGCGGTCCAGCGTGATCGTCGTGGGGTCTTTGCCCTCGGGCTTGATCAACAGTACGGTCGTGCTCTTGTCTTTCGTAACGATCGCGTAGTTCTTGAACGCGTAGAAATGATTGACGAAGTAGTTTTGATCGACGACTTGGTCGGCGGTCAGGTTGCCACCGGACGGATACGGAAGGTCCTTGGGTACGCCGGCGGTTGCGGTAAACGAAACGGTGGCTGCCAGGGCGAAGGCTGCAACGCTGGCCTTGATCGATTGGTGCATAGTGGCTCCTCTCTGCGCACGGGTCGGTGCTGTAACACTGGGTCAGGTGCCCAACTTCAGGCACGAGTGCATTATTAAGTTCTTAAATTGCTGTTGCTGGCCGCGGGATGTCTGGCCGAAGGTGCGGCCTTGATCCAGGTTATCTATGTTGTTGGGACGACGGCTTGGCCAGGAAATAGTACATGCGGTGCCGATAATCCGCCAATCGAATCGAAGGGTGATTATTGAGGCGGTAGCCGAACGTCCACCCCGCGACAACGTGGGTGGACCGGTAATCAGGCGGGTAGCAGTGGGCGGCGACCGATGCTGTAGTGGGCGAGGCCGGCGCTCTGAACCGCGTTGGGGTCGTACAGGTTGCGGCCATCGAATATCGCGGGGTGGGTGAGTCGATCGCGGATCTCGTCGAAATCCGGGCTTCGGAATTCGATCCATTCGGTGACGACTGCGAGCACGTCGGCGCCGTCCAGGGCCTCGTCGGCATTCGAACACAGGTGCAGATCGTCGCGTTCGCCGTAGATGCGTCGTGCCTCGTCGCTCGCGATGGGGTCGAAGGCCCGGACCTTCGCGCCGGCGTCCCAGAGTGCCTCCATCAGGGCGCGGCTCGACGCCGCCCGCATGTCGTCAGTGTTGGGTTTGAACGCGAGCCCCCACAGCGCGACGGTGCGCCCGGCCAGGTCGCCGCCGAAATAGTCGTGGATCTTGTCGAACAGCAACTGCTTCTGGCGGTTGTTGACGGCCTCGACGGCGGTAAGCAGTTGCGGGGTATACCCCACGCCAATTGCGGTCTTTTCCAGCGCCTGGACGTCCTTCGGAAAGCACGACCCGCCGTATCCGCAGCCGGGGTAGATGAACTGGAACCCGATACGTGGGTCCGATCCGATGCCGATCCTGACCTTTTCTATGTCCGCCCCGAGAATCTCGGCCAGGTTCGACAGCTCGTTCATGAAACTGATCTTGGTGGCCAGCATCGCGTTGGCGGCGTACTTGGTCAGCTCGGCTGAGCGGATATCCATGAACAGCAGGCGTTCATGGTTGCGGTTGAACGGCGCATACAGTTGGCGCATCACCTCGATCGAACGTGGATTCTCGGTTCCGATGACGATCCTGTCGGGCTTCATGAAGTCGCCGATCGCGGCGCCCTCCTTCAGAAACTCGGGGTTCGACACGACATCGAATTCGAAATCGACGCCACGCCGGGTCAGCGTTTCGCGGATTCGCGCGGCGACCTTGTCGCCGGTTCCCACCGGCACCGTGGATTTGTCGACGACGACCTTGAAACCGTCCATGTGCTCGGCAATCGACTGCGCAACGGCGAGGACGTATTGCAGGTCTGCCGATCCGTCCTCGTCCGGCGGGGTTCCGACGGCGATGAACTGGACCTGGCCAAAGTCGACACCGGTCTTGGGGTCGGTCGTGAACAGCAGCCGGCCTGCGCCTCTGTTGCGCTGCACCATCTCGGTGAGGCCGGGCTCGTAGATCGGCACCCCGCCGTTGTTCAGCAGATCAATCTTTGCCGGATCGACATCGACGCACATGACCTTGTTGCCGACCTCGGCCAGGCATGCGCCGGTCACGAGGCCGACGTATCCGCTACCGAAAACCGTTATTTTCATGTTTCTTGGGGATTTCCTGCTCTTTACGGTGATGCTTTGGTCGGAGACCGTTAGCGGCATGCCGCGTAAATCCCTGACCCCGCCATCCGAGCGCGGAATGCTACCACACGGGTCTTCGTGTCCGACGACCGTCGGCCCGACTTCGCGGTCAGTTCGCTGAGTTGACAGCAAACTGCCGTTCCCACAGAATACCGCCTCTTTTTTGGAGGGGTTCCCGAGCGGTCAAAGGGATCAGACTGTAAATCTGACGGCTCAGCCTTCGGAGGTTCGAATCCTCCCCCCTCCACCAAGTGGATACAAGGCCTCCTGCGGACGCGTTCGGGGGAGGATGCGAACCGGACAGAGGTTCGACGAAGGCGCGCAGCGCCGGAGAACGCCGTGCGTGCGCGGCGGCCCGAAGGGCGTAACGCCGGAGGCGTGGAGTAATCCTCCCCCCTCCACCAAGTGGATACAAGGCCTCCTGCGGACGCGTTCGGGGGAGGATGCGAACCGGACAGGGGTTCGACGGAGGCGCGCGGCGCCGGAGAACGCCGGGGCGTGCGCGGCGGTCCGGGGGCCAGCGGCGCCGAGGGCGGTGGTACCGGTGGGTACACCTCCATTAGTAATGATGCGGGTGTAGTTCAATGGTAGAACCTCAGCCTTCCAAGCTGATGGTGTGGGTTCGATTCCCATCACCCGCTCCAAGGCATACGGGGCCGAGAGCCAGAGGCCGAGGGCCGAGGGAAAACAGCCTCGAACCTCGAACCTCGACCTCGCCCGGAGAGGTTTTGGCCCAGGTAGCTCAGTTGGTAGAGCACACCCTTGGTAAGGGTGAGGTCGGCAGTTCAAATCTGCTCCTGGGCTCCAGATTGCCGGCGTCGGATGGCGGCGGTTTTGTGAAACGCTGATTCATGTTCTTCTGCGAGATCGAGTAAACATGTCCAAGGAAAAATTTGAACGTACAAAACCGCACGTAAACGTGGGCACGATTGGTCACGTTGACCATGGCAAGAC